>OZ241321.1:0-1500449 GCA_965199725.1 Methylophagaceae bacterium
CGCCATACCAAGCAAGGCTAATAGCAATTAGTTAACCCCTGCTTTTCTAGATAGCATTGATGATAATCTTCTGCTGGATAAAATTTGCTAGCAGTGGTAATTTCGGTGACGATGGGATTGTGGTAGTGACCACTTTTTGCTAATATCCGTTTTGTTGCAGTTGCTATTTGCTGTTGCTGCTTATTATGGTAAAAAATGGCGCTACGGTATTGACTACCAATATCAGGCCCCTGGCGATTAAGTGTAGTGGGATCGTGTAATTGCCAAAATACAGCAAGTAAGTCAGTGTAGCTGACAATAGCAGAATCAAAGGTCACTTCAACAGCTTCAGCATGACCAGTTGTGCCAGTGCACACTAACGCATAATCAGGATTATTGTTGTCACCACCGCAGTAACCTACACAGGTTGATACTACACCTGCTATTTGCTTCAGCTTTGCTTCAACATGCCAAAAACAACCCGCAGCTAATGTCGCTATTTCCATTTTCATAATAGACTTCCCATTTTAATCTATGACATAATGACGAATATAATAATGCAGAGAGTATGTGTGCTGCTGTAAAAATATGCTTGCACCAATAACTCTGAGCCAGATTTTTGTTGATATAAAATATCATTGGTGAGACAAATTAGTCCAAAAGCGCTGCAAAGTCTACTGGCAACTACATCGTTACCAGCGAAGATTATTGATGTGCGTGAAGCCCATGAATTAAAGCATGGCATGCTAAATGATGCAGATCATATCCCTATGCAAGCTGTGCCAGATAAACTTGCTACATTGGCCCGCTACCAGCACGATACGGTGGTATTAGTATGTCGCTCAGGTAAGCGCAGCAATCAGGTAGGGCAGTTTTTAGAGCAGGCAGGTTTTACTGATATTATTAATTTAAGTGGTGGCATGAATGCGTGGGCAACTGATGTTGATAGCAGGGTAATAGTGTATTAATTATAGGGATACAGTGAAAAAAGCGTTTAATATAGCAATTTTATCAGTGGCAATACTGATATCAACAATGAGTTTGGCTAAAGACTTAATGCAAGTCTATGATATGGCACTGGCAAGTGACCCTATATTATTAGCCGAATTATCATCTCGTCAAGCAGTAGATGAGCTGGCTGTTCAGGCAACAGCACGTTTTTTGCCACAGGTAAGCCTTGCTGCCAATAACAATCGTATCCTTCAGGATAATATTAGGGGCAAGTATAGCTATAGTAGCCACGGGTATACATTAAAGCTCGCCCAACCAGTCTATCGACGGGAAAACTTTATTAAGCTTAACCAAGCTAATATTGCTATTGAGAGTGCTGAGGCGCGCTATCAGTCAGCACAACAAGACCTTATAGTGCGTGTTGCTGAACGTTATTTTGACTTATTGGCAAAACAAGATGATTTAACCTTTGCTGTTGCTGAACGGGAGACTATTTCTCAGCAACTGACGCAAGCTAGACAGCGTTTTAATGTTGGTTTGGCAACAGTGACTGATGTTACCGAAGCACAGGCTGCCTATGATTTGGCCAGTACTGCGGTGATCAGCGCCGAAAATGAATTGGTCAATAGTCGTGAGCGATTACGAGAAGTATCTGGTCGCTATCTGGATACTGTGTCAGTACTACAAGATGATGTGCCACTGGTAAGACCGGAGCCAGAAGATATTGATAAATGGAGCGAAGTTGCACTTAGCCAGAATCCATCATTATGGATGGCTAAAACAGCAGTAGATAATGCAGAGCAGGTCATAGAGTTACAAAAAATCGGACATTATCCTACATTGGATGTGATCGGTCAGAAACGCTATACTTCAAACAGTGGTGGTAGCTCTAATAATGTTAGCAGTCAAACTCATCAGGACACCCTTGCTTTAGAGCTTAACGTACCTATTTATAGTGGTGGCAGTGTATTATCCAAAACCCGTGAAGCAGAGCATCGCTTGAGTGAGGCTATGCAAAATGAAGAGCAAAGGCGGCGAGAAATACAAAGGCAAAGCCGTGAATATTACAACAGCGTTATTTCAGGCATCAGCCGGGTTAAAGCACTTAAACAAGCAGTTGTTTCCAATGAAAAAGCACTGGAGTCTACTGAGGCAGGCTATAAGGTGGGTACAAGAACTACAGTGGATGTGCTCAATGTACGGCGAGACCTATTCAGGGCGAGGCGTAATCACTCCCAATCGCGTTACGATTATATTTTGAACACCTTGCGTCTGAAAAGTGCTGCAGGTACCGTGAGTGTTGATGATTTAAGGCAAATCAATCATTGGCTGGGTGGGGCGGCTAATTATAAGCCTAATAGTTTTTAGACTTAAGTTTAAGCGATACCAAAGCTTATGGTAATATCTTATGTGATTGTTATTCTCATTTGTTTAGCGTGTCTCTTTCATTTAGATAGGCAATGACATTGTGAAGATAGTTTTCACTTTTTTAGCGACAATTTTGCTACCCATTAGATTCGAGCGTGTTTGCATGCGCCATAAGATCGGTCAGTAAATCCTGTTGCTGACCGGTCAATTTTTCTTCTTGGCAAGCGGCAATTTCATCAAAGAATTGGGAAAAAGTCAGTGCAGGTGAATGCTGACCGGTTAGTCGCTCTTGGCAGTAATGTTGCCATTTTATCTTTTCTTCATTAGTTAAGCTTGCTGGCCAGTTACGTGCTCGATAACGAAACAACATCTCTGGCAAGCGATTATCGTCAAAATGAGGCGACAGGGTTTTAAGTGCTTCTGGATCGGCATGGCGAATCAGCCGCATATTATTTTTATCATTATCACTGAAAAAGCCACCACTGTAAAGCATGCTATCAACATCGTCAACATCAGTAAAATCAGCTTGGGTATATATAGCAGTTATTTTTTGTGTTAAGTCACCAGCCGCGATAAGTTTATCCAGATGTTTATAGTATTGTACGCGATCAATAGCTAATCGCGTTGCTGATTTATCATCCAATGTTTTTTCAGGTACTACAACTGGGCACCTATTGATATGAAGGGTTTTCAGCGCTGGTATGGCTGCACTTGCCGGTAAATCGTCGGGGTTAAATAGCCATTGGCGTAAGGTATCTGCTGTTTCATTGATAAGCGGACTTGGGTCATGGCGAAGGTCATAGACAATGATCCCGTTGCTGTTGGTCGGGTGCTTGGCAACAGGCACTACCAGTGCCGTGCCACAATACTTACTGGCATACATGCGTGATACGTGAATTATTGGTTTGTGCTTAGCTATATTAACTAGGGGGGCCACTTTGTTTTTATAGCGGTGACGGTAAACAAAATCATAGAGCTTGGGTTGTGCTGTTTTAATAAGCTTTGCTAAGGCAATGGTGGCGTAAACATCAGCAAGTGCATCATGTGCATTCTCATGGTTGATATTGTTAGCAACAGCCAAGTCTTGCAATTTAAAGCTCGGCTTGTTTTCATCATTATCTGGCCAGTTAATACCATCAGGGCGCAAAGCACGTGCCAAGCGTACCATGTCAATAATATCCCAGCGTGAGTTACCCTGTTGCCATTCACGGGCGTAAGAATCATAAAAATTGCGATACAGGGTAAAACGGGTAAATTCATCATCAAAACGTATGTTGTTATAGCCAACAGTACAGGTAGCTGGCCTTATAAGTTCAGCATGAATACGGCTAATAAACTCAGCTTCAATAACCCCTTTTTGCTTAACTTTTTGTGGTGTAAGGCCAGTGATTAAGCAGGCGCGCGGGTGGGGAAGGGTGTCATCAGACTGCTGGCAGTAAATAATTAATGGATCGCCAATAATATTAAGGTCATTATCAGTGCGAATGCCAGCAAATTGGGCTGGGCGATCATATTGGGGATCGGTGCCAAAGGTTTCGTAATCATGCCAGTATAAGGTATTCATAGTGCCATGTTGTGTTATAGTGTAGCAAATACTTCTTTAGCCGCATTCAGCGTTGCTTCTATTTCAGCATCACCGTGAGCGGCAGAGACAAACCCAGCCTCAAATGCAGAAGGCGCCAGATAGATACCGCGTTCCAGCATACCATGAAAAAATTGCTTAAATTGCTGCTGATTACTGGCAATGACCTGTTCATAATGGTGAATTTCTGTATTAATATCAAAGAATAAACCAAACATGCCGCCTATTTGTGTTGTATTAAAGGTGATACCGGCTTTGTTGGCACATGTTTTTAGGCCGCTTGTCAACGCAACCGTGCTGGTGTTCAGCCGCTGATAAAAATGCTTATCCTCTTGAATCAACTTCAACGTTGCTAGTCCTGCCGTCATTGCAATCAGATTGCCCGATAATGTGCCTGCCTGGTACACAGGGCCAAGTGGAGCAATATATTCCATAATGGCACGTTTGCCGCCAAATGCACCTATGGGCAGACCACCACCAATTATTTTACCTAATGTAGTTAAATCAGGAGTAATATTATAATAGGTTTGTGCACCACCCGATGCTACTCTGAACCCAGTCATAACTTCATCAAAAATAAGCACAGCACCAGACTGATCGCATAGTGCGCGCAGGGTTTGTAAAAAACCATCCTGTGGCAAAATGCAGTTCATATTACCAGCAATAGGTTCAACGATTACACAGGCAATATCATCAGCTAGTTTAGCAAAGCAATGCTGTACAGCCTCTAAGTCGTTATAAGGTAAAATCAAAGTATGTTCAGCCAATGATGCAGGTACACCAGATGATGAGGGAATACCAAGCGTCAGCGCACCAGAACCGGCTTTCACTAACAAAGAATCAGCATGACCATGATAACATCCGGCAAATTTAACGATTTTGTCACGATGAGTAAAACCGCGAGCAAGGCGAATTGCGCTCATGGTTGCTTCAGTGCCTGAACTCACCATACGTACCATATCCATTGATGGTATCAATGTGCATAACAGTTTTGCCATTTCCGTTTCAATTTCTGTTGGTGCACCAAATCCGAGACCGTTAGTCGTTGCTTTTTGTACTGCGCTAATGATACTGGGATGTGCATGACCTAAAATCATAGCACCCCATGAGGCAACGTAGTCTATATAACAATTACCAGCATTATCTTTAAGCCATGCCCCTTTGCCTGCACGAAAAAAGACAGGTTCACCACCAACGCTCTTAAATGCGCGGACGGGGGAGTTAACACCACCAGGAATATACTGTTTTGCCTGCGAAAAAAGATTATTGTTTGTTTGCATAGGGTATTCTAGTTCTTTATTTAGTGACGCTTTCTTTGTTGTTTGTTTTACTTAAATTTGAATTATCCGCCAGCCTTCCTAAAATTACTTACAAGAGTATGCTAGTGTTAAATAATTACCGTTAATAATTTTGCATCATGAATTTAAAATTTCGCATAGTCATTATTATAACTGTTATATTGCTGACCAATTTTATAGTAGCAACATTTTTCATGATTCAGAATGTTCGTGAGATACTCACAACCGAAATGCAATTAAATACAAAGTTGGCGATAAATGTATTGGCTGGTGCCTCTCCGTCATCTCAACAATCTTTTGTTGCTGATTTGAATGCCAGACTAGTAATGGCAATCAATAGTGTGCGCAACACTCGTTATACTTACGCATGGTTTGAAAGTATGGAAGGCCAGTTATTAATAGGTAGCAGGGTGCGATACAATCGACTTAACACTAATGAGTCATTTGTGCCACATTGGTTTGTTGAACTGGTAGAGCCTAAATCTATTACTTTCAAGAAATTGATCAGTCAAGGCGACACTGATCATGGATATTTTTATATTAAAATTGATACAAGTGATGAAGTAATTGAATTATGGCATTATATCAATAGCCTATTTTGGTTAGGCCATGTTTTTTTAATACTGATTGTTAGCTTGGTTTATATTGTGTTGTATCAGGGCTTAAATCCCTTGAAACGACTTAATTATGCGCTGGGCAGACTAGAAGAAGGTGATTTTTCTGTTCGAGTGAAAAACGTAGCAGTGCCCGAATTAGCACCAATATATATTAGATTTAATCATATGGTAGCGGTACTGGAAAAAATAGTAGCAGAAAATCATGCGTTGACTGAAAAAATGTTGACAGTTCAGGAGAATGAACGGCGCGATCTGGCACGAGAATTGCACGATGAATTAGGTCCTTGTTTATTTGGTATTCAGGTAGATTTAGTTGACATTAACAAAGTTGCCAAAGCACATCATCTTAAAGAAGTGACCACCAAAGTCAGCTCAATTAAATCAATCACCACCCATATTCAAGCATTAGTGCGCAAAATTTTAAGTCAGTTGCGTCCGATCAATCTGGATGATCTAGGCCTGCATGATTCACTACAAAACATGCTAATAGATTGGCAAAATAGGCAGCCGGAGATTGATTGGCAATGGAACCTTATGGGTGATTACTGCGATATAGCAGATACTGTGCAAGTGACTGTTTATCGCATTATCCAGGAGTGTATAACCAATAGCGTTCGTCATGCCAATGCCAGCCATATTAAGGTTGATTTGAGGCGCGAAGCAAAAGACCTTCATGTTGTGGTGGCTGATGATGGTAAAGGAATGAAAAGTGATACAGTGTATGGCTTTGGACTTATTGGTATGCGTGAACGAGTATCTGCCCTTGGGGGACAAATTACATTCGACACTGAAGAAGGACATGGCCTGCAGGTGCAGGTATTTGTTCCACTAAAAGGTAATGATGTATGAATCAAACGGTAACAATTTTAGTGATTGATGACCATCCCATTGTACGTGCCGGGTGTCGCCAGCTTATCCAGCAAATACCAAGAGCAATATTTATTGAAGCAGAGACTGGCGAACAAGGCTATCGCTTATTCAGGAAACATCACCCTGATCTGGTATTGCTGGATATTACATTGCCAGGGCTGGGTGGTTTGGAATTATTAAGAAGAGTGAAGGCTGCCCCGGGGGAAGATGCCAAAGTACTGATGTTTAGTATGCATGAAGACCCAGTGTTTGCAGCGCGTGGCATGGAGGCAGGTGCTAGTGGCTATATTACCAAGAATAGTGCGCCAGACCATCTGCTTGATGCAGTCGAAAAAGTGCTGAGTGGTCAGATCTATCTGAGTCCGGATGTTGCGCATAAATTGGCAATTTTAAATATTGGTGCTAGATTCAGCGAATTAAGTGCTCTGTCAAGACGTGAGCTGGAAATATTGCGTCTGTTAGGTGAAGGACGTAGCATGCGAGAGATCGCTGATATTCTAACGATTAGCTACAAAACGGTCGCTAACAATATGACGCAGATAAAAAATAAGATCAATATCCATAAAACATCCGAGCTCATGCGCTTTGCCATTAGTCATGGTCTCTCGTCATAATGTATGAGTTAAAGTTGCCCAATTAAGTTAGGAGCACTTTATCAATTTGTTATCTGTATTCCATTCCGATTTTTTAAGTGTTTGTGATTGTCAGTTTGCTGCAAACTTAAATAATTACTTCCTTATTTTGCAATAAAGCACAATAGGTTTTCATGTCAATATAAAAAAGCAGTTGACATGTTGCGGTTATTTTAATGATAATAGTTCTCATTTAGAAGATTTATCATTTGCTCGTTATTTGTTGAGCGTTAATCCATCTAATTTTTAATTAAAATTAGTTAGGATGAAGCTTGTGGCTAAGATAGTAACGATTCTTAAATTATTAAAGGCAGAATGACTTTTATGCAAAATAATATCAGCCAGCAGTCATACTACTGTTTTTTAGTTGTTATGATCAGCTTAGTTTTAATCCCATCTTTATATGCTGCAGATCTGGAGCAGGCAATTGATGCACAGGTTAAAATTGATGTTGCGGCGCAACAGTCACAAAAGGTGGTTGATACATTAGCAGATGAAACAACGGGTCTTGTGGTTGAGTATCGGGCGATATTAAGACAATTGGATAGCTTGCAAGCCTACAATGACCAACTTAACAAGTTAGTGCTTTCTCAGCAGCAGGAACTAAATTCAATTGACGCTCAATTGCAAGCTATTGAGATAACGCAGCGTGATATTGTGCCATTAATGTTGAAAATGATTGATGTGTTAGCGCAATTTGTTGCGCTGGATATTCCCTTTCTTCCTGATGAGCGGGATAACCGTGTGCTTGAGTTACAGGCATTGATGGAAAGAGCTGATGTTACATTAGTAGAGAAATATCGCCGCATTCTTGAAGCCTATCAGGTTGAAACCGAATATGGCCGCACTATTGAAGCCTATCAAGGTGATCTGACTATTGGTAGCGATACTAGAACAGTTGATTTTCTGCGTATAGGCCGGGTGAGTTTATATTATTTGACCCTAGATGGGCTTGAAGCTGGTATGTGGAATGATGGTTGGCAACGGCTGGATAATAGCTATCATCAGGCTATTTCAATGGGCATTAAGGTAGCGCAAAAACAATTACCTCCTGATCTATTGGTATTGCCAGTCAATGCTGTGAGCATGTCACAATGAAAAAATTAACATTGATTATATTGATAGTACTGTTGCCGTTTTCTAGCGTGCAAGCGGTCGATGAACCTGCTGATCTTGATGCGTTACTTGAAAAAGTAAAACGTGAAGGTATTACAGAGAGACAGCAAAACAAAGCGCGTGAGTCAGCATTTATAGCCGCGCGTAATGATAAGTCACGTTTGTTAGCTGAAACAAAGGCACAATTAGTGCGTGAAGATGAACGTATGGATAGACTTAGCAGGGCATTTCAGGATAATGAGAAAACGCTAGCAGAAAAAGAAGCATTATTGCAGGAGAAATCAGCTTCACTAGGCGAATTATTTGGCACAGTTCGCCAAATGGCGGGTGATAGCCGTAGTTTGTTGGCAAGTTCAATGGTATCTGCCCAGTTGCCTGACAGAATAACGCTGTTAACTGCACTGGCAGAGCGAAAACAGCAACCGACCATTGAGGAGTTACGCCAATTCTGGCTTATCTTGCAGGAAGAGATGACAGAATCAGGCAAGATTAGCCGTTTCTCTATTCCTGTTGTGACCGTAGCAGGGAACGTTATGGAAAAACAGGTAACACGTGTTGGCGTGTTTTCAGCTTTCAGTGATGGTGCTTTTCTGCGCTATTTGCCTGAAACAGGCAAGTTGGTAGAGCTGGGTCGCCAGCCAGTTGCGCGGCTACGTGTTTTAGCTAGTGAGTTTGAGCAAAAGCAAGATGGATCATTGCATCCTGTAGTCATTGATCCAACCAGAGGAGCTATTATGGCACTGTTAGTGCAGACACCTAATTTGCGAGAGCGTATTAATCAAGGTGGCTGGATTGGCTTTATTATTTTAGGATTAGGTGCTGTTGCGCTGATGATTGCATTACAACGCTTTATCTCATTAACTATCACTAATCGTGGTATTAATCGTCAGTTAAAGCAAAAACAGGCTGATAGGAAAAACCCTCTGGGACGTATTGTATCGGTTTACAGCGAGGCTGCTACTCGGGATATTGAAACATTAGCCTTAAAGCTGGACGAGGCTATCTTGCGTGAAGTGCCCATGATAGAACGTGGACTTATTACCTTGGCAGTGTTGGCAGCAATAGCGCCAATGCTTGGTCTTCTGGGTACAGTATCCGGCATGATTGAAACATTCCAATCAATCACCTTGTTTGGCACGGGCGATCCAAAATTAATGTCAGGTGGTATTTCACAGGCATTGGTAACAACAGAGTTAGGCTTAGCTGTGGCTATTCCCATATTACTTATTCACAGTGCTTTGTCAGCAAAAAGTAACCGTCTTATTCATATTCTGGACGAAGAAAGTACCGCTTTAGTAGCAAAAAGTGCAGAGCAGGTAACAGGAAAATAGTGAGTCATTATTTATTTGATCTTCAGTTGTTGTTAGAGGGCGGTGGCTTGGTGTTGTGGCTGATACTTGTGGCATCAATAATCATGTGGACACTTATTATTGAGCGCTATTTGTTTGTTTACATCACCCATCCCTGTAAGGTAAAGACGCTTATCAGCTTATGGCAACAAAGACAGGACAAGCATAGCTGGTATGCGCAGAAAATACGTCAGGGGATGATCGCTGAGAGTGCGCTACTGCTAAGTCGTCATCTGATAACAATCAAAACACTGATTGTTGCTTTGCCTATGCTGGGTTTGCTAGGTACAGTTGGCGGCATGATCCAGACATTTGATGTGTTGGCTGTATTTGGAACGGGTAATGCGCGCGGCATGGCGGGCGGTATTTCAATTGCCTTGATTACCACGATGGGCGGTTTGTTGGCAGCATTGTCGGGCATGTATTTCAGTGCCCAGCTTGAGCAGCTGGTAGCACGATCAGTGGATAATGTTGCTGACATGCTACGTCGGAGTTAATCAGTTTTAAGCTGTTATGAGAAATAGACATACACGCCGCAAAAGTGGTGCAATTGCTGACATCAACATGACTCCATTGATTGATATGGTGTTTATTTTATTAATTTTCTTTATTGTCAGCACATCTTTTGTTAAGGAAACAGGCGTTGATGTTAATCGGCCTTCTGCTAAAACTGCGGTAAAAAAGGCGCGTGCTAATATCTTAATTGCCATCAGGTCTGATGGTGAAATATGGATAGATAAACGCAGAATTGATCGTCGGGCAATTCGTGCCAATGTTGAAAGAATGCACGCTGAAAATCCAGAAGGAGCAGTTATTATCTTAGCCGATAAAGAAGCTAAGACAGGGGTACTAATTGAGGTAATGGATCAGGCGCGTTTAGCAGGTGTCGCTAATGTATCCATTGCCGCAGAGCATGATTAAAGGCTGTTTTGATGCCGTTAATCATAGGGTTATTTCTTGCTGTGTTGGTCAATTTAGGGTTGCTTACCCTGATGCAGCAGATGACATCAGCAAAAAAGAGCGAACGCCTTATCACTGAAGATATTCGCTTGTTAGATTTTGTTCGTGTCAAAAGAGATGAGCGACTAGAAGTTAAAAAAAGAGAACTACCGAAAAAGCCACCTCCACCAGTTAAAAAACTATCTCCACCAAAAATGCCATCCCCTAAAAGAAGCAGACCGGATGTGCCTACCATCAAACTGGACATACCGAGAATTGCAGTACCACTCAATATTGCTGGTGGTCCCTATCTGGGTGACTATATTGTTGATGCGCCTGTCATTGTTGACAAACCTGAGGTTGATGGTGAGGTTTTGCCTCTGGTACGCATTGAACCAAGATACCCGCGCGCAGCAGCCAGACGCGGTATTGAAGGTACAGTGACAATATCATTTTTCATTACTAAAGATGGTCGGGTACGTGACCCTGTTGTTACTAGTGCTAGGCCAGCAGCCGTGTTTGATAAAGCTGCTATCAAGGCTATTTTAAGGTGGAAGTTCAAACCCGAAATAGTTAATGGTCAAGCTGTTGAACGTCAAGCAAGCCAAACAATTGAATTCGTATTAAGAAAATGATGAAAACTATCTCTGTTATTCACTTTGCAGATAGTCTGATGCTGTCCAAATCTGCTCCAGAAAGCTTTAAGCCAGTGTTAGCAAATTTCTTATTGGTGTTGGTATTGCTTATGATGTTACCCCTTGCTTTTGCTGAAGAAGATAAGCAGTATTTATTATCGCAAACAGTATATGAGACAATACTCGGAGCCCAAGAACTAGTGGAGGCAGACAAATACAATGAGGCAGAAACCGCGCTAAACCTCCTGCTCACTGATAATGATGACCTTGATTCTTATGAAATAGCAGTGGCTCAGCAAACACTAGGGTTTTTGTATTCAGCGCAGGAACGCTATAAAAAAGCAGCCCGTTATTTTCGCCAGGCGTTATCCTCTGGTGCGTTGCCGCCTGATGTCAGCCATAACTTAACTTACAATCTGGCACAACTGTTAATAATTGATGAACAATATAAAGTAGGTATTGTTTTATTGAAAAAATGGCTAGCTGCCGATTCTGATCCGCCCAGTAGCGCCTATGTGTTACTTGCCAGCACTTATTATCAATTGCAGGATTATGCTAATACTATTATCTATATTAAAGCCGCAATTGACAATGATGATGCCAAAGAATCATGGCATCAACTGTTGCTGTCGTCCTATCTTGAAACTCAACAGTACTTGTTAGCCATTAAGGTATTGGAAAACTTAATTGAGTCCTATCCTTATAATAAAACCTACTGGGATCAATTATCGGCACTGTATTTTCAGCAGGATGATGAGTTTGTAGCACTGGCAGTTAAAATGCTCGTTACCCGCTTAGAACTAAATGACGAAAAAACGTTAATGAATTTATCTACCATGTATCAATACTTGCAGATTCCATATAAATCAGCGTTAATTTTGGCAAAGGGTATTAAGGATGGTGTGATACCTGCCGATCTTGACAATTTAACTAGATTGGCAGATAGTTGGCTGGCAGCGAGAGAAAACAAAAAAGCAGCCCAGGTCTTAAAGCAGGCAGCAATATTAGATAGCAGCGGCAAGGCTGATCTAAAATATGGTCGGGTTTTGTTTGATTTATCGTTGTGGCAGCAAGCTATTCCTCCTTTGTCTGCGGCAATAAAAGAATCAACAGGAAAGAGAGTGGGTAGGGCATCACTTTTGCTTGGTATGACTTATTTTTATCTTGATGATTTATCGGCCGCTAAACGTCATTTTAATCGCGCACTGAAGTTTAAAAGTGAACGTAAACAAGCAGGGCAATGGTTGCGCTATGTAAAAAAGAAAACGTAAGATCAGGCAGATGTTTACTGGATGATATGCCACTTAAAAATCATATTGATAGACTTTGTCGTCGTCAGTTTGCCAATGCCGACTCAAAATTAGCTGTCTATAGCCACATGTTGGTTAGGCACCTCGGCTATGCGCCGATTTAATGATATTAAATTAAAGGGCTATAATATAATTAGATTAGCAGCTTTAATAAGCTACAAACATGAAGATAACCAACTTGTAAGTTAAGTAAAAGTATGTAGAGAAAACTCGTTTCAAGATTTATGGTTCAGCAAAAGCAGTAATGGTTTATTAATAGTTATGGCGGGTATCAATGTCAGGCGGCAATAGATAATGGATGCAAAAATGTCAATTACCAGCTTAACAGTATTGAAGCGGGCACATCTGCTTTGTTAACAACAACAATGAACTTAAAGCAACAAGGGTGGAAAACGAATGTATTATCTGGCTAACTTCTTTACCTTTAGAATAAAAGACTTTGTTCAATAGTTAAAAGTGTCTGCATAGGGTCTTTAGCACCTGTAATCGGGCGACCAATAACTAGATAATTACTACCGGCATGGATGGCATCAATGGGTGTCATAGTACGATGCTGATCATCATGGTAACTTAAGCTAGGGCGAATACCGGGGGTAATTAATTTTAGCTTGTCGCCATGTACTGCTCTTAATTGCCTTGCCTCCATAGCAGAGCACACAACCCCATCTAAGCCACAATCACTTGCTGATTTAGCCAAACTTAGTACCATGTTTGTGATTGATCCCTGAAAGCCAATTGCCTTAAAAGTTGCATCATCCATACTGGTTAACAGAGTAACGGCAACGATCAGTGGTCGGTTTATGTTATCACATAGCACTTTGCGGGCAGCTATCATCATGGCATCACCGCCTAGTGCATGGACATTCACCATCCATACGCCCAACTCTGCGGCTGCTAGACAAGCATGGGCAACGGTATTGGGAATATCGTGATATTTCAGATCAAGAAATACATCAAATCCATTCTTGATTAGTGATTTAACAACGCTTGGCCCACATTGCGTAAACAGTGCTTTGCCTATTTTTAGGCGACAATGTGCTGGATCGAGCTGATCTGCCAGCGCCATAGCGTCGCGTGCTGTTGGACAATCTAAGGCAACGATGATATTGGGGTAGGTCATATTATGTTAATACTTAAGTAGCTATTCTAGCTGGTATGGTCATGAAAATGCTATTCTGCATTAATTTTTTCTTAAGAATAGATCATGGATTTTAATATTCTGGCACAAGATAGGCAGGCACGGCGTGGCCAATTGATTTTTGACCGAGGTATAGTCAATACACCTGCCTTTATGCCTGTTGGTACACACGGTTCGGTAAAAGCGATGACACCAGAGGAGATACTGGCCACTGGCACAGACATTATTTTGGGCAATACTTTTCATTTAATGTTACGACCAGGGGCGGCAGTTATGGCGGACCATGGTGGTTTGCATAGTTTTATCCATTGGGATCGCCCTGTTTTGACTGATTCTGGCGGTTTTCAAGTGTTTAGTCTGGGTAAATTACGCACGATTACTGAACAAGGTGTACATTTTCGCTCGCCTATTGATGGTAGTAAGGTTTTTCTGGGACCAGAGGAATCAATGGCGATGCAGCGCTTACTGGGTAGTGATATTGTGATGATATTTGATGAATGTACGCCATATCCTGCCGATCAAAAGAAAGCCGAAACATCAATGCAGCTTTCACTAAGGTGGGCAGCGCGCAGTAAAGCGGCACATGGTGACAACTCGGCTGCATTATTTGCCATTGTGCAGGGTGGCATGTATGAACCGTTACGCGATATGTCATTACAGGGTTTACTTGATATTGGTTTTGATGGCTATGCCATTGGCGGGTTATCTGTAGGTGAGCTAGAACAGGACAGGCGGCGGATTTTAGAACATCTACTGCCGAGTATGCCCAAATATTTCCCCCGTTATCTAATGGGTGTTGGTCGACCAGAGGAACTGGTTGAAGCGGTAAATCTTGGGGTTGATATGTTTGATTGTGTAATGCCAACGCGCAATGCGCGCAATGGCCATTTATTCACCCATCACGGGGTCGTTAAAATTCGTAATAGTCGTTATAAAGGTGACACCAAGGCACTTGATTCCCTATGTAGCTGTTATACCTGCCAATATTACAGTCGATCCTATCTGCATCACTTAGATCGCGCTGGTGAAATACTAGGGCCAAGGCTTAATACCATTCATAATGTGCATTATTACCAAGTGTTAATGTCAGGGTTGCGCAATGCAATTGCCACTGGCACGTTGACTCAGTTTACCCGTGATTTTTATGCTATGAGAAGAAAATAATCAGTTAAGTTTGCTGTTAAGCAAGCCTTTGCCTGTGGCATAATAATTATTCTTAAATATATTTTTTGAGTACATACATGATGATGGAATTTGTAATTTCACCAGCCGTTGCTGGTGCAGTATCTAGTCAGCCAGCAAATCAACCTAGCTTGATGAGCTTTATTGTTCCGATGAGTATTTTTTTGCTGATTTTCTATTTTTTATTGATTCGCCCGCAATCAAAACGTGCCAAGGAGCATCGTGCTATGCAGGATGCCTTGAACAAAGGTGATGAAATTGTCACTGATGGTGGCTTGATGGGCAAGATTATTGATATTAGTGATAATGCGTTGACAGTGGAACTGGCAGACAACATTGATGTAAAAGTACGTCGAGACTCAATTAATTCAGTGCTGCCCAAGGGCACATTAAAAAAACTGTAATTCTGCTTTGCTTGACTAATTTCAGAGTAGCCAAATGAACCATTATCCATTATGGAAAAATGTCTTGATTATTGCAATTATCTTTATTGGCGGTTTGTTTGCATTACCTAACCTATATGAAGATGATTTAGCTATTCAGGTATCAGCAGGGCGAATCACTCAGGTTGATCTTGCGCTGGTTGAGCAGGTTGAAACTGCGCTAAAGACAGCATCTATCCCATACAAAAGTATAGCGTTAGAAGATGATCGCCTGCTGGTGCGTTTTGCTGATGCCGAAATGCAGCTAAAGGCGAAAGAGACAATTGAAAAAGCAATTGCTGGTGATTATGTTGTTGCGTTTAATTTAGCAGCCACAACACCCAGTTGGCTGGCAGCGCTGGGCGCTGAACCGATGAATCTTGGGCTGGATTTGCGTGGCGGTGTTCATTTTTTAATGGAAGTAGATATGGGCGCAGCTATCGAACAGGCGTTAAATGCTTATGAAAGCGAGTTTCGTGTTTTTCTGCGTAATGCAAAAATTCGCTATAAAAAAATCCAGCTAACAGATAATGGCATGTTCATTGAACTGCGCAATGCTGAGCATCGTGATGAGGCTGATGCTCAATTAACAAGCGCATATAACCAGTTTGATGTTACTGTATCAAAAGATAGCGCAACGCCGTCACTGATATTGCAGTTAACAGAAGCAGCTTTGCGGGAAATACGCACTAATGCGCTACAACAGAATGTTGTCACACTGCGTAACCGTATAAATGAACTTGGGGTTGCTGAGCCGACCGTACAGCAGCAGGGTGATAATCGTATTGTTGTGCAATTGCCGGGGGTACAGGATACAGCACAGGCAAAAAAAATATTGGGAGCAACAGCAACACTCGAGTTTCGCTTAGTTAATACCAATCATGACGTGCAAGATGCGTTAAATGGTCGTGTACCGCCAAACACAGTATTGCGTTACCAGCGTAGCGGCGTCCCTATTTTGCTTAAAAAAAGAGTGATACTGACAGGTGATCACATTATCAATGCGGCATCAACATTTGATCAAAGCAGTGGATCGCCTGCAGTTTCTATCACGTTGGATGGTAAAGGCGCGCGTGCTTTTAGTAATATCACCCGTGATAATATTGGCAAGCCGATGGCGGTCGTTTTTATTGAATCAAGGTCTGAAACTCGTGAAATAAAAGGCGAAATGGTCAGAGTAAGACGACCATTGCCTGAAGTTATCAATGTAGCTATTATTCGTGATCAGCTCAGTAAACAATTTCAAATAACCGGACTGGATTCAACGACAGAAGCCCGTGATTTAGCCTTACTATTGCGTGCTGGTGCATTGGCTGCACCAATTGAAGTGGTTGAGGAACGCACGGTAGGGCCGAGTTTAGGCCAGGATAATATTGATCAGGGTTTTAGCTCTGTGATGACAGGGTTTGCTCTAGTGCTAGTTTTTATGGCGATCCGGTATCGCCTGTTTGGCGCTGTTGCCAATTTGGCGCTCGCAATCAATTTGATACTAGTCGTGGCATTGTTGTCAATGTTACAGGCAACACTGACGCTACCAGGCATTGCTGGTATTGTATTAACAGTAGGGATGGCGGTTGATGCCAATGTACTTATTTTTGAGCGTATCAGAGAAGAAATACGCGCTGGAACCAGTCCGCAATCAAGCATCAGTGCTGGCTATGAAAAAGCATTTTCTACCATCGCTGATGCTAACATAACTACTTTCATTGCTGCCATTGTTTTATTTGGTTTTGGTACTGGGGCAATCAAAGGATTCGCAGTAACTTTAATGTTCGGTATTATAACTTCAATGTTTACGGCAATTTTAGGTACACGCGCAGCTATCAACTTTATTTATGGTCGCAAACATCGCCCAACGTTATCTATTTAGGTATGTGGTCATGCAGCTTATAAAACAACAAACTCATTTTAATTTTATGGGAAAACGTACATTAGCTACACTATTTTCCACGATATTAATACTGATCACGGCTGTTAGTTTGACAATGCAGGGACTTAATTTTGGTATTGATTTTACCGGCGGCACCATGATTGAGGTAGCCTACCAACAGCCGGTTGCATTAGACAAGATTAGGGCAACCTTGACTCAAAACGGTTTTGGTGATGCCGTCGTACAGAATTTTGGCTCCATTCGTGATGTATTGATTCGCCTGCCAGTAACTGCCAGTGATGACAATATGTCAGCACTAAGTAATGAAGTTATTGCTGTGTTACAGACTGGTTACAATGAATCCGTAGATATTCGTCGCATTGAATTTGTAGGCCCGCAAGTAGGTGAGGAGTTGACAGAGCAGGGTGGTTTGGCCATGTTATATGCCTTGATCGGCATTTTGCTGTATGTATCTTTACGTTTTGAATATCGTTTTGCAATTGGTGCTGTTGTTGCGTTGGTGCATGATGTCTTAATAACGCTGGGGTTTTTTTCAGTATTTCAACTGGAGTTTGATTTAACTGTACTGGCGGCGATATTGGCCATTATTGGTTACTCATTAAATGATACGATAGTCGTGTTTGATCGTATCCGTGAAACATTTTTGCGCATGCGCAAAGGCAGTTCACAGGAAGTGATTAATCGGGCACTGAATGGCACCTTGAGCCGAACGTTAATGACATCACTTACTACGCTGTTAGTCGTATTGTCATTGCTTATATTTGGCGGAGAGGTCATTCATGCATTTTCAGTTGCATTATTGCTGGGTATTATCACAGGCACCTACTCATCAATTTATATTGCCAGCAATACATTACTTGCAATGGGCGTGAGCAGGTATGACTTGATTCCGCCAGAGAAAAAAGAGGGGGCAGAAGTGGGTGAAGATGGTAGCCAGATTTGATGGTCTACCGTATGAAAACGCTATGATGTCAACGAGAGGGCTATGATGGATTGGTTACCAACGGAAAAAGTAACGCGAATATTATTGACACTTTGGTTAGTGCTTTTAATAGGTTTAGTGGCTCGCACTTTATCAGCAGATGTTATTGATGTGAGGTTACACTATGTTGGCCCCACGCAAGGGGATGCTTGGTTAGGTGTTCAGCAGGGGCTGAATGAGGCCAATATGCAGGGTGAGTTTTTAGGACAGAAGTACAGTATGCAATCAGTTACAGCAGAGCAGCTTGATCAATTAGAGTCGGTCACTGTGCTACTCGTGGCCGCTAATCCTGCTGAGGTGCTATCTATTGCTAAATCGGCTAAATTTGCTGATGTGCCTGTACTTAACATAGCATCTGATGATGATGAGTTGCGTTCGGCATGTTTGCCTAATTTGTTCAATATTCCAGCCAGTAACAGGATGAAGCAGGATGCACTTGCTCAACTATTAAACAAACAGCCTGATTCAATAGCGCATCCACAGGGTTGGCATAAAACCTTTAAGAAATTTGCCGCAAGCCAGCTTAATATTCGCTTTAAAAAAGCATGGGGTGTGGTTATGAATGACTATTCATGGGCTGGTTGGGCAGCAGTCAAGCTGTTGTCTGATACGGTTGCGCGCATTCAAACTACAGATTCAGCGATTATGTTAGATTATTTAAAAGATGATATTGCCTTTGACGGTCAGAAAGGTGATAGTGCAACGTTCCGTGATACTGGTCAATTACGCCAGATAGTATTATTGATTGAGAATGATAAAATTGTTGCTGAAGCCCCCCTAAGTGGAGTGCAAGGCGGTCTTGATAGTTTGGGTTTGGCAAGCTGTAAATAATGTTGACAAGCCAATTTGTATGCGGAGTAAGCAATATGATAGTTAAATCATTATGGGTAATATCGTTGGCGTTAGTCAGCATATCAGCATGGGCAGAGCCGACTTATCGTTTATTTGTCACTAATGAAAGAAGCAATTCAGTGACGGTGATTGATTCACGTACAGGCGAGGTTGAAACAACATTAGAGGTTGGCAAACGCCCTCGTGGCATTGGTTTTTCTCCTGACCGTAAAACGCTTTATATCGCGCTCAGTGACGAAAATGCCATTGGCATGATAGATGTAAAATCGCTTAAGTTTTTAGGGTCACTCAAAACGGGAAACGATCCGGAAACATTTGCTATCCATGCAAATGGCAATATCTATTTATCTAATGAGGATGATGCCAAGGCAACCGTGATTAATCCTAAAACTAGTGAAATTGAGCATGAAATCAGAGTAGGGTTAGAGCCCGAAGGTGTCGCAGTATCACCTAATGGTCGTATTGTACTAGTGACCAGCGAATCAACTAATATGGTACATGTAATTGATACGGCGCAACATAAAGTCATAGCCAATATATTGGTAGCTGCGCGTCCTCGTGGTTTGGCATTTAACAGCGATGGTAGCCGCGCTTATGTAAGTAGTGAAATCGGTAACGAAATCGCCATCATTGATACTAGGACCAATACTATCATCAAAAAAACCATTGTTGATGTGCCTAAATCAAAGCCGATGGCGATAAGCCTGAGTCCGGATGATAAAACTATTTATATGACGCTAGGCCGTGCAGCTAAGGTGGTAGTGATGGATGCTGATACGTTGGCAATAAAAACAACCATTGACGTAGGCAAACGTGTATGGGGCGCGGCATTAAGTCGTGATGGTTCTAGGCTTTATACTGCAAATGGCGCCAGCGATACCGTGTCAGTTGTTGATACTAAAATCAATAAATCAATCATGGAAATTAAGGTGGACACAGCCCCTTGGGGCTTAGTGGTAGATGACTAAGCGCTAAATCTTTGTTTTATTGTTTTATTTAGCGTACCAATTTGATTGCGGTCATTTTTGTGATCTAAGTCCGGAGGCGGTGTGCACATTCATATACTAGGCATTTGTGGCACCTTTATGGGCGGCGTTGCTATGTTGGCGCGTGAATTAGGCATGGCTGTGTCAGGTAGTGATGCCAATGTGTATCCGCCAATGAGCGATCAGCTGGCTGCTGCTGGCATCAGTGTTAAACAGGGGTATTTTGCTGAGCACTTATTAGACCCTGCGCCCGATTTGGTGTTAGTGGGTAATGCGCTCATCCGTGGCAATATGTCAGTTGAGTACATACTTAACAAAAACTTGCCTTATATGTCAGGACCGCAATGGCTGTCAGAAAACGTATTATCCGATAAATGGGTATTAGCGGTTGCTGGTACACATGGCAAAACTACAACCAGTAGCATGTTAGCGTGGATTTTGCAGGATGCTGGCATGGCGCCAGGTTTTTTGATTGGCGGTGTGCCTGCTAATTTTGGCAAGACGGCATGTTTAGGGGATACCTCCTTTTTTGTCATTGAAGCGGATGAATATGATACTGCCTTTTTTGATAAACGCGCTAAGTTTATCCACTATCGTCCCCGCACTTTGGTGATTAATAATCTAGAGTTTGATCATGCTGACATATTTGATAATTTGGCGGCTATTCAAAAGCAATTCCATCACCTTATTCGTATCGTACCCGAGGAAGGGCTGATTATTATACCCCCAAATGTTGATGTCGTTGACGAGGTTATCAATATGGGTTGTTGGACACCTCAGCAAACAGTTGGCCTCAATAAAGGTCAGCTACACGCTGCAAAGATAGCCGATGATGGCAGGGAATTTGATGTGGTCTGGCAGGGCAAAAAGGCAGCGACAGTAAGCTGGCCAATATTGGGCTTGCATAATGTAAATAATGGCTTAGCTGCGATAGCGGCCGCCAGACATATTGGTATTAACATAGACAACGCCTGCGACAGCCTCAGCCGTTTTAATGGGGTAAAAAGAAGGCTGGAATTACGTGGTAAGGTGGGCGGGATAACTGTTTATGATGATTTTGCTCACCACCCAACAGCAATTAAAACCACACTGAAGGGTTTGCGCGCCAACATAGGTGGACAGGGGCTAATCGCGATATTGGATCCACGGTCAAACACTATGAAAATGGGCATACATCAGCAAACACTGGCAGCATCATTAAACATTGCTGACAGGATAATACTGTTTGAGCATCAGAATCTGACATTATCACTGGTAGATATTCAACAGCAATTAGGTAGCAAAGCAATAGTTGAAAGCCGTATTGATAGCATCATCAATCGTGTGGCAAAAGAAGCGCGATCAGGCGATGTTATCGTGATTATGAGTAATGGCGAATTTGGCGGCATACACCAAAAATTACTGGATGTACTAAAGGCATGAGCCTTGCATGGGTGAGACTGATCTGTTAAAATTCTGCCCTTTTTGTGGCATAATTAGGGGACTCAATACGAGTGCTAATCTTCCACCTTTACGAAGTTTTAGAAAAACTGCAGAGAAAGATGCCAAATGGGATACCTACAAGTTAGCAATTGGTACTACCGAAGGTCAAGCAAAGATAAGCGTTACTAGTGGACATGTTGGTACCTCATCTTTATTAGATTTAACGGATTATTATTTAGAACACGTAGCAACTTTTTCAAAGGCCACCAGAACAGAAAATGTGGCATTAAAACGTTAGATTTTGTATAGAAAACCACGCAGGAGAGGCGCACATCTTTATAAAGATAGATACGCAAGGGTGTACGGAATTGAGTTGATGAAAGGGCTTAATCAATATTTAGACAAGGTTTTTTGCAAATTAGAAATGACTTTTGTAGGAATAGAATACGAAAATCAGCCTAATATTTATGAAGTTATCAGTTATATGCGCCAAAAGAGGTTTATCTTAAATAGAAATAGAAAAACAAGAGAAAGGAAGGCCCCAAAATAGAAGAATTATTTGAATGTGATGGGTTTTTCATCAACACTAACCACAAGCGTTTTCAGCAAGGCAATATACTAGGGTAAAAATTGCCTTTATTTTTTGCTAGTCTATGGTACTACCCATAGCCCCAATTATCGATATTTAAAATAGCATGTAATACATGTAATAAAAGTGAACATTTATGTCTTTAGAATCTATATTAACCGGTGAGAAATACCTTAAAGAACTCTATTATTCGGTCATTATTTTTTATGCTATTGCCATGATCGCAATAGGATTTGTAATAAATAGAAAGGGGTTTGGCAGCATTCGTGAGTGGGCTTTAGAAAAAAACCAATTTGGCTGGTTTGTGCTTACCATGACTTCATTTGCCACTATCTATTCTTCATTTACATTTGTGGGTTTGCCGGGCTATTTTTATGAGCATGGTATTGGTACATTCCTGTTTGTAACAGCAGCTGCCTCCTTTATCGCCCCTGTTTTTTTGTATATCGTGGGTAAAAGAGTTTTAGCATTAAACGCTGATCATACCGTTGTTACTCCAATAGAGCTACTTAAAAGACGCTTAACAACAGACAACTATAGGCTTTTTGTATTAGTAGCATTTGTTCCCTTAATTATCTTTAATTTTCCTTATATTGTTATCCAAATAGTTGGTATATCCAAAGTGCTTAATGCGCTCACTGATGGCCAAGTTTCTTATCAGGCGGCAGCCATTATGGTGCTTGTCACTATGTTTATTTACGCATCACTTGGCGGGCTAAAAGGAGTAATCTGGACTGACGTTATACAGGGGGCTATTGGTGTTTTACTGATGCTTATTCTGGCGACTATCTTTGTCAATCAGGAGTGGGGGTCGCTGGACGGTTTATGGCACAACCTAAAAGCTGAGAGGCCAGATTTGATGAGCCTGCCAGGACCAACAGGCAAATATACAGTTTCTTTTATTATTTTCAGTTTCGTGATGTTTACCGTGTTATATATCTCGTATATTCAGATGTTTTCTCGTTTGCTTTTATTTCGCACTAAATCAGTATTGGTAAAAACCGCCTTTGGCTCATTTATTACATCGCTTGTTATTGGTTTGCTCGTTATGGTGCTTGGACTAGGAGCAAGTTTGGCTTATCCTGGGCTTGCATCTGGCGACTTGGCTGTTGTTGAAATTATCCATAATTCAGTGCTTATTAAAAGCCTGGCCAATCTGGTCGGCGCTGTTTTTTTTATCGCTATTCTTGCTGGTGCAATGTCTACAGCCGATTCTGTCCTGTTTGCCTTAGGGACCATTTTTTCTCGTGATTTTGTTAAAGATGTCATCAAAAAAGATCTGTCAGAACCTGATCAGAAACTGTATATCAAAATTTTTATTTTAATTTTTCTGATTATCAGTTTTATACTGGCACAAAACCCACCGCAACTGATTATTGATTTAGCCGTAAAAGGAATAGCAGGCATCACCATGTTGGTGCCTGCGTTTATTTATTTATTATGGCGGCGTGCGTCTGCCGAAAAAATAGCCATTGCTATCGTGATGGCTTATAGCCTGTTTGGAGTATCATTTATTTATCCTCAATATGCTATTCATGCCTTTTTTGCTGGCCTTATTGCCAGCGCGCTGTATCTCATCTTTTACCCTGACAAATGGACGCAAAGCGAGATAGCCGCTTAACTTGTTACTGTTGGCTTGGGGCTTGGAAAAAACATTATAGTGTAAGACGACACTTGGTTTGCGAATAACGGGTAATAACGGGTAATAACGGGTAATAGTGGGTAAAAGCTAGCTATAACAAGGGTTTAGCACGTGCCTTGATCTGTTTTTAGATGTTAATTTTGTGTTGGTAAAAAATGCGAATTAAGGCAAATATGGCAAAATAAGACACTTGGTTTAAGACAATCTTCAAAAACGTTTAAACAATCTTCAAATAATATTCAAATGGTATTTTTAAAGGCCTAAGCATGTATAAAATGACACGTCAAACTATGGAATAGGAACTGATTTAGGATTAAGTTCATAGTTTAAACTTGTTCCTCAAACTTGTGCCTCTTTATTTAGGATTAAGTTCATAGTTTAAACTTGTTCCTCAAACTTGTGCCTCTTTATTTAGGATTAAGTTAATATGTAACTTATTGAATTATTAATAATTTTTTTATCTTCTTGCCTTTTTATTTGATCAACTAACTTGTGCCTTAAAATATTTATTGATACAGCAATAGATTAAGTGGCCATATACTTAAAATTTTGTATCGTGAGACCTGACCTTAATCTCAATATGAGTAATAGCTGTATTCATCGCCGTCCCTAATGTGTGGGTAAGTTCGGGCACCTGAAAACGCATCAAGCTAGCATGGGCAGCACTGTCAACATGAATAATCAAAGTGCTACCAATCATGTTTGCCAAATGACAATGTGGGGCAAACTGATCAGGTAGGGCATTAAGCAACAGGCGGTTAAGTACTGATAAATGTTGGGCGCGTTGGGATAATTTTTGCAATACTAAGTGCTGCTGTACGATTGAGCGAATTATTTTTGGTTGTGTTGTCATAGATGTAAGATATTTATGATCTTAAATTATCGCATGATTTATCGAGATTAATTATTATTTTAAATGATCATTAGTATCAATGATCATCCTACTATTAAAACAATCTTTAAAGGGCTTTCAAACAAGCGTTTAACAACTTATTATTCATTAAGCAGCGGGTCGTGCTACAACCAAAGGGCTTTACTTCTAAAAAGTTAGCAGATAAAAAAGACAGTTACAACAGTCCTATCAGAGAACTGTTACAAAATAGTGTAGATGCTGCCAAATATGTCAGTGATTTTTTTCGCCAATCAAGTGTCATTTTGTCGCCATTCATGTGTCGCGCTACACTTAAAAGGCATAAAAAAAATGAAAGCCTTTCGCTTTCTTTTTTTAAAGCAAAACTTTGTTCTATCTTTTCTGCGATTTGGGTTTGTTTATCTATGGGAATAATGGGAATTAAAACCTGCTCAATTTCGCTTACTCGCCAATGTTGAATAATAGAACCTCCTGCATCTCTTTCGGCTTGTTTTTGCACCAACTCTGAATTTAAAACTAAAGTTAAATATTCTGGTAAAATTTCTTTTGTTTTTACTTTCAAATGCAAAATTGCCCCTGAAGTAATGGCCTTATAGTCTTCTCGCAAGTGATAAGCAATGCCTACCGTGCCGTCTTTTGAAAATAAAATAGTTCTTTTTTTAGGCGTTAAATTTTCTAATTTTTCACTGTTTGCATCTACAAAATCATCTTTTAAAAATTTATTGGTTTTATTGATACCATGTTTTGAAAAATCGGACACCCTCATAAAAGGCAGACCTGCTTCACTATAAGCATTTGACCCAGGCTCTATAGACTTTGTTATATCAACAATATTTTTTAAGGTATTAAATTTATGGCTTTTGATTTTATTTAAAATATTCTCATACTTCGGTTGATAATATTCGGCATCCAGTCTGCCACTTGCGCCAAAACTTTCGCTTAAACTTTTGATGCTTACCTTTTCTTTGCTTGGTTGGAAATGTTGCAAGCCCACTTCTGCCAAAAGTAGCGCTTCGGCTTCGCGGTAGAGGGTTTTGGAGGTGTCTAAATTTTCGTGTGCTTGTTTGACTAATTTTTCTATTGCTTTTTGAAAGGATTGAGAAAACATGGGGATTTTTAGTTTTTTTAAACTTCCTAAAGCAATAAAGGGATTTATTTGTCCTGTAGAGATATGTTTTGATTGTAATTTCCCATATTTAGAATTAAGAAAAGATGTAATATAAAAACAACTTTGTTTATTATTTAACACTAACCTTGCCACATCTTGATTTATATTTAATTCTTCTTTTTTATTAAAAATAGGGACAGCATTTGCAACTTTCCCCTTTATTGTAAAGATAATATCATTCTCAAATAGTCTACTTCTATTCAGAACAATATTATCTTTCTTTGATATGTATTTAGATACATCTAAAAAAATAAAATCTTGAATAAATTCTGCAGTTATGAATTTAATATCTCCTGAAGATAAATCAGCTTTTAAGGGTGTGTGTCCATTAGTTATTAGTGTAGTCAAATTTTCCAAACTTTCATGTTCACAACTTTCAATAATATTTTTATTTTCCAAATACTCTTTCTTAAAAAATTCACTATCAAACCGAAAAGTATCATTATTTTTTAAAACCTCACTTTTAAGTAATTCCACCGCTTCCAGCCCCTCTAACAAAGCCTGATATTTGGCTTCATCAAAAGGGCTATCTACTTTCCCCGCTGAAAACTTAAGCCCTCCTTTTTGGCAAATTGTATAAAGGCTTCAGTGATGCCATCTTGTGTTATTCCCTCATGATTAAATAAGTCGTGTTTAATAATTTTGTGTCCGTGTTCGTCTAATTGGTCTAAGCCGTCTTCACCTTTTACAAAAATCTTATCGCCGCTGTTGTCTTTGCTGGGTTCTTGTTGGGTAGCAAAAAAGATAGGGTAGTCGTCTCTTTTAGGGCAAAGCTCACTGTCCCATTTTTGCACAAATAACACGCTGGTTTTGGTGCCTGTGTGTGGCTTAAACACATTGCCATGCAAACCTACTACCGCTAATATTCGGCATCTTTCGGCTATGTAATCCCTTATTCTTTTATCGCTAGAATTGTTAAACCGCCCTTGTGGTAAGACAATTGCCATTCTGCCTCCCTTTTTAATAAAGTTGAGGTTTCTTTCAATAAACAAAATATCGCGCCCTACTTTATTTTCGTATTTGCCGTTTTGCTTTTTACCTAAATCGTACCTTGCCAGCATACGGCTTTCTTTGATGTCCCCTGCAAAGGGTGGATTTGCCATTAAAATATCAAAGTTGAAAAATTTGTTGCTTGTGTTTTGTCTTATTTTCTTTAGTTTTTTCCATCCGTTATTATAGGTGTCGTTCCAGTCTTCTTCTTTTTGGGTTTCGTCCCACCTGTCATAGTCCAGCGTGTTTAGGTGTAAAACATTGGTTTGTCCATCTCCTGCAATGAGGTTTAAGGTTCTTGCTACCCGTACTGCCTTTTCGTCAAAATCAATAGCAAAGACTTTTTCGTTCACATAATCAGTACATTCAGGGGGCTTTTCTTCTGTGGTGAACAGATGGCCTTTGCTTAAGCCTTTTTCTTTTAAAATCTCTGCCCATACATAAAACATCGTATGGACAGGAAACCCACAACTGCCAGCGGCAGTGTCAATGATAGTCTCTTCTTTTTGTGGGTTAAGCATCTTAACGCACATATCAATCACATAGCGCGGGGTAAAGTATTGCCCTTTTTCACCTTTGCTACTTTTATTCATCAAATATTCAAAGGCTTCATCAACGACATCTAAATTAGAATTAAACAATTTAATATCTTGCAAAGACGATACACAAACAGATAAGTGTGAAGTAGAAAGGGTAATTTTGGCATCAGGGCTAAAAACGCCCTCCCATTTTTTCTTGGCTTGGTCAAAAAGTGTCTGTATTTTCTTTTGCAATTCTGTTTCTGTATCGCCATAATTTCTGAACTGCAAATGCCTTGTTTTGTTTCTGCCGCTTTGCATTTCATCAAATAGCTTGGTAAAGATGAGCTTAAAACATTCTTCAAACACATCAACACCTGCATTGGCTAACACTTCATCTTCCATTTCTAAAATTAAGCCCTTTAAAGATTTTCTTTCTTTAATAAGCTTGTCTTTATCATTTAGCGTGTCAATCGTCCAGCGTTCGGTCAGGATATCTGACAGTTTTTCTGTGGCTTTAGGAATATTGGGTATATCTTCAAAATAATTTGGGTCTTTGCGGTTATAGTAGGAAATAGATTGCCCATTTGTCCAAACGGCTATTGGTGCGCCTGTAGCGTTACAATAGCTTTTTAGCTGATCTTTACCATCTTTGAGCTTGGGCTTTTTAACTTCAACAATGATATACGGATGAGTAGGTTTGTCTTTGTCAAAAATAACAATATCAGCGCGTTTTTTGTCCCGTCCAAACGTAACTGAATATTCTAATTCTATTCTTTTAAAGGGATAGCCATATTCTTCCGTCAGCGTCATTATGTAAAGCTGTCTTATCGCTTCTTCTGGTGTAATCTTGATAAGTTTATTTCTCACTAAGCACGTAATACAGGCAACATCATTACCTTTTTTATCTTGCTCTAGACTTATTTTATTTTCTAATCTGTTGATTTGCTCTGGTTGGAACTGCGTTAAACTGTAGTTTGAATCTTTGAGTATGTCTGATAGTGTCACTTGATCGCCCTTTTATTTTTTTGTTTCATTTTAGCAAATTAGTTAGCAGGGTTTCATAAATGGTAGATAGGGTATCAAGGTCACGGGTTGAGACGCATTCATCTATTTTATGAATGGTGGCATTGACAGGACCAAGCTCAATCACTTCAGCACCTGTTGGGGCAATAAAACGGCCGTCTGATGTGCCGCCTGATGTTGATAGTTGGGTATTAATGCCAGTGACCATTTTTATTGCTGATTTTACTGCATTAACCAGTGCGCCTTTGTTAGTACGGAAAGGTTTACCAGATAGATCCCATACTAAATCATACTGTAAGCCATGCCTGTCCAATAGGTCAGTCACTTGCTGGCGCAATTTTTCAGCAGTTACTTCAGTAGAATAACGAAAGTTGAACATTACATTGACGACATCAGGAATAACATTAGATGCACCTGTACCCGCGTTGATATTGGCAATTTGCATACTGGTAGGTGGAAAGTCTCTATTGCCCTTATCCCATTCGGTAGCGCAAAACGCTGCCAATGCTGGCGCAAGCCGGTGAATGGGGTTATCTGCTAGATGAGGATAGGCAACATGACCCTGTTTGCCTTTTACCATTAAATAGCCGTTGAGAGAGCCGCGGCGCCCATTTTTAACAACATCACCCACTGTATCAGTGCTACTAGGTTCCCCTACTAGACACCAGTCTATTTTTTCACCTCTGGCCTCTAAGGTTTCAATTACTTTAACTGTCCCTGCTTTTGCTGGCCCTTCTTCATCGCTGGTGATTAAAAATGCGATGCTGCCAGTATGGTCAGGGTGTGTCAGCACAAAACGTTCGCAGGCAGTGACCATAGCGGCGATGCTGCCTTTCATGTCAGCTGCGCCACGACCATATAACATGCCATTACGAATGACTGGCACAAATGGCGACGATGTCCAGCTTTTTTCCGGGCCCGTAGGTACAACATCAGTATGACCAGCAAAAGCAAGCACTGGGCCTTGCTGTCCGCGTCTTGCCCATAGATTATCAACATCATCAAAAGGTAAATGCTCAATAGTAAAACCAATAGCGGCTAACTTCTCTGCCAGCAGTTTTTGGCAGCCGCAATCTTTTGGTGTGATGCTAGGGCGGCTTATTAGTGTGCAAGCTAAATCAAGGGTCTGTGTCATCGGTTACTTTTAAGCAATATGGATGGAGCAGTGAGCTTTAAAGCTAGCTGCGCTTAAATTTTAAGATATATTTTGTATCATAGCCGCTAGGGTCATGTAATGGTATTAAATGTTTCTTAACAGATCATTGATACCTACCTTGCTACGTGTTTTTGCATCTACTTGTTTAACAATAACAGCACAATACAGACTATAGGTACCATCTTTAGATGGCAAGCTACCAGACACAACAACCGATCCAGCAGGGATATGACCATAGCTAATTTCACCAGTCATACGGTTAAGTATTTTGGTGCTCTGACCAATATAGACGCCCATTGAAATGACTGCGCCTTCTTCAACAATCACGCCTTCAACAATTTCAGAACGTGCACCAATAAAGCAGTTATCTTCAATAATCGTTGGATTGGCCTGTAGCGGCTCTAACACACCGCCAATGCCTACACCGCCTGATAAATGCACATTCTTACCAATTTGCGCACACGAGCCAACTGTTGCCCAGGTGTCCACCATAGTGCCACTGTCAACATAAGCACCAATATTAACGTAAGAGGGCATCAATATCACGTCAGGAGCAATATAGGAACCATGACGTGCGCTAGCAGGCGGGACAACTCGAATATGTGATCCTGCAAAATCAGCTTCACTGTAACTGGCAAATTTAGGATCAACTTTATCGTAAAAATTAGTTTCACCACCATCTATTATGCTACTTTCCCTTAAACGAAAAGACAGTAATACGGCTTTTTTCAACCATTCATTTATTACCCAGTCACCATGTTTTTTTTCTGCAACACGTGCTGTCCCATTATCAAGTTTGGCAAGTGTTTCATCAACAGCTCGCCTGACATCAGGATCAGCATTGTCAGGGGTAATATCAGTACAATGATCAAATGCCTGTTCAATAATCTGTTTAATATCGTTCATGTTGTTATGTCTCCATCAGGTTAGTTTTACAAGGTACTGATCAACGTTTTAATTCGGTGTGCTGCCTCAACGCATTGGTTAAGCGGCGCAACAAGTGCCATGCGGACGTAGTGATTTCCTGGATTGCCAGCGTAAGTTTCTCTGGCTAAGTAGCTGCCGGGCAATACAGTCACATTCTGTTTTATAAAAAGCTGTCTAGCAAAGTCAGTATCAGCGATGGGTGTTTGCGCCCAGAGATAAAAGCCGCCTTGCGGTAAGGTGACTTTCATTATTGGCGAGAGTATGGCAAACACCGCATTAAATTTTTCACGATAGCGCTGGCGATTGTCAGCAACATGCTGTTCATCCTGCCATGCTGCTATGGAGGCTAGCTGCGTATGTATAGGCATGGTGCAGCCATGATATGTTCGGTAATGACAAAATGTCTTTAATACTTCAGCATCACCAGCAACAAAGCCGGAACGTAAACCCGGCGCGTTGGATCGTTTAGACAAGCTATGGAATACTACACAACGGCTCAAACTGTTAAAACCAGCGGCCACTGCTGCTTGCAGTAGAGAGGCAGGCGGCTTGTTTTCATCAATATAGATTTCTGAGTAGCATTCATCACAGGCAATAATAAAATCATGTTGATGGGCCAGTTCTATCAATTTTATTAGGGTCGTCTCATCAATCACTGCGCCAGTAGGATTGCCTGGACTACATAAATAAAGTAGCTGACAACGATCCCATACATGCTCACTGACACTAGCAAAATTAGGTATAAAATTATTGTCACCAGCACAATGTAAAAAATACGGTTCAGCGCCTGCCATGATCGCTGCCCCTTCGTATATCTGATAAAAGGGGTTGGGCATCGCTACTATTGGATTGGTGCTCGGATTGATCACTGCTTGAGCAAAGGCAAATAATGCTTCGCGCGTGCCATTAACAGGCAGAACCTCACTATCAGCATCAATATTGCCATCAAGATTAAAGCGCCTATTGAGCCAGTTAGCAATGGTCTGGCGAAGGGTAACCATCCCTGTTGTTGTTGGATAAGTCGCCAGACTATGCAAATTATCAATCACTGCTTTACCAATAAATGCTGGCGGTGAATGTGCGGGTTCGCCAATGGATAGAGCAATATGTGTCTTGTCACAAGGAGTACACCCTTGTTTAAGTTGATTTAACTTTGCAAATGGGTAAGGGTTGAGCTTTGCCAACTGAGGATTCATATTGAAAACAGTGAACACCGCCAAATTTATGGAGGCGTTATTTTAACAGATTATGCCAACGTCATGATAGGGTATTTGTTGGTTAGTTTTCTTTAGCATGGTTGTGCGGATATGTGCGCAGGCAGTGCCTTAATCTACCGGTTTTCATTCTCCATGCTTATTAGAATCGGACCTGTGATTTAGTTTTACCATAAGTTTACCTGTCATGTTGTATTCAGCTAGGATATTGCTTAAAATTTTAACCTGTGTTTTACTGTCTAGATGAGTTTCAATATATAAATCTAAATTGGAGGTGATCCTTTTAGGCCTACGCAGATCGCTTTCGTCACTGCTAAAATGTATGCTTGTTTCGGCAAAGGCTAAAAAAATATCAGTATCTAATTCATACAGTTTTTTTAGTACATCAAGGCTTAGGCTTGTCCATGAGCGTTTGCAGGTATAAGTACTTTCCATTAGAAAATAAGTAGGATCAGGTTTTGTGTTTGTTGGGCTGATAGATTCAATGGCTTGATAACCGGCTGTGTTGTTACTTTTGTGATGACTTAAATGGTAGCGATCACCGCCATATAATTGATTTATGTTTTCAGCAAGTCGTTTGCCTCTTGTTTCAATAGCCTTTTTATCCCAACGATCAATTTGCTGAAAATATTGGTTAAGCGGGATAGTGCTTTTTAGGAAAATCTGTTTTTTCTCGGCAAAGGGCTTATTGGATAGTTTTTCGTTATAACCCGTTAAAGTAATATTGCCTAAAACATGCAGGTATTTATCAAGTATGTTTTGTAATTCTGCTTCGCCAAGTTCTGCGCGCCATGCTGGGGTCAGTGTTTGCGGCATGATATGCTCAATGGTGATATTTTTATCTATCGTTATTTTTTCTCGACGGTCGGCATTACATAATTTTTCCAGCACTATTTTGCTTACTTTAGTACCATAAAATTTAGCCGATTGAAGCGTGGTTGTTAGCTCTTCTTTTTCCACATAACGATCAGTGTATGGTTGATTAGCAAAAAAACGTTATAGTGCATTGATGTAATCACTTTGTGGAGTATCTTTAACATTTGCTGTTAGTCTGGGATACAACTTACTGTATCCTGTGGTGGTCAAATTACATAACTCCCGGCGGATAAAATAATCATTGATAAATTGTAGTGCCTCAACAATTATCGTCTTATTAAGTCCTGCTTGATTGTCTTGCTCGTGCTGATAATTGGCATCCATTAGGTGCATAAAATAACTATAAGAGGTAGTGTGACCGGCGTGACGAACAATAGCCAGATACTCCTCAAATTCAGGGGTAGGGCACTCAACAGCAAACCAACGGTAATATTCACTAAAACGGCGCAATTTTTCTAAAAATATTTCAATATCTTGCTCGTTCGCTTTTTGCTGCTTAAAATAGCGTACAAATTCGGCGTAGACTTTTTTATCGCTGATATATTTCCCGGTTTCAAATATCAGATAGTATCTAATGGCTTCGGTGGTTTTACTATCGTATTTATTCCCCTTTTTGATTAAGGTGCTTTGCTCTATTTTAGTCCAGTAATTATCAAAAATTTTTGTTTGTATCTTGTGAGACTGTCCCATCAGCACAAAATTACGAATCAGATCGGCATCTGCTAGGCTTTTACCGGTGCTATTAATGGTTTCAAACACCTGTTGCGGTTTATCACCATGGTCGGTTTTTAAGGTGATAACTGCTATCTCTAATTGGTGAAATGCCGCCCAGAAACTATCAATGTTTTTGTGCCGACAAAATACCTCAATTTTACGCTTGAATAGTGCATAGTTTTTGCTGATGAGAGTGTGTTTAAGCTCGTCCTCGTCCTCGTCATTGCGAAGCAGTAAGGTTCTATAAGCCCTTCTATCTTGATTAACCTGTTTTAGGCGAATATATTCATCAGCTGTGTCCTGTTTTCGCTTGTTCACCAGATAATCTTCTAAAATTTCTTCTGCTAGCGTTGCATTAGTTAATGAGGTGATGCTTGTTTTTTTGAGTAAATCGTAAATTGCCACCAACAAAATGGCTAGGCTGGTGATGCGTTGCTGCCCATCAATCAGCAATAGCTCGTTAGGATTTTCTGTAACAACCACACAGGCGCCAAGGAAATAAGCTTTCAGTTGCTGATCATGGATATTAGCAATATCATCAAACAGCCGTCCGCAGTCTTGCTCGTCCCATGCGTAGTTACGTTGATAAACAGGCACAATCAAGCTGTTTCTACTAGACATAAAATCTTTAACGGATTGTTTGCTAATCTCCATTTTAGAATCATCCTTATCGTAGAAGATAGAGAGTGTATCAGAGCGTTTGGTTTGGCGTCAAAGATAGTGGGCTTTTGCATTGTACAGGCTGGCAATTACCCAGATTGGTATAGGCTTGTAGCAATAAAGTGTTGCGACTACAAAATAGGTCAAGGATAATATCGTTTGTCTTTATTTAAGGATCGCTTAAACGTTACAGCGCCAAAATAATTATGCTTATATCACACACACAAAAAAATCGTCTCGCTGTCGGTTGTTTGTTATTTTCAGCAACGATGTGGGGCCTTATCTGGTATCCACTCAGGTTACTTGATAAGGCAGGCATGTCGGCTACATGGGGCGTATTTATAATATATTTTACTGCCGCCATATTTACCATACCTATACTTTGCCGGCAATATAAAATTATTTTCTTACATAAGGCTGAATTAGCTGGTCTTGCCTTGGCTGCCGGTATTTTTAATATTGGTTTTCTGGTGGCAGTTACCAAAGGTGAGGTTATGCGCATTACCTTGCTGTTTTATTTATCGCCATTATGGGCGGTGCTGCTCAGTCGTTGGTGGTTAAAGGAAAAATTGCCGTTCATTGCAATCGTGATGTTAGTTATTGCCATGTGTGGTTCTGTTATTATGTTGTGGCATCCAAGCATTGGTTTACCTTGGCCGCATGACATAGCTGATTGGTTGGCATTGACTGCAGGGGTTGCCTTTGCAGCCAATAATGTGCTGGTACGCAAACTTACCTCAGTACCAATGAACGTTAAAACAACTGTGACTTGGTGGGGTGTTGTCATTACAGCTATCACTATTCTGGCAGGCCAGCAGGCATCCATTCCTGATGTGGCGGGTGTTGTTTGGCTTATGACATGGGTTTTGGGCGGGGGCAGCATTATTATGATGACATTGGCTACTTTATATGGGGTTGCCAATATGCCTATTTATCGCTCATCGGTTATTATGCTGTTTGAGCTAATAGTGGCAGCGGTGTCAGCATGGTGGCTGGCTAGTGAGGTGATGTTGGCGCGCGAAGCCTTAGGCGGTAGTCTCATTTTATTGGCAGGGTATGGTGTAGTGCGCGCTACAATCATTCAAGAAGACAAGTCAGAGAAGTTAAGCTAATGGACGAGCATGAACAATATGCTCTTGAAGCGTGTGTTAAACATTATGGCGGAGAATTTAGAGAGGGAGAGAATCCGCCTGATGGATATATAATTATTAGAGATGAAAAAAATCGCGGTTGAAGTTACTCGAGCATTTATTGAGCGTGCAAAGGCAAATGATGCTGCTGCACAGCGCATGATTGATGAACTTGACACGGAATTACACGACAAAATACCGTTCACGTATGTTTTTTTAGCGCTTCCTACTCCAACAAGGTATATAAAAAACCAAACAAAAACTGTTAGAAATAATTCTTGAGATAATACTTCCCAGTATTGATACGAAAGAAGAAATAGAAAAAGATATTTATTCAAATCATATTTCAATCGTTGTCAAAAGAGGGAAGGAATATCTAGATGGAGTAGTTAATGGTGCTTATGTTGAGTATGATAACGCTTGTGTTTAGGTTTATAAATGATTAAATCAATTGCCCATGCCAGTTTTTTGGTAGCAGATGTTAAGCAGTCACTGGCATTTTATTGCGATATACTAGGCATTAAGCAGAATATGGGTCGCCCTAATTTTCCATTTGATGGTGCTTGGTTAGATGTAGGCAATAGCGGGCAGCAATTGCATTTAATGCAATTACCCAACCCAGACTCAACTGACAACAGGCCAGCACATGGTGGTAAAGATAGGCATGTTGCATTAGTTGTTGATAATTTGGACTTGCTGGCAGAAAGACTTGAGGCTGCTAATATTCCTATATCTAAAAGTAAATCTGGGCGCAAAGCATTATTTTGTCGTGATCCTGATGGCAACGCACTAGAGTTTGCTGAAGACTTTATCCCCAAAAAATAACGACTTAAACCTTGTTTCAATTAGCTGCTATAAGTTACTCACATTTTCTGTGGATAAATCTGTGAATAACGTATTCACAAAATCACTAAGTCGTTATTGTGTAAGGCCGTCACTCAAATTGACTAAAAAATAGCCTTTATAAAAAATTGTTTTATTTTCAATAACTTATAAATAATTATATCAATATCAATAACTTATCGTTGGCGGCGACTATAGTTATTTAACAGTTGATTGCATATGGTTGATAACTTCCTCTACCCATAAAGTTACATTTCCCTTGAAATAGCATTAAACTGCCGTGTTCTATTACGCAATTTTAACTGGCGTATTATTTGATGCTTGGATAGATGAAAACAGAAAAAAACGCCCGAAAAAAGAGCGCAAATGCGCCAATCCATAGCAGCTGTGATAACCCTATCAAGTGCAGGTAAGCAGTGGGTAGTATGATCGGTACCAGTACCCGAATAATGGTGCCTGCGCATAGCATACTAAATACCCAAGCAAGAACAGCAGGTGGTTGATTGACATTTCTGCCAGTATGGCCCAGCGAAACGCGTGCCATCATCGCAACTGTCATGATACCAATACTGCCGTAAGTGAAGGCATGAAGCGCGTATGATTCTGGATATGATACAAAGAAAGCGAATGCCTTTAATGCAAAACTGATAACAAAAAAACCATACCCTATAAATAAACTCCATAATAACGGTTTTTTCCATATGCCGCCTACATACCATCCGTAGAGCCGTATACTATGTGCAATCGCTAATAAAAAAGATAATAGTGCGGCTAAAAGTGCTTGTTTGAAAAAGATATCAACCAACCATAAGCAAACTAATAAGGGTAAGTGACCTTTATCAGTCAGTGACCATTTTTTTAGCTGCCCGTGGTAGCCAACAGCGCGTTCAACAAAAAATGGTATCACCCGTCCCGCAATAACAGAAACCAGTAACATAATGAGATAGATGCCTGAATAAAGCCCCTGTGACACACTTTCTTCTACATCATAAAGCACGCCAAAATAGTACACGCTATTAGCAATCATGAACATGATCAAAATAATCGCTATCATCAATTGTCGCCATTGCTTTGCTTTCACAATGGGATAAATGATAGCCAGCATAAGGCTAGTTAAAAATACAATATCAAGTATAGCCGCCCACTTAAATAACATAGGTAAATTGAATAGCGGCAAAACCCGTGCAAAAAGCCAGATAGCTACCAGAAAAAATAGCGGTAAGCCATGTATTGTTTGCACGCCAGTCCAGTTACGAACAGCCGTTAGCAAAAATCCAGCAATCACTCCTACAGTATAGCCGAAGACCATTTCATGACCATGCCAGACAAAGGGGGACATAGCCGTTACTGGCGATGGCCAGCCAAAAGTATAGACTGCCGTCCATATGGACATAGATATGATGGAAAACACGGTTGCCAGCAGAAAAAACGGACGAAAACCCAATGTAAATAAAGCAAACTTATTTGTTGATGCTGAGTAATTAGCTTTTTGCATAAGTATAATTTTTTAGATCAACTATTACTATAATAGGCGATACAGCCCTTATCTTTACTATCAACTTGATGGTCAAAATCGTTATCAATACCATCACTACAGGAGCCAAAAGACTCTAACGATTCTGCTTGTGGTAGGCCGTTTAACCATTTATTATCGATAGATAACCATAACTTTTCAAAGAAGTTTCTGAATTTTTTGGCTTGGCTAAAGTTGTTAATAACAATGGTGTTTTCATCGTTTTTACTGGCACCTGCTGAAGTCCAGTTCATAGAGCCAATTATCAAATGGCGGTTATCAATCAGTGCTGATTTCATGTGCATTTTCCCGCCCCAATTCTCAATTTTTATTGCAATACCATGCTCGCGTAAATATTGATGCTTTGAATAGCCATTGGCAGCGCCAGTAGCATCTAAAATAATTCTAACTTTTACCCCTCTTTTATGGGCATTAACCAATTCTTTTGTCAGGGTCTTATGAGTTAAAAAAAACATTGCAATATCAATGGATTGGTTTGCTGATTTGAGCAAGGGTAAAACGGCATTATCAACCGCGTCATCCTGTGGTGAAAAGGCGATTAGCACAGATTGAGAAGGATTATCATCATGCACAAGCACTGGCTACGGTACTTAAACGTCTATTCACAAAACTTCTAACTCTAGATTGTTAAAATCAAACAGTGTGCTATCTGCTAGTTGTGATGGTGAGATGTTTTGTAAGCTACGGAAAATATTATCTAACCGTCCTGGGTGCTGTTTTTCCCATCCCTGTAGCATATCCTTGATAACCTGTCTTTGCATATTGTCTTGTGAACCGCACAAATTACACGGAATAATCGGAAAAGCCCGCCACTCGGCATAACGTTTGATATCAGTCTCGCGGCAATAGGCTAAAGGACGTATGACAATGTTAGTTTTATCATCACTTAAAAGCTTAGGGGGCATTGCTTTAATTTTACTACCATAAAACATATTCAGAAATACGGTTTCAATAATATCATCGCGGTGGTGGCCTAAGGCAATTTTGCTGATATTATGATTGTGCGCATAACTATAAAGTGTGCCACGACGCAGGCGGGAGCATAGGCCGCAGGTAGTCTTGCCTTCAGCAACCACACTTTTAACAATGCTATAGGTATCTTTTTCAATAATATCAAAGGGTACCCTCAGAGATTCAAGGTAATCAGGCAGGGTATGTGTCGGAAAGCCCGGTTGTTTTTGATCAAGATTAACTGCAATCATGTCAAAATTAACAGGAGCATATTTTTGTAGATTCATCAGGATATCAAGCAGCGTGTAACTATCTTTACCGCCAGACAAGCAGACCATTATCTTATCGCCATCTTGGATCATGTTGTAATCAGCAATTGCCTGACCAACCTGCCGACGCAGGCGTTTCTTTAGCTTATTGTAAAAAATAGTTTGTTTTGCTGTTAACATTCAGATAAGCGCTGAAAAAGGTTGTACGGTAACCGCAGTATTTGGCTTAATGTCGCTACAGGCTTCATCCAGCAGAATAAAGCAATTTGCTACACTCATTGAGCGTAAAATGCCTGATCCTTGTTCACCTGTTGTGCTTACTTGCAGTTCTCCCTGATCATTATTAGCTAAAACCCCGCGCTGAAATTCAAAACGGCCGGGGCGTTTACGGATAGCACTGACACAATTAGCTGTCAGTGTATATGTTGCTGTTTTGGTTTGCCCGCTAATCTTTTCTAAGGCGGGAACAACAAATTGATAAAATGTTACCATCACTGAAACTGGGTTACCGGGAAGGCCAAAAAACATAGCATCATTAATTTTGCCAACAGCAAGCGGTCGCCCTGGTTTCATCGCAATACGCCAAAAATTTACCTGACCAAGGTCTGCCAATGCCTGTTTTACGTAATCAGCATCGCCTACTGATACTCCGCCTGTGGTGATAACAATATCAGCCTGCTCGCCAGCAGCGCATAGCACCTCTGTTAGTGTCTGTTTTTGATCAGGCACAACTCCCAAATCAATTATCTTAGCGTTCGTCTGCTTTAGCATGCTATACAGGGTGTAACGGTTACTGTCATATATCTGACCATCTTTTAACGGTTTGCCAATAGATTGCAATTCATCGCCGGTTGCAAAAAAAGCGACCCGAACAGGCCGTTTAACAATCAGTTTACTAATGCCTAAGGATGCTACCAGTCCTAAATCAGCAGGCATAATCTTATGCCCCTCGCTTAGTATCGTGCTGTCTATTGTTAAATCTTCGCCAGCATAGCGCACATGCTGCTTCGGTTTGTGTCTACCGTGAACGGTGATGACATCACCGCTTGCATCAACATGTTCCTGCATAACAACCGTGTCGCAATCATTAGGCATGACAGCCCCGGTCATAATGCGCACACACTGATGCGTTGCCACATTGCCACTATAGGGGCTGCCAGCAAGCGCAATACCTACTTGCTCTAAGCTAACTGGCGTTTTACTCAGCATTGATCCGTGAACGGCATAGCCATCCATAGCGGCATTGTTATGTGGCGGTACATTGATGGGTGCTTTAATCGCCTGATGTAAAATGTAGCCAAGCGAGTCGTTGAGGCTGCGTTTTTCGCTGGTGGTAACTGGGGAGACAAGATCAGTGATACGCTGCCTTGCTAGCGCAACAGATAATGCCTTGTCAGGTAAATCAACACAGTTAGGTTGCGGTGTAAATTTAGCCATTATCAGCTCTTAAAACAATTAATAAAATCATAGATATAATTGCTAATCGTCTCAATATTATTCAGATCAAGCTGGTCAATACTGCTGGATACCGTTATTGGTTCATCAGTAGCTATTGCGATAATACTTCTGTCATCAGTGCATAACAACGGTTTGCCAAGACTAGGACGATGTAGTTCAATTTTAGTAATATGTTCACTTTTAAACCCTTCAACTAAAATGATATCTGCTTGTTTAGTGTCTATCATGGGCACTAGATCACTCAAAGTTGGTTCAGTAGCGGGTGATGGTACGGCCATCAACGCCTTTAATCTGCTGGATGAAACGAGCACTTGGCATGCACCCGCCTGACGAAGCTCATAGCTATCTTTACCGGGAATATCAATATCAAAATCATGATGCGCATGTTTAAGAATGGCAATTTTTAAGCCTTTTTCTGTCAGGACAGGTATCAACCGGCGCAAAAGGGTTGTTTTGCCAGTACCGCTTAATGCAGCAATGCCTAAGATTGGTACAGGCGATACGACTGGCAATGTATGGCGGACAAGATCGTCAGGGTAGTTAAAGTTAATAAAGCTATTAGTCTCATCAGAAAAATCACCGACCGCCAATTGCTGTTCTGTTAACCAGATATCAATTTTGCGTTCACCCTTATCAAGATAACATTTAAGATCATCCTTTAGGCGGCAGGCAATTAAACAAAATACTGGTTGCATGCGCTTGCCATCATGCGCCACAGCAATATCAGCACGCTCAATTAATAGCGCTTCCATCAGCCGCCTGCGTAAATGTGCTGAAATATACGGGCAATCACAAGGTGATGTTAGAATATAGTCGGTGGTAGCAATTTGCATAGCACTTAACATACCAGACAGCGGGCCACAAAAATCGGTTAGACTGTCACTGATGACACGATAGCCAAATTGCTGATACTGGGCAAGGTTACGGTTGGCATTGATTATCAGCGTATCTACCTGCGGTGCAATCCTGTCAATTACGTAATGTACTAAAGGCTTATTTTTGTAGTTAAGCAACCCTTTGTCATCACCACCCATACGGCTACCCTTGCCGCCAGCAAGAATAACCCCAGTGATAGATTGATTAACAGTCATTGCCATAGTTACTTAAGCCCTATTGGTTATAGTGTCAATATTATATTACAGCACTTATTGCCTGCCACTACTACGACGGCAATGGCGTCAATGCCTGTGAGCTTAACCTGTCAGCAATAAGTTAGGGCAGCCAATTCGTGTTACCCATATCTATACTTGCTCATAGTCTCCTAAATAACTGACCGCTGTTTGCTTGTTGTTAAGGGTTGGGATAATACCCAGACAAGGTGCATGTATATGGTGCTTCAATGTAGCTATTATTGCCTTTGACTGTGCGTTCATATGTGGATGATTAGCAACCCAGCCTTGCAATGTTAACCCAGTTGAAGTAATTGCTTTCACCGTTAATAATGCATGATTAATGCAGCCAAGCCGAATAGCCACTACTAGTACAACCGCCAGCCCCAACATTACTGCTATATCTGCCATTGTCTGCCCATCATTGATGGGCACTAGCCAGCCGCCTGCGCCCTCTACAACCACCGCATCAGCTTGCTGAGAAACCTGATGATAACGTTGGTCAATCACTGCTAAATCAATATCAATACCAGCTTGGCTGGCGGCAATATGTGGTGCAATAGCGGGGGCAAAAGCATAAGGATTGACTTGGATGTAAGGCAAATCAACATTAGCCTGCTTGCTTAATTTTAAGGCATCATCATTTTGCAGGCCATAAGGTGTATTGGTGCAACCACTGGCCACTGGTTTCATGGCGGCTACCGTTAATCCTTGTTGTTGTAACCAAGCAATCAGTGCCGTACTGATAAGGGTTTTACCAACACCAGTATCAGTGCCGGTGACAAATACACTTTGCATGGTCGTCTTTTCGTCTGTCATTTATCGCTCCAAGCAGTGCCATAAATTACCTGATAAGTAGCTGGCAATAAACCCTCTATACGGAATTGTTCATAAGTCTGTGCTACTTTGGTGAATGCGCGTTTGCTCGTTAAGCCCGGTCTTCTGCCAATATTGGCATTACTGGCACCTAGCGTTTTTAAGTCTTTCATTAATGCCATGCTGCTATCATAGAACAATGTCAATTTATCAGTATCCAGTATTGGCGCAGTCAACCTTGTGCTGGCTATTTTTGTACTTATATTATCAATATCATCAAATGTGTTGATATGAGCATAATCATCCACTTGTGCCCAACATTGGCGTAATTCATGCAAGGTGTAAGGCCCTAAACTGGTAAACACCAGTGAACCGCCTGATCGTAAAATGCGGCTAATTTCATAAAAACCTGTTTCAGTATCACACCATTGCAAGGTTAAATTAGCAAATACCAAATCAATGCTGTTATCAGCTAATGGTAATTTTTCAGCATCACCAACCAAATAGCTTGCTTTGCCATCATCGTCAAGGTAGCGTTGCTTTGCCTGTTGCACCATTTCAGGCGCAATATCCACTGCAAATAATTGTGCATCAGGAAACCGCCGCTTGAGTAATGCGATATTTCTGCCGGTGCCAGCGCCGAGATCCAATATTTTATTGGGTTGCAAGGGTAGGGAGGCTAATTGCTCCAACAAGCTATCAGCAGTGCGTCTTTGTAATACGGCAACATCATCATAATGGGCTGCTGCCTTGCCAAATGATTGCGCCACTAATTTTTTATCAAGACGATAGGTTTTCATTAAACATAATCTTTTGGGCTATTTTTTGTCAGGATTTTGCAGGGGAGGGGGGGTTGCCCTGTTTTTTGTAGTCAATTTTTCTGGCAATGACTTGGAGAATAATAAAGCAATTTTACTGCTTAAAAAAGTACCAGAACGCAATCATGAGGCTTTGATTATGCCAAAAATGCTACATTTAGGCATCGCCCTTATTGGTTAAGTGCGTAAAATATAGCAGGGATTTAACAAAAAATTTAAATACAATTAGGTTTAGTGTGCTTTATGGCATTTTGATATTATCAAGTGTAAACATGGCAGGCAAGAAAATGATAAAGCCATTATCTAGTTTTTTCAGCTTATTATGCCATTTTTCTTGCCAATCTAAATAGGGTTTGCAAGGTTTACCTGTTTTTGTTAGGGGATTTTTATTGATTGATTTTTTTAATTGCAGAAAGTAAATATTCGCCAGCATCTTTGGTTAAATGATACAAATATCCTTGATTGCCGTTACCTTTCTTATTTAATGGGCTGTATTGCTTCTGCAGCTTGGGCTTCAATTCATCTACACGGCTGGCCCTTCTCATTTTGTTTAGGCGCCCATAAAAATCCTCCCGCTCGCTCTTCATGATATGTTTTACCTTGTGATACCCAAAAATAATTCATCACTTTCCCCAGTTATTATTTTGACAATATAAGTAATATTATAGCTTGCTTTGGCTTTATGTGGCGAATTAGCTAGAATAAAAAATTTTGAATTAAATGCTGGCATGTTGTTTGATTGCTGATAAAAGGAGCATGGCTTGCGTTTGGTAATACACTTATATCTGCTGCTGGTTGTATGGCTTTTAATGCTGGTACTATTTTTTTAGGGATCAAAGTATCATGTTCACCTAATATTATTTTTATTGGGCAGGTTAATGCTGATAGTGCTGATCGCATATCCAATGTCAGCAATAATGTTAACCCAGCACGTAAAGCATCAGTATGTGCTGTGTTTTCTGCTGCTAATTGACGAATAAGACAGCCTACCGTGTCGTGACCGTTTGCCTCACCTTGTGCCTGTAGTAATACAAACCTTTTCAGCAGTTTATCCTTATCAAGCATGAGATTATCAGCAAATTGTTCAAATACTGATTGTTTTACCGCAGTTTGCCAACATTTTCGCTGCACAAAACAGGGTGAGGCTGATAAAAGAATAAGCCCACTTACCCGATCAAAAAAGCGATCAGCAAACGCAATACTGATAAGCCCCCCTAGCGACCAACCTAACCAGTATGCACTACAGGGCAGTGAATTAGCCAGATTATTAAGCAGGGTATCAAGTGCTAGATCCCCTGCTTGCCATCCGCTCTTGCCGTGTCCTGGTAAGTCAACCAGATACAGGGTAAATGTTTGCGATAGCGCCGTTGCTAACCCTCCCCAGACTGCGCTATTCATGCCCCAGCCATGTATCATGACAAGATTAGGTCCTTGTCCGGTTATGTTAATGTGCATACGCATTTTCTAGTGTGATTAGCAATTTTTCAATATCCTCTTGCGTGTGACAAGCCGATATAGTGATGCGTAATCTTGCCGATTTTTCTGGTACGGTAGGCGGCCTGATAACACCCACTAATAAGCCAGCCTTTTCGAGAAAATCACCTATTGCTAGAGCTCGTTTATCGTCACCAACCAATAATGGCTGAATAGGGGTTGATGACGGCATTAGCACTAAACCAAGATCGGCAACACCCTGCTTAAATTGAGCAATCAGTGTATATAGTTTATCGCGTCGCCAGTTTTCTTGCTGTGCCAAATTGAGCGCCGCCAATGTTGCAGCGGCTATGGGGGCAGGCTGGGCAGTGGTATAAATATAAGGACGCGCTTGCTGAATCAGTGTTTCAATAACATGCTGATCAGCAGCTACAAATGCGCCAGCAGTGCCAAAGGCCTTACCAAATGTACCAACAATAATCGGGCTGTCAGAGGTGGCAATCTTCCAATGCGAGATGCTACCACGACCTCCTTTGCCTAACACGCCAAAACCATGGGCATCATCAATCATAAGCCCGCTATTATATTGCTTTGCTAATGCTACTAATTCTGGTAACGGTGCTAAATCGCCATCCATGCTAAACACCCCATCGCTCACTATCAAGCGGCGCGCTATACCATCTGATTGCTTAAGACGTGTTAGCAGGCTGGTCATATCTCTATGGTGGTAGCGCAGTCCTCTGGCAGCAGATAAGCGCCCACCATCCAACAATGAGGCATGGTTAAGCTTATCTTGAATCACCATATCACCGCGCGTCATTAACCCACTGATAACACTCATGTTGGCCTGATAGCCAGACGAAAACAGTAATGTCCGCTTTTGACCGCTAAATGTAGCTAATGCTTCTTCAAGCTGATGATGATAGTGACTGTGACCAGTTAAAAGGTGGGCGGCACCACTGCCAACACCGGTTTTTTCAGCCGCATCAATCAATGCTTTTTTGACGAGCGGATGACCCGCTAACCCTAAATAATCGTTGCTACAGAATGATAATAATGATCTGCCTTCGACAATAACATGAACACCTTGGCTACCAACACGTATTCGTCTTTGCCGATACCGACCTACCTGTTTACGTCTGGCAAGCTCATCTGTCAGGTCGTTATACCAGGGCAGGGTGTTCACTTAACGTGCAGGCTGCTTGCCTATGTTTGTTGAAATGCCTAAACGCGTGAATAGTTGCCGATCATGGCTTATATCTGGATTATCCGTTGTTAATAACTTTTCACCATAAAACAGTGAATTTGCCCCAGCAATAAAGCACATTGCCTGCAATTCATCACTCATATGCTCCCGACCTGCTGATAAGCGCACGTATGATTTTGGCATAATTAATCGCGCGACCGCAATGGTACGTACAAATTCTAATGGATCCAGTGTCGCCGCAGATGCCATGGGTGTACCATCAACCTGTACCAGTAAATTAATCGGTACACTTTCAGGGTGAGTTGGCATATTTGCCAATGCTACCAACAAACCTGCTCGATCATGACGATTTTCACCCATGCCAACAATGCCGCCGCTACAAACATTAATATCAGCATCACGAACGTGGCGTAAAGTATCTAACCTGTCTTGATAGGTCCGTGTGCTGATCACATTGCCATAAAATTCAGGAGATGTATCTAAATTGTGATTATAATAATCTAAGCCAGCTTCTTTTAATCTTTTAGCTTGGTGCGCTTCTAACATGCCCAAAGTCATACATGTTTCCAATCCTAATGCTCTCACTTCAGATACCATAATGGCTACTTGGTCAAGATCACGGTCTTTTAAGTTGCGCCATGCAGCTCCCATACAGAAACGGCTGGCTCCCGATTGCTTGGCTGCATCAGCATTAGCCAGCACCTTATCCAATGGCATAAGCGGTTCAGCCTTGACTGCTGATTTATGATGCGCACTTTGCGGACAATAACCACAGTCTTCAGGGCAGCCACCTGTTTTTATACTCAAGAGTGTACTGACCTGTACAGTGTTTGGATCAAAATATTGCCGATGAATGCTGTGTGCATGGTAGATCAAATCGGCAAAAGGCAAGGCATACAGGGCTGCTACTTCATCAACCTGCCAATCATGACGGATAGACTGATCGTGATCAGGTTGTTTTTCAGGCATGATATTGGGTTTAAATTTAACATTAGGATTATTCATGTTGGCTGATACTCTATCAATGTTTAGGGGTAAGCTGAGACAATTATACAGTAATCTTACCGCTGCGCCTTGCCTGCTATGTGGCGCTATCAGCAAACAGTCTTGTTTATGTGTTCAGTGCATTAATGCGCTACCCTTGCTTGATTCTGTCTGCCCACGTTGTGCCACACCTACCCTTAATAATGCGCTATGTGGCCAATGTTTGCATCAGCCACCAGCACAAAATACTAGCATCAGTTTGTTTGCCTATCACCATCCCGTTGATAAACTTATTGCTGATTTTAAGTACCACGATAAATTATTTTTAGCACGGTTTTTTGCCGATTGTATGGCAGAAAAACTTAAATATCGCGAGTTACCTAACTTATTTATTCCAATTCCATTGCACCCGAAAAGACTGCGGCAGCGCGGTTATAACCAATCGCTTGAATTAGCAAAAGCATTATCCAGCAACCTTTCTGTGCCTGTTCTCCATGACGGGCTTATCCGCATAAAAGACACATTGCCGCAGGTATCGCTACCTATCAAAGCACGCAGGCAAAATGTACAGCGTGTATTTAAAATTGGCAGGGCAACGCTACCGCCTTATGTTGCCTTGATTGATGATGTACTTACAACTGGCTATACCGCTGACGCTGCGGCAGAAGCATTACGCAAGGCAGGGGTGAATAATATTTCAGTCTGGACAATTGCTCGGGCAATCTAAAGTAATGTTTAGACTATAACTTAAGGATTAAATTAACCATTATGTTGGTAACAAGCATTAAGCGAGGAGGCGTCTTTGTTGGGAAAGTCAAGTATTGTGCCATTACATTAATGCAGTAGGAAATATTATCTAATAAATTAGGAAATATTATCTAATAAATTAGGAAATATTATCTATATCGTCATTAATTTTTAGCGTGCATAATAACCAAGCATTAAGTAGGTTAATAGTGGAGCATATGTTATGAGTAGTGCTATAGCATCACAAACTCCAACTGATAGTCATGACACTATCACGGGCACCAGCGGCAATGACGACCTTGATGGCTTAGCGGGTCATGACAAGATTGATGGCCGTGAGGGTCATGACACCTTAAGGGGCGCCAAAGGTGATGACACGCTAAATGGGGGTAAGGGTAATGACAAGCTCTATGGTGGCAATGATAATGATTATCTTGATGGCGGTGAGGATGATGATTATTTAAGTGGCTGGTCTGGCAACGACGAGCTCTACGGTGGTGAGGGCAATGACCAGCTCTATGGCGATAAAGGTGATGACCAGCTCTATGGCGATAAAGGTGATGACCGGCTCTATGGTGGCAATGATAGAGACACCCTACATGGTGGCAATGATAATGATTATCTTGATGGCGATGAGGGTGATGACATCTTAAGAGGCGGCAAAGGTGATGATTATCTTGAAGGCGGCGAAGGCAATGATATTTATCTGATTGGTCAAGGTGATGACGCTACGACCATTAATAACTATGATACTAACGACGGTCAAGATATCGTCCGCTTTTTAGCCGGTATTAATGCAGAGGATGTAACCGTTGCTCGTACTAACTTAGATTTAGTCCTAACCGTTAAAAGTGGGGAAAAAGTTACCCTGAAAAACTTCTTCGCTAGTAGTGACTATGAAATAAAACGTGTTGAGTTTGCTGATGGTACGACTTGGTCAACTGATGATTTAAAAATGAAAGTAGCGATTCCAACTAATGGTCATGACACTATCATGGGCACCAGCGGCAATGACGACCTTGATGCCGGTAAGGGCGATGATTATCTTGATGGCCGTGAGGGTCATGACACCTTAAGGGGTGGCAAAGGTGATGACACGCTAAATGGCGGTAAGGGTGATGACAAGCTCTATGGTGGCAATGATAGAGACACCCTACATGGTGGCGATGATAATGATTATTTAAGTGGCTGGTCTGGCAACGACGAGCTCTACGGTGATGACGGTGATGACCAGCTCTACGGCGATGAGGGTGATGACATCTTAAGAGGCGGCAAAGGTGATGATTATCTTGAAGGCGGCAAAGGCAATGATATTTATCTGATTGGTCAAGGTGATGACGCTACGACCATTAATAACTATGATACTAACGACGGTCAAGATATCGTCCGCTTTTTAGCCGGTATTAATGCAGAGGATGTAACCGTTGCTCGTACTAACTTAGATTTAGTCCTAACCGTTAAAAGTGGGGAAAAAGTTACCCTGAAAAACTTCTTCGCTAGTAGTGACTATGAAATAAAACATGTTGAGTTTGCTGATGGTACGACTTGGTCAGCGGGTGAGTTAAAAACGAAGGCGGCGAAAGCATATCGTGGGGCATATGGTATCAGTGAAGCTATAGCATCACAAACCCCAACTGATAGTCATGACACTATCATTGGCACCAGCGGCAATGACGACTTTGATGCCGGTAAGGGCGATGATTATCTTGATGGCCGTGAGGGTCATGACACCTTAAGGGGCGCCAAAGGTGATGACACGCTAAATGGCGGTAAGGGTGATGACAAGCTCTATGGTGGCAATGATAATGATCATCTTGATGGCGGTGAGGATAATGATTATTTAAGTGGCTGGTCTGGCAATGACCAGCTCTATGGCCGTGAGGGTCATGACACCTTAAGAGGCGGCAAAGGTGATGATTATCTTTATGGCGGCAAAGGCAATGATATTTATCTGATTGGTCAAGGTGATGGCACGACCACTATTAGTGATTACGCCTCGAGAAGTGCGGGTGATATCGTCCGCTTTTTAGCCGGTATTAATGCAGAGGATGTAACCGTTGCTCGTACTAACTTAGATTTAGTCCTAACCGTTAAAAGTGGGGAAAAAGTTACCCTGAAAAACTTCTTCGCTAGTAGTGACTATGAAATAAAACATGTTGAGTTTGCTGATGGTACGACTTGGTCAGCGGGTGAGTTAAAAATGAAGGCAATGCCAGCGAATCGCGCTACAGAGAATGCAGACACCCTTACTGGCACTAGTGGCGATGATGTTATCTACGGCTGGGGTGGTAATGATGAGATCAATGGGCTGGGTGGTCATGACGTCCTCTATGGCAATGAGGGTCATGACCAGATGTATGGTACTACTGGCGATGATTATCTTGATGGCGGTAAGGGTGATGATTATCTTGATGGCGGTGGGGGCGATGATTATCTTTATGGCGGCGAGAATGAGGACGAGCTCGATGGTGGTGAGAATAATGATCGGCTCTATGGCGAGCAGGATGATGATATCCTAAATGGTGAACAGGGCGATGATTATCTTGACGGCGGTGAAGGCAGCGACGAGCTCTATGGTGGTGAGGATAATGACACCTTAAGAGGCGGCAAAGGTGATGATTATCTTGAAGGCGGCAAAGGCAATGATATTTATCTGATTGGTCAAGGTGATGACGCTACGACCATTAATAACTATGATACTAACGACGGTCAAGATATCGTCCGCTTTTTAGCCGGTATTAATGCAGAGGATGTAACCGTTGCTCGTACTAACTTAGATTTAGTCCTAACCGTTAAAAGTGGGGAAAAAGTTACCCTGAAAAACTTCTTCGCTAGTAGTGACTATGAAATAAAACATGTTGAGTTTGCTGATGGTACGACTTGGTCAGCTGATGATTTAAAAACGAAGGCAATGCCAGCGAATCGCGCTACAGAGAATGCAGACACCCTTACTGGCACCAGCGGCAATGACGACCTTGATGGCTTAGCGGGTCATGACAAGATTGATGGCCGTGAGGGTCATGACACCTTAAGAGGTGGCAAAGGTGATGACACGCTAAATGGCGGTAAGGGTGATGATTATCTTGATGGCGGTGGGGGCGATGATTATCTTTATGGCGGCGAGAATGAGGACGAGCTCGATGGTGGTGAGAATAATGATCGGCTCTATGGCGAGCAGGATGATGATATCCTAAATGGTGAACAGGGCGATGATTATCTTGACGGCGGTGAAGGCAGCGACGAGCTCTATGGTGGTGAGGATAATGACACCTTAAGAGGCGGCAAAGGTGATGATTATCTTGAAGGCGGCGAAGGCAATGATATTTATCTGATTGGTCAAGGTGATGACGCTACGACCATTAATAACTATGATACTAACGACGGTCAAGATATCGTCCGCTTTTTAGCCGGTATTAATGCAGAGGATGTAACCGTTGCTCGTACTAACTTAGATTTAGTCCTAACCGTTAAAAGTGGGGAAAAAGTTACCCTGAAAAACTTCTTCGCTAGTAGTGACTATGAAATAAAACGTGTTGAGTTTGCTGATGGTACGACTTGGTCAGCTGATGATTTAAAAACGAAGGCAATGCCAGCGAATCGCGCTACAGAGAATGCAGACACCCTTACTGGCACCAGCGGCAATGACGACCTTGATGGCTTAGCGGGTCATGACAAGATTGATGGCCGTGAGGGCCATGACACCTTAAGGGGCGCCAAAGGTGATGACACGCTAAATGGGGGTAAGGGTAATGACAAGCTCTATGGTGGCAATGATAGAGACACCCTACGTGGTGGCGATGATAATGATTATTTAAGTGGCTGGTCTGGCAACGACCAGCTCTACGGTGATGACGGTGATGACGAGCTCTATGGCGATGAGGGTGATGACATCTTAAGAGGCGGCAAAGGTGATGATTATCTTCAAGGCGGCAAAGGCAATGATATTTATCTGATTGGTCAAGGTGATGGCACGACCACTATTAGTGATTACGCCTCGAGAAGTGCGGGTGATATCGTCCGCTTTTTAGCCGGTATTAATGCAGAGGATGTAACCGTTGCTCGTACTAACTTAGATTTAGTCCTAACCGTTAAAAGTGGGGAAAAAGTTACCCTGAAAAACTTCTTCGCTAGTAGTGACTATGAAATAAAACATGTTGAGTTTGCTGATGGTACGACTTGGTCAACTGATGAGTTAAAAATGAAGGCGGCTGGTATCAGTGAAGCTATAGCATCACAAACCCCAACTGATAGTCATGACAATCTCATTGGCACCAATGAAGATGATGAACTTGATGGCTTAGCGGGTCATGATACCTTAAGGGGTGGCAAAGGTGATGACAAGCTCTATGGCGATGAGGGTGATGACCAGCTCTGGGGCGATAGGGGTGATGATTATCTTGATGGCGGTGAGGGTCATGATACCCTCTATGGTGGTGAGGATAATGACACCTTAAGGGGCGCCAAAGGTGATGACACGCTAAATGGCGGTAAGGGTGATGACAAGCTCTATGGTGGCAATGATAGAGACACCCTACGTGGTGGCGATGATAATGATTATTTAAGTGGCTGGTCTGGCAACGACCAGCTCTACGGTGATGACGGTGATGACGAGCTCTATGGCGATGAGGGTGATGACATCTTAAGAGGCGGCAAAGGTGATGATTATCTTCAAGGCGGCAAAGGCAATGATATTTATCTGATTGGTCAAGGTGATGGCACGACCACTATTAGTGATTACGCCTCGAGAAGTGCGGGTGATATCGTCCGCTTTTTAGCCGGTATTAATGCAGAGGATGTAACCGTTGCTCGTACTAACTTAGATTTAGTCCTAACCGTTAAAAGTGGGGAAAAAGTTACCCTGAAAAACTTCTTCGCTAGTAGTGACTATGAAATAAAACATGTTGAGTTTGCTGATGGTACGACTTGGTCAACTGATGAGTTAAAAACGAAGGCGGCTGGTATTGGTAGAACTATAGAACCAAAATATACCCCAACTAATGGTGATGACACCCTTACTGGCACCAGCGGCAATGACGACCTTGATGGCTTAGCGGGTCATGACAAGATTGATGGCCGTGAGGGTCATGACACCTTAAGGGGTGGCAAAGGTGATGACACGCTAAATGGCGGTAAGGGTGATGACAAGCTCTATGGTGGCAATGATAGAGACACCCTACGTGGTGGCGATGATAATGATTATTTAAGTGGCTGGTCTGGCAACGACCAGCTCTACGGTGATGACGGTGATGACCAGCTCTATGGCGATGAGGGTCATGACATCTTAAGAGGCGGCAAAGGTGATGATTATCTTCAAGGCGGCAAAGGCAATGATATTTATCTGATTGGTCAAGGTGATGGCACGACCACTATTAGTGATTACGCCTCGAGAAGTGCGGGTGATATCGTCCGCTTTTTAGCCGGTATTAATGCAGAGGATGTAACCGTTGCTCGTACTAACTTAGATTTAGTCCTAACCGTTAAAAGTGGGGAAAAAGTTACCCTGAAAAACTTCTTCGCTAGTAGTGACTATGAAATAAAACATGTTGAGTTTGCTGATGGTACGACTTGGTCAACTGATGATTTAAAAATGAAAGTAGCGATTCCAACTAATGGTGATGACACTATCATGGGCACCAGCGGCAATGACGACCTTGATGCCGGTAAGGGCGATGATTATCTTGATGGCCGTGAGGGTCATGACACCTTAAGGGGCGCCAAAGGTGATGACACGCTAAATGGCGGTAAGGGTGATGACAAGCTCTATGGTGGCAATGATAATGATCATCTTGATGGCGGTGAGGATAATGATTATTTAAGTGGCTGGTCTGGCAATGACCGGCTCTACGGTGATGACGGTGATGACCAGCTCTATGGCGATAAAGGTGATGACCAGCTCTACGGCGATGAGGGTGATGACACCTTAAGAGGCGGCAAAGGTGATGATTATCTTGAAGGCGGCACAGGTAGTGATACTTACCTCTTTGCTAAAGGCGATGGCAATACTATGATTGTTAATCATGCTCGCCCCCAAGATAAAGATACCTTACGCTTTTTAGCAGGTATTGATCCAGGCGATGTTAAGATAAGCCGCTCTGATGAAGATTTACGGCTAACCATTCAGAGCACTGGCGAAGTCATTACCATTTTTGCTTTCTTTTATGACACTGAACATGAGCTACAGCAGGTTGAGTTTGCTGATGGTACGACTTGGTCAACTGATGAGTTAAAAACGAAGGCGGCTGGTATTGGTAGATCTATAGAACCAAAATATACCCCAACTGAGGGTCATGACAATCTCATTGGCACCAATGAAGATGATGAACTTGATGGCTTAGCGGGTCATGATACCTTAAGGGGTGGCAAAGGTGATGACACGCTAAATGGGGGTAAGGGTGATGACCAGCTCTATGGCGATGAAGGTAATGACGTGCTCTATGGTGGTGATGATAACGATTATCTTTATGGCGATGGCGATGATGACACCCTAAATGGCGATAAGGGTAATGACCACCTCTATGGTGGTGAAGGCAACGACCAGCTCTACGGTGATGACGGTGATGACGAGCTCTATGGCGATGAGGGTGATGACATCTTAAGAGGCGGCAAAGGTGATGATTATCTTTATGGCGGCAAAGGCAATGATATTTATCTGATTGGTCAAGGTGATGGCACGACCACTATTAGTGATTACGCCTCGAGAAGTGCGGGTGATATCGTCCACTTTTTAGCCGGTATTAATGCAGAGGATGTAACCGTTGCTCGTACTAACTTAGATTTAGTCCTAACCGTTAAAAGTGGGGAAAAAGTTACCCTGAAAAACTTCTTCGCTAGTAGTGACTATGAAATAAAACATGTTGAGTTTGCTGATGGTACGACTTGGTCAACTGATGAGTTAAAAACGAAGGCAATGCCAAGTTATGCTACAGAGGATGCAGACACCCTTATTGGTACTAGTGGCAATGATTGGATCTATGGCTGGGGTGGTCATGATGCGATCAATGGGCGGGGTGGTCATGATTGGATCTATGGCGATGAAGGTAATGACGTGCTCTATGGTGGTGAGGGTGATGACGTGCTCTATGGTGGTGAGGGTGATGACAAGCTCTGGGGCGATGAGGGTCATGACATCTTAAGAGGCGGCAAAGGTGATGATTATCTTTATGGCGGCAAAGGCAATGATATTTATCTGATTGGTCAAGGTGATGGCACGACCACTATTAGTGATTACGCCTCGAGAAGTGCGGGTGATATCGTCCGCTTTTTAGCCGGTATTAATGCAGAGGATGTAACCGTTGCTCGTACTAACTTAGATTTAGTCCTAACCGTTAAAAGTGGGGAAAAAGTTACCCTGAAAAACTTCTTCGCTAGTAGTCACTATGAAATAAAATATGTTGAGTTTGCTGATGGTACGACTTGGTCAACTGATGAGTTAAAAACGAAAGTAGCGATTCCAACTAATGGTCATGACACTATCACGGGCACCAGCGGCAATGACGACCTTGATGGCTTAGCGGGTCATGACAAGATTGATGGCCGTGAGGGTCATGACACCTTAAGGGGTGGCAAAGGTGATGACACGCTAAATGGCGGTAAGGGTAATGACAAGCTCTATGGTGGCAATGATAGAGACACCCTACGTGGTGGCGATGATAATGATTATTTAAGTGGCTGGTCTGGCAGCGACGAGCTCTACGGTGATGACGGTGATGACCAGCTCTATGGCGATGAGGGTGATGACATCTTAAGAGGCGGCAAAGGTGATGATTATCTTCAAGGCGGCAAAGGCAATGATATTTATCTGATTGGTCAAGGTGATGGCACGACCACTATTAGTGATTACGCCTCGAGAAGTGCGGGTGATATCGTCCACTTTTTAGCCGGTATTAATGCAGAGGATGTAACCGTTGCTCGTACTAACTTAGATTTAGTCCTAACCGTTAAAAGTGGGGAAAAAGTTACCCTGAAAAACTTCTTCGCTAGTAGTGACTATGAAATAAAACATGTTGAGTTTGCTGATGGTACGACTTGGTCAACTGATGAGTTAAAAACGAAGGCGGCGAAAGCATATCGTAGGGCATATGGTATCAGTGGAGGAGCTATAGCATCACAAACCCCAACTGATAGTCATGACACTATCATTGGCACCAGCGGCAATGACGACTTTGATGCCGGTAAGGGCGATGATTATCTTGATGGCCGTGAGGGCCATGACACCTTAAGGGGCGCCAAAGGTGATGACACGCTAAATGGCGGTAAGGGTGATGACAAGCTCTATGGTGGCAATGATAGAGACACCCTACATGGTGGCGATGATAATGATTATTTAAGTGGCTGGTCTGGCAACGACCAGCTCTACGGTGATGACGGTGATGACCAGCTCTATGGCGATGAGGGTCATGACATCTTAAGAGGCGGCAAAGGTGATGATTATCTTCAAGGCGGCAAAGGCAATGATATTTATCTGATTGGTCAAGGTGATGGCACGACCACTATTAGTGATTACGCCTCGAGAAGTGCGGGTGATATCGTCCGCTTTTTAGCCGGTATTAATGCAGAGGATGTAACCGTTGCTCGTACTAACTTAGATTTAGTCCTAACCGTTAAAAGTGGGGAAAAAGTTACCCTGAAAAACTTCTTCGCTAGTAGTGACTATGAAATAAAACATGTTGAGTTTGCTGATGGTACGACTTGGTCAACTGATGATTTAAAAATGAAAGTAGCGATTCCAACTAATGGTGATGACACTATCATGGGCACCAGCGGCAATGACGACCTTGATGCCGGTAAGGGCGATGATTATCTTGATGGCCGTGAGGGTCATGACACCTTAAGGGGCGCCAAAGGTGATGACACGCTAAATGGCGGTAAGGGTGATGACAAGCTCTATGGTGGCAATGATAATGATCATCTTGATGGCGGTGAGGATAATGATTATTTAAGTGGCTGGTCTGGCAATGACCGGCTCTACGGTGATGACGGTGATGACCAGCTCTATGGCGATAAAGGTGATGACCAGCTCTACGGCGATGAGGGTGATGACACCTTAAGAGGCGGCAAAGGTGATGATTATCTTGAAGGCGGCACAGGTAGTGATACTTACCTCTTTGCTAAAGGCGATGGCAATACTATGATTGTTAATCATGCTCGCCCCCAAGATAAAGATACCTTACGCTTTTTAGCAGGTATTGATCCAGGCGATGTTAAGATAAGCCGCTCTGATGAAGATTTACGGCTAACCATTCAGAGCACTGGCGAAGTCATTACCATTTTTGCTTTCTTTTATGACACTGAACATGAGCTACAGCAGGTTGAGTTTGCTGATGGTACGACTTGGTCAACTGATGAGTTAAAAACGAAGGCAATGCCAAGTTATGCTACAGAGGATGCAGACACCCTTATTGGTACTAGTGGCAATGATTGGATCTATGGCTGGGGTGGTCATGATGCGATCAATGGGCGGGGTGGTCATGATTGGATCTATGGCGATGAAGGCAACGACCAGCTCTACGGCGATGAAGGTAATGACGTGCTCTATGGTGGTGAAGGTAACGACCAGCTCTATGGTGGTGATGATAACGATTATCTTTATGGCTATGGCGATGATGACACCCTAAATGGCGATAAGGGTAATGACCACCTCTATGGTGCTGAGGGTAATGACAAGCTCTATGGTGGTGAGAATGATGATACTCTAAATGGCGGTGAGGGTGATGACCAGCTCTACGGCGATGAGGGTGATGACACCCTAAATGGCGATAAGGGTAATGATTATCTTGATGGTGATAAAGGTGATGATACCTATCTCTTTGATTCTGACTTTGGTAAAGATACGATAGATAATCAACGTGCTGACAGTAGTGATAATGATATTGCTAAGTTTAATGGTATTGACTATAGGCAGTTATGGTTCAGTAAAAGTGGTAATGACTTAAAGATTACTGTAGCCGGTACGGATAATCAGGTAATTGTTAAAAACTGGTATAATCATGCTGATAACCAGCTTGATAGTATTGAAGCAGGTGGATTAACCCTGTTAAACAGTCAGGTAGATCAATTAGTGAATGCGATGGCAGCTTACAATGTACCATTAGGTGTGGGTCAAGTGATTCCACAGCAAGCTAAAGATGATCTAAAAACAGTGTTGGTTAATACTTGGGGTTAAACTGTGTGTTCTTGCTGCCTTGTGCAAAAAGATTTGTTTTTCAATTTAAAGTAATTGTTTTGCTTACCAATAATTTTTGTAAGATTCTAAAAGCTGTTTGATGAAGTGTTTTTAGTTATTGAAAGAGCACCTTTTTAGTGCTTTTCTGGCGTTAGTATGGATACTGGTTTGCATTCATTGGTTGCTTTGGCGCGTTTTCATCAGCTTCCTGCTGAACCGGATCAATTGGCGCACGAGTTTGGTCAGCCAGGTAAATTATTTTCAGAAACTGAATTACTTCAGGCTGCTAAAGCATTAACCTTAAAGGCAAAATCTTTATCATTAGTGGTTAACGCTTTAAAGCCTGATTTGCTACCCGCTCTTGCCAGAAATAAAGACGGTACCTACTTTATTATTGCGCAGTTGGCGACTAATCAATCAAAACCGCTATTAGCGGATACACCGGATGACTCAGCTGGGAAAGAGTCTGAAATAACTGGTGCTTTAATCCATGATTTACGTGAAGATGCACCTCGATCTGTCTCATTGGAAGAGTTAGATAAAATGTGGACAGGTAAGCTAATTGCTGTAACCCGTCGCCAAAGTATGGGACGTTCTTTACAACAACACTTTGATATTAGTTGGTTTATTCCGTCATTAATTAAATACCGCAAGCTATTTAGTGAAGTTTTAATTGCTTCTTTCTTCCTGCAACTGTTTGCTTTGGTGACACCACTGTTTTTTCAGGTAGTTATGGATAAGGTGTTAGTACATCGTGGTTTTACCACACTAGATGTATTAGCAATGGGGTTTTTTGTGGTGGTGATATTTGAGGCCATACTGGGTGGTATTCGTAATTATACCTTTAGCCATACCACCAACCGCGTTGATGTAGAGCTGGGCTCGCGCCTTTACAATCATCTAATGGCATTACCCTTGGCTTATTTTGAATCGCGTCAGGTGGGACAAAATGTTGCTAGAGTACATGAACTGGATACTATTCGTAATTTTATTACTGGTACAGCATTAACATTACTCATTGACTTAGGTTTTGTTTTCGTATTTATTGCGGTCATGTGGTACTATAGCCCAGATCTTACTTATGTGGTATTGGCTACCATTCCCTGCTATATAATACTCTCTATCTTTATTACTCCTATTTTACGCAAACGCCTCAACGACAAATTTAAACATGGTGCCGCTAATACTGCATTTTTAACCGAATCTATCACCGGCATTGGCACGGTGAAATCTATGGCAGTAGAACCACAAATGCGCAGAAAATTGGAAGATCATCTTTCCAGTTATGTTCATTCCTCATTTCGTAGCCAAAATCTCAATAATGTTGCTAATGAGGTTGCTGGCCTGATTAATAAGCTAATGGTTTTGGGCATTATTTGGATTGGTGCACATCTTGTTATTGATGGCAAGTTATCAGTGGGGCAATTAGTAGCATTTAACATGTTAGCAGGTAGGGTCAGTGGCCCTATCTTAAAGCTGGTACAACTATGGCAAGACTTTCAGCAGGCTGGTATTTCAGTTAAGCGCTTAGGAGATATTCTTAATACACCAAGAGAACCAGGGTTTAATCCTAATCGCTCTCGCCTACCATTAGTACAAGGTAAAATCAACTTAGAACATGTGCGATTTCGCTATCGTCTTGATGGTCCAGTGATACTGGATGATATTAGTTTGCAAGTGAAACCCGGTGAAGTAATTGGCATTGTCGGTCGCTCTGGTTCTGGTAAAAGTACCATCACTAAACTTATTCAGCGACTCTATACCCCTGAAACAGGTCGCGTATTACTGGATGGTATTGATCTGGCTATGATTGATACTACTTGGTTAAGGAAACAAATTGGTGTAGTCTTGCAAGAAAACTTTTTGTTTAACCGTAGTGTGCGCGAGAATATTGCAATTATCAATCCTGCCATTCCAATGGAGCATGTGGTCGCTGTTGCAAAAATAGCGGGTGCCCATGAATTTATTGCTGATTTATCTGAAGGTTACGACACTATGGTCGGCGAACAAGGCAGTAATCTTTCTGGCGGACAGAGGCAACGTTTAGCGATTGCTCGTGCGCTTATCACCAATCCGCGCATACTGATCTTTGATGAAGCAACCAGTGCGCTGGATTATGAATCTGAACGATTAATTCAGAATAATATGCATGCAATCTGTAAAGACAGGACTGTCTTTATTATTGCCCACCGCTTAACCACAGTCAGACATTGTAACCGCATACTGGTGATGGAAAAAGGACGTATTGTTGAGCAAGGCAATCATGATCAGTTACTTGAAGAGCAAGGATATTATGCCAAACTTTATAGTTATCAAAGCCACGCTTCAACCTTGCATACAGTGACAAAGCCTGAGAATTTTGTTAAAGCTAAATTGGCAAGAGAACAGTCATAAGCATATTGGCTAAATTTAGGGGAGCATGGCAAAACCGCGATAAGTTGGGTGATCGACATCGTGACCGCGAAATGGCACAATTTTTACCTGCGGCACTGGAAATTCAAGCTACCCCGCCGCACCCGTTGGCAAGATGGTTGACTTGGTGCCTAGTGGTTTTGGTGTTATTAACTATTATCTGGGCACTGCTAGGTAAAATTAATATTGTGGCTTCGGCAGAGGGTAAAATTATTCCTAGCTCCCGGGTTAAACACATTCAACCGCTGGAAAAAGCTGTGGTCAAAACTATTCTGGTAAAAGAAGGACAATACGTACATCAAGGGGATGCGCTTGTTGAACTAGATAACACTCTGACCCATGCTGACCAGAGCCGACTGACAGCAGAACTGGAAATCCTGAGACATAATCTGGCTATCACTCAGATCCTGCTTGATTTGCTTGCAAAGCCTGTAGAAGAGCAGCAACAAGTTAGTTATGCTCAACTCCCCTTGCCTGACAACCAAAATAATATTTTCTATAAACAACTGTTATGGCAACAGTGGCAACAATACTGGTCACAAACACAAACCTTGTATCACTCACTAAAACGCATCCAAGCACAACAAGCTGGTAGCCATGAGCAGGTTAAAAAATTGGAGCAAACGTTGCCTATAATTACCAGACGGGCTGACAGGATGAAAGGGTTACTGCAAAATAATTTTGTCTCTGAGGATGATTACCTTACTTTAGAGCAAGAACGTATTGAGCAAGCACAAAACTTAAAATCAGAACAGCAGAATTTAAAACAACTCCAAGCATCAGAAAAAGAAACTGAGCAACAACTTCAGAGCCTTAATGCGCAGGTTCAGGCACAGCATCTTGTCCAAATGACTGAGTATCAACGACAGATTACCGTACTAGATAAAGAGCTGATTAAAGCCAAAGACCTAAATTTCAAGCAAGTTCTTTATGCCCCTACCTCTGGTAGAGTACAGGAGTTAGCAATTAGTACTGTTGGTGGTGTAGTTACTGGAGCACAAAAACTTATGCTCATTGTGCCTGACGAAGAACAATTAGAAGTTAAAGCCTTTCTTGAAAATAAAGATATTGGCTTTGTTAAAGAAGGCATGGCTGCTGAAATCAAAGTCCATACTTTCCCTTTTACTAAATATGGCATTATTGATGCTGAAGTCATTACTGTCTCCGATGATGCCACCCTGGATGAGAAGCGTGGGCTAATTTATGGTATGCACCTTTTAATGAAGCAAAGTACCGTCAATGTAAATGGCAAAGCTATTAAGCTTACCCCAGGTATGGCAATCACAGCCGAGATGAAAACAGGCCATAGACGTATTATTGAATTCTTTCTTGCACCTCTTTTACGCTACAAGCATGAAGGCTTAAGGGAGCGATGAAAAGGACTTAAACGTATCAATCCCTACAAGATATTCTGGCACTAAAAATAATGACATAATGCACTCAAAGGTGATAAAGCTGACATGCTTTGTACATTCACTAAGAATATAGAAAACTAAAAGAAGAATAACTAATCATCACAATTCAGAAATTAGAGAGTTGCAATTAATGAGAATCTTTGTGCTGATAAGGGCTTACAACTAGTAATCATCAAAGAGACATATCAACGATTAACAGTACGACAGCGCCATAGATAAAAAAGTACTGGTAACACCAATAGAGCTAATATGACAGCGCTTACCATACCACCAACCATAGGGGTAGCAATTCTGCTCATTACTTCTGAGCCAACGCCAGTACCGTACAAAATAGGCAGTAAGCCTAAAACAATAGACGCTGCAGTCATCATCACTGGCCTGACACGCATTCCAGCACCACGGATAACAGCATTCAGTATATCCTGCTTATCTACTGGCAAGCCTTGCTGCTGATGTTTAGCTAACATCTTATAATAAGACTGATTTAAATAAACCAGCATAATAACCGCTATTTCAACCGCTACGCCAGCCAGCGCAATAAAGCCGACTGCTACAGCAACAGAAAAGTTATATCCCTGCAAATACATTAACCAGATGCTGCCAACTAGCGCCAGTGGCAATGTACTCATGATGATAGCTACTTCAATACCGTTACGAAAATTCATATACAGTAAAACAATAATGATTGCCAGTGTTAATGGCACTACATACATGAGTTTTTGTTGCGCCCTTTGCATATATTCATACTGTCCTGCCCAGTTGATCGCATAACCGGCTGGTAGCTTTAAATTATCAGCTACTGCTTTTTGTGCAGCTGCCATGTAGCTGCCCATGTCAACACCTTGAATATCAATGAATGACCAGCCGTTTAAGCGCGCATTTTCTGATTTGATCCCTGGTGGACCATCTTCAATAAAAATGTTGGCGACATCTGCTAATACAATACGCTGACCATCCTGCGTGACAATAGGCAGTAATGACAGTTTTTCTGGTGAGTCGCGATAATCTTGCAGGTAACGCAGGTTGACAGGATAGCGCTCTAATCCTTCAACGGTTTTGCTGATATTCATCCCACCAACAGCGGTGGCGACTACTTGTTGTATTTCTGCGATGCTTAACCCATAGCGTGCAGCTTCTGCACGATCAATATCCACCTTTACATAGCGTCCGCCAGCGACACGTTCTGAATAAACTGATGCCGTACCGGGTACCTTTTGTAAAATTATCTCCAGTTGTTTGCCAATATCCTGAATGACCTGTAAATCTGCGCCAGATATTTTGATGCCGACTGGTGTTTTAATGCCAGTTGCCAGCATATCTATGCGCGTTTTTATTGGCATAACCCAGGCATTCGTGATGCCGGGCAATTTAACAAGGCTATCAAGCTCTTTAATCAGGCCATCAGTTGTCATACCTGACCGCCACTCTGATTTTGGTTTGAGTTGAATAAATGTTTCTATCATCGTAAGTGGCGCTGGATCGGTTGCTGTTTCAGCGCGACCAACCTTGCCAAAAACGGTCTTTACTTCTGGCAGGGTGCGAATGATTTTGTTAGTTTGTTGTAATATTTGCCTTGCTTTGCCGATTGAAATGCCCGGATAGGTACTGGGCATATACATTAAATCACCTTCATCAAGTGGTGGAATAAATTCACTGCCAATTTTATCTAGTGGCCAGATACCAACGCCTAGTAACAGTAGGGCTATCAGCAAAGTTGATTTAGGAAAACGTAATACTGCGCCTAGTACTGGCAAATAGACTGCTGTTAACAGTTTGTTAATCGGGTTTTTATGCTCAGGCAGTATCTTGCCACGAATAAAATAACCCATCAGTACTGGTACTAACGTAATTGCTAATGCCGCAGAGGCTGCCATTGCGTAAGTTTTAGTAAATGCTAGCGGTGAGAACATGCGTCCTTCCTGCGCTTCCAGCGTAAAAACTGGTACAAAACTCACGGTAATAATCAGCAAGCTGAAAAATAATGCTGGTCCGACTTCACTAGCAGATCGGCTGACAATCTCCCAGCGATTTTTTTTAGTAACGGGTGTTTCTTCCATGTGTTTGTGCATATTTTCAATCATCACAATCGCACCATCAATCATTGCGCCAATAGCAATAGCAATGCCGCCTAGCGACATGATATTGGCATTCAAACCCTGCAAGTGCATCACAATAAAGGCAGTTAGAATACCAATGGGCAAACTAATAATAGCAACCAGGGAAGAACGGACATGAAACAGAAATACGAAGCACACTAGGGCAACAATGATAAATTCTTCCAGTAGCTTGATGCTTAAATTATCAACCGCCTTTTCAATTAAGGCCGATCGATCATAAACAGGGATAACTTCAACCCCAACGGGAAGACCTTGTTTAAGCTGAGCTAATTTAGTTTTAACCCGTTTGATAACTTGCTGAGCGTTTTCACCAAAGCGCATCACAATGATGCCGCCAACAGTTTCGCCCTCACCGTTCAGTTCGGCAATACCTCGACGCATTTGTGGGCCTAGTCCTATATCAGCAACATCTTTGAGCAATAGTGGTGTACCGTTATGATTCATGCCTAGTGGAATAGTTTCCAGATCGGAAGTACGCTTGATATAGCCTGTTGCTCTAACCATGTATTCAGCTTCAGCCATTTCAATAACCGATGCTCCAATTTCCTGATTAGCCTGTTTAATTGCTGTTTGAATATGGGCAACAGGAATACCGAATGCGCGTAATTTATCTGGATCAAGTTTCACCTGATATTGCTTGACCATGCCGCCCGCCGTTGCCACTTCTGACACTCCGGCGATCGTTTGCAGCTCGTATTTTAAAAACCAATCCTGAATAGTACGCAGTTGACTGAGATCATGTTTGCCGCTCTTATCAATCAATGTATATAAGTATATCCATCCGACTCCGGATGCGTCTGGCCCTAACTGCGGCCTAACGTTTGGCGGCAGGATAGTGGCTGCTTGGCTTAAGTTTTCCAGCACGCGAGAACGTGCCCAATAAAGATCAGTATTATCATCAAAAATAACATATACGTAGGAGTCACCAAAAAATGAATAGCCGCGTACGGTTGTGGCACCAGGTACTGATAACATAGCAGTCGTTAATGGGTAAGTCACCTGATCTTCCACCACTTGTGGTGCTTGTCCTGGGTAGCTAGTTTTAATGATAACCTGCACATCGGACAAGTCCGGTAGCGCATCTACTGGCATTTGTTTGGTGGCATAAAGACCAAAGGCAGCAATGAAAAGGGTGGCAATTAAGACGAAAAATCGGTTAATCACCGACCAGCGAATAATGGCAGCAATCATCTAGTTACCTCCTGCCGTCATAACATGGTTAATGACTAATATGCTGTCTTTTTTTGTAAAGGTAAACATAACCTTAGCTTCTGGTATCAGTAGCGCCATATCCATATCATTAACGCTATCATCGACAATAAAATCAACATCTGCTGCTTCTTTGTCCTGCCATTTTGCTACTTTGATACTCACCATGCGGTGGTCAGGCATCACCGACTTGATGGTACCCGTTACATGAGTAGGCATATCCATTTTATGCTGATGCTCATCTTCTGACATTTTCATAGCACTGTGATCCATTTTTTGTATATCATCATGGTTCATCCGTTTAAAGTCAGACGATTTGCTTGATTCAGAATCCAGTAAAAACTGTGCCGAGCTGACCACACTTTCCCCTTTAGATAGACCAGACAGTATCTCAACATCATGCTGACCAAAACGACCAACACTAACGGCAACAGACTTAAATTTGCCCTGACCTAAGGCTAAAACAACCCGATCCTGATTCCCAGTACGAATTAATGCTTCTTTTGGTATCAATAATGCAGGCTTGCCATGACCAGTATCAATCGTTACTTGAGCAAACATATTGGGTTTTAGTGTGCTACCTTGATTATCCAGACTAAAGCGAACACTAACAGTGCGTGTATTGGTATTGATCATAGGGTATATCTGATTAACCTTGCCATGCCATTTTCTATTCGGCAGATAATCTAAGGTCATTACTACGTTATTGCCTAAAGCAACCTGTTCAGCCTGCCTTTCAAATATTTCTGCTTTTACCCATACTGTGCTTAAATCTGCAATTGACAGCATCACTGTGATTGGTTCTACATAAAAACCTTCACGAATATCTAACCTTTTAACCACGCCGTTTTGTGGCGCATAAAAAGTGATAAGCTGATTAACTTGTTTGGTTTTTTTTAAGGCGCTTACTGTTGATTTGGGTATTTGCAGCGCAGTAAGGCGGTTTTCAGCGGCACTGATTAAACGGGCATTGTTTTGTGTTAACGCCAATAAAAACTCTTCTTGTGCATTGACTAATTCTGGCGAATAGATGTCGTAAAGCGCCTGTCCCTTTTTTACTCTGTCGCCAATCGCCTTCACATACAGCTTTTCTACCCAGCCTTTTACCCTTGGATGGATATGGACTAACTTATCTTCATCATACACAACATAGCCGACTGTATCGATTTGGGTGGGTAGGGTTTGCTGACGAGTTTCTACAGTGCGAACACCCAAACTGTTCACTACATCCGGCGATACATAAATAGTGCCAGTGCTGCCATCTACCTGTTTGTTATCGTCGGCATACACAGGCACTAAATCCATACCCATTGGTGATTTTCCTGGTTGGTCACGCCGATAATTGGCATCCATTGGTGCAACCCAGTAAAGTGGTTTATTATTGCTTTTATTATCAGTGATTTTATCGTGGCTTTTGATGCTGAGGGGCAGTGAATCAGCCAGATGACTGTTGAAGTAATCTCCTAGCGTAAGGCCGGCCACCACACCTGCTATAATCAGTAAAATAAGTACTAATATTTTCATTATGCTACTCCTTCGTTGTCAATATGTTGTCAAAATGGCGCTATCTTGTTCGCTTGCTCTGGCAAACAGATAATTCATTTCCAAATGTAGCTTTTGCTGTTTGACTTTGAGGGTTAACTGATCAATTTCGGCATTTAATTCTGCTATCTGCGCACGTACTACCTCGCTGAAATCACCAATATCGTTGGTGTAGGCATTCAAGGCTACTGCGGTTTGTTGATGAAATTGTTCCAGCAACTTACCATCATGCAGTGCTTGACGCTGGACTAACTGTTTCAGCCTGCCTCTGACACTCAAAAAGTCACCCAGTAACTGCTTTAGCAGCAATTGTTTTTCTGTTTTGACTGCTTCAGTTTGCGCGATGGTTGCCCTGACCTGCTGATCATTGCTGTTTGCTGTAAAAACGGGCAGATCAAGCGTTACCCCCAGCGATAATAAATCATCACGATTATCACGATGGCCATAACTTGCATTAATACTCCATTGCGGTTTGTATTTTTGTTTGGCAAGTTCAATACCAATAGTGCTTGCCGTTATTTTTTTATCAAGGGCAGCCACTGCTGGGTGGCGGTAAAAATGACTGATAATCTCTTCATCTGTTAGCTGGTCGTTATGCACAATCTGATCGGTAGGCGCCAGCCTAATCACAGGCAGATTATCTGTCAGTGCCAGCTCAGATTGTTGTGGTAGCCATTGTCTTAGTTCACCAAGCAGGTGATGTCTTTTTTGTTTTAACGCAAGTAGCTTGTCTTTGATTCTGGTCAGTTCCAGTTCGGTACGAACTATATTGTTTTGTCTTGCTATGCCAATAGTTGAGGCATAGCGTGATTGCGTTATTTCCAGTAGCTGTTCAAACAACCGCTGGTTTTTTTCAATCAGGTTAACCGTTTGTCTGAGTAGGAACAAATCAAGCCATAGCGATCCAACTATGACCTTTATTTTCGCTTTTCTATCTTGTTGCCAATATGGGTATTGTAGGCTTTGCGTTTTAAGCTGGCGGTGTTTAATTGTCAAGCTGTCACCACGTGGAAATACTTGACTAACACCTAGCTTAAATTGACTCATTGGGTCCTGGTTAAAACTAAGTGAATCAACGGAAATGTTGCTTTGACCAATAGATATTTTTGGTGCAGGCAGACTTCTTGCTGCCTGGCTTAGATGTTCTAGCGAACGTTGCTCGTGTAAATTGCCCTGTAACCACGGATCTCGCTGCGTTGCCTCTGCCACTGCATCGTGCAAGCTCAGCCTATTTTGATTGTCATTGGCGAATGCGTAATTAACAGCAAGCATTAACGCGACTAATAGTGACAATATAATCGCTTTGATTATTATCTGATATTTATAGTACATCAGGCGTGTCCTCTTAACTCTTTAGTTGGGGCGGAATATTTGCTTAAAGTCTTGTACCTTAATCAAGGTCAAAAGCAAAACAACTGGGCAGGCTAGCCAATTGGCTATACCAGCCTTTTAGTTAAAAACCTATGAAAAACGTTATGCATGCAACAAAGACAATAAAAAAACGCAGTATGCAGCCAGATTTAGATTTGAGCGTTTTGCGCTATTATTGGATGATCGCCATTTATGCCTTTTGGCTTACGTATCAAATACGGGGCACGATTTTTGTCAACCTCAAGCTGTTATAGCTTTAGTATCTGCGCAATCGTTTTTCAGAGGGTTGGTGATAAAATAGGAGGCCTGAAAAGGTAAGACAATAATATGCTGTCAAGGGTGAAGAAGAATGGCAGACTGGCTTTTTCAAGTGTAGCTATATTGTCGTTTATTGTATGTACCAGTAGCACCTCCTGATAACAGCCACTATTGAGGCAGGTACAATCAACAAAGCAGCCTTCTATTGCTATTTTATCCATACATGGGCTACTGATAGCAGTATCTGATAAAGGCATATGTTGATGATCATCGGATGCGTTTATATCACAGCCGACCACTTGTTCTGCTGATGCCTGACCGATGAGCACTGTTAGCATCAATAAAGTAACAGTTAATTTGTGCACAATAGTCATTTTATAGATAACCAGTTTACCTTTAGGTAGTATAATTCCCAAGTATTTTACATTATTATGTAATGGATTATTATAAATTGCAAGTCTGGACTTTATCAGTGCTGAAAATTATAAGGCTTGTTGTCTCATCAATGTAAATGACGCAAATACAAATATGGATTGTTGATCTTAAAATAGCCTTCAGGAAATAATGACCTATGGCAGAACACAAAGAATTATTTTGGAAAGTATTTAGATGTGATGGAGAGGTAGCATTGCATCAGTTGGTTACTGGTGATGAATTATTGAAGAATCCTAACAACTGGTATCCCTATGGTGGCAAGTCAAAAGATGATCGCTCCAACTTCAGTATTTTTGAAAATCAGTAGCCACATTCCGGCGCGGCTTTAGTAGAAAAGATTACCAATTCAATTGATGCACTGTTATTGAAAAGGTGTAAGCAGGAAGGGATAGATCCAAAATCAAGAAAAGCTCCTAAAACCATTGAAGAAGCCACGGAACAGTTTTTCAACATACCTAAAGGGGATATTGGAGAAGTACTACCTGAAAAAAGATCAAAAATGGCGCGCGATAACATTCAAGTTATTGCTACTGGCAATAGTAAGGATAAGCCAGACTTATTGATTTGGGACAATGGTGAGGGGCAGTATCCAGATGATTTTAAGAGCACTTTTTTATCCATCGCCAACAATAATAAAACGGATATTGCTTTTGTGCAGGGCAAATATAATATGGGTTCAACTGGGGCGGTGACATTTTGTGGCGAGTATCGCTATCAACTGATTGCTTCTAAAAAAGATCAACAATGCTTTGATAAAGATGATAACTATTCTGACAATCTATTTGGTTGGACCTTGGTTCGTAGGCACAGTTTAACCGATGCAGAAGAACTAAAATTTGGTAGCACTTGGTACGAGTTTTTTGCTATTGATGGCAAAATCATTCCACAATTTAAGATAGATAGTTTAGATATAGGATTGTTTTATGACAAACCATTTGAAACCGGTTCGTTCATCAAACTCTATTCCTATGAGATGCCAAAAGGAACGAAAGATAATATAAGCACTTCAACAGGACTATACGCAACGCTAAACCAATTACTATATAAGCCTGCCTTGCCATTTTATCTGTATGAAGACCGAGAACCATACAAAACTCCAAAAGCAATACTCCACGTGGGAGTCTATGGCAACTATGTGCGAATTACCGATCAGAATAAAGTAAATGACCTCCTAGAAATATCTCCTATTTTTGAGCAAATAAGTAACGAGGACATAGGCGAGGTAACGGTAACGGTATACGTGCTTAGCAAGGGAGAAAATCCGCAACAGCATCAAAACAGAAAAAGAAGATATATTGGCACAGGGCGCAACGTAATTTATATTCTAAACGGTCAAGTACAAGGAACGGAAGGGCAACCGTTTATCACCCAAGAGTTGAAATACAACTTGCTGAAGGATTCAATGCTGGTAGTGATTGATTGCTCAAAGGTTACAACAGGTTTTCGTCAGGATTTGTTCATGGCGAACCGGTCTAATTTAAGAGAAAGCGAAAAATCAGAACAATTACGTAATAAGGTTATCGCCATATTAAAAGATAACGACACCCTAAAGAGATTAAATACTGAAAGGAAAGACAAAATTTTACACGGCGGAGATGCTGCAAAAGAGAAAGAGTTAATAGAGAAGCTAATGTTTAATGTTCCTTTAGACAAGTCGCTTACCAAATTGCTAAAGAAAGGTATAGATTTGGTAAATTTGCCTTCCGGAAAGCAGAGAACATCAAAAAAAGGCGAAGAGAAAAAGCGACCAAAGGAAAACAAACGTTTTCCATCAATTTTCAAGATCAACATCAAAGAAGATAAACAAACTGGTAAAAGGATTAAATCTATCCCGCTCAATGGCAAAGGTAGCATTCAATTTGAGACGGATGTGGTAGACGACTACTTTTATCGCCCACAGGAAAAAGGCAAGTTTCAAGTTCATATTTTAGGTGGCCAAGATAACAATGAATCTGACGGCGGAACAGAGGCAGGCAAACCCAATAAGGTGGAAGATTTTTTTGAAGTCAATAAATCTGGTCCTTCAGATGGTTCTATCAAACTCATGCTAAAGCCACGAGAGGCATTAAATGTGGGTGATGAGATTGAGCTTAATGCGAGGCTTACTTCATGCTAAAGCCACGAGAGGCATTAAATGTGGGTGATGAGATTGAGCTTAATGCGAGGCTTACTTCACCTGACGGAGATATGGAAAGTATTTTTTATATCAAAATAGTTGATCCACAGAAAGAGGAAAAGAAAGAGGTAGATAAAGAACCTGAAAAGCCAGACTTACCCCAGTTAATCAAAATCAGCAAGAATGAAAAAGACGAATGGGTTCAAGATAATGGGGAACCATGGATGGAGGAAGGTTGGGAAGGAGGAAAAAGTATAATCCACATCTTCCCAGGAGACGCAGGAGATCAAAAAGTTATAGATGCCATTGCTATCAATATGGATAGCCATACATTACAACGATACCTATCTAAAAATAAAAATCAGGCAAAAAGTGAAACAGATATAGAATACTTGAGAAATCAATATATCAGTAAGGTTTATCTCCATGGACTGTTCTTGTACTTAATAATAGACAAGCTAAAACAACAAGATAATGACAAGAATAAATATAGTAAGGACGATGAAAGCAGTGAAGAATTGATCGCTAAAATATTTATGAATTATAGTGACGTACTCATTCATTTAGATACAAATAAAGAGATTTTAGCGTCACTAAGCGATTAAGGTTTATAACAAAGGATTTTACGTTTAAATAGCGTTACCGTTTTAAAGTCTGGTATTACATTGTCTTTACAGATGTGCTAGCGGATCGTCAGCAAAAGGCTGAAAAAAGGCATCTACCTCCGCCTGGCTTACAGCAGAAATGCTGTTATGTGCCCATTTGGGCTGGTGATCTTTATCAATTAGCAGGGCGCGTACCCCTTCTTTAAAGTGCCCTTTAGTAGCGCAGTGGCGCGACATGACAAGCTCCATACGAAATATATCTGCTAGGCTCAAATCACTGCCGCGCTGCATTTGCGCTATGACTAAATGAGGCGTGACTGGGCAGCCATGACGTAAGGTATTGATAGCGCCGCTTAACCATACATCGTCAGTTTGGTAACTTAGCAGGCGCTGGCAAATTTCGTTCACATCACTACCAGTGCATAGCGCGTTAATGCGTTCGTAGTGACTAGCAAGATTGGCAGCAGGCATGGCACCCTTAGATTGTGGCTCGTGGCGATGCAATATAGTTGATATTATCGTACCTGTATCGCTATTGTTCCAGTCAGCGGTAGCCAGATCATTCAGTATCTTGCCTTTATATTCATCGGCTAGCAGGTAATCAACCAGCCCAGCAAATTGGCCATCAGGACCGTTGATATTAGCACCCGTCAGCCCAAGAAACAGCCCGATTTTACCAGCAGCACGTTGCAGAAACCAACTAGCACCTGCATCAGGATAAAGGCCAATCTTAACTTCAGGCATGGCGATGCGCGTCGATTCTGTGGCAACGCGGTGATTGGCGCCGGCCATTAGCCCCAAACCACCACCCATAACAATACCATGACCCCATACAATCACCGGCTTTGTATAACGATGAATGCAGTAGTCAAGTGCGTATTCACAGCTGAAAAATTGCATACAGTTGTCGTTGTTAAGTGTTTCTCCATAGGCGACGCTGCTGGCATACAAACTAATCACATCAGCGCCGGCACAAAAGGCTTTGCCATCTGTACTCTGTAGCCATACACAGACGATGGTGTTATTGTGTTGCCATTTCTTAAGCTGAGATAATAATGATTCAATCATGGGTAAATTGAGTGCATTAAGTGATTTTTCTGCATTTAAAGTGGCAACACCAATTTTAGTACCATTCCTACAAGCGAGTTCGGTAAACAGTACGGGTAATTGATCCATGGTCTGTTATCTTAAATGGATTAGTAGTCGGTTCATTATTTCAGGGTGATACCCATATTAAGACGCGCTTTTTCGCAGTCGTCAAACCAACGTTCAGTGATGGTTTTGGTCTCAGTATAAAAACGCACTGCCTGCTTGCCATAGGCGTGATGATCGCCAATAAAAGAGCCACGCCAGCCGGTAAAAGAGAAAAAAGGCAAGGGTACTGGCACTGGCACATTGATACCCACCTGTCCTACCAACACCTCATGGCGAAATTTGCGCGCCGTGGCACCACTACTGGTAAATATGGCGGTACCATTACCATTGGGGTTGTTGTTAATCAGTTCAATAGCCTGATCAAGCGTATCCGCGTTGATAATGCAGAGCACTGGCCCGAAAATTTCGTCTTGGTAAATGGTCATATCAGGCGTGACATCGGTAAATATAGTTGGGCCTACCCAGTTGCCGTCAGGGTAACCTTCTACCGTGCAGTTAGAGCCATCAAGAATACAGTCGGCACCTTCTTGTTTGCCTTTTTCAATAAAGGCTAATACCCGATCGCGTGCTTGCGGGCTTATCTGCGGGCCATACGCTGCTTGGCGATTATGCCAGATGCCCGGGCTTAATGTTTGGGCGGTAGTTTTTAAATCTTTTATCCAGGTGTTGCTGTCACCTACCGTAACCACTACTGAAATGGCCATACAACGTTGACCAGCGGCACCGAAACTAGCGCCTATCACACTATTTATTGTCTGCTGTTTATTAGCATCAGGCATCACCACCATGTGATTTTTAGCACCTGTCATACACTGGGCCCGCTTTAGATGTTGGCTGGCAGTGCGGTAGATATGCTGGCCGACAGCGGTAGAACCAACAAAGGACACTGCCTTTACTTTTTGGTGGGTGATCAGCATATCTACCTGATCTTTACTGCCGTGAACAACTTGTAATACACCTTCAGGCGCGCCCGCTTGGGTAAATAATTCTGCCAGCCGATTGGGGGTGAGCGGATCCTGCTCAGAGGGTTTGAGAATAAAGGTATTACCACAGGCAATAGCAAGCGGAAACATCCACAACGGAATCATTGCTGGAAAGTTAAACGGGGTGATACCAACGCATACTCCAAGCGGCTGGCTAACAGAATAACAATCAATTGCGGTGGCAACATTTCCTACTGTTTCGCCCATCAGCAGGCTAGCGATATTGCAGGCTTGTTCAACTACTTCAATACCACGAAATATATCGCCCATAGCATCATCAAATGTTTTGCCGCTTTCCTGACAAAGGATTTCAGCCATTTCTTCCTGATGCGCTTTCAGCAGTTGTTGGTATTTGAGCATGATGCGAGTACGGACTGGTACAGGGATATTCTGCCAGTTTTTGAAGGTATCATTTGCTGATGTAACAGCACGATCAATTTCCGCTATAGTGGTGCAGGGAACTTGTGTTAATATTTGCTGAGTTGCTGGGTTGGTAACCGTTATCATATTGCGGGCTTGACTTAGTTGCCATTTGCCTGCGATAAAAACGGGTAGTTTTGTTGGAAATGAACCTTTCATAATGTTGCTATAGCGGAAAATTATCTTAACGTCTAATCGTTTATATTGACAGTATTTATGTTACGCGACCTGTACTGGACTGACAACAGCAGGTCTTTATGTTCTTGTTCAAGTTGAATCTCATTCCATAAATTATGGATAAGAGGTTATCTACATAACGGCTTGCAGGCCGAGAAAACATCTTAACTTCAAGAGGCGCCTTTATGTTAACAGTTGTTACTATTATTCATAGCAACTTTTGGGAACTAAAAGCAGATTGTCATGGTCAGACGTAGTCTAAATAGACTAAATTTGGCATAATTTGCGTCAAGATAGAACCATCTTGGAAGGCTTAATGGGTGTAGATTTAGATCTGGTAAGTAGGATACAGGCAGGCGATAAGAAGGCGTTTGATGTCCTAACCATGAAGTATCAAAGACGGATCGTGCATGTTATTAATGGTTTCTTACATGATCCAGTTGAGTCACTGGATGTTGCCCAAGAAGCATTTATTAAGGCATATCTTGCCATTGCTAGTTTTAGAGGGGATAGTAATTTTTATACATGGCTGTACCGTATTGCAATTAATACATCAAAAAACCATTTAACATCTCGCTCTAAGCGACCACCAGCAATGGATATTGATGTAATGAATACAACAAATTTTTATGATGCATCTGAATTAAAGGAGATTGATACACCAGAAAATAACTTGATGTGCGATCAACTTGAGCAAGCTATTTATGAGACGATTGAAAGTTTGTCAGATGATATGGCAACGACAATCAGGTTGCGAGAGTTTGGTGGCATGAGTTATGAGGAGATTGCTGAGGCAATGGATTGTCCGGTAGGCACAGTACGATCACGCATTTTTCGCGCGCGCGAAGCAATAGATAAAAAAATAAAAAATGGGAGTGGCATTGGTGAATAGTCATAATGAGATACTTTCGGCGCTGGTTGATGGTGAATTAGAAGGCGAAAATTTAGATTATGCCTTGAATTTGTTGGCTAAAGATGAGCAGGCACGAGCACAATTTCAGCGTTATCAGTTGGCAAGTGATGTCTTGCATGGCCATGCAGCGTACTATGATACTGACTTAACAGATAACATTACAGCGTTTTTGGTTGATTCGGCTGTACCCATTAGCAAAACAGATAACAAGGTGCAGATAATTACGTTTCCCGGCCGATTATGGAAGCAGGCTGTTGGGGTTGCTGTTGCCGCTTCACTTGCTGTGTTAGTTGTATCAGTGCAATATGAAAGTGATACTGTACCCCTGGTGCCATCAGTAGCTGTTAATGATCAATCTGTTAGTACTGTTGCTGTTGATAAGACCAGAGAATACTTGGCTATGGGCGGTTCTAAGGCGGAATACAGGATAAACAATTACATGACCGATCATAATGCAGATGATCACGAATTGGCTTTGCTTGCCTATATGCAATTGTCTGCTGATATGGCTAAGACCAATAACTGATGTCCAAATTGGGGCGAATATGTTTGACTTTATTTTTATTGTTGCCTGCAATTAAAGCTTATGCAGACAGCAAGGCAACAGCGTTATTTGAACACACGCTTTTAGCGACTATAAATCTTAATTATCAGGGTGTATTTGTGTTGCAAACAGGAGATAAGTTGCAAACTATCCGTATTTTTCATCGTAAGAACACAGGTGGTGAAAGTGTGCGGTTGATTGCATTAGACGGTTTGGCAAGAGAGTTTGTTCGTAATAATGACGCGTTCGCATGTGTCCACCCAGAAGGCCAGGCATCAAAGCACAGTATGTTGGGGCTTGGCTTCCCTGATAGCTTAATAAGGCGCTTGAATAAGGCCAGACATTATTACCACATGCATTTGGGTAAAGAGTCAAGGATCGCAGGACGTCAGGCGGACGAATTAAAGCTGATATCAATAGATAATAACCGTTATGATTATCATTTATGGGTTGCTAAAGATACTGGTATGTTGCTACAATCAAGCCTAGTTGATGATACAGGTCGGGTACTGAGAAAATTAGCATTTTCGCTAATAGATGTGGGTACTGATATTGCTGATGATGCATTTCAGCTGAAAACGCAAGGCTATAAATATTCGTGGCGCTCAATCAGAAACCTCCATGCTAAAGTGACAGATCGTAAGGCAGAATATGACTGCAAATGTTGGCTACCAGAAGGTTTTGTATTGGTTAATCAAAATAGACTTAAAGCAATAAGTGGTGAGCCAGTTAAGCACATGGTGTATAGCGATGGGCTGAGTTCAATTTCAATATTTATAGAGAAAATGCGCCTCGGACATAATTATTTGCCTGTATCTATGAGTTCAAAAATAGGTATCGCCAGTACATCTGCTAATATTGTTGGTAAACATTTTGTTACTGTTATTGGTGAGATGCCAGCGGCCACTGTTGAAAAAGTAGCTGGCTCAATTCGTTATGAGGGCATCACCAATGATTAAGCAGAAGGCTGGCGTTGTTAGCGTTGATGATAATACTGTTTGGCTAGATGTTGAACGTGAATCAACATGTAGCAGCTGTGCGGTTAAGCAAGGTTGTGGTACAGGGATGCTTGCCAAGCATGTTGGACAACGTTTTTCACGTGTTGCAGTCAACAAGGAATATGAGGTTTATGCTGGTCAACAGGTTCAGTTAGCGATTGCTGAAGACCGCTTACTGCACGGTGCATTTTTGCTGTATATTCTGCCGCTTATTTTTATGTTTGTGTCTGCGATACTGGCAAGATTAGTGATGGCAAGTGAGATAATGGAAGTGTTTGCTGGCATTGCAGGGTTTTTTATTGGTTGCTATTGGGTAAGAGTTCACCTGCGCAATAGCGAGGATGGCTTTCGGGCCAGAATAGTTGAGGAGTAGTAATGAAAAATTGTAAGCATTGGTCGTGGCTTTTTTTGGTGACTTTATTATTGAGCCTAAATGTGCATGCTCGTGGCAATTTGCCTGATTTTACAGAATTAGTGACTGAAAGTGCCGCTGCTGTTGTTAACATCAGCACTACTAAGAAGCCGAAAAAATCACGTAACAGACCATCACCAAACTTACATATGCCTGATGAGCTTGAAGATTTTTTTGGACGTTTCTTTGGTGAGCCGAGAGATTGGAATGGACAGCCAAGAAATGCTCATTCGCTGGGATCGGGATTTGTCTTATCGTCAGATGGTTATGTGTTAACTAACCATCATGTTGTTAAAGATGCTGATGAAATTATTGTACGATTTAATGATGGCAATGAAATGGTCGCTGAATTATTAGGTAGTGACGAGCGTAGCGATGTTGCGCTATTAAAAGTTGAAGCAACCAACCTTAAATCAGTTAAGCTGGGTGATTCTACTAAGCTGAAAGTAGGCGAATGGGTACTTGCCATTGGTTCGCCTTTTGGTTTTGATTACTCAGCAACCGCTGGCATTATCAGTGCCTTAGGCCGCAGTTTGCCCAGTGACAGTTATGTTCCCTTTATTCAGACAGATGTTGCAATTAACCCCGGTAATTCTGGTGGTCCATTATTTGATCTTGATGGCGAAGTGATTGGCATCAACTCACAGATATATAGTCGTACAGGTGGTTTTATGGGCGTTTCATTCGCTATTCCTATGGATGTGGTGATAAATGTAGTTAATCAGATTAAATCACAAGGCTATGTTAGTCGTGGCTGGTTGGGTGTATCCATTCAAAATGTAACCCGTGAGCTGGCCGAGTCATTTGGCATGAAAAAACCACAAGGTGCATTAATTGCTCAGGTGATGGCAGATAGCCCCGCATTAAAAGGAGGGTTGCAGCCAGGTGATATTATTCTTGAATTTAATGGCAAAAAAGTGGAAAACTCATCATCTTTGCCCCCTATAGTCGGTAGCACAGGGATTGGTGAAAAAGTGCCTGTTGTGGTGCTCAGACAAAATAAACGCAAAATAATTCGGGTAAAAATTGAAGAGTTGCCAGAAGATGGGAAAATCTTTATTGCCGGTGGTCATTCCGGGCAATCTATTGATAGACGTTTGTCAGTTGAGGTGGATGATCTGAATGACAGACAGCGTCAGCGCTATGGCATTGATAAGGGTGGCATCATTGTTGTTAGTTTAGATCAGTCAGGTGTGGCGGCAGCGGCTGGTATCAAAAATGGTGACATCATCGTTACTATTGACAATGAGAAGATAGACAATGTCAAGCATTTTTTAGCGATGGTTAAGGATTTGCCAGAAAACAAGCCAATCCCGGCGCTGATTAGACGTGGTGAAAATGCTATCTTTCTTGTATTAAAAATCGCAAGTGATGATTAATTGCGATACATTAAGGTGCGCGACAATGGCCCTGTTTTTGTCGTAAAATCTACCTGAATTTAAAGATAATGAATCGGTTGGCAGCCATTTTGCCAGCCGATTTTTAGTGTTTAACAGGATCATTTAGTTTTCTATGGATCGTATTCGCAACTTTTCAATCATCGCACATATTGATCATGGAAAATCTACCATCGCCGATCGTTTTATTCAGATTTGTGGCGGTTTAGCTGAACGAGAAATGTCATCGCAAGTGCTTGATGCCATGGATATTGAACGCGAACGCGGTATTACTATCAAGGCGCAATGTGTTTCCCTGGACTACACAGCACAGAGTGGCACGATTTATCACTTAAACTTTATTGATACGCCTGGTCATGTTGATTTTTCTTATGAAGTATCACGCTCGCTGGCTGCTTGTGATGGTGCTTTGCTGGTAGTTGATGCTGCGCAAGGTGTTGAGGCGCAAAGTGTGGCTAATTGTTATACTGCCATTGATCTTGGTCTGGAGGTTCTGCCAGTTATTAACAAGATAGATTTGCCTTCTGCTGATCCACTACGTGTTGTCCAAGAGATAGAAGATATTATTGGTGTTGATGCCAAGGAAGCTGTGCAATGCAGCGCCAAAACTGGCTTTGGCATTGATAGTCTATTAGAGCTGATTGTTACCCATATTCCTGCGCCAACAGGTGATGCTGACGGGGCACTGCAAGCGCTTATTATTGATTCTTGGTTTGACAGCTATGTTGGCGTTATTTCACTGGTTAGAATTATGCACGGATCATTGAAGCCACGTGATAAAATCAAAGTTATGTCAACTGGGCGTGAATATCAGGTTGAGCAAGTTGGTGTATTTACTCCGAAGCGTAAAACACGAGACGCTCTTTATTGTGGTGAAGTAGGTTATGTTATATCAGGCGTAAAGGATATTGATGGTGCGCCAGTCGGCGACACATTAACCCATACCCATCTTGGCGCAACAGAGATGTTGCCAGGCTTTAAATCAATTACACCTCAGGTATATGCTGGGCTTTTTCCCGTGAGCTCGGATCATTTTGAGGCATTTCGTGAAGCATTGGCCAAGTTACGGTTAAATGATGCATCGCTGTTTTTTGAACCAGAAAATTCACAGGCACTGGGGTTTGGTTTTCGTTGTGGTTTTCTTGGCTTGTTACATATGGAGATTATTCAAGAGCGGCTGGGGCGTGAGTATGATCTGGATTTAATTACTACTGCTCCTACGGTTGTGTTTGAAGTCGTTACCACCAAAGGTGATGTAGTGAGTGTTGAAAATCCAGCGCATTTACCTAATACTGCTAGTATAGATGAAATTCGTGAACCGCTTGTTATTGCTGATATTTTAGTTCCTCAGGAATATGTGGGTGCAGTCATCACTTTGTGCATAGAAAAACGTGGTGTACAAAAAAACATGCAATATCTGGGCAGACAGGTAGCGCTTAGTTATGAGTTGCCGATGAATGAAGTAGTGATTGATTTTTTTGATCGTATTAAATCAGTTAGTCGTGGCTATGCTTCACTAGATTATCATTTTATTCGTTTTCAGCAGGCAAACCTAGTCAAGTTGGATGTACTAATTAATGGTGAGCGGATAGATGCGTTAGCGATGATTGTTCACAGCAATGACAGCGTTTCTCGTGGTCGTCAGCTAGTGGAAAGAATGCAGGCACTGATTCCCAGGCAAATGTTTGATATTGCTATTCAGGCAGCGATTGGCGGTAATATCATTGCCAGATCAACAGTAAAGGCAGTGCGGAAAAATGTATTGGCTAAGTGTTATGGCGGTGATGTATCACGGAAACGAAAATTACTTGAAAAGCAAAAAGCGGGTAAAAAGCGAATGAAATCAATTGGTAAAGTGATGGTGCCTCAAGAGGCATTTCTGGCGGCGCTCAAGTTGTCAAAAAAATCTTAAGGAGTATTGAGAAATGAGTTTTCCAGCAATACTGGTCATGTTAGTTGCTATTACAGGCATTATTTGGTTGGCTGACAAATTGTTGTGGGCAAAAAACCGCACTGCCCATCAGAAAGAGCCGATTATAGTTGAATATTCACGCTCATTTTTTCCTATTATTTTAGCAGTGCTAATTATTCGGTCATTTATTGTTGAGCCATTTCGTATTCCGTCAGCATCCATGTTGCCGACTCTATATGTCGGTGATTTTATTTTAGTGAATAAATTTGCTTATGGCATTCGTTTGCCTGTGCTTAACTATAAGGTAATACCAGTCGGTAAGCCTGAGCGTGGGGATGTGCTTGTTTTTCGCTATCCTAAAGATCCTAGTATTGATTACATTAAACGAGTTGTTGGTTTGCCAGGAGATAAAATTGGCTATTTTAATAAAATGCTGTATGTGAATGACAAACTTGTTGCCCGCGACTTAAAGCAAAAAGATATGCGCTTGTTTACTGCCACATCAGGAAGGTTTCAGCTTTATTTTGAACATTTGGGCAAGCATGGTCATGACATGCTGATTGATCCTGTTCGTCAATCAGTTCAGGGCAAAATGATAGTGCCAGCTGGTCACTATTTTGCTATGGGTGATAATCGTGACAATAGCAATGATAGTCGGTTTTGGGGCACGGTACCAGAAGAAAATCTGGTAGGAAAGGCATTTTTTATCTGGATGAGTTGGAATTGGAGTGCTGGTGGCATTATCTGGGATCGTTTGGGCAATTCAATTAATTAACAGGTAGCTTATGCAAAAAAAACAGACGCTCGCAACGCGTACCATATCATTGATTAAACGGATCGTTATGTTGATGGTGATTATTATTTTTGCTATGGCAACGGTGCAGCTAGCCCCTATCTATCTTGAATACCATAGTGTATTACAGATAATGGATGATATAGAAACAGAAATCATATACAACAAACTTACTAAGAATCAAGTTTATCAATTGCTAAGAAAGCGGTTTGATGCTAACTATGTGCCCATTACTAACGTGGAAAAAGAAAATATTGAGTTATTGCGTAGTAGGGAAGCAATGTATGTAACTAAAATTATCATTGACTATGAGGTCAGCAGACCATTTTTTGCCCATGTTTACTTGGTGGGACGGTTTCATGCAGAGGTAGGTCGTGATAATTAGATGGTGACTCGTCAACATCTACTTTGCAAACAGTTACAGGTTTCGTTTAATGATTCTGCGCTGTTAAAGCAGGCATTAACTCATCGTAGTGCTGGTAGCGGTAACAATGAACGCTTAGAGTACCTGGGCGATGCCGTTTTAAATTTTGTTATTGCAGATGCGCTTTTTTGTGCTTTTCCACAGGCAAAAGAAGGCAAATTAACGCAATTACGGGCGTCACTGGTTAAAGGGGCTACATTGGCTGAAATTGCTCGGAAGTTACATTTGGGCGATGTATTGATTCTTGGTCCTGGTGAACTGAAGAGCAGCGGATATTATCGTGAGTCCATTTTGGTCGATGCACTTGAATCTTTGATTGGGGCAATCTATTTAGATAGTGGCATGGAGTCAGTAAGGCTGGTCATCATGAGGCTATTTGACGAAAGGTTGAATGTAATTGATGTGGATGAGAATATGAAAGACGCTAAAACACGATTACAGGAATTATTGCAAAGCAAACAGCAGCCATTACCCATTTATAGCATACGTGAGATTAAAGGCGATACCAACCAACCTGTTTTTGAGGCGTCATGTCAAATCACCTTGCTAAATAAGGAGACGGTAGCGCAGGGCTTAAGCCATCGTAAAGCTGAGCAAAAAGCAGCTGCACATGCTTTGGCACTACTGGGCATTATTGATGACAGATAGCGGTTTTAAGTCGGGCTATGTTGCCATTATTGGCAGACCCAATGTTGGGAAATCGACATTAATTAACCGTATTCTGGCGCAAAAACTTTGTATTACATCACGACGACCACAAACAACCCGTCACCGTATTTTAGGGATTAAAAATACTGACAACAGCCAACTGATTTATGTTGACACGCCTGGTATTAATACCAATGATAAACGAGCAATAAATCGTTACATGAACCGTGCGGCAGTTTTGTCAATTGATAATGTTGATGTGATTCTGTTTATGATTGATGGCATTAAATGGACTGGCGATGATCAGCGTGTGCTGGGCAGACTAGCGCAACATGCTGATGCACCAGTTATTTTAGTTATCAATAAAATTGATACGCTTGCTGATAAAAATGTGCTGTTGCCCCAGATTAACCGGCTGGCAAGCGCATTTAATTTTGCCAGTATTGTGCCTGTTTCGGCGCGCAAAGGTTTTCATATTGACAGGCTAGAAATCAATATAATCAACCTGATGCCGTTAGGCGTACCAATTTTTCCATACGATCAGTTTACTGACAGGAGCACACGTTTTTTAGCTGCTGAATTAGTAAGGGAAAAATTATTTCGCTATTTGGGTCAGGAGCTACCTTATTCGCTCACTGTTGATATTGAGCAATTTGCTGATGAACAAACCATATACCGTATTGATGCAGCAATTTATGTTGAACGCAACAGTCAAAAAGCAATTGTAATTGGCAAAAAAGGCCAATTATTAAAAACAATTGGTAGAGAAGCTAGGCTTGATATGCAGCGTCTATTTGCCCGCAAAGTATTTTTGTGCTTATGGGTTAGGGTATATGCCAGTTGGCGTGATGATGAACGTATGTTAAAAAGTATGGGTTACGATAATCAATGATAGGGTTGGTAGTATGCATGTAGCTCTTACGCCTGCGTTTGTATTGCACAGAAAGTCTTACCGTGAGAATAGTGCTTTGCTTGATGTATTTACTAGGCAGTCAGGCCGTATTCGCCTGCTTGCCAAAGGTGTGCGTAATAAAAGGGACAGTCAATCTGGGTTATTGCAATTGTATCAGCCCTTATTGATATCGTGGGCTGGGCGTGGTGAACTTTATACCATGACAGCAGTAGAAAGCGATGCACCGCGTTATCTTCTGCATGCCAAATCAGCATTATGCGGTCTTTATATCAACGAATTAGTAGTCAAATTATTGCCATTGGCTGAAGCCGATCCAGCTTTATTTGTAGCTTATCAATCAGCATTAGTTGGACTCCAGCAGAAAGATAACACAGAGATTGTGTTACGCTTATTTGAAAAGCGCCTGTTAACCTGTCTAGGTTATGGTCTGGTAATTGACAGGGTTGCCAGTACTAATATGCTGATAGATAGCCAGTCACGTTACAGTTATCAACCAGGTTTGGGCTTAATACACTGGCAACAGGGGCAGCAGGTACGATCAATTTCGGGGCGCAGTTTGCAACATTTATTAACGGAGCGTGATTTTGATGATCATAGCTTAGGAGAAATAAAACACTTAATGCGTATAGTGATAAAGTCATGTCTAGGCGATAAAATTTTACAAAGTCGGCAATTGTTTGCCCAGTCAAAAGGTTATGCTGGCGGCGAAAAGTAATGAATATTTTGTTGGGCGTTAATATTGATCATGTGGCAACGCTGCGGCAGGCACGTGGTACCCGCTACCCTGATCCTCTGCAGGCTGCTATTGAGGCAGAACAGGCAGGTGCGGATGCTATCACCGTGCATTTGCGTGAAGATCGGCGGCATATTCAGGAACGGGATGTAGCCATGTTGATGGCTGTTGTGCACACCAAAATAAATTTGGAAATGGCAGCGACCGATGAGATGTTGGCGATAGCAGAAAAATACCAACCCGCTAACTGCTGTCTGGTGCCAGAAAAACGTGAAGAATTGACTACAGAAGGCGGGCTGGATGTAGCAAGGCAATTAGATAAGATGGCACTATGTTGTCAAAAACTGTCAGCGGCAGGGGTGACGGTATCATTATTTATTGATCCTGATGTCAGGCAGATAGAGGCAGCCGCAGCGTCTGGTGCACCTGTTATAGAGTTACATACTGGGCGTTATGCTGATGCTACGAGCGAGAAAAAAGCTACTCATGAATTACAGACAATTATCAGTGCAGTGGCACATGGCCGACGTTTAGGTTTGCAGGTTAATGCTGGCCATGGCTTGAATTACCATAATGTCAGCCAGATTGCAGGTATTGCTGATATTGTTGAGCTTAATATCGGTCACGCGATTATCGCCCGTGCACTTTTTACTGGTATGCAATCAGCGGTGCGTGCTATGAAACAATTGATGGTGGACGCACGACGAGGATGATTGTGGGTATTGGTACAGATTTGGTTCATATTCCGCGCATGCAGAGTATGTTTATAAGATATGGCCATAAGGTTGCACTCAGAGTACTGCATGATAATGAATTAATGCTATTTCAAACAACCATAAAGCCTGCCGCTTTTCTGGCCAAGCGTTTTGCCGCTAAAGAGGCAACCGCTAAAGCATTAGGTACTGGTTTTAGTGAGGGATTGAGTTTACGTGATATTATGGTAAGAAATAACAGGCAAGGCAAGCCTGAGTTGCATTTTTTCGGGCAGGCTCGTCATTTGGCAAGCCAACTACATGTTGACTATAGCATGATTAGTTTAACCGATGACGGTGACTATGCGTTAGCGTACGTTACTTTAGTGGAACTTCAAAAAAATGAACTATCCGACGATTGATAGCTTTATTGGCAATACGCCACTGGTTAAATTACAGCGCTTACCAGGAAAAACAAGCAATACGTTGTTGGTGAAGCTAGAAGGTAATAATCCAGCAGGATCAGTTAAAGACAGACCCGTTATCAGTATGATTAGTCGTGCACAGGCGCGCGGTGACATTAAACCCGGTACTAGGCTGATTGAGGCAACTAGTGGCAATACTGGCATTGCCCTTGCCATGGTCGCGGCTGCGCTTAAGTATCACATGACTTTGATTATGCCCCGCAATATGAGTATGGAAAGGCGAGCATCAATGCGTGCCTATGGTGCTGATATTGTGCTTGTCGATGATATGGAAACCGCGCGTGATTTAGCCTTTGATATGCAAAAGCAAGGCAAAGGCAAGGTGCTTAATCAATTCGGCAATACTGACAATCCACTTGCACATTACCAGACTACTGGCCCTGAAATTTGGCGCGATACCCAGGGTAAAGTGACCCACTTTGTCAGTGCAATGGGTACTACTGGTACTATCATGGGGGTATCTCGTTACTTAAAAGAGCGTAATCAGGCTATTCAGATTGTTGGCGTGGAGCCAGCAGAGGGCGCAAGTATTCCGGGTATTCGCCGCTGGCAGCCACAATACCTACCTACCATTTTTGAGCCAGAGCGTGTTGATACCAAGATTGAAATGGAGCAGGTTCTGGCCGAACAGACTATGCTTAGGTTAGCAGCTGAAGAGGGTGTATTTTGTGGCGCCTCCGCTGGTGGTGCGGTTGCTGCAGCGTTGGCACTATCAGCTACCGTTGATAATGCGGTGATTGTCAGCATTATTTGTGATCGCGGCGATCGTTATATATCAACTGGGGTATTTCCGGCAACATAACTTAGCAGCTATGATCAAAGATCATCAGACACTTAATATTTATTCTGCTTTATTCTGCGCGGTTGTGCATAAAATTAGCCGTCTTGATAAAAGCGGTCATTAACTGGTTGGTAAATAACAGCTCTAAGTCTATTTTTTTCAATGCCTGCGCCATACAATATGACCATTGGGTGGTCCCGCGCTCCTCAATGCCAATGGAAAAAGGCATGTGTCGCATCCGTAGACGAGGGCGGTCATATTTTATGATGCGGGTGCGCTCAGCCAGCCACTTAAAAACAGGCATAGCGCGCGAATTACCTGTGTCTGTGGGCTGTCAGTCATGATTTTATAAAAAGTTGACATAATTGACGAACCGCTTTTTTCGCCACCAATGCGCTCATGAAGTGCATTTATAGCTGATGCGTGTAGCATCTAATATGAAATCAATTGTTAAATTATAATTGAGTTTAATAGCGATGCTTGCTACATAGGACAGAGATCAGGATAATAGCAATTTTGCTTAACTTTTAGAGGGTTTTTTATGAGTGATAAAATTGTGATGCGTACAGGAGAGTGCCTGCTCGCTGGCGGTCCTGCATTTACAGCGGCTGAACCAGAAGTCATTATTGGTGAATTAGATGGTCCCTTTGGTACAGCCTTTGCTAATCTTCTTGGTGACCAAGTGCAAGGTCATTCGCGCGTACTAGCCTTGATGAATACAGATATGATGGTAAAACCAGCGACTATTATGGTCAGCAAGGTGACGGTTAAGAAAAATGCCTACACCACTATTTTGATGGGCACAGTACAAGGCGCTATCGCTAATGGGGTACTTGATGCAGTGCGGGGCGGTACTATTCCAAAAGACAAAGCCAACGATTTAGGCATTATCTGCTCAGTATGGCTTAACCCACGAATCATCACGGTTGATAATTTAGATCATGAAGCATTATTTAATATTCATCGTGAAGCTACCCGCAGGGCGATTGAAAAAGCAATGAACAATGAACCCAGCATTGATTATCTATTAGAAAATCAGGATAAACTGGTGCATAAGTATTACCAAAACGCACTGGACGCCAAAAAATAAGCAGGTTATCCAAATTAAGCAGTCCTGTGATTCAGGTTAGCCGTTCGGGCTATTGTAAAAGGTGTTGCATGGTTTGCTAGAATATAAATTTTAAGTGGGTGCTTCACCTTCAAGTCTCTAGCATCACTAAACCACCCCGTCATTTATTTGCGGCGATCTTGCAACTTTTACATAGTATCAATTACTATAACTATTGGCTTAGTGGATCTGGCACAGATTGCTAATCATTATTTTGGTAAGTTGCTTCAGTCATACAGATCTAGGTAGAGATTAGACTGCTTTTATATGAAAGTTAAGATATGAGGGAGAGGCAGGCTTAGCAATAATATGAATGGTAACAAAGCACAAAGCAAGAAGAGAAGCAGGGGTTGCCTTAATTAAACTCTTAATTGTGATTGCCATTGTCTTGCCCAGCCTACCAGTAATATATGGACAAAGCTGAATTTACTGAGTACATTATAGCGATAGATACTTTTAAAGCGGGTGTTGATTTCTGTTGCTGCACTTTTGCAAGACCCAGTAGAAAATTGCACTCAATGGGCTCAGAGATGTTAAGAGATATGCTTAATTCCGCTAGTAAGCTCCCTAGTTTTTACAACCGCAAGGAAATAGAACAGCATGCCAGATACGATACTTATCATAAATGCATGTTAGCACTTGGAATTTCACTACTTATGCGTTCCAGGGTACGTATACTGATAAGCGGTTTGTCTGGAAAGTCAATGTCTTGCTTAGTCGTTGCTTATAACACGCTATAGTCATTTGCTGTATTCGGAGCATGGCGCAGTCTGGTAGCGCACTCGTCTGGGGGACGAGAGGTCGCAGGTTCAAATCCCGCTGTTCCGACCAATAAAATCAATGACTTAGGGTTTTCTTTTTGTCTGAAAATTAAGCGCGGGGAAAAAGGCGGGGAAAAAAACCCTATTCTGTGGCATCCACGATGTGTTTTTTACGGTCATAAACTTTCAGCATTTTGGGGTCACGATGACCAGAGGCCTGTAGTTTGTCACCATCAAAATCAGATATGCCCGCTGCCTTTAGATCATGAAAATTAAATGGCTCAATCCCAGCCTGCTGCATGCGCTTTTTCAAGCGGGTCCACGCAGACTTAAATGCTGATGTGGTTATCCGCTGACCGCGTTTGTCATGGATAATAAATACGCTTTTTACTTGACCGCCATCGTAGTTAATGGCTTTAATCAGCCTATCTGACCAACGGGTGATAGTGTCATTACTGCCCTTTAAGCGCTTGGTATCAAAACCCTCTTCCAATATCTGCTCGCGTCTTGCGCTTAATATCTCACTCATGCGCATACGGCATAGGTAGGCCAGTTCCATTGCTGGGCGTAGGTATGGGCTGCCGATTACCAGATCATAGGCGATTTTATATTCCTGAGGGGTGACATAGCGTGAACGGGGTTGCTCTGGATTGCGTTTCACGACTGTGCATGGATTGGTCAGCAATGTTAAGTCGCGCTCAAGCGTCCAGTTCCATGCTGCTGATATTAGCGAGACATCACGATTGCCAGCAACAGGTGAGCCATCCCGCGCGCGGGCATCCAGATATTTGCGAATAACACCTGCAGTGATTTGCTTTAACCTGACATCGCCAAAGCCTTTGCCGTTTTTTAACTTATAGGCAGTGATGCGGTCAATTTGTGCCAACTGAGATTTTTGGGTTGAGTATGCTTTGGCTTTAAACGTGTCAGTGTCTGTATAATTGTGCAGTAACCACCGCAGTGTTTTTATTTGGCACTGGGTCTGCTTTTCGTATACGCGCCAGACTTCTGATACTGGTGCATCAATTGGGCACAAAATGACAGAACGCATTGGCTGGTTAACGCCTGTGTAGATACGCCGAATGTAATGCTTGCTGCGTTTATACACATAAGGCGGTAAGTTTTCTGTTCTACGTTTTGGCGGCATCAGAACTCAATCTCATCTTCAACTGGATTATTTTGCAGGCTACCATTGATGCAATCAATAGTGGTAATAGGTTTGCCAGTGCGTGATAGCATTGCGGGCACCTTGACACCGTTTGCTGATAATCTGTTTGCACCCGTCACTACGCAAGCCAGCAGCCAGCGCGCAGGCGCAAGCCCTGTAGATACAGCTCACCCCGCGCCAGATGTCCACCCCGCTGATCCGAACACCTTTAATCGCGGCAGCCTGACTGATAAAAGCGCTGGTCATCATGATATTGCAGAGGTGATTGATGGCCAAGCAGGGCCAAGAGCGCAGGCCACCGCTAGCGGTGGCAGTGGGCTGGTATCAGCTGATGACGTTGTGCATCGCTTAAATAACATCAGAGATTGTAAGACAGGTAAACGTATCACGGTACGATTTGATGACCACTACCCACTACCAGAGGGCTGGGCGCACCCTGATACCCCGCCTGCCGATGCAGGCTATCAGGCGGGGTATTATTGGTACAATGTGTATGGCTATCCTGCAGCCCCCTCACCAGAGGCGGCGCAACAGGCTTTTTTAGCAGAGTTTAAGCGCCAAAATGGCCGCACCCATGTACAGCCTGCAGGCATCACTTATGTGACTGCCACCCAGATCACGCTGGCGATTTATGATGCGGGGGTTACCCGCCAGCATTTTTACACGACCTACTATCGTGCACAATGCTCAGCAGGCGTTATTACTGCTTATTGCCCGGCAGCGCCGCCCACTACCGTGACTACTTGGCCAACTGATGGCACTTATGAGTTAGCGATCATTGACGGTCAGTTTGCTGCTCACACATTAGACAGCGATGCCCCTGATGATGCAGGCGGTAGCAGCATTGATGTGTGTTTTGCCAAAAAAAGACATGCCCGACTGTATGTGACTGCACATGGCGGCGCGTTACTTGTTGAAACACAGGGCCCAGGGGGTGCGCCTACTGGCGTGGCAAGAGTGTATAACAGCAATGGCAGCTTGCAGGCGGCAGGCGATGCCACCAGCGCATTTATTGCTCAGTACCTGCCCCAGTGAGTGGATAATGGCACAACGTAAGGCTATTCAAGTAAAATCATAGCGCTTATACTGGCACAAGCTATTGTGGCAAGTACAGGAGCGGTGCAGTGCGGGCTTACATTACAAAGATAGGGCAATTTATTGCTAGGCGTTGGCGCGTAATTACATCATATACGCCTAAATTAGCCAAAAAGATAAAGCGATATATTAAAGCGCATTGGGTCAGATTTGCGCTATTAGGCTACATAATAGGTGTTGTCTCAGGTGCACTGTATGTTGCGCTCAACCCACAGACCCTAGACTGGCATGAAGGGTTCAGAAATATTGCCCTGGGATTAACCGCAGTAATCGGTGCCCCTTTTGTTGTATGGCGCATCAGGATAGCCAGTCAAAATAGCCTGACTACTATCTTTGCTAAAGCCGTTGAGCAGATAGGGGCTACGCAAGGGGAAAAGGATGAGCCCAATATAGCGGTACGCTTAGGGGGGTTGTATGCACTGGAGGCGTTAGCCAAAGACAATGCCGACTATCATCATCAGGTGATGGAGATCATCGCCAGTTATATTCGCCACAATGCACCGAATAAGGATGAGAATGGGGATAATGCGCCAAATGACGATCAGCGCCCAATTAACCCGCCGCGGATTGATATTCAAACTGCACTCACTATTATTGGCAGGCGTAACGTAGACCATGAGAGTGAGGATTATCAAATAGAGTTACAGCATGCCAATTTACAGGATGCCCAGTTATGGCATGCCAATTTACAGCATGCCAATTTACAGCATGCCTGGTTATGGAATGCCAATTTACAGGGTGTCCAGTTATGGTGTGCCAATTTACAGCATGCCCAGTTATGGCGTGCCAATTTACAGCATGCCAATTTACAGGGTGCCAATTTACAGGATGCCGAGTTACTGTTTGTCAATTTACAGCATGCCTGGTTACAGCATGCCAATTTACAGGGTGCCAATTTACAGGGTGCCAATTTACAGGGTGCCAATTTACGCGGTGCTAAGGGTCTTGCTTGTGCGCAGCTACAGCAAGCCAAACATTGGCAGCGGGCCTATCGTGATGAAGACTTAGCCTGCGGTGAAGCTATCCCTGATATACCTGAGGATGACCCTGAAGCAGAATAAACGATAACTTAGCCCGTCTCCGTCTGGGTAGGGAGCGGGCTTGTTTGCGCCATGCTGTTTTATGGCGGGCTGTGCGCGGGGGCATTGTGCCCGCCGGTTTCCTTTTGCCCGATAGTTTGACCCGTACAGTCTGCCGCCCTTAACCCTAAAATTAAGCCAATTTAGGGGGTACATCAGCTAGGGTCAGCCTGCGTTCGTGCCTTAAATCGCTTCCTACGCGCGCGTATTTTGCCAAAAGACAGCTTTTTAAGCTAGTAAGCTCTCTCTTGAACGTTTGACAAATAAATAACCAGTACAGTAAGGTGAGCGTGCACCTGCAACATCAGGTGCCAGGCTCAACAACCTGCTTTCAAGAGCGTCTAGGCGCTCAATAGCGCTTTTTTACGCCCAGTTTATGGTGGGCTGATTCAGGGCGCTAACGCGCGCCGGTCTCTTGACGGTATTGTTGACCTGTTTCAGCCTACCGCTTTTTCGATCAACAACGATGGCGGTAGTTATTAACTTTTCAAGAGGTAACTGCTATGTCTAATTTAATCCCTATACTTTCTAGCAAAATCAAAGATGAATCTGTACAGCTGATTAATGCAAGAGAGTTGCATCATTTTCTTGAGATTGGCAAGCGATTTTCTGACTGGATAAAAAGCAGAATAAAAGAATACAGTTTCGTTGAAAATCAAGACTTTATAGCTATTTCCCAAAAACGAGAAATAGGTACAGGTCGTGGAAAAGTTGAGTACCATATTACATTAGATATGGGTAAAGAATTATCAATGGTTGAGCGCAGTGAAAAGGGTCAGCAAGCCAGAAAGTATTTTATAGAGTGTGAAAAGCGGCTTTTAAGAAGCATGCGCAATGCTGGCAACGAACCCCAACCCCTGATCCCCACCCAACGGCGCCACATTCAACAGCGGGTTAAGTATCTGGTCAAGCATCAGGTCGGTACTGGCTATGCGTTGCTCTGGGGGCAGATAAAAGATAAGTTTAAGGTGGGGACGTATAAAGATATTGATGCCACCTTATATCCTGCACTGTGTCAGTTTTTAGCCTGTGAACCCGAAGCAAACGCAGTTGTATTAACTGATGAGCGCCAAGCATATGATCAAGACATGATAGATGCGTTATTGATGTATAACGGCATGGCTGATGAAGTCTATCAGCAAATCAAGCAGTTAATGGCCTCCCTTTATGATGCTGTGCATGAAAGCTATGCTGTCCGCCTCCTTGCAAACTATTCAGCTACCTGCCAACCAGCAGCATGCTGCCATCAAGCAAGGCAGAGCGATTGTGCAGCAGAAGATGCACACTAAAATTAATTAACCTACCCGCCTATCTAGGCACTGGTATTGATTGGACGCCATCCCTTGCTAACAAGGGGTGGCTTTTTTATTTTCAGGAGCAGAATAATGGGCATTCTATCTACGATATTAGGCAGTGGCGATGTCATTAAAAGCGGTATGCAGCTAATAGACGCTATGCACACCAGTAAAGAAGAAGCGCTTAGCGCCAAAACGCAGGGCAAGGTTGACTTACTTAACGCCTATGCACCCTTCAAAGTTGCCCAGCGTTATCTGGCGTTGATGTTCACCTTCACATTTTTAGGATCATTTTTGCTGGTGCTGGCGATGACATTATTTGGTGATGTCAGGATACATGATATCAGAGCTGTGATTGCGGAGTTTTATATTGGGCAAATCATGCTGATTATCATCACCTTTTATTTTGGTGGCGGGTTTTTAGAAAGCACCAAATGGGCAAAGCGGCAAAAACAATGAAAGTAACTGTTAGCCGATTTGTATCTGACGAGGATACAACGATAAGCACAGTGGCAGAGTAGCGGGTAGATTTCAATGCTTTGGCTTAGAAGATGAATATCGCGCCACCAAACTGGTCGGAGAAACGCGGATACCAGCGGGCGTTTATCAGTTAGGTATTCGCAAGGTTGGTGGCTTTCATGCCCGTTATGGCCGCCGTTTTTCTCATATGCACAGAGGCATGATTGAGGTACAGCAGGTACCTGATTTTAAGTACATTCTGATCCATTGTGGCAATACTGATGCCCATACTAGTGGTTGCCTGATTGTGGGGGCGGGTGCATTGACCGAGCATGGCAATATGTGTCTGCAGTCTTCAGCACGGGCATACCAGCGCTTATATATGCTAATGATTGATGCTGTTGCAGCGGGCCAAGCAACCATTGAATACATTGATAATGATTGGCTGTAGCTGTGCCTGTATCCTGAACTGACTAGGTATCCCAAGCAGATGACCTGTCATTTTTTACTGAACTGATACAGCAGGTTCGGTTCACTGATAATATAGAGCTTACCTTTTGCATCTAAGGTTATGCCTTCTGCTTGCGGAATATCATTAAGCAACCCACTAAACCCTGATTCTAAATCCATGTAACTGACTTTGTTTCCCAGCAAGTCAATCTCAGCCAATAACTTAGATTCATGACTTAAGACGAGTAAATGCCCTGATTGTTCATCAAAGTGCAACCCCGATAAGTCACTTAAATAAAGATTATCAATATCAATGGGTTCCTCCACTTCAATGCTCATGGTCTTATCAAGTAAGCCTGATACAGCCATTATTTTCAGCGGGTTTTTCTCCTTGACGATATAAATTATCTTTGATGTGAAATTAACAGCGATGCCTTCAATGCCTTTGTTTTCTTGGCTGCCTTTGTCAAGGGTAATACGTGGCAATGTTTGACGATCAATCACTTGGGTTGAGGCGTCTATTTTGGCTATCGCAATCGTTTGATCTCGTTCATCAGCGATGACAAAGTTACCATTACCTGCATAAGCGATTGCTTCGGTATCAGTAAAGTTAGTCAATGCGATCTTTCTAAGAGGCAGGAGCTGTGCATCCATTTCAATCACTAGCTGCGGGCTATTCGCTATAACCCAAAAAGTGTTTGTATCCGGATTAAAGGTAATACCAGAGGCATTAATAGCTATCCCCGGAATTTGCTGACCCTGAATAACCGCTTCATAATCCGGTAACCAAATGGCTGTGCGTTTATCAGATTCAGAATGGTGCCAATCAAGCCACCAATACCAGATTTTGTCATCAGTATCAGATATATGAGACAGCAGCATCATGATAATAATGACCACGCTGCCTAATAATATAGGGAATAATTTTAGAGGTATTTTTCCCATGAAATATAGCATACATAAGATTGCATAATTAGAAAGTTTTACTGTGTTTATTATTGGATATAAATGAGCGTAAATTATCGGGGAAAACCGAAAATTATGCTTAATAAAATCAAGGGCTGGCGGGATGCCCGTTTTTCTCCAAAAAAGCGTTATCCCTCTAATTTTTAATGGATTAATATGTTATCTGGGGGACGAGAGGTCGCAGGTTCAAATCCCGCTGTTCCGACCAATACAATACTTAAATGTAGTTTTTCTCTGAGATGAATACAAGCAGGAGTCAGGCAACTTAGCCTAACTATACGCTCATGATCGGGCTGGTTGTCAGAGGTTGTTATTTTCATTATGTATCCTCATTGATAGAAATATAAGATAAACTATAAATAAGTTGGCAACACAATAAGGATACGCTAAAAATTGTCATAAAGGACATAATAGAAAATATTTAATATACTGAATAAAGTTTGATTTTTATGTATATGTTAGTTTAGTAATACTTAAGAGATGGGGGGCTAGCCTATGTTTAATTATCTTCAGTCCTTACCAGCACAAAAAGTGCTGAAGCAGATTTTTGTAGACAGTCATACCACTGACTTTAGTCAGACTGATTTAAATTGTGTAGCACGTATGATCTTGGCTATTGATCAACCAGAAGAATTAGCGCAAATTGCGCTTGGTCATCTGGTCTTACAATTAGGAGCATGTAGCGCTGATATAGGCTTTTTAGGTCCGCAAGATAAAGTGTACCAACCTACATTTGTTTATGCAGGTAAATTCTCCCAGCGTTTGCATGCAGATGGCGTGCTCACTTGGTCTAATCAGGATAGTTTATTTCAGCAAGCCTGGAAAAATCGTCACCCAGTAAGCTGTTGCAACATTTATGAAGATACTAGAATCTCTGATTCCAGAGCGGCATTTTCTGCTATTCACAGTGAGAGCACCTTGCTTCAGCGTCTCACCATTGGCAGGCAAACGGTCGGACTGGTATGTGTTGATTTTACCAATGAACAACATGAGTGGTCTCCAGAGGAAAGTTACTTTATCCAGCGCTTTGCTGAAACATTTTTTGCACCACTCATTGCTATCAGCCAGCACTGGTACGGGGGTAAATCATTGCTAACTTTTATGAAACGGCCTACCCAATCGGAACTAGCAGCTATTAAGCTGGCTGCTAAGGGTATGCGCTATAAACAGATCGCCTGGGAATTAGGTAAATCAGTACGCACCATTGAAAATCAATTGCGTCATGCACGTAATACAATGAGTGCATGTAATCAGGTTGATCTAGTTAAAAAATGCCAGCCCTTTTTGGATAGTTAACAGCCTTTATCTTAACACAAATATCAAGCGTTTTATTTTTGCACAAAGCCTTTTTTCATAGCGACAAAAGAGGCAAGCCGTTATCTTTTGTTTTTTTATCTGGATGGCAGCAGGTCAAGTTTTAAGCTTGCTGTTTCAAGCAATACAATCTTTGATTAAGATAGGTAGTTAGTACGCATACAATTGGCAGCTAAGCGGGTACGATCAAAACTGGTTGTCAGAGAAAAACGTGCGCTATAAATCAATATGTTTTAGACAGCGCTACCACAAAGCGTGAATCAACGATGTGGTTATTGAATGTCCGACCATACAAGTCATTATCACCTACCTTAATATCAGTGTCGTGGTACCTTAAATCAAGGTTAAAGCCCCATATATTACGGCTGATACCAATATTCCAGTGCGTCCAGTCAAGCTCAGTCTTGCCATTACCATCGTAATCATAGGTTGATTTTGGCTTGTCAGTGCTGAACATTTGGCGGCCAATCGTTGCTGACAGGGTAAAGGAATGCGGTAGTATAATACTGGAATGTAGTGCTACATTATGCGACTCCAGTCCTTTGACGCCAAACCAATCCGTAATGGTCGGTGAATATTCAAGTTTAAGATTGACATTACCAAACTGCCTATCAATGTAGTTAAACATTTCTAGATAGTTGGATGAGTTATTGCCGCGATAAATATAATGGAACAAAAAGCCATTATAGTTAAAGCCAGTGTTACCAATCGGGCCAGCATAGCCAAGATAGGGCCCATGAATTGAGTTAATTTTTGGATTATGGCCTTCTGGCATACTGTTGGCGGGAAACAAGTTATTAGCCACATACAGCCCAGCGTATATGCCGGTATTATGCGTCCAAGTGAGCGACGCTTTTAGTGAGACAATATCACCATCGTTAGTTTCTGATTCACCGCGAAACACATAATCGCTAGCAATCTCAGTCCATAGGCTGAATTTGCCGCCAAGCATTTCATCGGCATCTAAAAATTTATCAAAGGCATTATCGTGTCCACTGCCTGATCGCTCTGGGCTAGACTCAGCCATCACAAGCGGCATAAACCCAATCATGGTTGCTAAAAATACACTTTTACCAATACTATTATTCATTGCATTAATCCTCCTTAAAGGTTAGCCAAGCTGTTCTAAAATAGGGCGACATGATGTGCCTGCTACTGGCAGCATAGTTTGCCCCAGTGTACCCATGTCTAAAGTTGCGGGTTTAGGGTTAACAGCGGTTGGTTTTTGCACGGTTGGAAAGGTGAGCCTTACCCTATTTTCAAGGCTACGACTATCTGGATTTTTCATGCCTCTTTTTTTAAGGTAAGGGTCAGAAAATACGCCATACCTGCCCGCCTTGATTTTATACGCCACCGTTTTTTTACCCACGCCTGCATTAGCCAGATAGCGATTGGCATCGTTCCAGCTTCCGCCTTGCAAATTAGCAAAAAACTTAATATCAACTAACACGCCATCACAAAGCGGGGTGATTTCTTCATACTGGGTGGGCCATCCGGCACCGGCTGCTACATCAGGATAGCGACCATAATCGCCGCCTTTAAGCGGGCAGGCACCCCCCCCATTGAAGGCATCTCTGTTGTGATGATGCACACCAAATAACGGTAACCCCGTAACTTGCGCAGTGTAACCATTTTCTAGATGAAAGCGCGGCTGCTGTGTTACCTTAGTTTTTACTTTGATTCCGCGTTTTTTCAAAGAATCATAATAGGTACCATCAGGGCGTACATATTGGAAATCCTGATTATCATAATTATCGTACACAGCAGTGACAAATAGATACGGTACATTAAAGAAGGGTCGCTCTAGCAGGTAATATTCTGCTTTGGTTTTCTGTTCATTCACCGCCAGCCATTTTACATAGGTCGCCGCATTTTTGCCCTTCTGGCCTGCGTTTACCCAAGTGCGGCCATCAGGAAAGGAGTGCAGGCGCAATACTTTGGTATAGTTTTCATTGACATCCAGTCCAGCGCGTTTGCCGAGTGGTCCCACCTCACCAGCCGCCGGCTGATTAAAGGCAAAATCTATCGCTTTGCGTGCATAGATGTAATCGGGGCCGGACATGGTGCAGTAAAAAGAGGGTAAATCTATTGCCGGATGCTTAGTATACTTACCCTGATATTTTGGGTGTGTTATTGGCAGATCAATAAAGTTAAGCTCGCCTTTAGCGTTGAGTTTTTGATCAGGATACTTGTAGCCACTCCAGCTTTCCGTTGGCAGGTAGTGGCTGTAATTATTGCTGATAATCCCCTGATACTTTGCGGTGAATATATCAGCATTCGGACGCAAGCCTTGCTTGCCCTCGGCGAGATACTCACGCACCGTACCATTTTCCTGAATACGCCACAAGCCATGTTTGCCTTCACCTATCATGGTCAAAACCTGCTCTACGACATTGACAAAACGATAGGTGTAATTGGTGTTCATATATCCAGAGTATACCGGCAGATGGGGTATATGAGAGTGAGTGGTGTTGGGTCTGCCCACGCCCAGTATATCTTTTTGTCCATCATCATCTTTGATGTACTGATCGCTCGTGTAATAAAAAGGATCGCCATTGGTTAGGTCTTTGATATTAATGTGATCATCTGCCTGTATTACGATTGGCAATATTGCTAGGTAAAATGTTAAAGTTAAAAACTTCATCACACTGTTCCTCCTTCTAAAATAATCAGATTGTTTTGATGTTTTAAATATCTCTCTACTAGACATCGTCTGATTCACGAATGCCACAATAAAAGCCAAGACCAGTATTGTCAGATGAGAAAGTAATTTTGGCGCCTACCGGAAAAAACAAAATATCGCCAGGCTTAGCATCAACGGTAGTTTTGCCATCAGAAACCGTTGTTTTGCCAGCAATAATAATTTTGGCTTCTGGGTAGTTATAGGTATAGGTTAAAGGATCGCCCCGTTCCATTCTGAACAGTCCACAGCCAAGTGGCCCGCTGGCATCTTCTTTCGCCATAATAAGATCTTCTAAAAAGGCGTTATTAGTGCCGTCCATTTTGGCAATGTCCTGCTGTGTTGCGCCTTTAATATAGATCATTTCCACCATCTCATTGCTTGCACCATGTGCAAGTAGGTAACCAGAGTATAAAGAGGCGATTGCAGCCATTACTGCCGCCAGTTTTATTAAATGTTTCATTGTATTAGCCTCATCTATCCTAAAAAATTATAAAGACAAGCTCCTTAAAAGCGTGCAGGCAGTTTAAGCGCATGTGAATCAAATTGATATAGAATAATATACCTATGGCTTTGAGTATTTTTTTAAGTACATCATCTGTTATAGAATTAAAGAAAATTGATAGTTGCTGATGTTTGTATCTTATTTATTTCCTACCACAAGCGATCTATTACACTACCGTGCTACCTTGCCAAAATGGGCAGATTGGACTTTATTTGTATTTTGTGGTATACGCTATTCTTAAACAAGGTTTTTATGGTAGGAGGGTATTTATGTTTAGTTTTGATGGTGATAGACCTTCACAAAGGGAGCTAAAAAAGTATTTTTTAGATCGCAACACTAGCTATTTTTCGCAAAATGTACTCGCCCATGTTGCCTATATGATTCTGACAATTGACCGAATTGATGAGATGATACAGTTAGCGCTTAATCTAGTTGTGGATAAAGTAGGCGCATGTCGTGCTGATATGGGTTTTGCCACTCCCAAGGATAAATTGTACGAACCGTTTTGCTTGGTGCTAAACCAGATAACCGCACCACCCAACTGTGACGGTGTCAATTATTGCAATCAGGACGCTATCTTTCAAAAAATGTGGCAACAGCCTTATCCAGTGTTTTGCTCTGATATTGCTGAAGATCCTATGGTTGCTGACTCGCGAGAGTCGTTTGAAGCTATCAGTAGCCAATCTATTTTATTTCAACGTCTGGGGGTGGCGCATGATTTGATTGGTTTGATTTGTGTGGACTTTACTAACGAAAAACACCACTGGCAAACAGAACAAACCTTTTTTATTCAGCGTTTTGCTGATACTTTTTTGGCGCCCTTAATTTTGATTAGTCAGACTTGGTCCCAGCAGGATGATATTTATCTAAAAAAACCAACCTATGCTGAGTTGATCGCAATTCGGCTGGCTGCTAAGGGTATGCGCTATAAACAGATCGCCTGGGAATTAGGTAAATCAGTACGCACCATTGAAAACCAACTACGCCACGCGCGTGAAACAATGAACGCATGTAATCAGGTTGATCTGATAGAAAAATGCCAGCCCTTTTTGGATAGTTAACAGCCTTTATCTTAACACAAATATCAAGACGTTTTATTTTTGCACAAAGCCTTTTTTCATAGCGACAAAAGAGGCAAGCCGTTATCTTTTGCCCTTGTTTTAGTGGGCAGTCGTTATAAAGATTGCCTTAAATCGGCTTATTATTAATCCCACTTCAAGGCGCCGCCAGTTTGATACTCGGTTACTTTGGTTTCAAAGAAGTTTTTCTCTTTTTTCATATTGGCCTGTTCATCTAGCCAAGGCAGGGCAGCTTTGGCGCCAGGGAATGGTTGTTCAAACTTAAGTTGTTTGGCACGGCGGTTGGCAATAAAGCAAAATTGATCAATATGCATCTCCTTTGAATAACCAAGGATAGGATCACGCAGAATATAATCGGCATACAGCTTTTCGGCCTCATAAGATTGTACAAACATATCTTGTATTTTTTTAGGATCAAGCGTGAGGTTTTCTTCTTTGATAATTTGCTTGACCACGCGGATACCAAAGGAGGCATGCATTACTTCATCACGCATAATATATTGTAACTGTTCGGCAGTGCCTTTCATGAGTCCACGACGTTGTAAGGCAAAGATGGGGCTAAAGCCGTTATAGAACCAGCAGCCTTCAAATATGCCGCCAAAAAATGCATAGGCCATAACAAAATTTTCCAGTTCATCAGGATCGCGCAGATCGATATCGCTACGTAATACTGAATCCAGCCTGTTATTGGCCAGTTTGATTTTCTGGTGAATTTCTGGCACCACCCGATAACGGTTGTATATCTCGCTTTGGTCTAAGCCTATCGTCTCTATGCAATGCTGATATGTCCAGGTGTGAAGTGACTCTTCGTACACCTGCCTTGCCTGGTATATCTGCAATTCTGGTGCGCTCATTTTCTCCATGACAGCCAGGCCGATATTACGCATGGCAAGAATATCGGAAGTTGTCAGATAAGACAGCACATTTTCATACACATGTCTCTCTTCCAGGGTAAGCTTATGGCGGTAGTCATGCACATCTTGCGCCATATTAATGTCCAGTGGCGTCCAGTGGTTTTTATTGGCATTGATAAAATATTGCCATGCCCACGGGTATTTAAACGGAGCCAACTGATTAATGTCAGTCATGCCATTGATGACTCGTTTATCATCCGGATTAACGGGATCAGCACTGTAAGAAGATATTGGCGTTATTTTAGCTTGTTTGGTCGCTGATATTGCGTCAAGTTCATTAGCTGCAGGTGTTGTTGCTGAAATCCTAGTGTCAGCCCTGTCATTTTTTTTAACAGTAGCGGTTAGTGGATCATCCCAGTTTAACATTATTGACATGCCTCACAGTCTGGTTCAGCAATTGAGCAGGCTTTAGTTGCTGATGAACCCTTAGTGTTTTCGCTTAACGCGACGTCTTCACTATTGTTAGTTTCAGCAGGTGACACTGAAGACAGTTTCTCAGCTGCTGTTGCGCCCATAGAACGCAGGTAATAGGTTGTTTTAAGGCCGCGTACCCAGGCGAGTTTGTACAGATTGTCCATTTTTTTGCCTGATGGTTCCGCCATGTACAAATTAAGGCTTTGTGCTTGATCCAGCCATTTTTGTCGGCGAGATGCCGCTTCAACCAACCAGCGAGGGTCAATTTCAAACGCCGTGATATACAGCGCTTTAATATCATCAGGAATACGATCAATACTCTGCAGGCTACCATCAAAATATTTCAGATCATTAATCATGACTTCGTCCCATAAATTGCGTGACTTGAGATCATCAACCATATAAGGATTTATCACCGTGAACTCACCAGACAGATTGGATTTAACAAACAGGTTTTGATAGGTTGGTTCAATTGACTGACTAATGGCGCAGATATTAGAAATAGTAGCGGTAGGGGCAATTGCCATTGTGTTAGAGTTGCGCATACCCTGACGCTTGATTTTGTCACGCAACGCTGGCCAATCAAGGGTTTGACTATCGTCCTGCTGTAAGTATTTGCCACGTGCCTGCTGCAATAATTGAATAGAATCAATTGGCAATATTCCCTGACTCCATAAGCTGCCTTCATAAGATTGATAATGACCGCGTTCCACAGCCAGATCACTTGATGCTTCAATTGCGTAGTAACTGACTATCTCCATTGAGGTGTCAGCAAAAGTAACTGCATCATCAGAGTTATAGGGTAGGCGTAATTTATACAATGCGTCCTGAAACCCCATAATACCAAGACCGACAGGGCGGTGCTTAAGATTGGATTTGCGCGCTTGTGGCACACTGTAGTAGTTATACTCAATCACGTTATCCAGCATGCGCATGGCAGTGGTGATAGTGTGCTTTAATTTCTCTGAATTAAGGCCATTATCATCAACATGTTGTGCCAGATTAACAGAGCCAAGATTACATACCGCAATCTCATCGTCGGAAGTGTTTAGGGTAATTTCAGTGCATAAATTTGAGCTATGCACAGTGCCCATATGTTGCTGTGGGTTACGGATATTACATGGGTCTTTGAAAGTCATCCAGGGGTGGCCTGTTTCAAATAGCATACCTAACATTTTGCGCCATAACTCAACAGCAGAGATTGTTCTGAAGTTATGAATCTCACCGTCTTGTGCTTTTTTTTCATAATTAATATACGTTTTTGTAAATGTTGTACCTACCAGATCATGTAAATCAGCTACCTCTTCAGGTGAAAATAATGTCCAGTCAGCTTCTTCAGCGACTCGCTGCATAAATAAATCAGGAATCCAGTTAGCAGTGTTCATGTCATGGGTACGACGACGGTCGTCCCCAGTGTTTTTACGCATCTCAATAAATTCTTCAATATCAATATGCCATGTTTCCAAGTAGGCGCATACTGCTCCCTTACGTTTGCCGCCCTGATTAACAGCCACAGCAGTATCATTAGCTACTTTGAGAAAGGGCACTACCCCCTGTGAGTGGCCGTTGGTACCTTTGATATGTGAACCAAGACCACGAACTCGCGTCCAGTCATTACCGAGTCCGCCAGCATATTTGGATAACAATGCATTATCACGAATAGCATTATAAATACCGGCCAGATCATCGGGCACTGAAGTTAAGTAACATGATGATAGCTGTGGTCTTAGCGTACCTGAATTAAACAGGGTGGGGGTACTGTTCATAAAATCAAATGATGACAGCAGGTTATAGAACTCAATGGCATACTTCTCGCGATCAATTTCGTTGATAGCAAGACCCATGGCAACACGCATATAAAATGCCTGCGGTAATTCAAAGCGAATGTCGTTGTGGTGAATAAAATAGCGATCATACAGCGTTTGTAAGCCAAGATAGCTGAAGTTACAATCACATTCTGGTTTGAGCGCCTTACCTAATTTATCAAGATCATATTGACCAAGATCAGTTGCTAATAATTCATGTTCAATAGCACACGCAATATAGCGCTTAAAATATTCAGGATACAGCATAGACATTTCATACTGATCAGCCTGTCTTTGCTGATTGAACACAAAACTCAGCGCCTTTCTGCGGATACTGTCAAGAAGAAGACGCGCTGATACTTTACTGTAGCCTGGATCTTTTTCAATAAATGTACGCGCTGCCATAACGACCACTTTTTCAACATCAACTTCAGCAATACCATCAAAAATATTACGTTGAGTATCATGCAAAATAGCCGCACTATCTATACCGCTAATACCTTCGCAGGCTTCGTTTATCAGGTTGTGTAACCTGTCAATATCCAGCACGCGTTTTGTGCCATCGTCAGCAATAATTTCAATGGCTGTTTCATTAACAGCAGCGGGGTATTTTTCTTCTTCTTCAGCGCGTTTTTGTGCCTGCTGTTCCCGATATAGCACATAAGTGCGGGCGGTTTTATACTCGCCATTACGCATCAACGCCAATTCAACCTGATCCTGAATATCTTCAATATGTACAGTGCCGCCGCTATCAAGGCGACGGGTTAAGCTATCAGCAATCTGCTTGGTAATTGCTTCAACAGTGTCATGAATGCGCTGACTGTTTTTGGCTGAATTACCTTCTACAGCGAGAAATGCTTTGGTAATGGCAATAGCAATTTTACTACTATCAAAGTTTGTTACCTGACCATTACGGCGAATGACATGATATTGCGAATATGCTGCTACTTTGACGGTTGATTCACCTGACATAATAATTAACCCTAGACTATATTTATAGGTAAAAACTAATCAAACCACAATTTGTAGTGGTTTTTTCGCTATTGAACCACAATATGCTGTGGTTTGTGAATAGGCAAAAGTGGATAAGTCAGGGATGTAATGTGGATAACTTTAAGGTAATAGCCTGTTGTATAAGCAGGGACAAGGTCTGGCAGATTTATAAATTTTTTATAAGTTTTTTGAGCAATTGGTTTTTTATAGCGACTGCGCTGCTGTAAGCACATCTTCTGCGTGCCCTTTAATCTTGACGTTACGCCATTCTCGCCGCAAAATACCTGCCTCATCAAGCAAAAATGTACTGCGCACAATGCCTAGGTATTCACGACCATAATTTTTTTTCAGTTTAATGACATCAAACAAGCGGCAAGCGATTTCATTGCTATCTGATAATAGCTCAAAGGCAAAACCCTGTTTGCGCTTAAAGTTTTCATGGGCACGTATGCTATCGCGGGAAACACCAACTACAATGGTATTTTGGCGGGTAAATTGGCTAATACGATCATTGAAGTCCTTACCTTCAAGTGTACACCCTGGCGTACTATCTTTTGGGTAAAAGTAAATGGCGATGTGTTTGCCTTGTTGCTCAGATAAGCGAAAAGGAGAGCCGCTAGTGCTGGGCAGAGTAAAATCTGTTACCGCATGATCAAGTTGAACTGTGTACATTTTTGTTATTCCTAAAAATCAATACAGAACTATACTTTACACATAAGTGGCTAGACTTGTCATCTTTTGCTGGATAAAGTAATGTTTGTAATTAAAATTAGATTAGTATGGGCAGTGTTTGGCGGAGGGGATAATAGTTGTGGAGTACAAAGTACCTACATAAGAACAATTTTCTACAAGACTTAAAATATCAGAAAAAGTGCTTGCAGACAGCGTGCCGGGCAAAATAGCACGCAATCAGCAAAACCCCACAGCCAATGAAGAAGCCATTAACTCTTGTTTTAGCGCAGAGGTTACCAAATGTCACTAGGCTTACAAAAAAATTATTTGAAATTATCAGAAATATCAATTGTGTCAAAAATGTCACTCGAGACTTAGATACGTATATTACCTCTGAACTGCAAAGCATCCGTGACAAGCTGATAAAAATCGCTGATGATTACCAGAATACTGCACATGATTTACGAAGATTTAAAGGAGATCATAATTTAGACAGAGAGGCCCGTTATCCGGAATCAAGCCTGCTGCACTGGATCACTATCGGTTTAATAGTGATTGGCGAATCTATTTTAAATTCGTATTTTTTGGCTATGGGCAATGAATTTGGTCTACTAGGTGGTTTTATGCCGTCTTTGCTATCAGTGTTGTCAATGTAGTCTCCTTGGCTTCATGCCTTGCCTATTGCATCCGTTACTGGCGGCAGCATCGCCCGACCCTTTGGCGGAACCTAACGATGGTGGTGTTGGTTATTGTACTTGTATTTGCTATTGACTTTTTGCTTACAGTTGGTCATTACCGCGATGTGTCATCACAAGCAACCGAGTGGACTGATCTTCTTAATACTAGGATAAATGCCTAGCAAAATCTTCTTGCTAACCCTTTTGGTATTGACGATCTGCAATCATGGTGGCTGGTCTTTTTTAGCTCATTATTTTTGCTGGGCGCTACGGTCACCTGGTATTTAAATGACGATCCTTATCCGAGGTTTAGCGAAATTACTAAAATATGTAAAAAGTACCAAACAGCAATGGGCAGAAGCCCGCGATCGGGCGCGCGTTAGTTTGCAAGATAAAGTGGCGGAATTTGAAGGCGCTTTAGGTTGATAATCTTGCAAGCGCTCAAGTTGCCATTAAACAAGATTTAGTCACTCACCTAGCGCATCTAAAAACCACACTTAGCAACATAACTGAATCATTAAATAGCCTACCGCAATCTAATCAACAGATTATCACTACCATTAATAATTTGGTTAATGTTATACAAAGATTTGATGCCCAAACTAATGATGGATTGGCGAACATGTTACTAAAGTTTAAACAACTTTTGGAGGAGGCGACAACACTTAATAAAGAGTTGGTAGCGGTGATTAACTCTTCTAGCCACATCATTATTGATAGGCTACAAAAATCTGTTTAAATGAGGCAGGGTAATCGCCAGACATTTCAGCTATCACTGATAGAGTTTATATTTTTTATCACTTTTTGTCTGTTATTATTAGTAGCATTTTTCATTCAGGAAAATCAAAAACTGGATCAACAAGCTAGTGACGATCATAAACAATGGGACGCGCTAAATAATCAAGTCAATAAATTACGAGAAAAAATTAACGTAGGCGATACTCAGCTATCTAACATTGATTACCTTAAATATCTGGCCAATGCCATTGATAAACCCATCATTGATGATGATTGGCAGCATTTGATTACTTTGCATCAACAGGGCTTAAGCGCAAAAAGTGTTGCATTGATTAATAGGATTAAAGGACTGATGCAAAAAAACCAACAATTAAAGACAAAAATAATAACCACTAATAAAACATTAAAAGTATGCCGTAAGAATATGAAATAAATGAGAAAAAATTTGGTTTAGATAAACCAAGTTGCTTATTGCACCCTAATGGTAAAGTAAAATACCTTGCTAGTTTTGCAATGCACGATGATTATTTGGTTCAGTACGAGCAGGCTGGTGAGGGCAGCATTATTTTGGCGATTGGGCGCATGTTGATAGGTTGTTGCGTTGGCATAGTTTTGAAAGTATGGCACGAAAAGCATTGGCGGCATCAGAACAAAAACAGTGCCGTTATTTTGTTAAATTGCGTGATAGCACCAGCACTAAAGAGATTTATAAGGACAAGCTGGGAATGATTGAAGCCTATTTTTACAAGTACTTGCAACAATGACAGAGCGATGCTATCAGGAATCTTACTGAAAAGCGCAACGTAACATTAATTTGTATGGCATCATAGAGTATAGATTTGCTAACAAAACCCGTGTTGATTGCTTAACTGAAACCCGTGCTATTTTGAGTTTGATTATACTTACGTAGTTGGTACGAAGCAATAGGGCAGTCACTTTGTTACGCAAAGAACGGCAATAAACGAACGGGTATTGTGCTTATTTACAAAACTAAACGCGATAAGGGATACTATTGTGGATCAATTTCCACTATTCAGCATTATAATCTGTCTATTTTGAGCGGGGCAGAATGCTTTATATCAAGTCAATAAAGTGTGCGACTGAACTTGTCATATTTTAGTGGGTAAAGTAACATTTGTACTTGGTTTATATTGGTTGGTATGTGTAATGTTTAGCGGCAGCATGGTAGCTTTGGTAACCCCAATGCGGGCAGATGGCTCTTTGGATTATGATAGCCTAGCTGTCTTAATTGATTTTCATATTGCAAATGGCACTGATGCTATTGTGGCAGTTGGCACAACCGGTGAATCTGCCACGTTATCAGTTAAAGAGCATTGCGACGTTATCGCGCATGTTGTCAAGCAGACAGATGGTCGTATACCGGTCATTGCTGGTACAGGTGCAAACTCAACAGCAGAAGCAATTGAATTGACGCGCCACGCCAGTCAGCTAGGCGCTGATGCAGTGCTATTGGTAACCCCTTACTACAACAGGCCAACACAACAGGGCCTGTATTTGCATTATCAGGCAATAGCTGAAGCAGTTGATATAGCGCAAATTCTTTATAATGTGCCAAGTCGTACAGCGTGTGACTTATTACCAAAAACGGTGGCTCGCCTTGCTGATATTGATAACATTATTGGCATTAAGGAGGCGACAGGCGAGGTTAATCGTGTCCAGCAAATCAAGGCACTATGTGATGATAAAGTAGCACTTTACAGCGGCGATGATGCCACTACGGTTGATTTTATTTTAGCTGGCGGACAGGGGGCAATTTCTGTTACTGCCAATGTTGCGCCTGCTAAAATGCATACTATGTGCCAGATGGCATTAGCGAGTGATGAGGTATCTGCTTTTAATATCAATAAAGACTTGGCTTTGCTGCATAAACGACTGTTTGTTGAAGCTAATCCAATTCCGGTAAAATGGGCATTGACTGAAATGGATTTAATTGCTGTTGGCATACGTCTGCCTATGACACCGCTATCGGAAAATTATCACCAATCAGTGCGTGAAGCTCTGCAGTCCGCTGGCGTAATTAACTATGGGTAACAATTAACTAAATCATGAATTATAAATTGAACTTTATTTTTATTATGTTTTTAATAGCATTAACTGGTTGTGGTATGTTTTCAAAATTAGACGAAGTCGTACCAGACAACACTAAAAAATACCGCAAAGCTCAAACCATGCCACCACTAGATGTACCGCCTGATTTAAGCGCTGAGCAGATCAATGAAGATATTGTTGGTAACAAAAGTATTGCCACCTATTTAGAATTTGAAGAAGCTAGTACTAATCCACTAGCCATAAAATACAATATTGATCTAGATACCAAGCCGATGTTGTCGGGTAAAGGCGAAGACCGACATTTAATTGTGCCTAATGATTTAGCGACAACATGGCAACGGGTACTGGCGTTTTGGCAGCAAAAAGGGCTTGATATCAAACGCAAAGAGATACGAATTGGTTTGATGGATACTCAGCCTGAAAGCAATGGCTATAGTTATCGTGTTCGAATTGATAAAGGCGATACACTGGCAAGAACAAGAGTTCATCTAAGTGGCACAAATGGTGAAACTTCGCTTGCTCAAAAAGATGAAGCCATGTTGCGCCAGATCGCTGCATTTTTAGGTGCATTGCATCAAGCCGATAAAGCCAAACAGGAGCAGACAGGTAAACAACAAGTAGTTACTGCAAAACTAACCCTCATTAAAGAGGCGGATAACTATCATGCACTACATATTGATCAGGAATTTACTACTGTATGGGAGCGTATCGCCCGCGTGTTAGACAGTAAGGGTTTTGTCGTGGAAGATCGTGACAGAGCGCAGGCCATATACTTGATTCGCTATCTTGATCCCAACAAGGAGGTAGCGCCAGAACCTGGACTACTTGATAAGATTATGTTCTGGAAAGATGATGTTGAAATAACGCCAGAAGTGTTTTATTACATTAAGCTGATTGCTGAGGCAGACAAAACTAAGATCATTATCTTAGATGCTGAAAAAACGCGATCAAATTCAGATACTGCAATAAGATTACTTGATCTAATACAAGAACAGCTGGCATAGTGATGCGTTTTGCTTCAATCGGAAGTGGCAGCAAAGGTAATGGAAACCTTGTTTCGCAAGGTAATACCACGTTAATGGTTGATTGTGGCTTTTCTATCTCTGAAACGGAAAAACGCTTGCGGCATATCAGAATGAATGCTAATGATTTAACTGCTATTATTGTCACTCATGAACATAACGATCATATTGGCGGCGTGCATGCTTTAGCGAAAAAATATCAATTGCCTATTTATGCAACAGCAGGCACAGCAAGCCACTTATCCGCTGATGTTGCAGAGTTAGTTGTAGAGTTCAGCAGTCACTGTACTGCGTTTACTATTGATGATATTGAAGTACAGCCGTTCCCGGTCCCTCATGATGCCCGCGAACCAAGCCACTTTGTTTTTAATAATGGCAGTCATCGTTTGGGGTTATTAACCGATACTGGTAAAAGTACTCCAATAATTGAGCGCATGCTGTCATCATGCGACGCCTTATTGCTGGAGGCTAATTATGATGAGGATATGCTGGAAAACGGCAACTATCCTGAATGGCTGAAACGCAGAGTAGGGGGCGGACTAGGGCATTTAAGTAATGTCCAATCAGCTGCCTTACTGAAAAAAATTGACACATCACGCCTACAACATATTCTTGCCATGCACTTGAGCGCAAACAATAATTCGCCTGATAAAGTTCTACCTTTATTTGCTGCTGCGCTTAACTGCGATCAAAACTGGATAGGGATTGCTGGTCAAAAGCATGGCTTTGGTTGGCGTGAAATAACCTAAAGATCGGTAAAACATGGAGAAAAGACAGCCATTATTTGCCGGTAAAGCAAAAACCATATACACGACTAATAATGATGATTATGTCGTCATGAGCTTCCGCGATGATACATCTGCTTTTGATGGCGAAAAGACAGCAAAGCTAAGCCATAAGGGTAAAATAAACAATAAGTTAAATGCCTTTATTATGACTTATCTTAATAAAGCAAACATCCCAACCCACTTTGAAAGCTTGTTGAATGATACAGAATCCATTGTAAAAAATATGCAGATGATTCCGGTTGAGTGTGTAGTGCGCAACATTGCCGCAGGTAGCTTATGCCGCCGTCTAGGTATTGAGGAGGGCACCACATTGACCCCACCAGTTTTTGAGTTTTTTCTCAAAAACGATGTTTTACATGACCCAATGATCAATGAATCTCATATTATAACTTTCGGTTGGGCAAGCACAGAGTCTATTCCCAAAATGAAAGAGCTCACCTTACAAATTAACGCATTATTAATGCCATTATTTGCTGATTCTGGTTTAACGCTAGTTGATTATAAACTTGAGTTTGGTTTATTTAAGGGCAATGTTACTTTAGGCGATGAGTTTAGCCCCGATGGTTGCCGGCTATGGGATGTCAACACGGGCAAAAAGCTGGATAAAGATCGCTTTCGTCAGGGCTTGGGCGGTGTGATTACTGCTTATAAGGAAATCGCCCAGCGTATTGGCGTGGCTGTATAGTTAACAAATTTAATTAATTAAATTATCCTAGCTAAATTCAAGGCTTCCCTTCATGGGGTCTGGTCCACTTCAGAACACCGAAGATAATTTTCATAAACTTTCCAACACATAACGCCTATGTTAAGTTAAGCGGTACACCGTGCAAAGAAGGGTTTATGATCAATTGTCAAAGGCGACCACAAACGTAGTACTTAAGGGAATTGCAGGTAGGCTCTTTGTATTCTAAAGTACTCAAAAGCTTAAATTTTAAATCAATGGCGGAGAGTCAGGGATTCGAACCCTGGGTAGGGATAAACCTACGCTGGTTTTCAAGACCAGTACATTCAACCACTCTGTCAACTCTCCAATAACGCAGAATAATACTAGGGTTGGTACGACAAAACAACCATAATAACTCTCTAGATTTCTAGTTAGAGTAACCCAATAAAACCAGTTGTTGAAATGAACTTAAATTTTATTCATCGGTCAAATGTGTTACAATAGTTGTTATTAACTGACTTGGAGGTCAATCTGAAAATGAACTATGATTCACAAGAAGCCGTTATTCGTTCACGACCCTCGGCAATAGCTACCAACAAGGTATTGCGTAATACCTACATGCTGTTATCCATGACATTAATGTTCAGCGCGTTGATTGCTGGACTGTCAATGACATTTAACCTGCCTCATCCTGGCATCATTATTACTTTAGTAGGTTATTTTGGATTATTGTTTTTAACTACTAAATTACGCAATAGCATGTGGGGAATTGCCTCAGTTTTTGCATTGACTGGCTTTATGGGACTGACACTAGGCCCAATTGTTAGCTATTACCTGAGCATACCTCATGGTGATAACATTGTTATGCAGGCATTAGGCGGCACAGGTGTGATTTTTCTGTCATTATCTGCTTATGCTGTTAAGAGTGAAAAAGACTTTAGCTTTATGGGTAGCTTTTTGATGGTAGGTATTTTAGTTGGTTTTTTTGCTGGCTTAGGTGCCATTTTCTTTGAGATTCCCGCTCTATCTCTGGCAGTATCAGCCATGTTTGTATTACTAATGTCAGGGCTTATTTTGTATGAAACAAGCCAGATCATTCATGGCGGTGAGAATAATTACATCATGGCAACTGTCGCCCTATATGTATCTATTTATAATCTTTTTACTAGCCTGTTGCATTTATTGGGTGCCATGTCCAATAATGACTAGCTGTTAAGTCTGCTGTTGTTTTATGTGCAGAACATATAATTTAAGCCTCGCTAAATGCGGGGCTTATTTGTTTTAAGATACAATAAGTCTATGCAGGAATCTGGATCACAATTGCTGGATGGCTTTGGTCGTGCCATCACTTACGTACGTATGTCTATCACTGATCGCTGTGATTTTCGCTGTGTGTATTGCATGGATGAGAAAATGACATTTATGCCACGAGAGCAATTACTCACCCTAGAAGAAATGGCCTTTTTACTGAATGCCTTTTGTCAGCTTGGTGTTAACAAAATTAGAATAACGGGGGGGGAGCCTTTAATAAGACGTAATGCACTGTGGCTATTTAATCAATTGGGCCAACTAAAAAAATCAACTGGCTTACGGGAGCTGACACTCACTACCAATGGTTCACAACTGGCAAGCTACGCAGATGCGCTTAAATCAGCAGGAGTAGACAGGGTTAATATCAGTCTGGATTCATTAAAAGAGCAGCGTTTTAAGGCGTTAACACGCACTGGTAATTTAGCTGAGGTGTTGGCAGGAATTAATATGGCTAAACGTGCTGGTTTTAAGCGAATTAAACTCAACACCGTCATTATGCGAGGGCGCAATGATGATGAGATTATTGATTTGGCGCAATTTGCCATAGATAACGATCTGGATATTTCCTATATTGAAGAGATGCCCCTTGGCGCAGTTACTCACCAGCGTAGTGAAAGCTATTATTGCAGTGATGATATATTGCTGAAACTACAATCTGCGCTTGATTTACATGTGAGTGCTATACGCACTGGCGGACCTTCGCGTTATTATCAGGTTATAAATGCAAGTAGTAAAATAGGCTTTATTTCGCCACATAGCCATAATTTCTGTGATAGTTGTAATAGAGTAAGAGTGACTACAGAAGGGCGGTTATTATTGTGTCTAGGTCAGGAAGATTCTGTTGATTTACGGCAGGTAATAAGAAGCCAGCCCGGCGATATGACAAGGCTTAAACAAACAGTCATTGATGCAATGACTATTAAGCCAAAACAGCATGACTTTAATATTATTAATCAACAACAACCAATTATTTTTCGGCATATGAGCGTAACGGGTGGCTAATTACAGGCCATATATGACAAATGCAGGTATCAAAAACGTGCACACAACGCGCGTTTTAGATGAGCATGGCGAGTGTCTTGATATAGCTATAACTGGTGAGCGAGCATTAACTATTTACCTGAATAACCGCGAAATTGTCACCTTGATGACAATGGGGACACATCCTGAATTGTTGACATTAGGTTATTTGAAAAACCAGGGATTGGTAGCGCGATCAGCGGATATTATTGCTATTCAGGTTGAATGGGATGTTGCAGCAGTTGCTGTGACAACAAGCACATCACCACATAACATTGATGAAATTTTAGCTGAGCGTATAGTGACCAGTGGTTGCGGTCAGGGAACCATGTTTGCCTCAGTCATAGCATCATTGGATAAACTATCCATAGATTGTCCGTTATTTACTGCTGATACTGTTTATCAGGTGTTACATGGGCTGGCAAAATACAATAAAGTTTATAAGAGGGCTGGCGCAGTGCATGGTTGTGCCTTATGCACAGCAGACGGCACTGTTGAATTTTTTGTTGAAGATGTGGGCAGGCATAATGCCGTTGATGCTATTTCAGGCTGGATGTGGCTCGAGGGTATAACAGGTAGCAATAAAATTTTTTATACGACAGGCCGCTTAACCTCAGAAATGGTAATTAAGGTAGCACAAATGTCTGTGCCACTATTATTATCTCGTTCAGGGGTCACAGAGATGGGCCTTAATATTGCTGAAAAAATTGGCATTGGCATGGTTGCACGCGCTAAGGGCAGGCATTTCTTGGTGTATAGTGGTCTGGATAGGTTTAAATATAGTTAATCAATAAACTGCCACGGAAAATTATACAATATTATTAGTAAAGGTAAATTGTAATCAACATGATATTTTTTATTACATGTTTACTTAGTATATTTTAAAGTTAGCATGCTTTGAATTATTAAAGTTGTAGACAGTTAATCATCTTATTTGTTAATATAAAAAATCTTAAATAATAGCAAAAAACATGAGGAGTTATGATGAGTGTTTTAGTGACCAAAAAAGCCCCAAAATTTATTGCAACGGCAGTCATGCCTGATAACAGCATTAATGAAAAATTTTTATTGTCTGATTATAAGGGCAAGTATGTTGTTTTATTCTTTTATCCACTTGATTTTACTTTCGTGTGTCCATCAGAGATTATTGCACATAACAATCGGGTTAATGAATTCAAACAGCGCGGTGTTGAAGTAATAGGTGTTTCTATTGACTCTCAGTTTACTCATCTGGCATGGCGCAACACTTCTGTCGAAAATGGCGGTATTGGTCAAATTGATTTCCCTCTGGTTGCTGACGTTAAACGCAAGATAATGAAAAAATACGGCGTTGTGCACCCAGATGGTATTGCGTTGCGTGGCTCTTTTTTGATCGATAAAGAAGGTGTTGTCCGCCATCAAACGGTTAATGATTTACCTTTAGGTCGAGATGCTGATGAAATGTTGCGTATTGTGGATGCGTTACAATTTACCGAAATACATGGTGAAGTATGTCCAGCAGGTTGGCACAAAGGAGATGAAGGTATGGCACCTGATACGGAAGGCGTAGCAAGCTATCTTAAAAATTACGCTGATAATCTTTAGGGCATAAACCTCAATCGGGGCATTTTTTACTTACAAGATTTTACTAAAGTTGGTTTTTTCCCTGATTTCAACCAAAGTTTTGCAATCAATACACAAATTAGCCGTTGGCCGCGCCTCAAGTCGGCGAATGCCAATATCAGTGCCACATGACTCACAATAACCATATTCATTTTTATCAAGATCTTCCAATGATTGATTAATTTTCTTGATCAATTTGCGTTCACGGTCACGGGTGCGTAATTCAATAGTAAATTCTTCTTCCTGAGTTGCTCTGTCATTGGGATCAGGAAAATTAGCTACCTCATCCTGCATATGTAGTAAAGTGCGATCAACTCCTTCCATCAATTCCTGTTTCCAGTTTTCCAAAATGTTTCTGAAGTGGTTGATCTGGTTTTCATTCATATATGCTTCCCCTTTCTTTTCTTTGTAAGGGGCAAATTTTGAGTGAAACTCTGTTTCAGACATGCAAAAACCTCAAAGGTATTACGATTAAGGACACATTTTATAGCAGATAAACACTTAGTATGCAAAAAGTTGCTAGTAATTTTACTTAATTTTTAGCCAGAAAAATGATCTACTACTGGCATTTAACAGCTACTATTATTGGTACTGCCATCAGGCATTATAGTACGACAGAAGATAACGCCACGAAGAACAGCGCCGGTTAGATCAGCGCCGGTTAAATCAGCGCCGGTTAAATCAGAGAAATGTAATTTACTGTTAGTCAGGTTGGCCTCTTTCATGCTGGCGCCATTAAAATTGACATAATCAAGTAAGCCCATTGATAAATCAGCATTATCAAGGATTGCGTCCTGTGCCTTTGAACGGGTAAACCATACCCCAATTAATTTTGCGGCAGTTAAATTAATGCCTCGCAGATTGGCTTCGCTCATATCTACACCTTTTAACTGTTTGCCAGTTAAGTCGGCATTACTTAAATTGCAATGATGACAGATGCCAGAATCAAGCAGACGGTCAAGATAAACCTGCTCAAAAGCAAATGTGGTAGACGTTACGATTAATCCGGTCAATAAGAGCAATGATTTCATGGGTTAATTTTGCCTGTTAACGCTTGCCAGCCATTATAATAGAACAGCTCAGCCAGTGAGCGGCGGCTACGAGGCGCTGTTTCGCGCACACGTTGCTCTTCATCCAAACTATCTGCATCAGCAGGGTGACCAATGGCAATCATTGCCCAACAGGTAATATTATCTGGTAGAGAAAATGTGTTTTTAAGTTTGTCGCTATCAAATCCACCCATCTGGTGGCTCATTAGCCCCATGGCAGTTGCTTGCAGACACATGCTGATGCTGGCAGCACCAGAATCATAACCGACCCAGCGGTTATTGCTTCCATTATGGCTGAAGGTGTTCACCGATGCTGCCAGAATAAGCAGGGATGACTTTTCTGCCCATGTTTGATTACCCTGTGCCAAACATGCTAAGGCGCGTTGCCAGTTTGTTTTATCCTGATGTTTGTTCCAGATGATAAAGCGCCAAGGTTCATCGCCAAAGCATGAAGGTGCCCAGCGCGCTGCCTCACATAAAGCAGTAATCTGCTCCTTAGTAACTGCAATTGTGTCATCATAGGCGCGACCACTCCAGCGATCAGCAATGACATCTACAATAGTCTGCGCAGTGTCAGCGGATTTATTTATCATGATTATACTCCTTGTCAGACGGTTTGCTTAAGCAGAGTATAACCAACTTTCCGTGCCAATGCACCGCCAATTTTTGCTGACACAGTAGCGATGATGCCCTTATTGCCAATCATTATCGCTATCAGTTTAGGTTGATGCACTAGCGGCTCTGTAAGTAGCGTTTTGACTGTCACTTATTTTTATATCGCAAGCTATCTAAGCTATTCGTATGAACTCAATTATTAAGATTATAACTAAACAGATGTTTGTCAGTATACATTAGCCGAAATATCAAGGCTGTTTAGATTCGGCTATCCACTGCTGGCGCAAATCATCACGGTGAATATACAGCCATTGAATAGCGATAATAGGGATGGCCGACAATATTTTGCCAGCTAATAGCAATTGGTAGACATTGGCAAATTTTAATATGCTCACTGCAATATCCTCGCTTTCATCTTTTATTCCATGGATACCGCCAATATTCGTGGTATTGACTTTAGCACAAAACAGAGTTACCAATTCTGATGTGCCGCCGGGAGAAGAAAAAAAATCATTGATTTTAATAAGTGCCTCAATACGACAGCCCGCTTCTTCCATTGCCTCGCGCCGAGCAACCTCTTCTGACGTTTCTCCTTCCTCAACTGCACCAGCGACAATTTCCAGCAGCCACTCCTTGCCAGGCGTTTGCAATGCACCAACACGAAACTGCTCAATGATGACTACTTCATCACGGCACGGGTCATAAAGCAGTACTGCTACACAATTGCCGCGTTCAAAAAGCTCACGGGTAACAGGCTCACTCCAGCCACCCTGATACAGGGTATGCTTTAACTCAAACTTTTTCAGTTTGAAAAACCCATCATAGCAAGTGCTTTCATTGATAATAGTAAGCTGTTTTTTATTCATATACGATGGATAATTTAGCCATATCACTTAATTTCTAAGATGGTATAACGGAATAAGCCATTTTCCTTGTTAAAGTTATGCCAATTTTGCCAGTGGATTGTATAAGCATTTTTTAGAGTAATGTTTGGTTTATTTTCAAATCCCTTTCTAACTCCCCCAACTCTTTTTTCTGGTTTTATAGCAAGCTCTCCCGAAAATGTCTTGCCTTCTTGAGTTACAAAATCTTCTAGCCAAAAATTTTTGGCTTTTTTAGGCGGAGGGTCCCAGTATTCAGGTCTATTTGAAAGGAGAATTACATAACCTGATTTGATTTCATTGTGCTTTATCAGTGTTTCAATTCTCCACACGTCTTTCCAAAAACGATAAAATCCTGTGATGGCATTTCTAACGTTTGTTAAGGTAAAATTTTCACCATTACAAGAAGTTGTGAATGAAGCAGTAGGGTATTTCAGCTCAACAGCCAGACCATCACCAAAAATATCAACCCTAGCTCTTTCCTTGCCCAAAATTTCTGGAACAGTCTTTTCCATTTCTAATTTTTTAACACCACAGCCACGCATTGCCTGGTATACCGCACGTTGAAACTTTTCTTCAGAGTGAAAACAAGGCCTTGCTTGTGATAAATTGCTTAAAAGTGTATTAAAATCAATATCCATCGTAAAAATCCTTAGTTAGATTAGTATACCATCAGTAACTTAAATTTGGCGTGATGGCGCCTTCTGTAGGGATGCCATCTAATTGGTTAAGCAGCGCAGTGAATACTGATCCGTCTTTTTCAGTATGCTCTAACTTAACCGGCAAAAAGCCAAGCTTAGGCGCACACCATAGGGTTGTTTGTCGTTTTTTAGCATCAGCGCGTTCACGCATCAGTTTAATGGTTGACACATCACCCAAAGAGGTAGTGATGGTTTCTTCGCCCACTATGCTGATGATATATTCTTTCAGCTTGTCGCCATCAAGAATAAGATAATTGAGCGTTGTTTTGTTAGTAGCAAGATCAGTCATAATAGCCAGTTGATAGACTAATTTATCTAAAGTATGGGGTTCTATATTAACTTGCCCGCGTTGTTTGTTATTACTGGTGACTGCTTGCATGGTCTGCCAGTCAAAGTCGGCACTGATATATTTTTCCTTTCTGCCGCCAGTACGTTTATAGAGATAAGACTGTGGCTGGATTACATTATTATGATAGCGCCAGATGCTAGTTTCTATGATAATGTCTGCCTTGAATAGAGCAACAATACCTGTAGGTTTTGTTGTTGAGGTAAACACTCGATCGCCGTTGCTGTTAGTCACTAGGGTGCGGTTAAGTTCGCCTGCTTGCATACCATTGAATTCAACTAGATAGCTGACAGAAAAATCGGGAGCAGTCTGTGCCAGCGCACCTTGGGCCAGCACAGCAAATAAAATGGAAGTTATTAATCTGTTCATATACTTAAATTTAGGGTGAATAACATCCATGTCGTTTATTCTTACGGGTGCCTATGGTATCCAAGTTCTCTCCAAGAGCATTTTTGCTGCTGCCAATTAAGCCCTTGATCGCACATGGGTAAAGATGATGTTCCTGTGCCAGCACTCGGGCAGCGAGCGTGATCTTGGTGTCATCAGGTAATATTGGCACCCGCGCCTGCATAATAACGGGGCCGCCATCAAGTTCTGTAGTCACCAGATGAACACTGGCACCATGTTCTGTTTCACCAGCATCAATAGCGCGCTGATGAGTGTTTAACCCCTTAAATTTGGGCAACAATGAAGGGTGAATATTGATAAGTTTACCAGCAAAGCAGTCAATAAACCTATCGGTTAATATGCGCATAAATCCTGCTAAAACAATAAGATCAGGTGAGTAACTACTGATCTCTTTTACTAGCGCCTCATCAAACTTTTCGCGCGATACAAAACGTTTATGATCAACAATAACAGTGTCAATGTCAGCATCGCGGGCTAAGCTTAAGCCTTTGGCATCTGGACGATTGCTGATAACAGCAGCTATAGTAATAGCCAGTTTACCTTTTTGCACAGCATTAATGATTGACATCATATTGCTACCGTTGCCAGAAATAAGAATAACAATAGCTGGTTTCATCTAAGATGCAATTCAATGGTTAATTACTATTTTGGGCATTGATTGCTCTGATGCCGCTATATGACCAATTTGCCAGGCTTTTTCACCTAAATCAGTCAATAGCGATAAAGTGTGTGCTGCATCTTTTTTGGCTACGCAGATCACCATACCAATACCGTTATTAAATGTACGGTACATTTCATGATCAGTAATGTTGCCTTGCTGCTCAAGCCAGTTAAAAATAACCGGTCGTTGCCAGCTACCTGCATCAATAACTGCGTGCACATTCTCTGGCAATACACGAGGAATGTTATCTAATAAACCGCCACCCGTGATATGAGCTATCGCATGAATATTAATATTTTCAATTATTTGCATTAGTGATTTAATGTAAATTCTGGTTGGTGCCAATAAATGTGCTACTAATGTGCTATTAGCAAATGGAGCGTTTAACTCACTGCCACTGTGTGTAATAATTTTACGGATTAGTGAGTAGCCATTAGCATGAGGGCCTGAGGATGCCAGACCAATCAATATATCATCAATTTCAACTTGGCTACCATCTATTACTTTATGCTGTTCTGTAATACCAACACAAAAGCCAGCCAAATCATAATCACTATCACGATACATGCCCGGCATTTCAGCCGTCTCGCCGCCAATAAGAGAGACACCAGCCAAATTACATCCAGTGGCAATACCAGCAATCACTGATTCGGCACTATCAATATCAAGCCGACCAGTAGCATAGTAATCAAGAAAAAAAAGTGGTTCAGCGCCTGATACAATAATATCATTGACACACATAGCGACCAGATCAATGCCAATGGTATTATGTATGCCTGATTCAATAGCAAGGCGCAATTTAGTACCTACACCATCAGTGCTGGATACAAGTACTGGATGTTGATACTTGTCCAGTGGTAATGCGAACATGCCACTAAACCCTCCCAGACCAGTCTTTACTTCAGTGCGATGCGTTCTAGCTGCTAATGGTTTAATGCGATCAACCAATATATTGCCCGCTGCAATATCAACACCAGAATCTTGATAACGCAATGATGTGGCGGTTGCATTTGTTTTGTTGGTCATTGTTGCATCCTGAAAATTCGGGTGGTCACATAAAAAATTATAGTGCATGGTAGAATACCACAAATGCATAGATTATTTTTTGTACTTGTCTGGCTGGTTACATCCAACGTTTTTGCCACAGACATTATTGATCTTTATCAAGTATCTTTACCAGTAGCTACTCAAAGTGAAGGAGACAGATTGGCTATAGCGCCTGATGCGCTTGCTTTAGTTTTAGTGAAAGTCGTAGGCGATCGTGCTGCTCTGAATCAGACCAACACCACTGCATTATTAAATCAGGCGGCAGATATGATTCAGCAATATCAATACCGCTACATAAAAAAATTAGATGATGACTTAACTGAGCCAGAGCACATGGAAATTGTGTTGTCTTTTAATGAAAAAGCGGTCAATCAGGCGTTGACTGAGTTAAAATTGCCATATTGGGACAAGTCGCGTCCTGATGTGTTGATGTGGATTGCGCTTGATAATGAGGGTGACAGGGCAATAATAAGTGCTGATAATAGCAATTTACTTCTGGTAAAAACAATCATGGATACTGCTGCTAAACGTGGTTTGCCTATTGTGATGCCAATCATGGATGTAAGCGACCGTCGCCAAGTGGCTTTTGTTGATATCTGGGCTGGGTTTACCCAGCACATTATAGGCGCATCCAGACGTTATGGTGTACCTGTTATTGCTACAGTAAGTATAGATACCATGCTGTATGGTGACACACAAGTCCGCTGGCAACTGATTATTGATGATAAGGCACAATATTGGCAATCTAGCGGCGATCTTCCTGCAGTAATACAATCAGGCATTGAAGAATTGACAGACAGGGTATCTAGGCACTTCTCTCACTTTGCTGATGGCAGCGAGGTAATCAATATTACATTGCAAATAAGCAATATTGATAATTATGTAGATTATGTGCGTGTTTTTAGTTATCTATCTCAGCTAACAATTGTATCAGATGTACGTCTAGCGCACATGGAATTCGATACGCTTAAATTAATGCTGTCATTAGCAGGCGATTTGACGCTGTTTAATCGTACACTGGATATTGATAAAGTGTTGGTCAGGAGGGAGCAGGATCCTATCACAAATATAATCCATTACAGTCTGTTACCTTGACAAGACAGGATATTCCTAACATTATTTCTTGGCTGAGAATTGGCTTAACTTTTCCTGTTATCTGGTTTTTATTTGCTGGTCAATTTGCAACAGCGATGATTTTATTTGCACTAGCCAGTGTGTCAGATGCCCTGGATGGTTTTTTAGCCAAACGTTATCAATGGCAGTCACGTTTTGGATCAATATTGGATCCATTAGCAGATAAATTGTTATTGGTCAGCAGTTTTATTGCATTGACATCCTTAGGTTTATTACCAGCATGGTTATTATGGGCAGTATTAGCAAGAGACACGTTGATTGTAGCAGGTGGATGGTTGTACCATTGCTATCTGGGTCAATTTGATCTGATACCCTTGTGGAGTAGCAGAATCAATACTACTTTGCAGATGATCATAGTATTACTGGTTATTACTCAACAATATTTTATGTTGCCTGAGTTAGTTGCTGTAATTGATATTGTTGTATGGCTAGTGCTGGCGAGTGTTATTAACAGCGGGACAGAGTATATTGTAGTTTGGGGTTTGCGCGCCTTAAGAAAAATCAATGATCAATAATACATTGCTTTGGCTTATAATCACGTTAGTTGCAACGTGGATATTGTATCAATTATCTCCAGCACTCACACCCTTTGTGATTGCTGGTATACTAGCTTATCTGGTCAATCCGATTATTAACCTCTTAGCGAATAACAAAATGTCACGCACAGTGGCGATCATCATGGTATTTTTACTGTTATTGATCGTTGCTTTAGTGATGTTTTTACTGATTCTGCCTTTACTTTTGAAGCAGACTATATCTTTATTTGACAAGCTGCCGGGCTATCTTCTGGCAGTAGAATCAATACTAACAATATGGTTGGCTAAGGTGGGGATTTCTATTCAATCATTGGATACCGAATTATTGCAACGTATATTGTCAGATTACGGTATAGATATAGTTAAACTGGCAAATAATATCATTAGCAACATGACTCAATCCGGCATTGTTATTTTGCAGTGGCTAATCAACCTAGTGTTAATTCCAGTAGTAACTTTTTATCTTCTGCTTGATTATGATGGTTTGATTGCCAAAGGTAAAGCCTTGTTACCACAGCGTTATACTACTAAGGTGACTGAGCTATTATCAGAATGTAATGCTATGCTTGCTGCGTTTATGCGCGGGCAGTTAATGGTTATGCTAGCGCTGACAATATTGTACATTACAGGCTTGACATTAATTGGTATAGATGCTGCTTTATTAGTGGGTATTATTGCCGGAGTATTAAGTTTTGTGCCTTATCTCGGGTTAACAGCAGGTATTGGTCTTGCAGGCATGGTCGCTTTTTTTCAATTTTATCAATGGTTGCCAGTATTAATGGTTGTCTGCGTATTTGCCATTGTGCAAATAATAGAATCAGTGTTACTTACCCCTTATTTTGTCGGCAACAGAATTAGTCTTCACCCAGTTGCAGTTATTTTTGCAATCATGGCAGGCGGGCAATTATTTGGCTTTATTGGTGTGCTACTGGCGCTACCGGCTGCTACCGTCTTTATGGTATTACTCCGCCATTTGCACCAGTATTATCTAACCAAGCAATAGCTTTCTCGTTAAACTTGCAGCATGTCATTAACAGCAAACCAAATTCCACTATATCTGAACGCACAGCATTTGTATCAGTTAGATAACTTTTATTTTAAGCACACTGAATTAAAACAAGCATTATTAAATTTAGTTATTGTTTCTGGTTTTAACTTTCTTTATCTGTGGGGTAGCAGCGCCAGCGGTAAATCACACTTATTACTAGCTACTGCCCAGAAATATAAGCCAATGGCACTTTACTTGCCGCTGGCTGATCTGCTAAACACTGCTTCGCCAGACATTTTGCAACCAATTCCCGGTCTTAAGTTAATGTGCATTGATCAGTTGGATTATATTGTTGGCAAAGCAGACTGGGAAGAAGCATTATTTCACTGCTTTAATCAATTACAATATTCAGGCTGTAAATTATTAATAGCGGCTCGGCAAAATCCAGCAAGCATTGCTATGACGTTGCCCGATTTACGATCGCGCATGGCAACTGCATTGGTCTACCATTTACATGAACTAGATGATGATGGCAAACGGCGCGCTTTAATAACCCAAGCCAGAGCAAAAGGACTACAGTTAACTGACGATGTTGCCTATTATTTGCTTAGGTATTACAGCCGTGATATGGGTACATTGATGACAATATTACATAAACTAGATAGGGAATTAATGATAACAAAAAGGCGATTAACATTGCCATTTATACGTCAGGCGCTAACTGATATAACTTTTGATTAACAAAAGGTACATCAGCCGCTAGCAAAATAATTAATCATCACACCAGCAGCAACAGAAGAGCCGATAACGCCAGCAACATTAGGACCCATTGCGTGCATCAATAAAAAATTATGCGGGTCAGCTTCCAGTCCCAATTTATTAGAAACACGGGCGGCCATTGGCACCGCAGACACGCCAGCAGAGCCAATAAGGGGGTTAATATTACCCTTGCCCAGTTTATTCATAATTTTTGCCATAATCACCCCTGAAGCAGTACCGATAGAAAAGGCAACCATACCCAGAAGTAATATCCCCAGGGTGCTGAAATTCAAAAATGTGTCAGCGCTGAGTTTTGATCCTACCGCTAGTCCTAAGAAAATAGTAACGGTATTGATGAGTGAATTTTGTGTGGTGTTACTCAGACGATCAACAACAGCACATTCTTTCATCAAGTTACCAAAACAAAACATGCCAAGCAAGGGAGCTGCATCAGGCAGCAGTAGTGCAACTAATAGCAATAGTAATAGTGGGAAAATAATTTTTTCCCGTGCAGATACGTGACGTTGCTGAACCATCTTTATTTTACGTTCGGATTCGGTGGTAAGCAGGCGCATAATAGGCGGCTGAAGCAATGGTACCAATGCCATATATGAATAGGAAGCAACGGCAATTGCACCCAATAAATCAGGTGCAAGTTTGCTGGCAACATAAATAGACGTTGGGCCATCAGCGCCGCCAATAATGCCAATAGCGGCGGCATCAGTAAGGCTAAAATCAAAAATAGCAAATGTTGATAATAGTATCGCACCCAGTAAGGTAGCAAAAATACCAAATTGGGCAGCTGCACCAAGAAACAGTGTTTTAGGGTTGGCAAGCATTGGCCCAAAATCTGTCATTGCGCCAACACCCATAAATATGATCAAAGGAAAAACACCTGTTTCAATGCCAACAGCATAAAATATATATAGAATACCACCGGTTTCTGCTAGGCCCGCGCCAGGAATATTAGCTAATACGCCACCAAAACCTATTGGTACTAGCAACAGAGGTTCAAAATTTTTGCTGATGGCAAGATAAAGCAACAGAATAGCAATAGCAATCATTACAGCCTGACTTAGCGTTATCTGAAATAGCCCAGTGCTATGCCACAGATGCAATAAATAGTCCATGTTTTTCCTTTATGCTATTGATAGTAGTACATCCCCGACTTTAACAGTGTCACCTTGCTGCACAGAGATAGCAGAAACCACGCCTGATTTGTCAGCAATAATTTGTGTTTCCATTTTCATTGCTTCCAGTATGATAAGTAAGTCACCTTCCTGCACGGTCTGTCCAGCTGTGACTGCAATTTGCCAAACGGTGCCTGCCAACGGGGCACTGATGGGGTTATCCCCATGATTTGCTACTGCGTCTACTGATCTTTCAGTCACGGGCGCTATATCGCTGACATCACCACCTTTGCTTATCTGTGTTATATAGCGCTGGCCGTTAACAGTAATGGTATATGTCTCTTCATCACTATCTATTAAGTTTGTAGCTGGCGCCACGCTTGGCGTAGGTTCAAAAGCATCCGGATTATCACGATTTTTTAAGAACTGTAAGCCAATCTGGGCAAATAACGTATAAGTTAATACATCATCAATTTCATGCTCGCCAGATCCAAGCTGAAAATTATCATCTTCAGCAAGCTGACGTAATTTAGTAGTCAGGTTATCTATTTCTGGATCAAGCAAATCTGCAGGACGACAGCGAATCATATCCTTGCCATTTAATACCCGTTGTTGCAATTTTTCATCAAATGCAGCAGGGGCCTCGCCATATTCACCCTTCAGTATGCCTTCTGTTTCCGTTGTGATCCTTTTATAGCGCTCGCCAGCAAGCACATTGAGTACTGCCTGAGTGCCGACTATCTGTGATGTGGGCGTTACCAGCGGAATATAACCTAAATCTTTGCGCACCCGAGGAATTTCAGCAAGCACATCGGCAAAACGATCCTGCGCACCCTGTTCGCGTAGCTGATTTTCCATATTGGTGAGCATTCCGCCTGGCACTTGTGCGATAAGGATGCGTGGATCAATGCCCTTTAATGAACCTTCCCAGCGCATATATTTTTTCCGTACTTCACGAAAATAATCAGCAATTTCCTGCAGCAGATCAATATCGAGACCCGTATCATATTCGCTGCCAGCAAAAATAGATACAATCGTTTCAGTAGGTGAGTGACCATAGGTCATTGACATAGAGGAAATCGCAGTATCAACGGTGTCAATACCAGCTTCAACACACTTTATAATAGTAGCCGTTGATAATCCAGTGGTTGCATGGGCATGTAATTGCACTGGAATAGTAATATTTTTTTTCAGGCTGGTGATGAGATCATAGGCAGAATAAGGCTGAAGCAGACCAGCCATATCTTTAATACACAAAGAATGCGCACCCATCGCTTCAATACGTTTTGCCAAATTAGTCCAAGTATCAATATTGTGTACCGGGCTTAATGTATAGGCGATAGTGCCCTGTGCGTGTCGGTCATTTTCGCGCACTGCTTTGATGGCAGTTTCCATGTTACGACAATCATTCATTGCATCAAACACACGGAACACATCAACACCATTTCTAGCTGCGCGTTCAACAAATTTTGTTACCACATCATCAGCATAATGACGATAGCCCAGCAAGTTTTGCCCGCGTAGTAGCATTTGCTGAGGTGTATTGGGCATCACTGCCTTCAAGCTACGGATGCGATGCCAAGGGTCTTCACCCAAATAGCGAATACATGCATCAAATGTGGCGCCGCCCCAGGTTTCAACAGACCAAAACCCAACCCGATCAATTTTCTCGGCTATTGGCAACATATCATCAAGACGAAGACGGGTTGCAAATAGTGACTGATGGGCATCACGAAGGACAACATCAGTAATGTTAAGGTTTTTTTTTGCTTTACTCATAATATTGCAATCGGTTTATCAGCGGTGTGACCGGTATTTGTGCACAGCCGCAGACAGAACAGATAGTAATGTTTTATTAGCAGTCATGGCATGGGAAACAACTGCTGTTGGCGAAGGTACACCACTTTCAGGAATAGCACCAACGTTTTTTTCATATTGCCTGATTAGCCTAGACATCAAATGAGTCACGATAACAAGTGATGTCAAAAAAATAAATACAAAACCCATGCCAACTAGCATCAGTGCCAACCCTTCGCTCATTAAAGACGTCATTATATGTCCTTTGTAAATTCATTAATGAATATTAATTATAGCATCATTTTTGCAACAACAAGCAGAGTTTCAGGGGGTGAAAACGACCAGGCGAAAGCTAGAAAAAGCTAAATAGACAATGACTTTTTAACTGTCAGCATTAGCATAACAAAAAGCCCGCATTCAAGCGGGCTTTTTAAGGGATAGCTTATGACGAACTTTTAAGTTATCAGCATATACCACCTGTTTTACAGTTACCTGATATTGCCCAAGTGACTCGCTTATTAGCCAACGTTGGTGTCAGGACATAGGTAGCCGAAGAACCGCTGACTTTTATATCTTTAGCTGTAGCACTGATAACACCATCATTACCAATAAGAACGCTGGCGACCCTGCCTGATGCAGTTGTCTGCTGTGATGCGCTAACGCTTGCATCAGAAGCGGCACTGCAAGCAGTACCGGACACTGTGCCCTTAGTCATCGCGCATATTTCAACAGCTGATTTGGCAGAAGAGGTGGCTAATATTACCTCAGAAAAATTAGCTTTGTCTGAATACTGCTGATAGGCAGGTAATGCGATCGTGGCGAGTACGCCAATAATGGCGATAACGATCAATAGTTCAATTAGGGTAAAACCCCGTTGCTGGGCTACTTGCTCCATAATTATTATCCTTTTAATTTTTGATTAGGCACATGCCTCAAGCTAAATGTTTAGCAAACATCATGCCATAATTTAACTAATTGTATTATAAAGATTTTTTAGTCCTGTTTTGTTTAAAAATAAAGCTATGCTATCGGCATAAAGTGACGCTTAGCGTCACTTTATGCCTATGATACTATTGTCTAATCCCCTCAATAGCGAGAATAATTTCAACTTCTCTTGAGGCAGGCTTTGCATTAGGCCAGACACCAAAATCAGCAAGCGTTAGCCTGGTGACCCCTTCAAAACCAATGCGATAGCCACCCCATGGATCTTTGCCTTCATTAATATAATTCACATTGATGGTAATAGGTTTGGTCACACCACGTAAAGTGAAGTCACCCGTTAAAATTGCCGAGCCGTCACCATTTTGAATAAAACTGGTGCTGACAAATGTTGATTTGGGAAATTTCTTTACATAAAGAAATTTTTTGCCACGCAAATGCTTATCACGTTCAGCATGATTACTATCGATACTAGCAGGATTGATGTTAACAATTATTTTGGTAGCGGCTGGGTTAGCCTTGTCATAAGTAAACTTGCCATCAAAATCATTAAACCGACCGTATAGCCAGCTATAACCGAGATGGGAAATTTTAAATCCTATGTAGGCATGTTGGCCTTTTTTATCAATAATGTAGTCATCAGCAACAGCATGAGTAGTAATCACTATTAATGCCATAAAAAATAACGATAGTATTTTCATATTTCTCTCCTGATTTTTAAGGATAACAAAGGGTAACATTATTGAGATTTTCCTAGCATACGCATCAGCGTTACATCACCATCAATAAAGTGATGTTTTATTGCTGCAGAGACATGCAACAGTAACAACAGCATTAACGTATTGGCACTAATCCTATGAATATCTCCAGCCAGATCAACCTGAATTTCACTCAATTTTGCTATAGCTGGAATATAAACACCAGAAAACATTTCTATGCCCACACCTTTTGCGGTACCAATAAAATAACCACTAATACAGATAGTAAGCAATAACAGATAAAATGACAAGTGAGTTAATTTAGCCAGTTTGGCCTCCCAAATCTGATAGCTGATTAAGGGCGTTGGGCTGATACTACTCATCTTTAATATTATTCTAAAAGTTAATAACAGGAACAGATTAAGACCAACACTTTTATGCCACCAAGGTGCTGTGTGGTACCAAGTGTCATAATAATTTAACTCTACCATGTAATCGCCGAGAAAAAAAAGGCTGATAATCATAACAGCCATCAGCCAGTGCAACAAAATAGTCAATAAACCATAACCCGAAAGACTGTTTAATAGCTTCATCTTTATGCTCGGGCGATCATGTTGAATTTAACAACACTATTATCTTTACCTGTCACCCTTAACGATGGCTCCATATTTGTTGCTTGCCAGTTTGCTATCGTAAACTACTATACTAAAATCTGTCAATCAACATGGGATTTTTCAGCATCTATTTTTGACTGATATAAAAGTAGTAGCATGCAATGAAAGACACCAGCAATGCTGACATAAAATGCCACTGCTGCCAGATAGTCAGGAAAATAGGTGCTGAAACGCTGGCTATATTCAGCCCATGTTGGTGCAGGAAAGACGCCAGAGAAAAAATAAAAACCACCCCCAGAAAACAGGGTGTAAATTGCCGTAGCAACAACAACAGCCATTGTCAGTCTTGGTAATGTGCGCCAATTAAATTGGTGGTGCTTGGCATACCAATTGCCAGCAAGCCAAAGTGAACCATAAGCGGGTAATAACATAGCATATGCAGGTGTCACGCAGGCACTGCTAACACCGCCAAAGGTAATAGCAATGTAGTCAAGCAATGCTGCTGTTAATAGCAGCAGGAGAAACATCAGCTTGCTGGTGATATAAAAGCCGGCAAGTAAAAACACTGCTGCAGATGCACTGGGTAGATAGTTGACAGCAGAAAAATGATGCCCGCGTGTTAGCGCCATTAAGGTAACAAGCAGCATGCCAATAAACCATTGATGCGTTTTTACCACAACTATCTGGACTCCGTAAGGTTCTGCAACAACCAGTCGGTACACTGAAAAAATTATTAAATCAGTATTTACTGACAACTTTTAAAGTACCATTTAAGGCAGCTGCGCCAAACTAGCTTTTTAAAGGCTTGCAATTTAAGACAATGAAATTATAGTAAAAGTAAGGCTATATTGTCAATGTTTGAACTAGCCTTTGACAACATGTCATGTTATGGCAATGTTGCTTACTAATGTTAGTGTTTGTGATGAATGAAAATAGCAACTGACTTGTATATGTGGTTGTCCTATTAAAATAGCAATAGGAAGTTTTCCTTTAGATATCAGGATAAATTGCTCATCTGCGTATTAGCTCTAAATGTTTATCATGATGCGGTACTCCAAAGCTAAAGATTACTGTTTTCTAAACGATAATAGTTGCTGCTCTGGTCATCTTTTCTCTTCCCAGATGACAGCGATTGAAAGAGATCATGTGGTGAGTACATATTTTTTATGTCTGAAAGTATTTACAAACAACTTTATTTATTAGGAAATAGGAAATTTAAAATGAAAGATACTGAAAAGAACACATCGCTTATACCTATACACTTTTGCCTGATCTCAATCCTAATTGCAGTTTATGCCTTACCTGTCAGCGCGCACGATCCGTTTACAGCAATGACGGTAACGGCTAACCGCGCATCTGTTAGTGATTCGCTGGCACCAGCAACGGTCATCACCCGTGCTGATATTGAGCGTTTACAAATTAATGACTTGCCGACGTTGCTATCAAAACAGCCGGGTATTGATTTGGTCCAATATGGTGGGTCCGGGAAATTAAGCAGTATTTTCATACGGGGTACTAATTCTAATCATGTTTTAGTTCTTGTCGATGGTGTCAAATGGCACGCGGCTTCTGCAGGCAGCCCATCATTCCAACATTTTCCAGTTGCACAAATTGAACGAATTGAGATTGTCCGGGGGTCACGCTCAGCGCTATACGGGGCTGAAGCTGTTGGCGGCGTTATTCATATTTTTACCCGCCAGGGTCGCCAAGGTTTACACCCTTATACTAGTGTTGCCTATGGCACACATGACAGTAAAAGAGCAACGATTGGTGTCAGTGGCGGGAATGCATTAACCAGCTATAATATCAGCGTTAATCATCAAAAAACTAAAGGCATTAGTGCGCGTGACAAGAATAACCCTGATCGTGATGGCTACCGCAATAACAGCATTTCAGCGACGATAAAACATCAGCTAAATAATCTTACGCTGAACGGTCGCTTCCTTCGAGCAGAAGGGTTTAATGAATTCGACTCAGTCACGTTTACAGGTGGTTCAGCACCGTCATTTACTGATGATTCAGTTCAGCAGGTTATTAGTACACAAGCTGATCTTTTAATAAACGATGCTTGGTCAGCGGAACTTTTACTGGGAGAATCGCGCGATCAGCAAAAATATTTTGTAGACCGTAAAATGACAGGTATGTCTAATACTCACCATCGTTTTGCTAATATAACTAATAGGTTTGTAATTGCATCTAATCAAACTATCAATATAGGATTGGATTACACTATTGATGATATAGATAGTAGAACAAAGTACAGAAAGAAATCGCGTAATAATAAAGCAGCATTTGTCAGTTGGCAGGCAAGCATTAACAAGCATAGCTGGTTATTAAGCGCCCGCCATGACAAAAACGAAGCATTTGGCACCTATAACACGGCTATTTCTGAGTGGGGTTACTGGTTAAGTGATACAACACAAATTACTGCCAATGTTGCCACCGCTTTTAAGGCTCCCTCTTTCAATGAACTTTACTGGCCACGCGACAATTGGCCGTCCCGTAAGGACGGTAAAGCTTGGTCTTCCATTAAGATTAAGCCTGAAGAAAGCAAGCAGTATCAGTTGGGCTTAAAAGGTAGCAACCAGGGAGTCAACTGGGAAATAACCATGTACCGTAATAAAATTAAAAACTTAATCAGTGGCTGGCCACCAGAAAATATTAACAAGGCAACGATTAAAGGCATGGAACTTACGTTGGCAACCATGATACAAGGATGGGATATAGTGATGAATACATCATTTTTGCAACCTAAAAATGACAAAACAGGAAAAATATTGACACGGCGAACACAGCGTCTTGCTAACTTAAACATAGATAAAACATTAGGCCAGTGGTCAATTGGCAGTAGCTGGAAGCTGCGTGATCATAGCTTCAATCAAGCCAATGAAGAGGACAAGTTGGGTGGCTATGGCTTGCTGGATTTACGCGCAAGCTACCAGGTACATAGAGACTGGCTGGTTAAAATGAGCGTTAATAATGCACTCAATAAAGACTATGCAACCGCCAGAAGCTGGAATGGCGGTGATTACAACTCACTTGGTCGTATAGCCGTACTGGCGCTTTCTTATCAACCATAAACTCAAAGCTTGGCACTATCTCAATCTGCTGATAGCCGTTATAATTAATGTACTGATTAATGACAATGAGTTAGTTATATGTTAAATGCATCACAGATGATTGAACAGATTATTAGTGATTATTATGATGCATCTTTTGACATGACGCTGGGTGAAAGTAAAATTGATGTAGTTGTCGAGTTAAAGAACAATGCGCTGAACATTCAGTTAACGTTAGGTTTTCCTGCCAACTACATGATGAAAAGCCTGCAGACTGCATTGACAGCATTGCTTGAACAAAAAACACAGTTTACTGAAATAACAGTCGCTATTGATTGGCTGGTTACCAAACATAAGGTACAGCCCGGTATTAAATCAATAGCAGGAATTAAAAATATCATTGCTGTTGCTTCAGGTAAGGGCGGTGTTGGCAAATCAACAACATCGATTAATTTAGCATTAGCATTATCGGCCGAGGGTGCGCGTGTTGGCATACTTGATGCTGATATTTATGGACCTAGTCAACCGCGCATGCTAGGCATATCAGCACCGCCAGAATCAACCGATGGCAAATCAATGGAACCGCTATTACGCCATGGGTTGCAAACCATGTCAATAGGCTTTTTAATTGATGAAGAGCAGCCAATGATTTGGCGAGGCCCAATGGTTACCCAGGCATTAGAGCAAATGCTTAATGATACCAATTGGCGTGATCTGGATTATCTGGTAGTTGACTTGCCGCCCGGTACTGGTGATACCCAATTGACCTTATCGCAGAAAGTTCCGGTCAGTGGTGCTGTTATCGTTACTACACCACAAGATATTGCGTTGCTTGATGCTAAAAAAGCGTTAAAAATGTTTGCTAAGGTTAACGTACCAGTGCTTGGTATTATTGAAAATATGAGCACCCATATTTGCAGTCAATGCCATCACGAAGAGCCTATATTTGGCAAGGGCGGCGCCAAAAAAATGGCGCAGCAGTATGATGTTGATTTATTAGGTAGTCTGCCACTGGATATCAGAATCAGAGAAGATGCTGACCATGGTAATCCTACTGTTATTGCTGATGGTGAGCATTCAATTTCCCGTATCTACAGGACTATCGCGATCCGTATTGCTGCACGTCTTGCAAAGCAAGCCAAAGACTATTCATCAGTATTTCCGGATATTGTAATCAAACATGATTGATGATGAATGACATCTATGTTATTCCTCTTGCGTGCGCTGGCACACCCAAACCGAAGGTGGCGGCGGCGTGCCCAATCTGTCCCTAGCAGATTTGTCATGTTATTATGACTATTTAAGTTTTCACGTTAAATTATTATTATATGAGCATAAAATCAGATAAATGGATTCGCCATATGGCAGGAAAGCATAACATGATTTCACCGTTTGAGCCTGATCAGGTGCGGGAAAATCAGTGGGGCAAAATCATTTCCTACGGCACATCAAGTTATGGCTATGATGTGCGCTGTTCAACCGAGTTTAAAATATTTACCAATATTAACTCGGCAGTTGTTGATCCCAAAAATTTCGCCCGCCAAAGTTTTGTTGATATCAATAAAGATGTGTGTGTGATTCCGCCCAATTCATTTGCGTTAGCATGTACAATAGAATCATTCAAGATTCCTCGTAATGTGTTAACTATTTGTCTGGGCAAATCAACTTACGCACGTTGCGGTATCATTGTGAACGTTACGCCGTTAGAACCAGAATGGGAGGGACATGTGACGCTGGAATTTTCTAACACAACGCCACTACCGGCAAAAATTTACGCTAATGAAGGGGTTGCCCAGATGCTTTTTTTTGCGTCAGATGAAGTCTGCGCTGTATCATACGCAGACAGGGCAGGCAAATACCAAGGTCAACATGGCGTCACCTTGCCAAAATCTTAATTAATAACGAATTAAAAAATACGCATGTTGAAATTGGTTTTTTTTGTACCAGAAACTCACAAAGAATTAGTAAAGCAGGCGGTGTTTGCTCAAGGTGCAGGTCAGTATGAAGGCTATGATCACTGCTGCTGGGAAGTGTTGGGTATAGGACAATTCAAACCATTGACTGGTAGCCAGCCTTTTATTGGTGAGCCAGATAAAACTGAATTAGTTGCCGAATATCGCGTTGAAATGATATGCAGGCGTGCGCATATTAAAGCGGTAGTGAAGGCGCTAATTTCTACCCATCCTTACGAAGAGCCTGCTTATACGATTGTGCCAATGATAGCCCTGAAAGATTTATAGTGTAGTGATGGGTTATAAAGCATGAAGCCGAAGCCGCAATTATACGAATACACATTGAAAACTGGGGCTGTGGGTGAAATCATTAACATATTATCCAGTTTTAATTACCTACAAGATTTGGATATTCTCAAAAAATTAGATTAAAAAGATTAAAAACCAATCGTTGATAATTTTCAAGATTCGCTATATCTTGAGCTAGTGCTATCTTTATCAGATATTAACTGGCAGCAAGAATATTCACCTGATGGCACCAAAAAGGATTCAGTTGATATTTTTGGTAACCACGATGGCGTTAATATAGCTATAGAACTAGACAAACATAGAGCAGATCAGGTTGCTAAGAATTTTGTATCGCGTAGCGCGCTTTTTTAGAGCTAACACAATATTGTATGTATCTCTTTGCTATCTTGGAACAAGCAATATAAACCTAAACGAATGAAAAATATTTTGTGCGTTGCAAGGATTATCAATAAGCTTAGGGAATGCGTATGCAAGTTTTATTGCTGAATGATACATATAGCAATTTATTTAAAATGGACATTGTAAACAGCGCGGCGTCTTTTAACCTTAGGCCTTTAAGCATCTTATGACATCACCACCACAAGAGACTTGCTTAGCTGATTATAAAGTACCAAACTATCTGGTTGATAGTGTAGTGCTGCATTTTGATCTGTCAGCCAAAAAAACTAAAGTTCGCAGTGTGCTTACCATGCGTAAAAACCCTGACGGATCAGCCGATGCATGTGTGCTTGATGGTGAACAGCTTGAATTGGTGTCCATTAGCATCAATAATCGACCACTATCAGATAGTGACTACCAGATTAAATCTAAATCATTAATATTATCATTAGTACCAGAGTCATTTGAACTAGCTATTGAAACTATTATTTATCCTGATCAGAATACTGCATTAGAAGGGCTGTATCGCTCTGGCAATTTATTATGCACCCAGTGCGAAGCAGAGGGGTTCAGGCGCATTACCTATTACCCTGACAGACCTGATGTGATGGCGGTATTTACTGTGTCGATTGTAGCAGACAAAAAAACATGGCCAACACTACTGTCCAACGGCAACCTAGAGGCACAGGGAGATCTTGATAATGGCGAGCATTGGGTTCGCTGGCACGATCCATATCCCAAACCAAGCTATTTATTTGCCTTGGTAGCTGGTTCGCTTTACTGTCGACATTCTACATTTACTACACATTCAAATCGTGATGTCACGCTGGCAATTTATGTTGATCAGGAGCATAGCCATAAATGTGATCACGCGATGATATCACTAAAGCAGGCAATGCAATGGGATGAAAATACCTACGGTCGTGAATATGATCTGGATATCTTTATGATCGTTGCTGTTAATGATTTTAATATGGGCGCAATGGAAAACAAGGGGCTTAACATATTCAATGCTGCTTGTATTCTGACCAGCCCTGACACATCCACAGATAGCGATTATTACACTGTTCAAAGTGTTGTTGGTCATGAATATTTCCATAACTGGTCGGGTAACAGAGTTACATGCCGAGACTGGTTTCAGTTAAGCTTAAAAGAAGGCCTTACTGTCATGCGTGAACAACAGTTTAGCGCTGATATGAATTCAGCCTCTGTACAGCGAATTGATGATGTAAACTGCTTGCGTACAGTACAGTTTGCTGAAGATGCAAGCCCAATGTCTCATCCAGTGAGGCCTACATCATTTATTGAGATTAGCAATTTTTATACGGCGACTATTTATGAAAAAGGCGCTGAAATTGTTCGTATGCTTAAAACAATTACCGGTGATGATGGTTTCAGGCGTGGCACTGATTTATATTTTGAGCGCTATGACGGTCAGGCAGTGACTACTGATGATTTTGTGAGCGCAATGGAAGAGGCTAATGCAATTGATTTGAGTCAATTTAAATATTGGTACTCACAGGCAGGCACACCAGAATTACATATTGACGGTCAGTATAGTGCTACTGATAAAACGTATACATTGCATATCCGTCAGCACTGTGCACCAACCCCTGACCAGGCTGAGAAAAAACCATTCCATATTCCACTTGCTGTCGGACTTTTGGATGAGCATGCTCGCAGCCTGCCCCTTAAGCTTAAAGGGGAAGCTGGCATCAATAAAACAGAAACACAAGTATTATCAATAGTTAATTATGAGCATAGTTTTATCTTTACCAACATTCAGTCAGTGCCGTATGTATCATTACTGCGGGAGTTTTCGGCACCAGTCAATGTACGTTTTAACTATTCAAATGATGAACTTAGCTTTTTAATGGTAGCTGATAAGGATGGTTTTAATCGCTGGAATGCTGGACAAACCCTACTAGTTAGAATACTTATCGCGTTGGCAGGTGCGATTCACCACAAAAAAACCATTACCTTGCCAACTAATGTGGCTCCCCAGTTCAATGAACTATTAGCAAATGCTGATAGTGATCCTGCTCTGATAGCTAGAATGTTGGTTCTGCCCGATGAAAATTATTTAGCGCAACAACAAAAACCTGCTGATGTTGATGCAATTCATCTTGCCAGCAAGTACTTAAAATCAACATTGGGGCATGCCTTAAAAGAGCAGTTTACCAAGCTCTATCAACAATGTAGCAATCAAGAGGCTTATAAGTTTACTGCTGAAGATGCAGCAAAGCGCAGTTTGAAAAACACCTGTTTAGACTACTTAATGGCAACAGATGATCCATTACAGATCCAGCGTTGTTTGCGGCAGATGAAGCAGGCAGATAATATGACTGACATCTTAGCAGGATTGAAACTTTTGGCAAATCAACAAGGGCCTGAACGGGAACATGCCTTACGTGCGTTTTATCAAAAGTGGCAGCACGATCGCCAAGTTGTTGATAAATGGTTAGCCGTACAATCATTATCAACATCTCCTGATACCTTAATTCGTGTTAAAAGCTTGATGAAACATCCTTCATTTAACATTAAAAATCCCAATAATGTACGGGCACTGATAGGTAATTTTTGTCGCAATAATCCGCTTAATTTTCATGCTAAAGATGGCTCGGGCTATCAGTTTTTATCTGAGCAAGCGGTTATACTAGATAAAATTAACCCACAAATAGCGACAAGAATGCTGACGGCATTCGGTGCATGGCAACAATATGATACTGACAGGCAGGTGTTGATGAAACAAGCGTTGTCATCTATCTCTAAACACAGCAATCTATCTGCTGATGCTTATGAAGTTGTGCACAAATATCTGGCAGAGGCATAATTATGAAAGCAAGCAAACTATTTATATTTTGATAAGCCATTGATTAATCTGGGTTCTGGCTTGCCAATATAGTAGCCTTGCGCATAATCAATGCCAAAAGTGTGCAGCAGGTTAAGTGTTTGCTGTTTTTCTACAAATTCAGCAACCGTTTTTTTGCCCATGCCTCTGGCAACATCAACCAGTGCTTTAACAAAAAGCCTATCATCATTACTATCAGCTAAATCAGTAATGAAACAACCATCAATTTTAACCATATCAACAGGAAGTTCACGCAAGTACTTAAATGATGAAAACCCTGATCCAAAGTCATCCAGAGAAAAGCGGCACCCTAATTCATTGAGGCCAGTAATCAATAATTTCGCCTGTGCAGCATCAGCAATAGCAGCAGTTTCGGTTAATTCAAAAATTAACCGTTTTGGGTCAGCCTGACTCTTGGTAATATAGTCCTTGATTAACGGTAATAATAACGGATCGTCAATAACATGACCTGACAGGTTAATAGATAATACGATGTTACTGTTTCTTTTATCAAGTGTTGCCTGTTTTGCAATGCCTTGCTGAAGGACATAACGATCAATTGCATTAATCAGACCAGTATCTTCTGCTGTTTTAATAAAGGTGCTAGGTGAGTGGATAGTGCCATCTTCATCCTGCATACGCAGCAACAACTCATAATGAACAGTGTGATGATTTGATATTTCTATAATCGGTTGATAATGAAAAATAAACCACTGATTTTCCAGCGCATGTTCTATCTTTTGTTGCCAAAATATCAGCTTTTCAGATTTAGTGCACATATTATTGATAAGCGGAGGCTTAATGCTGACTGAGCGCGCTATTGATTGTGTGCATGTTTTAATGTCCAATTTAGTGGCTGGCAATCTTATAGCTATTATACATGGCAAACCTGAATACAGGGTAACTAAAAATGAAGTTATTTTTTCGTGTAATAAAGTTGCGTGCTGGACAATATATCTGGCCAACTTTTTTTCCGTTTACTCAAATACTGCCACCAGAAACCTAAACCCAGAGGCAAGCACGACATAATGGCGACAACAAAGCGGATAAAGGCCTGCTGCCAAGTAATTTTTTTGTTATTATCGCTGATAAGTTGGACACGCCATGCACGCATGCCTAATGTTTGTCCACCGTTGATCCAGAACCAGCCATAAAATGAGAAACTGACAGCAAGTAAAAACAAGAGAAAAAGAGGATTATTATGGCTAATAGCTTTACCACCATTCAGTGCAACAGCGACAAAAGCAGTAAGCATCAACACTGATAACAATAAGATGACATCATAAAATATGATCGCAAGATAGCGAGACAGATCAGGTTTGCAATTAGGATGTTGGCGCACTATTGATAGTTGAAAAGTCGTAAATTAATTAATGATAAAGTATCATATATTTTCTATTTGTGTAGGTTTTGGGTCACTTAATGTTACAATTTGTTGGTCAGCCAGCGCATTCTACATTTAAACTAAACAAGCTGCTAACTGCATTAAAAAATTGCAGCGCCGCCATTACTGACTTACATAGTCAATATCGTTACTTTATTGAGCTTACGGATGCTGATAAGCTCAGCTCAAAAGAGCAGAATGTTATAGAATCTTTGCTGGAAGGCAGTCTGATAACAGACAACATTTGTCACAATGGCATCTTTTTTTTAGTTGTGCCTCGTTTAAGTACAATTTCGCCATGGTCAAGTAAGGCAACAGATATTGCGCATAATAGTGGAGTAGCTGAGTTATTACGTATTGAGCGCGGTATTGCTTTTTTTGTGACAACAGATGCAAGCCTTAATATAGCGCAAAAAAAACATATCACGAATCTGTTACATGATCGCATGACTGAAACGATATTTGAGTCAGAAACATACATTAATCATTTATTTGTTCATGGCAAGCCACGACCATTAGTATCAGTCGATATATTAACTGATGGGCGCGCTGCACTTAAAAAGGCTAACGAAAAGAGGGGGTTGGCATTAGTTGATGGTGAAATTGACTATCTGGTTGCTAATTTTACTGCGCTCAATCGCAATCCCAACGATATTGAATTGATGATGTTTGCCCAGGTAAACTCTGAGCATTGCCGTCATAAACTGTTTAACGCTGACTGGATTATTGATGGCAATAAACGATCGCGTACCTTGTTTAACATGATTCGCCATACGCATGCCGAGCATCCACAAGGCGTGATAACCGCATACAGTGACAATTCAACGGTTATTCAGGGTACAGACAGTCAGCGTTTTCACATTGATATGGCCAATAACCGCTATCATTATCACCAGGAACACCAGCATATTCTGTTGAAAGTTGAAACACATAACCATCCCACAGCAATTGCCCCATTTCCTGGTGCAGCAACAGGTGTTGGTGGTGAAATCCGTGATGAGGGTGCTACTGGCAGAGGATCTAGGCCTAAAGCTGGTTTAACTGGTTTTTCAGTATCTAATTTGAACATTCCTGAGTTTAGACAGCCGTGGGAGATAGATTATGGTAAGCCAGATCGAATTGCATCAGCGCTAGATATTATGCTTGATGGCCCGTTAGGTAGTGCTGCTTTTAATAATGAATTTGGTCGACCAAATTTATGTGGTTATTTCAGAACTTATGAAGTGTCCATGGCAACTAAGCATGGTATTAAGGTACATGGCTACCATAAACCTATTATGCTGGCCGGGGGCATGGGCACTATAAGGCCACAGCATGTCAGCAAAAATAAACTAGCACCTGGTGTGCAGCTAGTTATACTCGGTGGTCCTGCCATGTTGATTGGTCTTGGTGGTGGAGCAGCGTCATCGCTGGCATCAGGCAAAAGTGATGAATCGCTGGATTTTGCTTCAGTACAGCGCGGCAATCCTGAAATGCAGCGTCGTTGTCAGGAGGTGATTGACCGCTGTATAGCGATGGGTGACGCAAACCCGATTATGTCAATTCACGATGTTGGTGCAGGCGGCTTATCTAATGCCTTTCCCGAATTGATTCATGATAGTGATCGTGGTGGTCATTTTTATCTTACGCAAATACCCAGTGACGAATCCAGCATGTCGCCAATGGAAATTTGGTGTAATGAATCTCAGGAACGTTATGTGCTTGGTATCCAGCCTAGTGATATTAACCGCTTTCAGATCATCTGTGAGCGTGAACGTTGCCCATGGGCAATAGTAGGTGAGGTTACAAAAAAGCAACGGCTATTAATCCGTAATGTTGATAACAGCAACAGTCCAGTTGATATACAAATGTCATTACTATTTCGCAAGCCGCCTAAAATGCTACGTAAGGTTAATCATCATAATCATCTGAAAAATACTAATAATCTTAGCTTAACTGGTATTGTTGCAAAACATGCGCTGGAGCGTGTATTGAAACTGCCTGCTGTAGCAAGCAAAAGTTTTTTAATTACCATTAGTGATCGCAGTGTGACTGGTTTGGTTACTCGCGATCAAATGGTGGGACCATGGCAAGTGCCTGTAGCAGACTGTGCAGTAACTTTAGCCAGTTATTGCGGTATTGCTGGTGAAGCAATGGCAATAGGCGAACGAGCGCCGTTAGCTTTAATTAATGCACCAGCATCTGGTCGTATGGCAGTGGCTGAGGCAATTACTAATATTGCTGCGGCACCCGTTGCCTGCCTAAATGATATTAAATTATCAGCCAACTGGATGGCGGATTGCGGCGATGACGGTAATGATGCTGTTTTATACGATACTGTTGAAGCAATCAGTATGACACTATGCCCGCAATTAGGAATTGCCATTCCTGTTGGCAAAGATTCACTGTCAATGAAAACCCGATGGCATGATAATGGCGTTGATAAATTAGTCACAGCGCCGCTATCGCTTATTATAACGGCATTTGCGCCGATAAAAGATGTAACCAAAACTTACACTCCTCAATTACGTACTGATCTTGGCGATACCGATTTAATCTATATTGATCTGGGTAATAGCCACAACCGCCTAGGGGCATCGGCGCTAGCGCAAGTTTATAGTCAGATGGGTGGTGATGTGCCTGATGTAGACGATCCAGCATTACTTAAACATTTTTTTACCGCTATCCACAACTTAAGACAAGCTGGCTTATTATTAGCCTACCATGATCGTAGTGATGGCGGCTTGATAGTTACTCTGTGCGAAATGGCTTTTGCTGGTCATTGTGGTTTGGATATAAGTCTAAACAAGCTGGGCGATGAATTGCCATTATTATTTAATGAAGAATTAGGTGCAGTGATTCAGGTGCGTCGTGCTGATGTGGCTACTACACTTTCATTGTTAAAGGTACACCATTTAGCTGAATATAGTCATATTATTGGCGGCGTGCGAGACGATGGGCGCATCATGGTTAATATTGATGGTAAAAAAGTGCTTGATATGCCTCGCATTACATTACAAAGGTTGTGGACAGAAACTAGTTATCGTATGCAGGCATTGCGTGATAATGCTGATTGTGCGGTGCAAGAGTTTGATACTCTGCTGGATGAGCAGGACGCTGGTTTGTATGCCGCCCTGACGTATGATATTAATGATCCCATTGTAGCTCCTTTTATCGCTAGCGGTGTACGCCCTAAAATAGCTATTTTAAGAGAGCAGGGTACCAATGGGCAGATTGAAATGGCAGCAGCATTTGACCGTGCAGGGTTTACTGCTGTTGATGTTCACATGAGCGATATTATAAGTGGTCGGGGTTTTCTTACAAATTTTAAAGGCTTAGTCGCTTGTGGTGGTTTTTCTTATGGTGATGTGCTGGGCGCTGGGCGTGGCTGGGCAAGTACGATTTTATATAATGAGCGAGCAAAAACGCAGTTTATTGATTTTTTTGCCCGTGAAGATACCTTTACCCTAGGTGTATGTAATGGCTGCCAGATGCTGTCACAATTACAAACACTGATTCCGGGCAGTAATGATTGGCCGCAATTTAAATCAAATACATCAGCACAATTTGAGGCACGCCTTTCCTTAGTTACAGTAACTGAATCACCTTCTATTTTGCTAACAGGCATGGCGGGATCAGTCATGCCGATTGCTGTTGCTCACGGCGAAGGACGTGTTGATTTTGGTAAAACAGGCGTTATCACTGCCGCTCAAGTTGCCATGTATTATGTCGATCACAAGGGGCAGGCGACTGAACGATATCCATTTAACCCAAATGGATCGGTGCAAGGGATAACTGGTCTAACAACAACTGACGGTCGGGTAACCATCATGATGCCTCATCCGGAACGTTCCATTCGCACGCTGCAATATTCTTGGCATCCTGATGATTGGCGCGAAGAGGGCCCTTGGCTGCGTTTATTTCATAATGCCAGACAGTGGGTAGGGTGATATTGGCTTTATTCATTTCAGCTTTTTGTTGTTGTGATTAAATGCTAGCCCTGAAAGATTCTTAAATCCAGCCAATATTTTGCCAGTGCTTATGCTATCAAGGATGAACCCCATTATAAAACCATGGTTGGCCTGTTATCGTAGAACATTAAATACCAGTTAATAAATAGTGTACCTATAGCAGCATATAACTTAACTAGTATAGAATAATAAGCTATATTGCCAATACAAGCGAGGATAACCGTGTATGCAAAAACGATGAATATTGCTGATTTTGATGATGAAATATCAGCAGCGATTAATGCTGAAAACAAGCGTCAGGAAGATCATATTGAGCTGATTGCGTCAGAAAATTATGCCAGTCTAAGGGTGATGGAGGCGCAAGGCTCTTCATTAACCAATAAATATGCAGAAGGCTACCCCGGCAAGCGTTATTATGGTGGTTGTGACTATGTTGATGAGGTTGAGCAGTTAGCGATAGGGCGTGCTAAAGAACTGTTTGGTGCCAGCTATGCTAACGTGCAGCCTCATTCAGGGTCACAGGCTAATGCTGCTGTCTATTTAGCGTTATTGCAGTCAGGAGATACTATTTTAGGTATGAGTTTGGCTCATGGCGGTCATTTAACTCATGGCGCCAAGGTTAGCTCATCAGGCAAACTTTACAATTCAGTGCTCTATGGGCTTAACACTAAAACGGGTGAAATTGATTACGATGAGGTCCAGCGTTTAGCAAATACACATAAACCAAAAGTAGTAATTGCCGGTTTTTCTGCCTATTCTCGTATTGTTGATTGGCAACGCTTTCGCGCTATTGCTAATGAGGTAGGCGCTTATTTGTTGGTTGATATGGCGCATGTGGCAGGATTGGTTGCTGCTGGTGAATATCCCAGTCCCGTGGGTATTGCTGATGTCATCACCACGACCACACATAAAACATTACGTGGACCGCGTGGGGGGTTAATTTTAGCCAGTGCTAATGCTGATATCGAAAAAAAATTAAATTCGGCGGTGTTTCCTGGTAGCCAGGGTGGTCCCTTAATGCATGTAATTGCCGCTAAGGCAGTGGCATTTAAAGAAGCCATGCTGCCAGCATTTCGTATCTATCAACAGCAAGTGATTAAGAATGCTCAAGCGATGGCATCGGTATTTATGGCACGTGGCTACGATGTCGTATCAAGAGGAACTGATAACCATTTATTTCTGGTCAGCTTTATTGCTGAAGGTTTAACCGGTAAGCAGGTAGATAACTGGTTGGGTAGTGCCCATATTACCGTTAATAAAAACTCAGTACCTGATGATCCGCAATCTCCTTTTGTTACTTCGGGCATCAGGGTGGGTACGCCAGCAGTAACCACCCGCGGTTTTAAAGAAAAGGAGTGTGAAAAGTTAGCCCAGTGGATGTGCGATATTATTGATAGTCGCGGTGATGCTGATACTATAGCTACTGTAATTACTAAAGTTTCTGCAGTTTGTCGACAACTGCCAGTGTATTCATAGCGTATTAAAGGTGCTTTTGCATGCGTTGTCCATTTTGCGGTACTGATGATTCTAAGGTGATTGATTCCAGGCTATCTACTGATGGTGATTCGATCCGTCGGCGGCGTAGCTGTATAGGCTGTAATGAACGCTTTACTACCTATGAAACAGCAGAGTTGACGCTACCAATCCTGATTAAACGCGATAAATCGCGTGCTGTTTTTTCAGAAGATAAATTAAGAGCAGGGTTCTTAAAGGCATTAGAAAAAAGACCTGTCAACATTGATGCGATAGATACGGCTGTTAAAGGCGTTATACGCAAACTAACTACTACTGGCGATCGTGAAGTTGAGAGTAGCCTTGTTGGTCACTGGGTTATGGATGCTTTACGTGGCTTGGACAAGGTAGCGTATGTTCGGTTTGCTTCTGTTTATCGCAGTTTTCAGGATGTGAACGAATTTCGTGCAGAGATTGATCTGATGGAACAGCAAGCCCAGGCCGATATATAAGCAATCATATAAGATGGTATTCGCTGAACGCTATATGGCACGGGCCCTGCAGTTAGCAGAGCGCGGCATTTATACTGCCGATCCTAATCCGCGTGTGGGTTGTGTTATTATCAAAGATAACACGGTTGTTGGTGAAGGTTGGCACCAAAAAGCAGGCGAATATCATGCTGAGATCAATGCGCTCAGGATGGCGGGCGACTATGCCTGTGGCAGCGACTGTTATGTCACTTTAGAGCCTTGCAGTCATTATGGGCGAACGCCACCATGTACTGATGCGTTAATAAAATCTGGCATAAAGCGTATTTTTATAGCCGCATCTGATCCTAACCCTGCAAATCAAGGACAGGGTATTGCTAGACTAAAAGAAGCAGGCATAACTACCCAGTTAGGCATTTTAAAAGATGAAGCGCAGGCACTTAATAAGGGCTTTTTTAAACGGATATGCTTAAAAAGACCGTATGTAAGCAGTAAAATCGCGATGAGTTTAGATGGGCGAACAGCCGCTGCTTCAGGCGCAAGCCAATGGATTACTGGTGGTGAAGCAAGGCAGGATGTACAAAAAATACGTGCCCAAAGTTCAGCTATTTTAACCGGCATAGGTACAATTATATCTGATGATCCTGCCTTAACTGTCAGGCCGAAAGGTGATTGGTATCCAGACAATCAAGCAATCAGGCAACCATTAAGGATTGTAGTTGATAGTCAATTGAGGCTCAGTAAACATGCCAGATTATTGAGCGTAGGTGGACCAATTTTGGTAGCGACAGTAGTTGACAAGCCAATTAATATTCATGCTGGATGTTTAAGGTTGCCAATATTGGATAATCGCGTTGATTTATTGGCGCTAATGACTGAACTAGCAAGGCGTGAAGTTAATAATGTCCTAATAGAGTCAGGATCAATATTAAACGGCGCTTTATTAAGGGCACAGTTAATTGATGAGTTGATTATTTATATGACGCCAATGCTTATGGGTGACCAGGCAAAAGGATTGTTTCATATACCGCAAATGTATAATATGACCGATAATGTTAAGTTAATTATCACTGATATACGTGCAGTAGGAAAGGATTGGCGAATTACTGCTACCCCTCAATATACACAGGATAAATAAACAATGTTTACCGGTATTATTGCTGCTGTTGGTAGCATTACATCAGCCCAATTTAAGGGTGGTGATATCAGATTAAACATTGCCACTCGTGATCTAGATTTAGCTGATGTAGCTTTAGGTGATAGTGTTGCTATCAATGGCGCCTGTCTGACTGTTATCCGATTGGGCAAAGCAAGACTTTGTTTTGATGTATCGCGTGAGAGTCTCAAACGAACCAGTTTAGCTGATGCAAGGCCGGGCAAGCCTGTTAATATTGAAAAAGCATTAGCGGTTAGCGATCGTTTAGGAGGACATTTTGTCAGCGGTCATGTTGACGGAGTCGGTAGGGTTCAAGCAAGACAACAATCGGGACGATCAGTACAATTTACTATAGAGGTGCCAATGGCATTGACACGCTATATTACTGAAAAAGGATCAATTTCTGTTGATGGTGTCAGTTTGACAATAAATACTGTGGTTAATAATACGTTTGCGGTTAACATCATTCCGCATACTATGCAGCAAACAATAATCGGTGATTATTGTGTTGGCACCATAGTTAACCTAGAAGTTGATCTGATTGCCCGTTATTTGGAGCGTCTGCTACCACAACCAGAGACAGCAGATATTACGAATATAAATTAACTAAGCATGGATTTATTACATGAAATTAAATAGTACAGCTGAGATTATTAGTGCTTTTGAACAAGGCGAAATAGTCATTATTATGGATGACGAAGATCGTGAAAATGAAGGCGATTTAATGATGGCTGCTGAGTGCATCACCCCCGATGCAATCAATTTTATGGCACGTTTTGGTCGCGGATTAATTTGTTTGACATTGACTGAGCAGCGCTGCCGGCAATTGCACTTATCTGCTATGGTGGCAGAAAACCAGACCGTTCACTCAACTAATTTTACCGTTTCCATTGAAGCTGCACATGGCGTAACTACTGGTATTTCTGCATCTGATCGTGCGTTGACAATCAAGGCAGCCATTAAAGCAGAGGCTTGTGCAGAAGATATTGTGCAACCAGGGCATGTATTTCCAATCAAAGCAGCGTCTGGCGGGGTGCTAACCCGTGCAGGCCATACTGAGGCAGGGTGTGATTTAGCAATGTTGGCAGGTAAAGAGCCAGCCGCAGTTATTGTTGAGGTATTAAATGATGATGGCAGTATGGCACGTCGTACCGATCTGGAAAATTTTGCCCAGACACACAAATTAAAAATAGGTACTATTGCTGATCTTATCAGTTACCGTCTGCGTAATGAAATGACGATATCGCGGCTGGCAACATGCAATATGCCAACAGAATATGGTAATTTTAAGTTATATGGTTTTCAGGATTCTGTTAATGGCCAGGTGCATATGGCCATAGTGAAAGGTGATATTGCAAGCGAAGATGAAACGCTGGTACGTGTACATATAGCCGATCCGTTAACTGACATATTTGGATCAGCCCGTGAGTTATCACAATGGCCATTAGATAAAGTAATGAAAAAAATCCAGCAGGCAGACAGAGGCGTGCTGGTCGTACTCAGAGAGCCAGATCAAAATACTCGCCTGATAACTAAGATTGAGCAATATGAACAGCAAGATATTAAAAAATCGTTTCCAGCTAATAAGTTAGGGTGGGATTTAAGAACATTTGGTGTTGGTGCGCAGATATTGGCTGATTTAGGCGTTAAAAAAATTCGGGTGATGGGAACACCGGCTAAACTAACTGCCTTGTCTGGTTTTGGCATGGAGCTAGCGGGCTATATGTGTGGTGAGTAAATTTGGACGATAAGCGTATTGTGGTGGTTACTGGAGAAGCTTCAGGGGAGGCACATGCTGCAAGAATGATTACAGCACTAAAACAGCTTGCGCCTAATGTTATCGTTAATGGCATTGGTGGCGATAACATGCGCGCTGCTGGTGCAGAGATTAGTGTTGATTTTTCTGCACTGGCTGTTATGGGGTTGATTGAGGTAGTGAAACGCTATCGCGAAATTAATGCCATATTCAATAATATGGTTGTTGATCTTAAATTAAATCCACCAAATTTATTGGTGCTAGTTGACTACCCTGGCTTCAATTTAAGGCTGGCAAAACAGGCTAAAAAATTAGGTATTCCAGTGCTTTATTACATCAGTCCCAAGGTGTGGGCATGGCGCTATGGTCGTGTGAACAAGATTAAACAAGTGGTTGATTATATGGCGGTATTATTTCCTTTTGAGGTGCCCATTTATCAACGTATTGGTGTACCAGTAAGCTGCGTTGGCCATCCGCTGGTTGATACTGTGAAAGAAACGCTTAGTAACGCACAAGCAAAAAAAAAGATAGGGCTTGATCCTGTTCGCCGTGTAGTGGGACTCTTTCCCGGCAGTCGTCACAGTGAAATTAAAACATTATTACCGGTGATGATACAAGCAGCAGATCGTATCCAACGTCACCATGATATCAGTGTCATATTACCGATTGCCCCTGGTCTTAGTAATGAAATATTGCAACCAATATTGCAGCAAAGTCAGTTATCTATTAAGGCTATTGATGGTAATATTTATTCGTTAATATCAGCGTGTGATGCTATTGTTGCTGCATCAGGTACGGTAACCCTTGAGATTGCATTGCTAGGCGTACCTCACTTTATTGTCTATCGTGTTGACCCACTGACGTATGGTATTTTGAGCCGCTTCGTCACCATTCCTTATGTTGGCTTGTGTAATATTGTTACAGGTCAGCATGTAGTGACTGAGCTATTACAAAGTGACGTGAATGCTTCCCGATTAGCACGCGAACTTACCCAAATATTAATGCGATCTGATAGCCGCTATATTGCTGATACTGTTCGTAGGCAGGTATTAACTGCGTTAGGGCCAAGCGGTGGCGCAGAGAATGCTGCCAAACAGGTTGTTGCTATGTTGGGACAGTTTAATTGACAGCAAAATGGATTGCTGGAATCGATGAGGCAGGGCGGGGATCACTGGCAGGGCCGGTGATGGCCGCCGCCGTTATACTTGATCCAAAAAAACCTGTTGAGGGTTTACGAGATTCAAAAAAGTTGACTGCATGCCAACGTGAGCGATTTGCGGGCATGATAAAGGCGCGCGCTTTGGCATGGTCGCTGGGCCATGCAGAAGTAGCAGAAATTGATCAAATCAATATCTTACAGGCGACGTTGCTGGCAATGAAGCGTGCGACTGAGGCGCTGGCAATTCAACCTTGTCATATAATGGTTGATGGCAACAACTCACCCGATTTAGCATGCAGGGTTACGACAGTCATAAAAGGCGATCAGTCCGATCCAGCCATCTCTGCTGCTGCGATTTTAGCAAAGGTAGCTAGAGATGAGTTAATGGTAGCAATGGACAGGCGTTATCCTGGGTATGGTTTGGCAAAACATAAAGGCTATCCAACAAAACAGCACCGGCAAACTTTGCTTATCATGGGGGCTACAGCAATTCACCGCAGATCATTCAAACCTGTTCAATTGGTACTTGGCTAATACGAAGTATCTTTAGGAGATGTTTAATAGACAGAGCAAATCAATTGTTATTCCCTATGCTCAGCATAGCCTTCCTCGCGAACATATCAGCACTGCCGCATTAAATGTTTTGCATAGACTAAAAGATGCTGGCTATGATGCTTATTTAGTCGGGGGGTGTGTACGGGATTTGTTGCTTGGTCGTGTGCCAAAAGATTTTGATGTGGTCACTAATGCATCACCAGAAAAGGTTAAACACATTTTTCACCGTAGTCGTTTAATTGGTCGTCGCTTTAAATTGGTACATATAAATTATGGTCGTGAAATAATTGAGGTCGCTACCTTTAGAGGGCCTCCTGAGGCGGATAAGCATATTGATAACTATGGTCGCATTATGAGTGATAACGTTTTTGGCACATTAGAGCAGGATGCTTGGCGCCGTGATTTTACTATCAATGCACTTTATTGTGATGGCAGTGACTTTTCAATTATTGATCATACGGGCGGTATTGCTGATTTAACATCCGGCAAAATTCGCCTTATTGGTGATGTCAACACACGTTATCGAGAAGACCCTGTCCGTATATTACGTGCAATTCGCTTTATGGGTAAACTAGGTCTGCGCATGGAAAACAAGACAGAAAAGTCCATTCCTGAATTGGCGTGCCTGCTCACTGATATTCCACCAGCACGTCTGTTTGATGAAACTTTGAAACTGTATTTAAGTGGCAATGCTACTGTAATCCATGCTTTATTAAATCGTTATGGCGTGTTCGCATACCTGTTTCCTCAGACAGCCAATATATTGCACACCAAGCAGGATGATTATTCGCACACACTCTTGATCAAGGCATTACAAAACACTGATAAGCGCATAGCAGAAGACAAGTCAGTAACTCCAGCATTTGTCCTTGCTGCCTTGTTGTGGGCACCAGTAAAAAAACGTTGGCAGATATATAGGGCAGGCAATACTCCTCTTATACCTGCGTTACAGCAAGCCGCCAGTGACATTATTGCGCAGCAGGCAAAAAGGATAGCGATGCCAAGACGGTTTACGTTGGTAACCCGGGATATCTGGTTATTACAAGCGCAGATGGACACCCGTTTTGCCAAACGAGTATTCAAGATATTAGTGCATCCAAAATTCAGGGCAGCTTATGACTTTTTGCTATTGCGTAATGAGTCAGGCGATCCACTTAATGAACTAGTTGATTGGTGGACGCGGTTTCAGTTTGCTGACAACAAGGAGCGGCAGAACATGGTAAATGACTTAAAGTCGTCGTCCTCTGGTAGCCTAGTAGGCAAAAGCTGTGGCAACACAAAAAACCGCTGGTAAAACGTAAATAATGAATGGTGTATTTATCGGGCTTGGTAGTAACCTAGCTAACCCTGTTAAACAGATAAAGTCAGCGGCTAGCGCCCTAGAAGCATTAGCAGATATGACTGTTATTAATTGCTCATCGCTTTATAGCAGTCTGCCGATGGGGCCACAGGATCAACCAGATTATATTAATGCGGCTATTGAGATATGGACATCACTGTCAGCGCATGCGTTATTAGACAAGCTACAAGCTATTGAAAAGCAACAAGGCCGAGCTTGTAATCGTCATTGGGGGGAACGTATCCTCGATTTGGATTTATTGTTGTATGGTTGTGATGTGATTGATGATGAAAAGCTATGCGTGCCGCATTACGGTATTCCATTGCGATCATTTGTGCTTTATCCTTTAGCAGAAATAGCACCAAAGTTAGTTATTCCTGGAATGGGCAGCGTTAAATCATTAATTGAGCACTGTCCAGCAAAAGATTTGCAACGGCTAGCAGGAAAAATATTATGATATTACTACCCTATAAATACATTGCCGTTCAAGGCCCAGTCGGTGTTGGCAAAACTCATTTGGTTAAACGGCTAGTCGAAGATTTTTCAGCAAAAACGGTGTTGGAAGAGCCTGAGCCTAACCCTTCAGCGCTACCAACCCAGCTTAGTTTTTTAATACAACGGATAAAGCTGTGTAAGCAGTTACAACAGGATGGGTATGTTTAATCATTTGCAGATTGCTGATTTTATGGTAGAAAAAGATCGTATATTTGTTCAGGTAACCTTAGATGATGATGAACTAGCATTGTATAATCTGGTATATGATAATTTGACTATGCAATATCGCACACCTGATTTAGTCATTTATTTACAGGCACCATTATCAGTATTGAGGTCAAGGATTATCCAGCGTGCGATAAGTTATGAGCAGCGCATTGAAGATACTTATTTACAAAGTCTGTCAGACAGCTATGTCAGTTTTTTTCATTATTATAATGAGGCACCATTATTAATCGTCAACGCAGCGCAAATTGATTTAATCAACAGTGAGCAGGATTATGGCAATTTGGTTAACGAGATAAGTACCATATCTAACGGCAGGCGATACTATAACCTTTCATATGCCAGGGAACATAAAAAATGAGCCGCTTAAATTTAACTCACCTGCGTAACATGAAAACCAGACAGGATAAAATTGCGATGCTGACCGCTTATGATGCCAGCTTTAGTCGCCTTTTGGATCAAGCGGACATTGATGTCATTTTGGTTGGCGATTCTCTGGGCATGGTTGTGCAAGGGCACGAGAGCACGGTGCCTGTTAGCATTAATGATATGACATACCATACCAAAAATGTAGTGCGTGGTAGTAACAGGGCCTTTATTATTGCTGATATGCCGTTTATGAGTTATACCAGTACTGGTCAGGCGATTGCCAGCGCAACACAGCTAATGGCCGAAGGCGGTGCCCAAATGGTTAAGTTGGAAGGTGGTGAGGTTGTTGCTGATACTGTGATGCAGCTCACTAGGCGAGGCATCCCTGTATGTGCTCACTTGGGGTTGTTGCCACAATCAATCCATCGTCTTGGTGATTATCAAGTGCAGGCACGTGATGATTCTGTTGCTGAAAAGTTAGTAGTTGATGCCAGAGAGTTGCAGCAGGCCGGTGCCGATATGCTGGTACTGGAATGCGTGCCTGCTACATTAGGTGAGCAGGTTACCGCAATGCTTGATATTCCCGTTATTGGCATTGGTGCTGGCAGTGCATGTGATGGTCAGGTATTAGTGCTGTATGACATGCTGGGCATTACCTCAGGTAAACGTCCACGATTTAATCATGATTTTTTGCATGATACCAGCACTATTTCAGCGGCAGTGACAGCGTATGTCAGCCAGGTTAAGTCTGGTCAATTTCCGGCAGCCGGGCAACATTATTAATGCATGTTTTTAATACGATAGCACCAACACGAGTACAAATAACAGCGTGGCGCAGGCAACAACTAACCGTTGCTTTTGTACCAACAATGGGTAATCTGCATCAGGGCCATTTATCGCTCGTTACTGCAGCAAAAAAACGTGCTGATAGAGTCGCGGTAAGTATTTTTGTTAATCCTTTGCAGTTTGATAATGAACATGATTTATTAGCTTATCCTCGTACAGCAGATGCGGATATTCAGCAGCTATTATCAGCTGAATGTGACCTAGTGTTTACCCCTGATGATAAGCTGATGTATCCACAAGGGGTGATGGCGTGCACTAGAATTAGCGTACCGGGTATGAATGATAAATTATGCGGCAGAGCACGACCAGGTCACTTTGATGGTGTTGCCACGGTGGTTGCTAAACTATTTAATATTGTATGTCCTGATATTGCTGTTTTCGGTGAAAAAGACTATCAACAGTTATTACTGATTAAGCGTATGGTCAACGATCTCAATTTGACCATTGATATTGTTGGTGTGCCGACGTTGCGTGAAAAAAACGGTTTAGCAATGAGCTCACGTAATCAGCATTTAACACCCAGTCAATACAAAAAAGCAGCAGGGCTATACCAAACGCTGTTAGCAGTACAGCAGCAGCTTACTCGGCAGCGTGACTTTATGTTAGTACAGAAAAAAGCACTTTTTGAGTTAACAAAGTCAGGATTTGCCCCAGAGTATGTTGATATTTGCTGTGAAGATAATTTAGCACAGGCGATGCCAGGCGAAAAATCACTCAGAATTTTGGCAGCAGCGCGTTTAGGCAAGGTTAGATTGATTGATAATATTGCCTGTTATCTTGATTGAATTAATCTGAAAAGCGATAATAAGGCGCTGGTTAACCTGGAGTTGGCGATGCAATTGACTATATTAAAAGCAAAACTACATCAAGCACGTGTGACCCGTTGTGAATTAAACTATGAGGGTTCATGCGCAATAGATGGTACATTAATGGATGTTGCGGGTATACATCAATACGAGCAGATACATATTTATAATCTTGCTAATGGCGGACGGCTGACTACCTATGCCATCCGCGCCGAAGATGATTCAGGTATTATTTCAGTTAATGGCGCAGCGGCACGCAAGGCATTGCCGGGTGATCGTATTATTATTTGCGCCTATATCTCATTGGATGAACAGCAATTAACTCACTTCAAGCCAAAGTTGGTCTATCTTGATGACGACAATAATATTATCAATAAGTGCCATTCAACGCCCATGCAGTAACTTAACCTAGCAAGCAAACTGTAATAATGATAGAAAAACTATTTGAAGGCATGCTATGGAACAGCCGCTTTGTCGTATTAATCGCCGTTATTGCTGGCCTTGTCACTTCATTATTTATGTTTTACATTGCATCAGTGGATGTTTTTTATCTGGCGATGCATTTGGGTGAATATGCATCCGCTGATTTGACTGGCAACGAGCGCGAAAATTTCAGATCAGCAACTGTTACCCATGTTGTTGAGGTAATAGATGGCTACTTATTAGCAGTGGTACTATTGCTATTTGCATTGGGTTTGTATGAGTTATTTATCAGTAAAATAGATCAGGCAAAATCATCAGAAACACAGTCAGTATTGGTCATTCGCAATCTTGATGATTTAAAGGCACGATTAGGTAGGGTGATTCTGATGATTTTAATCGTCAATTTTTTTGAACATGCCATCAACATGTCATTTGAAAATGCGTTGGAATTGTTAGCATTAGCAGCTAGCGTTGCCTTCATTGGACTTACCTTGTATTTTACCCATAGCGAAAGCGATAAATAGCTGTTGGTGCAAATATTTTTTACTTTATTGAGAAAGTATCTATTATTTATAACATACGATAATTTTTCTAATGTCAACTGATATAACCGATAAAGTTGATATAAAATTTTTAGAAAGACTAAATGATCAGGTAAAAATTAAATTTAATGGGATTTGGAACAGACTAGCTAAGGCAGCTAAAGTAAAGCCACAGACTTTGCAAAGCATAAAAAATGGCACTGAGCCGAGAGTATACAAGATAAATCGTACATCAAATGCTCTTTGTGTATCGACAGACTGGCTATTAACTGGTAAAACTATTCGATCTTTTTCTGAAAATGATATTAACTTTGGATCTAACGGTAAAAATTATTTAAAATCAATAAATTATGAAGATGTGGATCAACAATTTGATAAAAAGATCGAGCGATCCTTTTCTGAAAAAAGAATCGGATCAATAATTAATGATGGGTTAGCAGCTATATCGCAGTTCGACGTGTCATTTCCCCCAGGCTTAGGCCAATATCCAGAAGATCATCCCTTAACGATAAATAATCGCACTTTTAGCATCCAATGGCTAAATAAAAAAGGGCTGCAACCAGATAAATTAGTATTGGTAAGAGTGCAAGGCGACTCATATGGAACCATTACTTGAAGATAAAGATATAGTAATGATTGATCGTGCTCAAAATAGCCCACAACACAAGATACCGCTAGCTTTCAGACTAGAAAATGAACTATACATTAAATTGTGCCAGAGAGATGGAGCGGGCAACTTAACAATGATTTCAGTTAATAAGTCCTACCCTGATATTATTATTAACAAAGACAATCCGCCTACTGATTTTGAGATATTAGGCGCAATAGTTTGGCAGGCGCACAGTTGGATTTAAGGCACTTAAAAATACAATTTAAATATTCTTTAAACACTGTTTAAACGTTGTTTTAATTGTCGCCAACCATGTGTCTATTTTTAGCTAAATTGAAGATACTTAAAAAAGTCGCCATTCTAAAAACAATTAACCGACCCCCTCAGCGCACTTGCTAAACCTTTGTTATTGTTGGATTTATCCCGCTAAATCCCGCTTTATCTCGGATGTCGCAATTCATGTGTTGTCTTACGGTTTGGGTTTGGTTACTAATGTCTGAGCGCTAACTTATAACGACGATGAAGGACACCAACACGTTCAACATAAGCTTGTGTTTCTTTATAGGGCGGAATGCCTTTATATTTTTTGACGGCATTGGGACCAGCGTTATAGGCGGCAGTAGCGAGTTTGATATTGCCATTAAAGGTTTTAAGTAATTTGGCAAGATACTTTACCCCGCCTTCAATATTTTGCTGTGCATCAAATACGTTATAAACGGCCAGTTCGTTGGCAGTTGCTGGCATAAGCTGCATTAAGCCTTGTGCGCCAACTCGAGAGATTGCTGCTGAGTTAAATGATGATTCAGCATGTATTATCGCACGAACCAATGCGGCATCAACACTATATTTGGCGGATGAATGTCTGATAAACTGTCGATAAGATGTTATATTTAGTTCAATGCCTTGCCAGTTGACAGTAGACAAAGGATCACAGGCGTAACAATCAAACCTCAATATTGCATAGTTTTCAATCGGTCTTTTATCTGAAAAGGTGACAACATTACCAGGGCTCGATTGATAAATAACTCGGTCAGCTAACTGCTTATCATCAGTTAATAAGGTACCAGCTGCTTTTTTTACATTAATAAATTCAACGCTACCATCTTCTTTTTTGGTGGTAGTCACTATATCTGCCTGTGCTGTGGTGACAGACAATATACTCATTAAAATAACCTTAATAAGCATCATTTATCTATTGTATATATACACTGGAACATCTTTTATTTTCTGTTTCCAGTACTTAGGTCCTGATTGGTGGATGGAGTTCCCTTGGCTATCAACTGCAACCGTTACTGGCATGTTTTCAACATAGAATTCGCGTATCGCTTCCATGCCCATTTCTTTAAAAGCGATAATGCGTGACGATTTAACTGCTTTAGAGAGTAGATAAGCTGCACCGCCAACTGCAATCAGTGACACTGAGCGATATTTTCTGATAGTGGCAGCGGCAATGCCGCCACGTTCTGCTTTGCCAATCATGCCTAACAATCCTGTCGTTAGCATCATATCAGTAAATTTATCCATACGGGTTGCGGTAGTTGGGCCTGCAGGGCCAACAATTTCATTCTCTGTCGGATCAACAGGGCCAACATAGTAGATAAAGCGATTAGCAAAATCCAGACCTTGCGGTAAAGGCTGATTAGTGGCAATGAGATCAGCAACTTTTTTATGGGCAGCATCACGACCTGTCAATAGGTGACCGCTCAATAACAAGGTATCACCCAGTCGCCATGTTGTTATATCATTTCGGCTGACTGTGTCCAAATTGACATGACGTGTGCCTTTGGCTGCTTGCCAGGTAATCTGCGGCCAATCCCTAAGTGACGGCGGCGCAAATATAGCGGGACCAGTGCCATCAAGCACAAAATGAATGTGGCGCGCAGCGGCACAATTTGGAATCACTGCTATGGGTAATGAGCTGGCATGAGTAGGGTAGTCATTAATTTTAACATCAAGTACAGTAGTCAACCCGCCCAACCCTTGTGCACCTATGCCCAGTTGATTTATTTTCTGGTATAGTTCAATGCGCAGTTTTTCGCTGGTAGAAATGGCGCCACGTGCAATTAACTCCTGTATATCTATTGGTGCTAGTAAAGCCTGTTTAGCCATTAACATGGTCTTTTCCGCTGTACCACCAATGCCAATACCAATCACACCAGGCGGACACCAGCCGGCACCCATTTTAGGCAATGTTTCTATAACCCAATCGACAATACTGTCACTTGGATTCAAAATAGCAAAGCGTGCTTTATTTTCACTACCGCCACCTTTAGCAGCAATATGGACGCTGACTTTATCACCAGCGACAACCTCGGTATGGATAACAGCGGGGGTATTATCTTGCGTGTTAGTGCGTAACCCGGCTGGATCGCGCACTACTGATGATCGCAGTATATTATCAGGGTTAGTGTAAGCAAGATGCACGCCTTTGTTAACCATATCATTAAGGCTTTGCGTTGTTTGCCACTCTATATCCATACCCACCTCAATAAAGACATTAACAATACCTGTGTCCTGACAGATGGGTCGTTTGTTTTCAGCACACATGCGTGAATTAATCAGAATCTGGGCAATTGCATCTTTAGCAGCTGGTGAGCATTCTTTTTCGTAGGCACTGGTCATTGCTTGCACGAAATCTTTCGGATGGTAACAGGTTATAAATTGCAAGGCATCAGCAATACTGTCTATCAAGTCACATTCTTTTATAATGGTCATGTTATTGGCAACATCCAGCCTTCAGTTAAGCAAATCGTTGCGTTAACTCTTCAACTATGTTGGCAAGTGGAAGCGTATCCTTGCTACCGTCAGCACGGCATTTGTACTCAATGACCCCCTTATCTAAGTCACGTTCACCGAGGACAAGCTGATGTGGAATACCAATTAATGCCAGATCAGCAAACGCAACACCAGGCCGTAACTTGCGATCATCGAGCAAGACATCAACACCAGCACCAGATAATTGTTCATATATTGTATTAACAAAATCTCGTAATCGTACTGATTTATAATAATTAATTCCTAATAAGGATACTTGAAATGGTGCGATGGAAACAGGCCAGATAATACCATGTTCATCATGATTTTGTTCAATAGTCGCTGCGACAATCCGTGATACGCCAATACCATAGCAGCCCATGGCGAGAGTAGATGATTTTCCCACTTCGTTAACTATAGTAGCATTCAGATTGTTGCTGTAACTGTCACCAAGTTGAAAAATGTGACCCACTTCAATGCCTTTAGCAATCGTTACCTTGCCGCTACCATCCGGACTTGGATCGCCAGCAACTATATTACGCAAATCAGCTATTTCCGGTTCGGCCAGATCGCGTCCCCAGTTAACGCCCGTTAAGTGTTTGCCATCCTGATTGGCACCACAGATAAAATCAGCGATATGACCGGCTGCCCGATCAGCTATTACTGGTATAGTTAAACCTACTGGGCCAATAGAGCCAATATCAGCAGTGCATATCGCCTTTACCTGTGCTTTATTAATCAAATTAAAGGGTGTAGAGATGGCGGGGTGCTTTTCTGCTTTGCTTATATTAATATGATGATCGCCACGCAATACTAGCGCAATTATAGTATCTTTTTTGCTACCTTCAACCAGTAATGTTTTGACGCATTGGCTAGGTGAGACAGCTAAAAAACAGCTGATCTCATCAATAGTGTTATATCCTTTTGTATCAACAATGGCTATTTCTTTGCTAGGAGAAGGGCGACTACCAATAGGATATAATGCCTCAGCAAGCTCAATATTGGCTGCATAATCGCTATTATCACTAAAGGCAATAGTATCTTCTCCAGAGCTTGCCAATACATGAAATTCATGTGATTTTTTGCCGCCAATGTTGCCAGTATCTGCCTGAACTGCACGAAAATCCAAACCGATACGATTAAAAATACGCTGATAAACAGCAAACATTGCATCATAAGACTGCTGTAATGATGCTCTGTCAATATGAAACGAGTATGCATCTTTCATAATAAATTCACGGGCACGCATCACTCCAAAGCGCGGACGGATTTCATCGCGAAACTTTGTCTGAATTTGATAAAAAGTGACAGGCAGTTGTTTGTAGCTGCGAATTTCATTACGTACTAAATCAGTGATCACTTCTTCGTGTGTGGGCCCATAACAAAATTGGCGTTGGTGGCGGTCAGTGATACGTAATAACTCAGGCCCATATTTATCCCAACGCTCACTTTCCTGCCATAATTCTGCCGGCTGAACAGATGGCATTAATAGTTCCTGAGCACCTGCATTATTCATTTCTTCACGAATAATAGCCTCAACTTTGCGCAGCACTTTCAAGCCTGTAGGTAACCAAATATAAAGGCCTGACGCTAACTTACGAATGAGACCAGCACGTAACATTAATTGGTGGCTGATAAGTTTTGCACCAGCCGGCGCTTCTTTTAATGTGGCAATCAATAGCTGCGAGGCACGCATAAGCTAAGATTTAATTATCTGACAGGTATTAATGGTAAATATGACTTAAAGCTTTAATTAAAAGGTTCGGTGATTCCATCCCCAGTTCTGGCGCTCACAATCAGTCATATTGATATAAATGCGATCAGCAGCAATGTCAAGCTGATCAACAATTAACTGGCATAGAGCATCACAAAAAGCAGTATGGTCAGAAGGCAAGCCTAGCGCCCGATAATCAAGAAAGGCAGCAGGCTCATGACTGCCACTCATTGACATTGCTTGTTTGCCTTCAATGGCAACCATCACATACACTTCTGGTTTGCCAGTAGCCTGGCTGACCGTTTGACTTACTGCCTGTAACAGTGCGTCTTCATCAGCAATAGTTTGGCTGGTGGTGATATTAAGATATGGCATCGTTAATTACTCCTTATGACAATGATCATTAATATATTTTTTTAGCTTACTTATATTTTCCTGGCGTTTTTCTTCAGTAATATAGGTCGCCTCATCCTCATCATCAAGTACACGAGCATGGGGGTTGTCTTCATATAATTTGAGATTATGCCGTGCTTTACTGCAGTTTTCTCGCTGCTTTTTGCGCTTTTCAGCGGCTATCTTGCGTTCTTTATCGGTTAAGTGCTTTTCTTTGGTTGCTATCTTTTGCTCTTTGATCAGTATATCAACCCGCTTTTGCGTTTCAGTAGGGTCAACAGCTTGCGGTGATTTAATTGCATCTGCTTTAACGCCTGGCGGCGACTTTTGCGAGTAATGTACGTTTCCATCATCATCCAGCCACTTATAAACATCAGCAGATACATTATTTATCCCACTGGATAACAGTAAAAAAATACAGCTGTAACGCAAATCAAACATAACTACTTTTCGTGCAAAAATATAATTCTACGTTAATTATTGTCAATGTTGAAATAGTGTTTAGCAAAATGCTTAAAAATATAACAACAGGTTTTGCTGTAATAGTAATAATAACCATAAAGTAAAAAAATAGCGGCAACATCTTTACAATATATTACAATGTTCGTAATAACTCGCCAAACACTGATTTGATCTTGCTTGTGCTTGTTTTATTGCATTGCGACTCATCCTGCCAGCAAGCATATCTTTTGCTTTTAGTAGCCTCATCGTATATGATTAGCAGCAGCAAAGGTTAGCCCACATATAAGCAGTAATATATCATCTTTCGGGATGCTTATGCCAAAACGTACATAACGCTTGGCTTAGTCTGCGCAATAGCATCGCTTTGTTCAGCTTGCTTACGCAATTCATCTACTGATGGTGCAATATATGTCCAAATTGTTATCAGCATAGATAATAGCGACAATAATCTTGTGCTAGGCTTTTTAAAAGTCACAGATTGCTTCGCCTTAATTAAAGTAAAAGATATCATTGCGAGTATAATAAATTATATTGAGTTGTTCATTATTATGCTAATTGAGTGGGGTCTTTTTATTGCCATAGGTTTAATTGCTGGCTTGCTATCGGGTATTTTAGGGTTGGGTGGCGGTTTAGTGATTGTGCCGAGTTTATTACTGGTATTTGGTTGGCAGGGCTTGGCTGATGTGCAGTTAATGCACAGTGCCATTGCCACTTCACTGATGGTGATTGCTTTAACATCACTTGTTTCCACCTGTGCACATCAGCAGCAGCATAATGTCAATTGGCCGGTTGTGAGGCGTCTCACGCCAGGACTTATCACTGGGGGGTTTATTGGTGCTTATAGCGTTACTATATTGGCAGGTCAGGTATTAAAGTTACTTTTTGCCAGCTATATGTTGCTGGTTGCGATACGTATGTGGTGGCCTATCCTGCCGCGTGTAAGCTATCAATGTGTATCAGGCAGGGGGATGTTATTTGCTGTTGGTAATGCGATTGGTAGCATGTCTGCGCTAGTAGGCATTGGTGGTGGTACATTAACGGTGCCTTATTTACTGATGATGGGTCAATCAATGACTCGCGCAATTGGCACGTCAGCTGTCTGCGGTTTTCCAATATCAGTGGCTGCTGGCGTTAGCTTTTTGCTGTTTTATGATGCTGATAATGTATCACGATGGCAAAGTGGATTTATTCATTGGCAGGCAGTTTTAAGCATTGCTAGCAGCAGTATTATCTTTGCTGTTATTGGCGCCAAGTTGATTAATCGTCTTCCGCTGACCCTGTTAAGGCGATTATTTTCACTGGTGCTGATGACAGGATCAGTTTATCTGATTTATCAATAATAACTATCACCAGCATTTTTTATATAATGATACTTTTATTCTTCAAGGAGTGCCCGCATGAACTTTGATCGCATAAGCTCAGGCAATAGTCTGCCTGATGATATTAATGTTGTTATTGAAATTCCTGTCCAGTCTGATCCGGTAAAGTATGAGGTTGACAAGGAAACCGGCGTGTTACTTGTTGACCGTTTTATCAATACAGCGATGTTTTACCCTTGCAATTATGGTTACATACCCTGTACTTTATCTGACGATGGTGATCCTGTAGATGTGCTGGTGATAAGCCCCTGTGCGATTATGAGTGGTGCTGTTGTTCGCTGTCGTCCGGTTGGTATGCTGAACATGACAGATGAATCAGGTGGAGATGCTAAAATAGTCGCTGTTCCGCGTGATGTGATGTATGACGATATCGTTGATATTGACGATATTCCGTCATCAACCTTAGAAAAAATAGCGCATTTCTTTGCGCATTATAAGGATTTAGAAAAAAATAAGTGGGTCAACATTGAAGGCTGGGCGCACATGGATGCTGCTAAAGCTGAAATCAGTGCAAGTGCAGCGCGTTATCGCACAGCGCCAAACAAATCTTCAACCACTGGTGTCTCAAAAGAGCAAGCAGCTAAGACTTTAGATAATTTTTAGCAGGTGATAGCGAACCGCTAATAGAGCTATTGACTCAATCACAACAGCTATCATAAGTGGTAAAAAGTAAAATGACATGAAGCTAGTTTTACAGGGTCCAGCATTAAAAGCAGTAACGGCAAAAAAAATTGCTGATGAGTTGGCCGGAGAGCTAATTGAGTCGTCACAATACAGCACTATTTTATTATCTTATCCGCTGGATGATGATAGGCTGCAAGCGTTGCGCAGTGATGCTGCTTTTGATATTAACCCATTGCCATTAATGTCTGATGTGTGTGCAATTAAGTTAGTCGTCACTGATATGGACTCAACATTGATTAACATTGAATGCATTGATGAAATTGCCGACTTTATTGGTGTTAAATCACAGGTGGCTGCTATTACTGATGCGGCGATGTGTGGGGACATTGATTTTGCTAAGTCACTGCGCAAACGGTTGGCTTTGTTAAAGGGAGTAGATGTTAATGTGTTGCAGCAGGTTTATGATCGTCGTTTGCGGTTAAATCCTGGTGCCGAATTAATGTTAGCCTGTTTGCAACAACGAAAGATTAAAATAGCACTAGTTTCTGGCGGCCTTACTTTTTTTACCGAGCGGCTTAAGCAGCGTTTAAGACTGGATTATGCAATGGCTAATGTGCTGGAAAAATCCGCGGGCTGTTTAACTGGCAGAATAACAGGTAATATTCGCGATGCTCAGGCAAAAGCCGATTTTTTATTGGCATGTTGTTCAGAATTAGGTATTTCACCTATGCAAGCATTAGCGATAGGGGATGGTGCCAATGATTTACTGATGATGAAAGAGGCTGGTTTTAGTGTAGCTTATCATGCTAGGCCAAAAGTTCAGCTTAAGGCCATGACAGCGATTAATTATTGTGGGCTAGATGGACTATTGGGTCTTTTACAGATTTGAAATTTGGGTACACTATTAGTGTTAAAGATTGTTCATATTTCTATAGCGAGGTGATAAGATGGATGTAATGGAACGTATTAAACAAGCGATAGAATCAAATCCGATTATGTTGTTTATGAAAGGGTCACCTGAGTTTCCTCAATGTGGCTTTTCTGCGCGGGTTTGTCAGGTATTAGCTGACTGCAGCGCTGAATTTGCTTCCATCAATGTACTAGTAGAGCCTGATATCCGTGCTAATCTACATCGTTATGCTGATTGGCCAACATTTCCACAGCTTTATATAAATGGTGAGTTTGTTGGCGGGTGCGATATTGTCGAACAAATGTATCACAATAATCAACTGCAACCTATGATTGAGCAGGCAGGTGAATAAAGATAATGGCTAATGATGATTATGCAGATACTGATATAGCGGTTACCCGATCAAAATCTGATCTACAGCAACCACCCAAGTATCAGGTGTTAATGCTAAATGATGATTATACTCCTATGAATTTTGTTATTGAGGTGCTGGAAGAGCTTTTCAATATGGAACGTGAAGCTGCCACCCGCACCATGATGAAAATTCATACTGAAGGGCAGGCGCTCTGCGGTATTTTTACCTTTGAAATCGCCGAAGCAAAAGTAGAGCAGGTCAATAGTTATGCTCAGCAACATGGGCATCCTTTGCAATGCACTATGGCAGCAGAATAACGCGTTAGCTGTAAAACTAGTTTTGGTTGAGAGGCAAAATTAATGTTAAGTAAAGAGCTGGAACAAACATTAAGTCAGGCGTTTAGTTATGCGCGTAGCCATGCGCACGAATTTTTAACAGTAGAGCATTTGTTGCTGGCATTACTGGAAAACAGCCAGGCATTAACTCTGTTGACAAACTGCGACGTTAATATAACCAGACTAAAACAGGATTTAAGCAATTTTTTGGTTAATAATTTACCGACATTGCCAGACAATAGTGACCGTGAAACCCAGTCAACCTTAGCCTTTCAGCGTGTGTTACAACGGGCAGTCATGCATGTTCAATCATCAGGCAACAATGAGGTGACGGGCGCTAATGTTCTGGTATCAATCCTGTCCGAACAACATTCACAATCGGTATATTTATTGCGCAAGCAGGATGTGAGTCGCCTTGATATTGTCAACGCAATCAGTCAAGACAATAGCGATGACATAGCTTTAGACAATAAAGATGATACTGATAATAAGACAGCAGACAGCAAAAATTTGCTGTCTTTGTATGTAGTCAACCTCAATACGCTGGCGATGGAGGGAAAACTTGATCCGCTCATTGGTCGTGCTGATGAAATTGAGCGTACCTTGCAGGTGCTTTGCCGTCGCCGCAAAAATAATCCTTTATTTGTTGGAGAAGCAGGTGTTGGCAAAACTGCCCTTGCTGAAGGGCTGGCAAGTCGAATCGTATTTAATAAAGTACCAGACATACTGAAAGTGTCAGTGATTTATGCACTGGATATGGGCGCTTTAATAGCCGGTACTAAGTATCGAGGTGACTTTGAAAAACGTTTAAAAGGCCTATTAAAAGAAGTAAAGAAACAGCCAGGCGCTATTTTGTTTATTGACGAAATTCATACCTTGATTGGTGCAGGATCGGCTGGCAATAATGCGATGGATGCCGCTAATTTATTAAAACCAATGCTGGCAGGTAGCGAGATAAAGTGTATAGGATCAACAACCTATCAGGAGTATCGGGGTATTTTTGTGCATGACCGTGCACTGGCACGTCGTTTTCAAAAAATTGATGTAGCAGAACCATCAACATACGATGCAATTCAAATTTTAAAAGGCTTAAAACCTGATCTTGAGGCTTATCATAATGTTCGTTATTCCAGCGCATCATTAGAGCAGGCAGTCGCACTGGCTGATCGTCATATTAATGATCGTTTTTTGCCTGACAAGGCTATTGATATATTGGATGAAGTAGGCGCAGCACAAAGGATTTTACCTAAGTCAAAGCGCAAAAAATTAATTGGGGTAACAGATATAGAAAAGATAGTGTCTAAAATTGCTCGTATTCCAGCTAGGCTAGTCAACAATAACGATAAGGACAAACTTAAAAACCTGGAAAAAAACCTCAAGCACGTTATTTTTGGTCAGGATGGGGCGATTTCAGTATTGGCATCAGCGATTAAAATGGCGCGATCGGGGCTAGGTCATCCGGAAAGACCAACTGCATCATTTTTATTTGCCGGACCTACTGGTGTTGGTAAAACAGAAGTGACGCGTCAACTTGCCTACAATTTAGGTGTCGCGCTGATTCGTTTTGATATGTCTGAATATATGGAAAGCCACACTGTGTCGCGCTTGATTGGTGCACCGCCAGGCTATGTGGGTTATGACCAAGGCGGTCTTTTAACTGAAGCTGTAACTAAACAGCCTCATGCTGTGCTCTTACTAGATGAAATTGAAAAGGCGCATATTGATGTGTTTAATTTATTGCTACAAGTGATGGATCACGGTACATTAACTGATAATAACGGACGACAGGCAGATTTTCGTCATATTGTATTAGTGATGACCAGCAATGCTGGTGCGCAGGAAGCTGACCGCGCATCAATGGGCTTTACCAAGCAAAACCATCAAAGCGATGGTCTAGAGATGGTTAAGCGATCATTTACCCCAGAGTTTCGTAATCGCTTAGATGGCATTATCCAGTTTGCTCCACTGACAACTGATGCTGTATTACGGGTAGCTGATAAGTTGTTGCTTGAGCTTGAAATAACCTTACAGGGTAAACAGGTGACGTTAGAAGTTAATGATGATGCTCGTCAATGGTTAGCGATACATGGCTATGATATGCAAATGGGTGCGCGGCCAATGGCACGACTAGTGCAACAAAAAATCAAGCGACCGCTGGCCGATGAGTTGTTATTTGGCAAGTTGTGTAAAGGCGGTCATCTAAAAGTGACGGTCTGTGATGATGAATTAGCGCTTAACGTCGCTGCTAAAGCCAAGCTGTGCAAAGTGATACAAGACAGTTAATCAGCAGTTTTGCCTATATGACTGATACATTCAAAGATAAAGAGTTTACTACCCGAGCTGTTCGTGTTGGGCACAAGCGCACCGCTGAAAATGAACACTCCATTCCGGTGTTTGCAACGTCAAGCTATGTTTTTGAAAATGCAAAAGAGGCAGCTGCGCGCTTTAGTGGTGATAAAAAAGGCAATGTTTATTCGCGGTTTACCAATCCTACAGTACGCGCTTTTGAGACGCGGCTGGCAGCATTAGAGAGAGGTGAGTCAGCAATCGCTACCTCGTCAGGCATGTCAGCGATTTTGGCTACCTTTATGGCATTGTTATCAGCAGGTGATCATATTGTGTCATCACGCAGTATCTTTGGCACTACCCGCGCTTTGTTTGACAACTATCTGGCAAAGTTTGGCGTGGCTACAGATTATGTGCCGTTAACTGACCTTGATGGCTGGCAACAGGTGATAAAACCAAACACCAAAGCGTTATTTGTAGAAACACCTTCCAATCCACTCAATGAAATCGCTGATCTGAAGTGGTTATCAGCATTGGCGAGCGCGCATGATTGCCTGTTGATCGTGGATAACTGTTTTTGTACGCCAGCATTACAACAACCATTGCTACTGGGTGCTGATATTGTTATCCATTCAGCAACCAAGTATATTGACGGTCACGGTCGTTGTATAGGAGGGGCAGTTGTTGGCGATGGTGAAAAAGTGGGTGAAAAAGTGTATGACTTTTTGCGCACTGCTGGCCCAACAATGGGCGCATTTGATGCTTGGATATTCTTGAGCGGCTTAGAGACGCTTCCTATAAGAATGAAGGCACATTCTGAATCAGCATTAGCGTTAGCCCAATGGCTGACAGAACAATCACAGGTTAGGCGGGTATTTTATGCTGGTCTGCCCAGCCACTCACACCATACACTTGCAAGTCGTCAACAGTCTGCTTTTGGCGGGGTTGTTGCTTTTGAAGTCACAGGTGGTAAACAAGATGCGTGGAAAGTGATTGATGCCACCCAATGGTTATCTATCACTGCCAATCTGGGCGACACCAAGACTACTATTATCCATCCTGCAACCACAACTCATAGCCGTCTAACTGAAGCTGAACGGGCAGAATCAGGTATTACTGATAGCCTGTTACGAGTGTGTGTTGGCTTGGAATCAGTAAACGACATATATGCTGATTTGCAAACGGGGCTTGATCTGCTGTAGCTTTTAAAAAAAGTGGGGCAAAACTTGCGTATCAAAATGATTATGCTAGACTAATACAGCGGCTTTGTAGAAGTGGGGCATTTATTTACGAATTTTAAGGTTATTCAATATGAAAAATAATCAGTATGGATTTACATTAATTGAACTGATGATTGTGATTGCAATTGTTGGTATATTGGCAACGCTCGCGCTACCTGCTTATCGCCAGTATGCAGAAAAGGCTAATTTTTCTGAGGTGATTCTAGCGACTGTGGGTGTTAAAACCGCCATTGAAATTTGTGGTCAGGCTCAGGGTTCACTGACTTCATGCAAAAATGCTTCTGATAGTGGTGTTACGTCTGCCATTACTGGTGCAGTGAATAGTAATTCTAAACGGGTTACTTCCGTTACTGTTGCATCAACAGCTTCTGAAGCCAAAATTACAGCAACAAGCCAAGGAGCGGCGGGTAATGGCATTACCTACATTGCTAAAGGTACATTGGATAGTAACGGTCAAATCAATTGGGAGCGTGATAGCAACAGTACCTGCATTAATAGAGGCACTTGTTAACGATGCATAAAGGCACGACAGGGGGCTTAAAGCAATGGCATCATACCATAATTTAAAAAAACAGTTGGAGGAGAATAAGCAACAACATGGCTTTACCCTAGTTGAGATGATGATTGTAATTGCAATTATTGGTATATTAGCAGCGCTTGCCTTACCTGTTTATAAGCAACATGCAGAAAGAGCTGCCTTTTCTGAGGTTATTTTGGCAACTGTGCCTATTAGAACAGCTATTGACGTGTGTGCTAGGTTTAAGAGTATATATATAGAATGTAGTGATCACAGAACATCTGGTGATAAAGGCGTGAGGACCCTTGTCTTAGAAGCCAATGCTGCTTCCTCTGATCGGGTTGATGATATATTTGTCCAACCTATAAGTGGTGTAGGTATCAAAATCACTGCAACCAGCAAAGGCGATGCAGGGAATGGCATTACCTATATAGCTCTTGGTTCATGGGATAGTAACGATGAGCTTGAGTGGACGGCACCCCATCCAGATAGTACCTGCATTGCTGAGAATCTCTGTTAATCTTAACTTTGGTTTAGCTCCCGCTGCTTAATGACTCTAGTTGAGTTAATATTTATCTTGCAATTTACAACGATTGCTATAAAAGGTGGATAGATGAGTGAGGCTCAAGAGTAGCCGACAGAGAGGAGAGGTTATGTTTAATTCTGCGTGCGCTAGTAATTAACGTGCAGTTATTTTGAGGATACGACCATCATCTGTTGACAAATATAGCCAACCTTCCGTGCTTTCAAGTACATGGCGGATTCGGCCATTTATATTTGCCAGTAATCTGTTTTCAGTTATTGCCTGATTATTATCATTTAGTACTATTTGATTAAGATGTGATGACAACGCGCTGACAAGGAGGTTGGTTTGCCAGCCGTTAAAATAAGTACCTTTATATTGGATCAAACTACTGGGTGCAATAGACGGTATGTATGCCTTAACAGGCTGTTCCATACCTGCCCGCTCAGTATCCTCACCAACGGCAAACGGGCCCCAATATTCCATACCATAGGATATAGCTGGCCAACCGTAATTGCTGCCAGCAGTGATTAAGTTGATTTCATCACCACCACGCGGTCCGTGCTCCACTGCCCATAGCTGTCTATTGTCAGTATTAAAAAACAAACCTTGTATATTGCGGTGACCATAGCTCCATATTTCGTTTAAGGCATCAGACTGATTAATAAAAGGATTGTCAGACGCTGCGCTACCATCAAATTTAAGGCGAACAATACTGCCGGCATGATTACTTAAGTTCTGGGCATGTTTTCTGATGCCGCGGTCACCAATAGATAAAAAAATATGCTGCTTATTATCAAAGGTAATGCGGCCGCCATAATGAACTGCTTTTTTGCTTCTGGCATGAGCAATAAAAATATCCTGCCAGTTAATCAGCACATTGCCGCGTAATTTTGCCCGTGCTAGCGCTGTTGTTCCCTGATTGTTTACAGCTTTGCTATAACTAAAGTAAATCCAGTTATGCTTAGAGTAATCGGGTGGTAACTTTACATCAAACAAGCCACCTTGCCCACCTGTTTTAACTGGCGGCAAACCACTAATTGTAGTGATTTTGCCTGTTTTTAAGTTTAATCGTGATAATCTGCCTTCGCGTTCAGTTATCAGCATTGAACCATCGGGCATCAGTGCCATACCCCACGGTACACCCAAATTAGAAGCAATGGTCTGTATATGTAAATACTGATTGCTATAGCTTGCTTCTCCATAGCTAAACAAGGCAATAAATAGGTATAGACAATGCTTTAGCATATTATATCAAGCGATATATTACATACACTTATGAGCTGCAAGACAGCATGGAACAGCCGGCACGATGGCGTGCCCAATTAGGCCGTCTAGCAAAAAACTGTATCTTATCCGGCTGTTCGTCATAGGGATGGCGGGCTAATTCTAACAGATCATTAATTAAGCTTGGGTCACCTTGTTCGGCCTTATCAATGGCCAGTTGCACCATATAATTGCGCAACACATATTTTGGGTTAACTATATTCATGCGCTGCCGCCTTATATAATCAGAGACACCTTCTGCCTGAAGGCGTTGCTGATATTGCCGCAACCAGCTACTGATGCGTATTTTATCATCGGCGGTCAGTGTATCAGGTGAATAGTAGGCATCCATTAAAGGTGCCAACAACTCAGTATCAGTTTGCTTACTATTAGTGTTATCAATATCGGCTAGTTTACGATAAAAAATGGTCATATCTGTTTCAGTTATTTGTAATATTTCATGTAGATTATTATGTAGTATATTATCTTCTTTGCGGTAAGTAGCCAGCCCAAGTTTTTTGCTGCACATCACCTGCGATTTTTGGCGGTAACGCTCGGCATAGCTATCAATGATGGCGCACAATGGTTCAGCTTGACCTATCAGAGGATAGAGTGCATTGGCAAGCTGTAATAAGTTCCACTGGGCGATTTGCGGCTGATTACCAAAACAATAACGCCTGCCGTTACTATCAGTAGTGTTTGGTGTCCAGTCTGGATCATAGCTTTCCAACCAGCCGTAGGGGCCGTAATCAATCGTTAGCCCTAAAACAGACATATTGTCAGTATTCATCACGCCATGGACAAACCCAACGCGCATCCATTCAACAATAAGTGCTGCAGTGGTATCGCACACCTCTTCAAACCAGCGCAGATACACATCAACAGATAAGCCCAGCTCACTAAGATGGGGAAAGTGTTGTTTGATTGTGTAGTCAACCAGTGATTTTAATGTGTCAATATCATCACGGGCAGCATGAATTTCATAGCTACCAAAACGTAAGAAGGAGGGGGAAGCGCGGCAGGTAATTGCGCCTGGCTCATCCTGTGGATAGCCATTATAGAACATATCGCGCACAACCTTTTGACCAGTGGTAATGACACTGAGGGCACGGGTCGTGGGTATGCCAAGATGGAACATTGCTTCACTGCACAAAAATTCACGCACTGATGACCGTAATACTGCCAGCCCATCTGCATGGCGAGAATACGGTGTTTTGCCAGCACCCTTTAGTTGTAAGGTATAATGCTGGTCTTCAGCAGTCACAACATCTCCAAGGTTTATGGCGCGACCATCACCCAACTGACCAGCCCAGTTGCCAAACTGATGACCGCCATAACATTGGGCGTAAGGCTGCATACCGCTTACAAGCACATTGCCGGCAAAGACTTGGGTAAATAAGTCTGATTGACAGTCAGCGTGAGATAGGCCGATTAACTTGGCAACTTCTTTGGCGTAGCATAGTAATTGTGGCGCTAAAACAGTGTCGGGTTTGACATACGAATAACAGGATGCAGCGACCTGTCTACAGTTATTGTCTGTTATCGGATCAGCGGGCAAGGCGCTGATAAAGTGATTATCAAATTGCAGCAAAGACAAAGGTAACGCCATAGCGGTAGACAGGATTTAAAATACATAATGCTATACTAGCATTAACTGACGGTGCATAAAAACCATAATTTTAGTATAGTGATACCCTATGGTAGTTACAGAGTAGCCAATGAAAGGTTCATGTGTTATCCGACAGCCAACACAGGCACAGATCCAGCCTGTATTAACGGCGCTTAATTGCGGTAGGCTGCCGCAGGCAGAAACTACTGCCAAAAAACTGCTGGTGCAATTTCCCGATTCATTTTCGCTGCTTAGTCTCTATGGTAATGCGCTCGCTGCGCAGGATAAGTTTAAAGATGCGCTGATTGCGTTTCGCAAAGCATTGGCTATTGATGGCAGCGTGGCAGAATTACATGCTAATGTTGGCATTTTGTTAACTAACTTAAAATGTACTGATGAAGCAATCAACAGTTATAAAAAAGCAGTGAGCTTAAACCCCTCATTAGTGGATGCACATTATAACTTGGCAGTAGCCCTGCAATCACAAGGTCAATTTGATAAGGCAAAAATAAGCTACAAAAAAGCAATAGACCTTGAACCGGGGTTTTTTCAGGCATGGGTTAATATTGGGGTAGTATTACAGCAACAGGGTAATTTGGCTGAGGCAATAGATGCCTACCAGCGGGCATTACATATTCAACAGGATGCCAAAGTCTATTTTAACATGGGGACTGCGCTCAAAAATAGCGGTCAATTAGGCGATGCGATTAACAGTTATAATCAAGCTCTGGAATTAGTGCCCAATTATGCTGAAGTACATAGTAATCTTGGTGAGATATTGCGCGATCAAGGGCGTTATGATGAATCAGTGGCATGTTATAAACAGGCATTGACGCTGAATCCAGATTTGCCGAGCGCTAATTATAGTTTGGCAGTATATCTGTATGACAGCGGTGATCTGAATGGTGCTATCACGCATTTTCAACGCTCACAGTTTGCTGATTCGCAGGAACGCAGCTTGTATTGTTTGTATAAAAGTAAGCGGTTTACTGAATTTAAGCAGGCGCTTGATGTATGTAAATCAAACAAGCGCACACATAATTCACCTTTACTGGCAACATTGGCTGGCCATTATGCAGAAAATTTTAATGTAGAAAATGACTATCGTTTCTGCCCTGATCCAATGCGATTCGTATTTCATACTCAAATACAGGCGCTTAAAGGTGATAATACATTTAGAAGGCAGTTATTGCATGATATTGCTAATTGTGATATTGAACAAAAAGCACAGGGTCGTCTGGTTAATGGTATACAATCTGCAGGCAATCTGTTCAAACGTCCTGAAGCCTCGTTTCGCCAGCTTGGTAAATTGGTTGAAGAGGCCATTGAACGTTATAGACAAACATTCAAAAATGAACAATGCGTATTTGTCAATGCTTTTCCCAAGCGTACTGATATTGCCAGTTCTTGGTTTGTAAAAATGAAGCAAGGCGGGCATTTAACCTCGCATATTCATGAAGAAGGCTGGGTAAGCGGGGCCTTATATCTGGCGATGCCTGCTGATAAACAACATGTAGATGAAGGTGGTATTGAAGTGAGTACCCATGGTGATCGCTACCCTAAACAACATGACAATTTTGCCACCCATGTAATTATGCCTGAGGTGGGTGATGTCGTGATGTTTCCTGCATCATTGTTCCACCGCACCATTCCCTTCAGCAGCAATGAAGAGCGAATTTGTGTTGCTTTTGACTTAAAACCTGCTTGAATTAAACCCATATCCTAGCTTTTATTTTCTTTATTATAAGTTACTGCTGACTTTTTGGTAGCTAAAATATGCTACCATCTTAGATAGCCGATAAGTCTTTGCACTTTGCTGTTGTGGCAAATATCCTTTCATTATAACTAAAAAGAGATAAATTTCAGTGGCAGCAGATAGCAATCTTAAACAACGTTTATTTAGCTGGGGTTTGTTACTTTTACTATTGATTGCCCCTCTTTATAACCAGGTAAATATTGGTACATCAGGGCTTAATCTTACTTACAATATTTCAGCATGGATTGTTGCAAGCTGGATGCTGGCAGCAGGGCTATTGCTGATAACAACGAGCCATTATTTTTTCTATCCCCAAGGCTGGATTTATTTTGTTCTGTTTCCTTTTATCGTTATCACTAATATATTGTGGATAGAGATAGACTTATCAGTTATCTGGTTTTTCCGCCTATTATTTATTCTGGGCGGGCTTATGTTTTTGTTTGCTCTCTTTCAGTTTTCTGCCAGACAGGTGCAGTTGGATAGGGCATTATATGTTATTACCCTGTCAATGGTTTGTCAGGCATTGTTAGGCGCACTGCAAATTGCTGATGCAGATATTATCCGTCAGTTAGTTTTGGAGCAGGGCACGGCATCAACAGAAACCGCCCAAGCTATTTCTGATGAGATTACAATAGCTATTTCTAATATCGTACCAAGCGGCAATTTCCAGCAGATCAATGTACAGGCAAGTTTTTTAGTGACTGGCTTGATGGCTACGTTTTATCTTATCAGTCGCCCAGTGTTTCGCTCCAGTAATAAAATCAGCCAGGCGATTGTTGTTGTATCGGTTGCATTAGCCATTTACATCGTGAGTGCATCAGGATCGAGAATTGGTTTACTATCATTAACACTGGGTATGCCGATTTTATTGTGGAGTCGCCACCACCAGTTGTGCCATCACAAGAAGTTACTTGTCGTATTATTTATCGTAAGTTGCGTCAGTGTGGTTGCTGGCTGGTCTGCCTGGTCTGACAGAAAAGCAATACAAAAGGCTAACTCAGTACAAAGAGATAGGGTAGCAGGAGTAACACCTAAAGAGTATCCAGTATCGCGGGTTGATATTTATATGATAGGCCTCGAATTAATTGCCAAGCAACCGATTTATGGTTATGGCGTTGGTGGATTTTTAAAAGCATGGAATGAGCAGATGGCTGATTTTGCTCGGCGATATCCAGAAGGGCGGTTGCCTGTGGACAGTCCAATTCTGCATCCGCATAATGAGATATTGTTTTGGGCAATTGAAGGTGGCCTATTGACTGTTATTGGCCTGTTAGCTGTAGTTGTTGGCATTATACTGGCGTTAAAGCGCTGTGGTTGGCAGCGTGGTGGTGCTTATTTAGCAATGCTGCTGCCCATCAGTTTGCATACTCAGGTTGAACTGCCTTTTTATCATTCGGCTGTTCACTGGTTTTTGTGGCTATTTTTAGTTTATTTGGTATTGCGCCATCAAACCAGTATTATCAATATCAAGATAACGCCTGCGGCAATATGGCTGCTAAGGATTGCTGCGCTGATGATTGGCAGCACAACAACTGTTTTTATGCTTAATACAGCGCGTGCGCAAACGGATTTATATCGGTTTCTATATGAACAGGAAAAAGCGCAGCAGCCCTATTTGCAATATGCGCTTAATAATCTTTATCTAAAATCAGAAGCAGAACGTATTGCTATGCGTACCAATTTATACGCCTATATTGAACAAAATAATCGTCAAGAAGTAGAAAAATTTGAAAAGTGGGCACGCAACTATATTATCACCAACCCGAGAATGAAAATATATGAAGATCTGATTTCAGCGTCAGTGTTTCTACGACCAGATGGCAAGGGTTGCGATTATATAACAGCAGGGCTTGCTATGTATCCTTATAACAAACACCTTAAAAAGGCTTATGCAATTCGCTGCTTACCAGAAAATAATTGAAATAATAATTATCGGTTTATGTTGTCTGTTGGCTGATAGCATCAATTTTGTCAGCCTCAATACGCGTCATAATTGGTTTAAATAGATTGATATGATGGTCAAGTAAAGGTGTGTTGATATTGTCCCAGGTCAGCGGATCGATATTGAGGAATAGTTCAGCTCGCTGAACAGTATCAGGTAGCACCGGCTTTAAATAGGCAATAAGCACGCGAAATAGATTGATGCCCATACTATAGACAGCCTGAGCTTGTTGCTTGCCAGCCACTTTTTTTGCTAGCAGCCAGGGTTTTTTTTCATCAATATATTGGTTAGCTTTGTCTGCTAGTACCATTATGTCTCGCATAGCATGGCCAAATTCACGTTTTTCTATCTCGTTGGCAATAACATCAGCCTGACTGATGAATATAGCAAACAACTTTTTATCAATTAAGGTATCAGATAATATGCCAGCACATTGTTTGTTGATATAGCCAGCACATCGGCTGGCAATATTGATAACTTTGCCAATCAAATCTGCATTAACGCGGTATTGAAAATCGCGCAGATTAAGGTCAATATCGCCAATGCCTGATCCTAATTTGGCGGCATAGTAATAGCGCAGATATTCTGGATTAAGGTGGTTAAGGTAGGTACGCGCTTTGATAAAGGTACCACGGGATTTAGACATTTTTTTGCCATCTATGGTTAAAAACCCATGAGCAAAGATAGTGCTCGGCAAACGCAATCCAGCGCCTTTAAGCAAGGCTGGCCAGAATAATCCATGAAAATAGATAATATCTTTACCGATAAAATGGATCATTTCAGTAGTCGTGTCTGGTTGCATATAGGCATCAAAATCAATGCCGTTATCATCACAGTAGTGCTTAAAGCTGGCAAGGTAACCAATGGGTGCATCAAGCCAAACGTAGAAATATTTGTCGCTGGTGCCTGGAATTGTAAACCCAAAGTAGGGGGCATCACGAGAAATATCCCAATCGCGCAAGCCGCTTTCCAGCCATTCACTTAGTTTATGGACGACTTCATCTTGCAAGTGACCTGCCTGTGTCCAGGCTTGTAATAGCGCAGTAAATTCGCCTAACTTAAAAAAATAATGTTCAGATTCTTTGGTGATAGGAACAGTGCCGGATATTGCTGATGTCGGGTTTTTTAAGTCAGTTGGATTATAGGTAGCGCCACAGGCTTCACAATTATCCCCATATTGATCTGCGGCACTACATTTTGGGCATTCTCCGCGAATAAAACGGTCAGGGAGAAATATCTTTTTTTCAGTGTCATAGGCCTGGTTGATGGTACGCTTTTTGATATACCCCGCTTTTTTGTTGGCAAGATAGATTTGGTTGACCAACTTGTTATTTTCAGCACTATGGGTACTGTGGAAGTTGTCAAACTTAATTAAGAAATCAGCAAAATCTGCCTGGTGATCTCTGCTAGCATCAGCAATCAGCTTTTCCGGGGTAATTTCTTCATACTGAGCGCGTAGCATAATCGCTGTGCCATGTGCATCATTTGCACAGATATAGTGGCATTCATGGCCACGCATTTTTTGAAAGCGCACCCATATATCTGTTTGGATATATTCCACTAAGTGGCCGAGATGAATAGCGCCATTTGCGTATGGCAACGCACTGGTAACAAGCATTTTTCTTTGCATAGGCACACCTAAAATACCAATCAATTTATTGATAGCAAGATAACAGAAATAGTACATTAACTCTATTATCTTGATTAATAACTAAGATGATAGTATTGTGACCAGACTCCAAGTACTGCTAAAAAATACGCAGACAATTATTTTGATATTCTTCTATTTGTGACACTTATATGATGAAATTTAATTTTTTTCAGAAGACTGGCTTGGCAAAACAAATTTTATTACCTGCTGGTGTAATATTTATTGCTCTGATTGTATTTGTATGGCTAACACAATCCAAAGCCGAAAAGGTTACAGGTAAAAGACATGAAAAAAGCTGGTTAGTGAGTGCTGTATCAGTTAATATCCAGGATCTGTCACCGGAGATTACTATTTATGGGCGCGTTGAAACGCCGCAACGGGCAATATTGAAGTCAGCGTTAGTTGCTGATGTAACTGAGGTAAATGTGCTTGAAGGCGAAAAGGTCAAGCGCGGACAAGTACTTGTCAGGCTGGATGATACTGATATGTTGCTACTTTTGCGTCAACGCCAAGCCAGTGTTGCCGAAATTGATGCGTTAATTGCCAGTGAGTTACTCCGCCATCAGCGGGATAAATCATTATTGCAGTACGAAAACGAGTTGCTAAAACTTGCTGATAAGGCAGTGCAACGCGCTAACGAACTTGAACAAACTCAATTGTTGTCACAGGCGAATCTGGATGAGCAGATGGCAAGCAAGCAACGGCAGATTTTAACTGTAAAGCGCTTGCAACATGATATTAACGATCATCCTGTCAGGCTTGCTAACCTTAAAGCAAAGAGATTGAATTATCAGGCACTGGCTGAGCAAGCAAAAGTAAACTTAAAGCGGACAGTGATTTATGCGCCTTTTGCTGGTCGTATTGCCACACTTGATGTTGCCGTTGGTGACAGGGTGTCAGCAGGCACAGACTTGTTGTCACTTTATGATTTAGCTAGTCTTGAGGTACGGGCACAACTGCCAAACCGCTATGTTACTAGTATACGTGCCAGCCTGAACGATGACGAGGAGGGCTTACAGGCGATGACATCTGACGTTGATGGGCAAACCCTGGGGTTTTTGCTGACAAGGCTAGCTGGGGAGATACGCCCGGATAGTGGTGGAATTGATGGCCTTTTTAGTCTTGCAAGTGGCAACACGTCTTTGGTGCTTGGTACATTTGTTAAGTTGTCACTAAAGCTTATGCCTGAAAAATCAGTGATTCCCATTCCGTTTAACGCTCTATATGGCCTTGATCGGGTCTATCTTATTGAAGATGGCTACCTGCGATCGGTCAAGGTGACCCGCGTTGGTGAGTATCAGCCACCAACAGGCAAAAAAATGTTGCTTATTCGCAGCGCTGATCTTAAACAGGGCGATAACATTGTCAGTACACAACTGCCTAATGTGACTACAGGACTAAAGGTAAAGGTCATCAATTAACATGACTACAAAAGGCCATGACATTATTGGTGTATTTGCCCGCCATAAAGTAGCAGCTAATCTTTTGATGATCTTGATGATACTGTCAGGCCTGTTTGCACTTTTGCAACTCAATAAGCAATTTTTGCCAACATTTGCACTGGATATTGTCACGGTAAAGATTACATGGCGTGGTGCGAGTGCTGAAGATGTTGAATATGCAATCTCCAACAGGGTAGAGAGGCAGTTGCGCACGATTGCCTTTGTTAAAGAGATGACTTCAACATCATCTTATGGTTCGTCTTCAGTCAGGCTTGAGTTTGAAGAGGGTACAAACATGGGCAAGGCCTTGGATGAAGTTAAGGAAAAGGTAGACCAACTGCGTAACCTACCAAGTGAAGCAGAAACACCTGATGTGCGCCTAGTAACTCGTTATGAAGATGTAGCGCGGATAATTATGACCACTGATGGTGAGTTAGACGAACTGCGTTATTTAGCCCATCAAATTGAGAATGATTTACTTGATCGTGGTATATCCAGGGTCACTATATCAGGGTTGCCAGAAGAAGAAATTGCTGTCCAGATTAGCGCAAAAAAGCTGGAATCACTGGGGTTAAGTTTGAATGATGTCAGTCAGCGCATTGATGACTTAAGTCTTGACTTACCTGCTGGAGAAATTGGTAATGACGATACTGCCCGCCAGCTTCGCAGTTTAGGTCAGCGTCGAGATGTACAGGCATTTTCTCAATTACCATTGAAATCAGATATCTCCAGTCAATTATTGTTAGGCGATGTCGCTAATATTGAGCGTAGGTCATTGCCTAAGCAAGTCAGTTTATTTTATCAAGGCAAGCCGGCAATAGAATTCATTATAGAGCGTACAGAAAATGCCGATGCCATTGATTCTGCAAGAATACTTGATAAATGGTTTGCTGATACTCAGTACACCTTACCCAAAGGGGTTGATGTCAAAATGTATGACTCGGACTGGAAAGCAATTCAGGAACGTATGAACCTGTTGCTTAAAAATGGTCTAGGTGGATTAGTGCTGGTTATTATCGTTTTATTTTTATTTTTACATCGTAGCGTCGCTATTTGGGTAACAGCTGGTATTCCAGTGTCATTTATGGCAACTCTATTCATCATGTACCTGTTTGGTGGCACCATTAATATGGTTAGTATGTTTGGCCTGATTATGGCCCTGGGGATTATTGTTGATGATGCTATTGTTGTTGGTGAAGATAGCCTATCTCGTTACAAAAAAGGGAAACCTCCACTGGTAGCGGCAGAGGGTGGCGCACGGCAGATGTTCCCCCCGGTTATCGCATCATCGCTCACCACGATTTCTGCCTTTATTCCACTGATGATGGTGGGGGATACTATTGGTAACATAATGTTTGATATACCTTTCGTTGTTGTCTGTGTTATCGCTGCTTCCTTGGTTGAGAGCTTTCTTGTACTGCCTGGTCATTTAAGCCATTCGTTTCATAGAAGCCATGATAACAAGTCTTCAACTGTTCGTGACTGGCTGGATGCCAAATTTAATTATTTTCGTGATGAAGTATTTAGGCCAGTTGTTGCTGTTGCAATCAATCACCGTTGGACGACCATCAACATTGCATTAGGCTTGTTGATTATGTGTATTGGTTTGTTGGAAAGTGATCGACTGCGTTTTACTTTTTTTCCGTCACCTGAAAGTGTCAATATTTCCGCCAATGTCAAATTTAATGCAGGCACGCCTGCCTATAGAGTGGCTGAATTTTTAGATCACGTTAACTGGGCACTTGATAGAACCACAGTAGAATTAGGCGATGATCTTGTTGAGGTAGGAGTCACTCGGCTGGGCAGGGCAGATAGAGCTGGTGCTAGAGGGTCGCCGTCCAAAGGTGAGCGCTTTGGCTCAATCAGAATTGAATTGGTATCACCTGATTCCAGAGATGTGCGCAATAGAGAATTCATTGCTACATGGCGCAAATACATCACGCTGCCAGCTGGCATCGAAACGTTTACCATTTCCGAAAGGCGTGGCGGTCCACCTGGTGGTGATATTGATATTCGGTTAACCGGTCAATCAGCACGAACGCTGAAAAAGGCTGCCAATCAGGTGGCGGAGGCACTGAAGCAATTTGATGGTGTTAGTGCTATAGAAAATGATATGCCTTATGGACAGGAACAATTAATCTACAGTATTAACGGCTTGGGCGACACCTTGGGTTTAACTATTAGCAACGTGGGCCAACAACTGCGTGCTGCTTTTGATGGTAAGTTGGTGCAGATATTTCAGGATGCTAGTGATGAGGTTGAAGTGCGGGTCATGTTACCCGATGATGAGCGCAACACTTTAGCAACGTTGGAGAATTTTGTGCTTCGTTTGCCTGGCGGTAATAGTATACCCTTATCGAGTGTCGTTAATTTTGAGTCAAAGCGCGGCTTTGATTTTTTGCGGCATACTAATGGCAAGCTAGCTGTTCATATCACAGCAGCAGTTGATGATGCAGTCAATAATGCCAATATGATTTTGGGTGCCATGCAAGCCGGTATGCTAGCAGATTTAAGCGCCCAGTATGATATTGATATTGTCCTTGAAGGCAAATCTGAAGAACAGGCAGATACCATGAGTGATATGCGTCAGGGTATGGTATTGGCGTTTGTGCTTGTTTATCTCATACTGGCATGGGTATTTTCATCCTATGGCTGGCCATTGGTGGTTATGGCTGCTATTCCTTTTGGGCTGATAGGTGCGTTGGCAGGTCACTGGTTATTAGGTATTAATATGAGCATGTTTTCTCTTTTTGGTATGTTAGGCCTATCGGGTATTGTGGTTAATGATTCTATTATATTGATCACCTTTTTCCGCCAGCAGCGCGAGCGGGGGGTAGCAGTCACTGAGGCAATTATTAATGCTGCTACTCAAAGACTGCGTGCTGTGTTGCTCACTTCGCTTACCACGATTGCCGGATTAACACCTTTGCTATTTGAAACATCAGTGCAGGCACAATTTTTAATTCCAATGGCAGTATCTATTTCATTTGGCCTTTTGTTTGCCACAATGCTCGTGCTTATCGTTATTCCGGCACTTTTATCCATACACGAAAGTGCTGTTGATAAATTTGCTAGTAGATATAAAGTTTTCAGGTCAACTTTGCTACCTTGATAGCTCTTAGTTATGTTTCAGAGGGTTAACCCATGTGATAAAGTTGACATAGTTCACCGCTGACAAACCAATTGGGCAGACCTCAGGGTAAAAGCTATTTAAAACCAGTATACTATGATAAAATAATGGGTCAGGATGGTCAACCTATACGTTTAAAATTTACAGCTTTTTCCGCGTTTTAACAAGGGCTAGTAATTATGCAAGCACAGCAGCAATATAGCTTTCAAATCGTCAAATGGTTTCTCTATATGGCAGCTGTTTATCTGGTCGTAGGGACAGGTATTGGCGTATGGATTGCATCAGAACTGGCTTGGCCAGTGCTTAATTTCAATAATCCTTATATCAGTTTTGGCCGCTTGCGGCCTTTACATACTAATACAGTTATTTTTGCATTTGGCGGTTCAACATTAATGGCTACCGCTTATTACGTGGTACAGCGTACCTCAGGCGTACCGCTGTGGAGTAATAAGCTTGCTTGGTTTACATTTTGGAGCTGGAACCTAGTCATAATCAGCGCCGCCATTACCCTGCCTTTGGGCATTACTCAATCAAAAGAATATGCTGAGCTAGAATGGCCAATTGATATTTTGCTTGGTGTGTCTTGGCTGTCTTATACTTTTAATTTCATCATGACGCTGGCAATTCGCAAGGTGTCTCATATTTACGTTGCTAACTGGTTTTTTTTGGCGATGATGGTAATGATTGTTTATCTGCATGTGGTCAATAGCCTGGCCATTCCTGTTGAACTATGGAAGTCTTATTCAATATTTGCTGGTGTCCAGGATGCCATGATTCAGTGGTGGTGGGGGCATAATGCTGTTGGGTTTTTTCTGACCGCAGGTTTTTTAGGGATTATGTATTACTTTGTGCCCAAGCAAGCTAACCGTCCGGTATATTCTTATCGGCTATCAGTGATTCATTTTTGGGCGTTGTCTTTTGGTTATGTGTGGCTGGGTGCGCATCATCTGCAATATACTGCATTGCCTGACTGGACCGGTTCACTAGGCGCAGCTATTTCACTGGCGATGATTATTCCTTCATGGGGTGGTGCAATTAACGGTATGTTGACCTTAAGCGGTGCCTGGGATAAGTTGCGTACTGACTATATTTTACGTTTTTTAATTGTGTCATTAGCTTTTTACGCTATGTCGGTATTTGAAGGTCCAGTGATGTCTTCAAAAACAGTCAATGCCTTATCTCACTATACTGACTGGACCATTGGTCACGTCCATTCTGGTGCATTAGGCTGGGTTGCAATGGTATCTATTGGCGCTATTTACCATATGGTTGAGCGCTTGTGGGGTACAAAAATATACTCAGTTAAACTGGTGAACATCCATTTCTGGATGGCAACTACGGGTACCGCTATTTATATTACGGCAATGTGGGTGTCAGGCATTATGCAAGGCTTGATGTGGCGTACCTATGATGATTACGGCAATCTGGCTTATACGTTTGTTGAATCTGTTGCCCAGATGCACCCTTATTATGCAATGCGTGCAATAGGCGGCCTGATATTTTTTCTTGGTGCCTGTGTGATGCTGTTTAACGTAACAGTCACTATTCGCAAGGGCATGGCTAATTCGTCTGCAAGGTCAGTGGCATCAGCAAATGCTGATATCTAGCTAGGGAGCCACCATCACCATGCCTGAACATGATACAAACAAGCCTGTATCTTTACAGGAAAAACTAGAGAAAAATATCTGGGCGCTAGTATTGGCGGTAGGTATGATTTTATCAGTTGGTGGCATTGTTGAAATTGTCCCTTTATTTTATCTGAAAACCACGTTTGAGGATGTTACTTATCCAGAATATGAAGAATTGTCTGGCGTACGCCCCTATACTGCATTGGAACTTGCCGGACGTGATATATATCAGCGCGAAGGTTGCTATTTATGTCATTCACAGATGATTCGCCCTTTTCGTGATGAAAAAGATCGCTATGGTCATTATTCGTTAGCGGTAGAATCTAAATATGATCACCCTCATCAGTGGGGATCTAAGCGCACTGGCCCTGATCTTGCTCGTGTAGGCGGTAAATATTCTGATGAATGGCACATGCGTCATTTACGTGCGCCGCGTAGTGTGGTGCCAGAGTCCATCATGCCTAATTACCCTTGGCTAGACGATGCAATCATTGATGGTTCAGGCATTGAAAAGCGTTTAAAAGTAATGAAACTATTAGGTGTGCCTTACAGTAATGAAGATATTAAAGGTGCTGCTGCTACTGTTGAAGGTAAAACAGAAATGCAAGCCCTTGTTGCTTACTTACAGGTATTAGGTACCATGATTAAATTTGAACCCGGCAGAGATTATCGTGACTGAGTTAAGGTCATATTTCCATACTGACTGGGGCGCAATGACAGCAACAGATTGGTTTGGTCTGATACTAACGGTTATTGTTTTTGTGATTATGGTCGCTGCTTATTATTGGGTGCTTAATCCCAAAAATAAAAAAAATATAGAGTCTCATCGTGAATTTGTGTTAAAGGAAGACCAGATAGAGTCGGAGAAGCAGGATGACAGATAGCACAGATATTTCTTCTCAGGTAGACGATACTGGCCATGAATGGGATGGTATCAGGGAGTTAAAGAACCCTTGCCCCCGCTGGTGGTTAAATTCGCTCTGGCTCAGTGGTGTTTTGGTGCTTGTCTATTTCATTTTATACCCATCATTACCTTTGGTTGAAGACAGCACTAAAGGTCTGCGCGGGTGGACCCAGATCAAGGAATACAAAGAAAGTCTTGCCGAAGTAGAAGCTATGCGCAAACCCTTTGAAGAGAAGCTGGCAACCATGAGTGCTGAAGAGATTTTGCATGATAAGGAAATACTTAGCTATGTGATTGGTTCTACTAAAGTATTGTTTGGTGATAACTGCGCAGCATGTCATGGTAATGGTGGTGCGCCAGTAGCTAGTTCTGGTTACCCGAACCTGACTGATGATGACTGGCTGTATGGTGGCCAGATCAATGAAATTATGATGAGCATTGCAAATGGGCGCGCTGGTATGATGATGGCGCATGAAAAAATACTCACTTCCGACGAGGTCGATCAGTTAGTACAATTTGTAATTGATAGCTCAAATGGCACCCCAACTGAAGCGGGCAAAGTATTATTTACTGCTAAAGGATGTGTTTCTTGTCACGGTGCTGATGCAAAAGGCATTAAAGCAATGGGATCTGCTAACCTGACTGATAAAATATGGCGATTTTCTGGTGATCCGCAGGAGATTCGTTACACCATTTTATATGGTGTCAATGATGCATCCAATAAAAAAACACGGGTGGCAGTTATGCCACAGTGGAGCGAAAAGGTTGCCGTTATGATGGAAGCAATAGCGTTTGCAATAGAAGATGGCGATGATCCAAATGAGATTGACTGGGATGACGAACTGGATGGCGATGAAAGCGAACGCTTAACAGAAAATGACATCAAGAAATTAGCAGTTTATGTCCATCAATTTGGTGGTGGCCAGTAGCAAAAAAGTTTTGTAACCACATTAAGGGTCTTTAATAGAAATTGATATTGTTGTTATTGGAACAGTCGTTGGTGTTGTCGCCATTATGGCTCCTGTCGGTATTATTGGTTACCAGCTTATTATTAAAATGTTGTTTTTTGGTCGCTGAATAATACCTGCTCGTGTGGAACAAAATTATGGTCAAACAGCCAAAAAGACTAGTAAGCAATATTGATGATATTTATCAAGAAACATCAGCTTGGCATGTTAATATAGGTGGCGTTAAAATTGTTGCCAAGCGTCTTGCTGGCCGTTTTCGTCAATTAAAATGGTTTGGCATGTCTGTCTGGCTGATCTTTTTTTTAGGGCCTTATCTGCGTTGGAATGGCGATCAGGCGATTTTATTTGATTTGCCCCATCGACAATTTAATATTTTTGCTACGACTATTTATCCTCAGGATATATGGATGTTAGCACTAATTCTGCTATTCTTTGCTATTTTGTTGGCAGCAGTGACCAGTATCGCTGGTCGGGTATTTTGTGGCTATTTTTGCTTTCAGACAATCTGGACTGATATTTATACCCTGATTGAGGGCAAGCTGGAAGGTGATACGCCACAAAAAGTGATGAAATTTAATAATGCTCCGTGGTCATCCAATAAGATAATACGTAAAGCAATTAAGCATGGACTATGGCTGTCAATTGCTATTTTAACTGGCATATCATTTGTTGCTTGGTTTACTGATGCCTTTGATTTATGGCGCGATCTGGCCCATTTACAAATACATCTGGTTGCTACTGTAGTTATTTTTTCTTTTACTGCTGGCACCTATCTATTTGCTGGCTTTATGCGCGAGCAAGTATGTTTCTGGTTGTGTCCTTATGCACGCCTTCAGGGGGTGATGTATGATCAGGATACTATTTTGCCAGCCTATGATGCAGAACGTGGTGAACCGCGTGGTAAGCTGAAAAAGAATCAACAGCAAGACACGGGAAGCTGCATTGATTGTCATTTATGCGTAGCGGTGTGTCCAACAGGCATTGACATCAGGCATGGCCAACAAGAAGGTTGTATTACCTGTGGACTTTGTATTGATGCCTGTGACAAGATAATGGACAAAGTCAACCGGCCTCGTGGCCTGATTCGCTATACATCCTACAAGGATCTGCATCATAATCCTGATGTAATACCATTATATAAGCGCTTGCGGATACTGTTGTATGGCATGATTTTATTGGTATCAATAGTGGGCATTGTCTATGGTCTTGTTAACTTATCGCCGACAGAGTTTAATATTATTCACGAACGTCAGCCGCTGTTTGTCCGCTTGAGTGATGGTTCTATTCAAAACAAATATGTAATTAAGCTATTAAACAAAACTAAGGAAACTATGCAGATTCGCTTTACTATTAACGGCATTGAAGGTGCGACTTTGTATGGCTTGGAGGAAAACATTGAGATTGCGCCAGGCAAAGTAGCGTCTGCCTACGCATGGGTGCGGGTTAGTGAAAAAGATTTGCCTAGTGATATTGCTCCCATTGTGTTCATTGGTGATGTACTGTCTGATGCTGATATATCACTTAAGTACAAAAGCATGTTTGTCGGGCCTAGCTAGATGGCTATTTCGCAAAAAAATAATGAGGCGTTAAAGAATCCATGGGTACTCGGTTTTTTGGTATTTTTCTGTACCTTTTTGCTGGCGAATATCATTTTTATTTATCTGGCTTTCAACACGCCACCTAATCTGGTAAAAAAAGATTTTTATGAGCATGGCCAACGTTATGAAGAAACACGCGATCTCATTGAAAAGGAGAAAGCACTTGATTGGACTGGCGTGCTGATGGTGCCAGCAATGACGCGCGTCAATCATGTGCAAACCTATGAACTGCTGATTCAGGGTAAATATTCTGCCCCCTTGGATTTGGATACAGTCACTTTTAATGCCTATCGGCCATCAGATGCTAGCGCTGATTTTTCGGTGGAGATGATCAAAAAAAAGCCAGGTCTATATGCCGCTGAAATAGTTTTTAACCTGCCTGGCGTCTGGGATGTGATCGTCATTGTCAGACAAGACAAACAAGAGTTTTTAGTGACTAAGCGTATCAATATTTTACCGTAACCATTTTTTATTATCTTGTCTAGCCACTGTTATCATTGCGGTTTACCTGTTGCCACAATTAGTAGTTTTTATACTGAACTGGCTAGCGAAAAGCGTACATTTTGCTGCCTAGGTTGTCAGGCAGCTTGTGCTGCTATCTATGGTGCCGGCTTGCAGAAATTTTATCAAAAAATACCTGAAGACAAAGCGTTAGCACCGCCACCTCCATTACCATCCGAGCTTGCATCGTATGATTTAGATGAGGTGCAATCTGATTACATCACTGCTCATAATCAGTATCGTACAATAAATCTAATTATTGATGGCATTCATTGTGCTGCCTGCGTTTGGCTTATTGAAAAGGTGTTGCTGAAAGAAAAGGGCGTAGTAGCGGCAGACGTCAACTTAACAGCAAAGCGGCTACGCTTGAAATGGGATAACAACAACACAGCTTTATCACATATCATCAGTGCTTTGGCGCAAATTGGCTACGTTGCCACGCCTTTTAATCCAGAAGAAGTAGAAGGTGCACTGGCTAAAAAGCATCGCTATCTGCTCTATCGTATGGCCTTTGCAGGTTTTGCTATGATGAACCTGCTGTGGGTATCAATCGCCCTTTACGCAGGCGCTGATCAAGGTCAATTCAAAACATGGTTTTATTGGATAAGCTTTATCCTTGCCACGCCAACATTATTCTATTCGGGATATCCATTTTTACGTCAGGCGTTTTCAGGCTTAAAATGTAAAATATTAACAATGGATCTGCCAATTTCTATTGGTGCGTTAGCAACCTATGGTTATTCAAGCTATGTGTTATTAGCTTCTGTTGACAATGGTGCCATCTATTTTGATACAGTAGTTAATTTTCTGTTCGTCATTTTGGTTGGGCGCTATCTAGAAACATTGTCCAAGCGAGAGGCGTTGTCAGCAACAACAAGATTACTAGCCTTGCAACCCAAGATGGCTACATGTATTAACGACAATAAAGAGATGTTGATACCAATAAGGGCAGTTAATTTTGGTGATCTGCTACTAGTCAAGCCCGGCGAGTGCGTGCCTGTAGATGGGGTACTGACAGAAGGGCAGAGCACAGTTGATGAATCAATGATGACTGGTGAATCGTTGCCAATTATAAAGCAGCGGGGTGATAAGGTTATTGCTGGTAGCATTAATGGCGAAGGATCATTTATTGTCAGAGCTGAGCAGGTACTAAAATCTACTGCGCTGGCCAAAATTGTTGCATTAATGGAAGATGTGCATGCCTCTAAAGCGCCTATTCAACGTACAGCTGACCGGATTGTGCCCTGGTTTGTGATGATAACGCTATCACTGGCATTGATAACATTTACTTATTGGTATCCATTTAGCATTGAGCAGGCATTACTTGCAGCGGTATCAGTATTGATTATTACCTGTCCATGTGCACTGGGACTGGCTACCCCTATGTCAATAGCTGTGGCAACAGGTGCAGGCGCGTATCATGGTATTTTAGTTAAACAAGGTGCTGCTTTAGAGACGTTGTCACGGGTGACCCATTTTATTTTTGATAAAACCGGCACCCTGACAGAAGGCAGACTGCGTGTAGTCGCTACCAGAACGTTAGCAGATATATCTACTGATAAATTACTAAGTATAGCTGCATCAATAGAACGTCAATCTGAGCATAGTATCGCCAAAGCTATTGTCCAATCAGCTATGGATAAAGATTTACCGCTGGTGACGACAGCTAAGTTTTTATTATTGCCAGGGCAGGGTGTTCAGGCGCTGATAGATAGCAAACTGGTACGAATCGGCACCCAGTCATGGCTCGTAGCAGAAGGGTTAACTATTCCTGAGCATTTAAGCGACAAGACAACAGAGCTCGAGCATAGTGGTAACACCACTGTGCTGGTGGCGATTGAAAATAAAGTAGCAGGAATGATTGCATTGGCAGATAAATTACGCATAGATACTGAAAAAACGATTGATTATTTACTCAAGCAAGGTAACAAAATAACAGTATTAAGCGGTGATAAACGTGAGGTAGTAGCATTTATTACTGCTGGGCTGGGCAATATTAACTGGCAGGCAGAACTATTGCCAAAAGATAAGGTAAGCGCAGTAAGTAAGTTACGAAAACAAGGCGAAGTGGTAGCGATGGTGGGTGATGGCATTAATGATTCACCTTCATTAATGCAAGCTGATGTTGGTATAGCAATGGCATCAGGCAGTGATGTATCAATTGAAAGTGCTGATGTTATACTATCTCATCATGGGTTATATCAGGCAGTTGAGGCAAAACATTTAGCTAACCGTACATTGCGCACGATCAAGCAGAATATAGCGTTATCAATTATGTATAATGTTATCATGGTACCGCTGGCGATGACGGCACTGGTTACCCCTTTTGTAGCGGCAATCAGCATGCCAATAAGTTCGTTGTTGGTCATTGGTAATGCCGCTAGATTAAAACGACTGTTTAAGGAATAATAATGAATGTTATCTATGGTTTATTGCCGGGCATGTTGCTATTAGGTATCGCTGGAATTGTGGTATTTTTTTGGGCGGTGCGCAATGGCCAGTATGATGATATGGATGGTGCCGCTAACCGCATTTTAATGGAAGACGATAACAATAAAACTATTGTTGATGACAGCAAAAATTTATAAACATAAGCATTATATCTGGCTGTTAACAACCAAAACCTATGTCGCTAAAGATAACCTACCACCTCGCTACCGTACGAGCATCTGCCCCTGTTGATAAGGTCTGAATAGCTCTTTTGCTTTTTGTGCTGTTGTCTGTGTCCCCCTATTACTATTCTCTATAACCTACAATCAAATAAGTAAATCATCATCATTTGCTGGCCACATCATACTAGTTGTGGTATTCATTCTAATCAATTATGACTTTATGCATAAACTGACGATAAACAGAATAGTAAACAAGATAAAAACTTGCTTTAAGACGTTTGGTAAAGGGCTGTTTGATAAATGTGCTATTTGGTTGCACAATGTTACTTAAGTGATTGTCATACACTTTGTCTGGCGGGTATTGTTGCCTATGATGCGCTCCTAACATTAAAAGACTGCTTATAATATTTAGGTTAAGAGCCCGTCTTAATCGGCATAAGTGTGCTCTCACTATGCAGTTTAAGTTATGTTTATTTTGCTTAGCTAACATTAGGGTGTAATTGAATATTGTCTTTGTCAAGTTTTTTTAAAGTTAATTTTGTTGATTGTTGAAGTGCTTGTACGCCTCCTTAACTTATCATGTCAAGGGGAGGATCTGGAATATCGCTTTTTATTTTTATCTTCTTGGTCTTCTAATGAAAATGTATTGTATTATTTGTGCCGCCGCTGGTAGTAATATAAAATTGTCTTTTCTTGTTCAGTAAAGTAAACGTTAAGGCCAAGGGCATGGTAGTACCAAATTTTCTGTTCGCTGTTATCATCTTTATCGGTTTCAATATAGTCAGGTGTGCCAAAACGACGCTGCACTATATCAGCATGTAATGTGATTGATGGTATGTAGGTGATGGTATCTACGCTGGCATTAATTAGGGCAGCGTTATCTTCATTATTAGGGGTGTAACGGTAGGCACCGCTGGGCTGTAATCTTGCTTCACGTGCACGTGACAGCATGGCATTAATACGCTTTTCTGGTACAATAAGCGTGAGCACCAGCCTGGCAGACAAGCCACCTAAATTAACACTGTTAAAAAAAGCTTCCACTGCTGGCGGCGCTTCGTCTTGCTGGATAAATATAGCTGTTTCGCCATATTGCTTCAGCAGTATTTGCGCGTGACGATAACTGGTCATACCTAAGTGAATACCAAGCACCTGGGGATTGCCATCAGGCATGATAGTTATGTGCCATGGCATGGGTGCGGGTAGCTGTGTTGATGGTATTAATATCAGTATCAACAGACTGGCAATAACGACAAACAGATAAATTAATACTTTTTTCATGTTATGGATTGTAAAGGCGACACTTTTAATCAGCTAACTGGCTACAGCATCCGCTAGTATCTGATTTCTTACATAAATATCTTAGCTACGCGCTTACGTGCTATGCCAATAAAAGCATCATGAACTCGTTGTGCAGCAACCATGCTTTATTATGCAAGCTGGAGTGCCATGTTGCGTGTTGCCAAAACAAGTGCCTCACTAACGGCTGGATCACTAGCAAGATGACCTGCAGTAGGCACAATAGTTAACTGTGCGCTCTGCCATTGTTTGCAAAGCGCCCATGCTTGATCTACCGGGCAAACAAGGTCATAACGTCCATGAATAATGGTGGCTGGAATCGTCTTGATAGAGTTGATATTATCCAGAATAGGGCATTCAGTAATAAAGCATCCATTGATGATATAATGTAATTGAATGCGTCCCTGAGCTACTGGATCGCGTGTTATAAATGTATCTTGTTTGATCTTTTCACCATAGGCGTCATAAAGGCTGACCAACTTACCTTCCCATTGCTGTAATGTTGTTGCCGCTTGTCTTTGTTCGGTCACATCACTTTTAGTTAACTTTTGATAATAGCTGTTAAGGAGTGTTGACTCATCATGATCTGGCAGGCAGTTAATCAATTTTTCCCATGCGTCAGGAAACAATCTGGATGCACCATCTTGCTTATATACCCAGTCAATATCCTGTTTTCTTGCTAAAAATACTCCGCGTAAAATCATCGCTAGTACTTTGTCTGGATGGCGCTGGGCATAAACCAAACCTAATGTTGCCCCCCATGAACCGCCAAAGATGAGCCAACGACTAATACTAAGACGCTGGCGAATGACTTCCATGTCAGCAATGAGATATTGGGTAGTATTATTTTCCAGCTCACCATGGGGCAGTGAGCGACCGCAACCACGCTGATCAAACAAGATAATGTGATATACATCAGGATCAAAATAACAGCGGTGTAATGGACGGCAGCCAGACCCTGGCCCACCATGTAAAAATACCACTGGGATACCATTGGGGTTGCCGCACTGTTCAATATATATTGTATGGCGTTTTCCTCTTGACAGTGTTTCCATGTCAATCATGTTACTGGCATAGGGTTCAATATCAGGATATAACATAATTAGACCTACTCTTTTATTAACATTTACAATAACTATAGCATGGCAAAGATGGTAATTTTGCACTGAGTAAGCGAAAATAATGTTATTTGATAATGGATAGATGCGATGAATCTGCATGAGTTTCAGGCTAAACAATTATTTACCCGTTATGCTATTCCAGCGCCTCAAGGCGCGCCTGCATCAACTGGTCATCAAGCGCGGCAGGTTGCTAAAGAGCTTGGCGGCGGCCTGTGGATTGTCAAAGCGCAAGTGCATAGCGGTGGTCGTGGCAAGGCTGGAGGTGTGCGTAAAGTTGACAGCTTAGATAGCGTTGCTGTCATCACAGACCAGCTATTAGCAAGACGATTAGTTACTGAACAAACGACCGCTCAGGGCTTACCCGTTCGGCAGGTGTTGGTTGAAAAACAAGTTGATATTCAACGTGAGTTTTATTTGGCAGTGTTGGTAGATCGGGTTAATCAATGTATTATGCTTGTCGTATCTACCTATGGCGGCATAGCCATTGAAGAGACAGCAGAAAGCTCGCCAGATGCTGTATTGGCTTTATCTATCAATACTGCGGTAGGCTTACAGACTTATCAGTGTCGCCGCATTGCTTTCTTTTTAGGCTTAGGGAATAATCACCGTAAACAGCTACAAATAATCATTGAAGGACTGTATCGTTTGTTTACCGAAAATGATGCCAGTATTGTTGAAATCAATCCTATAGTTATTACTGCTGACGATCAATTGTTGGCAGTTGATGCTAAATTGACGATTGATGATAATGCGCTTTTCAAACACAATGATTTAGCTGAGCTATTTGATCCGTCACAGCAGAATGAAGCAGAAATTATCGCGCAGGATCATGGGCTCAATTATATTATGCTTGATGGTAATGTAGCATGTATGGTCAATGGTGCTGGTTTAGCAATGGCAACGATGGATTTGATTAGACAGCAGGGAGGGACACCAGCTAATTTTTTGGATGTAGGCGGCGGCACAACAGCAGATCGGGTAACAGAAGCATTTAAATTAATTTTGGCAGACAAGCAGGTTAAATCTATTTTGGTCAATATTTTTGGTGGTATTGTCCATTGCGATTTGATTGCCAAAGGTATTATCCAATCAGTCAAGCAAGTGGAATTATCGTTGCCCGTTGTAGTTAGGCTTGAAGGCACCCATGCCGCGCAAGGACGTCAGCTTTTAGCTAATAGCGGTATGAATATCCGTATTGCTGGCGATTTGGTTGAGGCAGCCAGCCAGGCTGTTATGGCTGCAAAAGAAGGTTGGTTATGAGTATTTTGATCGATCGTCACACTCGCGTTATTTGTCAGGGGTTTACTGGCAAGCAGGGTACATTTCATTCTGAACAGGTGATTGCCTACGGTACAGAACTCGTTGGTGGCGTCACACCCGGTAAGGGAGGAAAGATACATCTTGATCGCCCTGTTTTTGATACAGTCTATGGTGCTGTCAGGGCAACAGGCGCCAATGCCAGTATGATTTATGTGCCTGCTGCGTTTGCTGCTGATGCCATTTTGGAAGCGGCTGATGCTGGCATTGAAATTATTGTATGCATTACCGAAGGCATTCCAGTGCAGGATATGGTGCGTGTAAAATCTGCATTAGATCAGTCAAGGTCGCATTTAATTGGTCCTAATTGTCCGGGCATTATCACCCCAGATGAATGTAAAATTGGCATTATGCCTGCTTCTATTCATAAAAAAGGTAGCATTGGCATTGTGTCAAGATCAGGCACATTAACTTACGAAGCAGTTGATCAAACAACTAAAAATGGTCTGGGTCAAACTACCTGTGTAGGTGTTGGTGGTGATCCTGTTCATGGCATGAGTTTTGTTGACTGTTTAGAAATGTTTGAACAGGATGATGACACGCAAGGCATCATTATAGTTGGTGAAATTGGTGGACGGGCAGAAGAAGAAGCTGCTGCTTATATTAAAGAACATATAACCAAGCCAGTTGTTGCCTATATTGCTGGATTAACAGCACCTAAAGGCAGGCGTATGGGTCATGCTGGTGCGATTATTAATGGTAGCCAGGGCACCGCAGATATGAAGGTAATGGCGCTGACCCAGGCTGGTGTATATATTGCCCAATCACCAGCAGATATGGGCAGCCGTATGTTGATTGCGCTGGGTTAACTAAAAGTGGCGGCACCATTTTGTTTAGTCATGGCCCAGATCAATCTGCTAGTTGGTGATGTGCATGGCAATGTGGCCAAAATTATACAGGCTGCTAATTGCGCACGCGACGAACTGGGTGCTGATTTAGCCGTGTTTCCCGAGCTGACATTAACTGGCTATCCGCCTGAAGATTTGCTGTTTAAGTCAGGCTTTCTAGAACAGATAGCGCAGGGGTTACAACGTCTGGAAGCAGAGATACAAGGCATTGCCATATTAGTAGGGTACCCAGCGGGTAAGCTGCATGATTGTCTTTATAACGCAGCATCGTTTATTGCTGATGGTCAATGTTTGGCAACTTATTATAAGCAATGCCTGCCCAATTATAGTGTATTTGATGAACAACGTTACTTTGTTGGTGGTGATAAGCCCTGCATTGTTGCTTACAAAGGAATCAACTTTGGTATCACTATTTGTGAAGATATCTGGTTTAAAGCTCCAGTAAAACAAGTCGCCGCTGGTGGTGCTGATATTATCTTAAATATCAACGCTTCTCCTTTTCAGCATGGTAAATGCCAGCAACGAGAAGCTGAAGTAAGAAAACGAGCGATAGAGTCAGGTTTGCCGATTGCCTATATTAACTTAGTAGGCGGACAAGATGATCTAGTCTTTGATGGTTGTTCGTTTGCACTTAGCAGCAACGGGCACAAAATTGCCCAGGCTGATGCCTGGCAGACTTCCCTGCATCCGCTTTTTATTTGCACAGATGATCATAATAATTTTTCTCTGCGCGGTGAATGTATTGCCCAGCAAACAGACATCGCAATGGCCTATGGCGGGCTGGTAACTGGCTTGCGTGATTACATAGAAAAGAATCACTTTACTAGTGTTGTTATTGGGCTGTCAGGCGGGATTGACTCAGCGTTAACTCTGGTGTTAGCAGTTGATGCTATAGGTGCTGACAGAGTTAAAACAGTGATGTTGCCCTCTCGCTATACTCGCCAGATGAGCATTGATGATGCCAAAGAAATAGCTAATAGATGCGGTGTTAGTCATGATGTTATTGCTATTGACGCTATATTTGATCAGTTTATGGCTAGTTTGTCTGAGCAATTTGCTGACAGACCAGCGAATATAACTGAAGAAAATATCCAGGCGCGTTGTCGTGGGGTACTGCTAATGGCCATTTCCAATAAAACAGGTGCGCTGGTGCTTGCTACTAGCAATAAAAGTGAAATGGCAGTAGGCTATTCAACATTATACGGCGATATGGCTGGCGGATTTGCGCCACTGAAAGATGTGTATAAAACCTTAGTTTATGAGTTGGCGTACTATCGCAATAGTCTGTCCAGCATTATCCCGCAACGTGTTATTGCTCGTCCTCCATCTGCTGAGTTAATATCAGACCAATATGATGAAGATACATTACCTCCCTATGATGCGCTTGATCCACTGTTAGAGCAGTACATAGCTGATGATGATATTATTGCTAACATGTCAGCTAGCAAAGTTGATACAGAAATGGCTGCTTCGGTTGCAGGCAGATTAACGTGTAGCGAATATAAGCGTCGTCAGGCGCCACCAGGTACTCGCATTACAAATCGTGCATTTGGTCGTGACAGACGCTACCCAATTACATCAGGCTATCAGGAGAGTAGCGATGAAAAAAATTGAAGTCATTATTAAGCCGTTTAAGTTAGATGATGTCCAAGAAGCATTGTCAGATATTGGCATAACTGGACTGACCATTTATGAGGTAAAGGGATCTGGTCGCCAGAAAGGCCATACTGATATTTATCGTGATGCTGACTATACAGTTGATTTTTTGCCTAAAATAAAAATGGAAATTGCATTGAAAGATTATCAGGTTGATTCTTGCATTGATACTATCATCAAAGCAACCCACACAGGAAGGATTGGTGATGGCAAGATTTTTGTTACGTCAATAGACGAGGCTATTCGCATTCGTACTGGCGAAAAAGGCGATACAGTCCTGTAATTTCAATCTGCTGTTTTATAGTTACTTGACTTCCACATGGCTGATATCGGCCACGCCAGGGTGACCCGGGTAGTTAATTGTCAGTACTCTCAGCGCATCGTTTGATAATTTTTCAAGTCCTAAAATTTTGTAGGCTTTTGCCATAATAATTAGTGCATCAGGGGTGGCTGACGTACGCGAATAATTTTCAATGACGTATTTGCCACGATTAGCTGCTGCAATATAAGCACCTCGCCGAAGGTAATATTGCGCTACATTAATTTCATGCTGTGCTAAGCGGTTACGTAGATATACAATGCGTTGGGCAGCATCCTCACTATATTTGCTGTCTGGGTAGCGCTCAACCAGTAAAGCAAAATCTTTGAGCGCGAAACGTGCTGAGCCTGGATCACGTTGCGATTCATCACGGGGAATATATTTCTCAAAAAAACCAATATCACGGGTAAAATTAATTAAGCCACGCAGATAAATAGCGTAACTCATATTAACGTTAAGCGGATAGACACGTATGAAACGGTCAATAGTGGCTAACGCCAGTTCTGGATCATCTGATTTATAGTAAGCGTAGGCTGATTCAAGCAGGGCTTGCTGAGCATAGTGACCAAAGGGAAAATGCGCTTCAAGTTGACTATAGTATTGTAGCGCCGTTGAATAGTCTTCAAGAATAAGCGCTGATTTTGCTTCAGAATAAATCCGTTCTACAGGCCAGGTATCGTCAGCAACCCCCTCTTCTTTAGAAAAAAATGCACATCCGGATAGTGTAAGCAGACTGATTGTTACGAATACATAACAAAGGTTTGCATAATGTCTGTATGTTAAGTTTGTTAATGGCATATGCGACAATTATAACCCATGTTAATGTAAAAATACGCCTTTTATCAGCCCCTAAAACACACATATTTAGGGGTACTAAGGTAAGGGTCAGGTTAAAACAACGCCTTAAATCGCCGCTCAGGCGGTTGGTTGGTTACCTTAAGCCCGCAAACTTAAGCAAAACACTGTAATCAATAACCGTAGGTTATCCTTGATGCTTGATGTGTCTGTCAGCTGTAAGCTGATCAGATACATAACCAACGTTTTGCTTAATCTACTTACCTTAATCAACTTAGCCTGTTTTAATTAACAGGTAGCTACATAGCTGTAATAGCTATGATCACGCTGACCAATCGTGACAGGTTTGCATATCGTTAAAGGTGTACGGCCTTTATGTTCATTAGCCACGCGCTACAATAGCCACACGCTTGCGCGTGGCTATTTAGACATAAACCGTATTATGCGAGCCTTGTTTAATTTCTAATGCCTTTCACTGCTTGCAAGCACTCAGCATAGAGATCAAGAAACTTATCTTTGTAATCTGTTTGTGCTTCTGATGTACTTTTATTCCATCCAAGATGGGTTGTACCCGCAATTTTTTGTGCTATTTCATAAGCAACTCTTTCTTGGCAATCAGTTTTTATGGTTACTTCTTCAGTCGTCATGATTAACCTCTATGGCTAGTTAAAAAATATTTGGGTTCTCTATTGAGACCCGAACTTATTAAGCCCCCAAGATTAAAAACCAAATGTCGCGCCTACAGTAATACCCGACATTTGTGCCATTTTGGCACTATAATTATTTTACCTTCTAACTGCGGTACACTGCAACAAGATACGCCAACGCGCCCAAGCGTAGTCCCCGAAGCGTAGGCAGTTGGCGTATCAATAACCTTATCAGCTCCTTGCAAGCGCGCAACACCTTACGCAGATAGCCCCTAAAACACACATATTTAGGGGTACTAAGGTAAGGGTCAGGTTAAAACAACGCCTTAAATCGCCGCTCAGGCGGTTGGTTGGTTACCTTAAGCCCGCAAACTTAAGCAAAACACTGTAATCAATAACCGTAGGTTATCCTTGATGCTTGATGTGTCTGTCAGCTGTAAGCTGATCAGATACATAACCAACGTTTTGCTTAATCTACTTACCTTAATCAACTTAGCCTGTTTTAATTAACAGGTAGCTACATAGCTGTAATAGCTATGATCACGCTGACCAATCGTGACAGGTTTGCATATCGTTAAAGGTTCGCATAATGTATATTATGTTAAATTAGTTAGTGAGTGTTTCTTAGCTATTTTTGTATAAAACAACCTGATCTCTACCTAATTTTTTAGCTTTGTACAATGCTGCATCAGCCATTTTTATCATTTCAGATGGTTGTTTAAAATTATCTGATCTGTCTGAATGTATCACTCCAAATGATGCTGTTATCTTTGGCAAAGATACGCTATCACATTGCATGGTAAAGTCGCGCAATTTATGACAGAAATCTGTTGCTCTTTTCATGACCTGTTCCTGTGTGACTGTTTCCATAATAATCATAAATTCTTCACCGCCGTAACGACATATTATATCTTCTTCACGGAAAAAGTTAGTCGCTACCTTGGCAAATTCAGACAGCACAATATCACCAGCAGCATGTCCGTAGGCATCATTGATTTTTTTGAAATGATCAATATCAATCATAATAACGCCAATGCCATCACCCGAGCGAGCAGATTTAGCGATACTGCTTTTCATGCATTCTTCCATATAGCGGCGATTGTATAACGAGGTTAAAGGATCACGGATAGATTGATTTTGCAACGTTTTACGTAATTTTAAGCTTGCAAACGATGACGATAAATTGTCGGCAACTATTTTTACTAATTTTTGGCATGAATCAAAATAATGCTGTTTTGCTTCATCTGTCTCAAATATCATGTCACCAAAATATTCTATGTGTAATGCACCTAAGGTGTCATTTTGAACAATAACAGGTGTACATATATAACTGTTGACATCGTCTTCAACATGGTTACATTTAACCCTGTAATAATCATCTAAACTAATGTGACTCTTAATTCGCCGTAATGCCCAGCAATCTTCATGAGTAATGATATTTGCGCTTTTAATTGATTGACTACCCCATGTTACGGCTGATTCAGCTAATATTTTCTCGTCATTAAATAAATACAATCCGCCTACCCATTGGGGAAACATTTTGCTTATATAGTGACGGATGACTGGGTGAGCTTCTGCCAGAGAGAGGCATGACTGTAAATACATGCTAAATTCATGTACTAATTCCATTTCTTTATTATACCTATTTATTTCTTTCCTTAGCATGGCTAATTCACTCTTTAAAGCCATTAGTTCATTATTCTCCTGATTCTCCTGTTGTATAATGACATTTTTATTTAGGTTGTTATTCTTTTTGTTCATGCCTACATAATAAGCAATTACCATGCCAGTAATATAACTACTTGTATTTTGATAATTTTTATTAATTTATGCCCTATAACTGCCTTGTTAATAGTCGCAAAGTGACAAGCTTTATACAATTACGCTGGGCGTTCTTTGTTACAATCCCTAAACGCTCTGTTACATATTGGGTATTTGACTACTTAAAAAGAAGTACAAAATGGATACATTGACACAGGCAGCCTTGGGGGCGACGGTTGGTGCATTGATTGCAGGTAAGCACGCGCCAAGAAAAGCGCTGCTTTGGGGAGCAGTTGTAGCGACGTTACCTGACCTAGATGTCTTTATACCCTATGACAATGATCTGGATAACTTTACCTTACACCGTAGTTGGTCACATTCGTGGCTTATGCAGTCACTTATTGCTCCCTTGCTGGCGTTATTATGTTACCGAACGGTCCCTAATAGCTTTTCTTATAAGTCATGGTTTTGGTTGATTTGGTTAGCGCTTGCTACCCATAGTGGGCTGGATGCTTTAACCGTTTATGGTACCCAGCTATTCTGGCCAATAAATAGTCCTCCAGTATCCAATGGCACCATTTTTATTATTGATCCTATGTACACCTTACCGCTTTTATGTGGTGTTATAACTATTGCTATTTGGCCTGATAGTGGTGGTTCACGTATCTGGCTACATAATGGCTTTTTGATTAGCTGTTGCTATTTGTTATGGGCATTAGGGGTGCAAAATATAATGTATCAGCAGGCAAGATTGGCACTGTTACAACAAGGTATTAGAGCGGACAAGGTACTGGTTATTGCTACCCCCTTTAATACCCTGCTCTGGCGTGTAGTAGCGCTAAATAAATATAATTACTATGAAGGTTTTCGCTCAATATTTGATGATGCTAATTATATTCACTTTACTCGTTATAGCCGTATGACACAGCTACAAAAACGATTATCAAATGACCAATTTGTCGAGAGACTGGCTTGGTTTACTGATGATTTTTATGCCTTAAAACAGGCTGATCAAACGATTATCATGTCTGATTTAAGAATGGGGCTGGCATCGCACTACGTATTTAGCTTTTTGCTGGCAGAAAAGCAAAAGCAAAATTGGGTCAGCCTTGAAAAACCTGAACACATCAAGAGCGAAAGGCAACGATCAGTAAAACAGTTATTACTTGCTATGTGGCATAGAATCTGGCAGCAGCGGTCAACTCCCTTGCCAACAGTCAATTAATGCTTGCGTTGCCTTTTTATAATCGTACGCTTTTGTAATGGCTGAAATCATTGCTATCCCCCCAACTCCAGTTTGCTTTAATAATGTTGCTCGTGCTTGATTGATGCCGCCAATAGCAACTAATGGATATGCATCACCTAAAAGACGTGCCCATATTGTTACTTCATCAATACCTTGTGGTGAAAATGACATCTGTTTACTCGTTGTTGCAAACACCGGGCCAAATGCAATATAGCTTGGTTTAATTGTAAGTGTACGCGCTAGTTCCCAGTATGAGTGGGTCGATACCCCAAGCCGCAAACCCGCTTGTTCAATTTTGCGTAAATCAGCATGGTTAAGGTCATTCTGACCTAAGTGTACACCATAGGCATTGTAATTGATTGCCATCTGCCAGTAATCATTGATAAATAACTTAGCAGACCGACGGCAAAATTTGACTGCTTTGTTAACTTCTTGCTGTATTTGTTTGCCTGACTTATCTTTGATGCGTAGTTGGATAGTATTGATACCTTCCTTTACTAATTTGCCTACCCAGTTACTAGTATCAACTACTGGATAAATACCTAATTTTTGTGGACAGTTTGCAAAGTTAAATTGATTACCAATCAAGCTGTGGTTGTAACATAGTTTTGGCAAATCCTGTAACTGCAATTTAAATATATCGTGCTTAAATACATGGTAGCAACCAAGCTTTTCAGCCTGTTTGATGCCTCTGTTTAAATGGGCTCTGGCTAAAACATAAGCATCATGCATGTCCTTACCCAGCGCGAGACGGCTTGCTATACTGGAAGCTAATATGCAACCCGTGCCACGCACGTTGCCAGATTGTTTTTTTTGGTAACAATAGAACGGTTTATCGCCATCATCAAAATAATCAGTTGCCCATGACGAATCAGCATGTCCACCTTTGACCAAGCAGGCGTTAAGCCCCTTTGACAACAATTTTCGTGTGATTGATGCAAAGTCGTTCAAGGCCACTTTGTCTGCCTGCATCAATATGGCTAGTTCGGGTAAATTAGGCATCAGTAATGTTATTTTTGTCAGCAGCGTTTGCATAATAAATGCTGGTAAATCAATGTCTGACCCTTGCCCCCCATATGTAGCATTAAACACTGGATCAAAAATTACTGGCACATCATGCTTGTCAATAATATCGCTGATACACATCGCAATAGCAATATTGGGGATGAAACCGATTTTAATAGCAGCAATAGCAAAGTCTGTGACGCAGGATTGGTATTGGCCAATAAATTGTTCTTTGCTGAGCGCGCCCTTACGTGTTAAGCCTTGACTTGTTTGTTCTGTTAGAGAGGTAATGAGTGGCACAGGGTGACATCCATGTGTGGTCACAGTTTGAGTATCTGCTGTAATGCCAGACATACCTTGCGGATCTAATCCGCCAATTAACAAAATAGCTGGTTTACAGCTCACGTTGACTTAAAACCTTTATAAAAATATCTTTATTAATATTTACAGGATGATTAGATAGCCTTTCTATATTAACTTCTTGTATCAAATCTTGTGTCCATTTATGATCTATATATGACTTTAATTCTAATTGCTTTAAAATTTTATCCATATAAGCGCTTAATTGATTGCAATCGTCTAAATTTAATATTTTAGCTATTTCATACATATCTTTATTTATTGATTGTCCACCAAAATCATTATGATATTTTAATATATAATTCATCATTATGCCTACTGCTTCACCATGAGAAATATTATGGTGCGAAGTAAGATAATAAGAAAAAGCATGAGGAGCAGTCGTTCTAGTAATATTGATAGCCTTACCAGCATAATTAGCTGCTTTTGCCATAGCAAATCTGTTATAATTATTAGGTTCAAGCACAGAAGTAATCATGAATTTAGATATAAGCTGTAAAGATTTAGTGGCAAATCGACGACTTGTTGAATTAGCACTGATAGACCAATAAGACTCTATAGAATGGCATAGAGCGTCTATTGCAGTATAAGCAGCTACCCTTTTTGGCATAGTCATTACAAAATTATAGTCTAACAAAAACGTATCGGGCTGTATTTGTTCTGTGTCAATAGAATATTTTATTTTATCTATATAAACAGCAGCAAACCCTGTTGTTTCAGCTCCTGAACCAGAAGTGGTAGGAATTGCTAAAACTTTACAAGACTTACTAGTAAAAAAATGTTTGCTGGTAATAAGTTGGCGATATTTACTGGAATGATAATTTGCCAAAATAGATATTAACTTTGCAATATCTAAAGTTGTACCTCCGCCTATGGCAACAATTAAATCAGGCTTATATTTTAGATAACAGCTTACCCCTAATTGTACATCTTCAATTTTTGGATTAATTGAAAAGTCAGAAAATATATAGCTACTCTTTGAAATAGTTTTTTTGAAAATAGGTATATTAGCCCATCTCTTTATTGCAGTTTTTCTGGTTACTAAAAAAATAGAATCACTGGAGTCAATTAGGTCACTCGATGTTTTCACTATTCAAATACTTATAAATTTTTGTAGATGAAATACCCTTAGTATAAGGTATTTCTATTAACTGCCCCCCCCAAGTAGTGATAATATTTTTGACTTGCTCTCTAGTCTTTGATTGGATACCTGTACGCCAATCATCGCCATGAACTACATAATCTGGCTTTATTTTTTTAAGATTATTAGTATAGTCTAAAGTGTATTGCGGGATAACATTGCTTACATTTTTTAAGCTACAAATTATTTTTTCTCGTTGCTGATAATCCATATAGGGAACCCGCTTATAAGATGTAATTGCCTCATCTGTCAATAACCCAATTGTGATTTCACCATATTTTTTAGCTTCATTTAAGATATTGATATGACCTGGGTGAATAATATCAGCTGCCATGGCGACGTAAACTATTTTCATTTTAAACTGTTAATGTTTACCTTATAAGGCAGATAATTTTGCGATATATCTTCTTAACCGCATCATTACCTTGGAGTATAAAGTGTATATAATTTTTGAAACAGCATTCATATCTTTGTATTCATTAGTATCCCAAAACCAATCTAAATCCGTTATATACCAGTCAGGTTGTTCATTATATATATCTATTTCTAAATGCTTATAGTCGGCTATTTTATCGCGGGCGTGCAAAATAATTAGAGCTAAGCCAACACCTGATTTTGCCTGATAACTATCAACAATAATACCATGAGCAGGATCTAATGTATTTTTAATTCTGGTTTCATGCGCATATTTTTGAGCAAGCTCTCTAACAAGAGGTATATGCTTTTTTAAAAATTTAGCTTCTTGGCCACGTATAAATATTTTATTTTGGTATTTTTTCATGAGGCTGTAAAATTCTGTTTTTCTTATTACATCTGCATGTAATAATAAAAAATCATCATCTAAGTTTTCCGTAGCCTTAAGCAAAGTATAAGAAGCTGATTTTTTCCAATTATAATTGATTCTTACTTCTATATTCAATTTTTTTTCATACAAGAAATCAATAATTTTTTGATGCTGAAAACCTGCTACAATCAAGATATCGTTTGACTTAAAACCCACCTCTAAAAGCTGTCTGATAATCCTCTGTAATTGAATTTCTCCATGAAAGTGATATAACACTTTAGGTTTTGAAAACATTGGAAAGGCGCACTTCCAAGGTTCTCCCCCTGTTGCTGCCATAATAATTACTTTCACCTTTTTTAAACCCCAGTTCAGTGTTTATTTGATGATGCTAATACAGACCCACTGTCTATCATCGTAACAAGTAAGTTTAGTAAATTTGTAGCTATAATATAAAGTACACCCACATTATTTTTGTTGCCAGATAGGTCGATCTAATATTGGTGTACTTGGCTGTGCATTATCTCGTTTTGGCATTATACCCGCTTCATAAGCCAAGCGTCCGCCATAGATTGCTTTCGCAAAAGCGCTGGCCATTTTCTCAGGCTCTAATGCTTCTGCTATTGCTGTGTTGAGCAAAATACCATCGTAGCCTAGCTCCATTGCCTGAACTGCATCAGATGGCCTCCCTATGCCAGCATCAACCAGTAGATTGATATCTGGTAATCTTTTACGCAACGTACTGAGCGCATAAGGGTTGATAATTCCTTGCCCTGTACCTATAGGCGCGCACCATGGCATGAGCACTTCACAGCCCAAATCAGCCAGTTTCTGGCAGACTACAAGGTCATCAGTGCAATAGGGGAACAATTTGAAGCCTTCATTGATCAGTATTTTCGTTGCATCAAATAACGCAAAGGGATCAGGTTGTAAATTATAACTATCGCCCAATACTTCCAGTTTGATCCAATCTGTTTCAAACAATTCTCGTGCTATGTGTGCTGTCTTAACCGCATCATCAACGCTGTAACAACCTGCTGTATTTGGTAGTAAATGACAATTTAGATGCTTAATAAGCTGCCAGAAATGTTCACCACTTGCTGGGTTGCCTTGAGGCGTTTGCCGCCGAAGTGATACAGTCACAACCTGCGCCTTTGATGCCGTTATTGCATCTATCATGACCTGAGGCGATGGGTATAATGCGCTGCCTATAAACAGGCGACTTGTCAGATTCTTGCCATAGACAGTCCAATTTGCTGCGTGCATGCTAACCCCCGCTTATTGGTGCAATTACATCAACGGTATCATTATTATTTAACACCATTTTACTGTAATTAGATCTTGAGATTATTTCATCATTGAGCACTACCACAAACCGACTATTATTATTCATACCCTGCTGGCACAATAGATCTGATATGCTTAAGCCTTGATTAATAGCTAATGGTTGACCATTAAAGTGAATAGTAACGGTTAGATGTAGGTTAGAGGGCATAACAGTCTCCAAACATGAGGTTTTCAGTCTGATTACTCAGAATACATAGAAAATCATTGATAATCGCTGGCGAAAATAAATAACCATGACGATAAAATCCGTTTATCTGGTAACCCCACGTCACTCGTTTGATGCTTGGCATATTATCTGTCATTGCAGGTCGACAATGAGTGGACATGTCTACAATTCTGGCTTCAGCAAACTCTTTATGCAGGCTGTATAAGGCTGACATGAGTTCAAGGCTAGAACGCACACTGATGGGTGACATATCATCGCTTTCTATTACTGTTGCACCTAATACATATTGATTATTCGGTCTTGGTGCCAAATAAAAAGGATAATGCGGATGTATCAGTCTGATAGCATGGTGAAAGTGAATGTCTGGCGCATGAATACGAATAACCTCACCTCGCACACTGCGTAAACTATCAATATCCTGTCTGGCGCCATTTCCGCGACAATCAATAACAGCATCATATTTACTGGCATCGTGACCAAAATACTGGCGACACAGCTTGTCAATACTATATTCAGTTAAAGTTGTAATGTTGGCACACTGTTGCCAGTTACATTGCGCCGCTAAGAGCGATCCCAGCTGTTGATAAAAATGCCGATTATCAAGACAGGCTTCTTGGGGAAAATACATTGCGCTGTCAAACTGCCGGGCCAGTTGTGGTTCTGTTTTTGCTAACTGCTGTTTATTGAGCCAAGTAAAATCATTAGCTGATAGTGTATGCTCAGCCCGCTTTTTAAAGCGGGTCATTTCAACGTTGTCACCAGCATGTGCAACTACCAGAGTACCATAATTTTGATAAAAAATCTTTTGTGGTAATTCGGCCAGCCACTCTGGCCAGAGCCGCAAAGAAACCAAACCAATTTTTTGTACCATAGCTGTAGTAGTGACTGCTTCTGTCGCTGGTGAAATCATAGCAGCGGCAACATAACCGGCGCTATGCGTTCCTGTTTTGTCATCGCTTGACAACATATCAACCAAGTAGTGATTAGTTGCTAATAATCGCCAGGCAACCAGACGACCAATTAGGCCACTACCGATGACGAGGTAGTTTTTCACGATACGCTACACTTGGTTATAAATTTTACTACCACCTTCTTTGAACTGTTTTGCTTTTTCGGTAAAGGCTTGTTTTACATCATGCGAAATGCGCATGGAGCAGAACTTTGGTCCGCACATGGAGCAAAAATGTGCTACCTTTGCTGCTGGTTTTGGTAATGTCTCATCATGATACTGGCGTGCTGTATCCGGGTCTAAACCAAGATTAAACTGATCTTCCCAGCGAAATTCAAAGCGTGCTTTTGATAGTGCATTATCACGAATATCAGCACCAGGATGATTTTTAGCCAAATCAGCAGCATGCGCAGCCAGCTTATAGGTAATAATACCGGTCTTGACATCATCCCTGTTCGGCAGACCCAAGTGCTCTTTAGGCGTGACATAACAGAGCATAGCTGTGCCAAACCAGCCTATCATCGCGGCACCAATGCCTGATGTAATATGATCATAGCCAGGTGCAATATCTGTCACTAACGGACCTAATGTATAAAATGGTGCCTCATGGCAATGTTTAAGTTGCATATCCATATTTTCCTTGATTTTATGCATTGGCACATGACCAGGGCCTTCTATCATCACCTGCACATTATGTTTCCAGGCAATTTTAGTCAGTTCGCCCAAAGTGGTTAATTCAGCAAATTGAGCATCATCATTGGCATCTGCCTGACAGCCAGGGCGCAAACCATCACCCAATGAAAACGATACATCATAGGCTTGCATAATTTTGCAAATATCTTCAAAATGGGTGTATAAAAAGCTTTCCTTATGATGGGCCAAGCACCATGCTGCCATAATCGATCCGCCACGGGACACGATGCCTGTAGTGCGCTCTACTGTCAGTGGAATATGGGCCAAGCGAATACCAGCATGAATAGTAAAGTAATCAACGCCCTGCTCAGCTTGTTCAATCAGCGTATCACGAAATATTTCCCAGTTAAGGTCTTCGGCAATACCATTTACTTTTTCTAATGCCTGATATATTGGTACAGTGCCAATCGGTACTGGCGAATTGCGGATAATCCATTCACGGGTTTGATGAATATGTTTACCCGTTGACAAATCCATCACCGTATCACCGCCCCAGCGGATACTCCAGACCATTTTTTCAATTTCCTCTTCAATAGAGGAAGTGGTTGCTGAATTACCAATATTGGCATTGACTTTCACCAAAAAATTACGCCCAATAACCATTGGTTCAGCTTCTGGATGGTTAATATTAGCAGGGATAATAGCACGGCCTTCAGCCACTTCCCTGCGAACAAATTCGGGAGTGATATGGGTATCGAACCCCTTTGGTAGTGAGCCATCCTTATCTGCTTCAGTTCGGCCTATATTTTCACGAATGGCAATATATTCCATCTCTGGTGTGATTATGCCTTGACGGGCATAGTGCATTTGGCTAACATTTTTACCGGCTTTTGCCCGTCGAGGGAGACGATTATGAGCAAACAGCGGGATGTTGAATATTGCCTTTTCCTGCTTACGGGTAAATGTTGAGCTGTATTCAGTTAGTTCTTCAGTATCATCGCGTGTATTAATCCAGGCGGTACGGATAGCTGGCAGCCCTTTTTCAACATCAATCGCTTTATGTTTATCAGTATAAATGCCTGAGGTATCATACACATAAATAGGCCCATTGGGCTCCCCTGGCAGACTAGAGTCTTTATTCGGCGTATCAGTCAGGGTAATTTTACGAAACGGCACACGGATATCATTCTGGCTGCCAATGACATAGCATTTTTCTGATCCTGGTAAAGGTTCAGTAGTAATACCAGTACGATCAGCAAGATTAATAACATTATTATTTTGTTCAGACATGGCATACCCCTTTATAACTATGAGCGATAATCAGGGGTTGAGATAGCAACGTTGGACCAAATTTAATACAAGCTATGAATGTAGCACTTAATACTTTTTCAAAACCTTCGGCTACAGTCAACTTGTTTCCTACGGAGGAGTTAGATTCTTCAGGTTCAACGGGTGTTATCTCAGCCAAATAAATCAGCACCCCGACAAGTTGCATGAGATAATAGAAAAAAAAGACAGGTTTGTCTATAGTAAAATTGTAAGGACAGTGTTTAAATGAAATCAAAAATACCCAAACTGGATCAACAGGAAATTGATTTATTTAGAAAAGCAGTAGGTAGCATTAAGCAAATTAAACAAGACAAGACTCGCCTTGTTACCCATAAACCAAAGCCAACTTCTCACTTTGAGCGGGAAGAATCAGCAGATCAGATACCTTATGATACTTTTTCAGCAGAATTTGCCACACCTGCTGTTGGCAGTGAAGAAGTACTTAAGTTTAGAGCTAGTGGCGTGCAGCATAGGTTGTTTTCACAACTACGTAAAGGGCGTTTGCCTATTGAAGCGGAGCTTGATTTACATGGTATGAAAGTTGCCCAAGCATCGTGTAAGCTGGCGAGGTTTTTGCACCAATGCCATGCTAATAATGTCCGATGCGCGCGCATTATTCATGGCAAGGGTTATCGATCAAAAGAACGCATGCCAATCCTGAAAACCAAACTCAATGGCTGGTTGCGACAAAACAGCGCTATTCTCGCCTTTTGTTCAGCAACTTGTCAAAATGGCGGTACAGGTTCTTTATATGTATTACTGCGCCAATCAAAGCGCTGAGTATTATAACCTGTTTAATTAACGATCAATGTTTTCTAGATGCTATTTTTCAGCAACATTAAGAATTATTTTATGCTTTGCTGGCTTATTAGCTCACAAGTGTTTTATGCCTTATTACCTCACCGTCTACCATGTAAAGGGTGTCTTCAGCTATATTAGTAGCTAAATCAGCAATGCGTTCTAGCTGTTTGGCAAATGATAATAAATAAACCCCAACATTAATATTGTTTTTATTTTTCTGCATGGCTGTTTGAATAATTTGAAATGCATCACGGTGACTTTTGTCTATAGCATCATCCATCGCCAATACTAATTTTGCCAATGCACAATCAGTATTGGTCAGCGCATCTAGGCTTTTTTTGACAATATCCTGGACTTTATTGGCTTGCTGATTAAAATCATAGGCAACCTTTAATGGCGGCAATTTTGCTAAAGCAATCACGTATTCTGCAATATTAGCAGCCAGATCACCCATGCGCTCAAGATCATTATTAACCTTTAAAATAGTGACGATATAACGCAAATCGCCTGCTACTGGTTGGTGTAATGCTAACACCTTTAAGCATTCTTCCTCTAAACCCACTTCCTTTAAATCAATTTCTTCGTCTTGCTGGATAACGATTTTTGCTGTGTCTGCATCGCGTTCTAGAAATGCAAAGATTGATTTCTCAATAGAATCTTCAACGATTGTGGCAATATCTAATAATACCTTTTTAAGTTGATCAATATCGCGCTGTATATGTTGTCTTGATACCATAGCTGACCTCACCCTTAATCTAGTAATGATGGATTCATATCTGTGATCTGCGGCAACCGTGAGCTATACATTTGCATACTAAATTGGTTACCTGAAAACTTTGAAATCTTAATCATAAAGATGCGATACATCAGTTAATTAACCAAAACGGCCGGTAATATAATTTTCAGTTAAATTGTGTTGAGGGTTGGTAAAAATGTCATTCGTTTTGCCAATCTCTACTAAAGAACCCAAGTGAAAATAAGCGGTACGATGGGATACTCTTGCTGCCTGTTGCATGGAATGAGTGACTATCATAATACTGTAATTACGGCTCAATTCATCTATTAGCTGTTCAATAACCGCCGTTGCTATTGGATCTAACGCTGAGGCAGGCTCATCCATCAATATCACTTCTGGGTTGACAGCAATCGTTCTGGCAATACACAAGCGCTGCTGCTGCCCACCAGATAAACTGGTACCAGGTTCGCTAAGCCTGTCCTGAACTTCCTTATACAGGCCTGCTCTTTTCAAGCTGGTCACCACAATATCATCCAATTCTGATTTGTTGTCAGCCAATCCGTGCAAACGGGGACCATAAGCAACATTATCATATATTGACTTAGGAAAAGGGTTTGGTTTTTGAAATACCATCCCCACTCTGGCGCGCAATAATACTGGATCCATCTTTCTACTGTATATATCTTCATTATCAAGCCTAATTTCACCAGCAACGCGGCAATCGATAATGGTGTCATTCATCCGATTCAAGCATCTTAAAAAGGTAGATTTACCGCAACCGGATGGACCGATTAACGCTAATACCTCGTTGGCACCTAAATCTATATTGATATCAGAAATAGCCTTTTTATCGCCATAAAAAACGCTTACATCACGTGCTGTGAATTTGGGGTTTTCTACTGAAAAGTCACCAACAGTTTCACGATTGCTTTGCTGATCCAAATCCATATTACTTATTTTTTTGCTCAAATTTTTTGCGTAAAAAAATTGAAAATGCATTCATAAAAATTAAAAATATCAAAAGCACCAATATTGCCGCAGATGTTTTTGCCATAAAAGCCTGCTCTGGACTATCAGCCCACAAATAAATCTGTACTGGAAGTACAGTTGCTGGATCCAACACATTTTGTGGCACATCAACAATAAAAGCAACCATACCTATCATCAGCAAAGGCGCCGTTTCACCCAAAGCCTGTGCCATACCTATAATGCTACCGGTTAAAATACCCGGCATAGCAACAGGTATAACATGCTGAAAAACAGTTTGCATTTTAGAAGCACCAATCGCAATTGCAGCTTGGCGAATTGATACGGGTACAGCTTTGATGGCGGCACGACTTGAAATAATAATAGTTGGTAGTGTCATTAATGCTAGCACACACCCACCAACAATAGATGCAGAACGTGGCATATGAAATATATTAATAAATACTGACAGCCCCAACAAGCCAAAAATAATAGAAGGCACTGCTGCCAAGTTGTTGATATTGATTTCAATAATATCAATCCAGCGATTACGTGGCGCAAACTCTTCCAGATACAAGGCAGTAAACAAACCTATTGGGAAAGAAAGCAACAAGGTGACAATGGCTGTCAATAACGATCCTTTTAGTGCACCTGAAATACCTGCAAGCTCAGGCTCTCGTGAGTCACCATGAGTAAAAAAGGTATGGTTAAATACACGGCGAATCTGGTTTTGTTGCTGTAAAGCGTTAATCCAGCTTATTTTTTTGACAGATAGACGACTATTGGCAGCAGGATTTTTTAAAAATGTATCAACATCATCATCTACTTTTAGCCAGTATGTTTGTGTCTTGCCCAATAATTGCGGATTCTCTTTAATTGCCCTTTCCAGAGTATATTCTGCCTCAATACTAAGTAGCGACATCAGTTCTCTCTTTGCCCTGCCTCCACTGACATCAGGGAACTGTTTTAACATGCCCTGTTTTAGCAGATGACGAAAGTCCAATTGGCCTGAATCAGACTTATCAGCATTAAAATTTATTTCCAGCATCATCTGATATTGAAAAAAAGCAGGTAAAGCCCGAGCAATAATATTGCTTAATAATATAGCTAAAAAAGCTGAACTGATTACCACTGACAACCAGCCATAGAGACGAAATTTGTGCTCTTTTAAGTAGCGTTTTTTTAAACTGAGTTTTATTTTTTCAGTGTTATTCATAACGCTCCCTATAGTGGCGTGTTACATAAAGGGCAATCACGTTAAGCACAAGCGTAGTGACAAAAAGTACCAACCCCAACGCAAAAGCAGATAGCGTTTTTGCACTGTCAAACTCCTGATCACCGGTCAGCAATGTAACAATCTGCACAGTTACCGTTGTAACCGCATCTAATGGATTAATGGTTAAATTGGCGGCTAATCCGGCCGCCATCACAACAATCATTGTTTCGCCAATAGCGCGCGAAATAGCTAACAATATGCTGCTAACAATCCCAGGCAATGCTGCTGGCAAGACCACCTGCTTAACCATCTCAGAACGTGTTGCACCCATAGCAAAGGCTGCATCACGCAAAGATTTTGGCACAGCATTAATAACATCATCCGAAAGTGATGATACAAACGGAATAATCATCACACCCATCATCACACCTGAAGCCAGCGCGCTTTCTGATGCAACATCTAACCCCATACGTTCACCTATGTTTCTGATAAAGGGTGCCAGCGTTAAGGCAGCAAAAAACCCATATACTATTGTGGGAATACCTGCCAGTATTTCCAGTATCGGTTTGGCAATATCACGAAAGTTTTTACTGGCATATTCTGCTAAATAAATAGCGGTCATCAGCCCAATAGGAGCAGCAATAGTCATCGCAATCGCCGAGATGAGTAAAGTGCCAACAAAAAGCGGTACCGCCCCAAACGCTGCCGAAGAACCGACTTGATCGGCACGAATTGCTGTTTGTGGACTCCATGTGGTACCAAATAAAAAATCGCTGGGGGGAACTTGACTGAAAAATTGAATCGACTCAAAAAGCACTGACACAACAATCCCCATTGTCGTCAACAAAGCGACCGATGAGCAAAAAATGAGTACAGCTTGTAAAAAACGCTCTACAACAAGGCGCGCTTTTAGCTGTACTGAGATTCGTGAAAGCCCCCATGTGCCACCAGTAAGCCCTAACACCACCATTAATATATTACGGAGACTGCTGCTATTAGTTTGCCAGCTGGGGTTATCAACCATAAAAGGGGTGAATATGGTCCATAACACGAGCAAAACCAACGCAGGTATGCCGCACCAAAGCAAGGTTGTATAACCATAGTACCGCGGCAAAGAATGCAAAAAACGTTGGCCACCACACTGCTTGGCTATCATTAATGCACGCTTTCTGCCAAACACAAAACCACACGCAACTAGTCCAACGATGATCAGCAAAAGTGTCATAGTTACCCAGTTAAAAAAATAGAGGAATATTGACTCCCCTTTTTCTCTACTATCTGAAAAACCAATTTGATTTACATTAATCCGATTTGTTGTCGTTTCGACTTATCCAAAGGAATTAGCCCCCTATCTGTTAAATAACCCTCATCACCATATGCCTGTTCGGAGGTAAACATTCTTACAAACTCCATCAAACCTGGTACAGTATAAATATGCGACTCTTTAACATAGAAATACAATGGACGCGATACAGGATATTCATTGGATGCAATACTGTCAAACTCGGCTACTGCCTCATCAATCACTGAGCTTTGCACTTTGTCTTTATTTTGGTCTAAAAAGCTAAAGCCAAATACGCCAAATGCTTTTGGATTAGCGCTAAGCTTTTGCACGATCAAATTGTCATTCTCACCTGCCTCTACATAGGCGCCATCTTCACGAATTGCATGGCAAATACTTTTGTACTTAGACTTATCTTTCTTTCTGATGTCCTTAATCCAGGAGAACTGCTTACAACCGCCCTCAAGCGCAAGCTCAACAAAAGCGTCACGTGTGCCTGATGTAGGCGGGGGACCTAGCACCTCAATTTTATAGGCAGGTAATGATTTATTGACTTCTTGCCATGTCTTATAAGGGTTGTCTACCAATGTCATACTACCATCAGGATTAGGCACTTGCTTGGCCAGTGCAAGAAAAATATCCTTACGTGCCAGCGCCATTTTTTTCGCTGTGTTTGCGTTAGCTAGCACAATCCCATCATAGCCGATCAGCACCTCAATAATATTATTTACACCATTTTTTTTGCATCGCTTAATCTCTGAACTTTTAATACGGCGTGAGGCATTGACAACCGATGGCGTACTAGCTGCAATACCCGCACAAAATAATTTCATGCCACCACCGGTTCCGGTTGACTCAACCTTGGGAGTTTTAAATGCTGTATTTCTACCAAAACGTTCTGCCACCACAGTTGAAAATGGATAGACAGTGGATGAACCAACAATTGAAATTGCTTTTTTGGCATCACCAGCCTGCACGATTGTCACTGCACCAAGAAAAAATGTTGCTGACAATAGCATGAATAGTTTTTTCATTTGTTTCCCTTTTAATGTTGTAAATCAAAAAATCGTATTGCTCTAGCCCTTGTTACTGCAAAAAAACTTGTTTTGATAGCTCCTTGCAATACGGCTTGCCACTTTAGATTAGCAAGATAAAGATTATGTTAAGAGCAGACAAAAGTTTAATTAATTCTCCGATTCAAACGCAATATACTCTGAAAAAATAGGTATAAAACTGATATAGATACTAATCCAGTGGCAGTGTAATATAAAAGGTACTCCCTTGCCCCAATTCACTTTCAAGCGTAATAGAGCCGCCATGCGCAATAATAATGTGTCTGGCAATAGCAAGCCCCAAGCCGCTACCTTCAGTCTGGCTATTATGCGCTTTATCTATGCGATAAAAACGCTCAAATATAGACGATTGCTCATGTTTAGCAATACCAATTCCGGTATCGCTAACTGCTATTATGACCTGTCTTTGCTGTAATTGATAAACGATATGTACTTTACCCTTGTTTGCTGTATACTTAACTGCGTTATTGACTATATTGCCAATCGCTTGCAACAATCTCTCTTGGTTACCATAAAAGGTAAGCTCAGGTACTGAACATTGTATGCTGAAACTGATGCCCTTAAGATCGGCAACGGGCGTGTACTGATCGGTTAAAGACACACATAAGTCACCCAATACAATTTTATCTTGATAGGATGTTTCAATCACACCTTCTGCTTTGGATAAAGCCAATAATTGCCCGACAATGGTGTTTATTCTTTTTGATTGCATATTTATTTTTTGCAAAAACCGTTTTTGGGTGTCCATTGCCATTGTCGAATCATCCAGAATTGTCTCAATAAGACCTATAATTGCGGTCACGGGCGTCTTAAGTTCGTGTGATGCGTTAGTAATAAAATCTTTGCGCATGGTATCCAATTTGTGCATATTGGTAACATCACTTAACACGATAACAGCGCCAATAACTTGGCCTTCATGTTTTAACGGTGCGCTTTTTAACTGAAGCCAACGGCGACTGGGGCTGATATGTTCTACTTTAACCGTGATTGACGTGCCTTGATTTAAGCTATCATTGAATAGTTTGTTCAATTCTTTAGAGCGCGTTACTTCCCATAGGGGCTTACCAATAAACTCAGTATGATGAATAGCCAGCATATCGATAGCAGCCTGATTGAGATGTAGCAACATTTGTTTTTGATCAACAGCAATGATGCCTTCTGTCATACTACCTAGTATGGTGGCTAATTTTTGCGTTGCTAAATCTAGTTTTTCTGATCGTCTGTGGATACGGTATTGAATCGTATTAAGCTCAGCGGCAATATCTGCCAAAAAATCATATTGTGCTAAGTTAGTTGGATAAATGCACTCTCCGTTTTTCAGGGCGCTTGCTACCATCTTAAGCCTACCAACAGAGTTTGCGATATACGTTAGCAGCCAATTAACCGTAAATATTGTTGCGCCGCAGAGCACCAGCATCATGGTAACAAATGCAGTGGTATTATATTGTCCGTTTGCTAAAAACAGCATAAAATACATGATAGCAATACCAAAAAATGCAACCAGCAGACTATTGATAATGACAAAGTACTTTTTTAACTTTGGCATGAATTAGCTTTGCTCAAACTTAAAGCGATAGCCGACGCCTCTGACAGTTTCAATTAAGTGGCGATAACCGCCCAGTTTTTTACGGATACTTAAAATATGTACATCAATATTGCGATTGATAATAAAGGTATTTTCTTTGGCCACATGATCGATTAATGTATCGCGAGTAAATACCCGATTTGGCTGTTTTGCCAGTGCATAAAGCAACTTAAACTCAGTTAATGTCATCACAATTATCCTGTCATTAATTGTGACCTCGTATGTCTCTGGGTTAATATAAAAACCCTCAAACACTAACGTCACGCCGTCATCTGCAATAGCTTTAATGCGTCTTAACATTGCCTTAACTCGAGCAACCAGCTCTTTCTGACTAAAAGGTTTGGTTATATAGCCGTCTGCTCCCATCCCCAGCCCGAGAACAATATCACTTTCTTCACTTTTAGCGGTTAACATGATAATTGGGATATGTTTAGTTTTGCTGTTTTGCTGCAACAGGCGACACACCTCTAGGCCATCAATTTCAGGTAGCATTAAATCTAAAATAACTAGGTCAGGATGACGCTTGGTAATAAGATTAAATCCGCTCTGACCATCATCAGCAACTAGCACTTGATAGCCTTCACGGCTTAAATTGTATTGAATAATTTCCTGAATATCCTTTTCATCTTCAATAACAACGATAACTTTATTCATTTTTGCATTCACAACTTATATTAGGATCTGGGATCGGATTTCGCTATGATATAAAACAAAATTAGCTATCACTTCAACCGGTGTTGTTTATATCAACTTACTGTTCCATTTTATTTTGCTGATTTTCTTCCTATATTGTCAGCAGTGTAGTAAATACCTGATGGCCTTATTGTTGACCGCAAGGTTGCCCGTGTATTAGCTTTGCTGCCGTTCGTGGTGGAGCCATTGGTATTGACTTGCTTGGGGTTTTTATATCTTATCGTTGGTCTTGCCTCAAATTCATCGCGCCCAGCAGTAATTCCCAAGATATAAAACTGATCGGGGTTGTACTTATCTAAAAAGGTAATCGGCACACCCATTGCACCGCTGTAATCCATTGGTATCTCTTTGGTTTTGCTCACCTCAATAGCATCATAGTTATCATATTTTGTGTACGCTTCGGGAGTATACGTTTTATACAGAATTAAATCTTCATGGCGTTCCTCATAATCTAAATTGGTGAACCAAGTTACATTACGAAACTTGACAAGCCCCGTTCTTTCATCAAACACACCTTTTGCAAATTCTCTAGGGCTAGCTACTTTAAAGTAAGCATTTCCCGCCTTAAAACCATAGCCTAGCCAAATTTTATTTTCTTTGATTAACTTAAAAATTTCCTTATAAGTAACAGCATTATAGCTACCAATAATGACAAACCTTTTATCGTATTCAATTAGCTGAGCGACATACTCTCTGAATAGTGAAAATGGTGGGTTAGTGACTACAATATCAGCTTGCTTTAATAGCTCTATACATTCTTCACTTCTAAAATCACCATCGCCTTGTAGGTGATGAATGCCTATCTCTTCAGGGTCAGGAACACGGTTACCATTTTTATCACCGTTATATTCTAGGTAAATGGCCTTTTCGCAGTCGTGCTGGCTAAACAAATCCCTTTGTTGATTTTTATAGCAAGTCGTTATCAGCCTTTTTAGCCCTAAATTTTCAAAGTTGTAGGAAAAATAATGAAAGAAATTGCTGATGCAAGGATCATCACAGTTGCAATACACTGTTTTGCCTTTAAAGTGGGGCTTGTAATGCTTTAGCTCATTTTCTATATCGGCAAGTTGGGTATAAAACTCATCCTTCTTGTTTCTTTTTGCATGGTGTAAATTGTTGTTAAGTATTTTGACCATCGCTTTTTTCTTGGTTGATCGCTTTTTTTGCTACTATTATACTGTTTTTACTAGTTGCCCGCCTGCAATATAAGATGGATAGTTATCCATGATGAAATATATGTTGGTTTTTAATCTGATGTAACGATAATAGCCATATTTTTAAGCCTTAAGGAAAGGAACGATAAGCAATCAAAGTAAACTGATAGTCGCAAAACGCAAAGGTGGCAAGATTATTATTGGTGGTGATATTGAAATTGATATTCTCGCGATTGACCATCAACAGGTGAAAATTGGTATTACCACTCCTGATGATATTAATGTTGTGCGTGAACAAAAAGTGACTACCCTACCCGCACGCAAAAATCATCGTTTTGTCACTGGCGTACTTATTTGCCTGATGTTTTCGCTAACAGTGTTTGTAGCTGTAGTTGCTACGTTTTAATGGCAATGTACTATAATTAAAATGGCCCGCGTATATTTAGTAATTACTTCAATATGGCAAAAAAGATAAAAAACCCTTAAAATCATCTAGTAACCTGCGCTGGTCTCCTCGCGACGATAGGTTGGTCAGTCCGTCAGGCCTGGAAGGGAGCAGCGGAGCCTTCTAAACTCGAGCGCCGAGTTAAGGCTGGCGCAGGTTGCCGCCTTTAATTATTGAAGCTGAATTACATACTAATGAGTTATCTGGTTCTAGCCCGAAAATGGCGACCTAAAAATTTTTCTACTGTAGTTGGCCAGCAACATACACTTAAAGTGCTGGTTAATAGCCTTGATAACGGTCGTCTACATCATGCACTGCTGTTTACTGGTACTCGTGGCGTTGGCAAAACTACTTTAGCAAGAATTGTTGCTAAATCACTTAATTGTGAACAGGGAGTGAGCGCAATACCATGTGGTGACTGCATGACCTGTCAGGAAGTAGATGCAGGTCACTTTATTGATCTGGTTGAAGTTGATGCTGCATCGCGCACCAAAGTTGATGATACCCGCGAATTACTGGATAACGTACAATACAGCCCCAATAGGGGGCGCTATAAAGTCTATTTAATAGATGAAGTCCATATGCTGTCAAAGCACAGTTTTAATGCGCTACTGAAAACCTTAGAAGAGCCGCCGCCCCATGTAAAATTTTTATTTGCCACTACCGATCCCCAGCAGTTACCAGCAACTATTCTATCTCGCTGCTTGCAACTCAATTTGCGCCGGTTAGATACTCAGCAGATAGCTGACCATTTAGCTATTGTGCTTAAAAAAGAGGCAATTGAATTTGAACCTGCTGCCTTAACAGCGATTGCCCGCGCCGCTGATGGCAGTATGCGTGATGCATTGAGCTTGCTTGATCAGGCTATCTCGTTTAGTGATGGTCATATTAAAGATGAAAGCACGAGGCAAATGCTGGGCAGTATTTCTCAAACGCAAGTCCAATCAATAATCAATGCACTTATAGGCGATGATGGTGATATGTTGCTTAAACAGGTAGGAGAGTTAACCGCCAGAGGCTGTAATGTTGAGGTTGTTTTAGACCAGATCCTTGCCATACTGCAACGCATAGCAAGCATACAACTTGTGCCGCAATTAGACAATACAGACGAAACAAGTTTTGAGCAATTACAAGAAATTGCTGGGCAAGTATCGCCTGAATCAGTACAGCTCTTTTATCAAATTGCACTACACGGAAAACGCGATCTTCCTTATGCGGCCGATCCTGAAAGCGGCCTAACAATGACGCTACTTAGAATGTTGTGTTTTCAGCCTAAGGATATTGATAAGCAGCAAAAGTTACTTGCAACCGAAGGTCGTAAAAGCCAAACTGGAGGTGGTGCAGGCCAAACCGAAGTTAAGCAGACAGCGCGGGCAAAAGAATTACAAAACAAAGCACTTCACAGCACGCACGATAAAGCGAAAAATCACGTTACCAAAACGGTACAAACTGTTAACAATTCTGTACCTAATGACAAAGCCACAACACTTAACCCTGATAATTGGCTTACCGTTATTGCTGATCTAAAACTAACTGGCCTTGTTGGTGAACTAGCTAACAACAGTGCATTTGTTAAGTTTGCAGCAGATAAAATTACCCTGACAATTGCACCAGAACTGGCGCATCTTAATAATGAAAAAACCCAGTGCCGTTTACAATCAGCGCTTGAGGATTATCTGGGGTTACCGGTTATATTATCATTTGTAGAGCAGCTGCAAGATAAAGGCGGTGCTACGCTTGCAAGTGAATATGCACAGCAGGCAGAAATAAACCAAGAGCGCGCTATTGAATCAATTAATAACGATTTGGCAATCAGTGCTATGGAAGAAATGCTTGATGCCAAAGTGATTACAGGCACAATAAAACCATTAAATTAAACTTACTAAAAGGGGAAATACTATGAAAGGTGGAATGGGTAACCTGATGAAACAGGCACAACAAATGCAAGCTAATTTAGAGAAAGCCCAGCAGGAGCTGGCGCAGACGGAATTTACTGGTCAATCTGGTGGTGGTATGGTTAAAGTAATTATAACAGGAAAGCATGACGCTAAAAGGATCAGCATTGAAGATGCTTTGCTGGAAGATGATAAAGAAATGTTAGAAGATTTAATTGTTGCCGCCATCAATGATGCTGTCCGTCAGGTTGACCAAAAAAGTCAGGACTGTATGTCAGGTATGCTGCCTGCTGGCATGAAGATGCCTTTTTAGGTAAAACATCATGACAAACCTTGGATCACGAATAGAAGCGCTAATAAATGCGTTGCGGTGCCTGCCGGGTGTTGGCCCAAAGTCAGCACAACGTATGACCTTTCATTTGCTTGAGCGCCATCGTGATAGCGGCCATCGCCTAGTAAGTGCACTGGATGATGCGCTCAATAATGTACAACATTGTAAACAATGCCGCATATTAAGTGAAACAAATCTGTGCAACCGATGTAGCGATAGCAGCCGACGTCAGGATCAGCTGTGTGTTGTTGAAATGCCAAGTGATGTAATGGCTATTGAAGAGGCCACGCAATATCAGGGACGGTTTTTTGTATTATCAGGGCATTTATCTCCACTTGATAATATTGGCCCTGAAGCATTGGGTATCCCTCAGTTAATTGATTTACTTGCACAAAAAACTATTCAGGAGCTCATTATGGCAACGAATCCTACAGTGGAAGGTGAAGCGACCGCTCATTACATCAGTGAGTTTGCCCATAACCACAATATTCATGTTACTCGCCTTGCCCATGGTCTGCCGCTGGGAGGCGAGCTTGAATATATTGATAGCGGTACACTATCACATGCGTTTTCAGGTCGTGAATCAATCTAATCAGTAAGCAGCCCATATTATGGGTATCAATCTGTTAAACCTAATGAAAAATAATAACCGTTAACATTGTGCCTCTTACTCGGTTGACTAACGCTGATAATGGGTTCCCACCCATTGAAAGCGCCCTTGGCGATGGGCTGCTGGCAATAGGCGGTGATCTGTCTGTATCACGATTAGTCAATGCCTATCGGCAAGGTATTTTCCCTTGGTTTAGCGAAAATCAACCGATCTTATGGTGGAGCCCTGATCCAAGAATGGTGCTATTTACTGAACAAATTAAAATTTCTCGTAGCCTTAAGAAAACCCTGCGCACTACTGATATAACTGTTACAATTGATCATGCCTTTGCTGATGTCATGAAGGCATGCGCTGCACTAAGACAATCAGCGCAGGATAGTGCAGAAAATGACACATGGATTCATAGAGATATGTTAGAAGCCTATATCAGATTACATCAGCAGAATATTGCTCATAGTGTTGAATGCTGGCAACAGGAACAATTAGTAGGCGGATTATATGGTGTTGCTGTCGGCCAAGTATTTTTTGGCGAGTCTATGTTCAGTAAAATGAAAGATAGCTCAAAAATAGCCCTTGTTACCCTGTGTCAACAATTGCACCGCTGGCAGGTGCCAATCATTGACTGCCAGATTTATTCTAACCATCTTGCCAGTATGGGTGCTACAGAAATTGCTAGACGTGATTTTGTAGCATTTATCAATCCCAATCCTGCCATTGATAAGTTTCAACAATGGCAACTGGATGCTGATTTACCCTTACCTTCCAGAAAAAATAAGGATAAATGCTAAGGGTGTATATCATGAATAGCCGTTGACTGAATTAAAACATTGAATAAACAGTGATTTTAATGGACAATGTTGTCTTTTAACTTAATGGTTGACTTAAAATTTATGGCAAAAGAAGAACATATTGAATTTGAAGGCACAGTTATTGATACCATGCCAAACACTACTTTTCGCGTTGAGTTAGAAAATGGTCATATTGTTACTGCTCATATTTCTGGAAAAATGCGCAAAAATTACATTCGCATTTTAACTGGTGATACTGTTACGGTTCAGCTAACTCCTTATGATTTGAGCAAAGGACGCATTACGTATCGCGCGCGTTAGTTTAAGTTTTTACATAATGTTACGTTCCAGTTTTCTAAACACCTGACCCCAGGCTATTATCATCAGCATGCAGAAGGCAATCAATGCCCAAGCTGGAATAGTAAGTCCCATAAAAGACCACATAACATCAGCACATTCACCAGAACCACGCAGTACCAAGTTTATCGTTTTATTGAGCGGAAAATGATCCAACATAAAGCCCAGACTAGGACCGCAACTGGGTACCTCGTCAGGTGGCAAACTCTGTAACCAGACGTGGCGAGTGGCAATACCACCACCTATTAGAGCAAACAACCCAGCAAAAGCTCCATAAAGCCGAATAGCCCATCCATGTGGGTTATGTAGCACTGCAAGCAACATGACAATACCTACAAGCAAGGTAGCTATCCGCTGAAAAGTGCATAATGGGCAAGGTTCTAACTGCATAACCAACTGAAAATAAATGGCACCGCCTGACATTACGGCACAAATTAGCAAAGCAAGCAAAAAAAAGGCGCGGGGTGATAACATTGCTTTCTCCTGAAATGTTCACTATCAACAACTTAAGATTAACGTTTGCCGCTAACAAAGAAGGGAACTATAGCAGTTATAGCTAATTCTTGAAAACCAAATACCATTTTTTAGTTGGTTTAAACACGTTTTGATTGCTGCCCATTGAGCTGTCATCCACATTTGGTGTTGAGCATCCATAGTCAATAGAGGTAAATCGTGATAACAAAGGTTTAGCAGAATATAAATAGCAGTTTAATAAAGGTTCGTTTAAAATGTTATGGATGCCCATTCCTTAAATATTGAACAAATATGTTAACTATTAAAGACGCAAGACAAGAGCAGATGACAGAATGGTTAACTACTGTACTTAAGGGTGAGTATCAGCTTGAATTGGCATCTAGTGATGCTAGTTTTCGCCGTTATTTTCGGATAACTCAGGGTGGTAATACGTTTATAGTCATGGACGCACCACCAGATAAAGAAGACGCATCACTATTTGCTGATCTTGCTATATTTTTCCATCAACACGATATCCATGTACCGCAGATATTTGCTAGAGACAACACTACTGGTTTTTTATTGATGACTGATTTTGGCGATGTCAATTATCTCAACGCACTTAAACCAAAATCTGCTGATAAGTTTTATCAAACAGCTATTAATAGCTTAATTAACATACAGATATGTCCGCCATCTGCTATCCATCTACCACACTATACTGGAACTTTATTGCAACAGGAAATGGAGCTGTTTTCATACTGGTTTCTTGACAAGTATCTTAATATCGCCGCCCCTGATTTTATCAGCGATATTTTTGCCTGTTTGATTGACAATGCAAAGGCGCAACCTCAGGTTATCGTCCATCGAGATTATCATTCGCGCAATCTGATGCACACAGTCAAAGACTCACCTGGCATTATTGATTTTCAGGATGCGGCTATTGGCCCTGTAAGCTATGATTTGGTATCCCTGTTACGAGATTGCTACATTGCATGGCCTGAGAGTAAGCTAACAGAATGGATAGTCTACTATTGTAATCAGGCTGAACAGAAAAATATATTAACTGATGTCTCAGTAGCAACGTTTACCCGCTGGTTTGATTTAATGGGATTGCAGCGCCATCTGAAAGTATTAGGCATTTTTACCAGACTTAACCATCGAGACAATAAACCTAGTTATCTCAATAATTTACCACGCACCTTGCATTATGTCCGTCAAATAAGCACTCGTTATCCTGAGTGCGCACAATTGGCTGATTTTGTTAATCAACACCCAAAAATAGCAGCTATTAAATGAATGCTATTATTTTATCCGCTGGTCGTGGCGAACGCTTACGCCCATTGACAGACACGACACCCAAACCTTTGCTTAACGTAGGTGGGCAGCGTTTGATTGAATACCTGATTCGGTCATTGGTCAGCGCAGGTATTGATAATATTATTATCAATACCGCTCATCTAGCAGACAAATTTCCAGTGGTGCTTGGCAATGGCGAGCAATATGGCGCAACTATTAGCTATTCAATAGAGCCACACGGGGCTTTGGAAACCGGTGGTGGTATTATTAACGCATTGCCACACTTAGGCAGTAAGCCATTTTTAGTGGTCAATGGTGACATCTGGACTGATTACCCCTTTACTAGCCTGATAAATAAATTGACCACTAACATTTTATGTCATATTGTGCTAGTCAATAATCCGTCACATCACTTGCAAGGCGATTTTGCATTGACGGTATCAGGAATGGTTTTACAGAAAGGAGCCAAACGCTATACCTATAGCGGTATTGGTGTGTATGATCCGCAACTTTTTGCCGGCCTTGCCAGTGGTCGACGACCATTAAGACCCATCCTGTTACAGGCAATCACAACCGGGCAAATCAGCGGCGAACTTTATCACGGCAAATGGTCAGATATTGGCACCCCATCAAGATTATTTAAACTTAACAACCAACTAGCTGACACATAAAAATTCTAATAACGCCTTTTGGCTATGCAATCTATTTTCTGCTTCATCCCAAACAACGCTAGTAGGGCTATCAATGACATCAACCGCTACCTCTTCGCCCCTGTGTGCTGGCAGGCAGTGCATAAATAAGGCATCATCACCAGCCAACGCCATCAATGAGCGATCAACCTGAAAATCAGCAAATGCCGTCTGGCGTTCTTTTTGCTCTTGTTCCTGACCCATGCTTGTCCATACATCAGTAACAACTAAATCAACATTTTTTACCGCAGCTTGGGCGGTGTTAAATACCTGTATATTAGCTGCTGATGAGGCAATAACACTCTCATCAGGCTCATAACCTTCAGGTGTGGCTATGTTAAGGTTAAAAGCAAATAACTCGGCGGCATTGATATAAGAATGGCACATATTGTTGCTATCCCCTATAAAGGCAACTGTTTTGCCTAAAATTGAGCTACGGTGCTCAACATAAGTCTGCATATCAGCCAGTAACTGGCAGGGATGACACTGATCGGTGAGCGCATTAATAACAGGCACTACCGAATGATAAGAAAACTGCTCAACCATCGCATGCCTGAAAGTGCGGATCATCACTACATCAACCATGCTGGAGATAACCCGGGCAGAATCAGCGACTGCCTCCCCCCTGCCTAACTGAGTATCAGTGTTGGATAAAAATATCGCACTACCGCCGAACTGGATCATTGCTGCTTCAAACGATACTCGTGTGCGTGTTGATGACTTATCAAAAATCATTGCCAGCACCTTGTTTTTTAGCGGCTGATACACATCACCGCTTTTATGTAGTCGTTTTAATTCAACTGCGCGGGCAATCAACTGATGAAGCTCATCTGAGGTCAGATCATGTAGCGTCAAAAAATGTCTTATCATGCCTTACCTTTAATCTTAATTCTTGGCAACAAAATTAATCACCAAATCATATAACGTATCAATAATTTGGATGGCCTCTTCTTTGGTGATGATAAGTGGAGGTGACAGCCTAATAACATTATCAGCGGTGACATTAATTAACATGCTTCTATCTAAAGCCTGCTTAATTAACGTGCCGCATGGATTTGTTAATTCAATACCGAACATAAAACCAAGCGAGCGAATATCTTTAATACCTGATCTTCCAGCCAGTGCCTGATTAAGCTTATCTATCATATAGGTACCTAATTTAACTACATGTGCCAGTAATTTATCGCGCTCTATTGTATTTAGTACCGCCAACGCTGCGCTACATGCAAGCGGATTGCCGCCAAATGTTGATCCATGGCTACCTGCATCCAACATGCCTACAGCATCGCCAGCGACTAAACATGCACCAATGGGCAGGCCATTACCGAGCCCCTTAGCAAGCATCATGACATCGGGCAATAGGTTAGTATCATGTTGAAACGCAAACCACTGACCAGTGCGACCAATACCAGTCTGCACCTCATCCACCATCATTAATAATTTGCCTTTAGTGCATACAGATCGTATTGCTGCCAAATAATCTTTATCCGGCACGCGGATACCACCTTCTCCCTGCACTGGTTCTACCATAACAGCAACCGCTTCAGTATAGCGACTAACCGCCATGTCGAGCGCATCAATATTGTTATAGGGAATACGAGCAAACCCGGGTAATAACGGTTCAAAACCAGCCTGCGCTTTAGCATTACCTGTTGCACTTAACGTTGCCATGGTTCTGCCATGAAAGCTGCCATCCATCACAATAATGACTGGCTTATCAATGCCTTTTTGATGACCATAACGCCGGGCAATTTTAATAGCTGTCTCATTTGCTTCTGCACCCGAGTTATTAAAAAACACCTGTTCCATGCCAGACAGCTTAGTTAGTTTTTCTGCTAACGCTGTTTGTAACGGAATTTGATAATGATTGGATGTATGAATCAGTTTAGCTGCCTGATGAGCGACTGCGGCAGTCACATCAGGATGAGCATGACCGAGATTACACACGGCTACCCCACTAAAGGCATCAAGATAGCGTTTACCGTTTGTATCAATAAGCCATGCGCCTTCCCCTGCCTCAAAAGCAACATCAAGGCGCCTGTATGTTGGCATAATGGCATTTTGCATCATATTCATCCTAAAACAGTTAGGGGTGCTTGTTGTCGCTTGTTGTTATTCATATTGTTACTGCCACTTGCGAAAGCCCCTCATTCTATAACGCTATCTGTATTATAGGCAAAACCAGTTTAACAATGTTAAAAATCGATATACCAGAAGGCGAACAAGAAAAAATTAAATATGTCAGAAATTTTTTTGCTGCATTGCATGCAGCGCGAGTTGCCAAATATAAACGTGCATTATAAAACAAGGACTAATAAAGAAAACTTGAGTGATATATTTAATTAAAATTGCTTAAATCCAACGCCATGACAATAGCATCTTCACGCCCCTGCGATGCTGGGTAATAGCCTTTGCGAAGGGCTATTTCATTAAACCCTGCCCGTAGATAAAGTTGTCGGGCTGCTGTATTGTTTTGTCGCACTTCCAATATAATAGATACTGATCCTTGGGTCACCGAAAAGCTGATAATGTGGTTAACAATAAGGCGCCCTATACCTTGACGTTGAGCATTTTTTTTAACGCATACATTTAATATATGCACCTCTCTAATTATCACCTGAACAATAGCATAGCCCAAGATTTTCTCTGATTCATTAATAAATACCCATGCCAGATAGTTGGCCTTAAGACATCCTTGAAAGTTTTCTTTAGACCACGGGAATCTATTGGCATCACGCTCTATTGACACTATATCAGCAATATCACCCATACCCATTTTTCGTGATTGCATCAAGATGATAATAAAGCTTGATGGGTACGCTTAACCAGTTGTAAATCCTGCCAGACCGATGCCTTATTTTCTGGCGATTCTAATAATACATCAAGACCAATACTAACAATAGTAGTACATGCTACATTCGGATTTTTATGTGTTTTGCCACGATAATCACTGACCAAGTTTTTCTTACCTGTCAGCGCCTCAATAGCAGACTGACCAAACACTAGCAGCAATTTTTTATCTGTCAGTATACCTGCTATCTCTGCTATTTGTTCTAACTTAATTAGTGCAACCTGATCAGAGCAAAGCCCTATTGAAAACAACATGGCATCCAATAGCCGATGCGCCTGTTCGTTATAAGTCTGCCCGTCGATCAATATCAGGCAATCCACTGCATTCAACCTTTCATCTATTATTGGCAAATGATCATCATTAGTCTGAGCGGAACGTTGGCGCCGTACCCAAATAGGAATTGCCATTTCATTAAGTACCTGCTCTTGCGATAGATTAAGCTTCATTAGGCTTGGGGATGGGCACGGTTAGTAGGTGTAAAAATTTTGTTTAGAGCATTGATGTAGGCCTTTGCTGATGCGATGACAATATCCGTATCAGTACCTTGCCCACTGACAATGTGGTCCTTTTTTTTCAAGCGTACACTGACTTCGCCTTGCGAATCAGTGCCACTGGTAATATTATTAACCGAATAAAGCTGGAACTCAGTGTTGCTTTTAACGATACTTTCAATGGCACGAAAAGCAGCATCTACAGGCCCACTGCCTGCCATTTCAACCTGTTTTTCTACATCATCAAAAGATAATGTTATTAGTGCAATTGACGTCTCACCTGTCTCGCTACATACTTTTAATGAAATAAGGCGAATGCGTTCGTCATCTGACAACCTAGCATCGCTGACTAGCGCGTGTAAATCTTCATCAAATATTTCATGTTTTTTGTCCGCTAATTCCTTGAAACGAGCAAAAGCAGTATTCAGATCTATTTCCGAACCAAATTCAATACCTAATTCTTGTAGGCGCGTACGAAAAGCATTGCGTCCCGAATGCTTGCCAAGCACCATACGATTAGCACGCCAGCCAATATCTTCAGCACGCATTATTTCATAGGTATTACGACTTTTTAATACACCATCTTGATGAATACCTGATTCGTGTGCAAAGGCATTAGCACCAACAATTGCCTTATTTGGCTGCACGACAAAGCCGGTGATGCCAGAAACAAGCCGTGATGCTGCTAATATCTGTGTGGTATCAATATCAGTATCGCAACTAAATATGTCCTGACGGGTACGCACTGCCATTACCACTTCTTCCAGCGCAGCATTGCCAGCACGTTCACCCAAGCCATTAATTGTGCATTCAACTTGGCGCGCTCCATTTAATACCGCTGATAAAGAATTGGCAGTAGCTAACCCTAAGTCATTTTGACAATGCGCGGAAAAAATTACCTTATCAGCATTCGGAATACGCGTCCTTAAGTCAAAGATAAGTTGGCCAAACTGATGTGGCAGGTTATACCCAACTGTGTCTGGGATATTAAGCGTACTTGCACCTGCATCAATTACTGCTTCTAAAATACGACATAAAAAATCAAGCTCGCTGCGTCCAGCATCTTCAGGAGAAAATTCGACATTATCAGTGTAGTTGCACGCCCGTTTTACCGCCTTCACTGCATTAGTGATAACTTCATCTGGCGACATACGCAGTTTTATTTTCATGTGAATAGGTGATGTGGCGATAAAGGTATGAATGCGCGAAGCACGCGCACCTTTTAACGCTTCACCGGCCCTATCAATATCCTTATCCAATGCCCTAGCCAAACCACAAACACGGCTTTCAGTAATCGTGTTAGCCACGGCCTTAACCGCTTCAAAGTCGCCTTCGCTAGCTATCGGAAAACCAGCCTCAATAATATCAACATTTAGCCGCTCTAAGCATTTGGCAATACGTACCTTTTCATCCTTAGTCATTGATGCGCCAGGACTTTGTTCACCATCTCTCAAAGTTGTATCAAAAATAACTAATTTATCACTCATATTGTTACTCCATTTCAGTGCAGATTTAAAACTATCAGGAAAACGCTTATCAATCGTTTGCCTTAACCTTAAGAACTGTTATCAGCGATGTGCTGATTGTAGAATACTAAATTTAGGTGCCCTAAGGCAGTCGTTTTAGCAGGTGTGATAAATAACAGACAGCAGTAACCTTATTGCAGGTTGCTACTTTGTATAATAAAGATGTATGCAGTATATCCATCAGATCACCATTCTAATCTGAAATTGTGTTGCTGCCAAGTGCTCATTTATCCTGTTGGCGCTCTAAGTGATGCTGGCGCACCCTTACTAAAGTAAACACCAGTCCTGATATGACATATAAAGCAAAACAGCTAAACAAAATAAGCGGTGGATCGGTCGCGATAAAAGCAAACATAAGCACCAGCGCCAACATCACAATAAAAGGCACGCGGACATATAAATCCATCTCTTTTAATGAATGATAACGTATCGTACTGACCATTAAAATAGCGCAAAAAAAAGTAAGTGGAGCCGCCACTGTCGTAACTAATAAAGGATCAATATCTTTATTAACACTCAGCCATATCCAACCAGCAATACATGCAGCGGCTGCCGGGCTTGGCAAGCCTTGAAAATAGCGTTTATCTTCTATACCTGTCTGGGTATTAAAACGTGCCAGCCTTAATGCACCACAAGCAGCAAAAATAAATGCAATCATCCAGCCTAGCTTGCCCATTTGCAATAATGACCACTGATAAATAACCAAGGCGGGTGCTAAGCAAAACGATACTACATCGGCCAGACTATCATATTCAGCGCCAAAATTGCTTTGGGTATTGGTCAAGCGGGCAATGCGACCATCAAGACCATCCATAATCATGGCGATAAAAATAGCTTTAGCGGCTGAATCAAAATCACCGCGAATAGCAGCAACAATAGCATAAAAGCCAGAAAAAAGGCCCGCTGTTGTCAATAAATTGGGCAATAAATAAATGCCTCTTTTTTTATTTTTAGTGCCGTCTATCATTTGTTTTTATACCGTCAAAGTTTTACTGCTTCAAACGATGATCAAACAGGACAACATTTGTATGAACTTGTAGGTAACATTTACACCCACTTAAAAGACCCGTCTTTTTCAGGTTGTGAATAGGGGTTAAAGACAGCCTCCCAAAGGTAGCCATCAAGGGTCAGCAAAATAACTGGAATATCCACCCCAAAAAACCTTTTGAGGGTTTTTAACAATTTTTGCCCCTGCAGATTTAGCTTCTTCAAATATGAAATCAACATCTTTGTTAAATGCTACAATGTTTTCTGATTGCTCTTCCGTTGCAACTTTCCAACCCAAACTCTCATAAAAAGTTCTTGATTTATTAAGATTTTCTACGCCTAAAGTAATAATGCTAAGCCTTTGTTCCATTATTTTTTCCTAATTTTTCTGAAAAAGTCAATGCCCTATCCCAATAGCTAATTTTTAGACTTATCAACTACTTTTTTTATCCACGGCATCATCTGACGTAATCTAGCACCGGTCTTTTCAATCGGATGTTCGGCATTAATATGGCGCATTGAGGTCATCTGTGGGTAACCCGCGCGGCCCTCAAGGATAAATTGTTTAGCGTAACTGCCCTGCTGAATATTTTTCAGCGCTTCACGCATGGCGATACGACTCTGCTGATTAATGATCTTTGGTCCAGTAATATATTCGCCATATTCAGCATTATTAGAAATTGAATAGTTCATGTTGGCAATCCCGCCTTCATACATCAGATCAACAATCAATTTCAGTTCATGTAAACATTCAAAGTAGGCCATATCAGCGTCATAGCCAGCTTCTGTCAGTGTTTCAAAACCAGCTTTAATTAATTCAACAACACCACCACATAACACTGCCTGCTCACCAAACAAGTCGGTTTCAGTTTCATCGCGGAAGGTTGTTTCAATAATACCAGTACGACCACCGCCTATTGCTGAGGCGTAAGATAAGGCAATTGCTTTTGCCTGACCAGATGCGTTTTGTTCCACGGCAACTAGATCAGGAATGCCGCCACCTTTGACGAATTCACTACGTACCGTATGTCCTGGTGCTTTTGGCGCGACCATAATGACATCCAAATCAGCACGGGGCACTATCTGTTGATAAATAATGGCAAAACCATGTGCAAATGCCAGTACAGCACCTTGCTTAATGTTAGGTTCAATCTCTTCTTTATACAGTTGTGATTGAAACTCATCCGGGGTCAGCACCATAACTAAATCAGCACCAGCTACCGCTGTAGCTGCGTCTGTTACCCTAAGCCCAGCAGCTTCGGCTTTAGCGACTGAAGATGAGTTAGTGCGTAATGCCACAGTGACATCAACACCCGAATCCTTTAAATTGCAAGCATGTGCATGCCCCTGCGATCCATAGCCAATAATGGTGACTTTCATGCCTCTGATGATAGCTAAGTCACATTGCTTATCATAATAAATATTCAAGCTCATTTTATTTCCTTAAAACTTAATTGTTATATATGTAATACCTTGTCGCCACTGGCGATGCCAGATACACCGGAACGTACTGTTTCCAAAATTTCATGCTCAGTTAATGCACCAATAAATGAATCAATCTTATCGCCACTATCGGTCATCTCAATAGTATATGTTGCGGTAGTGACATCAATGATACGCCCAGCAAATATATCAGTTAAACGTTTTATATCATCACGTTTAGCCATTGTTGCTACTTTTAATTTAATTAATAGTATTTCCCGTTCTATATGGGCACCTTTAGACAAGTTTATTAACTTGACCACATCAACCAGCTTATTTAACTGTTTGGTAATTTGCTCGATAACTCGGTCAGTACCAACAGCAACAACGGTGATTCTTGATAACGATGAATCTTCTGTTGGTGCAACCGTCAACGATTCAATATTGTAAGCACGTGCAGAAAATAAACCCACCACTCTAGATAACGCACCCGCTTCATTTTCAATCAGAATAGCAATAATATGCCGCATTATGATAATTCCCTTTCTGGACTTTGCGGCAGCTCAGAATAGGGCGATAAATGCATGTTATTATGCGCCATCCCTGCCGCAATCATCGGATAGACATTTTCTGTCTGGTCAGTAACGATATCCATAAATACCAATCTATCCTTCATAGCAACTGCCTGTTCCATTGCGATGCGCAGATCGGCTGGATTCTCCACCCGTATACCAACATGGCCATAACTTTCAGCTAACTTAACAAAATCAGGTAAGGATTCCATATAGGTATGAGAATAGCGTTCCTTATAAAAAAACTCCTGCCATTGCCGCACCATACCCAAATAACGATTATTTAAGGTAATAATTTTAATCGGCAATCCATATTGCAGGCAAGTTGACAGTTCTTGAATACACATTTGGATACTGCCTTCACCAGTCACACAGACAACTGTTGCATCAGGATAAGCCAATTGCACCCCCATCGCTGCCGGTAAGCCAAAGCCCATTGTGCCTAGGCCACCTGAATTAATCCAGCGATTTGGCTGCGGAAAACCATAATACTGAGCCACCCACATTTGATGCTGGCCTACGTCAGAAGTTACATAGGCATCACCAGCGGTTATTTCATGCAAAATCTCAATAGCAGCTTGTGGTTTTATCTTGTCACTATGCCGATCAAACGATAGACAGTTTTTAGCCCGCCAGCCATTGATTACCTGCCACCATGCAGAAATATCATCTTCTCTGGTTTGTCTGTTGCTTGTGGTTAATAAATTGTTCATCTGTTGCAATGTAATAGCCACATCACCAACAATAGGAATATCAACGGTGATAGTTTTGGAAATTGATGATGGATCAATATCAATATGAATAATGCTGGCATGGGGGCAAAACTCGCTCACTTTACCAGTAACCCTGTCATCAAAGCGCGCGCCAACAGCAATTAATATATCGCAATCATGCATGGCCATATTAGCTTCATAAGTACCATGCATACCTAGCATACCCAAAAATAACTCATCAGCGGCGGGGTAGGATCCCAAGCCCATTAAGGTAGTCGTTATTGGATACTTAAGATGACGCACAAAGCACCGCAACTCTTCTGATGCATTGCCTAGTACCACTCCTCCGCCAGAATAAACCACTGGTTTTTTAGCTTTGAGCAATAAATTAACTGCTTTTTTAACTTGACCAGCATGACCATACACTGTTGGTCGATAAGAGCGCATGTCTATTTTGTCAGGATAATGGTATGGTATTTTAATATTCGGATCAGTAATGTCTTTTGGTATATCAACAACCACTGGACCGGGTCGCCCAGTGGTAGCGACATAAAACGCCTTTTTCATTGTTTCAGCAATTTTATTGATATCTTTAATCAGAAAATTATGCTTAACACAAGGGCGGGTAATACCAACCGCATCAACTTCCTGAAAAGCATCACTGCCAATAACTGCTGATGGTACCTGACCAGTTATCACGATCATAGGAATAGAATCCATGTGTGCTGTGGCAATACCAGTAACCGCATTAGTCACGCCCGGCCCTGAAGTAACCAGCACCGCGCCCGGTTTGCCAGTAGCACGCGCATAACCATCAGCGGCATGAGCTGCTGCCTGTTCATGGCGTACTAAAATATGCTTAACTTCCGTCTGCTGATAAATGGCATCATAAATATGTAAGGCTGCCCCACCAGGATAGCCAAACAAATACTCAACGCCTTCATCCTTCAAACAGCGAATTATAATTTCACCACCGCTTAGATTCACGCATCCTCCTTCAAGCACCAAGTCCGATGCACCGTCTCCACAAAACAGCGCGTATATTATTAACGGTACTTATCATAACCTATACACTAAGGTAAAAACAGCCAAGCGCAACGAATTGCATCAATTTGCACTACTCACGGTAGCGCTGTGGCATAATCATAGCTCATGACTGACATCTCTAGCGAACAACTGACCATTACTCAGCCTGATGACTGGCATCTCCACCTGCGCGATGGTGATGCGCTCAAGCGCACTGCTATTGATACGGCCCGCTATTTTGGTCGGGCGTTAATTATGCCAAACTTAAGTGTACCGATTACTACAGCTGCCTTAGCAAAAAGCTATTACCAGCGGATTTTACAGGCGCGTCCGGAAGCAAGTACATTTGAACCGCTGATGACACTTTATCTTACTGATAACACTACAGCAAAAGACATTCAAGCAGCGCATGATAGCGGTATCATTAAGGGGGTTAAATTATACCCTGCTGGCGCGACTACAAACTCCGATTCAGGGGTGACTGACTTAAATCTATGTGCTGATGCGCTTACTGAAATGGCACAATCAGGTCTCCCATTGCTGGTACATGGTGAAGCAACCCTGGCTGAGGTTGATATATTTGATCGGGAAAAAGTATTTATTGACAAGGTATTAATACCGTTACTTGATGTTTTTCCAACCCTGCGAGTTGTGGTTGAACATATCACCACCGCTGATGCTGTCCGTTTTGTTATTAACAGTAGCCAAAACATCGCTGCCACCATTACTGCCCATCACCTGCTGTTAAACCGCAATGATTTACTTGTTGGCGGCATAAGGCCATATTACTACTGCCTACCAGTATTAAAACGCAATAGCCACCAGCAGGCGCTTATCAAGGCAGCGACCAGTGGGAATCCTAAGTTTTTTTTAGGCACTGACAGCGCTCCTCATTTACAGAACTTAAAAGAAAGTGACTGTGGCTGCGCTGGCATCTATACTAGCCATGCCGCCCTTGAGTTATATGCAGAAGTGTTTGCATCCGCTAATGCGCTGGATAAACTTGAGGGCTTTGCCAGCCATTTTGGTGCTGACTATTATCATCTACCGCGCAACAAGCGTACAATTAATTTGATAAAAAAACCCTGGACAGTGCCCGATAAATATCCTTTTGCTGACGGCTGGCTGACTCCAATGCGTGCTGGACAAGCCATTGGTTGGCAAGTTAAGTTTTAAGCGGGTGCTTTTGCTATAAATACAGACCGCAATGGCCCCGGATGCCCTTCTATGGTCTTAGTCGAATCATCAGGGTGCAAAAAATCAGCCAGTGATTCAAACTGCATCCATTCAGTAATCCGTTGTTCTTCGGTGGTGGTGGTAGTTTGATCGACGCAGCTTACTGTATTAAATCCGCAGCGCTTAAGCCACACTATCATCGTCGCAACTGAGGGAATAAACCAGACATTTTTCATTTTGGCATAGCGTTTATCTGGCAAAAGCGCCATCCCCTTTTCTCCGTCAATCACTAGCGTTTCCAGCACCAGTTCACCACCAGCGCGCAGGCATCTACGCAGCGCATATAAATGATCTAACGGCGAACGGCAATGATATAAAACGCCCATAGAAAATACTGTATCAAAACAGCCCATTTTTATGGGCATCTCTTCAAGACTAATAGGTAATACATAATGGTTGTCAGCATTAATGTATTGCTGGATAAGCTGGTACTGCATGACAACTAGCGGTAACGGATCAATACCAATGACCAGCTTTGCGCCCTGCCCTGCCATGCGCCAACCATGATAACCATTGCCACTACCCACATCTAGCACCTTTCTGCCAGCAAGTGGCTGAATATGTGGCAATACCCGTTGCCATTTCCAGTCTGATCGCCACTCAGCATCAATGATGACGCCAAATAAATGATACGGACCCTTACGCCAGGGTTTAAAATTTTTAAGCTGACGGATAAACCGCTTGCGATCACAGACAGATAAATCATCGCTTAAGCCAATCTCCACCTTATCTTGCAAATTGATGAATTGAGGCGTAACACATGGCAGTGCTGCCAATGCCATTTGCCATTTAGCCATATTGCCATGCCGGCCCTTTGCCAGTTTTGTGGTAATCGTTGCCTTAATCTGCGGTAGCCACGCATTAAGACCTAATTCAATAAGCTGAGGATATAGCGATTGATAAGGATCCATTTCTGATTTTTAGTTTAGGGTGTACTTTTAGTATTTATTTCTTCCATCAATACTTAGGATTTTTTATTGATTTCATATTGCATCAACTGCTGTAACAATATCAATATATTGATAAAAAGCTTCTTCTGGCATAGCAATATTTTTATCGTAAAAATCTCTTATTCTTAATAAACTATCGTAATTTTCATATCCTGCTTCATCTAAGAATTTTTAACTCTTTGGTAATTTTTTAAAATACCTAACTGCATTTTTCCTTTTTCACTTAATTGGTTTTTACTTTTTTCTAAAAGATCAACAGCTTTTTTGTGTTCTACCTCCTACGGCATCACTTTCTAATTCATATCCTTCTTTAAGTTGAGGCTTAGTTTTTAATTTAATTTCATTAACTTCTTTATTTAATTTACTGGCACTCTTTTTACGCTCCATAAGTTGCTCTTATCTATAGCTTTAATCTCATCTTGATCAAGGTAGCGGTTTTTGTCACTCAATCTCGGTCTAATAAGTCACTAGCTTGAACAAGATTAGCGAGCGCTAACGTAATCACAAACAACAAATATTTATTCATCATAGTCATGCCCATGTCCCTTATTTATTTAACCGCAATATAGGCTACAAAGTTAAAACATTGGAACCATCTATCAACAAAGGCAAAGCCAGCTTGGAAAAGACGCTGCCTGTGACACGTTGATGCTTCAGCAATTAATACATTTTCCAGCGCCAGTCGTTTCTGGCTTATTTCCAATTCGCTGTAACCATTGATACGTTTAAAAAGATAATGGCTATCAGTGTGAAATGCTTGCGCATCCTCTTGATCAAAGGCAATTTTTTCTGCCAGAATTAATACGCCGCCAGGCCTTATACCGTTATAAATTCGTTTTATTAACGGCAAACGTTCATTTAAAGGGATAAATTGTAGGGTAAAGTTCATCACCACGACTGAAGCATCAACAATCACACTATTCTGTATGTCAGTACACTTAAATCGCAATGTTGGATTATTAGGTGATTTGGCCGCCAAACGTTTTGTTGCTTTGGTTATCATCGCCGGTGAGTTATCAATGGCAATAATGTCACAGCCATCTTTTAAGATGGTATGGCGCATGGCAAAAGCAACCGCACCCAATGCACAGCCTAAGTCATAGCAATGGCTGTAGGCTTGCGCATAACGCCCTGCCAGCATAGCAATGGCAGACACTAAGGTAGCGTAACCGGGTACTGAACGATTAATCATATCAGCAAACACATCAGCAACCTTGTCATCAAATTGAAAGGCGCTGACTTTATCCATGGGTAGTTCGTAGAGGGTATCGGCTTTTTTCACCGCTTAAAATCTTCCCTTCTTTGTTGTTGCTACATTATCTCTTAAATAAACAGGTACTGCCTCTTCTGGCGGTAACGGTCTTTCAGTTTTTGCCAGCTTTATAATACTTGCTGCCTGCGGATAATGGCCTTGACTGACAGTGGCTAACCTACCCTTAAACTGTGCACATAAAGCAACATCATATATGCTCCAGCCGTTTCCAACACCAGTCCATTTTTTATTTGCCATTGGTTTAAACTTATCTGGTGGACATACTTGTTCTTTCTCAAGTGCGTTTACCAAGCCATCTTGATAATGATAGCTACATACATATACCTCGCCCATGCGCGCATCCATCGCCACCGCTAAATAATCAACCTGCAATTTATCTGCAGCACTTTGCGCTATTGCTGCCAATGAAGATACCGCAATCACGGGAAGATTGCAGGCAAAGGCAACCCCCTGTGCTACAGCGGCACCTATGCGCACACCAGTAAATGCACCAGGACCGCGACCAAAAGCAATGGCATCAATACTGGCAACGGTAGCCTCTGCCTGTGCCAGCACATCATCCATCATCGTAAAAATACAATCAGCATGACCTCTCTCGACTTGTTTATCAGATGCAAACAACCAGCCCTGATATAAAAGGCCAACGGAACAGCATTCGCTAGCAGTATCAAAGGCAAGTATATTCATTGGCTTAAGGGTACCTTTATTATTAAAGCTATCAGCAAATACTGATGAAAATGAAAAGCCATTATGTCAGCCATCTGCTGATAAAGCTGCTTTGCTGCCGAATAAGATAACGCCATGATTTAACTAGATTGATGTTGAACCGCTTCTCCTGGCTAACAACATTATTTTTTAACTGTTTTAGCGTCGCCCTAGTTAAAGGTTTCATGGTAGCTAAAGAGATGATATTGCCTCTGCCTCTTACTGGTAGCTTCATTGCTGGATAGTTAAAACTGTTATTAATAAAAGTCATGGTACGACTCGCTATGCCCTGCCACAAATTAACACTCATTATGCCACGTGCTGTTAATATACATTCGCAGGAATCAAAAAATACTGGCGTACCAGTGCTGGGGGCCATGCCACTATGATCATAAGCATCTACTATCAGCAAATCGTAATGCCTGATCGCCTGATGCTGGCATCGTTGCACAAATGCACAACCATCTTCAACATGAATCATGATCTGCGGATCATCCTCTGGCACTTGAAAATAGGTATAGGCAACATCAACGACATCCTGCCGATATTCAACGACATCAATATGGCATTCCGGAAAATAATGGCGTAAAAACCTGACAACTGAACCACCGCCTAAGCCAATAATCAATACGCTTGACGGATTAGGGTTTAACAGCAAACAGGCCATCATTACTTCAGTATAGCGTAATATCAGTGTATGAGGCGCTGTCAGCGACATACTGCTTTGCTTAGGGAAGGTACCAAAATGCATTGATCTTATATCGCCCCGATCAACTATTTCAATAATGCCATCATTAGATCGTGACCGATGCACCATCATGCCATCATAATGGCGGGGTATTAACCTTTCCTGCTGTCTGCCATTTAACAGCGCCATTAACCACTCCATTTTATACTAAACCGCTTAGCTGAAATTGTAGCAGTAGGCGGTAAAGGTTCGCTATCATCAGCAAAAATTAAAAGCTGAAAAAGCATCTGCATTACGGTAGAATAATAATTTCACTAACTACTTAAGGATGGTCAGTAATGATTGAATTTAAAATTGCACCTTCCATTCTTTCTGCTGATTTTGCTCGTCTGGGAGAGGAAGTAGATAATGTACTTGCCTCTGGTGCTGATATTGTTCACTTTGATGTCATGGACAATCATTATGTGCCTAATCTAACTATTGGACCTTTGGTATGCGATTCTCTGCGCAAACACGGGATAACCCATGAAATTGATGTCCATTTAATGGTTAAACCAGTCGACAGGATTATTCCTGATTTTGCCGAAGTGGGTGCAACATTCATCACTTTTCACCCCGAAGCCTCTGAGCATATTGATCGTAGCTTACAACTGGTTAAAGCTAAGGGCTGTAAAACAGGTCTAGTATTTAATCCTGCTACCCCGCTGTCACTGGCAGAACATGTGCTAGATAAAGTAGATCGCATTTTATTAATGTCTGTTAATCCCGGTTTTGGTGGGCAGAAGTTTATTAGTCACACGCTGGATAAACTGCGAGAAGCACGGGCAATGATCGATGCCAGCGGTTTTGCTATTGACCTTGAAATTGATGGTGGCGTTAATATAGGCAATATTGCTGATATTGCCGAAGCTGGTGCACGTACTTTTGTTGCTGGTTCTGCTGTGTTCGGTGCTCCTAATGACAATGATCCCAACCGCTATGAAACTGTAATTGCTGCATTGCGTGCTGAGCTGGCAAAAGTTAAGTAGCTAAGTAAGGTGTCGCCAGTAAACGCGTACTATAGGAATCAGGCAATGGCTATGCCAGCAAGTGGCAGCAATCAGGTGCTATATTGCCAATTTTAATCTGGCCTCATGGCGATGAATCAGCAACAATTTGATCAACTAGTAGAGCAGGACTATAACCGTATTCCAGTTTCACGAGAAATTCTAGCTGATCTAGATACGCCGCTCAGCATCTACCTGAAAGTAGCTAATGCGCCCTATTCTTACCTGCTTGAATCAGTATATGGTAGTGAAAAATGGGGGCGTTACTCAATCATTGGTCTGCCATGTCAAACCATTGTGCGCGTTATTGACAAAGAGATTGCAGTATATTGCGATGGCAAGTTGACTGATAGCACTACCTGTGACGATCCATTATCATGGATTGATGACTTCAGTGCCCGTTTTTCCGTCCCCCATCTGGATTATCTACCGCGCTTTAACGGTGGTCTGGTTGGTTATTTTGGTTATGATAGCGTACGCTATATTGAACCACGCTTAGGTGCATGTCCCAATCCAGACCCATTGCAATGCGCTGATATTTTGCTGATGGTTTCTGATAATTTGCTGGTATTTGACAACCTGAGCGGAAGACTATTTGTTATCACCCATGCCAACCCAGATGATAACAATGCTTATCATCATGCCCAGCAAAAGTTAGATACTTTAATTGAAGAACTGCGCGCCAGCGCACCAAACTACTATCCATCTGCCAGCAATAAAATTATCAGTGATAATGATTTTACATCTGATTTTAACCATGATGACTTTATCCACGCCGTAGAACGCGCTAAACGCTATATCACTGATGGCGATATTATGCAGGTAGTGTTATCGCAGCGTTTATCCATCCCGTTTTCAGCGCCAGCAATTGATCTATATCGGGCGTTACGCACACTCAACCCATCTCCCTATATGTATTATTTTAACCTAGCTGATACCTGCATCGTTGGCTCATCACCAGAAATTTTAGTGCGTATGGAAGATAACGAGATTACTGTTCGTCCAATCGCCGGTACCCGCCCACGCGGTAATACAGCGACACAAGATAAGGCGCTGGCACGTGATCTACTGGCTGATCCCAAAGAGTTAGCTGAACATCTGATGTTGATTGATCTAGGCCGCAATGATATTGGTCGGATAAGTGAAACAGGTACAGTCATGGTTACCGATAAAATGGTTATTGAACGCTATTCTCATGTCATGCATATTGTCTCTAATGTCAGCGGCAAGCAAAAGCCAAATATGACTACTATTGATGCGTTGCGTGCTACATTTCCTGCCGGTACGGTCAGCGGGGCTGCCAAAGTAAGGGCAATGGAAATTATTGACGAGTTAGAGCCAGTTAAACGTGGCATTTATGCTGGTGCAGTGGGTTATTTATCATGGTCGGGCAATATGGACACTGCTATTGCTATCCGCACTGCTATCATCAAGGATAATACGTTGCATATACAGGCTGGTGCTGGTATCGTCTATGATTCTGTGCCAGAAATGGAGTGGCAGGAAACTCTCAACAAAGCACGCGCTATTTTCCGTGCAGTTGCCATGGCAGAAACCGGCCTTTATTACGATCCGGCTGATAAAGCAAACAGGTATTATCATGCTACTAATGATTGATAATTACGATTCGTTTACCTACAATCTGGTACAATATTTCGGTGAGCTGGGAATGGAAGTTAAAGTATATCGTCACGATAAAATTACCCTAGCCGAAATTGAGCAGCTAAGCCCCGATTATATCGTTATTTCACCCGGGCCATGTACGCCTGATAAAGCGGGTATTTCTCTGGCGGTGATTAATCATTTTGCTGGCAAAAAACCGCTACTTGGCGTTTGTCTTGGTCACCAGGCTATTGGTCAGGCCTTTGGCGGTAACATTGTTCATGCAAGGCAGATAATGCATGGAAAAACATCAATAATACATCATAATAATAATTCATTATTCAAAGGGTTAAATAATAAATTTAAAGCAACACGTTATCATTCATTAGTCATTGATAAGCAAACCCTGCCTACCTGTTTTACAATAACAGCATGGACACAGAATGATGATGGCAGCATGGATGAGATCATGGCCATTCAGCATACGACATTGGCAATTGTCGGAATCCAGTTTCATCCTGAATCAATCCTAACTGATCATGGTCATGCTATGTTAGCCAATTTTATCGATCAAAAAAGATGATCAGAATGAATCTGCAAAATGCTATTAGTACTGTCGCACACCATCATGATTTATCTGCCAATACAATGCACGCAGTCATGGATCAAATTATGACCGGCAAAGCCACGCCAGCACAAATTGGCGGTTTACTGGTTGGCCTTAGCATGAAAGGTGAAACGGTTAATGAAATAGCAGCAGCGGCTGAAGTGATGCGCACGCTGGCAACTACCATTGATATTGAGGGTGATCATATCGTCGATACCTGCGGTACTGGTGGTGATGGTGCCCATACTTTTAACATTTCCACTGCAAGCGCCTTTGTAGCTGCTGCTGCTGGCGCCAAGGTTGCCAAGCATGGCAATCGCTCAATCAGCAGTCAATCAGGCAGCGCCGATCTGCTGGCAGCCGCTGGCGTTAATATCATGCTGTCAGCTGAAAAGGTAAAACAATGTATTGATCATATTGGTATTGGCTTTATGTTTGCACAAACCCACCACAGTGCAATGAAGTATGCTATTGGCGTACGCCGAGATCTAGCAATGCCTACTATCTTTAACCTGCTTGGTCCGCTCACCAATCCAGCACATGCACCTAATCAAGTGCTTGGGGTATTTGCCAAAAAGTGGCTAACGCCAATAGCCCAGGTACTCAAGCAGCTTGGTAGTCATCATGTATTGGTTGTCCATGCTAATGATGGCCTAGATGAAATTAGCATTGGCGCGCCTACCCACATTGCCGAACTAAAAAATGGCACGATAACTAACTTTTGCCTGTGTCCAGAGGATATAGGGTTGACGCGCGCTGATACCAAGCTGCTTGCTGTTAATGATGCTGAACATAGCCTTACAGTTATCAACGATGTATTTACCGGCAAACAGGGGCCGGCAAGAGACAGTGTCGTCCTCAATGCTGGCGCAGCTATTTATGCTGCTGGCCTTACGGGTACCCTCAATGACGGTATCAAACGCGCGCAACTATATATAGATAACGGCGGTGCGCAGCAAAAACTGGCTGCCCTCGTTAATTTCAGCCAAAGCCTACCATGAGCGATCAGCCTAATATCTTAAGTAAGATTATCCAGCGTAAGCAACAGGAAATTGCTATACAACAAAAGCACACGCCGCTACAGAGGATAATTAAGATGGCAGAAGACGCTGGCACTCCGCGCAGGTTTGCTCATACCATTCAAGCGGCTATCAACACCAAAGGTATCGCTGTTATAGCTGAAATTAAAAAAACATCGCCTAGTAAGGGGTTATTGCGCGATCAGTTTGCACCTGCTGACATTGCCAAAATTTATGCCAGTCATGGTGCAACTTGTTTGTCAGTATTAACCGATAATAAATTTTTTCAGGGTAGCGATGATCATCTCAAATCTGCACGCATCGCTTGTTCATTACCTGTTATCCGTAAAGATTTTATTATCGACCCTTATCAGATTTATCAATCACGGGCTATTGGCGCTGATGGCATTCTACTGATTGTTGCTGCTTTAGATGACAAGCAGTTAGATGATCTGGCACAGCTAGCGCTGGGACTGGATATGGATATACTGGTTGAAGTGCATAATATAAATGAACTTGACCGTGCGTTATTACTTAACTTGCCATTAATCGGTATTAATAACCGCGACTTGACTACCTTTGCCGTATCGCTTGATACGACACTAACGTTACTAGATCATATCCCTGACCACTACACTGTTATAAGCGAAAGCGGCATTAATTCTGCCAGTGATATCAGCATGATGCGCGAGCATGGTGTGTATGGCTTTTTAATCGGTGAACTTTTGATGCGCGCTCCCGATCCAGGCAGGAAACTAGCAAGCCTTTTAACGGTAAAAAAATAACAAGCTGATTATTCCAATCGTAAGACAATTAACAATAGCAAGACATAATGTGGCAGAATGATACCTATGTAATTTTAGAACTTACCAACACATGAAAGCTAAGATAAAATGGATTGAGGACCTAACATTTTTGGGTCAGTCAGGCACAGGGCATAGCGTAATAATGGATGCTAATGAAACGGCAGGTGCACGACCAATGGAGCTTTTGCTAATGGGCATGGGCGGTTGTAGCGTGTATGATGTAGTAGAGATGCTGAAAAAAAGTCGCCAAACCGTTTATGATTGCATGGTTGCTATTGACAGTGAACGCAGTATAAATGTACCAAAAGTATTTACCGCTATCCATATGCACTACACCGTTACTGGTAAAAATATCAGCGAATCTCATGTTAAGCGTGCTATCAGCTTATCCACCAGTAAATACTGTAGTGCAGCAATCATGTTGGCAAAAACGGCTACTATCAACTATGACTATCGCCTCGTCAATGTATAGTTAGTATGATGAAGCGCCCGCCTGCAACGATCAGTATGCGCCATGTAGCACTGTTTGTCAGTGATATAGCCGCGTGTGAACATTTTTATGTTAACCTGCTGGGGATGGAAGTTGAATGGCGGCCTGATGCTGATAATGTTTATTTAACATCAGGCAACGATAACCTAGCACTACACCGTGCAAGCAGTAGTGATAATAATAGCTGTGGACAGCAAAAATTGGCACATATTGGCTTTATTATAAACACCCCACAAGAAGTTGATGACTGGTTTGAGTTTTTAAAACGTTACCAAGTGGTTATTCATCAGCCGCCTAAAACTCATCGCGACGGTGCCCGTAGTTTTTATTGCTACGATCCGGCCAATATACTCGTACAGCTTATTTATCACCCACCAATTGCATCACTAAAATAACTTAGAGGGAAGCACCAATAGCAGTTTTATGATCTGCTTTTGATACTGTAGAATATAGTATTTAGAATGACCACCTTACCCATCTGCTAAAAAAGTAAACCATTACCATTGGTCTTCAGTATGAATTCAGCGTTAGCGACAATTTTAACAGCATATAGCACCCAATCACATCAGGAATATGCTAAGCAAATACACAGTCTTTCAAAAGATACAATCATTGCTCTATTTACAGATTTATTAACAGCCTATATTAATGATAAAAATTCATCAACATTAAGAGAGTTTATTACTGCTACTTTAGCAAGCTATACGCACAGTGACACTAAAATAGGATTTAACGGTTTTAAGCATACAACAACGGGTCAATCTATTGCTTGTGAAGCTAAGCCTAAAAACATCTCTAGTCAAGATTTTGAGAATTACCAGTCTGGTAAGAGAAAAACCTTTCATAAATTGAGAGGTAACGGCAACTTTACCGATTACACTTGGGCAAGACTTAATAAAGATAGGCAGGAAAACTTAAATATGTTGGTAAGTGGATTTGTTGATGGCAGGCTAATCTATTTATTGGAGTTTCCATTTTCAGCACAATCTTTTATCAATAAATTAACAGTGCAGTTACAAGCTAAATTTCCCAATGGAGATCAAGCAGGTTACTATTTGCGTAGTGCTCATTTTTCTTATAAAGACTATATTGGCAGTAATGAATTAAAAGTCATTTATTGCGCTAATAACCTAGAAAAATACCAACAATTTATTGTTGGCGAGTTTTACCAAAAATTATTGCAAATAAAATGAATAAAATTATTCATAGCGACGCACTAACTGCATTAAAAAAACTAGCAGCTAATACAATAGATGTAGGCGTGACTTCACCGCCTTACAATAAACAAGAAAATAAAAAAGGATGGTTAGTTAAAAATGTTCAATATGACAATGCCTGTGATAAATTACCAGAACAGACTTATCAGGTACAACAAATTGAAGTTTTAAACGCGTTATACCGAATCATTAAACCCGGCGGCTCTTTTTTTTACAACCATAAAATTCGCTGGGAAAGAGGCGAATTGCTCCACCCTATGAGTTGGTTGCCACAAACTAGCTGGACTATTCGCCAGGAAATTATTTGGGATAGAAATATTGCTGCCAACATCAGAGGTTGGCGTTTTTGGCAAGTAGAAGAAAGAATATATTGGCTTTATAAGCCCATAGATAATAAAAAAATTGGTCAGGAATTATTATCTAAACATGCTAAATTAACTTCTATCTGGCGTTTTCCACCTGAAGGAAAAAACTCTCACCCTGCTGCTTTTCCGCTGACATTACCTTTACGCGCTATTTATGCTGTCACAAATGAAAACAAAGGCATTATTATTGACCCATACTCTGGTAGCGGCACAACGTTAGTGGCTGCTAAGTTATTGGGACATGATTACATAGGCATTGATATGTCACAGAAATATATTGATATGGCTAACGATAGAATTAATAATTGCCACAATGAAAGAGAGATGTTCTTACAGGAAATGGCAAAACACAGCGTAAAAGATACATTTTCCAATAAAAAGAAACACAATAAACATGTCGGCAAATTTGCACCAAAAAAAGAAATTGATCAAATGGGACTACTTTAAATAAACATTATAACTACTTACTAGCTTGATTTAATCGTACTTATCTAAAACACTAGACTTGTTTTACAGTAATTAATGCTTTGCTAACATGAATTGGATGGCTATAATTAGCCACCTTAAGTTGCCGGGATGGCGGAACTGGTAGACGCGCTGGATTCAAAATCCAGTTTCTTCGGAAGTGGGGGTTCGATTCCCCCTCCCGGTACCACTTAAACTATCTTTGCTCGGTATTCAATAGATAGCTTTATTTACTTAAAGCAAGTAACAACTTATTCAGACGTTTTACATAAGCGCCCGGATCATCCAGTTGCCCGCCTTCAGCGAGCAGTGCTTGGTCAAATAAAATTAATGACCACTCTTTAAATTTTCTGTTGTCTTCTTCGCTATTTAAACGCTTTACCATTGGGTGTTTTGGGTTCAATTCAAACACCGGTTTGGTGCTACCTACCTTTTGGCCAGCAGCTTTAAGCATGCGTTCAAGATTAGCGCTCATATCATGGCCTTCAACCACTAAACAAGCAGGTGAATTAGTTAAACGCTGGGTGATACGTACATCCTGAACCTTATTACCAAATACTTTTTTCACCCGCTTGATGAGATCAGCAAATTTTTTGTCAATTCTTTCTTGGGCTTTTTTCTCACCCTCATCTGCAAGCTCACCTAAATCTAAATCGCCTTTAGCGACTGATTGTAATGATTTACCGTCAAATTCGGTCAACGCATTTACCATCCATTCATCGACACGATCAACCAATAACAAGACCTCAATATCCTTTTTGGCAAATACTTCAAGATGGGGGCTGTTTTTTGCTGCAGTAAAGTTCTCTGCCGTGATGTAATAAATTTTATCCTGCTTGTCTTTCATGCGGTCAACATACTCCGCTAAGGACACCGTTTGCGTCTCTGAACCAGATTCTGTTGTAGCAAAACGCAATAATTTTGCCAGCGCGTCCTTATTGGCAAAATCTTCGCCTAAGCCTTCCTTTAGTACCTGACCAAACTCCTGCCAGAATGTAGCATATTTGTCAGTATCATTTTTCGCCATTCTGACCAGTTCGCTAAGCACTTTTTTCACTGAAGCATTACGAATGGTGTCAATTGTCTTACTGCTTTGTAAAATCTCGCGGGAGATATTAAGCGGCAAATCGTCAGTATCAATTACGCCACGAATAAAGCGTAAATAACGCGGCAGCAGCTCTTCAGCATTTTCCATAATAAACACGCGCTTTACATATAATTTAAGGCCGTGACGACGCTCACGATCCCATAGATCAAAAGGTGCTTTTGCCGGAATAAATAGCAGGGAAATATACTCAGTTTTACCTTCTACCTTGTTATGAAACCACGCAAGTGGATCCTGAAAATCATGAGCAACTTGCTGATAAAATGTCTTGTAATCATCATCGCTGATGTCACTTTTAGGCAATGTCCACAATGCCGTTGCCTTGTTGACTGTTTCGTCTTCCAAAACCACCGATTCATCAATATCGCCCTCTTCATTTGGTACAGGGTCTTTCGCCATGACGATGGGTACACTAATATGATCAGAGTATTTTGTTATGATGTTACGCAAGCGCCAGCTAGTTAAAAATTCATCCTGATCCTCACGCAAATGCAAAGTAATTTCAGTGCCGCGCACTGGCATATCAATCGTTTCAACAGTAAATTCGCCCTTGCCTTCTGATTGCCATTGCACACCCTGCTCAGCAGTAAGCCCTGCACGACGAGTTTTTAGGGTCACTTTATCAGCAACGATAAACGCAGAGTAAAAGCCAACGCCAAACTGACCAATTAGCTGAGAATCTTTAGCCTTGTCCCCTGTCATATTGTCAAAGAATTTTCTGGTACCGGAATTGGCAATAGTACCGATATTGTCTACTACTTCTTCTCGGCTCATGCCAATACCATTATCACTCACAGTGATAGTTTTGGCATCTTTATCAAAGGCTACGTGAATTGCTAGTTCGGCATCATCCTCATAAAGCCCATCATTAGATAAAGCCTCAAAACGTAACTTATCTGAGGCATCTGCCGCATTAGAAATGAGTTCGCGTAAAAATATTTCTTTATTGCTGTACAATGAGTGGATCATCAGATCCAGTAATTGCGACACTTCAGTCTGAAAACCCAGCGTTTCCTTACTTGCATCAACAGTCATTACCATATGCCTCCGTTGGCTTTTTATAGTCAAACAGCAAAGTGGGGGCAATCTGGTCGGAATTCAAGCCTTAATAGAACAATTACAAGGTAATCGTTATTTATTGACAAGTTGCCTTAGCCATGATGGTGCCTAATAAATACCCACTCATTGGTGTTTGACATCTGTGGACTAAATTGATAACCATCACTATCAAATGCTTTAAGTTGTTCAGGTGTATGCAGTTCATTATCAATCATATATCGACTCATCAAACCACGCGCTTTTTTAGCATAAAAGCTGATTATTTTATACTGACCGTTTTTCCAATCCTTAAACACTGGTGTGATAATTCTGGCATTTAGCTTATCCACATGCAATGCTTTGAAATATTCATGGGAAGCAAGATTAATCAACACGCCATCCTCTAAAGCAGGTGTTGACTCAATAGCCAGCGTCAACCTTTCGCCCCAAAAATCATATAGATTATTGCCACGGGATGTTTTTAGCCTAGTGGCCATTTCTAAGCGGTAAGGCTGTATCAAGTCAAGCGGCTTAAGTACACCATACAGACCAGATAAAATACGTATATGTCGCTGACAAAACATCAGCCCCCCTTCATCAAACATCTCTGCGTTAAGCCCGGTATATACATCACCCTTAAACGCCAGCACAGCTTGTTTTGCATTATCTGAATCAAACGGCAGATGCCAAGATAAATATCGTATCAGATTTAACCCTGCCAGCTCATCACTTATCTTCATCAACCTTGCAATATCAGTAACCGACAGTTTTTTAAGTACCTTGATAAGTAGCGCTGATTGATCTAAGTAATCAGGCTGGCTAAACAGATCAGTAATAGGCGGCGTATCAAAATCTACTTTTTTAGCAGGGGAAACAATCGCAAGCATTGGTGGATTAAAGATGTCTTATTGGTCTATTTTTTTCGGTTCAATATCAGCTACAACTTCATGCTCATCTTTGCCATATGCCGTATTTTCTACAATGACTGCTGGCTTTTCTAGCTCTCCCCAAGGGCTGAAAGGGAACGGTTTACGATCATCGTTATAGGTTAAAAACAACAAAATTTGATTGATATAACGAGTCAGATCAGCAGTTGCTCTAGTTATGTTTCCATTAGCTGATCCTGATATCAATACAAACAACACCTGGATAAAAACCAATAATCCTGCCACAACTATAGTACTGTATAAAAGAATCAAGAACAGCGTCATGTAAACAAGGCGAATCCATTGCCTAGGGCTTTTAAGATTAGCTTTTAATTGTTGTCCGTTCAGTTGATTCATACTATCTACCCGAGTAATTATCCTACAATTGCCAAGCGGATTATAACAGCGTTTTTTCATTGCTGTAATTTTAGTTGTATCGTCCTATGTAGCACGTTTATAATTAGGGGTCTTTTACTTACCCTACAATATACCGGAGAGCTGACCGAGCGGCTTAAGGTGCACGCCTGGAAAGCGTGTATAGGTTACCCCTATCGAGGGTTCGAATCCCTCGCTCTCCGTCATTTAACTTAGAAACGAGCTTTTATATGCCCCAGATGACATAGCCTCAAAAGCCTAGCATTTGCAGGTTTTTTGCTGTTTGCAATTGAATTCGTCTCTATAAAAACATCCCGTTTTTCTCTAATTTTCCCCTACGTATGTTATACTTTTCCTGAAAAAAGCGTACTCGGAAAAGCGAAGTACACCGTTTTTAGTCATAGTAAATCAAGACGTTGACAATTGACCAGTTCCCAACAGCTAATCTATGCCTGCCATTGTTACTTATCTCCATCAGAAATTTTTCTATATTTATAAGCGTAAGCGTGGAATACACTTAAAATACAGGGATGAAGGTAAAACTCTTAGTAATTTTATAAGCAATGTAAAACATTTTGGAAAGTGGATTTCAAAACGCTTACTTTGCAGGCCGCGTGCGATAATATTAGCCGCCTTTTCTGGCTCAATCATCATTGGCATATTAAAATTATTCTTATTGGTTAAAGGTGTGCGCACAAAACCCGGATTGATAATTTTAATATCAAGTTCGCGCTCTTCAGCACATAGGCTCTCAGCAAGGTTAATCAGCGCTGCTTTTGTTGCACTGTAGGGCTGTCCATTTGGCAGGCCGCGATAACCAGCAACAGAGCCGCATAAAGCAAGTTGTCCATAGCCTTGTTGCTTTAATATTGGTAAAACAGTATGAACAGTATTAAAGGCACCATTTAAGTTAATATTAACCATCTGGTGAGCAGCCTTTATATCCATATTTTTCAACAGAACAGGATGATAAATGGCCGCCATAAATATAACACTATCAAGTCGCAGGAAAGTATCTTGAACCGTTTTTGCTGCTATTGCAAAAGCCTGTATATCTGTAATATCAAGTTTAAGCACTGTATGCCCACCGCCAAGCGCATCATTAAGTGTGTTTAATTTATCTTCACGACGAGCAGAAAGCACTAACGTAGCACCCTGCTTAGCTAATTCTACAGCCAGCGCATGACCAATGCCGCTACTAGCACCAATGATCCAGATATATTTACCTGCATAAGCGCCCATGTCCCGTTTTTAGTTACTTACCTTGTTTTTGCATGAACAGTGTTAATTCAGCCACTGTGATGCCAAATTTCTTTAAATAGGAGCGGTTAATTAAAACGCCGTCATTCATCAAAAACATCCAGTCATCAAATGTTAGCCTATAGCTTGTATCGCCCACAACAATATCCATTTGATAAGCCCAACGCATGGCACCGCCTTTAATGATGCCATTGGCTTTATCAAGGATGTCACCGGCTGTTCCTTGATATTGATTTTCAGCAATCTTTTTAATCGTCCAGATCCGCTCCTGGATTTCACCGTCATAATATTGAAACTCTTCTTTTAAAGTACCAGTATTACCTTCCCATGTACCATTCATCGTAACATCAAAACGCCGCGTGACCCGGCCTTTGCGATCTTGTACCAGTCCCCAAGCCCTGATTGAGCCGGTGAAATATTCCTGCAAATCAAGCTTTGGTTCCGAGTCTTTATAATAATCAAGCTTCGGACCACTTACGCAGGCGCTAAGAAATGTGAGTAAGCTCATGATTAGCGCCCCTGTTAAAATTTTCATATCTACCTCCTTCATGTTTTACTAAATGCCACAAAAAATATGCAGCAATAAGTTTAATCACGCAAGGCGCAAGTGCATAAAGTGTGATCAGTGCTTGCATTGCGCCGGGCGAGTTTTGTGTCCCGGGCACAAAACCAAGATAGCCAAGAATGCTCAAAGATATGCCGCTGGCAAATGCAAGCGCCATTTTAGGGATAAATGCGATCAGCGCATAATATTGCGTAGCCTCACTTTCTGTTTTTTGCCAGGTCACCCTGTCAGCTAAAATAGATGGCGGCAAAGCTAGATCTGCACCCAGTGCCATACCCGATAATACGCAGATAATACCGTAAGCAACACTATCTCCTGATTCAAGAAAAAAAGCCCAGATAAACGTGAAAACAGCAAGCAGCATAGCGGTAAGCCATGCCTGCTCCTTGCCAATCTTATCAGCCAACTTAACCCACACTGCCATCAGCAGCGCACCAGCAACAAAATACAATAATAAAAACAGACCAGAGAGATTTTCAGCACCTAGGTAATCACGAATGAAAAACAGCACTATCACGCCAGGCATAGCCGCTGCCAGATGCGTCAGGAAACAAACGACAAAAAAATGCCGATCCGGACCAATAAGGATAGGCAGAAAAGATAGCGCCTTTTTGTTATTTATTTTGGTGATTTTATGCTCTGGTAAAGTGTGGTTCATAAAATAGGCGAACATGATAAAACTAACCACCATAATAACCGCGAATACCCAAAAAAGAATACGGAACGCTTCTTCTGCTGATTTAAAACTCTGCAAGGCGGCAGGTAAGATAGATGCAATCAACAAGCCCACCAATGCAAAAGCTTCGCGCCATGCAGAGATGCAGGTACGCTGCCGAGGTTCATCACGCCAAAAACCACCAATCATATTCAGATTAATGGTCACAATACTAAAACCTGTTGTGGCAAAAATCATTGAAAAGATAAACCATACAGTAGCCGAAACACCGAATTGTGGGCCATAAAATACAGCCATCATGCCTGTCACCAAAAAAGCTGCGCCACCTGCGACAATATTGAAACGGCTCGGCGCATATTTATCAGACAGATAGCCGATTACAGGGTCTTGGATGGCGTCAAACATTCTGATAAATAGCAAAACAATGCCAATCAAGCCAATGCTTAAGCCCAAATCATGCGTGTAAAAATCAGGGGCATGAATATAAAGCGGCAGTCCAGCGAATGCTAAAGGTAGAGCCAGGAAGCTATATTGAAAAAGCGATAATCTGGAAGGCAATGTGCTCACAATACACCTAAAAGTTTACGGCGCAGATCAGGGGCGCTGGTTTTTTCATTCAGCCATATACCGAAAAATACGTGGCTAAACTGTGGGTCTTTGATCCGACCGATTTCAGCGTTATTTTTGTAAAATACAACCTCACCTGCCTCAGTATTGATGCCAGTCAGGGCGATACCTTTGTCAACATCAGGGAAAATTTCGCGCATTTTTGCATGCCATGCAGCGAGTTTGACTTTATCAGTAAAACCCTGCTTACGCATTTCCTCAGCGGAGCGGTCTGCAATTTTCTTACCATCAAGACTTCTGAGATAAGAAAGCTTGAGCGCAAAAGGCTTATCTTGCTGCCATATGCCTTGGGGTGCATATAGCGTAATATCATAGATATTCCAAAAAATATAAGTCATGCGCGCCTCGCCGACTTTTTTTGCTGCTGGAACATAAGTATCAATCTGCTCAAGTGCATAAGCAGACATAGTAGCTAAAGGGACGAAAGCATAAGCGATAAAGGCAAAGCTGCTGAATACCTTTTTAAGCATGGGATAGTGCTACCTGCATGACATCTGTACGCCCAGTTTTAAACCCTGCGATACAAGCGGCAAGATAAAAACGCCACAAACGAATAAAACTATCATCAAAACCAAGAGCTTTGACTTGGTTACGTTCTTTATCAAAGCATGTAAGCCAATGTTCTAATGTGCGGACATAATGTTGAGCAAAGCAAAATTCATTGCCCAATTTAAGACCTGCCTGATTAACCTCCTGTCTAAAGCGTAATAGGCTAGGAAGCATGCCACCAGGGAAAATATAGCTTCTGATAAAGTCACCACTCCGTCGATAGCGGACGAAGTGCCTATCATTAATGGTAATGGTTTGAATAACAGCTTTACCATTTTTGCTTAAAAGAGAGCCAATTTTACGAAAATAAGTTTGCCAATAACGCTCACCAACAGCTTCAAACATTTCAATAGAGACGATATTATCAAATTTTCCTTGCTGATGGCGGTAATCTTCCAGCGCGATATTGGCCGTTGATGCTAATCGCTTGCACGCATAATCATGCTGTTTTTCAGAGATCGTTATGCCTTTAATACCAAAGTCTCCACGTGTTTGCACGCGCTCGATAAACCCGCCCCAACCGCAACCTATTTCCAGCAGGCTGCCCGAACTCTGCTCCAAACAATCAAGGATACGGTCATATTTATTATATTGAGCTTTTTCAAGTGACTCATGCTCACCTTTAAAAATAGCGGCTGAATAAGTCATAGATGGATCAAGCCATAATTTATAAAAATTATTGCCAAGATCATAATGGGCATGAATATTCTTTTTGCTACCCTTTAGGGAGTTAAGGCGTAGAAAATAAGAAAACATTGACAGTAGGCATGAAAACTTATTACCGGTGAAAAAACGATCAAGCGTATCCCCATTAACCAACGCTAATGTTACCAGTGCAGTTAAATTGTTTGTTTCCCAATTACCGGCACAGTAATCTTCAGCAAAACCAATGTCACCCTTGTTTAGCATATTGGTTATCACGCGCCAATCACGCAACTCTATTACAACAGCTTCTCCATGAGTTTTGCCTGTAAAAATGTGGGTTTTTCCATCTGGCGTTATCAATGTCAACATTCCTGAATCCAGATTATCCAGTGACTCAAGCAATCTGTTTAATGCGCGTTGTCTAATCATGTTTTCATCTTACTATTGTTATCTGTCATCTGTATTACAAAAATTATATTTTTGTAAGCTTATCTGTAGCACTTATATGCTGAGAATTTTGCTGCGGTTTGGATATATATTTTATGCCCTTAGTCAATAGCTTCAAAGCCTGCCAGTGAATAAGGATAATGGCTTTAAATGTGATCAACGGATGGGTCCAAAACGCTTTTCTAAGCGTTAATGGATTCATAAGTTCAAACCCACCTATCAATGATGTAACAAGCTGTTTGTTACCTTCACTGTCAAAGAAATTAATCCATACCCCAAATTTTTCAGCACCTATATCAAAGCGAAACTGGTAATGTCCTTCACGTTTTAGTAAAGGAGAGACATGAAAGTGCTTTTTTCCACTTAATATATTACGGGCACTGATAGGGCTATGGTCTTCATGTGCGCAGACATAGGTATGACGTTCCCCAAATGTATTATGCACTTCGCATAGCACGGCACATATATTGTCCTCTTTATCATGACATAACCAGAAACTAACAGGATTAAAAACATAACCTAGAACGCGGGGCATACAAATAAGCGTAATGTCACCATCGGCTTTTTTGATGTTGTAATCAATTAAAATACCACGCGCCCAGTCTTCTAAGCAGGTGCCATCGCATCTGCCATGATCGCGATCATAAAAGCTCAAAGGCGCAAAGCGGTTATAGGCAATTGGCAGAGTGTTTATTTTTGCAAGCGGAATTGCGAGATAGTAGATAGCATAAGTGAAACTGTTAGGTTTGGGGGAAAGACGCCCGTGCATGACTTTACCAAAAAGAAGTTGAGGCGCTGCTAGTGCCACGGGATATTGACTCCCATTGCTTTAGCAATACTCACGGCACTAAGAAGACCGTCTTCATGAAAGCCATAACGCTGATATGCACCGCAAAACCAAAGATTATTTTTACCCTGAATAGTTTGGATATGCCCCTGCGCCTTGATAGCTTTGAAATCGAAGACAGGATGAGAGAATGTATGTTCATCAAGGATCAAATCCTCTTGTGGCCTGCGACTAGGGTTGAGCGTGATGATAATTGGATAGTCCTTATCAAGGCCTTGTAAATTATTCATCCAATAACTTAAAGATACCGCCTGTTTTTGATATTCTTTGCCTTCAGAAAGGTAAACCCAACTTGCCCAACATTTCTTTTCATGTGGCATAAAACTTAAATCACTGTGGACGATGATTTGATTATCCTGATAATCAAATTGCCCAATCACTTCTTGATAGGGTGCTGGGTCATCTATTATTGTCAACGCTTCATCAGCATGGCAAGCGAAGATGACCTGATCGTATATTTCTGTACATCCTGCCTCATCCAAAACAGCTATTTTGTTATAATAAGGATTGACTTTGCTGACACCCAAACCTAGTTTAACTTTTTCCTTAAAACGGTTTGTAAGGCGTGCCACATATTCCCTACTACCGCCGGTTACAGTATACCATTGTGGGCGGTTATTAATGCTGAGTAGGCCGTGATTTTTGAAAAATTGCAGGAATGTTCGTGCCGGGAATTTCATTATAGTATCAATCGGGCAGCTCCAAATCGCCGCACCCATTGCCAGCAGGTAGTAACGCCGAAACCACTCCCCCATATTAAGCTGATCAAGGCATGCCTGCAAGGTGATATTAGCATCTTGTTTAATGTAGGCTGGTGCCCTTTTATTGAACTGCAAAATATCAGCGAGCATACCGTAATAATCAGGGCGCAGCCAATTTCTTTTTTGAGTAAACATTGCGCTAGAACTATACTCCAGCCAGCCATTGCCAATACTGACCCCAAACGACATATCACTTTTTTGATAAGGTATGTCTAATGCCTTAAATAGTCCCATCAAATTAGGATAATTCCAGTTATTGAAAACAATAAAGCCAGTATCAACTGGTGTATGTTTATTCCCCGTAGGCACTTCAATTGTACGGCTATGTCCACCGAGATAAGTGTTTTTCTCATAAACGGTAATATTGTAATGAGGTGCCAGCAGATAGGCTATGCCCAGACCAGAAATACCAGTACCGATAATTGCAATCTTCATATTTATCTTCCGCACCTGCAAAAAACTTTATAAGTATTGGCTAATGTTTTAAGTATATGCCGTTTTCAAACAACGCTACAAAAAGCAAAAGTAGCAAAGCAGCCAAAATAATCAAAGATAATGTTTTAATTTAACTCAATGCGCTTCATCCCAGTTATCACCAATACCTGCCTCAACAATCAATGGCACATCTAACGTTAGCGCCTCAGACATACACTGACACAAGCCAGCAATAATACTGTCCAGTTGCGTTTCGTTTGCTTCCAGCACCAGTTCATCATGCACCTGCATAATCATCTTTGCATCCAGCTTACTTTCTGTTAGCCAGTTATCTACAGTGATCATCGCACACTTGATAATATCAGCAGCACTACCTTGCATGGGTGCATTAATTGCGGTACGCTCAACCGCCTGACGACGCATGGCATGACGTGATTTAATCTCGGGCAAATACAGCCGCCGTCCCATCAGGGTTTCGACATAGCCTTGTAAACCTGCCTGAGCGCGAATTGTATCCATATAATGCTTTACCCCGGGATAACGCTCAAAATACAAATCAATATATTGCTGGGCATGTTGACGACTAATATGTAATTGTTTGGCCAAACCAAAAGCTGACATGCCGTACATCAGGCCAAAATTAATGGTTTTCGCACTGCGGCGCTTGTCAGGTGTCACTGCCTGTAATGCTACGCCAAACACTTCGGCAGCCGTTGCCTGATGGACATCTAAGCCCTGAGCAAACGCATCTAGCAAACCTTTGTCCTGAGACAAATGTGCCATAATACGCAATTCAATTTGTGAATAATCGGCAGCCACTATTTTATAACCAGGTCGAGCGATAAAAGCCTGTCTTATCTTACGCCCCTGCTCGGTACGGATAGGTATATTTTGTAAATTAGGATCACTGGAAGACAGACGACCGGTAGCGGTCACTGCCTGATGGTAAGACGTATGAATTCTGCCAGTAGCTGAGTTTACCATCTGTGAGAGCTTATCAGTATAAGTAGATTTTAATTTGGCCAGAACACGGTATTCAAGCAGTAGCTTAGGCAACGCATAGTCCAATGCTAGTTGCTGCAATACTTCCTCAGCAGTAGAAGGGGCACCTTTAGGAGTTTTTTTGATAACAGGTAGCTGCAACTTATCAAATAAAATAGTACCTAGTTGTTTGGTAGAGCCAAGGTTAAACTCTTCGCCAGCCTTTGTATACGCATCAACCTGTAGTTGTTTTAAGCGCTGCGCCAATTCCAGACTCTGTCTGCCAAGCAGAGTAGTGTCTACCAAAATACCAGTGCGCTCCATTCTTGAGAGTACTGATAACAAAGGTATTTCTAATTGTTCAAATACTTTTAAGGGCCCTTGCTCTTCTTTTAACTGTGGCCATAGAGATTGATGCAGCCGCAAGGTAATATCAGCATCTTCGGCAGCATAAGGGGCAGCGATATCAATATCAATCTGGTTAAAGTGAAGCTGTTTAGCGCCTTTTCCAGCAATGTGTTCAAAGCGCGTGGTCTGGTAATCCAGATGGGTCTCAGCTAAAGTATCCATATCGTGTCTGCCTGCCGTGCTGTTTAAGCAATAAGATTCAAGCATTGTGTCGAAACCAATCCCTTGTAAATTAATTTGGTAATTGGCAAGGACTGATTTATCATATTTCAAATTTTGTCCCAGCTTGATCTTGGCTGGATCTTCCAATAGCGGCTGTAACAGTTTTAGCAAACGTTGCCTACCAATTTGCTGAGGTGCGTTGAGATAATCATGCGCACAAGGCACATAGATACCCTCGCCCGCTTTAACTGCAAACGATACCCCGACTAACTCGGCCTGCATAGCGTTTACACTGGTAGTCTCAGTATCAAAAGCAAACAATTCAGCACAGTTTAATCTATCCAGCCAGGGATGCAACTCGGCTTCGGTCAGCACTAGATGAAAATGAGTTTTCTCCTTGTTCACTATTTTTTCTGCGCTGATGTCCGTTTCTAACTGTGCTACCCACGATTTAAACTCCATCTCTTTAAATAATGCCAGCAACGTATCAGTATCAGGCTGTATCTCTTTTAAATCAGCCATACTGATAGCTTCTACATCACATTTAATAGTGGCAAGCTGATAGGAAAGAAAAGCCTGATCACGATTATCTTTTAATTTCTGTGCGACTAATTTAGCGCTGCGAAAACCTAATTCAGCTACCTCATCAAGGCGTTGATAAATATCATCTAATCCGCCTAAGTTTTGTAACAACGCTAGCGCAGTTTTTTCACCCACGCCAGGCACGCCAGGAATGTTGTCTACCTTATCACCCATCAGCGCAAGAAAATCAATAATATGTGCTGGTGACAGGCCAAACTTTTGTTCTACGCCGGCAATATCTAACTTGGTATCGGTCATGGTATTAATTAATGTCACCTTATCACTGACAAGTTGCGCCATATCTTTATCGCCAGTAGAGATAATCACCTGCTGACCCTGACAGGCAGCCTCAGTAGCAAGAGTACCAATCACATCATCAGCCTCAACTCCTTCAACCGCTACTAAGGGTAAACCCATCGCATCAATAATATTATGGATAGGGGCTATCTGGACGCGTAAGTCATCTGGCATAGAGGGACGATTAGCCTTATATTCAGGGTAGACGTCATCGCGGAAAGTTTTCCCTTTGGCATCAAAGATGACCGCCATGTTACTGTCAGGATAATCCTTTTGCAGCTTTTTAAGCATATTAACAACGCCCTTGACTGCCCCAGTGGGCTGACCGCTGGAATTTTGCAGTGGTGGCAATGCATGGAAAGCACGATATAGATAGGATGATCCATCTACTAGTATCAAGGGGTTGCTTTTGATCATAGGGATTTTTAGGTTCAAGCGGGTATGTCAACACTTATCTTTTTAACTGATAGTTATCTTTCCACTGGTTATATGGCATACCATAGATATATTCACGCGCCTGTTCATAATCAATCGCAAGCTCTTTTTCTTCTGCTGCTGCTAAATACCATTTAGATAAACAGTTGCGACAAAAGCCAGCCAAGTCCATTAAATCAATATTCTGCACATCAGTGCGTGCCTGTAGGTGGCTTACTAAACGACGAAATGCTGCTGCTTCTAATTCCATCTGTATGTGTTTGTCAGTCATTATTCACTCCTTAAATTTTAAGTACCGCAGAGATGAGCCTCTGGGTGTAAGGGTGCTGTGGATGGTGCAATACCTGCTTGGTATCACCTTGTTCAACAACCTCACCCCGATACATCACTATCACCCTGTCAGCAATATACTCCACAATTGACAGATTATGGGTAATAAATAGATAGGCCAACCCCAATTTATGTTGTAACTCACTTAATAAGTGTAAAATCTGTAGCTGAAATAAGCTATCTAATGCACTGGTAGGCTCGTCACAGATAATCAGTTTTGGCTGGACAGCAAGCGCACGCGCAATGCAGATCCGCTGACGCTGACCACCAGAAAACTCATGTGGATAACGATGTCTAGACGATTTATCCAGCCCTACCTGTGTTAATAGTTCTTCAACCCTTTTTAGTCGCTGTTCTGGTTGCTTGCACTGCTTGCTATGCACGGTCATGCCTTCTGCAATAATATCGCCAACCAGCATTCTTGGATTCATTGCCGCGTAAGGATCCTGAAAAATGATCTGTATATCTGCCCGCTGCCTTCTTAACTGAGTGGCCGTTAACCGCGTTAAATCCTTACCATTAAATACCACATTGCCGCCATGCACTGGTGCTAATTGCAAAATACCCTTACTTAAGCTGGTTTTGCCACTACCGGACTCCCCTACTATTGCAGTCGTTCTGCCCTGCGCGAGTGTTAACGATACGTTTTTTACTGCCTTGGTATAGCCTGTTACCCTTTTTAGAATGCCACTGCGAATCGGAAAATAAACATCCAGATTACTAACAGCCAATAACGTATTGCGTTGTGTTTTTGGCTGACCGGCTATTAACGTATCATTTAAATGGGCTGGTAGCCTTGCAAATAATTTTTGGCTATAGTTATGGGCCGGATTAGCAAAAAACCTGTCTTTGGGCGCATTTTCAACAATTCGCCCATCCAGCATAACACTGACATCATTGGCCATCTTTGCTGCCACAGCTAAATCATGGGTGATAAACAAAATAGCCATATTGCGTTGCTGTTGCAAGGTTAATAATAGTTCCAATACCTGTGCCTGAATAGTCACATCCAATGCGGTAGAAGGCTCATCAGCTATCAACAATGCTGGCTTACATGCCAGCGCCATAGCAATCATCACCCGCTGCTTCATACCACCGGAAAACTGGTGTGGATAATCATCATAACGCTGCTGTGGTGACATAATGCCAATCTCATCAAGCAGCGCTACTACTTGTGATCGTGCGGCTTTTTTGCTTAAGTTTTGGTGTAGTTGTAGCGATTCTGCAATCTGATCGCCTATTTTCATCACTGGATTGAGAGAGGTCTGCGGCTCTTGAAAAATGATGCTGAGTTTTGCACCACGACTAGTGCACATATCTGCTTCAGATTGTTGCAATAAATCCTGACCATCCAGCATTATCTGACCAGAAGTAATAGTAGCTGTTTCAGGTAATATCCGCAAAATACTCATAGCGGTAATTGATTTACCACAACCAGATTCACCCAGAAGTACCCGTGTCTTACCTCGCTCTAGGGTTAAATCAATACCATCTACCACAACGGTCTCACCGAACTTAACTGTTAAATTAGTAACTTCCAGTAAGGGTTTCATTGAGTTAGACCAACGGGTAATAGTGATTGTTCAGACTTTGGATCAAAAGCATCACGGACAACATCAGCAAATAAATTAGCTGCTAATACTAATACAAACATTGATAAAAATGCTGCTGTCAACGACCACCATACAACCGGATCTCTGGCCATCTCAAGGCGGGCACTGTTTATCATATTGCCCCAGCTTGTCATTGATGGATCAACACCTACACCAACATAAGACAATATCGCCTCGGCCAGTACTAGACCACTGAAGTCGAGCACGATAGTAATCAGTACAATGTGCATCAAGTTAGGCAAAATATGTCGCCATAAAATACTGGTATTGCTGACGCCTAACGCTTTTGCTGCCAACACATATTCAGTCTCCCGCAGTTTCAACGTTTCACCGCGTAAAATACGACATAAGCCAGTCCAGCTTGTTACTCCCAGAATAATACATAAAAACAACAGCCGTATATCAGCCTGCTCAACAACCGTAGAAAAATTGTCAGGATGATTGGTGATGTATACCTGCAACATCAATACTGTTGCTGCTATCAGTAATACCCCAGGGATTGAATTTAACGTCGTATAAATATACTGAATAACATCATCCACCCATCCGCTGAAAAAGCCGGCGATTATGCCCATTATCAAAGCAATTGGTAGCATAATCAATGTAGTCAGTGTCCCTATAACCAGCCCTGTACGCACACTTTTAAGCGTTTGATAAAGCACATCTTGGCCCACTTTATCGGTACCAAATACATGATAATAACTGCTGAGTGCAGCCAAATTAAAGCCGATAATCAACAGCATAGCTAACATGAAAAAGAACGTGATAAGCGGGTAAGGACTACATGCGATAAGTGCACACCTATCCGACCAGTTGCCTTGACCTTTAGTCATGCACGTAATTATCACGCCACACACCAATAGCCATATCGCCAGTGCTAGCACGGAGCTTTTTATCACTTTGTTAGTAATATCAGCCCACTTATCCTGTTCGTCAGTTAAATGAGAACCGGCGTAAATAAGCCGAGGATAATCATAATCAACACTGCCATCATCAGCTATCAGCATTTCACGGACAAATGAACGTGTTGCCAATGGTGCTGAATAAGTTTTTTCTGTATGCTGACGTAATGGCATTACCATCATATCAAGCACAGTAATGACTTCAGTTGCGTATTGAGTCACACTACCAGTATCGTGATCAGCATCAAGCATTGGCCGAAAATGAATGGAATCCAGCACACCAATAATGACATAGCTTAATAAAATCATCGCCGCGATGACACCACGCTTTTTTTGTAACACTATAAGCCATGATTTACGTAAATGTGGATTGTGTCTGATATAGAAAATAGCGGCTACGGATGCGGCCAACAAGAAATAAATTAATATGTCAGTCCAGAGCAGTACAGGCGAAAAAGACATAATCAATTACTTAACTAATGCCGCACCATTTTGTAATTCTTTAGGCAGAGAAAATGTTACTCTTTCTGACTGTCCCTGTTGCTGGTCAACCTGCTCAATACCTAATGTTTTTAAATGCGCTACCGCTTCCTGCACCAATACTTCTGGCGCTGATGCGCCTGCTGTTAGGCCAATACTTTTTTTGTCAGCCAACCAGAGTGGATTAATGTCGGCAGCACTGTCTATTAAATAAGCAGTTGTGCCTAATTTACTGGCGAGCTCATTCAACCGATTGGAATTAGAGCTGGTTTTTGAACCAACTACTAATATCAAATCACAGCGATCCGCCAGATACTTGACTGCATCCTGCCTGTTCTGGGTAGCATAACAAATATCATCTTTGCGTGGTCCCTTGATCTTCGGAAAGTGCTTTTTAAGTGCATCAATAACAATAGCGGTATCATCCACTGACAGAGTTGTCTGGGTAACAAATGCCAGTTCATCTGGATTCTTAACCTCAAGTCTGGCAACATCTTCTGGCGTTTCAACCAGATACATACCGCCCGCTGTTGATGTATACTGCCCCATTGTGCCTTCCACTTCTGGGTGATTTGCATGACCAATCAGAATACACTCCTGATCTTTTCTTTCATATCTGGCAACTTCCAGATGCACCTTAGTCACCAAAGGACAAGTAGCATCAAAGACCCTTAAGTCCCGCGTTTTACTCTCAGCACGAATCTGTTTAGATACCCCATGGGCACTGAAAATAACCGTGCTGTTATTGGGAACATCATTTAATTTTTCAATAAAGACAACACCTTTTTCTTTCAGGCCATCAACAATAAAACGATTATGCACAACCTCATGGCGCACATAAATAGGCGCGCCAAAAATTGCCAGGGCTTTTTCAACAATATCTATAGCGCGATCAACGCCAGCACAAAAACCACGCGGATTAGCTAATATCAATTTCATTAAAGCACCGCCCTGGGATAAGAGCCCAGCACCCGACACATAGATGATTGCTGTGCTAATAAGCGTAATGTCTGGGTTACTATTTCATCCTGATGATGGCCCTCAATATCAATAAAAAAAACATACTGCCAAATATCAGTACCTGCAGGGCGCGATTCAATCCGCGTCATACTGATATTGCTGTCAGCTAAGGGTTTGAGCAAGCTATGTAATGCACCAGAGCGATTTTTTGTTGACACCAGCAACGTTGTTTTGTCATCGCCTGAAGTAGTGGCTATATCCCGACTACCAATAACCAAAAAACGTGTGGTATTATTAGCTTCATCTTCAATATTGCTTGCCAGTACTGATAATCCATAAATTTCAGCGGCATAATCAGATGCAATAGCTGCTGCCCCCGCCGTCCTGTTAGTCGCTTTTTGTGCTGCTTCTGAATTACTGTTTGTGGTAACCAGTAAAGATGCAGGATAATGCTGTTTCAGCCAATGCTGGCACTGAGCCAGTGCCTGTGGATGAGCGTATATTTCACTAATGGTTGTTTTATTATCAGATCTACCCAGTAAGTGATGGTGGACTGGTAGCATTACTTCACCATTAATTTTGAGCGGTGAACTGATAAAACGATCAAATGTGTGCGATACCACGCCTTCTGTTGAATTTTCCACTGGCACAACGCCATAATTGACGCGCTCTATTTCAACAGCACGAAAAACATCAGTAATTGTTGACATGGCTAACAACTCAACAGCGCCACCAAACTGTTTTAATGTTGCTAGGTGAGTATATGATCCTTCAGGGCCTAAATAAGCAACTTTCGTTGACTGCTCAAAGGCAAGACAGGTTGACATAATTTCACGAAATAAACGCGCTACTTCACTATCAGATAAAGGCCCATTATTACGCGCCATTATTTGGCGCAGGACTATTGCTTCACGATCAGGGCGATAAAAATCTCCTTGATCACCATTGACAACTTTTACTTCAGCAGCCTTATGTGCCAATGTAGCGCGTTTGTTCAGCAGTTGTTGAATATGCAGATCAACCTCGTCTATCTCTGCCCTGATAGCCTGTAATTGTTCTTGCTCACTCATCCCTGGCAACTCTGTTAGCGACTAAAACCCGGTACACTTAAGTGCTAACCTCATCATCACCTTCTAAAACACGTTCCAGACCAACCAGTTTTTCATTTTTGGTTAAATTAATCAGCTTAACCCCCTGCGCGTTTCTACCAACAACAGACACCTGATTAACAGGCGTACGTACAAGGGTGCCACCATTAGTAATCAACATAATCTCGTCCTCTGCCTGTACCTGAACTGCGCCCACCACGCTACCATTCCGCTGTGAGGTCTGAATGGAGATAACACCACTACCACCACGACCTTGAGTACGGTATTGGTTTAAGTGAGTTCGCTTACCAAATCCATACTCGGTAGCTGTCAAAATAGCGCCATCTTGCTTATTGGCGATAATAAGTGTAATGATAGTTTCACGCGGTCGGATGCGCATACCGCGAACGCCTTGGGAAACACGTCCAGTTGAACGGACATCTGTTTCTGGAAAACGAATGACTTTACCGCCAGAACTAAATAGCATCACATCAGATTGACCATCGGTTATCGCAACATCAACTAAGCTGTCACTTGCTTTAATGTCCAATGCAATAATGCCATTAGTCCGCGGACGTGAATAGGCCTCTAGCCGCGTTTTCTTCACTGTACCTGATGCAGTTGCCATAAATATGTACTTATTTTTGTTAAAGTCACGGACCGCCAATACTGCATTAATCTGCTCACCTTCATCAAGAGGTAATAAATTAATAATTGGCTTGCCACGAGAAACGCGCGCGCCCTGGGGCAATTCATACACTTTCTTCCAGTACACTTTTCCTGCGCTTGAAAAGCACAATAAGGTATCATGGGTATTGGCAATAAATAAATGCTCAATAAAATCTTCATCTTTCATTGAGGTTGCTGATTTGCCTTTGCCGCCACGCCGCTGCGCCTGATAAGTATCTAGGGGCTGTGTTTTAGCATAGCCAGCATGTGATAGCGTCACCACCATTTCTTCTTCAGTAATTAAATCTTCTAAAGTTAAATCCAGATGGTTAGCTAAAATTTTGGTACGGCGCTCATCACCATACTCCTCCTTGATATTAACAAGCTCTTCACGAATCACCGCCATCAAATTGTCAGGATCGCTTAATATGGCAAGCAATCTATTAATATTGGTCAATACATCACGATATTCATCCAGAATCTTGCCTTGCTCCAGTCCAGTTAAACGGTGAAGGCGCATATCAAGGACAGCTTGCGCCTGGCTGGACGACAAATGATAAACATCATCAATTAAACCTATATTGGCAGGCAAGTTTTCTGGACGAGATGCTTCGGCACCAGCAGTGCCAAGCATATCTATAATCATCTCAGAACCCCAGCTACGGGCTAATAGCGTCTCTTTCGCCTGAACTGGGTTATTAGACGATTTTATCAACGCAATGACTTCATCAATATTTGCCAGCGCGGTTGCCAGCCCTTCCAGAATATGTGCACGATCACGCGCTTTGTGCAACTCGTAAATAGAACGACGAGTTACAACCTCACGACGATGACGGATAAAATTACCAAGTATACCTTTTAAGTCTAATAATTTAGGCTGACTATCAACAATGGCGACCATATTAATGCCAAATACAATCTGCATTTGGGTCTGCTGATAAAGATTATTTAGTACAACCTCTGGCACCTCTCCTTTTCTCAGCAGTATGACCATCCGCATACCTTCTTTATCAGACTCATCACGCAGACCAGTAATGCCTTCTATCTTTTTTTCTTTAACCAGTTCAGCAATTTTTTCTAGTAAACGCGCCTTATTGACCTGATAAGGCAATTGAACGACTACAATACTTTGCTGACCTGTTTTTTCATCAGTTTCAATGTTTGCCTGGGCGCGAATATGCACGCGACCCCGACCCGTGCGATAGGCTTCATCAATTCCATGCACACCATTAATGAGTGCCGCAGTGGGAAAATCAGGCCCTGGCACGCATTCCATCAATCCACCAACAGTAATATCAGGGTCATCTACAAGGGCAATACAAGCAGCAAGGACTTCTGCTAGGTTATGCGGGGGAATATTAGTTGCCATACCAACGGCGATACCTGCTGAGCCATTGACTAATAAGGCTGGTACTCTGGTAGGCAATACGGAAGGTTCATGCTCAGATTCGTCATAGTTGGCAACAAAGTCAACCGTTTCTTTGTCCAGATCAACCAGCATATCATGGGCAATTTTCGCCATCCGTACTTCGGTATAACGCATGGCGGCAGGGGCATCGCCATCTACTGAGCCAAAATTACCCTGACCATCAACCAACATATAGCGCATAGAAAATGGTTGCGCCATCCGCACCATCGTGTCATAAACAGCAGTATCGCCATGTGGATGATATTTACCAATAACATCACCCACAATTCGCGCTGATTTTTTGTAGGATACATTCCAGCTGTTATTCAGCTCGTGCATCGCGTATAAAACACGCCGATGAACTGGTTTTAAGCCATCACGAACATCAGGCAATGCACGCCCGACAATCACGCTCATCGCATAATCAAGATACGACTGCTTCATTTCCTGTTCAATACTAATAGGCTTTAAGTCAAGGGCAATATCAGTCATGTATAGACATCCAATAAGAGGCTATTTTAGGGGGCGCTCATTGTACCATTGGTAGCAACTTTACGCCATTAAGTCTACAGCCCACCAGCCCTTTTAACGGATCAATGGCTGTCAACGCTTATAAATGATATCCCACAAACAAATAGCAACTTAAAATAGTGTTAACATTGTCCAAATAACCTGCAATCCTTACTAAAAAACTATGCGCAACTACCACACCACTGACCTCACTTTCTTTACCAACGAGCAAAATCAAACTCTACTGGATCGCTTTAAGGCTAACTTAAAAGATACGGCACTGTTTGATGTACTGGTCGGTTATTTTCGTGCCAGTGGCTTTGCGCAACTTAGTGATAGCATCGCCAGCACCCAAAAAACGCGGATACTGATCGGCATTGGCACTGATAGCATCACTAGCACAGCCATTGAGCAAACAAACACACCAGAAGAGCTACCGCTGGAATCACACAAAAATACCAAAGCAACTTATCGGCAGAATCTGATCGCAGAAATAGACAATACTAAGGCTGACGACGCTGGGCTAGAAAAAGGCATCCGGCAATTTATTGAATTGACTAAACAAAAAAGGCTGGAAATTCGTGCCTTTCCTTCGCGCGATATTCACGCCAAAGTCTATATTGGCCGCTTTGCTGAAAGCGACCGCGATTTTGGTTATGTAATTACCGGCTCTAGCAACTTTTCTTATGCTGGTTTGGTTGGCAATCGCGAGTTTAATGTTGAGCTAAAGCAACGCCATGATGTTGAGTTTGCCCTAGCTCAATTTGAGCAACTTTGGCATGAGTCAGTTGAGGTAACAGATACTTTTGTCGATACCATCAACAACAACACTTGGCTGAGTAATACTATCACGCCCTATGAACTATATCTCAAGTTGATTTATGAGTACCTGCAAGAAGATATCAATTTGCAAGACAGCGTGGACGATATAGACCTGCCCGACGGCTTTATGCCGCTGGCCTATCAACGGCAGGCCGTGCAACAGGCATTAAAAAAGCTGCGCGAGTACAACGGTGTATTTTTAGCTGATGTGGTAGGGCTGGGCAAAACCTTTATTGCTGCTCAACTTTTACAGCAGGTCAGAGGAAAAATTCTGGTGATCTGCCCACCGGCATTGCAGGATTACTGGAATGATGCCCTGCAAGATTTTCGCGTATCAGCAAAAATTGAGTCACTCGGTAAACTGGAGAGCGTGCAGACCAACATCTACAATACTGGCCGCACTTACAGCCATATTGTGGTGGACGAAGCACACCGCTTTCGCAATGACAGTACCCAATCCTATGCCCACCTACTAGAAATATGTCGTAATAAAAAGGTGATCTTAATTACAGCCACTGCATTAAACAATCGTATTGACGATATAGCCGCCCAACTTGGGCTGTTTCAAAAACCTAAACAATCCACCATTCCCGGTGTACCTAATTTAGAACAATTTTTTAACAACCTAAAAAAACAGCTAAAAGGTCTGGAAAAAGATAGTCCTGAATACCAGCAAAAAATCAACAGCATCAGTACCACAATCCGTGAAAAAGTGCTCAAACATGTAATGGTCAGACGTACCCGCACTGATGTGATCACCTACTTCAAACAGGATATTGAACAACAAGGGCTGAAGTTTCCCCAAGTGCAAGCACCAGCGCGCATTGTCTACCAATTCAGAGACAAAACAGAAACTACTTTTAGCGATACTATAACGCAATTAAAAGCGTTTCAGTACGCGCGCTATACCCCGCTTTTGTACTACACTGGCGATCTCAGTGACTTTGAACGTCAGCAACAGAAAAACATTGGCGGCTTTATGAGAACCATGCTGATCAAACGCCTAGAGAGCAGTTTTTATGCCTTTAAGCAAACCATTGGTCGTTTTATTGATTCTTATGACAAGTTTATTGCTATGTACCATAAAGGTACAGTGTATATCAGCAAGGCGGTAGATGTTTATGACTTACTGGACAACGACTCACTGGAAATACTGGAAAATCTGGTAACCGAGAAGGAAGTCGAGGCCTACTCAAACGATCAATTTAAGCCAGCATTTATTGATCATTTAAATAATGACTTCAATACCTTAAAGCAAATAAAACAAAACTGGAACAGCATCAATGACGACCCTAAACTAGCACGATTAATCGACACACTCCAGCAGAGTAAACAACTCAAACACAACAAGCCGGTGATTTTTACTGAATCACGCGAAACCGGCAGTTATCTGTTTGATAAGCTCAAGCAAGAATTTGCCAATCAGGTGTTATTTTACAGCAGCGATGGCGGTCAAACTGTTAACGGCAAACATGCTCCGGCAGCAGCACGCACACTGATCAAGCAGAATTTTGACCCCAATAACAAGCAGCCACAAAATAATATCAACCTGCTCATCACCACTGATGTACTCGCCGAAGGGATCAACCTACACCGTAGCAACAGCATCATTAACTATGATCTGCCGTGGAATCCAGCACGGGTGATGCAGCGGGTTGGGCGGGTGAATCGCTTGGGCACCCAGCACCGCGAAATATTAATTTGTAACTTTTTTCCCACCTCACAAGCGGATGAACATTTACAGCAGGAGACTAGCATCACCAATAAAATAAAACTGTTCCATAACATGATGGGTGAGGACGCCCAATACCTCACTGAGGGAGAGCAAATTGCCAGCCAGCAACTGTTTGATGCCTTAGAAAACCCTGCTACCTATAACGATGAAAATGGCGAGCCAGACTCCGAGCTCAAATATCTACAAATCATCCGTAACCTGCGCGATCACCAACCCGAATTATTTGCCCGAATCAAACAATTACCGAAAAAAGCCCGTACTGGTCGAAAAGTTCCTAGATTACGGCAAGATGCATTACTGACCTTTATCCGCATCGGCGCGTTGAAAAAGTTTTACGTAAACAGCGGCAACGAAAAGCCATGAACTCGCCTTTGTGGAAGCTGCCGAAAAATTGCAATGTAAGCCCGATACCCCACGCCAACCTATTCCGCCCCATTATTATAATTGGCTCACCATTAACAAGCAGGGTTTTGAGCAAGACAGCATGACCGATGATACTCCTGCTAACAAGGGCGGTCAATCCAATACTAGCTATATTGAACGGCGGCTGAAAGACAAAGCCTTGAGCCAGTATCAAGGCTTTACCGACAATGACGATCATTTTATTAAAGGTGTTCAAACTCTGCTTAAACAGGGTAGGCTAGCCAAAAAGACGGCGCAAACTATTAAAAAAGCATTGGAACAAACCCTTGATCCACTAAAAGTGCTGGCCATTTTGCGCAAAGATATCCCCCATGTGGACGAGACAGGCGAATCTCATGCAGCTGGCAACACAGCTAATGCCAAGCGTGAGATTATTCTGTCTGCGTATCAAATAGCGGACAAAAATTAATACTCACTAAACCACCATGAATAAAGAACAAGCCCGAAACATGCTTCGCCAAGTTTTTTCAGAATCCTTTAACCGCCAGCAATACGAGCAGTTTCTCACCAACCTACTAGGTGAGATAACGCCCGGTTCACGCGCGAGTAAACACTACAGCGGCACTTACATACCCAATGCCTACCAACAACAAGTCAAACAATATTGGTGTTTGGGTAAATATATTGACCCAAACAAAAATGTATGCGACTTGCAAGTGGTACAGGTCAAACACGCCAGCAGCCTGACCAAAGCCCGCGCTGCCTTGCGTAACTTTGCGGTGAACCGTCTTAAGCAATTTGATAAAGAGACTGGTTTATTTGCTTTTTATGCGACAGATGATAACGGAGCAGACTGGCGCTTTTCCTTCGTTAAAATTGAGTATTCGGCCTATCAGGATAATAAAAGCGGCACAGTTAAAAACTACACAACACTGACCCCAGCCAAACGTTACTCTTTTTTACTAGGCAAATACGAGTACAGCCACACTGCAGCCAGCCAAGTTTTGCCCCTGCTAGAAGACAGCGATAACAAGCCCACACTAAAGCAACTGGAGGATGCCTTTAGCGTTGACAGAGTTACCGATGAATTTTTTCGCCAGTATAAAAATTTATTTGATAAACTGGTTGAGCACCTGCAATCACAACCCTATTTTCAGCAACAGTCAAATAGCGAGCAAGCGATGTATCGCTTTGCCAAAAAACTGCTTGGTCAGATCGTATTTTTATATTTTTTACAGAAAAAGGGCTGGCTGGGGGTGGCTAAAAACGATAACTGGGGCGATGGCCCACGCGACTTTTTGCGCCAGCAGTTTCAGGCAACTACCGCAAAAGGTGAACACTATTACCATGACTTTATGCAATATCTGTTTTATGAAGCATTGGCTAATGAACGCAAAAACCAGACTGATCTGAGCTAATACAAACGCTTTAATTACCGCATTCCTTTTTTGAACGGCGGCCTGTTTGAAGCCGACTATGGCTGGAAAAATAGCCCCATTGATTTACCTAACCATGTCTTTAGTAATACCTGTCCAGATGCAGCAGGCGGCAATAGCGGCAGCGGTATCTTGGATGTGTTTGACCGCTACAACTTCACCATCAAAGAAGACGAACCACTGGAAAAAGAAGTGGCTGTTGATCCAGAAATGCTTGGCAAAGTGTTTGAAAACATGCTGGAGGTTAAAGAGCGCAAACGTAAAGGCGCGTTTTACACCCCGCGCGAGATTGTCCATTACATGTGTCAGGAAAGCTTAATCCACTATCTGGATAACCACTTTAACCCTGCTTGCAACTGGAGGGGGCCTGCCCAACGACAAGACTCACTGCTGGGTAATCTCAATAGTCATTCTAATAACCAAATAACACTTAGCAAAGCGCAACCCGCCATCTCTAAAGACGATTTAATTACATTGATTCGCAGGGGTAACTTAGCTCTAGAAAACGACCAGCAGGTGATCAAAAGTGGCAAAGAAACCGATCGCTATTTATTCCAGCTACCAAAGAGTGTGCGGCAGCACGCCCAAGCGATAGATGATGCCCTGGCCGATATAAAAGTGTGCGACCCAGCCATTGGCTCCGGTGCCTTTGCGGTAGGATTACTGCATGAGATAGTTGGTACGCGGCAAAACCTAGCAACACACAACGGCAACCAAAAAACGGCCTATCAGCTTAAGCGCCACACTATCCAAAACAGCATCTACGGAGTAGATAAGGATGAATCAGCCATTGACATCGCCCGCCTTAGGCTATGGTTATCGCTGATTGTGGATGTGAACAAGACTACAGCGATATTGAAGCGCTACCCAACTTAGATTATAAAATCATGGCAGGTGACTCCTTGATCGGTTTTCCAGCAAAGTGGAACAGCCCCAATTTTAAGCAACTGGAGAACTTAAAAGCCCAATTTTTTAGCGCCACTGACAAAGCAGAAAAAGTCCGACTAAAAACAGCCATCGACCAGCAGGTCCAGCAGAACATGACTAATTCTAAAGGAGTCTTTGGTTACCCGGTGACTTTTGATTTTCGGCTGATGTTCTCAGAGGTCTGGCACAAAAAAGGAGGGTTTGATCTGATACTTGGCAACCCGCCCTATGTACAGATTCAAACATTCAGCGGCCAGCCAATCCAAGACTACTGGAAAAAGCAAAACTACCAGAGCTTTACTAAAACAGGTGATATTTACACTCTGTTTTACGAGCAGGGTTGGCGGTTGTTACGTAATGGCGGACTTTTGTGCTTTATTACCTCCAACAAATGGATGCGTGCTGCTTATGGCAAAAAGCTGCGCCAGTTTTTTGCCACTGACACCGACACCCAGCCACTGCAGTTAATTGACTTTGGTGGTCATTAAGTATTCAAATCCGCCACTGTAGATACCAATATCCTGCTGCTAGCAAAAGCCCAAAATAAGCAAAGCATGCAAGCCTGCTTAATCAATCGCAGTTTTAGCCCCACTACTCCGCTGGAAAAATTTGTTGCAGATAGCTGTATTGAATTGACCAATTATGGTGGTGAAAGCTGGATAGTGGCAGATAAAGCCCACCGCGCCATTAGAGAACGCATTGAACAAGTAGGTACCCCGCTGAAAAACTGGGATATTCAAATCAACTATGGCATTAAAACAGGCTATAACAAGGCCTTTATCATTGATACAAAAACAAGAGAGCGGATTTTAGCCACTTGCCAAAATGATGAGGAGAAAATACGTACCACAGCGATGATTAAACCCATATTACGCGGTAGAGATATTAAAAAATATCAGGCACAGTGGGCGGGATTATGGTTGATTTTTATTCCATGGCATTTTCCTTTACAAAAGGATAATTCTATTACAGGAAACTCACAAAAAGCTGAAAATATATTTAAGAAAGAATATCCTGCTATCTACAATCATTTATTAAAATATAAAGAAGTATTATCAAAAAGAAATAAAGCAGAAACAGGCATCCGTTATGAATGGTATACTTTGCAAAGATGCGCTAATACCTACTACCCAGAATTCGCCAAAGAGAAAATTGTTTGGCAAAGAATTACACAAGAACCTACTTTCTGTATATCTCCTAACAATCAATTAGTTTTAGATAGCATGGCGTTTCTATCTTCCTTTCATAAAAGGACAGGTAGATATATTTTATCGATTCTTAACTCTAAGCTAGTTGCTTATTGGGTCGATAAAAATGTCCATCAATATGGAAATACAGGATACAGATTATCCAACCAATATGTAGAAGAAATTCCTATCCCCAAACTATCGGCAGAACAGCAAAAACCGTTTGAATCATTGGTTGATTACATCTTGCTGACAGCCGCAACAAATAACCCAAGCCCAGCAGCCCGCTATTTTGAAAAAATCATAGATGCTTTGGTGTATCAGCTCTATTTCCCGCAAGAACTTAAAGCTGCTGGCAAAATCGTATTGCCGCATTTAGGCAATCTGCCAGCACTAAGCGATACGATGAGCGAAGCTGCTAAATTAGCAATAATTAAAGATGAATACCAGCGCTTAAGCCACCCCGACCACCCAGTACCGCACATCCTAGATACCCTCCATGAAATAGAGGTGGTACACACCATCTTGCACCGCTGTTAAACACTAATGGTCAATATCCTAGCATCGCGCCTATATTAATGACCAGTAGCGGCAAAAAATGCGGCAACATCCTCGCTTTGTTGCGTCACTGGCATGGTTGGCGGCAAACTATCCAAAAATACCTTACCGTAGCGTTTTGTTGATAGTCTTGGATCACACAATACCAGCACCCCGTAATCATTTGGATCACGAATTAAACGGCCAATCCCCTGCTTAAGCCGAATGACAGCAGTTGGAATCTGCATTGATACAAACGGATTACCGCCGGCCTTTTTAAGCATTGCTATTCTTGCTTGTAATACTGGATCGGTGGGTGATTCAAACGGGATTCTGTCAATGATGACACAGACAAGTGCATCACCGCGCACATCGACTCCTTCCCAGAAGCTGTTAGTGCCCAAAAGTACCGCATTACCATAATCACGAAATTTGTCCACTAACGTTGACTTTGCTGCACTACCCTGCACCAGCAATGGATAATCCGTCTGCTGCTTTAATATATCAGCCACATGGTACATAGCGCGATAACTGGTAAATAAAATAAACGTACGACCTTTACTGTAGCTTATGATCTGCCTGGCAACATCTGCTATATGATCGCTGTAATCATCATGGTTGGGCTCTATTGGAATGGCGGGCAGATAGACTAAACTTTGCGCGGCAAAATCAAAAGGACTTGGCCAGATTTTAGTATCAGTATCATCAATGCCAAGCTGATCAATAAAACTGTCAAACTGATCTGCCACTGTTAATGTCGCTGATGTAAATACCCACGATCGCTGGCCATCATCCATCCAGTTTTGCATGTGCTGACTAATATCAAGCGGTGTTGCATGCAGGATAACACCATTAGCGCGAATATCTGCCCACAAAACCAGTTCATCATGTGTTTGTTTTTTGGTGGCAAAGAGTGTCAGTGTATTGATTAACGTATCACAGCGATTATAGCACTGCTCCAGCCCGCTACTACGCTCTGCTGCCAGTTCAAGCTGACCAGCCAAACCTTTAAGAGAAGCAATAAGATCAGCGAACTTTTCGTTGACGACTGACCTTTCATGTAAATAATACCAGGGTGCACGTTGCACCTTGTCACCAAGGCTGATAATAAAGCGATGCAATACTATCTTGAGCTTATCTGCCGATTCACCAATGGCGGCCATATCTTCAGCACCCTGCTGCATTTCACGGGTGCTGTCAGCACAAAGCTCCCGTAACTGATAGCTACTGACACGCACACCTAAAAATTGTGCAGCAACATTCGGCAATTGATGCGCTTCATCAATAATATAAGCATCAGCACTGGGCAATACCTCGCCCTGACTGGTTGCCTTTACCATCATGTCAGACATTAATAAGTGATGATTAATTACCACAATGTCAGCTTCCTGCGCTTTTTTACGCGCCTCAGTGATAAAACAATCATGGTAATCTGGGCACTTCTGATTGAGACAATTATCCACTGTTGAGGTCACTTTTGGCCACAAACCTGAATCATCTGCTAATACATTACTTGTACTTAAATCACCACTTTTTGTTTTTTCTGCCCATTCGGTTAGCACCTGCAATTTAGCTTGATGTGATTTTTGCGCTGTATCTCCGCGCGCCATATTAAGCCGATAAAGACATAAATAATTACTACGCCCCTTTAATAGTGAAGCACGAAAAGCTACACCCAATGCTTTTTTTAATACTGGTAAATCCTTGTTAAAAAGCTGATCCTGCAAATTTCTGGTGCCAGTGGAAATAAACACTTTACAGCCTGATAAGATAGCAGGCGCTAAATAAGCATAGGTTTTACCAGTACCCGTGCCCGCTTCTGTAATTAACACAGTCTTTTCGGTCAGTGCCTGCCAGACCGTTTCAGCCATTTCCAATTGCTGTTTGCGCGGTGCATAGTCAACAACATGTTGCGATAATAATCCTTGCCTACTGAATATCTCTTTAAACTGCTGCTGCACCTTACGCACCTAAATTATTTTTTAAGCAAAATAGGGGGTACTGACTACTCCTGCTGGCATTTTAAGGTAAGCGCGGTGGATGAGAATCTTTTCATTACCCTTATTGGGCGGCGCGCTCACGGTTGCATGACAATTATGCTAATAATGACAATCACAGTTCAATTAAGATAAAGCTATAGCAGTGCCCCTAACAAGGTACAGTATTTTAATAGCCCTTCTAATTTATTCATCGTTACTCAGGTGCTCAACAAGGTGCGCACTTCTTCAAGATAGGCCATCATTGCATGAACAAGCTGTTTGTTATCGTCAGTACTTTTTAGCTGTGCTTTGTTATCACTATCGCTAAGATATTGGCGCGCGCCACTGATAGTAAAACCCTGTTCATATAATAAAACATAAATATCGCGAATTAACTGAATATCCTGCCTCTGATAATAACGCCGATTGCCCCGCCGTCTCGCTGGTTTTATCTGAGTAAATTCTTGCCCCCAATAGCGCAGTACATGAGGTTTGACGCCGCATAATTCACTGACTTCACTGATTGTAAAGTAACGTTTGGTAGGAATAGGCAACAGCACTTTGTTACTGCTTCTATCGAGCATAACCATCAATTCTTGCCTTTAATTTTTGCCCTGGTTTGAAGGTAACAACACGGCGCGAAGTAATAGCAACTTCCTCGCCTGTTTTTGGGTTTCTGCCAGGTCGTTCGGCCTTATCTCTAAGTTCAAAATTACCAAAACTGGACAATTTAACTTGTTCACCTGATTCTAACTTGGATCGTATCTGTTCAAAAAACATTTCAACAAATTCTTTTGCCTCACTTTTGTTGAGACCCAACTCTTTATAAAGCTTCTCTATAATACCAGCTTTAGTTAATGTCATCGTCGCCCCCTATAAAAGCGTTGTTGTCTTACATTTACGATCTGATAGTTGCACCAATTTGCTGATGCAAACTGTGTATTAGCGTATCCATCAATCTATCCACCTCTTCTTCAGTAAGCGTCCTTTCACTGTGCTGGAGATGACATGAAACCGCAATACTTTTTTCCCCAAGTTTAACACCCGCTCCGCTATATACATCAAACACCTGAATCTCCTTAACAATATCAGATTTTACTGTATTCAGGCAAGACACAATTTGATTGGCACTAAGATTATTATCAACAATTAACGCTAGGTCACGACGAATCATTGGGAACTTTGATAATGGGGTAAATTTGGGCACAGACCTACACAGTGCCGCAGACAAATTTAATTCAAACAGGTAGGTGCAAATATCAATGGCAAGTGGTACATTCAACTTAGGATGTAGCGCACCCAACCAACCGACTGCTTTCTCTCCACGATATATTCTGGCTGATTGACCAGGGTGAAGCGCAGGATGCTGCTCACTAATAAAATGAACATTGCCATTACCGTCTAATGCCAACAATGCCTCAACATCTGCTTTTAGATCAAAAAAATCGACTGGGCGTTGCTGTGCACCCCACTGTTCAGCATAACGGCTACCGCAGATAATGCCAGCTACTTGATTATGTTGATTAATATGATCATTGTCGCCACTAAAAACACACCCCACCTCAAACAAGCGTATCCGCTGATGCTGCCTATTTAAGTTATGCACAAGCGCTTGCACTAGCCCTGACCATAATGATGTGCGCATAGCAGATAAATCAGTAGAAATGGGATTGGCTAGCGTAATGATCTTTTTACCTTTAGCACCCAGATGCTGCTCAATAGCTGGATCAACAAAGCTATAAGTAATGGCTTCCTGATAGCCGCGATCAACCAATAAAGACTGGAGGCGATGAACGGACAAGGTACGCTCAGAAATAACTGTCGTTGGCATTTCAATCTGTGGTCGGGTTTTTGGCAATTTATCATAGCCATATAGCCTACCTAGCTCTTCAATCAAATCAGCTTCAATCGCTAAATCAAAGCGGAAACTAGGTATCGTTACTTGCCAATCTTCACCATCTGTTAATACACTCAAACCCAACCTTGTTAATTGTTGCTTGACCTCATCAGGGTTAATATCAATACCTAAAACGCGCTTGATCCTGTCTCTACGTAACAGAATCACTGCTGCTTTGGGTATATTCTCCACAGAAAAAACTGTTGTTATCGGGCCAGCATCACCACTGACAATATCAGTTAATAGTGCTGTTACACGATCCATTGCTGTCTCAACAAGCGCTGGATCAACACCACGTTCGAAACGATGTGAGGCATCTGTATGCAAACCATAGTAACGCGCACGACCAGCAATGGTTGAGGGCTTAAAAAAAGCAGCTTCCAGCAATATATGTTGTGTATTTTGGCTAACACTGGATGCCTGACCGCCCATGATTCCAGCCAAGGCAAGAATAGATGATTGATCTGCTATTACCAATGTATCATCGCTTACAGTAACCCGCTGGCCGTTTAATAATGTTATCTCTTCATTTTGTCTGCCTGATCGCACTGTAATATCGCCATCCAGTGCTGCCAAATCAAAGGCATGCAAAGGTTGCCCCAGCTCAAACATGACATAATTGGTAATATCAACCACTGCACCTAAGCTACGCAAACCGATACGGCGTAATTTTTCCTGTATCCACAGCGGTGAACGTGCATTAATATTGATATTTTCGATCACGCGGGCCATATAAATAGGACAATCAACCGGATTATCCACGCTAACCTTAGGCACAGTATTGCTTGTCTTAAGAATAACCGGCTGTTGGTGTTGCATAACATCACAGCCTGTCAATGCGGACACTTCACGGGCAACACCAGCAATGCTTAAACAGTCACCGCGATTAGGTGTCAAATCAAGCGTAATGATGACATCATCAAGATTGAGATAATCACGTATATCCATGCCTACAGGTGCATCCTCAGCAAGCTCTAACAAGCCGCCTGCGTGATCTTCAAGCCCCAATTCCTGACCTGAGCACAGCATGCCATATGAAACTACCCCACGTAATTTAGCCTTTTTGATTTTAGTATTGTTTGGTAAAACTGCGCCAACAACAGCAACAGGCATTTTAAGCTCTGGACGAACATTTGATGCGCCACAAACAATTGATAAGGCCTCCAACCTGCCAATGTCTACCTGACATACTTTTAGCTTATCAGCATTTGGATGAGAGGCTACTGACATTACCTTGCCAACAAAAACACTAGAAAAAGTGCCAGCAACTGGCTGGGCAGCATCAACCTCCAGGCCTGCCTGTGTTAGCCTATCCGCCAATGTATTGGTATCAATGGGTGGGTTAACCCACTCACGCAACCATTTTTCGCTGAATTTCATCGTGGATATCTTTAAGACTAATTAAACTGACGCAACAAGCGTAAATCATTTTCAAAGAAAAGACGCAAATCGTCTACGCCATAACGTAACATTGCTAGGCGCTCAACACCCATGCCAAAAGCAATACCCATATATTTTTCGCTATCAATATCAACATGGGCAAACACGTTCGGATGCACCATGCCACAACCAAGCACTTCCAGCCAACCTGTGCGACCACAGACACGGCAACCATCAGCCTTGCACGCCACACATTCAATATCAACCTCAGCCGAAGGTTCAGTAAACGGAAAATAAGACGGCCTGAAACGTACATTAAATGTCTGCTCAAAAAAAGCATGTAAAAAATCAGCCAGAACACCTTTTAAATCAGTAAAGCTAACCTGCTCGTCAACCATTAATGCTTCTACCTGGTGAAACATAGGTGTGTGAGTTAAATCAGAATCACAGCGGTACACCTTGCCTGGGGCAATAATACGCAGTGGTGGTGCCTGTTTTTCCATTGCTCTTATTTGTACTGGCGAAGTATGGGTGCGCAATAATCTATCAGTATTAAAATAAAAGGTATCGTGCATAGCACGTGCAGGATGATCATCGGGTATATTGAGTGCAGTAAAGTTATGGGTAGCATCCTCAATCTCTGGCCCTTCAACTACCTGAAATCCTATCGATCTAAAGTAATGCTCAATTCTTTGTAACGTAAGGGTAACTGGGTGCAATCCGCCTATCTGTTCTCCCCGACCTGGCAACGACACATCAACAACTTCTGCTTTAAGTAGCTTTTCTATCGCCAAATCAGCTAATACTTGAGCCCTTATTTCCAGCAATGTAGCTATATCCTGCTTGACTGAATTAACCGATTTACCAATAATCGGACGTTGCGTTGCGCTGATACTACCCAACTGTTTAAGGTAGGCCGTTATTTCACCTTTTTTGCCGAGATATTGCACGCGGACTTTATCTAAAGCTGCATTATCATCAGCGGTCATAATCGCTTTTTTGGCCGCCGCGACAAGCGCATTTAATGGCTGCAAACTTAAGTCCAGTTCAGTCATGGTGTCAGCTTTTTATCCAGTTAATGTTTGCGTGCAACAAAAAAGGCCGCATATTGACGGCCTTCATAATCCAGCGATGTCAGCAATGATCTAGTCTGCCAGCGTAGCTTTAGCTCTTTCGGCAATAGCAGCAAATGCCACCCTGTCGTTCATTGCCAAATCAGCAAGCATTTTACGATCAATATCAATCGTTGCCTTTTTCAAACCATCAATCAGGCGACTGTACGATAACCCGCATTCGCGCGCGGCAGCGTTAATACGTATAATCCATAAAGCACGGAATACGCGTTTTTTCTGCCGACGATCACGATAAGCATACTGCCCTGCTTTTGTCACTGCCTGTACAGCGACACGGTAAATGTTTTTACGACGACCGGAATAACCTGTGGCCTGTTTGATAACTTTTTTGTGACGTGCCCGTGCGGTAACACCACGCTTAACTCTTGACATTAAATAATCCCCTTAATTTATTGATTAGGCAACATTTTATGAACAGCTTTATGATCTGCTGCACAAATCATTAAAGTAGAACGCAACTGACGCTTGCGCTTGGTGCTTTTTTTGGTGAGGATATGACTGGTAAACGCTTGTGAACGCTTAAACTTGCCGCTACCGGTTTTTCTAAACCGCTTTGCCGTACCTCGATGTGTTTTTAATTTTGGCATATTATACACTCCGCATTGATAGCTTATTCTTAGGTGCCAACACCATAATCATTTGGCGACCTTCTTTTTTAGGATGTTGTTCAATTACAGACAGTTCTTTTAGATCATCTATCACGCGTTCAAGTAGCTTTAATCCTAGATCCTGGTGCACCATTTCACGCCCACGAAAACGAAGACTAACTTTAGCTTTGTTGCCATCTGTAAGAAAGCGTGTCAAGTTGCGTAATTTTACCTGATAATCCCCCTCTTCTGTCCCTGGCCTGAACTTTATTTCCTTAACCTGCGTCTGCTTTTGTTTTTTTCTGGCAAGTTGTTTCTTCTTGTTGTTTTCAAATACATACTTGCTGTAATCCATAATACGACAAACTGGCGGGGTTTGTTGCGCGGATATTTCCACTAAATCTAAATCTACTTCTTCTGCTAATCTCATCGCTTTTGTCAAGGTAACAATACCGAGTTGCTCACCATCATGACCGGTCAGACGCACTTCCTTAGCTGTAATTTCACCATTTAATTTTTTATTATCAGTAGCGATAGCCTCAGTCCTCTAATAACTTGCGGCTACGGGTAGTAACATCTTCAGTCAAGGTGTTTACAAAACTATCAAGTGCCATCGTGCCCAAATCTTCCCCTTCTTGAGTGCGTATTGCTAAAACATTATCCCTTATTTCACGGTCTCCCACTACAACCAGGTAAGGTACTCGCTGTAATGTATGCTCGCGTATTTTAAAGCCTATCTTTTCATTTCTCAAGTCTATATCAGTTCTAAAGCCCTTAGTTTGCAATTGTTTAACAATTTTTTGGGCATACTCTGACTGATGCTGGCTGATACCAATGACTACTACCTGAACAGGAGCCAACCATGTTGGCATTGAACCAGCATGCTGCTCAATTAAAATACCAATAAAGCGTTCCAGCGAACCCAGTATTGCGCGATGCAACATAACCGGGGCTCGTTTGTTACCGTCACTTGCAATGTATCTTGCACCCAACCTATCTGGCATGGAAAAATCAACCTGAATGGTGCCACATTGCCATACACGGCCTAAACAGTCTTTCAGAGAAAACTCAATTTTAGGACCGTAAAATGCGCCTTCTCCAGGCTGTAAACTCCAGATTAAGCCTTTATCGCTCAGAGCACGCTCAAGTGCATATTCCGCCTTATCCCACAAATCACTACTACCAACCCTGTTTTCAGGACGAGTTGACAGTTTAACGATGATATCATTAAAGCCAAAATCAGCATAAACACGGTACACCAAATCTATAAACAGCAAGACTTCTGCCTGCACGTCATCTTCAGTACAGAAAATATGGGCATCATCCTGGGTAAATTCGCGCAAGCGCATAAGGCCATGCAATGTACCAGATGGTTCGTTACGGTGACATGAACCAAACTCAGCCATACGCAAAGGTAAATCACGATAGCTTTTTAAGCCTTGATTGAAAATTTGCACATGACAGGGACAATTCATCGGCTTAACAGCATAGTCACGATTATCTGTCTGCGTGACAAAAATCATGTCAGCAAATTTATCCCAATGACCTGATTGTTCCCATAATGACCGGTCAACAACCTGTGGCGTTCTTACCTCTTGATAATCATATTGCTGCATCACATCACGAATATAATTTTCCACCTCGCGATAAATACGTAAACCGTGGTCATGCCAGAAAACCATGCCAGATGCTTCTTCTTGTATGTGAAATAAACTTAAGCTTTTGGCGAGTTTGCGATGATCGCGTATTGCAGCTTGCTCTAGCTGAAACAAATGGGCTGCTAATGCTTTTTTATCTGCCCATGCAGTGCCATAAATCCGCTGTAGCATATTGTTTCTGGCATCACCCCGCCAATACGCGCCAGCCAACCTGGTAAGCTTAAATGCTTTGCAGAATGACATGTTTGGCACATGCGGTCCTCGGCACATGTCAACATACTCCTGATGATGATATAAGCCAACTTCAGTCACTTCATCATTCATATCATCCAGTAAACGGACTTTATATTGCTCACTGCGCGCTGCAAATAAATCTCTTGCTGCCTTTTTCGGTGTCATTTTTTTAATCACTTTGTAGCCAGTTTTAGCTAGATCAACCATACGTTTTTGTATAGCCACCAAATCATCTGGCGTAAAACGATGATTACTATCAATATCGTAATAAAATCCATTTTCTATAACAGGGCCAATAGCCATGCTAGTATCAGGAAACAATTGCTTGATTGCATGGCCTAATAAATGCGCTGTTGAGTGGCGGATAACAGCTATTCCATCGTCATCCTGCGCAGTAATAATAGCAAGGTCAGCATCCTGGGTGACAAGATCGCAGGTATCCACTAACTGATTATTGATTTTGCCAGCCACCGCTGCCCGCGCAAGGCCTACACCTATATCCTTAGCTACATCAGCTACAGAGACAGGCTTACTAAAGTGGCGCTGGCTGCCATCTGGCAGCGTGATAGAAATCATAGCTTGTGTTCCTGACCGATACAAAAGGTCGCAAAACTAAAACTGGCTTTTTCGCTGGAGCTTAAGTCATGCACTGGTAGGCACGAGTGGATTCGAACCACCGACCCCTACCATGTCAAGGTAGTGCTCTAACCAGCTGAGCTACGCGCCTGCTATTTAAGCGATGGCATTATACAATGCTTAAAACTGAACGCAAGTATTTGCCTTGCGCATAGCATATCAAATATGCAGAAATGCTATGCCTATCTGCCCCAACAGGCTAGAATTAGTAGCTTACTAATAATATGACATCTTTGAACGCCTAAAGACTAGCCAGTAATACTTAAGGATCTATCAATGATTAATTTAAGCCAAAATCAACGATTTATTTTAGTATGCTTAATACTGGTACTTTTGACTTTTGCCTGGTTATTTAGGTGGGATTGTATCCCTGACCCTATTAGGGGAGTGAAGATGTATAAGCTAGATAGGTGGACCGGCAAGATATATTATTGCGATGCTATTTATAGAAGATGCAAGTCCTTGCCTGACACAAAGGACTAATACTCTGTAGCAAGATTTGATAGCAAAGCGTAACATCTCTTTATCACTTTTTTTCAGTACCATAGCAGTTTTTTGCCAGCAAGTTTACCAGTTATTCTACCCTCTTTTATCAAAAGACAGGTAGCAATTAAATCAATGCCATACCTGCCACACCACGTTTTTAGCCAAACAGTCGTACATGCTGATAAATAACTACTTTATAACCTTGCACCTGACGCCAGATTATCCTATCCAGTGCCTTCAGACCTTACAATGTTATCAAGCTGCTGTAGCATATCTGGTAGCTATTTCCTGAAAATCATCTGCCTGCCAGCCATTTGAAAAAATGGGTAAGCAGTTCTTCTTGAGCAACATTGTTGGAGATAAGCCTGTAATAAGTCCATATAGTAGCCATGCTTGCTTACTACATATTTAATCATGTCTGCCCCGTCTAGTGATATGGCGCCATCAAAATTAAAGATAGCAAGGCTGTGGTCATTGCCAATTTTGCATCTTTAATATCAGTGCATGATCAATTTTCCGTAAGCCACCCAGAGTTAATTTATAAAGAGGCAGTCAAAGCGCTTGTCTAAATGCTCCTTTATATCATTGCCAGCTTTACCATTTTCTAAACACCTGCTGGCTTTTTCCAGTTTTTTTGCTTAGCAAACTGGTTAATATGCCGCTTTCCTGTGTGCTAAGTTGCCAGCCCTAAACTTATAGTGCGCATATGTTCTATTTTATCTCGCATGGCTGCTGCTTGTTCAAATTCCAAATTTTGCGCATGACGATACATTACCTGTTCCATTTGCTGCAATCGTTCTGCTAACTGTTCTGGCGTCATGGCATAATGTTGTTGCATTTTCTTGCCAGCAGCGTGTACCTTAACGTTTGGCTGCTGACTATCGTCCAGACCATCACGAATAGATTTTTTAACACCTTGCGGTGTAATACCATGCATAGCATTATAGTCAACCTGTTTCTCCCGGCGGCGGTTTGTTTCATCTATTGCACGCTGCATTGATCCTGTTAATTCATCTGCATATAAAATTGCTTTGCCGTTAATATTGCGTGCTGCTCGTCCTATTGTCTGAATAAGCGATCGCTCTGAGCGTAAAAATCCTTCTTTGTCTGCATCCAGTATAGCAACTAATGATACCTCCGGAATATCCAACCCCTCTCTGAGTAAATTAATACCAATCAGTGTATCAAATACACCTAAACGTAAATCGCGCAAAATATCCATCCGTTCAACCGTATCAATATCGGAATGCAAATAACGCACTTTAATATCATGTTCACGCAAGTAATCAGTCAAATCTTCTGCCATCTTCTTTGTTAACGTGGTTACTAACACGCGTTCATCTATACTGACACGCTTGTTAATTTCAGATAATAAATCATCTACCTGAGTCGCGACTGGCCGAACCTCAACGTCAGGATCAATAAGGCCAGTTGGCCGTACAACCTGCTCGACTACTGCACTTGAACGTGCCCGTTCATAGTCAGCTGGCGTAGCTGATACAAAAATAGTTTGTGGTGCCAGTTCTTCCCATTCAGCAAACATTAATGGACGATTATCTAATGCTGATGGTAAGCGAAAACCATACTCAACCAATGTTGTTTTACGCGATTTGTCGCCCCTATACATCGCACCAATCTGTGGCACCATAACGTGGCTTTCATCTAATACCAATAATGAATCATCAGGCAGATAATCAAACAAAGTAGGCGGCGGTTTACCTGCCTGTCTGCCAGCTAGATGACGAGAATAATTTTCAATACCATTGCAATAGCCAAGCTCCAATATCATTTCAATATCAAACTGCACACGTTCCTGTAAACGCTGAGCCTCAATAAGTTTATTACTACTGGTTAAAATTGCTAAGCGATGCTGCATTTCTGTCTTGATGTCAGCTACCGCAGCCAATAATTGTGCACGGGGTGTGACATAATGCGTTTTAGGATAAATGGTTATTCGGCTGACATATTGCTGCACCTCACCCGTCAACGGATCAAAGTAGCTGATCTGTTCAATTTCATCATCAAATAATTCAATACGCACTGCATCACGCGCTGACTCAGCGGGGAACACATCAATTACATCACCACGCACACGATAGGTTGCCCGATGCAATTCAATATCATTTCGTTTGTATTGTAGCTCTGCTAAACGTCTTAATATAGCACGCTGATGGATATGTTCACCCTGAACAAGATGCAAGATCATTTCAGTGTATGCCTTTTTTTCACCTAGACCGTAAATGCACGACACACTGGAAACGATAATGGCATCTCGTCTTTCCAGCATAGCTTTAGTTGCTGACAAACGCATCTGTTCTATATGATCGTTGATTGAAGCATCTTTATCAATGAAGGTATCAGATGAAGGTACATAGGCTTCTGGCTGATAATAATCATAATACGAAACAAAATACTCCACAGCGTTGTGGGGAAAAAATTCTTTCATTTCGCTGTATAGTTGCGCCGCTAATGTTTTATTAGGTGCCATAATCATCGTCGGTCGCTGGATCTTTTGGATTACATTAGCAATGGTGAATGTTTTGCCTGAGCCAGTCACGCCCAATAATGTTTGCCACATTTCACCATTGCTTAAGCCGTCAACCAAAGTATTAATTGCGACTGGCTGATCTCCTGTTGGTGCAAACTCACTGACTAACTGAAATTTTTTTGTCATACGGGCTCTGCTTTTATCATTGTTTAACGTATTATTAGATGATTACATGACATATTTTTGAGTTACATCATGACTATTAAGCTCTCTCAACGCGTTCAAAATATCAAACCTTCTGCTACCCTCGCTATCACCGGGCGTGCAGCTGCACTAAAACTGGAAGGGCATGATGTTATCGGTCTTGGTGCAGGCGAGCCAGATTTTGATACACCTGAGCATATTAAGCAAGCGGCAATTATAGCAATGAATAATGGCGCAACTAAATATACCGCTGTTGATGGTACCGCTGAACTTAAGGCAGCTATCATTGATAAGTTCTCACGCGATAACAGCATTGACTATCAAGCCAGACAGATTCTGGTGTCTGTTGGCGGCAAGCAAAGTTTTTTTAATCTAGCCCAAGCCCTACTTGAAGAAGGTGACGAGGTGATTATCCCAGCACCTTATTGGGTATCCTATCCTGATATGGTGATGCTAGCTAATGGCTCACCTGTGGTCATAACAGCACAGCAGGATCAGCATTTTAAAATTACTCCAGCGCAACTTGATGCGGCAATTACCAATAAAACACGATTGTTCATCATTAACAGTCCATCTAACCCTTCAGGCAAAGTTTATAGTCGGGATGAGTTGACCGCTTTGGGTAACGTATTGCGTAGCTACCCTGATGTGCTGATAGTCACTGACGATATATATGAGCATATTTTATGGTCAGAATATAGTTTTTGTAATATTGTGATGGCTTGTCCGGATTTATATGATCGCACTGTCGTAATAAACGGTGTCTCAAAAGCCTATGCAATGACTGGTTGGAGGATTGGTTATGCGGCAGGCCCGGTGGATTTAATTGCGGCAATGAAAAAAATTCAGTCACAAAGCACATCTAATCCAGCATCAATATCACAAGCAGCAGCGGTGACAGCCCTCAATGGAGATCAACACTGTGTGAATATAATGCAGGAGAAATTTAAACAACGTCATGACATGGTTATGGGCAAACTCAATGCAATGAAAGGCGTTAATGCATTGGCAAGTGACGGTACGTTTTATGTATTTCCCAATATCAGTAACGTATTAACTAATATGCCAGCAATTAACGACGACGTCGCCTTTGCTGAGGCGTTGCTTGCAAATAAGGGAGTGGCTGTTGTACCTGGCAGTGCGTTTGGCCTGAAAAACCATATTCGCCTGTCTATTGCCACTAGCGAGCAAAACTTGATGGGAGCGCTTGACCGTATCGCTGAATTTGTTACCTAGCTAACATATTGACCAATCAAATGTAAATGGCTATCATAGCCGCCCATGCGTTCCTCGATAGCTCAGTTGGTAGAGCATCGGACTGTTAATCCGCAGGTCCCTGGTTCGAGTCCAGGTCGAGGAGCCAATACATACACTAGCAATCCACAACACAACGTCTGCATAGCGTTGCAAAGCTTTACTTAATATCAAGTTTTTCTAGTTTGTAGCGTAAGGCTCGGAACGAAATGCCCAACTTCTTGGCAGCAGCGGTCTTATTCCAGCGTACTGATTCAAGAGCTTTAACAATCAGTTGCCGCTCTTGTTGTTCAAGCTGTGCTACTAAATTATCGCCGCCGGCAGGCGCATCTGTTGTTACCTGATCAAACCCGTTGTCAGTACCATTAAAATGATCTGTAAGATCATGGGTGAACTTTTCAGTTTCATACGACCACGCTCCTGGCAACATTAAATCATCTGCTGTAATCTCACTACTGCCTTCCAGCCAAGTCAAAGCACGCTCCAATATATTCTCTAGTTCTCTCACATTGCCAGGAAATGTATAACGTTTCAGCGCATCTTCTGCATCTTTACTTAAATTGACTGGTTGCATATCGTTGATATTGGTCAATTTTTTTAATATATGATTTGATAACAGTGGAATATCAGCAACACGTTGCCGCAGTGGCGGTACATGCAATTCAATAACGCTTAACCGGTAAAACAGATCCTCTCTGAATTTGCCTTGATATATTTTTTCACTCAAATTTTTGTGGGTTGCGCACAAAAGACGTACATTTACACTAATTTCCTCACTATCACCTATTGCCCTAACTGACTTTTCCTGAATAGCACGTAATAATTTAACCTGCATCATCATAGGTAAATCGGCTATTTCATCTAAAAATAACGTACCGTCATTAGCAGCTTGAAATAATCCCTGCTTATCTGAAACTGCCCCGGTAAATGAACCTTTTTTATGGCCAAAAAGCTCACTTTCAACCAGATCCATTGGTATCGCCCCACAATTCACAGCAATAAATGGCGAATCTGCACGTCCGCCCATATTGTGAATTAAGCGCGCCACCAGTTCCTTGCCCACGCCTGATTCACCACTGATATAAACAGGAGCCTGACTACGCGCCAACTTGGTAATCTTTTTATGTACATCAAGAATGGTCGGTGTCTCACCTAATAATTGCTTACCAGAATCTGGCTTTACTGCCAATTTTTTACTGGCTTGATCTTTTTTTGCTAAATTCAGCGCTGTGCCTACTAGATCACGTAATACCTTTACCTTAAGCGGCTTTGATACAAAATCAAATGCACCTACTTTAAGCGCCTTAACGGCAAGTTCTATATTGCCATGGGCAGTAATAACAGCAACAGGAATTTGCGGATATTTTTTCTGCATTGTTTGTACCAGATCAATACCGTCACCATCAGGCAAATGCATGTCAGTTAAACAGATATCAAAGGTTTGCTCTTCCAATGCTGTGTGTGCCTGCGCAATATTTTCAGCCGTACGGCAATCAATATCCATCGCATCCAGTGTCATCAACAACAGATCCAAAATATCAGACTCATCATCAATAATGAGCGCCTGCGGTCGCTTCATTTATATGTTTCCCCAATTATTTTAAGCACTAAAGGCCAGTCTAAAAAATCCTTCATGCTGTTGCCGCTGAACAATATAGTCAAGTATAAGACCATTAGCTTGCGCCATTTCTCTGGCAAGGAATAAACCCAAGCCTGTGCCCTCCGATCGCTCGGAATAAAAAGGCTCAAATAGCTTTGGCAATGCAGTCTCAGACACGCCTGGGCCACTATCTAACACATCAATGACTATCTGACCATTTTCTGTGGTCATACGAACAATTGCTTGCGGCTCACGATCATTGACTGATATCTTAGAATAGTGCCAGGCATTACTACATAAATTTACCATAATTTGTCTTAATTGCTCTTCGATTAGTGTAACATTTGCCGGCGCTGATAGTGAAGTAATTTCTAGCAAAAAATATTGATCAGAAATACCCTGATCACGCCTGAACTCTTTAATAAAACTTTTCATCCACGACACAAGTGAAAATGTGGTTTTGGCTAATTGCTTGCGTTGGCCTAATTGCAATACGGATTCGATAATATCATCTATTCGATCACTGTGGCGGTTGATAATGTCCAGTAATTTTTGCTCCTTTTCTTCAGCTATACGCCTTTCACTGAGCAACTGCGCTGCATGACTAATAGCGCTTAATGGGTTTCTTATTTCATGGGCAATGCTGGCAGCCATACGACCCAATGATGCTAATTTCATTTGATGGGCTTGTTGGATTAATTCTGACATATCATTCAAAAATATCAGTGTATCACCACCTTCCAACGCAATCATCTGGGGCAAAATATCAACAGAAGCAGGTTGCAGGCGGAATGTATTAAGTGTCACTGATTCATCTTGGCGCCACTGCTCTAATTGGTCAACAAGATCAGGAGCGTGTGTATGCAGTAAACCACCATTGATGTCACCAGTAATTCCAAGTAACTTTTGAGCAAACTGATTGGTTAAATAAATGACATTATTTTTATTGACTACTATAACGCCTATTTGTAACCTGCTAATAATATGCGAGTTTAAAATTGTCAGCCTATTGGCGCTGCTGGCATGACGATTAGCTATTTGCTGCGTTGCCTTGAGCCTTTTACCTAATATCTGCGCCATGACTGCAGTGATAAAAAAAGTGGCGCCTAGTATCACCACTTGGCGATACCCGCCAGATGGCACTCCATCATAAACTGTTTCCATCAGCACCATAAACGTAGCAATAGCGGCAATAAGTAAAACTTGCCATCCAGACAACAATGCACCAGCAGCTATCACCACTACCAGCAGTAATGTTCCAAGCCCAGTCTGAAAACCACCACTGGCATGAGTGATAAGCGTAATCATCACTGCATCAAAAGTCAGCTGAATTAATGTCTGTAAGTTAAATTCACCCCAACCTTTAACAGAAATTATCAGCAAAACAACAGCAACAACTACATAGAGTCTACTGGCCTTAACATAAAGATCAGGATGGCTATCAGCTAAAAAATGAGGCGGTAGATCAAACTGAACGGTGCTGAATAGGGCTAACGATATAAACAGGCGATAAAATGCCAGTCGTAATAAATCATATCTACCATCAGGCGCCGCTACGTTCTCTATAGCAGTATCAGTCATGACAGTTACTTATTTATTATCACGATACATGGCTAGATGACCCTGCGAGCAAAAATAATTATCCTCATATTGTACCGCTTCTTCAGCAGGAATATGTAATTGGCATTGCCTACACTGCACCATTTTGTCGCTGTCAAACGACAAAGAATCACGTTGGTTGCGTAATAAACCTCGAAAAATTATATACAGCAAAAGCCCAATGGCAATTAATACCAGAATTCGCATAACTAATCCTCAAATATAGTAATAACCCTGCTTAAATATTACCTGCTAACACTAATTTAGATTTCCCAGAAGCCCTCTATATTTTCCTTTCAAGTTTTTCAGGTATTCAAGTTATTAAATTGTCTGTTAAGTAAGGGGTAATAGCATTTAGTATACCCCTGTGCACAGCAACATTGCCAACAATCAGATTGCCTTGCTGAAGATAACTGTCTCCACCAGTAAAATCACTGATAATACCGCCCGATTCCTCAACCAGCAGTATGCCTGCTGCTATATCCCATTGCTCAAGACCTATTTCCCAATAACCATCTAATCGACCAGCAGCAACATAGGCTAAATCCAATGCTGCTGAACCTGCCCGACGCATATCTGCCACTCGGTTAAACATATCAGCAAACATTGCTAAATAAGTCTCAGCATATTGTGGGCACCTGAATGGAAAACCGGTACCCAGCAAGCTACCCTGTACATCTTTAGCCTTTGTCACCCTTAGCCGGCGGTCATTTAGCTTAGCACCCGATCCACGGCTTGCAGTAAATAATTCATCACGTAGCGGATCATAGATAACGCCATGTTTTATATCGCCTTTTACCATAACAGCAATAGAAACGCAGTAATGAGGAAAGCCCTGTAAAAAATTAGTGGTGCCGTCCAGAGGGTCAATAATCCAGATAATTTCGTCATCACCTTGCTGGCCAGATTCCTCAGCCATAATGGCATGTTCGGGATAGGCCTTGTGAATGATATTAATAATCTCCTGTTCTGCCTGGCGATCAACCTCACTAACAAAGTCATTACGCCCTTTGGTGGTTATTGCCAGATGATCAATACGTGGCAATGAACGGATAATGACATTGCCAGCACTCCTAGCAGCACGGATAGCAATATTAAGCATAGGGTGCATAGACAAGTTTTCCAGACCGGATAATAAGCTCAAATTAATTCAGACACTAGCAAATTAGTGTCATTATAGCAACAATTTTTCTAAGCAGTCAGGGCAACAATTGAAGGAGTATTTATGAAAATAAGATTACCATGGGAGGATTCTAGTTCTTTTTGGCCTTACTGTAGACAGCGTTGGATTAGCGACTGCAGGTATTGGAATTGGCGTACCCATCATTCCAATTGGAGCCTAATTATTGTAAGAGGATTATAGACAATTTTTCGTCCGCATAAATCGCTGGAAAAAACAAGATTAGGAAAAATGAGCTTAGGTGTAGTATTTATTTTTATTGGGGTTGCAGCCTCTGCCTTTGTTATTGATTGTATTAGTTGGTATAGATTTAATTGGATGGGAGTATACGGTTTCTAGAAACCACTGAAAGCGCTGTGGCAAAGGATTGACGAGGTTGAGTAGGCGTACAATGACGAAACCATATTTGTAGTATCTTGCTAATTTGTTAATACATCAACCTGTTAACGATGAATAATCTGCCATTTTTTCAACTTGACTTCAAATGACATGGCAGCATTTGCCGGGCTGGTAGATGGCAGACGGTTAAACGTTAATGTCGGCAAATTATCACCCAAATCAGAGATGATATAAGTATGAAAAATATGTTCAGCCTTGCTGCCATTAAAGCATATATGGTCAATAGTCGGGTGCAAGACAAATAGCGAAGATAAATCATTGGTCAAAATAGAGGATGATATAATATCAGCATCAAGGCTGCCCTGTCTGCTACAAGTACTGATAACATCCCACAATGCGATGTTGTGCTCAGTAAGCTGGTGACACCGATCTAAGTATGCAAGGCTTCTGGGTATGTGCAAAATAGCTTCCATAAATTGCCAGAACAGGTTTCTGGGATGAGCGTAATATTGACCAGCCTGTAAAGATGCGCTACCCGGCATGGAGCCAAGTATCAATGTTTTAGCATTGTGTGCAATAACTGGTGGTAAACCGTGCATAATGTTCATAAAAATATCATCTGATATTGTGATCTATGCTAAACTAAAATGAGCCAGCGACCATAAGGAATGTAAGATCCCACATGAATTGCGACATCCGAGATAAAGCGGGATAAAGCGGGATTTAGCGGGATAAATCCAACAATAACAAAGGTTTAGCAAGTGCGCTGAGGGGGTCGGTTAATTGTTTTTAGAATGGCGACTTTTTTAAGTATCTTCAATTTAGCTAAAAATAGACACATGGTTGGCGACAATTAAAACAACGTTTAAACAGTGTTTAAAGAATATTTAAATTGTATTTTTAAGTGCCTTAAATCCAACTGTGCGCCTGCCAAACTATTGCGCCTAATATCTCAAAATCAGTAGGCGGATTGTCTTTGTTAATAATAATATCAGGGTAGGACTTATTAACTGAAATCATTGTTAAGTTGCCCGCTCCATCTCTCTGGCACAATTTAATGTATAGTTCATTTTCTAGTCTGAAAGCTAGCGGTATCTTGTGTTGTGGGCTATTTTGAGCACGATCAATCATTACTATATCTTTATCTTCAAGTAATGGTTCCATATGAGTCGCCTTGCACTCTTACCAATACTAATTTATCTGGTTGCAGCCCTTTTTTATTTAGCCATTGGATGCTAAAAGTGCGATTATTTATCGTTAAGGGATGATCTTCTGGATATTGGCCTAAGCCTGGGGGAAATGACACGTCGAACTGGGGGATGGTGGCTGATTTAGGTCCCACTTCTTTTTCAGGGCCCCAGTTAACTGTATCTATTTGTTTATTAACATTTTTTTGCTTGTTTTTTACTTGAGAGTCATTTTTTAAACTGGGACCCGTGATTTAAACTGTTAATCAGAAAGAAATCATATTTTTATAAGCAGCTATCAAACAGTTGAGTCAAACAAATTCAAGTTAATAAGCCATTGAAAATAAATAATATTTTTCAATTTTTGGACTTCTGATCAAACATTCAATCAAACAACAGTCAAACAAATTCAAGATTTTGCCCAATCGTCATAAATACAAATTACGCCAGCACTCAACGCATCGTTAATTATTCGTGACACCATTGAGCTATTTTCAGCGCTGATAACAAAGCGATTGCGTAAACTGGTATTGGTCATGTAACCCCGCTCTATATATTTTAGGCAAGCATGAAAATAGCAGGCGCGGATTCGGTCTTGCTTGGTTAAATTTTTCAGCTCCCTGCAAGCGCGCAACGCCTTACATAGGCAGCCCCTAAAATACACATATTTAGGGGTACTAAGGCTAAGGGTCAGGTTAAAACAACGCCTTAAATCGCCGCTCAGGCGGTTGGTTGGTTACCTTAAGCCCGCAAACTTAAGCAAAACCAATAATCCCGTGGATGGGCAGTAAAACCCGTTTAGCTAAAAAATCATAGATTATTTTTTGTCGCACTTCAAGTGATCCGCTACAAGGAATATTGGTGTTCTTGGAACAGTGCCATCAGTACCAACAATGTTATGTGGGAAGCAAACGCGCCAATCGTTATAAGCAGCCCGCCCTAACTCCGCGTCAGTTTTAACACTATAATGCCCCTTAAGCCAATTGATGGCCTCATCATTACTTATTAAGGGTAAAACCGTTGTTTAGTGCTGCGAAACAGTGCACTTGAAACATTGCATAGAAACACATAAAAGCCTGAAGTTAAATAGCGATCATTCACTTCTCTGGTCAAATGGCTGCAAGATTTATGACACTTCACTGAAAAATAAGGAGAATTTGACTTGTTAGACCCTAGTAGCGCTTCAATATTCTGGACAATGAATATACTCATGATGGTAATGCGCTTTACTAATCCGAAATGGTAGACATTTTTAACAAAATAAACACATTAAAGTAAATACTGCCCCAATTTTGCTAATAGTTTTCAAGCGCGCTTATATTCCAAATAATCAGGCTGCCAAGCATGTTGTTCTATCGCCACAGCCAATTGCCTGCTGGTTAATTTTTTTGTTGCATAGCCTTGCTGTTGTGCAAGTTCAGCAACTGCCAGTGCAATCTTTTTGCTGAGATCGCTAATATCAGTCAATGGCGGCAATAATGCCCCGTTATTACTGGCATCGTGTGCTGATGCTGCTAATATATCACTGGCTAAACTTAACATTTCGTCACTGATGTAGCTGATTTTGCCAGCGATGACAGCCAGGCCAAAGCTGGGGAAAATATAACTATTATTGCATTGCGAAATAGTATAGTTACGGCCCTTGTAAACAAATGGCTCAAATGGACTGCCAGTTGCAACCAACGCCCGACCATCAGTCCACTCAATTAATTGACGGGGTGTCGCTTCAATGTGCTTTGATGGGTTACCCAGTGGCAATATAACAGGATTTTGACAATGCTTTATCATTGCCTTAATCATCACCTCACTAAACAAGCCCGCTTGGCCAGAAACACCAATCAACACGGTTGGCACTGCCAGTTTGATGGTATCAAGCAGGCTTGGTCGTGTGCCTTTATGCCAATCGTCTCTATCCGTCTTGCTTAGCAATGCTTTTTTCTTAAAATCAGCAACTGCTTGGTTTTTATCTACTACCAGACCATCTCGATCAACCATAAATATACGACAACGCGCATCATATTCTGTCATGCCTTGAGCACGCATGTGTCTGATAATCTGAGCGGCAATACCACAACCGGCTGATCCAGCGCCTGCAATAACAATCTTCTGATCCGACAGTCGTTCATTTTTTGTACGGCATGCTGCTAAAAGCAGACCAGTAGTAATAGCAGCCGTTCCTTGAATATCATCATTAAAACAGCATATTTGCTGACGATAGCGGTTTAATAATGACAAGGCTTTGCTTTGCTGAAAATCTTCAAACTGCAACAACACACCTGGCCAACGCCTTTTAACAGCGCTAATAAAACTATCTAAAAACGCATCATAGTCAGTCTGGGTGATTCTATTATGATGCCAACCAATATAAAGCGGATCATCCAGTAGCTTCTGGTTATCAGTACCTGTATCCAGCATAACGGGTAAAGTATCAGCAGGATTAACGCCGCCACAGACAGTATATAAGTTTAGTTTACCTATAGGTATGACCATGCCGCCTGCGCCCTGATCGCCCAGTCCTAATATACGGCTACCATCAGTAACAACAATAACGCCAATATTGTCATTGCTGATGTTATTTAACATATCATCAACGGCATCACGATCAGGATAGGCAATAAAAAGCCCACGGGGATGACGATAAATTGCTGAAAAATGCTCACACGCCTCGCCAACGACAGGGGTATAAATAATCGGCATCATTTCTTCAATATAGGTACGCAGTAAACGATAAAATAACGTCTCATTAGTATCCTGTATGGTGCGCAAATAGCTATATCTATCTATGTTTTTGGCAAAACTTAAAAATTGCTGATAAGCACGCGCTACCTGTTGATCTATTGTTTCATAATGTTGAGGCAGCAGCCCTGTTAACCCAAACTTTTTGCGCTCGTCTTCGCTGAAAGCACTGCCTTTATTTAATAATGGATTATTGAGCAGGGCATCACCTGAACATGAAACCTGGTGCTGATTATTGATGGTCATGTCAAACTAATCAGAACATGCCTAACTGTAATTGTGCCGCCTCGCTCATTTTATCTTTCGTCCATGGCGGATCCCAAACTAACTCAACGCTTACAGTATTGACATACGGTACTGTCACCACTTGCATTTCAACGTGACCCGGAAAAGATTGGGCAACTGGGCAACCAGGGGCTGTCAATGTCATATTAATGGTAACATCATACATTTCATTGACAGCAATATCGTAAATTAAACCCAGATCGTAAATGTTAACCGGAATTTCAGGATCATAGATAGTTTTTAACACTTCAATCACGCTATCTCTTATCTCATCCTGGCTTAACTTATCGTCTTGCTTATTCACTTTGACTACTCTGTACTGACTGAAATACCATGCTCACCATCAATCGCCGCACGCATGGTATGCCATGATAAGGTTGCACACTTTACTCGTGCTGGAAAATTGCTAACGCCAGCCAATGCTGCTAGTTTATCCAAAGATGAATCAATGCAGCCTTCACCCGTCATTTGTTGATGAATCCGACGATAAATATCCTCTGTCTGCGCCTTTGTCTTGCCCTTAATCGCTTCAGTCATCAATGATGCTGATGCCATTGAAATAGCACAACCGCCACCCTGAAAACTGATATCTTCAATCACATCATCATTAAGTTTAATAAAGATTACTAACTCATCACCGCACAGCGGATTGTTACCATGAGCTAAGCGGTCAGCATCTTCCATATCACGAAAATTACGCGGTTTTTTATTATGATCCATAATGACCTGTTGATACAAATCAGTTAAATCAGCATTGCTCATGCAAATAGTTCTTGTACTTTTTTAATCGCTATCACTAGGGCGTCTACATCTTCTATCGTATTATAAACAGCAAATGATGCACGCGCAGTAGCGGGTACACCAAAAAACTGCATCACTGGTTGTGCACAGTGGTGTCCTGCACGAATAGCTACGCCATACTGGTCAAAAATAGTACCAATATCATGCGGATGCACACCATCGATAATAAAAGACAATACGCTTGCCTTATGTTTCGCTGTGCCAATAATCTTGACACCATCAAGCGCGCTCACTCTCTCAGTTGCAACACTTAATAGCTCATACTCATGACTGGCAATATTGGCAAGCCCTACATCCTCAATATAATCTATTGCCGCACCAAGCCCAATAGCACCAGCAATATGTGGCGTACCTGCCTCAAATTTATAAGGTAATTCGCTGTATTCAGTATGCTCAAAACTTACAGACAGAATCATATCGCCGCCAGCCTGCCAAGGTGGCATTTTTTCCAATAATGTCTGCCTGCCATACAGCACGCCAATACCTGTTGGCGCATACATTTTATGACCAGAGAGCACATAAAAATCACAATCCAGATCATCCATATCAACCGTCATATGCTGTACCGCTTGCGCACCATCAATCAGCACTGGAATATCTTTAGCACGCGCCTTCTTGATCATCTTTTTGATTGGGTTTACTGTACCCAGAGCATTCGAAACATGGCCCAGTGCCAGCATTTTAGTACGGTTAGTTAAGAGGCTATCAAAATCTGACAGAACAAGCTCACCAGAATGATTAATGGGAATCACCTTAAGTGTAGCGCCTGTCTGTTGGCACAGTATTTGCCATGGCACGATATTGGCATGATGCTCCAGATGACTGATTAAGATATCATCACCCGCCTTTATAGTCGGTCTGAGAAAACTTTGACAAACCAAGTTAATCGCCTCAGTTGCACCACGCACAAAGATGATTTCTTTAGTTGATTTGGCGTTTAAGAAACTGCGTACTTTATCCCGTGCTGCTTCGTAAGAAGCAGTTGCCCGCTCACTTAGCTCATGTATGCCGCGATGCACATTAGCATTATCCTGTCGATAATAAGTATCAACAGCATTAATTACCTGTGATGGTTTCTGGCTGCTGGCCGCACTATCCAAGTAGACTAAAGGCCGGCCATTTACCTGCTGGCCAAGAACAGGAAAATCACTTCTGATAGCGTTTACATCAAGTATGCTCATGTTATCTGTCGCCCTTTTGCAGCAAGTATTCCTCTATCTTGGCTGATACTGCCTCACGTATCAGCGTTTCTGGAGTTTGCTCCATTACGTCCATTACAAAGGCGCGCATCAGTATAGCACGCGCAGTCGGTTCATCCAGACCGCGAGCACGTAAAAAAAATAAATTATCATTGCTTAGCTGGCCTACTGTGCTACCATGACCACACTTGACATCATCAGCATAAATTTCCATTTCTGGTTTGGTATCAATTTCACAGGTACGAGATAGCAACAAATTGTGATTATACTGGCTAGCATCTGTCTTCTGAGCATCTTTATGCACCATCACTTTGCCATTAAATACACCATGACTACTATCATCAAGTACGCCTTTATACAGAATATTACTACCGGTATTGGCAACAGCATGATCAATATAGAGATGGTTATCAATATGTTGCTGGCTATCCGCTAAATACAAACCATTCATCACTACATGAGCGCCCTTACCTGATAATTGACTATGTATATCATTGCGCGTCAGTTTACCGCCCAATGTAGTGTTATTGGTCAGCCACTCACTGTTTGCTGCCTGCTGTGTAGCCAAGGTAGCAATATGAAAAGCGTTTGCTGACTCCTGCTGCAATTTATAGTGAGTCAATGCTGCCTGCTCAGCTAATACCACTTCAGTCACTACATTGGTGAAAGATTCGGCATCATTCAAACTAGCATAATGCTCCAACACTGTTGCTTTGCTGTTTTCTGCCAACATAATCATATGACGCAGATGTGTTGCCAATGAAGGTGCCTGTCCAGTCTGCAGCGCGATAATTTCAATTGGCGTATCAAGATGAACGCCGCTACTGATAACAATCACAGCACCATCATTCATTAATGCGGTATTCAGCGCGTTAAGCCCTGCTTTATTAATATCTACTTGCTTGCCTAAATGTGGCTCAACATATTCAAGCCCCGTTGACAGTGAACGAATAGCTACCCCTGCTGGTAAATCTTGCAATTGTGAATAACATGTTGAAAATACGCCATCAATAATAACCAAGCGATAACTGTTATCCAGCAGAGCTAACTGATCTATCTGTGCTACCTCAACGCTGTTTTCTGGGCAATGATGATCAAATACCCGTTGTGATAGTTGCCATAGACTGGTATATTTCCAGTCCTCTTCTTTTCTTGATGGCAGACCGTTGCTGGCAAAATAATTAAGGGCGTTGTGCCGCAGTGTCTGTAACCAGGGTAAGTCATGACCAATCAAATGCGCACGTTCTGCAATACTGATAAACGGGGTAGCGGGTTCAAGTAATCGTTTCATCAGCTTATCTCTTTGCTACCTTTGACCCAGCTATAGCCATTTTTTTCCAGCTCTTTAGCTAGGCTCTTGTCACCAGACTTAACAATTTTACCGTCTGACAACACATGGACAACATCCGGCACAATATAATCAAGCAAGCGCTGATAATGGGTAATGATAACAATGGCCCGGTCTTGAGATCGCAAAGCATTGACACCATCTGCTACATCTTTCAATGCATCAATATCCAGTCCTGAGTCAGTTTCATCAAGGATGGCTAATGAAGGTTCAAGCAGCATCATTTGTAAAATTTCATTGCGTTTTTTCTCGCCACCAGAAAAGTCCTCATTAACGCCCCGATGCAAAAATGCTTCATCCATTTTAACTAGGGATAGCTTACTGCGAACTAATGTTAAAAAATCAAGTGCATCAAGCTCATCTAAACCTTGATGTTGACGTACTGCATTAAGTGCTGCCTTCAGTAAATAGATATTGCTGACACCAGCAATTTCTACTGGATACTGAAATGCCAAAAATATACCGCGCCGGGCACGCTCTTCTGGCGTTAGCACTAGCAAGCTGTTCCCTTTATAGCTAATCTGCCCCTCAGTCACGTCATAACCTTCACGACCTGCTAACACATTTGACAGAGTACTTTTGCCAGATCCATTTGGCCCCATAATGGCGTGTATCTCACCTGCATTAACAGTCAAATCAATGCCACGCAAAATAGCCTTGTCTGCTACGTTGACGTGAATATTGTTAATTTCCAGTAGTTTCATAATTATCACTTCTCTATTATCTGCATCTCACCTTATTAAAGGTGATACAAATTAATAATGGGATATTTTTCAGCCTAGCAGATTTAAATAAAATTGCCATTTGCTATTCAAATCGCACGCACAGAGCACGATAGTAACGACATTGAAATAGTCAAAGTATTATACAGGGCTTACAATCAGGATCAGCCAACCGACCCTTCCAGTGACAGCCCTAATAAATTCTGTGCCTCAACTGCAAACTCCATTGGCAGTTGGCGTATCACCTGTTTACAGAAACCATTGACAATCATTGATACAGCATCATCAGTATTTAGGCCACGCTGCCTACAATAAAAAAGCTGATCTTCGCTTATTTTGGATGTTGATGCCTCATGCTCAATGCGCGCTGTTGGGTTTTTAACTTCGATATAAGGGAAGGTATGGGCACCACATTGATCGCTCATTAACAGAGAATCACACTCAGTATGATTTCTTGCATTTTCAGCATTAGGTCCAACACGCACCAAACCACGATAAGCATTCTGCGACTGCCCTGCTGAAATGCCTTTTGAAACAATGTTTGAGCTGGTATTTTTTCCCAAATGAATCATTTTAGTACCAGTATCAGCTTGTTGTAGATTATTGGTAACCGCTATTGAGTAAAACTCACCAACGGCATTATCACCCTGCAATATAATGCTGGGATATTTCCAGGTGATTGCTGACCCTGTTTCAACCTGAGTCCATGATACCTTTGAATCTTTCCCACGACAGGCAGCACGTTTGGTAACAAAATTAAAAATACCACCAATGCCATTTTCATCGCCTGGATACCAATTTTGCACGGTTGAATATTTAATTTCTGCACGTTCATTAGCCACCAGCTCAACCACAGCGGCATGCAATTGATTTTCGTCACGCATTGGCGCTGTACACCCTTCCAAATAGCTTACATAGGAATCATCATCAGCAATGATCAATGTCCGCTCAAACTGACCAGTATTGACAGCATTAATGCGAAAATAAGTAGACAGCTCCATTGGGCAACGTGTCCCTTTGGGAATGTAGATAAACGACCCATCACTAAATACAGCCGAATTCAGCGCTGCGTAGAAGTTATCTTTATATGGTACAACACTGCCCAAGTATTTTTTAATGAGATTAGGATGCTCGTGTACCGCTTTGGAAAAAGGCATAAAAATAATACCCTCCTCGGCCAACTTTTCTTGAAAGGTATTAGCCACTGATACGCTATCAAACACGGCATCAACAGCAACAACCCCTGCTAACTGAGCACGTTCCGCTAAAGGGACCCCTAATTTTTCGTAGGTGCGTAATAATTCAGGATCAACTTCATTCAAGCTCTTAGGACCATTTGCTTTTTTCTTGGGCGCTGAATAATAGCTGATTTGCTGATAATCAATTGCAGGGTAGTCAACATGTGCCCATTCAGGTGGCGTTAACGTCAACCAGTGTTGATAAGCCTTTAACCGCCATTTCAGTAAAAACCCAGGTTCATCTTTAATGCGTGAAATTTCACGTACCGTTTCTTCATTTAAGCCTGGGGGCAGGCTATCAGCTTCAATATTAGTAACAAACCCAGCTTGATAGTCGGTTGCTAATACATTATGTATCTGTTGTTGTTCATTCATACAGTTTACTCTTAAATAATACTTAACAATCTTCTCAGATATAATGTGCCCACGCCTTTAGTTTTATGCTTATTATAATAGTATTTGCAATAATAACCAAGTTATTTACTAAAGAATTATTCTGAAGAACAAATTAAAAATAATGCAGCTGTACCTAGTTTGCAGTTGTATGCGATAATTGCTTACGTTATTCTGCAAGAAACTCAATTAAAACTTGGAGACTTTACATGAATGTTAAATCTATTTTAATCAGCATATTGTTTGCCGTCTTTGTTACAGCAAAAACGCACGGCGCTGAAAATGACACAGCTGACAATGCTGAATTAAACACTAAAAAAAAACAATTAAGTTATATTTTCGGGATAAATGCTGGACAAAGTCTGAAAGCTGAAAATGTCGATATAGATATGGAATCATTTATAGCAGGTATTGCAGATATATATGCAGGCAAAAAACCTCAACTGGATCAGGCAACAGCACAAAAAGTCATTGAAAATTTTCAGCAAAAAAAAGCGCAGCAATATGCTGAGTTAATGAATAAAAAAGCGCAGTTAGCTAAACAATATATGACTGAGAATGCGAAAAAAGCAGGTGTTGTTACAACTGAAAGTGGCTTGCAATATAATATTATTGATCCAGGTGATGGTGAAACACCAATTAGCAGTGATCGCGTTGTTGTCCATTACAAAGGTACATTGCTAGATGGGACTGTATTTGATAGCTCTTATGAGCGTGGCGAACCTGCAACATTCGTTGTCACCAATGTAATTAAAGGTTGGCAAGAGGCGCTACAAAAAATGAAGGAAGGCGCCAAATGGCAGGTTGTTGTACCGGCAAATCTGGCCTACGGTGCTCGTGGGGCTGGACCAACTTCAGCTATTGGCCCTAATGAAACACTCATATTTGATATTGAGTTAATCGCTATCACTAAATAAAACTTAAAGCTAGCAGTCAGCATTAACATTCTGACACATTGACACTGACGCCCAGTAACGATAGTTGAGTTCAAATGCAATTCTGAAAAACGCCCTAGTGTCCTAGGGCAGTGGACATTATGATGGCCAATTTGTAAAAAAATCAGCGATACTCAAATTAGGTACAGTTTTTAACTTGGTACTCGGCGTGCCTAGGTAGATAAAACCAATGATCTCTTCGTGTGCAGCTAATCCCAGCCCAATTTTAACAGTTTGATTAAAAGCCATATCGCCAGTTCGCCAGTAAGCACCAAACCCTAACGCAAAGGCTGCAGTAATCAAGTTTTGTACTGAGCATGCAGTCGCCATCAACTGCTCCTCTCTTGGTACTCTAGGATTGTCTATAACTGAACATATTGCAACGTAAATCAATGGTGCCCGCAACGGCATGTTAAGAAAAAATTGACATTGAGATTCAGTCAACTCCGCCGCCGTTTGGATTTTTGCTGCCCGAACAAAAAGCTGTCCCAATTGTCCTAGTGCTGCCTGTCCTTGAATGCAAAGGTAACGCCAAGGGCGCATACTGCCATGATCAGCTGCTCGCAGGGCAGCCAGTTGCAAGTGCTGCCGTTGCTCTTCATCAGGGGCAGGCGACTCTAATTGAGGGCAGGAAGCACGAGTTTGCAGAGCGGTTAGCGCATCCATATTGATAATGTAATAGTTTATAACATATTTAACGCACATCATTATACTATAAAGCGCTTACAGCTTAAGAGTATTTAAACAATCGCGTTAACTTAAAAATTACTTAACAAGACTCGTCTATCATCTTATTAAGATATGACCAATCAAAACAACGACCAGGGTCTGTTTTACGATCAGGAGCAATATCGCTGTGCCCTGCTATATCACCACGCGATATAGCATATGTCACCATTAGCTCCTGTATCACAGTGCTAAGCAACTGATATTGTATCTTCTCAAATGCCTTATCATCACATCCTTCCATCTCAATGCCAACAGTAAAATCATTACACCGCTCGCGTCCACGCCACGATGAAACGCCTGCATGCCATGCGCGCTTATTAAACGGCACATACTGAATAATCTCACCGTGTCGCCGAATAAGCAGATGGGCTGATACCTTAAGATCAGCGATGGTTGTAAAATAAGGGTGTGCAGCATGATCAAGTTTATTCAAAAATAAATCGTCAATCCATCTGCCGCCAAACTCACCAGGCGGCAGACTGATATTATGAATCACGATGCTTGTTATATCATTACTATCAGGCCGATCATCCTGGTTAGGCGAACAGTGATATTGGCTACCCAGCAACAAACCTGACTGGCGATTAATACGCAGCAAAGTTAATGCCTGATTGTGTCATGCCATATAATATATTTATCATGCTAGTCCTCTTTTATTAATACTTTAAAACCCGGATGATTACAAAACCATTATCGCTATGACTTTATTACATTATTTGAGAAAATAAATTAAAAAAGCAACATGCTTTTCAACACTTACCACTAAGGCTGATGACACTATGATAATCAACAATACTGTACCGCCTCATCTTATTGCCTTACAAGTCAAGCTGGCATTAGAAGAGGATATTGGTCGAGAGGATGTAACTGCGATGCTCATCCCCTCTGATAAGACAGTGTGCGCAACCATCACTAGCCATGATAATGCAGTGCTATGCGGACAGGCATGGTTAGAGCAAGTGTTTACCCAGCTTGATTCTGCTATCACCATTGAGTGGCATCTTGCTGATGGCGATAAAATGCAATGCAGTGATACTATTTGTACCTTAAAAGGCCATGCCAGAACATTGCTTAAAGGTGAACGTAGTGCAATAAACTTTTTACAAACACTATCAGCGACAGCGACTTCAGTCAGTCACTATGTTGAACAGGTATCCGGATTAGCGGTACATATTGTTGATACACGCAAAACAATCCCCGGGCTAAGACTGGCACAAAAATATGCAGTACGCTGCGGTGGCGGTTATAACCACCGTATAGGGCTGTATGACAGTATACTAATCAAGGAAAATCATATCAATGCTGCCAGCTCTATTCAGCAAGCAGTTGACAAAGCAAAATGTCTTTATCCTGACATGACCATTGAAGTTGAAGTAGAAAATATTGACGAATTATGGCAGGCGCTGGCAGCAGGTGCTACCGTTATTTTATTGGATAATTTTACCATTCCTGAATTAGAAAAAGCAGTAATGGTTAGTCAGGGAAAAGCGTTATTGGAAGCCTCTGGAAACATTGAGCTCTGCAACGTAAAATCTGTTGCCCAAACAGGTGTTGATAGAATTTCAGTCGGCGCCCTCACTAAAAATATTACTGCTATTGATATATCGATGCGTTTTCAATGATTCGCCAATATTAACGTTTACATATAATCAATCACCTTAGCAGCATAATCGCTGCAACTCATTGGGCTGACGCCAATATTATCAGCTAAATCAAAGGTAACATGACCATGATAAATAGCCCCTGATGTGCCATTAATAATTAACTCTGCCGCTTCCAGCCAACCAAGATGGCGTAGCATCATCTCTGCTGACAGAATAATAGAAGATGGATTAGCCTTGTTTTTGCCAGCAAGTGCTTCTGCGGTGCCATGCGTTGCCTCAAAAATAGCAACAGAATCAGATAAATTGGCACCAGGGGCAATGCCAATGCCGCCTACTTGCGCTGCCAGCGCATCAGAAATGTAATCACCATTTAAGTTTAATGTTGCCACCACATCATAAGCATCTGGATGCAATAAAATTTCCTGTAAAAAGGCATCAGCAATGCAGTCTTTAACGATAATGTTTTTGCCTGTAGAAGGGTTTTTAAATGATACCCATTCACCGCCATCAATCAGATCTGCGCCAAATTCATTTACAGCCAATGCGTAGCCCCACTGCTTGAATGCGCCTTCAGTAAACTTCATGATATTACCTTTATGCACAATAGTGACAGAATCACGATTATTATCAATAGCATATTGAATCGCTTTGCGCATTAGCCGCTCTGTACCCTCGCGCGATACCGGTTTAATACCAATGCCTGATGTAGAAGGAAAGCGAATCTGATTAACACCCATTTCCTGCTGTAAAAAGCGAATCACTTTATTGGCTTCATCACTTTCTGCTTGCCATTCAATTCCCGTATAAATATCTTCCGAGTTTTCACGAAACACGACCATATCTACTTTTTCCGGTGATTTGACTGAGCTGGGTGTACCTGAATAATAGCGCACTGGGCGCTGACAAAGATACAAATCAAGCGCTTGCCTTAAGTTTACGTTTAATGAACGCATACCGCCACCTACAGGGGTCATTAATGGTCCCTTAATGCCAACGAGGTAATGTTTAAGCGCTTGGCATGTTTCCTGCGGCAAATATTCGCCATCATAAATACGTGCTGCCTTGTTACCTGCAAACACCTCCATCCATAATATCTGGCGCTCACTATGATAAGCCTTACTTACCGCAGCATCAACCACATTGATCATGGCTGGGGTAACATCAACCCCTATGCCGTCACCTTCAATAAACGGAATAATAGGTCGATTGGGAACAATCAACGAAAAATCAGCGCTAATACTGATAGCAGATCCGCTGCTGGGTACATTGATATGGGCAAAAACCATTCAGCTATCCCTGTAGTCAGAAGCTTATTATTTTAACACCAACTTTTATTGAAGCTATAATATAAATTTAGGTTCCAGATAACTTAAACAAACATTACAACGATATCAACCCATTGGGGTGTCTATGAAAAATATATCATTCGTTACCGAATTTAGGAGAAATAGTTTAAGATATTTTGACATTCTACATTCTATAATTGTATAGACATAAAAACATTAAGGTCGCTGTTTAAGGTACCAAATACAGCATGTAGTAGTCTCTCTACCTTTTTGCCTTTGCGTATACAGCCAAAATGTGGAGACGGCGGGAGTTGAACCCGCGTCCGCAAACCCTCTGCTTTTGGCTCTACATGCTTAGTTTATCTTTACTTTAACTGATAGCTACCCGATAAACAGGGAAAACAATCAGCGATCTTGTAATATTTCAGTCTGCCACCACCAAGCCAGCGGGCAGCTTGTCTTATGAGTCGACCCTTAACTAAACGCATAAGCACGGCTTCAGTCAAGAGCTAGCAGTCTTTAAGCTGCTAGAGCGTAGTTGTTATCGTTTGCAACTATTCTTTTGTCAGTTAAAAGTTTTACGAGAAAAACTGACCTACTCGGCATGCACCTTAAGTTTTGTAATCCACGTCGAAGCCAGATTTCGTCCCCAAGGTAAAAGCTGTTTAAGTGCATATTTTCACAGCATGATTGCCATTATAAAGACAAACTGAAAGTAACACAAGCGAACCTTAAGCCAGTAAATAACTTATTGGCGTTTAAGCAAACGTGCTTTTTGTAGCGCCCAGTCACTTTCTTTTTTTGCTGCGCGCTTATCAGGCGTGCGCTTTCCTTTGGCCAAGGCAATTTCAAGTTTCACCCTACCTTTTTTCCAATACATCGTTACCAGTACAATAGTATAACCTTTTCTATCAACAGCGCCGATGAGTTTATTGATCTCAGCGCGGTGTAATAATAGTTTTCTGCCACGAACACTATCAGGATGAATATGGGTTGATGCTGATAATAACGGTGAAATATGTGCTCCATACAGCCATGCTTCACCTTTGTTTATTACGATATAACTTTCATTAATCTGCACACGACCACAGCGGATGCTTTTTACCTCCCACCCTTGCAGAACAATACCTGCTTCAAGCCTGCCTTCAAGAAAATAATGATAACCTGCCCGCCGATTCTTTGAGATTGTATTATTACCTGCCAGAGATTTTTTGTGCTTTTTTGCCACCATTTATCTATTATACAAATTAATATCAGTATAATAAGAATTTAGTCTTTATAATTTATGAGCACATAATGAACAGACCTGACAAATCTATTCACGGACAGTGGTCATCCCGCTGGGCATTTATTCTTGCTGCTACTGGTTCTGCTGTCGGGTTGGGTAATATCTGGAAGTTTCCGTATATTACTGGCGAAAATGGCGGTGGCGCGTTTGTGCTTGTTTATTTAATTTGTATTGCCAGCATTGGCATACCACTCATGGTGTCTGAAATCATGCTTGGTCGCCGTGGTCGGCAAAATCTAGTGAGCAGCTTACTATCACTAGCAGAAGAAGAAGGTGGATATCCAGCCTGGCGCTACCTTGGGTGGAGCGGCATTATCGCCGGCTTTTTAATTTTATCTTATTACAGCGTCTTCGCTGGCGAAGTGATGGCGTATGTCGTTCGCAGTTTTAGTGGCGTATTTGAAGGTGTGACTGCTGATGGTGCACAGAGCATTTATACTGCGCTGATAAATGATCCGGAACGATTATTATTCTGGCATACGCTATTTGTTCTGCTGACGATGACAGTGGTTGCTCGTGGCGTAAGAGATGGTCTTGAAAGATACGTTAAATTTCTTATGCCAGCTCTTTTTGCCATTTTATTGCTGTTAGTAGGGTTTGCTGTTAATACTGGTGCTTACTTCAACGAAGCCATTGACTTCCTGTTTCGTCCTGATTTTTCAAAATTAACTGGCGACAGTATTCTAATTGCAATGGGGCATGCCTTTTTCACCCTAAGTTTAGGCATGGGTGCCATCATGATATATGGCTCATATTTGCCTAAAAATGTATCAATCATGAAAGTATCCGCTGCTATCGCTGGTGCAGATACACTGGTTGCCCTGCTTGCTGGTATCGCCATCTTTCCTTTGATATTTGCCAATAGCTTGGAGGTTGGAGCGGGGCCAGGTCTTATTTTTGAAACATTGCCCATGGCCTTTGGTCACATGACTGGTGGCAGATTATTCGGCGGATTATTCTTTTTATTATTGTTCTTTGCTGCATGGAGTTCTGCCATTTCACTTATTGAGCCCGCTGTCGTATTGCTGATTGAAAAGCGTAATATAAAGCGTCATCATGCCTGTATTTATGCCGGTCTTACTGTATGGCTAGTAGGTTTGTTGACCGTATTCTCATTTAATATCACTTCACACTGGTTGCTCTTTGAAAAAACAATGTTTGAGTTATTAGATTATTTAACTGCCAATATCATGCTGACTTTGGGTGGATTATTCATTGCCGTTTTTTCTGGCTGGATTATGGAAAAATCAAGCACCCAGGAAGAACTTGCCACTAATACATTCTGGATTTATAACCTATGGCTTGTGTTAATTCGTTATGTAATACCCGTTGCGATTGTTGCCATCTTTATAAAAAGCATTGGTTTTTAAACCAATTTCATTATGACCATCATTACTCGCAGTGCACGCGTGCCATACGCACAAAAGCAAATGTTTGATCTAGTTAACGATATTGAAGCTTATCCTAATTTTTTACCATGGTGTCTCAGTAGCAGAATAATCAGTAAGGAAGATGATGTTATTTATGCCTCTTTAGCGCTCACTAAGGGTGGTATTCAGCACACATTCTCTACACAGAACCGACTGATTCTTAACCAGTCAATCACGATTGAGCTAATTGATGGCCCTTTTAAGCGCCTTGAAGGTTATTGGCAATTTAATATGATTGACAATAATCAAGGTTGCCATGTAAAGCTTGATATGGATTTTGAGCTTGCAAATCGGCTTATTGATATTATGTTAGGGCCTGTATTTACCCAAATTTCGGGGTCATTGGTTGATGCTTTTTGTAAGCGTGCGCAGCAGGTATATGGAAGCAGTCAAACAAATTAACATTGAAGTTGCATATGCTTTACCTGATGAACAGGTTATCCTGACATTAGAGGTGCCTGATGATTGCCTTGTTGAGGACGCGATTAAGCGCTCAGGTATTTTAGAAAAATATCCGCAAATCAATCTCGCCAATGATAAAGTGGGTATTTTTGGTAAAATATGCAAGCTAGGCGCATCACTACGCAATAAAGACCGTATTGAAATCTACCGTAAACTCATTGCCGATCCTAAAGAATCTCGCCGACAAAAGGCGGAGATGGAGCGCCAGAAGGCAGCAAATAAAAAAACAACAAACAGCTAAAAAGTTGACTAAATTGACGATAGTTAACTTTTGTCTAATCGTACTCGCGGATCAACCAGAGTATAAGACAAGTCTGTCAACAATAAGCCGAGGATATACAGCGCTGATCCTAAAAATACCATGGCACGGACAATGGCAAAATCCTGTGCCTGAATAGCATCAATAGTATAACTGCCTAATCCTGGTATGCCAAAGAATGATTCCAGTATTAAGCTACCCATAAATAACGTTGGCAACACGACAACAGAGCCAGTTAATATAGGGATCATGGCGTTTTTCAGTACATGCTTAAACAACACCTGTGCCTCAGATAACCCTTTAGCACGCGCTGTGCGCACATAATCTTTTGATGCCTCTTCAATAAATAACGCCCTATACCATCGCGAACCAGCACCAATGCCAGACACAATGCCGACCAATACGGGTAGGAGCAGAAATTTAATCGCTAACAGCCCTTCCGAATAACCTGATATGGGTACCAGTTTCATCAGTTTGCCAAGTAAAAATTGACCACTAATTATATAAAATAATCCTGATATTGACATCAGCACAACACAGATAACCACACCAGTCAAATCAACATACGTTGCTCGAAAAAAAACCATAAAAATTGCAAAGGTGATATTGACCAATAGCCCAACAACAAAAATAGGCACAGCAATTGCCAGACTTGGCCACACCCTAGTGGTAATATCCTGACTGATATCTCGCCCATCATCAGCCTGACCAAACTGAAAAGTAAACAGAGAAAATGATGCATCAGCAAATATTGTGTTTGTTAGTTTGTCAAAACCATCGGCTTCATTATTCCACAATAACGCCTTATCATAACCGCGCTCTTCTTTCCAAGCATCAATTGCGTTCTGGGTAACATACTTGCTACCAAGCTGCATGCGCGCCATATCATCAGGAGTGTTGACCAAAAAAAATAGTGCAAAAGTAAGTACATTAACCCCGATCAAAATAGGAAACGCATATAAGATTCTTCTGATAATATAAGCAAACATACACCAGTAATCATAAACTATGAATTATTAGTATAAAGCTGTTTATTACCTGTTGGGTGACTTTTACTGTAATATAAAATAATAACAATAACTATATGCGAGGTTCGGAAGATGGCAAAAACAGCAATGGATTTAGTTTTAGAAGCAAAAGCAGTCGTTACTGAGATTGATATTGATAAGGCAGATGCCATGTTAGCGAAAGACATTATTGCGCTTGATGTTCGTGATGAGTTGGAATATGCAGCTGGTCATCTTCCTGACGCGCGCCACATCACACGCGGCATGCTGGAATTTAAAATTGCTGATCATGCTGACTTTCAGAATAAAAGTAAATCTATTATCGTTTACTGTAAGACAGGTATGCGCTCTCTACTAGCAGCAGCAACATTACAAGAGATGGGTTTTACTGATGTACGGTCAATGATTGGCGGTTTTGATAACTGGCAGGCAGCGGGTAAGCGGGTTAGTCAGGCTTAAGGTAATCATTTAAGTAAATTACTTAAGTGCCTGTTACCAAGGCAATGCTTTCAGTTGACAGACGAGTAATTTCCTGCCAATTTTCTGTTGCAATAAGATTGGCAGCACACATCCATGAACCGCCGATACAAGCAACATTTGGCAAGTCATAATAGTCTTTGGCATTTTTCTGACTAATGCCACCTGTTGGGCAGAAAGTGATTTGCGGAATGGGCGCACCGATTGATTTCAGCATAGCAATGCCTCCAGCCGCTTCAGCAGGAAAAAATTTCATTTCGGTTATGCCTCTTTCCAGCAGACGCATTGTCTCACTTGGGTTTGCTACACCAGGCAGTAATGGTACATTTGCTTGTAATGCTGCATCAATGATACTGTCAGTTGTGCCTGGGCTGACAATAAAATCAGCACCAGCAGCAATTGCGTTACCCAGTGTATCAGTATTAATAATAGTGCCTGCTCCAACGACTGCGTTAGGTACATGCGTCTTAATCTGCGTAAGCGATTCCAATGCTACCTCAGTGCGCAACGTCACTTCTAATACAGTGATTCCGCCCTTAACTAATGCGTTTGCCAAGGGCACAGCGTGGCTGACCTTATCAATCACCATGACAGGTATAACAGGTGATGACAGCATGATTTCTTTAATGGTTGTTCTCATTTCTGTACCCTCTTAGCTTTAATTAATGAGTAAACTCACCAGCAGTAATGCAGCACACTCTCTTGGCTATTCTACACATAGCTCGCTATTCTTTTTTGCTAATTTGCTTTTACTTATATCAATGTAGGTTGCAATGTTTTTATTTATGTACAAGCAAAGAGAGCTTAATTATGACACTAAAGAATGTCTTCAATAGTATAGTATATTTCGTTTCGGTGGGTATGGTTACCGTATTGACTGGCTGTGCCCCTTGTAAACGATGCCAACATTCCAGTCATGTTTATCTTTTCAGATGTAGCGCGACACTTGGTTTGCGACAAAACTATTTTGTAACAGTTCTCTGATAGGTCTGCTAACTTTGCAGTATAGCCCCACTTAGAGAAAACATATAAATATAGATTGTCAACCAATAATTTGAAATTATTTTAATTTTTAGAAAGAAAATTACGTTGTTTAGTGACGCACTTTAATTATTTATCGTATTCGCATATATTGACATTTTTAACTTAAAAAACATAAACTTAAGTATGATGACGCACTTTTTAATTAAGTGCGTCACTAAACAATAGTTTTTAGATCAGGGAAAGCTAGGCAAATTTAAATTAATATGTCTAATTTTAGTCAGGTAACATCAATTCCATTAAGCATGACTAAAAAGCATGAAATCAATCACAGTGCACCGGGTAACCAATCTAACAAATTCATTGCTAAGGCTTGCTACGACTTTGATCAGCGCTCACTGGTTGCTGACCAATGAAAGGTTAATTTTAATTGAAGACACTAGCTATAAAACAGATATTTAAAGTTTGGATTTAAGACACTTAAAAATACAATTTAAATATTCTTTAAACACTGTTTAAACGTTTTTTTATTTGTCGCAAACCAAGTGTCAATTTTTAGCTAAATTGAAGATAATTAAAAAAGTCGCAGACTCAAATTAACATATAAAAACAGATCAATGCACTTGCTAAACCTTTGTTATAGCTAACTTTGAACCGCTATTACCCGCTATTACCCATTATTCGCAAACCATGTGTCGTCTTACATCAGATAACTCTTCTGGCGAATGCAGTTTTAGTAACAAACGCGGATTTTGGCGGTTGCAAATGCCAGGGACGGCAATGATTCGTCGCTCTGATGATGTCTTAATTTACAACTGTAAAACTAGCGATGGCAGGCAGACAAACGGTGCTGTTGCTAGTGAAACAGAAGGTGAAAAAATGGCTGCGAGTATTATTTTTTGGGATTTTGGTATTACAGATGCAATAACAGATAAACACCGAAAATATCCTGCTAGCGTTATCATTCCAGTAGCGAGTACAGCGAAGAGCGAAGAATAATTGATAGTGCGAAATCAAAGGGTGGCATTGATTGTGCGCCTAATATTTTTGTTATGTTCAGTCAACGTTGAGGAAACATTGTAAAAAATGCTTCACTTCTTTTTAACGTTTGTGTCAAATATGGCATTATCTTTAGAATAATGAATGACGCTTATTATGCAAGGTTAAATACTTCATTTGTAGCTACTCTCACGAATTAATATCAGGTGATGTCTCCTTGAAAACCATTTATGTTAGATTAGAGTATTATTTCATGATAATTTTTTGCAGAATCAAGGCTTGGAAAAAGTATTGATGAAGATGGTTTATCTGGCACAAATATTGATATTTCAATGAAAAATTTTGTTGGTGGTTATATTTGTGGAAGGATTGATTTCTATGTACCTAGTTTTACTACTAATGGTTCTGAATCTACTTTTCTTAATAGTATCAGTACAGATATTATGTTCTCTAAAAAAATTGGGAGCAAACATTGAATATATGAAACATTTAGATAAAGATGATGTAGAACTAGATGTTTTTAAGTTTAGCATTGTAGCTAAGTTTTAAGCATAACAAGAACTCTAGCGAGCGCACTAAAATTGTGTTCGCTGAGTTAAGCGATCCGAATTAACTTATCATATCAAAAAATGTCGTTGCGCCCATTTCAGGAGATGATGCGCCTTTGCGAAAACTGCCAAATAATTCCCTACCCATGCCACAATGATGGTCAGTGCTGATTTTAGTATCTGGCGTTCTAGATTCAAAGGTATTATCGTCAACCTGACACTTAAGCAAGCCAGTTTTAGTATTAAGATAAATAATATCCCCGTTTCTAACCCGCGCTAAAGGCCCGCCATCTTGACATTCTGGATAAATATGGATAGCTGATGGCACTTTGCCTGATGCACCTGACATGCGACCATCAGTGACAATAGCAACATGAAAACCTTTATCCTGTAATGAGCCAAGTAGCGGCGTCAGCTTATGTAACTCTGGCATACCGTTAGCCTTAGGGCCTTGAAAACGTAGCACGACAATAACATCTTTTTCCATATCACCGCGCTTAAATGACGCGACCACATCATCCTGATCATCAAACACCATAGCAGGCGCCTCAACCGCCTGATGCTTTTCTGCTACCGCCGAAATTTTTGACACGCCTCTGCCTAGATTGCCATGAATCAAATGCAAACCGCCTGTATCTGAAAATGGCTGTTTGATTGTCGCAATAACCTTATCATCCAATGGCTTGTCAGGTCCTTCCTGCCAGATGAGCTTGCCATCAATTAGTTTTGGTTCCTGCGTGTAGCTACTCATACCCTTCACTTTAGCAACTGTCATAATGTCTTCATGTAGTAAATCGTGACTTAACAGCTCTCTTATCAATACACTCATACCACCAGCCGCCTGAAAGTGATTAATATCAGCTTCGCCATTGGGATAAACGCGCGCAAGTAGCGGAATGACTCTGGTAACTTTATCAAAATCATCCCAGTTAATAATAATCCCTGCTGCTCTGGCAATGGCGATTAAATGGATAGTATGGTTGGTAGAACCGCCGGTTGCCATTAACCCAATAATGGCATTCACAATCGCTTTTTCATCAACCATGTAGCCAATAGGGCGGAAATCATTACCCAAGGCAGTATAGTTAAGCACCTGTTTGGTAGCTTGTGCAGTTAACGCATCACGTAATGGTGTATTTGGATTAACAAATGAGCTTCCTGGCAGATGCAGACCCATTATTTCCACCATCATCTGATTGCTGTTTGCTGTACCATAAAATGTACAGGTACCAGGGCTATGATATGACTCTGATTCTGCTTTTAACAGCGCATCACGACCTACTTTACCCTCAGCATATAGCTGACGGATGCGCACTTTTTCTTTGTTAGCTAAACCACTTGGCATGGGGCCACCAGGCACGAACACTGCCGGCAAGTGACCAAAGCTTAACGCAGCAATCAAAAGGCCAGGCACAATTTTATCGCAAATACCCAAAAATAATGCACCATCAAACATATTGTGGCTCAAACCAACAGCAGCCGACATAGCAATAACATCGCGACTAAACAGTGACAACTCCATACCAGGCTGACCTTGGGTGATGCCATCACACATAGCAGGCACGCCACCAGCAAATTGTGCTACACCACTACAGCTAACAGCAGCAGCCTTGATAATATCCGGATAGCTCTTATAAGGCTGGTGGGCTGATAGCATGTCATTATATGCAGAAATAATGGCTATATTGGCCTTAATATCGGCAGCTAAATCTGCTTTATCCGTGGCAGAAAAAGCGGCAAAACCGTGTGCTAAATTACCGCAACTGAGTTGAGCCCGATGAGGAATATCCATTATCGCTGCATCAATTTTTGCCAGATATTGTTCACGACTCTTTCTACTACGAGTAATAATGTCATTAGTGACAGCGTCTAATACTGAATGAACCATGTTTACCTCAATAGAAGTTACCCAAAATTGTACCGCAAGCGGTCAATTTGTGCTATTTAACCGGTGAATATATTCATAATCCACGCCAACAAAACAACTTGCGGCAAAGTAACCAAGGGTAAAAATAAAGCGATTCTCCATGATTTGGTTGTTTCGCGTAATGACATAATTTCAGTATAGTCTGTTGCTACCCCTGCCATCAAGAACGCAAACCCATTACCTGGCGCCTGTGCACGGATAACTAAATCGGCTGCGATAGGTGTTGATCCTTCCGAGCAGATTTCTAAAATTGTGGCAATGACTAACGTTAACCCTAAACCAGCAAGCGTTGAGCCAAAATAAGTGCTAAAAATATCAAGTGGCATAAAGGTACGAATAGCAGCTGCAAGTAATACACCAAGTAATAACCAGCGCACAATCATTCGTGAATCTCTGATGCCCTCCCATAACATGACTAACCACCAGCTAAGGTTCAGTCTAGTCGCCTGCCAGCGCTTTTTTGCCTCTGACCATATATGAAAATTATCCATTGCTACGATATTTGGATTGTCAGGCAATCTGCCTGTTTTTACTAACCAAGCAAACAGTAAACCGGTCACCATGCCAATCAACATTGAACATACGATAAACAATGCTGTCCACTGCCAGCCAATCAACGCAATTAAAATAACGGTTAATGATAATGAGTTCCAAGGGCTAGCAATTAAAAAAGCGACCACCTGAGCTAAGCTGGCTCCACGCTGATATAAGCGCATTGCTACTAGTAATATGCCATGAGAACATAAGTCCAATAATACACCAGCACATGTAGCACGCATGATGCCACCAACACTGTCCCCTTTGCCCAATAGTGATGTTACAAATTCTCGCGGTACCCGCCCCAATATGCCAACAAAGAAAATACCTAGCGCCAATCCTATCCACATGCTATCCATTAATTGACGCACTGCTGCTGACATTTCTGCCAGCACTAATACTAATTGAATGTTATAAGTGCTCGCCAGTAAATTCAAAATATACCCAATAGCTACTAGCATTGCTGTAGATAAAAACAATACATCTGGTCGCGATTTTTTGACTGGCTGATTTTGCGGGCAACATGATGACATAGGCGTAATTGATACTTTATGATCGGCAGCTAATATTAATGATTATTTTAGGGCAATGGTGACAAAAATCCAAGATAAATCTTTGCGAAAAGTACGCAGTTTTGTCAGGCGCGGAGGAAGACTGACGCCGAGCCAACAACATGCAATTGATAGCTTATGGTCACAATTTGGTCTTACTGAGCAGGATGCTCTGATTGATTTGGTGCTATTATTTCAGCGTCATGCACCAACCGTACTTGAAATCGGGTTTGGTAACGGTAAATCATTAATAGAAATGGCTACTAGGCAACCTGAAAACAATTTCATTGGTATTGAAGTTTATCTGCCTGGTATTGGTCAATTGCTCAGACAAATAGAACAGCTTGGTTTGACTAATGTAAGAGTAGCCTGTACTGATGCTGTTAAGCTGCTTAATGCTAATATAGCTAACCACGCAATAGATCGGCTACACATTTACTTTCCTGATCCGTGGCACAAAAAACGTCATCACAAGCGCCGTATCATTCAGCCACCCTTTATAAGACTAATCGCCCGCAAGATAAGATCAGGCGGTTACGTTCATATAGCAACTGACTGGCAGCATTATGCTGAGCAGATGCTGGCAGATTTTGCCAGTAACAATCAATTTATCAATTGCGCCAAAAGAGCTGATTATATTTCAAGACCAAACTACCGTCCTATTACTAAGTTTGAGCAACGTGGCCAGAGGCTAGGCCACGAGGTTCGAGATTTACTATTCAAACGCTGTTAAAAAGTCATTCGGCATTATCTGTGGCACATTTAGCCATATTTGCTTGAAAACTATCTGACATCAATACTTCCTGAACCGTTAAAAATGAACCAAATATCAACAATCTGTCACCTTGAATAGCATGGCTTTTGGCATCATCATAAGCATGCGTTACCGTTTGATATCGGCTTATTTTGTTCTGGCTTATCACCTTTTGCAAGCGTTTAGCCAAATCTTTTGCATTGATGCCACGAGGCGATGGCAAGCTTGCTACACACCAAAGATCAATGCTATCCTCTAAAGCTGATGCTATTGCTGTTACATCTTTACCTTCCAGCATAGCCATCACAGCAATTGTAAAGCCTTTCACTGGTCTTTCTGTCAATAGACTGGCCAAATTTTCAGCACCCTGCTGATTATGAGTAACATCAAAAATATGATCTACTATACCCGCTATCTGTTGAAAACGACCAGCAAGCTGAACCGTTAACAGCCCTGCTTTAATGGCATCTGTTGTAATTGTGTAGCCGCCATTCAATAAGTCAACAACCTGCAATACTGCCGCTGCATTTTGTAACTGGTATGCGCCAACAAGCGCTGGAAGCGGCAAATCTAAATTATACCCTTTAGCTGATGACCAGATCCAGGCATCATGTTGTGGAATATAGCTAAAATCAGCGCCTGCCATGTAAACAGGTGACTGTAACAAGCGTGCATAATTTAATACATTACCTGGTGGAGCAGACTCTGAACATACGACCGGCTTACCTGACCGAATAATACCAGCCTTCTCATAGGCAATCAGCTCACGCGAATTACCTAGCCATAGGGTATGATCAAGGCTAATTGATGTGATAAGAGCAATATCTGCATCAAATATATTAACCGCATCTAATCGCCCCCCCATGCCAACTTCTAAAATAGCAATATCTATATTGTTCTGACAAAAAATATCCACTGCTGCCAGCGTGGCAAATTCAAAATAAGTCAGAGAAGTATCGTATCTTGCATGATCAATGCGACCGAACGTCTCACAAATCAAGCTATCAGAACTTGGCAGCCCATTAACACAAATGCGCTCGTTATAGCTTAGTAAATGGGGCGATGTATACATTCCTGTCTGGTAGCCTGCTGCTCGCAGAATAGATTCAAGCATAGCGACTGATGAGCCTTTGCCATTGGTACCGGCAACGGTAACAACAGTAAAAGGCAAATCAACACTATACCTCAGTCTGTGCCAGACAGATCTAACACGTTCAAGGCCGGGATCTATTTCTTTAGTATGTAAATTCTCCTGCCACTTAAGCCACTGTGGTAGGGTTTGAAAGCGCATGGTCAGTTGAGTGTATGCTGCTGCAGCATTGCCAATACACTAGCCAACCTGTCACGCATTTGTTGACGATCAATGATAGCGTCTATTGCACCATGCTCAAGCAGAAATTCACTACGCTGAAAACCTTCGGGTAACGACTCTCTTACTGTTTGCTCAATAACGCGTGGACCAGCAAAACCAATCAATGCTTTGGGTTCAGCAACATTAATATCACCCAGCATAGCCAAACTTGCTGACACACCGCCCATAGTAGGATCAGTCATAACTGAAATAAATGGTATGCCCGCCTTGCTTAGTTGCGCCAAAATAGTACTAGTTTTAGCCATCTGCATTAACGAAAATAAACCTTCCTGCATACGCGCACCACCACTTGCAGAAAAACAAATCAACGGGATTTTCTTATTCAATGCCCGCTTCGCAGCACGGACAAATTTTTCACCAACAACTGCCCCCATTGAACCGCCCATGAAACTAAAATCAAAAGAAACAGCAACGAGAGGTATGCCTTTGAGCATCCCTTCCATTGCCAGTAACGCATCCTTTTCTCCTGTTTTTTTTTGCGCTTGCTGAATACGTTCCTGATATTTTTTACTGTCTTTAAATTTCAGAGTATCAACGGGTTTTAATTCGGCAGCAATTTCCTGCCTGTCCTCCTCATCCAAAAAAGTCGCTAATCGCACGCGGGCATTGATGCGATGATGATGATTGCATTTAGGACAAACATACAAATTACGCTCCAGATCAGCACGATAAAGCACATTATCACAAGCAGAACATTTACACCATAAGCCTTCCGGCATTGATTTATTGCGAACTGTAGTACGAATTTTAGACGGAATTAATTTTGTGAACCAACTCATCAACTATCACCTGACCATATAACTCATTTTGTTAATCTTGCTGTATCGCGCACATTAATGGCATGGCGCATGCCCGCTAAAAAATTACCAACGATAACAGATAGTTTTTCTGTCTTGTCACTGTTTTCTTCAATACATTGCACCAGCGCACTACCCACTACAACTGCATCTGCAACATCGGAGATAACAGCAGCAGAATTGGCATCACGGATACCAAAACCTACACCTAATGGCAGCGTTGTATGGCTTTTAAGTAAGGTCAATCTGCTTGCCACATCACCCAAATCTAAAGTTGTGGCACCGGTTACGCCCTTAACGGACACATAATAAATAAACCCTCGCGCATATTTTGCAATGCTGCCCATTCGGCTGGTCGATGTAGCAGGCGATACTAAAAAAATGACATCTATCTCATGATTATCCATAATTGTCAACAACGCATCTGACTCTTCCGGAGGCATATCCACTACTAAGATACCATCTACACCTGCTTGCTGCGCCTGCTTTGCAAATACACAGTAATCCATTATCTCTATTGGGTTGGCATAGCCCATCAATACAACAGGGGTATCTGTATCCTTTTCTCTAAACTGCTCTACCATAGCTAATACATTATGGATAGTGACATTATGTTTTAACGCACGCTCGCAGGCTCTTTGAATGACCGGGCCATCAACGCTTGGATCAGAAAAAGGAATACCCAGTTCAATAATGTCAGCACCTGCATTAACTAATCCATGTAACATAGGCACAGTAACCCATGGCACAGGATCGCCTGCGGTGATATAGGGCACAAGAGCTGTGCGATTATCGGTTTTTAATTGAGCAAAACGCTGACCAATACGGCTCACTTACACTATTCCTCAAGATAAAAAGCCCTGTTCTGATATCGCTGCCACAGTATGCATATCTTTATCGCCCCGCCCCGATAAATTAACTAATATAATCTGTTCAGGTGACAGTGCTGGTGCCAACTTACTGACATACGCTAACGCATGGCTTGTCTCTAAAGCAGGTATAATACCTTCCATTGTTGTTAAATCGTTAAACGCGTGCAACGCTTCCCTATCAGTTGCAGATACATATTGTACCCGCCCCAGTTCTTTTAACCAGGCATGCTCAGGGCCAACACCAGGATAATCTAAGCCTGCTGATATAGAATGTGCTTCAGTGATCTGACCATATTCATTCTGCATCAAGTAAGTACGATTACCATGAAGCACCCCAGGTGTTCCAGCAGATAATGGTGCCGCATGCTTGCCAGTTTCTATACCATAGCCAGCACCTTCAACGCCATACATCGCTACTGATTCATCGGCAATAAAAGGATAAAATAAACCAATTCCGTTTGAACCACCACCAATACAGGCAACAAGCGCGTCAGGCAGTCTGCCTGCATTCTCCAATATTTGTCTGCGCGCTTCCTGACCGATGACAGTCTGAAAATCTCTGACCATTTCTGGGTAAGGATGCGGGCCCGCCACTGTACCAATAATATAAAAAGTATCATCAATATTGGTCACCCAGTCACGTAATGCCTCGTTTAGCGCATCTTTTAACGTACGAGAACCAGACTTAACAGCAACTACTGATGCACCAAGCAATTTCATCCTATACACATTCATTGCCTGACGTTCAACATCCTCAGCACCCATGTAAATGACACATTCCATACCTAAACGTGTAGCAACAGTTGCAGTAGCTACGCCATGCTGACCTGCGCCCGTTTCAGCAATAATACGCTTTTTGTTCATGTGCTTGGCCAGCAGTACCTGACCAACAGTATTGTTTATTTTATGCGACCCAGTATGGTTTAAATCTTCGCGTTTAAGATAAATCTGGGCACCATTTAGTTGTTTGCTCCAGCTGTCTGCGTGGTAAAGCGGTGAAGGCCGGCCAACAAAATCAGCTAAATCCTTAGCCATATCAGCTTGAAAATGTACATCATCCTTATAACGATTATAGGCTGACTCAAGGGCATACAGTCCTTCCATCAATGTCTCACCGACAAATCGCCCACCAAACTGACCAAAGTGGCCCCGCTCATCAGGGTAATTATCATAATAACTTTTTTTAGCCACGGCCCACCTCCTGCATGAACGCACTTATTTTTTCTGGGTCTTTGATACCCTTAGATTTTTCAACGCCGCCGCTGACATCAACAGCATAAGGGCATACCTGACTAATTGCCATTGCTACATTAGCAGCATTCAGGCCTCCGGCAAGAATAATTGGCTTATCAATTTTGTTAATGAGTGACCAATCAAATACCTGACCAGTCCCTCCGGGTATATTTGGTTGATAACTATCCAGCAATATTGCTGATGCTGACGCATAACATGTTGCTGCATCTATAAGATCAACATCATCTTTCATTCTGACAGCTTTAATATAAGGCTTATTAAATTGTTCGCAATAGGCTGCTGATTCATCACCATGAAACTGTAACATATCAATAGATAAGGCACGCAAACAAGTCTTTATTTCTGCTGCCTGCGCATTAGCAAAAAGCGCGATCACGCTGACAAAAGGCGGTAAATGATCAATAACTGTCTGTGCCTGGGCAATATTAACTGCACGCGGACTGGGTGAGTAAAATACCAAACCTAGTGCATCAATCCCCATTCTAGCAATGTATTCTGCATCTTGCCTGCGAGTAATGCCACAAATTTTTACCCGTGTTCTCATCGTATTGCCAAAAAATACAAATGCAGTTTACCAAACTATCGGAAAAGCTGACACCGTTGGTAATGTGTATCGTGCTGGGTATTCAGCATGAATAAAATATAACCCTTGTGGCGCGGCAGTCATGCCACCTTGAGATCTGTCGCCACTATCCAAAACCTGACGAGCCCATATAATGGGTTTGCTGCCCTCACCAATAGCTACTAAAACACCGACTATATTTCTGATCATACGATACAAAAAAGAGGGGGCATTAACATCAATGGCAATACAGTCACCATATCGCGTTACTTGAATATCACTAATGGTTTTAACCGGGCTACGCGCTTGGCATAATTTAGAACGGAATGCGGAAAAGTCATGACATCCTATCAACAAATCTGCAGCACCTTGCATTGCCCGTTCATCAAGCGAATTAAACCACCACCACATACGATCTTTGTGAATCGCCGAACGACCCGAGCGATTGAAAATAATATAACGATAACGCCGGCTTGTTGCTGAGAAGCGCGCACTAAAATCATCATCAACCTGCTTTGCCCAGATAACGTTGACATCTTGTGGCAGGTTAGTATTAAGGCCTAATATCCAGTTTCGTTCACTGCGCCCCGCTGTTGTAACAAAATGTACAACCTGCTGCAATGCATGTACGCCAGCATCAGTACGCCCAGCAGCCACTGTTTTCACACTATGGTCAGCCACTTTAGCTAATGCTTTGTCAAGGCATCCCTGGACTGTCCGATGAGAGGGCTGCGCCTGCCAACCTGAAAACTTGGTTCCATCATACTCAACACCTAGGGCTACCCTCACCGGGCTTGGTTCCACTTAAATATCAGGATAAGAGATCTAATAAAGACTGAGCACTCGCTTTCTGCTCATCATTGCCCTCTTTAACTACTTCTTCCAGAATAACCCGAGCGCCATCTGTATCGCCAATATCAATATAAGCTTTGGCAAGATCTAATTTGGTTTCGTTCTCATCAATAGTGTCAACCTGCTCATCATCAATGCTGGCCATAGTCAATTCCGCATCATCTGACTTATTAGCAGAATCTTCATCTGAAGAATCGTCAGTATCATTGGAAGCGGGCGCTTGCTGCGCATCATTATTGTCAGCAAGTGGTGATGGTTCAAAGGCTAGTATGTCATCGTCGTCATCATTAGGAGCGATACCATCAGCATTCTCTACATCAACCTGTGATAGTTCCTGCGCATCATTATTGTCAGCAAGTGGTGATGGTTCAAAGGCTAGTATGTCATCGTCGTCATCATTAGGAGCGATATCTACTGTATCAGATCCCTGACTTGCCTTTTCCGGCTGATCATTATCAGTCCCAAGTGCTAACACGTTAGCTTGATAGGTCTCAGTATCATCAGTTGCATCTTCACTCAAATTATCCTGCAATGATGGATCATCATTGACTTGTTCCTCAACGACATCTACTATATCAGCTTGCTGACTTGCATTTTCCGGCTGACCTACTCCGAATAATGGGTTATCCGGCACCAGATTGCGGCCCCACTCACTGACATCTGACCATAGCGGCGACTCTTCATCTAGATCAATTTGCCTTGCCAGACTAACAAACCGCTTTACCTGCTGCTGGCTGTATAACACAAAAAACAGTTTCCGCAACACCTGCATATCTGATGGATATTTAACATGAGCCTCTTCTAGCACACGTTTTGCACTGGTTAAGTCATCTTTATCTATATAATTGTCAGCAACAGCCAAAGATCTAACACCATGTTCACCAATATTGTCCTCAAAAGTAGACATGCTGTGATCATCTCCTCCTGAGGATCCGAGTCGGCGTAATGCCAGCCACAGAACCATGATAAGCAACAGCCCGATTGATAATACTGTTACTTTATTTTCAGCCAAAAACGATGTAATACCACCGGCCAGCTGATTTTGGCCTGAATCATCAGCAGTATCCATACCATCTATTTCTTCTATCCCTTGCTCTTCCAACACTGCCTGCATTCTTGCCAAGTCATTATCTTTTAACGATATTGCCCGATTTAATGTCTGGATTTGCTCTTCCATGGCTTCCATCTGCGCCTTGAGATCAATATTTTCCTGTACTTGTCCTTCAATCGTTTGTTGTGATAATGTCAACTGCTCACTTAACGTGCTAACATCGCTATCGCCCATTAAAGATAAATCACCCTCTTCCAACTCACCATCTTGCACTAAAACATCGTCAGGCATTTCAAGCGTCAGCCGGGGACCATCATCTTCGGTAGTCACTTCCTGCAACATATCAGATTGCTGTTCGCCCTGATCAAGGCCCTCTGTTGGTGTAAGAAGAAACTCTGAATCTGCAAAATCATCGGTTTCCGCAAGTGTCTGTTTGCTGCCACGGTTTTGCCACAAGTCATTTTGTTCTGCTACTGCAGCAATAGCTTGTTGTTTTGATAACTGATTGATAGCATCAGAATCAGGTACTGATAACCTAGCAGCAATACGTAGACCATTAATATTGTCGTTTAAGAATGCGCCTGGGTTTTTCTGTAACAGCGCCATCATCATTTGTTGCGGAGAGACAGATCTGTCTGGTCGAGTTTCCAGCGCAATTTCCCAAAGGGTATCGCCCTTAGCGATTACCCTGTAGTTATCGCGCTCAGGCTGAACTTCAACTAACCGATCTTCAATACTGCTGGTAGCAGGTATTTCATCTATGTTGGCCGTAGGAGCAATTTCTATTAATACGGGTTCAGTCTCTACTGACGGCTCCGCTCTGACAAATAAATTTTTCGGCGGATCTAGCAATAAGGCATACTCACGTATTAATCGGCCCCCACCACCTGTTGTTGCACTGATTAAAAAGCCAAGAAATGGTTCTCTGATTGATTGTTCAGATTTAATCAAGATTTTTACCTGATTGTTTACTTGAATGACCTCAAAGATGAGCTGAGTCATCAAATAGCTACGCTCCAATCCCGCTCTTTCAAATTCTTCATTAGACGCTAATGTGATTTGAAGATTTTTGATGTCACCTTCAGATAAGGCAAAGACTGGAATTTCTGCCCTGAGTGGCTCGTTAAGGAAGGATGATAATTCTATTTTCCCCAGACCAAAGGCATGAACCTGAGCGGGAGCTATTATACTTAAAGAGATTGCAACAAGACAAACACTAATAAAGGATTTCACTTAACCCCTACCCCCATACACTATTCATAAGCTACCAAACAACACTTTTTTATAAATACTTTTCAATTAATTTTTCAGCAATTTGTATGCTATTCAATGCCGCCCCTTTGCGTAGATTATCAGCAACCACCCAGAAGTTCAAACCATTAGGATGAGAAATATCCTCACGAATCCGACCAATATAAACAGAATCAGTGCCAGATCCATCAGTCACAGCGGTTGGGTAGCCACCATCAACATGGTCGTCCACTATAGCAATACCCTGAGAAGATGCCAACAAGTTCCTTGCGTCACTTGCCAGTAATTTTTCACGTGTTTCAAGATGAATGGCTTCTGAATGCCCATAAAAAACTGGCACTCTAACTGCCGTTGGGTTAATAGAGATCGTATCATCCCCCATAATTTTTTTAGTTTCTCGCACCATTTTCATCTCTTCCCAAGTGTAACCATTGTCTGCAAACTTATCAATATGAGGCAACACATTAAAAGCAATCTGTTTGGGATAAACGTTAGCTTCAAGCGGGCGACCATTTAATAGCGCGGTCGTTTGTCTGACCAGTTCATCTACTGCAGACTTGCCGCTTCCAGACACAGCTTGATAAGTAGCAACATTAATCCTGACAATACCCACTGCATCATAAATAGGCTTCAGCGCTACAACCATTTGTATGGTTGAGCAATTTGGGTTGGCGATAATACCAGTATTGCTATAGTCAGCTATGGCATGCGCATTAACTTCTGGCACAATCAACGGTATATCATCATCATAGCGAAATGCAGAAGTATTATCAATAACAATGCAGCCAGCATCAGCGGCAATAGGTGCGTATATCTTGGACACGCTGGCGCCTGCTGAAAATAAACCAATCTGCACTTTACTAAAATCAAAGGAAGCTAGGTCTTCAACGATGAGTGATTTATTGCCAAAACTGACCGTGTTACCAGCCGAATGTTCACTCGCTAGAGCATAGATATGACCAATAGGGAATTGTCGCTTATGTAAACTGGCCAGCATAACTTCACCAACAGCGCCTGTTGCACCGACTACAGCCACATTAACTTGTTTATTCAATTATTCACCCAACATGAAAAATCATAAAGCAGCAGCAACGGCATCACCTATATCGCAGGTACCCACTTTAGTCATACCTGGCGAATAAATATCTGCTGTAGCAAGCCCATCGTCAAGCACATTACTGATAGCATTATCAATACGGTCAGCCATAGCTGGCTCATCCAGCGTATAGCGGAGCATCATGGCAACCGATAAAATGGTGGCTAACGGATTGGCAATATTTTGCCCAGCAATATCAGGCGCAGACCCATGAATCGGTTCATACATACCTTTACTATTTTCATCCAGCGATGCTGACGGCAACATTCCGATTGAACCAGTCAACATTGAAGCACAATCCGACAAAATATCACCAAATAGATTGGTCGTCACTATCACATCAAATTGTTTAGGCGCGCGCACTAACTGCATAGCCGCATTATCAACATACATATGCTGCAAATCCACATCAGGGTAGCAATCAGTTAAATCATTCATTGTTGCTCGCCAAATTTCAGTAGATTCCAATACGTTTGCCTTATCAACCGAGCATAATCGTCCTTGCCTTTTGCGTGCAAGCTCAAAAGCAATTTTACCAACCCTTCTCACTTCGCTTTCTTTATAAGCCAAGGTATTAAACCCTTCTTTTTCGCCACCCGCTAAAATGCGAATACCGCGTGGCTGACCAAAATAAATGCCGCCTGTCAGCTCACGTACAATCATCAAATCTAATCCAGCTACCACCTGTGATTTTAATGTTGACGCATCAGTCAGTTGTGGATGCAAGATTGCTGGCCGCAGATTAGCAAACAAATTAAGCTGGCTGCGGATACCTAACAGGCCTTTTTCTGGGCGAACGTTTATATCCAGAGACTCCCACTTTTGACCGCCAACAGCCCCCAGCAAAATTGCATCTGCCGCCTGTGCCATGTTGATTGTTTCATCTGGTAATGGCGTACCAGTTTCATCAATTGCTGCGCCGCCAATCAGCCCATAGTCAAGATCAAAGGCAGCCTCATCTTTTGCCAGCGCCTTAAGCACCTTGACCGCTTCAGCGACAACTTCTGGCCCAATACCATCACCCGGTAATACAGCTATTTTTTTTGTCATATTGTTTAATCTACTTTTGAGGAAAAAAGCCAGGGAAACTGCCGCTGGCGTTTTTGTTCATAGGCATTAATTTCAGCAGTATGCTCCATGGTTAAGGCGATATCATCTAGGCCGTTTAATAAACAATCCTTCTTGAATGGATCAATGTTAAAGGCCATCACCTCACCAGCAGGCAGGCTGATTGTCTGCTTTTCTAGATCAACCGTTAGCTGATAACCAACATGCTGGCGAACATCAGCAAACAACATATCAATTTTATCTTTGGCTAACGTAATCGCTAAAACACCATTTTTGCTGGTATTATTAAAAAAGATATCGGCAAAACTTGGCGCAATAATAACGCGAATACCGAAATCTAACAACGCCCACACAGCATGTTCACGGCTAGAACCACAACCAAAATTCTCCCGCGTAAGCAATATTGAGCCGCCATAATAGCGCGGCTGATTTAACACAAATGTCTCATTAAGCGGTCTATCAGTACACGCTTTGCCCGGCTCACCAGCATCTAAATAACGCCATTCATCAAATAAATTAGGCCCAAATCCGCTACGTTTTATAGATTTTAGAAATTGTTTCGGGATGATAGCATCTGTATCCACATTAGCCCGATCTAGCGGAATAACAATGCCGCGCACTACAGATAATTTTTCCATTAACGTTAGCTCTTATTTTGCCGCATTTAACACCAGATAAAAAGTCACTGGCACAGTATGGGTGATGCTGTTAAGCTGTACTAAAGTACGCAATTTCTCAATGCCGTTCAGTAAAGAAAAATCAGCGGCATGAACCATCACTGGCTCTGTGCTAACAGCCACGAGTTTAGTGTCAGTTAATTTGATTATCAGCACGTCAATACCCATCACTTCCTGTTCATCATGTAAAGATAAAGTGGCCTCAACAGCTAAACTGATATGTTCACCCGGCATTAACATATCTATCATTTTTTTATCAAAATTAGCAGTTAGCGATGCTGATGCAAATTTGTCAACCTGAAATAAAAATCGCCGAATCCTGTCATCACGCAGGGCAACCTTGGTATCAACGCTGGCAAGATCAATCGTAAGATTAAATTGGCCTTTTGCATTCAGTCCGCCCTTAAAATAATTAAACTGATTTAGTTCAACAAATTGTGCTTGCTTGATGGTAATAAAATTAAGCTGTGATGATTGCCTGTCAATCACCCATTGATCGGCATAGCTGTTGGTTGCCGCCAGCAACAAAAATACTGCCACTAACTGCATAAAGTTAATTATTTTATTCATCTGATACCCCTTAGTGCTCCTGTCATTGTTGCACCAATTCCGTCATTCCACACTTGATGCAGAATCTACTGATTATTTCTGCACCCACCACCCTGCTTTGACAGGTCATTTTACTATGCGTGCTAAAAAAATGTAAAAACTTAAAAATGTAAGGCGCACAATGGTGCACAAACAAATTAAACCGACTTAAGATTAGTAGCAGCACAGGATCAAGCGCAGTTATGTCAGCAAAAGTTTATCCGCCTGTTGCTGTAAGTTAGCTACTTTAACCTGTAGCTTCTTATCCTGAGCATCCACCACCTCATCAATAGTAGCTGGGTTTTTTCGGTACAGGGTTAAAAGCTCATAATCAGCACTTTGTTTTAGATTATCCAGCATCTCTATGTGATTTAATATCATTGCCTGAAGGTGCTGATAAAGCGCTTCTAACTCATTAAGGCCTAACGCATCACTGGTATCAATTGTAGCCCAGCCCTGCTTTTTAATTAAAGATCGGGATCAGTGGCAATCTCCTTTAGGGTTGCCAAATCACCGTCATCACGCAGAATATTGATTTTAGCAGTCAGCCTTTCATACACCTCACGCTTTTCTGGATCTTGATTATGACGATCAGGATGAAACAAATGCACCAACTTTTTCCAAATTACTTTTAATGCCTGCTGGTCATCTTCACTTAAGATTTTAATCTTCGCTTTTGCCTTGCCTTCAGCCTCTTCATAATCAGATTGGGTTTGGCTTTGCTGCTTAATAAAATCTTCAGTCAACGATTCAAGACTATCTTCACCTTGTATCATCAAACTTAAATAATGCTGGCGATATGCCACCACCTGTATCAGTTCATCATGCTGGTAGTAAGCCTTTTGCAGGCGCAAAAACACTGCGCTTGTAAGTTATCTACCGCGCTTTTTTCCTGCGTATATTCAAACTCTATCTCCGCCAGTCGTGAGCGGCAGGCAGCAATCAAACTTTTAATTTCAGTTAAACGCGCCTCGCCAAACACAGTTACATCTGTGCCACTTGCTGTGACAGCATTACCATGTTTTGGTGGGCGCGCTTCTAGTAATTTTGTCAGGTACCAGTTACCCATTGCCTAACTTTGCTCACGTGGCGATTGTGCCAGCCATACCAGCCAGTCTCGTAAATCATCATCGTTAAGCGCATCACAAAAATGGCGCCCCTTACATTTACCAAACGGAATCTTGCTTGGGTGCCATTCACTTTGGTAAAAATCACAGATAGCTTGCTAGATATCAAGCTGGCGCACTTCAGTTAAGGGCTGTAATACTTGCTGCAATAAGTCAATAACCGTTTTCACATCACCCAGCGCGGTATGAGCAGCCTGATCAGGTAAGCGGTAAAACTGACGCAAAGTCTGCAATTTACAATTACCAGCAGGCGACGGATCAAGCAGACGACGTGCCAAGGCTAACGCACAAAAACCAATGCTGCCTATTGGCGCTATGTTTAAGCGTTGCCATTCAGGTAACAACACATCATTAAGATCATAGGCGTTGTTATAAGCAACCAACAGCAGATGATTAACATAATCCGCAAAGTCGGCATAGACTTAGGTGGCAGGATGATCATCGCGATCCAAAATCTCGCGGGTATAACCATGTGCACCCGCGATGCCTCTGGTGGAATATCAGCATTTTGGTTCAAAAGCCGCTGAAATGGCTTGCTGTGTGTCTGCTAGCCACGCATTTTCTGCGCGGCAATCTCCACCGTATAAATCGACTTGCCAAATCCGGTAGTTTCAGTATCCAGCAACACCCATTTGCTATCAGCAAAACTCATGGTTGATTACCCCTCTATTATCGCCACCTCATCATCGCAATTCAACTCTGTTAGATTTGGGCAAGGCGATAGGTCTAGTTTGGTTAAGGCTGTGCCTGATACATCCAACTCAGTTAAGGTTAAATCCACGGGCTTGATTAATTGTGTTGCGCGCGCCAGTACGGTTAAATCCTCGCTTACCCGTGATGCTAGCTGCTTGGCACTGGGAGATAGCTGCCTGTTACCAGTCTTAACTGGTAGGGTATTACTATCATCATTATGCTTGCTTATGGTACTTAATCTCCTGTGCTATGCTGCATATGTTAGCTAACAACGCCCTTGGCCCGCTGTTTATTTTGATACATTAGCCACGCAGGTAAAGCTAAGGCAATAATCGCCATTATAATTAGAACTAAGGGCCATAAGATTGGTGTATTCCAATCTTGTTGTAGCTGCTGACGCTGGCTGTCATCAAGCCGCCGATATTTCAGAGCATTATTGGTCATCATATTCGGTTTTACGTTTTTGTTCCACGCATGATACAAAGAAAACTGGGTAGGATGAAAACCCCACACCCACGGCGCATCTTTGGTTAAAATAACGAGCATTTTATCAATAATCTTTTGGCGCCTGTTACCATCTGGCATTATACGCATCTCATCAAACAAGCGATCATAGTCTGGGTTGCTGTAGTTAACGGCATTCTCACCACCACTTATTGCCTTGCCGTTAGGCCCATAAAGTAAAAAGAAAAAGTTTTCTGGATCAGGATAATCTGCCCGCCAGCCCCATTGAAACAATTGGGTTTGACCGTTGCGTACCTTATCCTGAAAACGATTATAATCGCTACTGCGAATAACAAGCTGGATACTTAATTTTTGCAATTGCTTTCTTAGCCAGTCAAATCGTGCTTTGGCATCAGGGCCACTGGCGGGCACATCAAAATAGATAACCAGCGCATCGCCAGTTTTAGCAGAACGACCATTAGGGTAGCCGGCCTGAGCTAGAAGCTTGCGCGCCTCAACAATACTTTTACGCTTAAGTTTATTATGCTGCCAGTCATAGACATAGGCATTCATCCCCTGCCTCCCTGCTTGATAACCAAAAATACCCGGCGGAATTGGCCCCTGGGCGGGTACACCGCGACCATTTAAAAAAATAGAAATAAACTCTTCATAATCAATAGCGATAGAAATAGCCTGACGTAACTTCCTAGCCTCCGGTGAATAGCCACCGACGATACTATCCTGCATATTAAAGCCGATATAGTAGGTTGAGGTATCCGTTGATGTGCTGAGGGCAATGCCCTTTTTTTTCATCTCATCACTTAAACTGAATTTACCGCCGCTGCCAACACGTATTGCCTTATCAAAACTATCTGAGCTAATCCCGCTGACATCATAATAACCCTGTAAAAACTTGCTCCAGTATGAAATACTTTCTTTCTCTAAGGTAAACACAATTCTATCTATGAAAGGCAAGCGCTTGCCACTATCTGCCAATAAGCCCCGCTTAGCATCAGCTGACTCGCCCTGCTGTGGATAATAATCAGGGTGATAGTTAGGATTTTTGGTTAATACCATGCGGCGATTGGGATCATTTTCGGTTAATTGATAGGGCCCGGTGCCAACAGGAAACCAATCTAAGGTGATATTTTTGGCTATTAACCCTGATTGGGCATAAAACACATCAGCCTCCCAGGGAATGGGGGCAAAAAAAGGCATTGCCAGCCAGTAACGCAGTTGCGGGTATGTGCCAATTACTTTTATCTGATAAGTATAGCGATCAATCACGCTAACACCCTTAATCTTTGCGCTGCGTAAACTGATAGGTTGGCCTTTTGATTGCTGCTCGCGCAGTTTGTCAGCATAATCGCCAAGACCTACTATGTATTCACTCATAAGCCCAAGAATGGGTGAATGAATCTGTGGATGGGCCAAGCGTTTAATCTGGTATACATAATCTGCCGCGACAAGTTCGCGACTAGCAAGCGCAGGAAAATCAGCAATAGTATCAATACTATCCAGCATATTAGCATCAAGCCGATGATAGCGGTATTTATCGCTGCTATCTTTTACAAATGCCGGATGCGGCTGGTATAAGATGCCAGGGCTGATACTAATCTGATAAATACTATAGGCAACATTTTTATCCTGATCGTCTGCTGTTAATTCAATATTATTGCTGTCAAAATAGCGCACTATTGGTAATGATTGGGCAGTTAAGGGTATCAACGTGTAGGGTCTTTTTAAGTAATGGTATTGATAAGGAGGTTCGTAAATCTGCCCAGTAAAGATCGCTTCATTGGCGCTGAATGAGCGCGCTGGATCAAGATGCTTTGGCCTTAATGAAAATGAACTATACAGGGTTGCAATAGCGTTATCCTCATCCGAATACGGCGAGTTGACTGCGACAAAATCACAGCCAGACAGACAAATTAACATCACAATATAACAATAGCCGATAGCGCGCATCACAAATCTGCTGAGAATAGATTGAGTTTGCGCCACCTTCGGTTTAAATATCAACTTGTCAGGAAAACGGATGTCGTTCATATCCTTAAACTAATTTTTAATATTCATCCTACGCTAATTATAAACGCCTTACAGATAACTTGTCCTTCCGTAAAGGCTTAAATTGGAGTAACTTAGATAGTCTGTTGCCAATTTTATCAGGAGCACATGTATGGGATTTTTACAAGATAAACGAGTGCTGATTGTCGGTGTTGCCAGCGCTAGATCAATTGCATCAGGCATTGCGCTTGCTATGGCGCGCGAAGGGGCTGAACTTGCATTTACCTATCAAACTGAAAAATTAAAGCCGCGTGTGGTAAAAATCGCTGAAGAATGTAACGCAGACAACGCATTGTTATTTCCATGTGATGTAAGAAGTGATGATGAGATTAATCATGTTTTTGCAGCCTTATCCCGCCATTGGGATGGTCTAGACAGTATTGTCCACGCTGTTGCCTTTGCCCCGCGCGAGCAGTTACAGGGCAGCTATATTGATAGCATAAATCGCGAGGGGTTTGCGATTGCCCATGATGTCAGCAGCTATAGCTTTACCGCGCTTGCTAAAGCAGGGCGCGATATGATGGCAGGTTGCAATGGATCACTTTTGACATTAAGTTATCTAGGGGCTGAGCGTGCCATTGATCATTACAATGTGATGGGCATTGCCAAAGCAAGTCTGGAAGCAAATGTGCGTTATATGGCTTTATCATTAGGCCCAGAGGGAACACGGGTCAATGCTATTTCTGCTGGTCCAATTAAAACACTAGCATCATCAGGTATTGCTGATTTTGGTAAAAAGCTGGCACAAGGTGAACGCATTGCACCATTACGTCGCAATGTCACTACGCATGATGTTGGTAATGTAGCTGCATTTATGTGCTCAGATTTAGCAGCAGGCATTACTGGTGAAATTACCTATGTTGACAGCGGCTTTAATATCGTGGGTGCTACAGAGCTTTGATAATACTTGGAGACAACACTTACATTAAGTTCTTGGTCACTATATCAATATCAGCATCTGCCTTTAGCGTAGCAACTAGCGCACGCCACTCACCTTCGCCATAATACTGCATCAGATAAGATTTAAGGTTATCACGATACTCTGCTGTTATCTGATTAGGATCACCCTCATTGACTGCTGCCAATTCAACAATGATATAGTCACCATTTTGTGCAATAAATCCGCTGAAAACACTGCCGTCACCTACTGGTTTTTTGGCAGAAAAAGCATATTGCAATAGTTGTTTATCAACATTGTTACTAGCTCGGCTGTATGTTTGTAAAGTAGTCCAGTTATCCTCAGTAAATACAGCATCAATGCCTTCGCCTGACGCTAGTCTGGCAAGCATCATTTCACCTTGTTCGCGTGCTTTATCACGCGCGCGCTCAAACTGTAATTTTGCTTTAATGGTGGGGGCAATTGAGGCATAAGATAATTGCTGGCTGGGAGTATATTTATTTTTACGCAGCACAAGCAAATGTAATTCATTAAGATTGATAACCTCGCTATTGAGATCATTATTCAATACATCATCACTAAATGCGGCAGTTACCACTCGGTGATGCTGAGCAATACCATCAGCACTGCCTTTACGCGTAAAAGCTTCAGATGTTTTTATCTTAACGCCCAGTTCTGTAGCAACCAAGTTCAGACTGCCCGGATTTTCATAACTCAAATCAGCTAGTATATCTGCCTGCTCATAAAATATATCTTCAGCTTGCTGACGACGATAAAGTGCTGCTACTTCAGCACGCACATCACGATATGATCTGGCATCTAATTCTTTGATACCTGTTAGTTTTATCAGATGATAGCCGAACTCTGTTTTTACTGGATCACTTACCGCGCCTATATCTGTCAGCGCAAACACAGCTTGCTCAAATTCAGCATCAGTATCACCGCGCTGTAACCAACCTAAGTCACCACCATTGTTAGCCGAACCAACATCAGCGGAAAATTGACTGGCTAACGCAGAAAATGAGTCACCAGCTTCAAGTCTATAAGCTATTTCCGCTAATTGTGTCAATGCATTATCTTGTTCACCTTCAATTAAAATATGACTAACCTTGCGCTGCTGAGGGGCAACAAATTGATCTTGATTATCCTGGTAGAACTGCTGCAGTAAGGTATCATCTACTTCAACAGCTTGTGCCAATTCCTCAGCTGACAGTTCAATATAATCAACAGAAATCTGCTCTGGTGCCATATAGTTATCTTTATGCTGCGTAAAATACTGCCGCGCATCCATCTCACTGACCACAATCATATCAATATAAGGCTGAACGGGAATAATGCCATAAGCTATATCGCGTGTTTGCCTTTCTAGCCTGATGATATTATTCAGTGTTTTTGCTGTAACTAATGCTGTCTGTTTGATATTGTCGCGCAGTTGCTGCACTAGCAAATTGTGCCGTAATTGTGACTCATAGGCTGTTGGTGTCAGGCCAGCCCCTGCTAGAATAGCTCTGTAATAATCAAGTTCAAACTGACCATCACGTTGAAAATCATCTGTTGACTGAATCAGGTCATTAATATCAACATCAGGGATATACTGACCTAACTCATTGGTAGCCGCAACAATTATTTTTTTCTCAATCAGGTTATCTAATAAACGTCGTCTTACCTCTGCACTATCAACCAGCACAGGATCAAACTCATCGCCCATGACTTCACGTAAACGATCACGATAAAGCTGGTACTCGCGCTGAAACTGTGCCTGAGTAATAGTCTCGCCATTCACTTTGGCAATAACAACATCTACTGGCCCATCAAAGTATGAATTAACACCCCACAGCGCAAACGGAATACTGATTAAACCAACGATAAACCATGCAACCCAGCCTCTGGCATGTTCACGAATGAAATGCAACATAGCAGAAAAATCCCCGGATATTATCTAAACGACCAGCGAAAAGGAAAATGCGCACAGCACGACTAAAGCCATGCGCTCTTTTTATGATCCTTGGCGGAGCGGACGGGACTTGAACCCGCGACCTCCGGCGTGACAGGCCAGCATTCTAACCAACTGAACTACCGCTCCAATTTTTTACTTTCCTTGGTGGGTGCTGAGGGGATCGAACCCCCGACCCTCGCCTTGTAAGGGCGATGCTCTCCCAGCTGAGCTAAGCACCCAAAAAGCGGTTCAGTTTACAGCATCCTTGAGGACCTTGCCAGCCTTGAAAGCGGGTATTTTTGCTGCTGCAATTTGAATTTTATCACCAGTGCGAGGATTGCGACCAGTACGCGCAGCGCGATCACGTACAGAAAATGTACCAAACCCGACCAACGTTACCTGATCACCACTACTTAATGCTTTAGTGACCGCCCCTGTCATACCATCAATGGCCAATGCTGCCTTCGCTTTTGAAATACCAGCGTTTCTTGCAATTTCATCAATCAATTCAGATTTATTCATAGTCTGTTCCTTAAAGTTATTATTGGTATAATAATAGGTAACGCTTAGACGCCAGCCTATTTACTTATCTAACTACAGCAAAAACAAGGTGTCAAGATATTTGTGTGCTTTATTGTCTTTTGTTGCAAAAATAATTGCCAGCATCAGGCTATAACACACTTAAGTTTACAAATATATTGTAAAAAATAATGGTATCATCGCATTGCTTTTGTTAGCCATCGTTTGGTAAGCATCGCATATTGCTTAATGCTGATTGTCTCTGGGCGTTGTTTGGGATCAATATTGCTAGCAAAAAAATCTTCCTGAAAAACTACGTTTTTCAGTGCATTAGAAACAGTTTTGCGCCGTTGTGAAAAAGCCTGCATTACAATTTTATTAATCGCCTCAACAGGCACATCGCTAACAAACTCAGCACGTGGACGCAAATAAATAATGGCCGACTCAATCTTGGGTACAGGATGAAATGCTGCAGGCGGTACATTAAATAAATTAAGCACTTCAAACTGATATTGCACCATAATGCTTAATCTACCATATGCTTTAGTGCCCGGTTGCGCGCAAATTCGCTCAACTACATCGCGTTGCAACATAAAACACATATCATCTATATGACGAGCATGCGCTAGCAAATGGAATAATAAGGGTGTGGTAATATTGTAGGGCAAATTACCAACGATGCGTAATTTTTGATCACTCCCTACCACTACCAGCGCTTTATAATCAAACGTAAGCGCATCAGCATGATGAATAGCCACATGTGCATATTTTGCCATTGTCTGTCGCAGTAAATACACTAAATCACAATCAAGCTCAATAGCATCTAATGCGCCACTTAATGTTGATAATGGCAATGTTAGCGCACCCCGACCTGGCCCAATCTCCACCAAATGTTGATGACTTTTTGGATCAATGACTGCAATAATATCAGCGATAATATGCACATCATGCAAAAAGTTCTGACTAAAACGTTTTTTTGCTACCGGATAGTGCCGTGTTTTTTTCATCAACTCTGGCGGTTTTTTGTCATCATAACAGCCATATCCACCGCCATTTGCAAGCTTGTGGTTGTTGCTTTACCTGTACCAGCAAGATCAAGGGCTGTGCCATGATCAACTGACGTTCGAATAAAGGGCAACCCCAAAGTGATATTAACTGCCTGTCCAAATCCCTGATGCTTTAATACTGGTAAACCCTGATCATGATACATTGCAAGCACAACATCAAAACTTTGTAATTTTTCCTTAACAAACAATGTATCAGCCGGCCAAGGACCAGAAACGCTAATACCTTGGTTTATGAACTGCCTGATAACAGGCGCTATTATTTCAATTTCTTCTAGCCCAAGATGACCATTTTCTCCAGCATGAGGGTTAAGTCCACATACTGCGATACGCGGGGTTGTTATAGCAAAATAACGAATTAAATGCTGGTGGATAATCTCTATACTATGCCGTAATGACTCATGGTTAATTGCACTACTGACAGCATGTAAAGGTAAGTGTGTTGTGGCAAGGGCGACGCGCAATGACGGTGTTGCCAGCATCATCACCACTTTACAGACTCCTGACCCAGCTGCTAAAAATTCGGTATGACCAGTAAACGCAATATTGGCTCGATTGATAATAGCTTTGTTAACTGGTGCAGTAACCACAGCATCAAACTGACCAGTCAAACACCCATCCAGCGCCGTTTGCAGTATATTCAATACATAATTGACATTGCTACTATCTAAAATGCCGGCTACACTGACAACCGCTAAATCAACCGACAGGTAACGTATTGTACCCACAGGGGGTGGTGCTGGCGGACAATGTAAATTGACCGGTTCCATACTGATGGGTATGCCCAGACTATCAGCGCGCTGCTGTAATAATGACGGATCAGCAATGACTACCAATTCACAATGCTGCTGATAGCATGCTATCTGCACACAAAGATCCGGTCCTATCCCTGCTGGCTCGCCTGCTGTTAATGCAATACGCGGACAGTTATTCAATCGCGGTAATCAACATAGGCTTCATCACGTATGCGATGTAACCAGCTTGCCAATTCTTCAGCAATTTTTCGTTGGTGAATCTGCTTACGGGCATCTATTCTTTTAAGTTCTTTTGCCATATTTTTTTCACGGCGGTCATATACTTTAACCAAATGCCAACCAAAACGACTTTTAAATACTTCGCTAATAGCGCCTAGCTCTAAAGCATTCATTTTCTCTTCAAACTCTGGCACCATAGAACCAGGAATAACCCAGTCTAAGCTTCCGCCCTCAATTGCCGAGGCAATATCATCAGAATGTGCACGCGCTAACTCTGCAAAGTCTTCGCCATAAAGTATGCGTTCTCGCAATGAATTCAGACGATTTTCTATCTGCTTATCAGTGTTCAATTCATCTGTCTGTATCAGAATATGACTGACCAGTGTTTGTTTTACCATGTATTTGGTTTTTTCGGCTTTCTTATCAACTAGCTTAACTAAATGAAACCCGCTACTACTACGAAGCGCATCACTTACCTGCAAAATATCGAGTTGTGGCACCACTTTGGTAAATAAGCTCGGTAATTCCCCTCGTTTACGCCAACCAAGATCACCGCCTTCCAGTGCGTTTGGACCGTCTGAATAACTTGTTGCCGCTTCAGAAAAATCAATGCCATCCTGTAATAATGATTGCACTTTCATTAATTTACGCTTTGCTGCTTGCACCTCATCTGGCGAAGCGGCTGGTGGCAGACTTATCAGTATATGCAGCAAATGATAATTTTCTTCAGCTCCACCCTGTGCAATCTGCGTAGCTAGAAAATTATCAATTTCTCTCTCAGAAATAAAAATTTTGTCTTCAACCTGACTTTTTTGCAAGCGATTAACAATAATGTCATTACGAACTGATTCTCTGAAGTCAGCAAAACCAAAACCATCATTCTGCAAAATATCTCTGAACTCGCGCAACGTTAAGTTATTATTTTTTGCAATCTGGCTCAGTACTGCATTTAGGTGATTGTCACCCACACGTATGCCCATTTCACTTGCTTTTTGTAGTTGTATTCGCTGAATGATAAGTCGCTCCAGTAATTGTGTTTGCAAAATATCATCAGAGGGGATCGCCGCATTACGTTGTGCTAACCTTTGACGGACAGTACGGCTCATCTCCTTCAGATCGCTGGCAAGGACAGCCTCGTTATTGACCACAGCAATAATGCGATCAAGCGGTTCAGCCCATAAAAGCCCGGGTAGCAATAAAACAAACAATACAATTTTAATCATAAAAAATATAAACCCTAAAACAGTCCATATTTAGGTTAGCTGCACTCAATAAACTGGTTATCTAACCAGATAGAGTGTAGCGTTAAGATAAATTTAGTAGCCAAGAATACTTTCTTTCAGCAATTCATCTGTCTTTTGACCAAAAATACCCAAACCTCTTAGTTCAAGCTGGAAAAACATGCCAAAATCCAGTTTTTTATCTGTCTTATTATAATAATCGCTACCAACCAATCGTGCTGCCCAGCAACAGCTATCATATTGAATACCAAGCAACGATTCTAGCGTGTTGTGTTCATCTTCCTTCATTGAATAATACCATCGCCCTACCATACTCCATTTATGGTTAAAAGGTACATAGGTAGATAAATCAATTTGCTCTTTGCGATCACGGCGGTAGCGATGTGTTATGTTAAAAATTGATTTATTATCTCCCCGATAGCGTAGTTGGGCAGCTAAAATATTAGCTAAGCCCTGATAGGGGTCCCATTGCATTTCGCTACGAATTTTCCATTTTTTGCCAAGTGATAATACCGCTTCAGCGACTATATCAGACTGAGATCTGGTATCTTTACCACTATTATGTAAGGCAACATTGCGATTTTTAAGGTATTGAATTTGACCTACACTAAAACGGAAATTTTCCTGCCCTGTTTTTCTGTCAACAATACGCGATGTTATCGCCATTGACACCTGATTAGTATCGCCAATGCGGTCATTGCCTGAAAAACGGTCATAAGAAAACAACTGCGCCATATTAAAAGTACGCAAACTGGTGTCAAAAATAGGTATATGCTGCTGATCGCGCTCAGGCACATAAAGATAAAAAGCGCGAGGTTCCAATGTATGAATATAATCCTGACCCCAAATATTGATGTCACGCTCAAAAAACAAGCCACTATCAACACTTAGCAATGGCAATGCTCTAGTTGGCATTCGATCACCCTTAACCTCAGAGCCATCTTTATAATTTAACTCATACCAAGTGCTATGTAATGCAGCACGCGGTTTTACAAATGCTGCCGCCCATCGTAATGGCAGACTGACTGCAGGTACTATGTCAATCCGCCTTCCTCTTAGCTTGGTTTTGTGATCAAACTTGACATACCTTGCTTTCAAAGCATAGGTAAGGCCTATGAACTGGTTTGGCAACGAACTTGTGAATGATATTTCAGGCGAGCGTTGATAAGGCTTTACCACATCAGCCAATGTCTGATAGGACTCTACTCGTCCATTCAGACTCCAGTTATTATGGTTGTAGCTAGCCTGAAATAAGCGCTTGATATGGGTAGTGCTGGTCAGGCCAAGGCTGGAACCAAAGTCATTTAAATACTCTATATCCGATACATAGTTATAATCAACATTGGTATACAAACGAGGTGTGACCTGAGTGTTATGTAGCCATTTGATATGTTTACGGTTTTGGTTGTAATATTTGTTAATTTTAAGGCCGTCTCTTTTCAAATCGTCATTAGGCAGATAATCAACTCCTAAAATACCTCTACTTTTGTGACTTAAATAACGAAATTCGCCGATCAACATCAACCCACGTTTAGACATATTACGCGGTGTCAATGTCGCATCCATGTTTGGGGCAATATTCCAGTAATAGGGAGTGATTATCTCAGTACCCAGCTTGCCGCTCGTACCAACAGATGGTGTCAAAAAACCAGATTTACGTTCGTCATTGAGTGGAAAATTAACATAAGGAGTATAAAAAACAGGAAAACCACCCAAGCGTAAAACAGCATGATGAGCCACTCCTACTGCTGTTTGATGGTTCAGTTTAACCGTTGATGCTGATAATTGCCAGGCGCTATCATTGGCAGAGCAGGTTGTATAAGTGGCATTGTCAAGTATAGTAAGCGCCCTACCTTGCTGATGCGCAGTACTTGCAATGCCTCGCGCATAATTGCCACGCAACAGATAACTGGCATCCAGTGTATCGCCCTGATCTGCAGTTACAGACCATTCAGCTTCTGCTGAATGGAGAATAATATCACTGTCTCTTATACGAACGTTACCCTGCGCTGTAATATAGCCAGTAGTCTTGTTATAAGTAGCGCGATCAGCTATCAGTTCCCGGTTTGCCTGCCTTAATTCAACGTTACCAGTAAAAACTGATGTATCATCCTTAACTAACTGTGCATGGTCAGCTTTAGCATCTATCTGCTGATTTTCCGGATTGGCAACAACAGGTAAAAAATCAACATCGTCACTAGCAAGCACGCTGCAAATATCAGCCATCGCTATTGAGCTACTGTACAAAAGAACCGCAGTTAAAAAAAATATCAGTTTGTGCATATCATTATCCTAGCATCAAAACTGATCTATCCAAATAAAAAATTAACCATTTATCTGTTGTCGTACAATTACAACAAATTAAAAAACGACTACTTATACAAAAAGTAACGTACACTTAAAATCAATCAATGCTAATCCATGTTATTTTATTGATTTGACTGTTAACAAGTTAGCTAAAAATTGACAGAAAAATGACAACACCTTATAGTATGAGGCTGCTTTCAGGGGCTATAGCTCAGCTGGGAGAGCGCTTCGCTGGCAGCGAAGAGGTCGACGGTTCGATCCCGTCTAGCTCCACCAACATAACAGAAAGACAGATTCTTAGTCCCCATCGTCTAGAGGCCTAGGACACTGCCCTTTCACGGCAGTAACAGGGGTTCGAACCCCCTTGGGGACGCCATATATAACAGCCGCTTAAGTAAAAACTAAGCGGTTTTATATCTTAAATATTCAATAATAAAATGTCCGTATCCGCCTATACTAACCCTGACTGTAATTACATTATCTAGCTGATCGCACATTATGTCATTTAATGAATTCGCTTTATTGAATACCAGCCCAGCAAGGCAAAAAATAACGTTGGCATTGACGCAGCTAACCAGGGAAATATGCCAAATACTAAACCAACATGTTGAAAAATCTGGTTCACCAGATGAAAACCGATACCAGTCAGCACGCCAATCATAATACGTCCACCAATTGGCGTAGACCTTAACGGACCGAAAATAAAGGGAACCGCCAAAAATACCATGACTGCCGAGCTAATTGGCGTCATAACCTTTATCCAAAATGCCATTGTGTATCGTTCAACCGCTTGGTAATTATCTTTCAGATAGTCAATGTAAGCAAGCAATCGCCAAACAGGCAAAAATTCTGGTGGCACAACGATAATATTAAGCATACCCGGATCAAGCTTAGACTTCCATCTGGCATTTTCTACCGTCCTTGTTTTAACACCCTGCTCATCAATAGCACTTTGTGTGACTCCTGTTAAAAGCCAAGCACCATCATATTGTGCACCTTCGGCTTTTGTAACAATACGTAATTGATTGTCTTCATCAAATTCGTAAATAACAATATTTTCAAAACCGCCATCAGGCATAATGCGGCCAATATGATTAAAGCGGGGTCCATCCCGTGTCCAGAAGCCCTCGTCTTTTTCAGCAGCGATATTACCCTTTTGTGCCAATGATTGAATCTTGCGGGCTTTATGCTCTGTTAATGGTCTCACAACTTCACCAATAAGAACAACGACAACCATTAAGAATACTGCAACAATCATAACAGCATTATTGATTTGTTGAACTGACAGCCCAGCGGCACGCATCACTACTAATTCGCTCTGATTTGCCAAATTACCAAGCCCAAGTACAGCACCCAATAGCGCTGCTACTGGCAATAACTCATAAATCCGTTTAGGCATTGATAGCAGCATGTACCGAGCAATAGTGGACAGTTGGTAATGACCTTTGCCAAGATCGTCCAGTTCACCAACAAAGTCCATAAAACTATAAAGCGCCAGCAGGATGACCAAAACTAGAAAAATATTTGTCAGTATCGTTTTGCTTATATAACGCTGTAACAATCCCATTATCCGGCCTTTTTGGCTTGCCTATACTGAAGCCAATGGTAATGAAACTTATGCCAGTTTAACATTAACAGTAATACAAATAACGCCAGTAAGTGAACCCATATCGCGCCTAACCATGGAGCAATGGTGCCCTTCGCTACCCATGCCCGGCTAACACCTGAGGCATTGCTATAAATGATGTATATCAGTATGGCAGGAAAAAAACCAGCGTACCGCCCATTTCTTGGTCCGGTTTTAGCTAAGTTAATTGCTATAAGGCTAAGTAACACTGTCATAACTATGGACGAAAGTCGCCACTGTATCTCTGCCCAATCACGAGTGCTTCCTCTTTGCCACAGCACGCTGGTTGGTAACGCTTTTTGCCTTTGCTTAATCTGTTTTTGTCCACCCCGCTCTATCAACAGGCTATGGGTTTCATAACTGGCAACGATAAAATCCTTATCGCCGCCCTCACCTTCATAGCGATAACCGTTTTCCAATATCAGATATTTACTGCCTGTCTCAGCATCAATATCAAACCGACCTTTCTCGGCGCGAAAAATAAGCGGTTTGCTATCACGATGAATAACCATAAATACATTAACCATTCCCTGCCTGTCATCGGTCAAACTTTCTGTATAGAACGTCCACTTATCATTACGGCTCTCCTTAAAACTACCGGCGATTAAGCCGCTTGTGTCTGCTGACATTTTAGCAAGTTGCTCTAATCTATAACGCTCATTCAATATATGCGGCACAATCAGCAAAGATAATATAGCAACAATAATTGCGATTATCCCTGAAAAAACGCTAACGTTGCGAATAAGTCTATAATTAGAAATACCGCAGGCAGCCATAACAGTCAGTTCATTATCTGCATTCATGCGCCCCAAAGACAGCATCACGGCTAAAAAGGCCGCCATAGGCAGCAAAATTGATAATGCACCTAAGGAACTATAGCCTAACAAAGTAAAGATAATATCGCCTGGCAAGTTACCTGCTGCTGCCTGCGCCAGATAGCGTGCAAATCGTGTAACCACAAAAATCAGCCATAACACACTGACAACAGCCAATAGGCTTACGCTTAATTCACGCAGCAAATAACGATCAATAATGGCAAAATAAGAACGAAAAAATTGTAGAATTACAGACATTTTTTAATGATCTTGGTTAAAATAGAGCCTACTTTTTAGACATAAATAGACTTACCACTACACGCTCAGGAGAAACACATGCAGTATTTTGTCACAACTAATGCAACAATATCACACCAAACTGATTGTATTGCTGTCGCCGTTTTTGATCAAGGTATGTTAAGCCCGAGCGCACTTGACATTGACAAGCAAAGCGATGGTTATATTAACAAAATGATTAAGCGAGGTGATGTATCTGGTAAAACAGGTAAAACGCTGTTATTACAAGATGTAGCTGGCATACTGAGTCCAAGGGTACTACTAGTTGGCTGCGGCAAGCAGGGTGAAACCAGTGAAGATGATTTTAATAGTGCCCTGACTGCAATGGCACAGATATTAAATGAATGTGGCGCCGCCAATGCAACAAGCTGTCTGGCAGAAATCAATATTAACTCAAAACAAACAGACTGGAAAATACGTCAGACTATTATCATCACCGAAACAGTGCTATATCAATATAGCCAAACAAAAAACGATGTTAAATCACTAGTACAGCCACTGCAAAAATTAGAATTTGTTGTGCAACATAGTGATAGTAAAATTGATAATGCACTAAAAGTAGGCACCGCCATTGGGCACGGTATGAACCTAGCACGTGAACTTGGTAATTTGCCCGGCAACATCTGTACACCTGCTTACCTAGCTGACCAAGCTGTTACAACAGGTGATCGCTTCACCAACATAGCAACAACCGTACTTGAAGAAGCAGATATGGACGCACTAGGCATGGGTTCAATGCTCGCAGTATCGCGTGGTAGCCGTCAACCAGCCAAACTGATTATAATGAACTACCAAGGCGCAGGTAATGATCGCCCGGTTGTGCTAGTGGGTAAGGGATTAACATTTGATGCTGGTGGTATTTCAATTAAGCCATCATCAGCAATGGATGAAATGAAATACGACATGTGTGGTGCTGCCAGCGTATTTGGTACAGTAACTGCCGTCGCTGAACTTAAATTGCCAATCAATGTCATTGGCGTTATCCCCAGCTCAGAAAACCTGCCGGGTGGTAATGCAGTAAAACCGGGTGATATTGTTACCAGTATGTCAGGGAAAACAATTGAGATTTTAAATACTGATGCTGAAGGTCGGCTTATTTTATGTGACGCGCTGACATACAGCGAAAGGTTTAATCCTGAAATTGTGATTGATATTGCCACATTAACTGGTGCTATTATTGTAGCCTTAGGCCATCAAACAACGGGCATGATGGCAAACACTCAAACGCTGGCAGATGCTTTATTGCAAGCAGGCAATGATAGCCATGACCGAATATGGCAACTGCCCCTATGGGATGTTTACAAACCGCAGTTGGACAGTAATTTTGCTGATATTGCCAACATTGGCGGTAAGGGGGCAGGCAGTATCACTGCTGCATGTTTCTTATCACATTTTACCGAAAAATTTACTTGGGCTCACCTTGATATTGCAGGTACAGCTTGGAATAGCGGCAAAAATAAAGGTGCCACTGGTCGCTCGATACCCTTGCTTGTGCAGTTTTTGTGTAATCATATTGCCAGCAAAAAATCTGCGCAATGACGCGGATCAGTTTTTATATATTGTCAGGTTCTTCAGAGAATTACAGACAGATATTTGCCTGCCGACTTGCCGAAAAAGCCTATAAACAAGGTAATGATATTTATATCCATACTGAAAATGCTGCACAAACAGAGCAGCTAGATGCTGCTTTATGGTCATTTCGCGCTGATAGTTTTCTACCTCATCAGCTTTTTTGTGATCACGCACCCGGCGACGCACCAATATTAATTAGCCATACCGCAACCAAACTACCTAGACTAATGGATCTACTTATCAATTTCAGTGTAGATCAACCGCAATTTTTCAGCCAGTTCAAGCGTGTTGTAGAACTCATTAATGACAATAATCAAATTAAAGAAAATGGTCGTATGCGCTATCATTTTTATAAACAACATGGCTACACATTAGATACCTTTAATATAAAAAATAATGGTGTACAGCAATAATACTGCAAAGCCATGATACCCCGCATTTACTTAACCCGATATTATTATGGAAAAAACATACAATCCCGAGCAAATTGAACAACGCTGGTATCAACTATGGGAGAGTAATGGTGAGTTTAAGTCTTCTGGCAAAGGTACGCCCTACTCTATCATGTTGCCTCCACCCAATATCACTGGCCGATTACATATGGGTCATGCTTTCCAGGACACCATTATGGACATGTTAATTCGCTATCATAGAATGAAAGGCGATAATACCCTGTGGCAGGCAGGTACCGATCACGCTGGTATTGCTACCCAAATGGTGGTTGAGCGCCAGTTAAATACTGAAGGCAAAACACGTCATGATATTGGCCGCAGAAAATTTGTCAGCAGAATTTGGGATTGGCGACAAGAATCTGGTAGAGACATCACCCGTCAATTACGCCGTATTGGTGTATCTATAGATTGGGATCGCGAACGGTTTACGATGGACGATGGCTTATCAAAAGCAGTTAACCATGTTTTTGTAGCACTATATGAACAGGGGCTTATCTATCGCAGAAAACGTCTTGTTAACTGGGACCCAGTATTGCGTACAGCTATTTCTGATCTTGAAGTATTGTCAACAGAAGAATCGGGCCACTTGTGGTATTTTTGTTATCCCTTAACCGATAAGTCTGGTCATCTTGTCGTTGCTACCACGCGACCTGAAACTATGCTGGGTGATAGTGCCGTGGCTGTCCACCCTGATGATAGCCGCTATAAGCATCTGGTGGGTAAAACTGTTACCTTACCCCTGACAGGCCGTCAAATCCCTATTATTGCTGACAATTATGTTGATCATAAATTTGGTACTGGTTGTGTTAAAATCACGCCTGCTCACGACTTTAATGATGCCGAAATAGGTGAACGCCACAATCTAGAAAAAATTAATATTATGGCCCTTGATGGCACTATTAATGACAATGCACCAAAAAAATACCGTGGTTTAGATCGCTACGAAGCACGAAATATGATTGTCAACGATCTGACAGTACTTGGACTGTTAGAAAAACAGGAAAAACATACTTTAATGGTGCCCAGAGGTGATCGTAGTAGCGCAGTGATTGAGCCATTATTAACTGATCAATGGTATGTTAAAACGGCTGCCATGGCGGATGCCGCTACTCGCGCAGTAAAGCACGGCAAAGTTAAATTTGTACCCACAAACTGGAATAAAACCTTTTACAAATGGATGGATGGCATACAGGATTGGTGTATTTCCCGTCAGATTTGGTGGGGGCATCGTATCCCTGCATGGTATGACGATGCTGGCAATGTCTATATTGGCTATGATGAGGCCAGTGTTCGCAATAAACATAACTTAAACAATACCCCACTTACCCAGGATGAAGATGTACTAGATACTTGGTTTTCATCTGCACTGTGGCCGTTCTCTACGTTGGGCTGGCCTGATAACACTGATGCACTCAATACTTGGTATCCAACCAGCGTATTAGTGACTGGTTTTGACATCATCTTTTTCTGGGTAGCCCGCATGATGATGATGAGCTTAAAGTTTATGAATGATGTGCCATTTAAGGAAGTTTATATTCACGGGCTGGTACGTGACTCGCATGGACAGAAAATGTCTAAATCAAAAGGCAACGTGCTGGATCCTATTGACATTATTGATGGTATTGATCTGAAGTCACTGATTGAAAAACGCACTTCAAATATGATGCAATCACAGCTTGCTGCTAGTATTGAAAAAGCCACACGCCAGCAATTTCCCAATGGTATTGCCGCACACGGCACAGATGCCATGCGCTTTACCTTTGCAGCAATGGCATCTACGGGTCGTGATATTAACTTTGACATAAACCGTGTGACTGGCTACCGCAATTTTTGCAATAAGCTATGGAACGCCGCACTTTATGTATTGATGAATACTAAAGATCAAGATAATAGCCTTGATAATAACGATATTGAGCTAAGCCTAGCTGATAGCTGGATTATCTCGCAATTACAATTAGTTACAAAAGTAGTCACCAATGCAATTAACAACTATCGTTTTGATCGCGCAGCACAAAACACATATGAATTTATCTGGCATCACTATTGTGACTGGTACTTAGAATTATGCAAGCCAGTATTAAATAATGATGCTGTTTCAGCAGCAGCAAAATGCACTACCCGCCATACACTGATAAAGGTATTAGAACAAGTCTTGCGCCTCATTCACCCAGTTATACCATTTATCACTGAAGAGATTTGGCAGGCAATCGCGCCGCTGGCTGGCAAATCAGGCACCACCATTATGCAGCAACCTTACCCAGTAGCTGATGACAGCAAAATTGATACCCGCGCAACAGATGATATGGAGTGGGTGATGGCGTTTGTAAGTAGTATCCGCTCTATTCGCTCGCAAATGAATGTGTCGCCCAAACTAAAAGTACCCGTATTGTTACGCAAAGCTTCGGCAATAGATAAGGCACGTCTGACTGCCAATCGTGACTTTTTAAGCCAACTAGCAAACTTACATTCTATTGATTTACTGACAGGTGAGGCTCCCGCTGCCTCTACTGCGCTTTTGGGCAATATGGAGATACTTATTCCCTTATCCGGGTTGATTGATAAAGATGCCGAAATAAAGCGGCTGGATAAAGAAATTAATAAAACGCAAAAAATGATGACCCAATCATCAAGTAAATTAAGCAACGAAAACTACCGTAAAAAGGCGCCTCACAATATCGTGCAAAAAGAACGTGACAAATTAGCCCATATGGAGCAAACTCTCCATCAATTAAATCAGCAGCGACAGGCGCTGCAAAACTAAACATAGAGAAGTATCAACAAATTGAATAAATACGAAAATACAGATCACACAATTCATCACGGAGATGCTTTGGAAATATTACGATCCGAGATAGCAAGTGATTCTATAGATTTAGTATTTATTGATCCACCTTACAATATAGGAAAAAAATTTTCTAAATTTAAAGATAGCTGGCCATCTGATGCAGAATATGTAAGTTGGGCATATAAATGGATCGATGAGTGCATCAGGATATAAAGCCTACTGGAACCTTATACTTAATGACAAGCACTCAAGCTATGCCTTATTTTGATATTTATGTGAGGGATAAACTGGAAATTTTGAGTCGTATTATATGGTCTTATGATAGTTCTGGTGTTCAAGCAAAAAAATATTATGGATCAAAATACGAACCTATTTTGCATTGTGTGAAAAACATCAAATCATATTGTTTTAATGTAGAAGATATTCTTGTGGAAGCTAAAACAGGTGCTAAGCGAAAACTAATTGACTATAGGGGAAATAATCCAAAAATGTATAACACTAAAAAAGTTCCTAGCAATGTGTGGGAGTTCCCTAGAGTGCGCTATCGTATGCACGAATATGAAGAGCATCCATCACAAAAACCAGAAGTATTATTAAATAGAATAATCCGAGCAAGTAGCAATAAAGGGGATATTGTACTTGACCCCTTTTCGGGAACATTTACTACTGCGGCGGTCGCCAAAAACTTGGGACGCAAAAACATTAGTATTGAATCACAGGATGAATATCTAAAAATTGGTTTGCGTAGAATATTAGAAATGAATGAACATTTAGAAAAAAGTTAGAGACTGTTAAGAAAAATACGAAAATAAAAAATGATTGTAAAACAAAATACGACGACAAAACAGAGGATCTTTTTAGTGTCAATTATTAAACATGACTTTACCACTAAAAGTATTACGATTCTTGATGCAAATACTGGTGGTAAAGCTTATGCTGATCAAAGAATATATTGGGGTTAGTCACCAGAAGAATTAACTGAAGAATCATTAATACTGTATAAAACTGGCAGAACAAATGCAAATGATGGTGGAATTGATTTTGTTATGAAACCATTGGGTCTTTTTTTTCAGGTAACAGAAACAGTAGAGGCGGGGAAATATTTTTTAGACATTGACAAAGTGCAACGCTATCCAATTACATTTGTAGTAAATACCGACGCATCCAGTCGGTAAATACTTGATAAAATTGCACATCAAGCTGAGGCAAAATAACAAGTTAAGGCTATTGTGAAAAAGTATATAGATTCAGTCGAAGAAATAATAAATATACCAATGCTGATAAAAATATTCGAGCAAGTCTTAGAGAGTGGAAAAAGCACAAATGTAGTTGAAGAGATTGTCCTGCAAAGTCGTGTTGAATTCAATGTTGCATCAAAAAATAGCCAAATAACCTAAAGTTAGGTTGACAACAGAAGGAGCATTTTGCAGTAACCCTTCACTAGTTTAGTGTTGAGCAAACGTGCCGCCTTAGCAATAGTCGTAAATAATTAATTGCTGACTATAAACGTAAAAAGTATAGCAATACTACCTAACCCTACAGAGCTAACCTAATTTATAAACCATTAAGCACCAGCATACTCTTATGAAAATATTACTAACAGGTGGGACAGGATTAATAGGACGGGCTTTTATTCATCAATTTAAGCAGCACCAGATAACTGTGCTAACCCGCTATATGGCAAAAGCTAAAAAGCGGTTGCCTGCCTCAGTTGAGTGTATTGACTCTTTGGCAGCCCTGCACAATCTAGATGGGTTTGATGCGGTGATTAATCTTGCTGGCGAACCTATTATAGATAAGCGCTGGAGCGAAAAACAAAAAAAGGCTATCTGCCAAAGCCGTTGGCAGATAACAGAAAAGTTAGTAACATTATTTGCCCATAGCCACACACCGCCAAAAGTTTTCCTAAGTGGTTCTGCCATTGGCATATATGGTAATAGCGGTGATGAAACGGTTAACGAGAGTGCACTCATAGAAGAGTGTGATTTTCCTAGTAGCTTATGTGTCCGCTGGGAAAATATTGCTAAACAGGCTGAATCCTACACTCGGGTAATCTTGCTTAGAACAGGGATCGTTTTAGCCCGTGATGGCGGTGCGCTGGCGAAGATGTTATTACCGTTTAAATGTTGTTTGGGCGGCACCATTGGCAATGGCAGACAATATATGTCATGGATTCATTATCAGGATCACATCAATGCCATGCAATACTTACTAACAGAAAAAAATATATCAGGAGTAGTTAATCTGGTATCACCGGTAGCCGAGACAAATCAAATATTCGTGCAAATACTAGCTAAAGCACTGGGAAGGCCGGCTGTATTACCCATGCCAAAAAGGATTTTGCAGTGTTTGCTGGGCGAGTCATCGTGCCTGCTGTTAGATAGCCAGAGGGTCATGCCGCAAAAATTGCTGGAAAGTGGATTTAACTTCACGTTTAGCAATCTGAGATCAGCATTTGCTGATCTACTGAACTGACGCACAAGCCCTGATAAAAGCAAAACTAAAATAAAATCAGAGTTTATTTAGCACCCAAAACAGTTAATCTGATTTCTGTGTATGAAAAGATACTATAACAAAAATCAAATTTTAGAATTTCCTTAGTTTTTGCTATAAATTTGCTGCTTCTTGCAAGTAATAACCAACAACAAATGACTCTCTCTGGCTGCTGTAATACTATTTGCTATTTTTTAACAATTCATAATATATAACATACGATAATTTTTCTAATGTCAACTGATATAACCGATAAAGTTGATATAAAATTTTTAGAAAGACTAAATGATCAGGTAAAAATTAAATTTAATGGGATTTGGAACAGACTAGCTAAGGCAGCTAAAGTAAAGCCACAGACTTTGCAAAGCATAAAAAATGGCACTGAGCCGAGAGTATACAAGATAAATCGTACATCAAATGCTCTTTGTGTATCGACAGACTGGCTATTAACTGGTAAAACTATTCGATCTTTTTCTGAAAATGATATTAACTTTGGATCTAACGGTAAAAATTATTTAAAATCAATAAATTATGAAGATGTGGATCAACAATTTGATAAAAAGATCGAGCGATCCTTTTCTGAAAAAAGAATCGGATCAATAATTAATGATGGGTTAGCAGCTATATCGCAGTTCGACGTGTCATTTCCCCCAGGCTTAGGCCAATATCCAGAAGATCATCCCTTAACGATAAATAATCGCACTTTTAGCATCCAATGGCTAAATAAAAAAGGGCTGCAACCAGATAAATTAGTATTGGTAAGAGTGCAAGGCGACTCATATGGAACCATTACTTGAAGATAAAGATATAGTAATGATTGATCGTGCTCAAAATAGCCCACAACACAAGATACCGCTAGCTTTCAGACTAGAAAATGAACTATACATTAAATTGTGCCAGAGAGATGGAGCGGGCAACTTAACAATGATTTCAGTTAATAAGTCCTACCCTGATATTATTATTAACAAAGACAATCCGCCTACTGATTTTGAGATATTAGGCGCAATAGTTTGGCAGGCGCACAGTTGGATTTAAGGCACTTAAAAATACAATTTAAATATTCTTTAAACACTGTTTAAACGTTGTTTTAATTGTCGCCAACCATGTGTCTATTTTTAGCTAAATTGAAGATACTTAAAAAAGTCGCCATTCTAAAAACAATTAACCGACCCCCTCAGCGCACTTGCTAAACCTTTGTTATTGTTGGATTTATCCCGCTAAATCCCGCTTTATCTCGGATGTCGCAATTCATGTGGGATCTTACACTGGCCTGAATATTTGGAAAATGACTTCCCCCAAAATTGCCTGCTATATCGCTATTATCTGTAGCTGGCTAGTTATTAAGCCTATCAGCCCACCAAACACCCCGCCCCATACTACCAACCAGCCTAAGTGTTGACGGATCATGGTCTGGATAATATCTTTGACCATAGGTGCAGTCAATTCGTCTAACCGTGCCTGCACTAATTGGGCTATCTGTTCATGCGTATCATTGCTGATTGAATGATTTGATAATGCCTTGCGCACGCTATGCTGAAAAGCCTTGCTATGGGCAATATCATTTAAGGATTGCCTCATTCTAGTGATAAAAGGCTGTTCTAATGGCGCCAGTACCCCTTGGCCACCAAACATGGCAAGCATATTAGCAAAGGAAGACTCCATAATAACGCTCACTAGATTGGTAAAAACGGGATGCAAATCAGTCTTATCAATCACGTCATGAAAATCAAGCAATTTTTCAGCATTATTGCCAGTCATATCCTGCATAAAATGATCCAACTTTTCTCTGCTAAAGAACTGGTTCATCAATAGATGATGGATGCCCAGCTTAAAATCTTCAAAACGTGCACTCACTACGCCAGAGCCATACAAACCAGGTACTTTATTAAAAAGCATGTGAATCGCCAGCCAGTTAGTGATACCACCCGCCAAGGCAAACAATCCAGCCACCAACAATGGCTGCCTAAAGGGTGGATCAACAAAATGCCCAATGCCAACCATAAACACTGCTACTAAATTAGTAGCTAGGCTTTTATTCATTTGATCCATTCAGCTAATATATCAATCAATTTAGCAGCCTGCTGTTTACCAGAAATATTAAATTTTGACCGCTGTGTATATTCACCAGCACGCTTCTGATAGCGACGTATAGTGTATTTATCAGCGCTAAATTTGCCTGTTGTACGATCGCGATCCTGATAGCGAAAAACAATCGTCGTCCATGTTCCTTTGGTCAATACTATTTTATCTATTTCCTTGACGACTACGCTATCACCTTCCTTATATTCAATGGTTAACTGATCGATTGCTTCAGTCATTATTTCTCCCTTACATTATTGGTCTATAAAAAATTGGCTTAATGCCCTATGTAGCATCAGAGTATCCTGACTACCAGCCAACTCACGAATGGAATGCATCGCCAATGTTGGTACACCAATATCAAGCGCTTTAACGCCTAAATTACTAGCTATAATCGGCCCTACTGTACTACCACAGGCTATATCTGTGCGGTTAACAAAGTCCTGCACTGGTATATTTTTAAGCTGACATAACTGCCTGAAATAAGCACTGGTCTCGCTATTAGTAACATAACGCTGATTGAAATTGGTTTTAATGACTGGCCCGCTATTTAATCTGGGGCCATGTTCAGCATCATGCCTGTCAGCATAGTTTGGATGCACAGCATGAGCATTATCAACCGAAATTATCATTGAACGTTGGAACATCTGCTGTTGCTGCTGTGTTGCTAAACAAAGGCGCAACAGCACTGATTGCAAAAATGAACCTTGCGCACCAGATGCTGATACGCTGCCCACTTCTTCATGATCATTACATACCAAGAGATTAGGGCGCTTAGAGCCAGTAGTAATTAACGCTTGCATTGCCACATAACAACTAAGTAAATTATCCAGACGGGCGCTGCTGATAAAATCACCATGCAACCCAGTTACAGTCGCAGGCTGGCTATCATATAAGCTGATTTCAAAATCAAGCACCTTATCAATAGCCAGTCCTGGATGCTTTGTTGTTATCTGCTTTTTTAATATAGCGCGAAAATCATAGCTATCACCAGCATCAATATTCAACAAAATAGGAGGTAAATGTTGCTGTGGATTGATTTTCCGATTGTTATTAGCATCACGGTCTAGATGAATAGCAAGACTGGGAATGCTGGCAATCGCCCGATTAAAATCTATCAGCACTGAATCAATATGCTGCTTATGATCAGTATAAGTCACACGGCCAGCCATAGATAAATCACGGTCAAACCAAGGGTTAAGTAAAGCGCCACCATACACTTCCACGCCAAGTTGTAACAGATTATGGTATTGTTTTACCGGTTGTGGCTTTACTTTAAGGCAAGGGCTATCAGTATGCGCAGCTACCATATGAAAACCACTGGTTGCCAAATCTAATGCTGGTAAAGTAAAAGCAATAATAGATGATCCATTACGAGTCACATAATAATCACCTGGTGACAATACACCCCATTCATCTTGTTCATTCAACAATTGAAAACCATGCTTTTCTAGCTTGGCACCCATTACAGAAACTGCATGAAATTGTGTTGGTGATCGATTTAAAAATTGACATAGCGCCTGATTAAGTTGATCGTTATCCATCAGCACAAACCTTGTTTTTGCTTACCAAAGTCATAATAGCGAAAATTAATCATCTGCATTTAATGAATTTATTGCTTAAATTATTATTCTAAATGTACCAAGCTGTCATGTACAGGGCAACGATCTGCAAGACAAGCCTGCTGATCCATCTTTCTGGTGGCCCAAATAGCACACTGCGCTTGCAGCAATGACCACTGGCTAACTGAATACCACACTTGGGACGATGGCGCTTTATCCTGCGCCAACTCTCTAATGTCTGACTGGCTTTAAGGGTCAGTTTACTATATTTGACCGTCATCAGATGATACGAAGCCAGCTTCTTGCTGATCAGATTGATACAACCAAAAACATACAGTTGACAAACGTAAATCAAACCGACGGGCTAAATCGTCCAGCTTGCAAAAAACGGCCATTTTTAACACACTGCCTTATGTAATCGCTCGGTAAGCGCCCGACTTGGTTTAGCGCTCATTCAAAGCACGTGTTTATCAAAAATAAAAAATGGCTATGTTTCACAAATATTATAAATGTTTTATCCTGTTCCAATTATGACGCTCTTATCAGACTTGGCAACAATACTCTCACCAATGGTAAAAAACTACCACCCTGAATCAGTATTGCTTGTTGGTGATCTGGCAATAAAATTGTATAAAGATCACGCGCATAGTAATACCCATATTATACAGGCGCCTTTCAACATTGACCGATTAGCAAATATCACACCTTTAAGTCTTGCTATCGTCAGTGAGCTTATAGAATCAGTCAAAAAATCAGAGGCGACAGAATGGATCGGGTTGCTGCATAACCTATATGTGCAGCAGATTATTATGATTACAGATGAAACTAAAACAGTTCAGCAAGGCTGGGAATTAACAGATTATCTTGCTTTAGGCATGAAACAAGTCGCTACCTGTCAGCCCTATCATTTTTTCAGTTACGCCATCACCTCTTATCAACTTAAAAAAGACTGGTTGAACAGCCGATTTTGGGCTAACCCGGAAAACTTTGACAAGTATCGCTGGTAGATGTACACGATTAACCCTCAATTATAGCAAAAATGTTCGCGTTACATGGAAACTATGTCAAGCAACGGATTTCTAGAAAGAAGTTGAAATAGTTTTCGCCATTTAAAGAATCAAAAAACAGTATGCTGTGTAATAAAAGTGCTGCTGAATGCCGCTCTAGGTCGGCAAGTGCTAGGCTACAGATAAATTATGGCTAAAGACATTATAATATAAAATTAGTAAACTATGGCATGATACTTGCTTGCCTAAATTTAGGATATATGTCTATTTTTAATTTAAAAATGAATGTACTCGGGAATGTATTACAGCGAACTTCAAACTTGATGCAGAAAAATAATCGCATATTAACGAAGAAATAATGATGAACTATCTATTGACAAAGAGACAAAATAAACGTATACATCACTGGCTAACCCTTTTAATAGGTGAAATCATATAGTGGGGGCTATATGCTAAGATTTATAATTACTTCAGCGCTTATAATTAGCGGGCTTAGTATCATACTGCCAGAAGGTTTCATTGATGACTTACTGAAAGGACCTGCGCAAGTAGTCGCTGAAGCCAAGTATGATATGGTCAATGTGTATCGTAAAGATGGCAGGATAGACGCAGACCTTCAAAAAGCTACTATGGCGCAGATTCGCGCTGCTGACAAAGGCGATGCTGAATCGCAATACCTAGTAGGGGTCATGCTCTACAAAGGCCAGGGAATGAACAAAGACTATCCGAAAGCGGCTAAATATATCAAGCTTTCTGCTGATCAGGGCTATGCCAATGCCCAGGTCGCGCTAGGAATTATGTACTATAAAGGCAAAGGGGTCCCTAAGGACATCGTTTCTGCCTATCAATGGACAAACCTTGCAGCAATGCAAGGAAACGAAAAAGCAATTAAGAAAAGGGAGGTTATGCTCAAAAAAATGGATACGAAGCAGTTAATTGCAGCACAAAAACTTATAGATCAATAGCCACATAAGTAATAGATTTCCACATAATATATCTTTGGTGCTGACCAACTGACCACCTTAACCTACGACAAAATTAAAGCTTTGTACCGCACTGATATGTGTTTTGCCGAGCACTATCATTAATAACCTGTCCAGCCCAACTGCTACCCCGGCGCATTCAGGCAAGCCATGATCGTAAGCTGCCAGTAGCTGTCCATCTATTGGCATTTCAACTTTATGTTGCTGGCGGCGCTTTTGATTATCGCAGGCAAATCGTTGGCGCAATTCACCAGCATTAAGCAATTCATTATAACCGTTAGCCGTTTCAATACCATTTATATAAAGCTCAAAACGCTCTGACACTTCATAACCATCGCTGTCAGTAACAATATTGGCCAGTTGCGCCTGCTCTGAAGGGAAGTTATAAACAAATACACCGCTAGCAAGCTTAGCCAGTTGCGGCGCAACCATGTAGCTCATTAGCAACTCGCACCAGTCATTACGACAACTGACAACATTATCAGCCAAACCTGGTATCTGCGTTAAGGCACTCCGTCTTAACGCACTATCACTACAGGCTAATACATCTATATTAGCATAGCGCTTAAAAGCATCACGATATGAAATCTGCTGAGTATTGCTGACATTAAAGATGTCTTTTAAAAATGCAGCAACCTCATCCATAAGCTGGGGCAAGGTAAAGCTTAAACGATACCATTCGAGCATGGTAAATTCAGGGGTATGATGTCTACCTGATTGATCGTTACGAAATACGCTGGCAAGTTGGTAAATATCCCCTGAATCTGCTGCTAACAAACGTTTCATGGCAAATTCAGGTGATGTCTGTAAGTAGTAAGTGTACTGCGGATATACGCCTTCTGGGCAGTAACGGGTAGTTAAACTATCCACATAAGGTGTCGTCGGTGCAGCTTGTGACAATATTGGCGTATTGACTTCCATCACACCCCGGCTAGCAAAGAATAGGCGGATATCAGCCAAATACTGTGCCCGCTGCTTTAATGTGTGTAAATCTGCTGTTGGTTGCCAATCAATCGCCACAGTTTAACCTTAATTTCATACCTTCACTCGCTCAACATACTCACCGTTACGAGTATCAATACGCAACAGATCATTGATCTCAATAAATAAAGGCACGCGTACTACAACGCCTGTTTCCAAAGTAGCTAACTTACCACCAGTACCTAAAGTATCGCCTTTTAAGCCAGGATCAGTATCAACAACAGTTAAATTAACAAAATTAGGTGCGGTGACCGTCAGTGGTGCTCCGTTCCACTGGGTAACTGTGTAGATATACTGTTCTTTAAGCCATTTTTTACAATCAGCAACAGCATTGGCATCAGCAGTATGTTGCTCAAAGGTAGCCATGTCCATAAAATACCAAAAATCACCATCAGTATAAGAATAAGCTAACTCTACTTCCATCACATCAGCACCTTGTACACTGTCGCCGGACTTGAATGTTCGCTCATTAACAAGGCCTGTCTTTAAGTTACGGAATTTAACTCGATTAAAGGCCTGACCCTTGCCAGGTTTGACTATCTCGTTGTCTAATATGCTACAAGGATCACCATCCAGCATAAACTTGAGTCCTGATTTGAATTGGTTTGTGGTAAAACTTGCCATACGTACCTCTTTTAAGAGACGATCAACGTCTATTTGTTAATGTAGATCGTCTATGATAAAGCAAACACAACTAACAGTAACCAGAAAAACTTGGCAAACTGCTCTTGCTAATGCCATTAGCGATCCTGCCGTTTTGCTCGGCCAGTTAGGTCTAGTTGGTAAATTGACTGCTATTGACAGCAAAAAAATCAGACAATTCCCGCTAAAAGTGCCGCAGCATTATGTTAATAATATGCACTTTGGTGATGCTAACGATCCGCTGTTAAGGCAGGTATTTCCGTTGATTGATGAAGCGTTTGACACCAATGAATATGTTACCGATCCTGTTGGTGATCATCTGGCAATAATAACGTCAGGGTTACTACAAAAATATAGTGGTCGTGCCTTGTTGCTCACCACCGGTGCATGCGCTATTCATTGCCGTTACTGTTTTCGTCGTCATTTCCCTTACGGCAATCACAATCCTCTAGGTAAACAATGGCAACAAACTATCGCCACACTTAAAAACAATACAACAATTGACGAAATCATTCTCAGCGGTGGTGACCCATTAATGCTAAGTGATACAAAACTTGCTAGACTTGCTGCTGATTTGGATGCAATACCTCATCTAAAACGATTGCGTATTCATACCCGGCTGCCTGTGGTGTTGCCCGAACGTATTGATCAATATTTATTGTCATGGCTTAAAGGAACGCGCTTACAGACTATTATGGTTATACATGCCAACCATGCTAATGAAATTGATGATGAGGTTGCGCTTGGATTATCGCAATTAATGGCAGTTGGTTGCCAGCTATTAAATCAGGCAGTACTGCTCAAAGGAGTGAATGATAACGTTGATAGCTTATATAATTTGAGCCAACGGTTGAGCGAGATGCAGGTTTTGCCTTACTACCTGCATTTGCTTGATACTGTCAGTGGTGCAAGCCACTTTAATGTCAATGATGACAAAGCTATAAGACTGATCAATCAGCTACACAAAAGTCTGCCTGGCTATCTGGTGCCTCGGCTGGTACGTGAACAACAAGGGGAACCCGGTAAAACAATTATTGCTTAATTGCGCTCAGACAACGGAATATAATCGCGTAGTTTCCTGCCTGTATAGATTTGCGTAGGGCGATAAATACGGTTATCAGCTAACTGCTCCTGCCAATGCGCCAACCAACCAACAGAACGCGCCACTGCAAACAGAGTGGTGAATTGATCGGTTGGAATGCCCATTTGGGCGTATAAAATGCCAGAATAAAAATCAACATTAGGGTAGACGCCCTTATGACCAAGCCTGTCTGCACATACTGCTTCAACGTTCAACGCTGTTTCAAATATCGCATCCAGATGACAGCCACGCTCGTCAATGAGCGCCAATACCAACTTATGTAAAATATTGGCACGCGGGTCTTTAACCTTATATTCACGATGGCCCATTCCCCAGATAACTTCCTTGTTTGCCAAAGCATGATCAATCCATTTCTCAGCATTATCTGGACTGCCAATATCTTTTAGCATGGCAACAACACGGGAATTAGCGCCGCCATGCAATGGTCCTGATAATGTACCAATTGCACTTGAAATAACGCTGTATGGCGTAGCCAATGTTGATCCAGAGACCAAGGCTGAAAATGTTGATGCGCTTAAGGTATGTTCCGCATGTAAAATCAAGCACACATCCATTATATTAGCTAATACTGGGTCAGGCACGTTGCCAGTAAACATGTATAGTAAATTTTCGGCGATAGATAAATCAGTACGCGGCTCAATGGGATCATTACCATATCTTATATGTTGCCACATCGCAGCCAAAGATGGCATGGAGGCAATAATATTCACCGTCATATCGCCAATATAATCCAGACGTTTATCACTATCGGCGTTAGTTAAACACTCGCTACCATTATAGAACATGCCTAAACTTGCCACGACCGTTTGTAATATCGCCATTGGGTGTCCTTTTACCGGGCAATGACGGATCATGTCACTAATATAATGATAATGGTTGATATGGTAATAACTGTGTAACTGCTTATTAAAATTGTTAAGTGTGCTTTGAGATGGTAATTCACCCTGCAATAACAATAAGCTCGTTTCCTCAAAGCTACTATTGTTGGCTAACGCATCTATCGGATAGCCACGGTATGACAATAACCCCTGTTCACCATTAACATACGATATGGCTGATTTTGTTGCTGCAACACCTTCCAATCCTGGTAAAAAATCACTCATTACATTCTCGCATGTTCATGTTTAATAACGACCAAAGCAAAACATTCTCAAGCATACATGCAGCACCTTAATTCAGTGTGTCTGCCCAAATATTTTGCGCCCAACCCAAAGCGTAGTCACCCTCAAGGGATGTCGCTGATGTCGATACACCCCCACCGGGCATAGGTAACATTGATTTACTCTGTATATTATAACGGTATACCGTTGCCACATGGCCTGCCCGCTTGTTATCAACAAAACTGTAGCAAGTATTATTAAAAACAGGTTGTACTTCAGGTGCGTTGCCAGTTAATAATGACACCACCGCTAACGCACACACTTTCGCCTGTGCATTGGCAATGTGCGCTGATTTGGGCAATTTTGCATAAACAGCATCACCAATGATATGCACATTTTGCTTATCTGTTGACTCATAGGTAAGAAAATTGACGGCACACCAACGATTATCAATATTAACTACGCCAGCAAGATCGGCAACTGTACCAGACCGTTGCACAGGAATCACATTAAGCACATCTGCTGAAAATGTATCAAATTCTGTATCTACACATAATGTTTTAATATCAATATCTTCAATGGTGCTGTTTGGTATGTATTCAATAATGCCCGGGTAGTCTGCCTGCCATGATGAAGTGAACAGGCTCTTTTTTGATACTACATCAGCATTAGCATCAAGAACCAATAACTTAGCACGTGGATTATTATGTTTAAGATAAAAGGCCATTTGACATGCGCGCTCGTAAGGCCCGGGAGGGCAACGATAAGGCGCGGTTGGTACTGTCATTATTATCGTGCCACCTTGCTTCATCGCTCTTAAGTGTTTTGTCAACATCATGGTTTGCAGCCCTGACTTCCATGCATGTGGCACTTTCTGTTGCGCTTCATGATAAGCTATCATTGGCAAATCATCGTAGATAAAATCAATGCCTGGAGCAATAATTAAACGATGATAATCAAGACTGACATCATCATGCAAGGTCACTTTCTGTCTATCTGTATCAATAGCGACAACCTCTGCCTTTACAACAGTTATCCCATATTGATACGTTAATGCGCTGTAATCATGCGTAAGCTGTTGTAAGGTTCTGCCACCACTAAACAATAAATTACTTTGCGGACATGATACAAAATGAGCATTACGTTCAATCATGATGACATCAATATCAGTACCCCATATTTTAATATATTTTGCTGCTGTCGCCCCTGAAAATCCACCGCCAATAACAATAACGCGCGGCTTTGCTTTACGCTTTTCTTTTGTTTTTGCCACTTGTGAAAGCGTGACTATGGCGCCAACAGCCACTACCGATTTGATAAATTTTCTGCGTTTCAATGGCATAAAATACCGCCCTACGACACTAATTTACCTTGCACTTGCAAATCGGCATGATAGGATGATCTTACCATTGGTCCACTAGCAACACGCTCAAAACCTATTTGCCTAGCAGCAGTAGCCAATTGATCAAATTCTGTTGGCGTGACAAACCTCTCAACTGCCAAATGATAGCGGCTGGGCTGTAAATACTGGCCCAAGGTTAACATACGACAGCCGTGATCGTATAAATCCTGCATTACTTGCTGTACTTCTACAAGTGACTCACCTAGCCCTAGCATTAAACCTGATTTAGCCGGTACAGTGGGATGATTCTGCTGAAAATTCTTAATTAAATCAAGTGAGTATTTGTAGTCTGATCCAGGCCGCACTGCTTTATATAAACGAGGAACTGTTTCCAGGTTATGGTTGAAAATATCAGGAGGAGTCTTTGCCAGTTCTGCCAACGCAGCAGCCATACGCCCACGAAAATCAGGCACCAGTATTTCTACCTTAGTGTTGGGCGATTGTTGACGAATTTCAGTGATACAACGACTAAAGTGCGTCGATCCACCATCGCGCAGATCGTCACGATCAACTGAAGTAATCACCACGTGCTTTAATCTCATGGCAGCAATTACGTTGGCTAGTTGCTGAGGTTCACTGGTATCAAGTGGATCGGGTCTGCCATGAGCAACGTCGCAAAACGGGCAGCGACGAGTACAAATATTACCCATAATTAAAAATGTGGCGGTGCCGTAAGCAAAACATTCACCTAAATTAGGGCATGTTGCTTCTTCGCATACCGTATAAAGGCCGTTTTCACGCAATAACGCTTTGAGACGTTTAATCTCTGGATTAGCATGAGTTTTCATGCGAATCCAGTCAGGTTTACGTTTTGGATCGGTCGGCTCAACTTTAATGGGAATACGTGATACTTTTGATGCGCCTTTCAATGCCTTTATATCACGGATTTTTTGTGTTGTTTCTCTCATGTGCTTGCTTGTTTCATCTCGATCTTAAACACTGATATAAATTGCTGTTTTATCTGCTCCATTGTGATATCGCAACCTATGCTCATCAGATCAGTCACATCCATGCCTTGGTAACCACATGGATTAATCAGAGAAAATGGGGTTAAATCCATCGCAACATTTAAGCTAATGCCGTGATAGCAAGCGCCTTGCTTTACCCGCAATCCCAGTGCCGCTATTTTACATTTGCCAACATAAACACCAGGCGCACCAAGACGCCGCTGGGCATTTATCCCTAACTGCGTTAACAATGACATGATAATATTTTCCAAGCAGGACACCATCTGTCGCACGCCAATATTATGACGCCTTAAATCAAATAATGTGTAGGCAACTAATTGCCCTGGCCCATGATAAGTTATCTGACCGCCCCGATCTGTTTTTATTACAGGAATATCGCCAATAGCCAAAATATGGTCATTGTTGCTATTTAACCCCTGAGTAAATACAGCTGTGTGCTCCAATAACCAGAGTTCATCATCAGTATATTTATCACGGCTGGCAGTAAAAATCTGCATCGCCTCATAAGTTGGTTGATATTCAACTAGTCCCATATCTTTTACTATCATGTGATCATAAAACGTACTTAATTGCCTGATGTTCGTATAGTGCCTGATAGATAGCATCTAATTGCGTTTGGCTTGCTGCCTGAATAATAACGCTGACTGACATAAACTTGCCCTCTGAGCTGTATTTTCTTGTTACAGCACCTTATTTAATATTACTGAAATACCTGCAATAATAGCGATAGCGATGATATCAATTTTATCATTGGCCAGCCCCATTGCTTTAACAGCAAATTTACATGGAAATTGCAACAACGTTTGCCGTTGTTGCATAGTCAGCCGTTACTACTTAGTTTTATATTGCTGATAAAGCGCATCAATTTTTTGCCATAAAGCTCCGGGCTTACCGCTACCAACTGGTTGGCCATCTAATATAGTCACTGGCAAAACTTCCTTGGTCGAACTGCTAATCCAAATTTCATCAGCTTGTTTTAGCTGTACACTGCTTACCGCCTGTTCAATCACAGGGATAGTAGCATTTTCTGCCAATGTAAGCACCATGCTACGAGTAATGCCTGGTAATACCTTCTCATCTTTTGGCGCAGTGTAGATGGTGCCATTAGTCACAACATAAGCATTACTGGTACTACCTTCTGTTAAATAGCCATTGCGGATTAAAAGAGCTTCCTCAGCACCCGCTTCTTGCGCCTGTTCTTTAAGCAGGCAGTTGGCTAATAAGCTGATGGCCTTGATATCGCAATGCTGCCAACGAACATCATTCAGAGTAATGGCAACAATACCTTGTGTTTTATAATGTTCAGGTACTAATGTCAATGGCATGCTCATCGCAAATGTGGTAGGTATTAACCCTCGTGGAAATAGATGATCACGAGATGCCGCTCCGCGAGTTACCTGTAAATAAACCGACTGATCGCCACCGCCATTATCTGCAATCAGTTTTGTAATTATTTGTTGCCACTCGCTATCAGCGTGTGGATTTGCCATCCTTACACCATTAAGGCTGGCTTGAAGACGAGCTAAATGTGCCATTAACTGAAAACATTTTCCACCATAAACAGGGACAAGCTCATACACGCCATCCCCGAATAAAAATCCACGATCAAATACAGATACCTTCGCATGGTCTGCAGCCAGAAACTCACCGTTCAAATAAACGCCATTCACCAAAAATTGACCTCAACTTCATCAGAATTGTATCTATTACCCTACGCCACCAAGAGCCTTCTTCAACTGCTTGCAAAACAACAAGTGGTCTTTCAGCAATCAGCTCATCGCCAAAGTGAATTTGTATTTCACCTAATTGTTCACCAGCGATGATAGGGGCAATTAATGGCTCATTGATATGCATTTTTGTCACTAATTTTTTGTAGCGCCCCCTAGTTACAGAGATAAATAAAGGCCGATCCAAGCCTAATTGCACTTGCTTTTGGGCACCTTTCCAAACGCCTGCATCAACTATTTTTTCTTTCGCCTCATACATCTTGTGGCTTTCAAAAAAACGGAATCCATAGTTAAGTAATTTTTGTGTTTCTTGGACACGCACATTGTCACTACGCGTTCCCAATACAACAGAAATAAGACGCATATCGCCACGTTTAGCCGATGCAGCCAGGCAATAGCCAGCCTCTTGGGTATGACCTGTCTTTATGCCGTCAACTGTCACATCACGCCAGAGTAGTTTGTTGCGGTTAGGTTGGCGAATGCCATTATAGGTAAATTCTTTTTCAGAATACCACCTGTAATATTGCGGAAAATCACGAATGATAGTCGCTGCCAATATTGCGATATCTCTGGCGCTTGTATAATGTTCACTGTCTGGCAATCCTGTTGAATTGCGATAATTGGTGTTACTCATACCTAATAGCTGTGCATACTGATTCATCATTTGAACAAAAGTCTCTTCGCCACCAGCAACATGTTCGGCCAGTGCTACCGCAGCATCATTGCCTGATTGAATAATCATCCCCCGTAGCAATACTGCCACTGGTACTTTTGTATCAATTTCAAGAAAGCTTTGTGATCCCGTCATACGCCAAACTTTTTCACTAATGACCACTTCGTCATCCATGGTGGTATTGCCAGCCTGCAATTCATGGGCGACAACATATGCTGTCATTAACTTGGTAATACTAGCGGGCGGCAGGCGTTCATCTATATTGTTCCCTGCAATAATGCGACCACTGGTAAAGTCCTGCAATATATAAGATTTTGCTACTACATTTGGTGCGATAGGATCGGGGGTAACTATTGCAGACATCACTGGCGCAAACAATAACATACCTAGCCACATTATAAGCTTCATTGTTTTAATCATCACTCACTCTCAAAAAAATAAAAGGTATCATTCAACTACCACATGAACATCGTTAAAGCCCAATTCAAGCAATCGGCTTGCGAGTAAATCAGCAGATTCAATGTTTGTCACTCCTATGCGTACTCGATACAGGTGATCCTTGCCATCAAAAGGGGTGCTGACAATAACCAGATTATCAACATACTGCTGTATCCTGTTTTTCAGCTGGTTAGCGCTTGATAACCTGCTAAATGCACCGACCTGCAAATACAGACTGACAGCATCATTTACCTCAAAATTATTATCTTCTTGTGCCGTCGGCTGATTGTCCATTTTATAACCAGCATTAACAGCACGCACTGACACCATAGCTGTTCCTTTTTCCACAATACCCAGCTTCAACGCCGCGCTATAGGACAAATCAATCAAGCGATTGCCATGAAAAGGGCCACGATCATTGACTTTGACTACCACCTTACGATCATTATATAAATTAATTACCTCAACATAGGTTGGTAGTGGCAAAGTTTTATGAGCAGCAGTCATTGCATACATATCATATATCTCGCCGCTGGAAGTACGTCTACCATGAAATTTGGTACCATACCAAGATGCTATTCCTTGTTCATAATAATCTTGACTACTACTTAACGTATAATAGCGCTTGCCAAATACTTCATAATGCTCAGGGTTGCCATACCTGCTACGTGGCTCATCACGCATTACTGCATCTGGAATAACTGTTACATCCGGCATTTTATCTGGTGCGCCATCATTGTCATCTCTCCGAACAGCATTACAGGCAATAATAATAAGGCACAGGCAAACGATACTGAGCTGCTTTACGCTTTTACTGATCATTGTTGCTGTCCGTATCTTGCACGTATCTCATCTGCCAATTGGGTCACCGCCATCGCATACATTCTGCTACGGTTATAGTGAGTAATAATGTAAAAATTCTGTCTTGCCAGCCAATATTCTTCGCCATTTTTCTGCGTTAACGAAATAAGGGACAATAAGTCATGGCCATCAGGCAAATCAGTCAATAATACGCCTGCCGCTAACAACTCACTTCTATCAATGGAAGGTTTTAATCCCCTTTTTACTAAGGCAGTAAGATCGATATTCGCCTCAGCCTTATGGGTAATACTCTCACCAGCAATCCATCCATGCTGATACAAATAATTAGCAATACTACCAATGGCGTCAATCGGGTTAGCCCAAATATCACGTCGACCATCTTGGTCAAAATCAACTGCATAAGCGCGATAACTACTGGGCATAAACTGCCCAAGTCCCATTGCTCCAGCATATGAACCAACCGGATCTAACATGGATATCTGCTCTTCCCTGCTAAGCAGGATAAACTGCTCTAACTCACTGCGAAAGAACTCGCTCCTTGGCGGATACCTGAATGCTAATGTAGATAACGCATCTGCTACCCGATAACTACCAACATTGCTACCATAGCTTGTCTCAATCCCCAAAATAGCGATAATAATCTCCGCAGGTACACCATATTGCCGCTGTGCTCTTGCCAAAACTTCACTATGTTGCTGCCAGAATTTAACACCGTCTTTGATACGTCTATTATTGATAAACATTTTACGATAGCTGTACCAAGGTTTGCTTTTTTCTGCTGGACGAGCAATCGCCTTAAGAATAGACTGCTTCACCTTGACATCAGCAAATAGACTGTTTAATTCATTAGCATCAGTATTATGTTTTTTTTGCATGTAAGCGATAAATTCAACCGCCCCCGGCAACTCAGAATTCGCCTGTAGCGTCGCCACATAAGTAAGCAGTATTAATATTACTATCCATAGCCGGTTCATGGCAACACTCTCCTGTGTGTATGAATAGACATCAGGATACCAAAGCCTGCTAACAATGTTACCATTGATGTTCCTCCATAACTAATAAGCGGCAACGGCACACCAACAACAGGTAACAAGCCTGTCACCATGCCAACATTAACAAATACATAACCTAAAAAAGTAACAGAAATACCACCGGCTAATAAGCGGGCAAAGCTAGTTTTTGCACCATTGGCTATCGCCAAACCTCTTCCAGCAACTAATAAGTAAACAATAAGCAGTGATCCAACTCCAACAAGTCCAAACTCCTCTGCAATCACAGCAAAAATAAAATCAGTTGATCGTTCTGGCAAAAAGGCCAATTGTGCTTGTGATCCCTCTAACCATCCTCGTCCATACAGTCCGCCTGATCCTATCGCTATTTTTGACTGAATGATATGGTAGCCAGTTCCTAAAGGATCAGATTCAGGATCTAAAAATGTTATTATGCGTTGCCTCTGGTAACTGTGCATAAAAAACCACATTATCGGCAATGCAGCAATACACAGTGAAAAAAAAACAATAATAATGCGCCATGAAATGCCGGACAAAAAAACTACAACCAAACCTGAACCGGCAATCAGTATAGAGGTACCCAGATCTGGTTGGTTAGCAATCAATACTGATGGTACAGCAACCATCACTATTGTCAGACACGACCTGATTATACTAGGTGGTAATGGTTCGCTTGTGAGGTAATGTGCAACCAACATCGGCACAACCAACTTCATCAATTCAGATGGTTGAAAACGAATTATACCTAAATCCAGCCAACGTTGTGCGCCTTTTCCTTCATAGCCGACAAACAATACGGCTAGCAAAAAAAATAGCCCAATACCATAAAGCCAATAGGCGGCATCTCGCATTCTATTGGGGTGAGTTTGTGCCAATACAAATAATGCACAAAAGGCAATTATCACTCTTATTGCCTGCCTGACAAGTAAATCAATACTCTGACCTCCAGCACTGTATAAAGTCATAAATCCAATAGTTAATAATACTAATAACCCCAGCAACAACTGCAAATCTAGATGCATCGCTTTGAGTGTCCGAGTAAGACTCCATCGCCGCTTATTACCATGATCATGCACGATACCATGACTATTTATCATGAAGCTGTTCCGAAATACGCATCAATCATTTTGCGCGCTATGGGCGCAGCGATACGACTACCGCTACTGCCATTTTCAACGACTACAGCAATTACAAACTCAGGGTTACCTGCTGGCGCAAAAGCAATAAACAAAGCGTGATCATGTAGTTTCCTTGCTAAAACTCGTTCATCATATTTTTCATCCTGCTTAACACTAAATACCTGCGCAGTTCCTGTTTTTCCTGCTACCTTAAATGGCAGACCCTTGGCCATGCCTCTGGCAGTACCCCGTTCACCATGAACAGTTTCAACCATTGAATCAATTACCGTTTGCCAACGTATGTTTTTTATCGGCAGTGTCTGTTGCCTTTTAGTATTCAACGGCTTTATATTAGACTGCCCAGCTACCCGGCTAGCACTAGCACGGGCAATTTGTGGGCGCACGCTATTGCCGCGCATTGCTAACATCGAGGTTGCATGCGCTAGCTGTAGTGGCGTTGTTTGATTAAAGCCCTGACCAATACCCGAAATTAATGTCTCGCCGAGAAACCAAGGCTGATTACGAACAGTGAGTTTCCATGTCCGAGAAGGCAGCAACCCCTTACTTTCATTTGGCATATCAATGCCAGTAAGACGACCAAAACCAAATATATCTAAAAAAGCATGCATGCGGTCTATCCCCAAATCATAAGCAAGATCATAAAAATAAGTATCGCAGGACTGTGATATCGCTTCTTTTAAATCAACATCACCATGACCGTGTTCTTTCCAGCAGCGATATTGATGACTATGTCCAGGCAAAGTAAACCAACCAGGACAAAAAACATAGTCACTTTCTTCAATCACATCTGCCTCTAACCCCGCTAACGCAAAAAAGGGTTTTAATGTTGATCCTGGTGGATAATGTCCTCGCAAGGCACGATTAAACAGGGGTCTATCAACAGAACTTATCAGCGCAGAATATGCCTTTAGGCTTATGCCTGATACCAACGCATTGGTGTCAAAATAAGGTGTACTGACCATTGTCAGCACCCCGCCTGTTTTAGCTTCTAAAGCAACTACAGCACCATTAAAATCAGCCAGTGCTTCAGTAGCAATACGCTGTAATTTGACATCCAGATGCAAAAATAAATTCTGTCCAGAGACAGACGGCATACTATGTAGCTCACGCACTATACGTCCCCGTACATTTGTTTCTACCTGCTGATAGCCCACCTGTCCATGCAAAAGCGTCTCATAGTACTTTTCTATACCAGATTTACCAATATACAACGTGCCTTTATAATTTTTTTCGTCTAAGTGCTTTCGATCATGCTTACTAATTAGGCCAACATAACCTACTACATGAGAAAACAGCCCCTCATAAGGATAATGTCTGATAAGTCGCCCAACCACGTCAACGCCAGCAAACTGATGCCTGTTAACAGCAAATTGAGCAACCTCTTGCTCTGTCAAACGCTGCCTGAGTATCACGCTATGAAACGCTCGCTGATCCTTAATTTCCTGCTTTATATTGGCTATATCGGCACTGCTCATACTAAATAAATCAACTAAGCCCTGCAAAGTAGCATCTATATCAACTATTTGCTCTGGTATCATCTCCAAACTGAATATTGGTATATTCTCAGCTAAAATTACACCATGTCGATCATAAATCAGTCCGCGCTGTGGGGGCATAGCGACAATATCCACCCGGTTTTTATTTGACAATAAGTCAAAATATTCATGTTCAACAATCTGCAATACTGCAAGACGCACCATAACAACCAAAAATAGGACTCCAACAAAAATAGCAACAAACAGTAACCTAGCATTGACTAATCGGCTTTCGCGCAGCTGATGTTTCAGCACGGATTGTGATATTAAATAATTCATCTTACATTAAATATATGCCTGAATTTACGCAGTACTGCATAAATGAATGGCCATATAATCGCACTGCTGATAGTAGGTAACCAAATTTGCCAGTTCATTATTCTAGGCGACATTACTACATCGATAATCTGCACAGGAAGCACCAATAGCAGAATAATGAACGCTTGTTGCCACAAGGGATGTTGACGTAACTGTAAATGTAGTCTCAATACAAGATAGACAATAAGAACATAAGATAAGGCTGATACACCCAGTATTTCTCCCATCATTACATCAACGAACAGGCCAGTTATCCATGCAAGCCCAATGCCAGCACGCTGAGGCAACGCCATCGCCCAATAAATCAGTGTCATAGCCACCCATTCAGGTCTGAAAGCACTTACTACGCCTGGTAAAGGTAGCAGCATAAGCGCACTCGCCATTAATAAGCTAAGTACAATCATGCCATCTCTGTGCTTGGTCACTGTGCCAACCCTGCGGAAATAGCATTATGGTCTATTGGTAGCCTTTTCGCCGACATCACCAATAATACCTCTCTACTGGTTGCAAGCTGCGCTGCTGGTTCAACCTTGACATCGGTAAACGCCTTACCTGGCGGTAGATTAATGGCAATAATCGTACCCACTGGATAACCAGCTGGAAAACGTCCACCCAAACCTGATGTTACTAACAAATCACCTATACGAATATCTGCATTATGCGGCAGATAGTCGATCTGTAATGGCTTGCCAAAGCCGCGACCTGTTAACACAGCACGCACGCCATTACGGTTATTCTGCACTGGCAAAGCATGGCTGGGATCAGTGAGCAGTATCGCCGTGCTGGAAAGCGGGCTTACTGATGTGATCTGTCCCATTACCCCTGTTGCATCCAGTACTGGCTGACCCGGAAATACATCGTATAGCCCGCCCTTGTCTATAATTACTTGTTGCGAAAATGGATCTAAGTTAACCGTCAACAATTCCGCAAAAATGACCTGTTCATTCAAGCGAAATGACGAACCAAGAAGTGTGCGCAAACGCTTATTTTCCTGCTCTAATGCCTGTAATTTCTGTAGTCGAACACTACTCAGCAAATTAGCTTTTTGCAAGGCAGTATTTTTTGCTCTGAGCTCCCTGTGGTTGCTAAAAAAATCACTTGCCCAGTCTTTGGTAATACTGGGAAATGAGACAAAGCTTTGAATGGGATAGGCAAAAGTTGCCAGGACTGCGCGAAAAGACGACAAATAATTGAGCCGTGAATCAAGCAAAAAAATTGCCAGAGATGCTAAAAATGCAATTAGCAACTGAGTATTTAATGAAGGATTATGTGTGAATAACGTTTTGATAATGTTACCCGAAAACCAAATAAAAAATTGTAGCTAACGGTATGCTGCAACAGCGATTGACAAAAATAACAATTACTCAGACGTGAAGATATCCATACCTCGACCCCGATGAGTGTCAATCATTTCCAACGCATGACCACCACCACGAGCAACGCAAGATAAAGGATCTTCAGCGACAATAGCCAATAATCCTGTTTCTTCAATAAGTAAACGATCAATATCGCGCAATAATGCACCGCCGCCTGTCAGCACAATCCCTCTTTCAGCCACATCTGCACCTAGCTCAGGAGGCGTTTTTTCCAATGCAGTCCTTACTGCAGAGACAATACCCGATAACGGGTCTTGCAATGCTTCAAGAATTTCATTACTGCTAAGAGTAAAGCTACGTGGTATTCCCTCTGCTAAATTACGACCACGCACCTCCATTTCCTTTACCTCATTTCCTGGGTAGGCAGAACCGATTTCTTTCTTAATTTTTTCAGCGGTTGAGTCACCAATCAGCGTGCCATAATTTCTACGCACATAGCTGATAATTGACTCATCAAACAAATCACCGCCAATGCGCACCGAGGTAGCGTAAACAATGCCGTTTAATGAAATTATAGCCACTTCTGTTGTACCGCCGCCAATATCCAGCACCATGGAACCGCTGGCTTCCTCTACTGGCATACCAGCACCTATGGCCGCTGCCATAGGCTCTTCAATCAGATAGACGCTTCTAGCGCCAGCCCCTGCAGCTGATTCACGAATAGCACGCCGCTCAACTTGTGTTGAACCACATGGCACACACACTAAAACACGCGGACTGGGCTTCAAAAAGCGACCTTCATGTGCCTTGCGGATAAAATATTGCAACATTTTTTCCGTCACCGTGAAATCAGCAATCACGCCATCTTTCAGCGGCCTGATTGCAGTAATGTTTCCCGGTGTGCGCCCCAGCATTCTCTTTGCATCAACGCCAACTGCCGCCACTGAGCGCTGACCACCAGGACCGTTTTCCTGACGAATAGCAACTACTGAAGGTTCATTCAGAATAACGCCCTGCCCACGCCCATAAATAAGCGTATTTGCCGTACCAAGATCAATTGAAAGATCATTTGAAAACATGCCGCGTAACCGTTCAAACATTATTGATCATCCGTATTCTAGTTTAAGTATAATGGCTACTTTATCAATGCACAGCCCTATTGGGCAAGCAGTGAATGATTTAAAATGTTATTCTTGGTGATCGAAATTTGCTTTGGATGTAGGCATGAGTTTAGTTAAAACTGACATAGAAAAAATTGCTCACTTAGCACGATTAGCAATTAATGTAGATGATATTCCAGCCTATACGCGGGATTTGAACACGATTCTTAATCTGGCAAGCAAACTCAATCATGCCAATACCAGTGCTATTATACCAATGGCTCATCCTTTTGATGCTAAACAACGATTGCGACCAGACAAGATAACCGAAACCGATCAGCGCGAATTATTTCAGTCTATTGCGCCAAATGCGCAAGCAGGTGTCTATCTTGTGCCACAGGTTATTGAATAATGGATGCGGCTTATGCACGATAAATCTCTTGCTGAATTGTCTGCATCACTGCATGCAGGTGAGTTCAGTAGTGTTGAACTAACCCAGCACTATCTTGAACGCATCAACACATACGATAACGGGGTTAATGCTTATATCACCATCACCGATGATATTGCGTTAGATCAGGCAAAGTATGCTGATAAGTTATTGCGCAAAAAAGCGGCGGGCAAATTAACTGGCATCCCAATCGCACATAAAGACATTTTCTGCACTCAAGATGTCCGTACAAGCTGCGCATCTAAAATGCTGGATAATTTTATCTCGCCTTATAACGCAACTTTGATAGAAAAAATCAATGGTGCTGGCATGATTATGCTAGGCAAAACCAATATGGATGAATTTGCTATGGGCTCATCAAATGAAACCAGCTTTTATGGTGCTGTTCATAACCCGTGGGATGGTGAGCGCGTGCCCGGTGGTTCTTCTGGTGGTTCGGCTGCCGCAGTTGCTGCCCGGTTAGCACCTATCGCAACTGGCACTGATACGGGTGGTTCTATTCGTGGGCCAGCATCATTATGTAATCTAACTGGCCTGAAGCCAACTTATGGTCGCATTTCTCGTTACGGCATGATCGCATTTGCATCCAGCCTTGATCAGGCAGGATCGCTAGCCATCAACGCTGAAGATACCGCGTTACTACTCAATGAAATAGCTGGCTTTGATAAGCATGATTCTACCAGTATTGACTATAATATACCCAATTATACCACCACATTAAACGATTCATTAGCCGGTTTACGGATTGGCTTACCAGTAGAATATTTTGATGACAGGCTTGATGCTGAAGTAGCAACGATCGTTGAAACAGCAATAAAGCAATACGAGGCGCTAGGCGCAACAATTAAGAAAATAGCACTACCTAATACTGAGCTTGCGGTACCAACCTATTATGTTGTCGCGCCTGCTGAATGCTCATCTAATCTATCTCGCATGGATGGTATCCGCTTTGGTTACCGCTGTGATAATCCGCAAGACTTAACTGATCTTTACAAACGGTCGCGGGGGGAAGGATTTGGCAAAGAAGTAAAGCGACGCATTATGATCGGCACCTACGTGCTATCGACCGGCTATTACGATGCTTATTACTTAAAGGCGCAACGCTGTCGCCGCCTGATAACCAATGATTTTAGAGAAAGCTTTGATAAAGTTGATGTTATTATGGGACCAACTACGCCAACGGTGGCGTTTAAATTAGGTGACAAAACTGATGATCCCTTATCAATGTACCTGGCTGATATTTACACTATAAGCGTCAATCTCGCTGGTCTGCCAAGCATATCCATTCCTGCTGGTTTTGTTGCTGGATTGCCAGTAGGATTGCAGATTATTGGCAATTATTTTACTGAGGCCAAACTGCTCAACATCGCTCATCAGTACCAAAAGATGACTGACTGGCATAAAAAAATACCTGATGCGTTTGCTTAAGACAAACTAAAAAGGTAGGCGTTAATTATGTATAACATTAAAAAATATATCATTACTGCCATGTTACTTTATGTAGCATCTGCATGGACTGACGAGCTTAATATTAAAGTTGTTGGTTTGTTTAATGAACGTGCTATTGTAGATGTTAATGGCCAGCAACGCTTATTACAAATAGGCAAACCCAGCCTTGAAGGCATTACCCTAGTTTCAGCAAATAGCCGTAAAGCAGTACTTGAAATTAATGGCCTACAAACTGAACATTTTCTTGCTGGCAATCAGGCAGGTAGCAGTTTTTCTCCTCCTGTACAAGCGGTTGTCAGTTTATGGCTACGGTATGGAAGGTACTATACGCCAGGCATGATTAATGGCGTTAATGTGGATTTTGTTGTTGATACCGGTGCTGATACGATTGCATTGAATTCAGTAACAGCATCACGAATAGGGCTGAACTACTTAAAAGGACAACCTACTATGGTGGCCACCGCATCAGAAATAACAACTGGCTACAACATCATGCTAGACAAAGTAAAAGTTGACGGAATTACGCTTTACAACATTAAAGCAACGGTATTGGAAGGGAATCAGCCTGAAACTGTATTATTAGGCATGACTTTTTTGAACCAACTTGATATGATCTTTAGCGGCGATCGCCTAGATTTAAAAAAGAAATTCTAAAAGTTCGATTCTAGCTAAAGGTAAGATTGAAATCTCAGATGCTTTAGATAAATTAAAAGCAGCTGCCCAGCAAACGCCAATAGATATGGGTTCTAAAATAGCTGATGCTGACTGGTTAAAGCTCAAAGAGACCAAGTTTAGAAAGAAAGGATAGTCTTCTCCACAAATATTAAAGATATTGCAAATATCCCATAAACTAATACAATCTGAATGTAGAAATTTCTATAATCACAACAGATACGAAGGGGTTTTTACGATGACAAAGCGGCTGAATGAAAGCCAGATTGTTGTTATGCTGGAAGAAGCTGAGGCGGGTATATCAATATCAGAATTATTTAGCAAGCATGGTATAGGCAAACAGCACATTCTACAAATGGCGGAATAAATATGGCGACATGGAAGTCTTTGATGTGAATCGGTTGAAAGAGTTGGAAGGAGAGAACCGACGCTTTTAAAACAGATGAGGCCTAGTTGATTGATACATTGCTGGCCTTCGTAGATAAACATCCTAGGGTTTTCCTAAATGCCTTAGCAGCTAAGGGCTTGGGTTATTGTTGGCACCGCAAACGGATTTATCGGGTTTATTTACAACCTAAACTGAGTATGCGGCTAAAGCTAAAACGACGCTTGGCCAACCGCCATCGCTTGCCATTAGCTGTACCAATAGCAAGCAATCTAATGCTGGTCGCTGGACTTTATGAGTGATGTCTTGCAGCACTCACCGTTTTAGAGCGTTCAATAATGTGGTGGATGATTTAATCGAAAAATGTTAGGCATTGATATCAATTCAAGCCTCACCGCTGATAGAGTGATGCAGCGCATGGTAACTGTCCAACATGGCTATTCTGAGCAGATACATTGTTATAATGGCCCTGAGTTTAGATCACATGAGCTAGCGCAGCTTGGGCCGAGAAAAGCATCAATTATACATTAATTTTATTAAACCGGGGAAGCCTTATCAGCATAGTGACATTGAACGATTAAATCGTATTTATCCGAGAGGATGGTACTTGATCTTTATTTATTCAGTAATCTTGATGAAGTCAGGTGAATCACAAACGATTGGATACAGCTTTATAACTCGACCACACGATACACTCAATGATATGACAGCAGTTGAGCACTTACATGTGGCTTAACTCTCTACACTGAAGCTATGCTAATAAAGGAGGGGTACTTACACTGACTTATCTCTATCAAACAAAATAGATATTTCATTGAGATAAATAACTTACACATTTGGAACTAATATGCAAATGAGCAGTGCACTTGGTATTTAAAGAGGATAGCTACTTTTTATTTGCTTGTTGTGTTGCACAGTAAACATTATCCACCATAGCAGGCATCTTAAACAGATAGTATAATAGCTATTGTACTTCAGGACAAATTTAAGATTATTGTTGATCATACAAACACTTAATCATAATATGAGATTGCGCCTGATAATGGTCTGGGCACGATCTGGCCCTGTTGAAATAATATCAATAGGCACACCCACTAGACGCTCAATTTCATTAATGTAATTCTGGGCATTGGCTGGCAAATCAGCAAAATTGGTTACACCAACAGTTGATTGATACCAACCAGGCATAGCAATATAATGTGGCTCGCACCTGTCAAACTCATCTGCACTAAGCGGCGGTAAAGGCTCATTCAGCTTGCCATCATGCTGATAACTCACACACAAACGAACCGTTTCTAAGCCATCTAATACATCTAATTTTGTTAAACATAAGTTGGTAACACTGCTAATCCAACAGGCGCGTTTCAGCGCCACAATGTCCAACCAGCCACAACGACGATTGCGTCCTGTTGTTGCCCCCTGCTCACAGCCAACATCAGCCAGATGATGACCAATATTATCAAACAGCTCTGAGGGAAATGGCCCTGCACCAACACGAGTTGCATAGGCTTTTGTAGCGCCCAGCACATAATCAATATGGCACGGACCAATGCCTGCGCCTGATGTACTGCTTCCGGCGGTAGTATTGGATGAGGTCACATAGGGGTAAGTGCCATGATCAATATCTAATAACACCCCCTGCGCACCTTCAAACATGACATTATCTCCAGCCTGATTATACTGTTGCAACATGTGTGGAATATCAGCAATAAGCGGTAATAAAACATCGCGCGTGGCCAAAGTATTATCACATATCTCATTAAAATCAACGGGAACTGACTGATAATAGTTAACTAATGAAAAGTTATGAAATGATAACACTTCTTGCAATTTTGTAATAAAGCCTGATTCATTAGTCAAATCACTCAGGCGGATACTGCGACGTGCTGCCTTATCTTCGTATGCCGGGCCAATACCACGACCTGTAGTACCAATTGCAAACTTGCCACGCCGACCTTCTCGTGCGCGATCCAGCATAACATGATAAGGCAGAATCAATGGACAGGCAGCGCTTATTTTCAAACGATCGCGTACCGGAACACCCCTAGTTTCTAGCTCAGTCATTTCCTTTACCAAAGCAACTGGAGAAAGCACAACACCATTACCGATTAAACACTGTACATGCTCACGCAAAATGCCAGAAGGAATCAAATGTAGAATAGTCTTTTTACCGTCAATAACTAAAGTATGACCAGCATTATGTCCACCTTGAAATCTCACGACTGCTGATACGTTATCTGTCAGTAAGTCAACCAGTTTGCCTTTGCCTTCATCGCCCCACTGACAGCCAACTACAACGATATTTTTAGTCATATTCTTGTTCTTGCTGTGCCAGTGATTAAAGCCATTTAGCTATTATCAGGTAATTGATAAATCACTACTTCACCACCTTGACGCAATTGTGCTACCTGCTTTTGCTGAGCAGCATCGTCCGACCACGGCAACAATATTGGTTGTTTATTATTAGTTATTTCAGGTAGCTGATGAACTAACGCTTTCAGATCCAGGCTAAAACCGGTCGCTGGCTGAGCATGGCCAAATACTTTACCTATGTCATCATAGCGACCGCCCATGGCAATTGCCTGTCCTAGACCATGCTGATAGGCAGCAAACACAATGCCAGTATGGTAGTGATAGCCACGCAATTCAGCAAGGTCAAAGCTGATGGTAACATCTGACAGCCTTTTTGCTATCATGTCTAGCACTAATTCCAGCATTGATAATGCGTTTTGAACCTCTTCGGGCGCTGTAGCAAGGGCCTGTTTTGCCCTCTGCAAAACACTGGCATCACCATTTAGCTTTGCCAATGACAATAACATAGCTTGTTTGTCACGAGGTAATTGATACTGCGCTAACAAACTGGTTATTTCGGGTAACGCTTTACGCTGCAGGAGAGAGAATAGCACTTGCTCCTGCTCATTGTCCAGCCCAGCATAACGCACCAACGCCCGATAGATGCCAACATGACCAAAATCTAATAATAGGTTAGGCTTAACCCCAGCCATCATTAGAGTTTCAACCATTAATTGCACGATCTCCATATCGCTTTCCATGCCAATATGTCCATATATCTCTGCCCCTAACTGAACAGGATTACGCGCACTGTTTTGGTTATCTGGCAAGGTACGCAAAACACTGCCGATATAACATAATCGCAATATGCGTTGCTGATCACACAAATTATGTGCTGCAATTCTGGCAACCTGCGGCGTCATATCGGCGCGAATACCTATTAAGCGGCCCGAGACTTGATCTGTTAATTTAAACGTTTGTAAGTCAAGCGTTTTGCCGTTACCTGTCAGCAAAGAATCAAGATATTCCACCATTGGTGGAGACACCAACTGGTAACCCCAGCTATGCATACCATCAATTAATTTTCGCCGCAATATTTCAAGTTGCATAGCCTCTTTGGGCATTAATTCATCAATGCCTTCAGGCAATAACCAGCGCTGTTCAGTGCTCATGTGTACTTAATTTACTTGGGCCCAATAAAGCAAAATCAAGCCTGATAACATGCTGAGCAAGCCGATAATGCGTAGCTACGTACTATGGATAATTGCCATTTTACCAGCAGGCGACGAAAAATATCGGGGCTTAAAAAAGATATAATAATCTCAACAACCAACATGAGTGCTACTGCTATCCACAGACTATCTACCAGAGCGCCATTCACTACAATAACTTAAGGCTTTAAGTCATTAAAATTATCGAAGAAATCGCCTTTTGGCTCCATCACTAACATATCGTTACCACTAAATACATTCTTATAAGCAATTAAACGACGATAAAATTCATAAAATTGCTTATTTTGACCGTAAGCCTGTGCATAAATGTCCGTTGCTTTTGCATCACCAACACCGCGCAATTCCTCTGCTGTTTTTCTTGCTTCGGCTAATAAAACAGTACGCTGACGATCGGCATCCGAACGAATTTTTTCCGCTTCTTCGGCGCCTTGTGAACGTAGCTCTTTGGCTACCCGTTGACGCTCAGCCTCCATTCTTGTGTAAACTGAGTTACTTACTTCCGCAGGTAAATCAATCCTTTTAATACGGATATTAACGATATTAATACCGAATTCATTAGCCGCAACGTTTGCATCTTTCAACAAGGCATTGATCATTGCTACTCGGTCACCTGATACCAGCTCCTGAATTGTGCGCTTACCAAACTCGGCACGCAAACCATCTTTTACAATTTGCGATAACCGTTGTCTAGCTCGCTCTTCGTTTCCTGCCATAGCAGTAAAGTAGCTGGATACGTCAGAGATGCGCCACAAAATGAAAGCATCAACCTGTACATTTTTCTTTTCGCCTGTTAAAAAACGTGCTGGACGCTCATCTAACGTTAGTATCCGACCATCAAACCGGCGTACCTCATTGATAAATGGCAACTTAAAATGCAAGCCTGGCTGGTAGTCAGCGCGTTCAATTTGTCCTAAACGCAACAATAACACCCTTTGACGCTGATCAACAAAAAAGATGGATGAGCCCAAAACAAATATTGCCAATACAGCAAGAAAAATGATTATATTTAATCGTGAAGACATTTAGCGTCCTCCTCTGTCACGCGCATTAATGCGAATTGGGGTTGAACCTGGCAACGAATCCGTTGACGGATAGGTTGCTTGATTATTTACACTCATTGGTGGTGATACCGCGCCTGAACCTTTCATTCTATCAAGTGGTAAATACAACACATTATTACTGTCTTTAGATACATCAACCAATACTTTCTGGCTTTGACTGTACACTGATTCCATAGTGTCCAAATACATGCGTTCTTTGGTAACGTCAGGCGCTTTTTCGTACTCATTCATCACCTGTAAAAAACGGCTGGTTTCGCCTTCTGCCTTTACAATGACTTGACTTTTATAGGCTTCTGCCTCCTGCACCAAACGAAATGCCGCACCGCGGGCCCTCGGCACAACATCATTGGCATAGGCTTCTGCTTCATTTTTCTGGCGTACTTCGTCCTCACGCGCTTTTACTGCATCAGCAAACGCTGCCTGCACCTGCTCAGGCGGTTGCACATCCTGCATATTAACGCTGGTAACTTGCAAGCCTGCGCCTAAAGCATCTAACATATCCTGTAGCAAGGATTCAGTATCACTGACAATAGCGCTCCGTCCTTCTGTCAATATAAAGTCCATATTGGACTTACCAACAGTTTCACGAACAGCGCTTTCTGTCATTTGACGCAACGTCAGATCGGCGTTACGGACATTGAAAAGATAAGCGGCTGCATCCTTGATTTTGTATTGAACTGCGATTTTTAAATCAACGATATTTTCATCTTTGGTTAACATTAATGATTCTGAACTGACAGTATTCTCAATGCGCGCACCTGTTGATCGATAACCAATCTCGGCATTACGAATTTGCTGAACATCAACTACCTCTACAGTTTCAATTGGGTAGGGAATATGCCAATGTGGACCAGATTGCGTTGTTTTAACATGCGCCCCAAAACGAAGTACAACTCCTTGTTCTGCTGGTTCAATGATATAGATTCCCGATGCTAGCCAGACAACGAAAACAATAGCTAAAACCAGCCCAAAACCCATTGAGAAGCCATTAGATGAAGATGATCCATTACCACCCGATGATTTATTATCACCAAATAGTCCTCCTAGCTTTTGCTTTAAGTTGCGAATAACCTCATCCAGTTCAGGCGGCACGTTACCGCTACGACTACCCCAGGGATCTTTATCGCCTTTGCCATGCTCATTCCAAGCCATTTTAGCTCTCCAAAATGAATTTATAATGTTTTAAAGTAACCATTTTACGCGTTTCGTCTTTATTAGGGAAGGGAACCAGAAAGAATAAAATTGCTCAAGATTGATAGTATGCTGACCTGTGCGAAAAATATTGTTGAATTGCTATCCTTAATAAACCTAACCCTTCACCTGTTTTTGCTGATATACCCATGCGCGAATGATCTGCCCATCATGATCACGATCCAAACGAGCATGACGATCAAGTTGATCAATCTTATTACATATCATCAGCTTTGGCACCTTATCAGCATCAATTCGCCTCAGAACATCATTAATGTGATGCACGAGGGCGGTCACCCTGCAGTAGCAACATCAATTACATGAAATAACAAATCAGCATCACTTGTCTCCTCTAATATTGAGCTAAATGATTCAACTAAATCATGTGGCAAATCTCTGATAAATCCAACTTTGTCAGCTATCACTAATGGCTGAGTATCGGTTAATTTTATTTGCCTTAGCGTTGAATTCAATGTTGCAAACAGACGATCATCAGCATATACACTAGCTGAAGTCAACTTATTAAATAAAGTTGATTTACCTGCATTGGTGTAACCAACCAATGAAATAACGGGTACACGTGCTCGCCTACGTGAGCAACGCCCCTGATCTCTCTGTGATTGCAATTTGGCCAAACACTTTTTAAGCGATTTAATGCGGTGATTTAACAGGCGACGATCAGTTTCTAGTGCATCTCGCCTGGCCCCCTCAAGTCAATACCATCTTTTTGTCTTTCCAAGTGGGTCCATCTTCTTATCAAGCGGGTAGATAGATATTTAAGCGGTGCTAATTCTTCTTGTAGCTTGCCTTCATAGGAACGGGCACGCCACGCAAATATATCTAGGATAAGCCCAGTTCGGCCAATCACCCGACATGATAATCTTTTCTCAATATTGCGCTCTTGGCTAGATGACAGATCTTGATTGAATATAATGATTGTGGCACCAGCGGTTGACACAGACGTGTACCTATCTCGTCAATTCTGCCTGATCCGGCAAAGAATTTGGAATCAGGCCTGCGTCTTTTACCATGAATAATATCAGTAACTGTTGCACCAGTAGAACGAACTAACTCATTAAACTCTTGTTCTGTTTCTGCAAAATCAGGATCGTCAAAATCAAGGTGCACCAGTAGCGCCGTTTCCTCAAAAGATGGATCACCAAATTGAGCGCCCTTATATGAACGGTCAAACACAATAAATAATCCTGCTGATTATCGTCGCCATACTGATGATCTGTAGCAACAAAGACGCTGATAGCATGTTAGCGCCATACTTACACCCTGCTCCCTCTATGTTCATTTGACAACTTGCCGGTCAAAAAAAGATTGATCTGCTTGATCGGCAAATCAACGCCGCTATCAAACCAAGCACCGTCTATATGGCCCTTTAACCATGTTAACTGACGTTTTGCCATTTGTCTGGTAGCAATAATGGCCTTTTCAATCATCGTACCCTTATCATACTCGCCCAAGAGATACGACCATACCTGGCGATAGCCTACAGCACGTATTGCCGGTAAATCAGCATGGCAATCATCCCGCTTAAACAATGTATTGACTTCGTCTATAAATCCATTGGCTATCATTTTGTGATAACGTGCCGCTATTCGCTGATGTAAGGTAGCTCGACTAAACGGACTAAGAATTATTTTAACTACTTGGTGAGACAATACCCTATTAGTACCTGTGGTTAGCTCTGTTAATGTTTTACCGGTAATTTCATATATTTCCAACGCACGCTGTAATCGCTGATAGTCATGGCGATGAATTCTATTTGCTCCAACCGGATCAACATCAGCAAGATAGGCATACAAATACCCTGATCCACGCTGCTTAACTTTGGCATCAAGACGCGCTCTGATATCAATATCAGCGGGAGGTAAATCGGCAAGTCCCTGTTGCAACGCATTAAAATATAGCATCGTACCACCTACTAACATAGGTAGGTTGCCTCTAGCAGTGATTTCAGTCATTAAACAAAGTGCATCCTGACGAAAATTTCCAACAGAGTAACAATCCGCAGGATCACGAATATCAATCAAATGATGTGGGTAACGCTCTAAAACGTCAGGGCTGGGTTTAGCGGTGCCAATATCCATACCCTTGTAAACCAGAGCAGAATCAACGCTGATAATTTCAACCGAATAACGGCTAGCAATCTCTAATGCAAGTGCAGTTTTACCAGCCGCAGTTGGCCCCATGATAAATAATGCCTGCGGCATTTGATTGGTGTCAAATATGGTCTAGCCCTGCTTCATGGTATCGTAAAACTCAGCATTAGTTTTTGTTGATTTTAAACGATCCAGTAAAAATTCTATTGCCTCAACAGGCTCCATGGGTGAAATTAGCTTACGCAACACCCATAGTTTGTGCAATTCATCAGCTGGCGTGAGTAAATCTTCCTTACGCGTACCCGATCGCGTTACATTGATAGCAGGATAGATTCGCCTATCAGCCAGTTTTCGTTCAAGCTGAAGTTCCATATTACCAGTGCCTTTGAACTCTTCAAAAATAACTTCATCCATACGTGAACCAGTCTCAATCAATGCGGTTGCGATAATGGTTAAACTGCCGCCTTCTTCAATATTGCGCGCTGCGCCAAAAAAACGTTTTGGTCGCTGCAAAGCATTAGCATCAACGCCGCCAGTCAGCACCTTGCCTGATGATGGAGCAACAGTATTATAGGCACGCGCCAAACGGGTAATTGAATCCAGTAAAATGACAACATCGTGTTTATGCTCAACTAAGCGCTTGGCTTTTTCAATCACCATTTCTGCTACTTGAACATGGCGTGTTGCAGGCTCATCAAAGGTACTAGAAACAACCTCCCCTCTGACCGAACGTTGCATCTCTGTCACTTCTTCCGGACGCTCGTCTACTAAAAGCACAATTAAATCACTATCAGGGTAGTTGGCAGCAATGGATTGTGCGATCATCTGTAGAATCATGGTTTTACCAGATTTTGGTGGCGCAACAACCAGCGCACGCTGACCTTTGCCAATTGGAGCAGCAAGATCAATCATCCTAGGGGTAATATCTTCGGTACTGCCATTGCCGCGCTCTAATGTAAAACGCGCATTGGGAAATAACGGAGTTAAATTTTCAAACGGAACCTTGTGTCTTGATATGTCAGGTCTTTCAAAGTTAATTTCTTCAATTTTAGCCAAGGCAAAATAGCGTTCGCTGTCCTTAGGTGGTCTGATTTTTCCAGAAATAGTATCGCCGGTACGCAGATGAAACCGCCGTATCTGCGCTGGTGATATATAAATATCATCAGATCCGGCAACATAAGATGCTTCTGGAGAGCGCAAAAAACCGAAACCATCTGAAAGTAGTTCAAGCACCCCAGTGATAGACACCTCATCGCCCTGCTTAACATGAGCTTTAACAATTGTAAAAATAAGATCTTGTTTACGAGTTCGGGATAAGCCTTCAATATTCATTGATACGGCAAGTTCTAGTAGTTCAGCAGCAGATTGTTTCTTGATTTCGGTTAGATTCATATATTACCTAGATGAGGGTTTATAGATAAAGATGATAATAAAAAGAACGGGTAAAGATAATGTAAAAATAACGGGGGACGTTCCTTGGTGATAGTTGCTGTATGCTAACAATTAAAATACGCGGTGTCCAGTATAAATTAATTTAAAGATATTTTGTTGGCTTAAATCTCCAAAGATTATATTCCCGATCGCTTTTATGAGTGATTATATCCACAAAAGTCATAATTTAGCGGCATTATTTTAACATTTAGTGTTTCCAGTAAAGTATAACAATAATGATAGATGAGCCTGTGGACAGGTACTTAAAATTAAGTACTATAAAAAACTTCTGACCTGCAACAGATGCGTGATGCATAAACTCGCTTTTATTCAAGTACAGGTCAACAAACAACAGTTCCCTTTTTGCTAAACTAGTAACTCCTTTGGTTACATGCTTTTTATTAGATATCTGCAATTATACTTATACTGTAAAAATGATATTTTGTTCAGTTTAATATCTATAGACTTATTTCTCTGCTCTAGCCAAGATTTTAGCAAATCTTCTTTTACCAACCTGAATAACATAGTCTTTATTTTGTTGAATGAGAAAATGCTTATCCTGTTTTTTATGTCCATCAACTTTAACGGCACCTTGCTTAATCAGCCGCAATGCCTCTGATGTACTGGGGGTCAAATGCGCAGCTTTTAATGCATTGGCCAGTAAAATGCCCTTACTGTCTAGTATCATGGTGATTTCGTCAATATCAGCTGGAGCTTTTCCTTTTTTAAATTGATCAATAAATGCTGAGTGCGCCTGTTTAGCGGCTTTTTCATCGTAAAAACGGGTAACAATATCTTCGGCAAACATTTTTTTTATACTAACTGGATTGCGCCCACCTGCAACATCATCGCGCCACTGGGCTATTTCTGCTAATGATCGATCGCTTAACAGATCAATATATCGCCACATTAAATCATCAGATATTGACATTATTTTGCCAAAAATATCCTTTGGGCTATCACTAACACCAATATAGTTATTCAGTGATTTGGACATTTTCTGTACACCATCCAGTCCCTCCAGAATAGGCATGGTAATAATTGACTGTTGAGGTTTGCCGTATGCTTTTTGTAGTTCACGGCCCATCAATAAGTTAAACTTCTGGTCAGTACCGCCCAACTCTAAATCTGCTTCCACGGCAACAGAATCATAGCCTTGTATTAAGGGATATAAAAACTCATGAATAGCAATTGGCTGATGATTGTTATAGCGCTTATTAAAATCATCACGCTCCAACATTCTGGCTACAGTATAGTTAGATGCCAATTTAACAATATCTGTTGATGACATATCACTCATCCATTGTGAATTAAAGACTACCGTTGTTTTTGCTGGGTCAAGTATGGTGAATACCTGCTTTTTATAAGAGGCTGCATTGCCTTTGATCTGTTCTGGTGTTAACGGTTGACGGGTGATATCTCTGCCGCTTGGATCGCCAATCATACCAGTAAAGTCACCAATTAAAAGCAATACGTTATGACCCAAATCCTGGAACTGTCTCAGCTTATTCAATAATACTGTGTGGCCTAGATGCAAACCAGGCGCCGTTGGATCAAAACCAGCCTTAATACGAAGCGGGCGACCGTTGGCAAGTTTGTCAACGAGTTCACTTTCAACTAATATTTCGTGCACGCCACGCCGTATTTCAGTCAACGCTAATTGAGCAGAAGCCATTTTTTCTCCGGTTACAACAGATGTTTATAAATAGTATCATTATAAGTAAATAATAAAACGATTGTTTCATTACCATTAACGTGCTAATAGTAAAACTAACGCGTACACGATTTTAGTATTTGGCTTATGATAAACTTGGTCGGCATAAATCCAGTCACAGCAAATATATTGCTTAACTCATAATGCGGTCACTTATCAATGAAATTTAAGTTTTTTCTGCAACATTCAGGTACTAAACAATTAACAATTCTATCTTCATTGGTGTAATGTCTGGTACTAGCATGGACGGTATTGATATTGCCATCACTGCATTTTCCGGATCAGCCGACTTTCGCCTGATTGCGGCAAAAAAATTTGCTTTTCCCAATAAACTTCACCATCAACTGCAAACCCTGACCAAGGATCAGAAATATTATCTAAAAACGTTTGGCAAAGCCGATATTGCTTTAGGAAAGCTGATTGGGCAATCTATCAACCAATTATTGGCATCACAGAATTTAACGGCAGCGGAAGTGATTGCGATAGGCAACCATGGGCAAACAATATTGCACGATCCTGATAGTGACCTACCGTTCAGCCTGCAAATTGGCAACGCCAATGTCATTACCGAAATGACAGGCATTACCACCGTCGCTGATTTTCGTCAGCGTGATATAACAGCAGGTGGACAGGGCGCACCGCTAGTGCCAGCATTCCATCAGGCATTATTCAGCGACCATGAACAGGATCGTATCATTGTCAACATTGGTGGTATCAGTAACCTGACACTGTTACCCGCATTATCAACCAAACCGGTGGTTGGTTTTGATGTTGGGCCTGGTAATATATTGATTGACCACTGGGCGCAGCTAAACCTCAAAGCACCATACGACAATAATGGACAATGGGCAGCCACTGGCTGCTCAAATGATGAACTGTTAACTATATTGCTTGACGAGCCCTACTTCAAAAGAAAAATCCCCAAAAGCACAGGACGCGAACTATTTAACCAGGGTTGGCTTGATAATAAACTTGCTATATATAAAAAAGATATTGCTGCTGCTGATGTGCAGGCAACTTTAACTGAATTAACAGCGCAGGGTATTGCAAGTGATATTAAAACACATGCCACTAAAGCCAGTCATTCAGTTTTTATTTGTGGCGGTGGCGCTCATAACAGCTACCTTTTACAGCGATTACAAATATTATTAAAAAGCAGACAGGTAATGACAACAAACCTACTAGGGCTACATCCTGACTGGGTTGAAGCATGCGCTTTTGCCTGGCTAGCCTATAGAACAATAAACAGAAAGCCGAGTAATTTACAGGCAGCAACCGGTGCCAAACATCCTACCATTCTAGGTGCAATCTACCCATCCAATAATGCCTCATAAGCTTGTGCTGATAATAACTCTGTAATATCGTCATTATTATCCGGCTGACATCTGAACAACCAGCCATTATCAAATGGATCGTCATTAATATTTTCAGGATTATCAGTAAGCATCATATTGACTGCTACTATATTAGCACTGATTGGCATATAAATATCAGAGGCTGATTTTACTGATTCAACCAGCATACATACTTCGTTTTTAGTGAAATACTGACCAACCACTGGCAAATCAACAAACACTAAATCGCCTAATAAATCCTGTGCATAATCGGTAATACCAACTGTGATCTCACCATTGGCCTCAGTCCTTGACCATTCATGGGTTTTAGTGTATTTCAAATGATCTGGATTACCCGCAGTCACTTGTTGCGCCACTGCTTGATAAGTTTAATGAGGCTTGTCGTTGAGCTATCATGGGCTGATACATCAGTATCCTCCTCCAGATCAGGCAGAATAGCACCAGCGAGCTGTTTGCCTAATTCTACGCCCCATTGATCAAAAGAATTAATGTTCCAGATAGCGCCCTGAACAAAAATCTTATGCTCATAAAGGGCTACTAATTGCCCTAACATTTCAGGTGTTAACTTGGGAAATAGTAAGATATTACTGGGACGGTTACCCGGAAAAATTTTATGTGGCAACAGAGCTTCAAGTGCCTTTTCATCATAACCCTCATTAGTTAGCTCAACGCGTACTTCCTCTGCTGTTTTACCCTTCATCAATGCCTCTGATTGTGCTAGGCCATTAGCCAACAAGACGGATTGATGATCGCATTCGGGGTGATGACTATTGACAGGCAGTACAAAATCAACTGGAATAAACTGTGAGCCTTGATGAATTAACTGAAAATATGCATGCTGACCATTGGTACCAGTCGTTCCCCAGATAACTGGTCCAGTGTTATAGTTGATTCGCTGCCCTTGGCGATTAATTATTTTGCCGTTACTTTCCATGTCCAGTTGTTGCATGTGGCTGGTAAAACGACCTAATGAATGATCGTAAGGTACAATTGCGTGAGTGGATGCACCAAAAAAATTGATATACCAAACACCTAATAATCCCATAATTACTGGCATATTCTCAGCTAACGGACTATCACGAAAGTGATTATCCATTTGGTGACCACCATACAGTAGACACTCAAAATTATCCATACCAACATATAGTGCAATTGATAGACCTATAGCACTCCACAATGAATAGCGCCCACCAACCCAATCCCAGAACCTGAACATATTACTTATACTGATACCAAACTTGGTAACAGCCTCAACATTGGTTGATACTGCAACAAAATGTTTTGCTATATCCTTTTGACTGCCAGATTGCAAAAACCAGTCTCTTGCTGATTGAGCATTGGTCAATGTCTCCTGAGTGGTAAATGTTTTTGATGCTACCACGAATAATGTCGTAGCTGGATTTAATTGCTCCAATGTCGTACTTAAATCGGTACCATCGACATTGGAAACAAAATGCACATTCATCCCCGCAACGGCATAAGGCTCCAAAGCATCACAAATCATTGCTGGACCCAGATCAGAGCCACCGATACCAATATTGACAACATCGATCATTTTCTGACCACTATATCCCAGCCGTTCACCACAATGAATTTGATTACAAAAATGTTTCATCTGATGCAAAACAGCGTTCACATCAGTCATAATATTTTTACCATTGACTGTAATAGGCGTATTACCACGATTTCTTAATGCAACATGTAACGCCGCACGATCCTCGGTATTGTTTATTGTTGCGCCAGAAAACATTTGTGCAATCCGATCCTGTATAGCAACTGATTCTGCTAAACCAACCAATTTTGCCATTGTGTCCTTGGTAATAAGGTTTTTTGAGTAATCTAACAACAAGTCACCATTTCTTAAGGAAAACCGATTAAAACGAGTAGAATCCAAGGCAAACTCTTCTCGCATAGATATATATTTCAGATCGGAATAATGACGACCCAATGCTTGCCATTCACTCATATTCAGAGGCTTCATAGTCCTGCCTTATTTTTCAAATACTGCGTCAACCGATCCCAAGAAACGCTCTCCTGTTCACCTGTCGCCATTGTTTTAACACCAACAACCTGCTGATTGATTTCATCTTCACCTAAAATTAAAGCCCAACGTGAACCACTGCGATCAGCCTGCTTAAACTGACTTTTAAAGTTACCACTACTACAATGACTAAGTACCTTCAAACTGGGAAGCTGGTCATGTAATTTTTCAGTAATCATCAGCGCCTTTTTTGCTGCTGATTCGCCGACAGCAATGATGCACACATCCAAGGCACTGCTCTCAGGCAGCATGCTCACTTCTTCAAGTAGTGCAATTAAGCGCTCTATGCCCATAGCAAAACCAATGGCTGCCCTGTTGCTTGCACCTAACTGAGTCAGCAAATCATCGTAACGCCCCCCTGCGCAAATGGCATCCTGGGAGCCTAACTTATCAGTCACCCATTCAAAGACCGTTTGACCATAATAATCTAACCCTCGTACCAGTCTTGGGTTAACTTCATAACTTATTCCTGCCGCATCTAAACGTTGACATAATGCGTCAAACGCTTGACGTGAATCATTATTAAGATGTTCAATTAATTTAGGTGCTGCCTCGTTTACAGCTCGTACATCAGGGTGTTTGCTATCTAAAATGCGTAGCGGGTTTTTGTATAGCCGCTGCTGGCTGCTCTCATCCAGTGCATCGTAATGCGCTTTAAAGTGGGCCAACAACAGCTCACGATAGCTTAATCGTTCCTCCAGAGAACCCAATGAATTGATCTGCAATGTTATCCTCTTTAACCCTAGTTCCTTCAAGATACGATTTGTCATTAACATCAATTCAGCATCAATATCCGGGGTATCAAGACCATAGACTTCAACACCAAACTGATGAAATTGACGATAGCGACCTTTTTGTGGGCGCTCGTGACGAAACATTGGGCCCATATACCATAAGCGCTGGATTTGATTTATTGTGCCATGCTGCATAATAGCACGTACACAACCAGCAGTACCCTCTGGACGCAGGGCTAATGCGTCGCCATTACGATCAGTAAATGTGTACATTTCTTTCTCAACAATATCAGTGACCTCACCAATAGAGCGAGAAAACAGTTCTGCCTTTTCAATAATGGGCAAACGTATTTCCTGATAACCATAACTGGTTACTACCTGCTTGATAATCGTCTCAACAAATTGCCAATGGGGAGTAACATCAACAAGTGCGTCATGCATACCCCGAACGGAACGGATGCGCTCTACCATTATTAACTTATGTCCCTTATCACAATAACCTTATCTGGGTGAGATACCTGTTGCTGACGTTTAATACGCAGTCGTATCTCTTTCTCCAGTTCATCAACCAGTGCCTTATTTTCCATTTTGCGGTCTGGTTTACCACCAACATACAATAAGCTTGGGCTGCCTCCTGCTAAACCAACAGCTGCCTCTTTTGCCTCACCCGGGCCATTGACTATGCAACCGATAACAGCTACATCCATCGGTTCTAGAATATCTTCCAGCCGCTGTTCTAATTTATTTACTGTTGCAATTACATCAAATTGCTGCCTAGAGCAGGAAGGACAAGCAATCAGGTTAATGCCTTTATTTCTGATTCTCAGGCTTTTTAAAATATCAAAGCCAACACGAATCTCTTCAACAGGATCGGCAGCCAATGAAACACGAATAGTGTCACCAATGCCAGCCGACAATAACATACCTAGACCAACAGCAGATTTGACTGAGCCAGATCGGAGACCGCCTGCTTCTGTGATACCTAAATGCAGCGGCTGCTCAATCTGCTTGGCCAATTCCTGATAAGCATGTACTGACATAAAGACATCAGATGCTTTCAGACTCACCTTAAAATCAGCAAAATTGAGTCTGTCTAGGATATCAATATGACGAAGCGCCGATTCAACCAATGCCGATGATGTTGGCTCACCATATTTTTTTTGTAGCTCTTTCTCTAACGATCCAGCATTGACGCCAATGCGAATTGGAATAGCATTATCGCGAGCACTTTCAACAACAGCACGCACACGATCTTCACGCCCGATATTACCCGGGTTGATACGCAAACAATCAACGCCTAGCTCTGCCACTCGTAGGGCAATTCTATAATCAAAATGTATATCTGCCACCAATGGTAACGTAACGCGCTGCCTGATCTTGCCAAAGGCTTCAGCTGCATCCATAGTCGGCACAGAAACACGTACAAGATCAGCCCCTACATTTTGCAGGGCATTAATCTGGGCAACAGTAGCATCAACATTACAGGTCTCAGTGTTAGTCATGCTTTGCACAGCAATAGGTGCATCACCACCAATTGCAACATCACCGACCATGATCTGACGAGATTTTCGCCGCTTAATTACAGAACGTGTCGTCATTTAAATCATCTCACCCAAATTAACATGTATAATGACCACACATAAACAAGTTAGGGCTTTATCTGCTATCAATAATCCCATTAAAGCGTACTGTCCTTGAATTAATTATTCTAGCCAAGACTAATGAATGCTGCTCCGAAACAGTGAGGCTATTCTGTCGCACGTTTGTCTGCCTTATCAGATGCTATGTTGTATTGTTCATTTTCAGTATCTATTAATTGTTGAACAATACTGTTACTAAAAGTACTGTCTGGATTTTTAATGCTACCTACCTGAGACCTTAATAACTCTTCTAATCCATCACCAATAGACTGCCTTTGCTGGAAGGCAAACCATAACAACAGCAACACGATAATTAACACCACCAAAGGCAATAATGGATAGTGGCGTCCCTCAGAAGTTTGACGAGGACTTGCAATATTAACTGGAGATGCATGTCTTTTGTACTGAGCATTAAACTCAGTCAACAGTTCATCCTGATCCAATCCTAAAAAGTTAACATAGCTAACAAAATAGCCACGCGCATAGGCTCGCCCATGCAATTCATCCCAGTTTCCTGTTTCTAAATACCGAACTGTCTCTCTAGTAAGGCGCAGTTGCGCGGCAACTTCAGCAATCGTATATTTTTTTGCCTCACGAGCCGACTTAAGTTGCTCACCTACTGTAGGAGGCAAAATATTTACCATATCATCTATATGTTCAGTCATATCAATACAGCCTGTTTATCACTTCCACAATTCCACAGCTTGAGATGAATCTGGAAATTTTGCTTTCAGCAGCAAAATATAACTTGTAGCTGCATCTTTATCATCAAGCGCATCCGCTATCTTTATTGCTAATAATAAGGATTCTGGATTCCATGAGGAAGCTGCCCTATACCTGTCAATATAAGATTTAGCTGTAGAAAAAGCCTTCTGCTGAAGATTTATTTTAGCAAGATGAAAAAGTGATTGTGTCATTTGCGGATTAATCCGCAGTGCGCGCAAAAAATACACACTGGCAGCATCTATGTCAGGAATTTTACTCAAACATATACCAGCATTTTCTACCGCTTCAGCTACACTGGCATATAAAGGGTCATCAATCGCAAGCAGAAAGCGCCTTTCCGCTTTACGATAGTGTCCCTGCTGACATAAAAATACTCCAAAATTATTTTGGGCTTCTGAATAGCTGGGGTCGTACTTTACAGACTGTTTAAAATGATATTCAGCCTTATCTGTTTTACCTAAAATTTGGTATAGCAAAGCAATTGCATTATGGGTCGCAGGTAATCTTGGATTTTGTTTTAACGATTTTTCCAACTTTTCCAACGCAGTGGCATAGTCACCATTTTCCATATAATTCAAGCCTAAGCGCATATTAATTTCAGCAGCCTTATAGTTAATGGTAACTTCTGCAAGATCGGGACGGGTATTGGGTTGTGTCTGGCAACCAGCCATGGCTGCCAGTATCAACCATAATGCAATACAACCCTTCATAACACTTCCAATACCTTTGGCGCTACAATTTGCTTTGTCCGCTTGGTGCGATCTTTTACCCCGCCTACTAGCTGACCGCAGGCAGCGAAAATATCATTGCCGCGTGTTTTACGAACAGTAACAACCAAACCTGCATCTGACAATTGTTTTTGAAACCGATTGATGGTTGCTTTTGATGAGCAAAGATAGTGCGTGCTCGGAAATGGGTTAAAAGGAATCAAATTAACTTTAGTCGGCAAGTCACGCAAAAGATATATTAAATCTAGTGCATCTTGCGTTGAGTCATTAATACCAGCAAGTAGTACATACTCAATAGTAATATGACGATGCTTATCAGCAGCAATATAGCGTTGGCATGCGGCAAGTAGATCAGAAATTGAATATTTATTATTTAATGGAATAAGCTGACTGCGCAATTTGTCATTAGCTGCGTGCAGTGATATAGCTAAGCTCACATAACAATCTTCGCGCAATTTATCAATCATTGGCACTATACCAGCGGTACTTAAGGTCACCCGCCGCCACGAAATACCATACGCCAGATCATTACGCATTAAATTCATTGCGGTAATAACATTTTTATAATTAGCCAAAGGTTCGCCCATACCCATCATAACCACATTAGTGACCGCACGCCCACCTCCACCCTGCGGATCGCATGCTAAATAATCATTCGCCAGCCAAAGCTGACCAATAATTTCACTGGCATCAAGATTACGATTGAAACCTTGGTAACCAGTTGAACAAAACGTGCACGCTAATGTGCAACCGGCCTGGGAGGAAATGCATAAGGTACCCCTGCCAAATGCTGGAATATAAACGGTTTCAATTAAGTTACCACAAGATAAACGAATAAGCCATTTCCGCGTACCATCTTCAGAAATATAGTCTGCTGATACTGCTGGCAGTTTTATCTCTGCTAAACCGGTAAGTTTTTCTCGTAGCGCTTTACTCAAGTTAGTCATACCAGCAAAGTTAATCACACGATGTTGATGTATCCATTGCAATACCTGCCGCGCACGAAAAGGCTGCTCGCCAATATCAGCAAAAAAAACCTCTAAACCGTGCAAATCTAATCCAAGCAGATTAATACGCTCTGCGCTACTACTTAACATTATGAGGTTGATACACAAATCTGATCGTCAGTAAAGAAGCAGGTAATTTCACGGACAGCGCTTTCTACTGAGTCAGAACCATGTACCGCATTTTTATCTATACTGTCTGCCAGATCAGCACGAATAGTACCAATAGCTGCATCAGCAGGATTGGTTGCTCCCATTAAATCACGATTTTTTAAGATAGCAGATTCGCCTTCCAGAACCTGTATCATGACTGGGCCAGATATCATAAAACTGACCAAATCATTAAAAAATGGGCGCTCTTTATGTTCGCCGTAAAAATACTCTGCCTGTTGCTGTGAAAGCTGAATCATACGTGCTGCCACGATTCGCAAACCTGCTTGCTCAAACCTAGCGTAGATATTACCAATAACATTTTTTGCTACTGCATCTGGTTTAATGATGGAAAGTGTACGTTCAATCGGCATTTTTAATCCCTATAAACAGTGAAGCTATTTGCTTATTATTCTACCATCTTTATGGTTAGTTAAAACTATTGATATGGAATTATGTGATACATTTATTGGCAGGCATCAGTTAAGATAAACTTTATAAAGTGGCGCCTCTATATTTGAGCAACATGCTGAAGCACAATATAAGTTAACCATGAACAACACAAAATTTGAATGCATTGGGATTTTTATCCGTAAAGATAGTCCTATTACTAACAGCGCAGTCGTTCGAGTAACCAATTTTCTGCACGGTCGGTCACTGGGTGTCCTTATTAATAGTCCTATCAAAGTTTTGCCTGATCTAGCAGTTATCTCGGTCAATAATTTTGCCGAGCAATGCGACCTGATCATAGCAATAGGCGGAGATGGCACGCTATTATCAGCTTCGCGCGCACTTGCAGGAACGAATTTACCGATTCTTGGCATTAATATCGGACAGTTAGGTTTTTTAGCCGATTTGACCTTGGATAATCTTGAAGAGCAGTTATCACAAATCCTAGCGGGTGGGTATCGTGAAGATACGCGCTTTTTGATGAAGACAACGTTTAACGATAGTAACGACTTGTCAAGAAAAGCAATGAATGATGTCGTTATTCATGCCCATCAAAAATTACACATCATTGAATTTGAAACATTTATTGATGGACAATTTCTAAACAGCCAGCGTGCTGATGGGCTAGTTGTTGCCACACCGACCGGTTCAACAGCCTATGCCATGTCAGCAGGCGGCCCTATCCTCAATGCTAACATGGATGCGGTAGTATTAGCCTCAGCATGCCCGCATACATTAAGTAACCGCCCTTTGGTCATTGCCGCTGATAGTGTTATTGACATTGTTGTGAGCGAAAATAATACCAATACAACAATGGTAAGCTGCGACGGCAGAGCAGGCTTACTATTACACCCAGGCGATTCCATACGTATTGAGCGTCATCCGGATAGAGTTAAGCTGCTGTATCTGGCAAGCCACGATCACTATTCCATTTTGCGGGCTAAACTCGGGTGGGGACATAAACTTACATGCTGACAAGTTTGCGTGTTCGTCATCTTGCCGTTGTTGAAGATGTTGATCTGAGATTTACGCATGGCATGACATCGCTTACCGGCGAAACAGGCGCAGGAAAATCCATTCTGGTTGATGCCATGAGCTTGGTATTAGGTGATCGGGCTGATTCTGCAATGGTTCGTCAAGGCTATAAACACGCTGAAATTGAAGCAACCTTTGACACAGCAAAAAATTTACCACTCGCTCAATGGCTTATTGCACAGGAACTGGGTGATAATAATCAATGTTACTGTCGCCGCACAGTCTCAGCAGATGGTAGATCCCGCAGTTATATCAATGGTAGCACTGTGCCACTTCGCCAGCTTCGTGAAGTAGGTAAGCGTACTATTGACATTCATGGTCAACATGCCCATCAATCATTAGTGCGCACTGAAACACAAAGACGGTTACTAGATACTGTTGCTGGTACCGGCCCATTATTGGCACAATTATCATCTGCCTATAACAAGTGGCGAACCCTGAAAAAGCAGCTGAATATTGCCCAACAAACATCTCAGAATCAAGCTGCTAGACTTCAATTAATAAGCTATCAGGTTGATGAGTTATCATCCCTAGACTTAACAGAAGACAATATAAACAGCTTGATCGCCAGTCAAAGACAATTGGCACATGCGCAAACGTTGATTAACAGTACCAAATCAGCGCTACAAACTATATTTGAACAAGATCAGGGTGCAGCTTACAACGTGATCAGCAGTGCGCTAACTGATTTGGCAAAATTACAGACTATTGAGCCGCGTTTTTCTAATATTATTGATATATTAAATTCGGCTATTATCCAACTTGATGAATGCAACAATGAACTGACACGCTATCTGGATAGTGCTTATGTTGATCCTGTCATGCTGGAGGAAGTTGAAACCAGACTATCCCTTTTACATACTCTAGCACGCAAACATCAGGTTGAAATTGAGGCATTGCCAAAGTTATATCAAACGCTTTGTAATAAATTGACCGCCTTGGAAAATAGCGATAGCCATATTGTAACATTAAAGCAACAACTAACAGAAACAAAGCAAACCTGTCAGCATTTATGTCAAGCAATTAGCCAAAAACGCCGGCAGGCAGCAATATCATTAGCCAGAGAAATTACCCATTTTATCAAGCAATTAGCCATGCCTCGAGGATGCGTTGAGTGGCGCATCAATAAAATGGCCGACGATGCCTTCAATGAAACAGGTAGCGATACCATCGGCTTACTAATCAGCACCAATTCAGGGCAACAGATGGGCAAACTTGGTAAAATTGCCTCAGGAGGTGAGCTTGCACGTATCAGCCTTGCTGTACAGATAGCCACCGCAGGATCACATACTGTACCCACATTTGTATTTGATGAAGTAGATGCCGGCATAGGTGGCGGTGTGGCAGAAATTGTTGGTAGCCATCTGCGAAAACTGGCGAGCACGCAACAGGTGATTTGCATTACTCACTTGCCTCAGGTGGCAGTTCAAGCACATCAACAAATTCAGGTAAACAAAAAAAGCTCAAGTGATAACATTACCTGTATTGATGTTATTAATCTTGACAAATTGCAACGTATTGAAGAAATTGCCCGAATGCTAGGCGGTATGACTATAACAGAAACAACCCGATCCCATGCTCGGGAAATGCTGGATAGCGTGGAAGATTAACCCTTATTCTGCTCTTGACAGTTTTTACATATACCATATATATATAAACTATGATCAGTCATCTCAAACCCTTTTTGCTTGGCAATGTCACGTTGGCGCTGTTCAATCACCTCATCAATAAACTCGTCAATAGCATTGCAACGCACACACAAAAGATGATCATGATGAAGACCATCTGCCAGCTCAAATACCGCATGACTGCCATCAATACTGAGCCGCGATACTAATCCTGCACCTTCAAACTGAGTAAGTACCCGATACACAGTTGCTAAACCAATATCCTCGCCCATAGTGATCAGACATTTATATACATCTTCAGCGCTCATATGACGATTATCTGACGTCTCTAAAATCTCCAGCACCTTCAGTCGCGGCAAAGTAACTTTAAGACCCACCTTCCTTAAATCTTTATCTGCCATTATGATATACCTCGTCTAAACTGATTTATTAGCGTATTATCGCATTTTATAGCTGACTACTGTGAACCAAAATAAATGAAAAAAATTATTCTCTACAGCTTTTCCAGCGCCATGCTGCTTGCCAGTGCCTGTAGCAAAGACAAAATCCCTGGTTTATATGTTATTGATATTAGGCAGGGTAATGATGTAACGCAGGAAATGATTAATAAGCTCAAACCCGGCATAACCAAGAAAAAAGTAGCCTATATTATGGGTACGCCACTTGTTATTGATACGTTTCATCCACATCGCTGGGATTATATTTACAGTTTCCATCCGGGAGGTGGTAATCGCGAGCAACGCCGTATTACCCTCTATTTTGATCAGGATACACTCAGCCGCATTGAAGGAGATATTCGCACCGTTGCCAGACAAAACTTACCTGAAATAAAAAGCCGGGCAAGAAACTTCGTTGTGCCGCTCACTGAAAAAAAACCCGGACTGCTACAAAAACTACTTGCTATGATAGGACTTAATTGATCACCCTGTCAGACATAAAGGCAACTAAAACAAAGTATCACCTTTGTATAGATGACACATAGGTTCAAACTTGCCACTAACGACGTTAAAACATAGTAATTCACCGCTGGTGATATCAAAATACCAGCCATGAATGCTCAGCTTACCTGCCTCTAACTGCTCACGCACAAACAAAAACGTCATTAAATTAGTCAACGATTGTACGATTGATCTTTGTTCGCATGCTGTTAATTTCTCTTTTGTTGATGCACCTTTGAACTCATACTGAACCCATGTCTTCGCTGGCTGGGCAACTGACACCCATGGATGAATAAATTGGCTGAAATTATCCGGTTCCCCGCCGCCCCATAGCACCTTAATGCCGCCACAATCGCTATGCCCCATAACAATAATGTGCGCTACCTCCAAGCTGTTTACCGCAAACTCAAGCGCAGCACTAGTGCTGCGACAGGGTTTATCGCTGGGCGCTACCAGATTGGCTACATTTCTCAAGGTGAATAATTCGCCAGGGTCACATTGAGTCAAAATAGCCGGATCTGCACGTGAATCACAACATCCAATCATCATTATTTTAGCTGGCTGTGCTTGTTTTAACTGTGCATACAGGGCATTGTCATCGCCAAAATATTGGCGTTTAAACTGTTGAAAACCTGTAATTAATCCGCTTATAGTCGTCATCAATATCTGTTATCAATGGCTCAGTCTTTTTTGTTGTTGCGTGTAACAGCTAAATTAGCTTCATACCATTTTTGCTTGTTCTCAAATTGTTTGCGTATATTGCTCTGATACCATGGCATGGTCGTCAACGATTTTGGCGAGTTTTTAGGTGCATACCATTTATTGTCTGTTGTACGAGTCGCCTCAAGGTTGGCTTGATACCATTTTTTTTTGATATATCTTGCTCGCGCCTGATCAACATTAGCCTTATACCATTTTTGTTTGACCTCTGCGTGCGGATCAACAATAATTCTGCTCTTATACCATTTGGTGTTATGGCGGCTATTCTGTGCTTTCTCCAAATTAGCCTGATACCATCTTTTTTTAGTATCACTGTACTTTTCATCGCTAAACTCAAACCAATGCTTATCAGTCTTTTGATGGTGCAAATTGGCTTTGTACCATTTTTGCTGATTTTCCCGCGCCGTTTTTAAGTTGGCTAGCCACCATTTTTTCTTGACCTTGGCAAATGGATCAAACTGTAAATTAGCCTCATACCAGTGTATGCCCGTTTGTGCAGGCTGTTGTTGACTGGTCTCATACCATTTTTTCTGCGAGGCCTTAATAGCCACTGAGGCTACCATAAGATTAGCTTCATACCACTTTTTCTTGCTAGTAAAATGCTTATCCATACTGGTCTCATACCATTTTTTCTGCGAGGCTTGTTGTTTATTATTTAAGTTGGCTTCATACCATTTGGCCTTTACGTCTATTGTTGTAGTCATGGTTTCGCCCTCAAATAAACCTTATGTTTAAACTGATATTACCTGATAACAAGGCAGGATAACAAGCAAAAAAAGAGCAATGCAACTATAATTTGAAAAAACAAACAGCCCGTTAAAGCCCACAGTTTAAAGCTTACAGCCAGTAAGCTGAAGCAGTCATCGTCTTTGCCAATAAGCACATTGCCTGCCTGACTGCCAGCGGCAATGCTACGCCACCGGCCTCTATTGCCGCTAATGCATGATTACATTCATCAATTTTCATCTGCAAAAGTACAGCGCGGCTTTTATAATCTGTCGGGCTTAAATATGCTAAATGGCTATCTAAATGCTTTGCTACCTGTGCTTCAGTTTCAGCAACAAAGCCTAAACTCCATTTATCACCAATTTTGCCTACAAGCAGACCCATCACTAATGAGCCGCCGTACCATACCGGGTTAAGTATACTAGTATGGCTGTCAAGATCGTGAAGGCGTTGCTGACACCACGCTAAATGATCATTTTCTTCTCTGGCGGCATCCGCCATTTTTTGCCTGACTTCGGCTGATTTTGCTGTTAATGCCTGGCCCTTATACAAGCCCTGCGCAGCCACTTCACCTGCATGATTAACCCGCATAAGCCGCGCTGACTTTATCTTGTCTGCTTGTGTTAATACTCCGTTTTTAAGCTCATTGCCCGGCATTGGCCTATCTGTAGTGAGAGGCTTGCCAAACATAGTTTTAATAGCGCTGTCTCCTGTTATTATCAACCTGTCTGCCAACGTGTACTGGATCATCTTAAAAACAGTTTTTTATCCTACTTAACAAACCTTAACAGCAATCAGAAACACGAGAAGAGCTTAGCAATTCTGATAATTGCTAGTAATACACTGGCGCGCCTGTTTTTGTGCCGCGCCTATTTCACTATTGCTTAAATCTTCAGCAAGCAGGTCCCTTTTTTCAGCGACAGGTTTATCGCCATTAGTAGCAGCAAGGCTAATCCACATATAGGCAGTACCAGCATCCTGTGGCACGCCTTCGCCTTTGGCGTACATCATGGCTAGCAAAGCCTGCGCGCTGGTATTACCCTGTTTGGCGGCCCTGTTAAGCCAATTATAAGCAGGCTCATAATCCTGTAAAACACCTATGCCCTGATAGTACATCTCGCCCAAACCAAACTGCGCATCAGCATTGCCCTGCTTGGCAGCTTGGGTGTACCAATAATAGGCTTGGGTATAATCCTGTAGCACGCCTTTACCTTTAATATACATCTTGCCCATTAAAGCCTGAGCACTAGCATCACCCTGCTTGGCAGCTTGGGTGTACCAATAAACGGCTTGGGTATAATCTCGTATTACACTCCAGCCTTCATCATACATCCTACCCAGATAATACTGCGCGCGAGCATGATCCTGATCAGCAGCTTGGTTGAAATAGTAGTGAGCTTGATTATAATCGCGCAACATGCCTTTACCCTCAAAATACAGCGTGCCCATATTAAACTGCGCGCGAGCATTACCCTGATCAGCCGCCTGATTAAACCAGTAAAGGGCTTGTTCTTTACTCTCGGTGATGCCGTTACCTTCGGCATACATGGTCGCCAGCTTGTACTGCGCTTTAGCGCTACCTTGTCTTGCAGATTTAATGTATAAGGCAATACTCTGATTATCAGCAAAGAGATTTGCTTTTTCTTCGCCCTGGGGCTTACCTGCCCGAGTCTGCAGTGCATCTTGATAATAGAGCCAGTCCAATAACAAGGTTATCAGCAGGACAAATAGCAACAGTAGTAATAGTCGGTTACTTTCAAAGATAGTCATGATGTGTTAATTGCAAAAAGTAAAAAAGTAGCGGCAACATCTTTACAATATATTACAATGTTCGTAATAACTCGCCAAACACTGATTTGATCTTGCTTGTGCTTGTTTTATTGCATTGCGACTCATCCTGCCAGTGTAAGACGACACATGGTTGGCGAATAATGGGTAATAGCGGGTAATAACGAATAATAACGGTTTAAAGTTAGCTATAACAAAGGTTTAGCAAGTGCGCTGAGGGGGTCGGTTAATTGTTTTTAGAATGGCGACTTTTTTAAGTATCTTCAATTTAGCTAAAAATAGACACATGGTTGGCGACAATTAAAACAACGTTTAAACAGTGTTTAAAGAATATTTAAATTGTATTTTTAAGTGCCTTAAATCCAACTGTGCGCCTGCCAAACTATTGCGCCTAATATCTCAAAATCAGTAGGCGGATTGTCTTTGTTAATAATAATATCAGGGTAGGACTTATTAACTGAAATCATTGTTAAGTTGCCCGCTCCATCTCTCTGGCACAATTTAATGTATAGTTCATTTTCTAGTCTGAAAGCTAGCGGTATCTTGTGTTGTGGGCTATTTTGAGCACGATCAATCATTACTATATCTTTATCTTCAAGTAATGGTTCCATATGAGTCGCCTTGCACTCTTACCAATACTAATTTATCTGGTTGCAGCCCTTTTTTATTTAGCCATTGGATGCTAAAAGTGCGATTATTTATCGTTAAGGGATGATCTTCTGGATATTGGCCTAAGCCTGGGGGAAAGGCCATATTAAATTCAGGTATTTCAGCTGATTTATCTTTATAATGAGGCCCCAGTTCTGCAAGAGCAGCTGCATATCCAGCTTTATAAGCCTCACGCGATAAATCCAAATATCTCGTAACGCGTTCAGCCTGTCTATTGTCGTTATCTGATGGGTTGCCGCCATCTGGGCCGTTTGACCACAGCAACTTAAGTTGGCTCTTGGAGCCACCGCCTATTGCCATCAATGAATAAACCCGTCCACGAAACCGATCATTACCTTGGAAGCCCGCTGGCAAATCAGTTCCTTTTTCTATCATTGCGGCTGCTTTCTCAGCCGCCCTCAGCCGCCTCTGCCTCTGTAATTTTTGTCATTTTGTACTCCTTTAGTAGCCTCATCGTATATGATTAGCAGCAGCAAAGGTTAGCCCACATATAAGCAGTAATATATCATCTTTCGGGATGCTTATGCCAAAACGTACATAACGCTTGGCTTAGTCTGCGCAATAGCATCGCTTTGTTCAGCTTGCTTACGCAATTCATCTACTGATGGTGCAATATATGTCCAAATTGTTATCAGCATAGATAATAGCGACAATAATCAGGAGTTCATTTTAAGGCAGATCATCATATCCATTTACTTTAGGCTAAAGTAAATGGATATTGGCAGTATAAGTACCTAGCTTTACCTTAGTCTACTTAAAAACAGGGAGACCATCACTGAATCAGTATCAAGGCGCCTGTGTCTAAATTAGCTGGGTATGCGAAATAACGGACGTGTGTGATACACGTACCTTTAATCATACCTGTATCACGCTTGCTAAGGTACAATACTCGACTGATTAATCATTGCGCTAGGAAAATAATCCTTAAACTTTATGCCTGAAAAAAAAATAATAGATGCTTACGCTGCGCGCGAAGCGAAAAAATATGCTAACCCGATTGCCAGTCGTGAGTTTATTATTGCCACCTTAAAAAAAAATAAAGGCCCCCTAAGCTGGCAGAATATCGCCAAATTACTGAACATTAACAGCGAAAATCAACAGGAAGCCTTGCGCCGCCGCTTGCGGGCAATGGAACGGGATGGTCAAGTTTTGCGTAATCGTAAGCGCGCCTATGGGGTAGTGTCCAAAATGAATCTGGTCACAGGTTGCGTTGTTGGTCATGCCAACGGGTTTGGTTTTCTGATTCCTGATGATACCAGCGGTGATCTATTCTTAAGTCATCGCGAAATGCGCATAGTATTACATGGTGATCGTGCGATTGCCCGCGTAGTCAATGTTGATCAGCGTGGGCGTAAAGAAGGCGCCATTGTAGATGTGATAAAGCGTGCCAATCAGCATATAGTTGGCAGATTGTTCAGTGATGCGGGTATTTATTATCTTATTGCTAATAACCGCCGTATCAGTCAAGACATTCTGATCCCGCCTGATAACTTGTTGGGCGCCAAACACGGTCAGATAGTAGAAATAGCTATTACTGAGCAACCACACAAGCATCGCTCACCACTGGGTAAAGTCGTCACCATTTTAGGCGATCATCTGGCGCCGGGCATGGAAGTTAATATCGCGTTACGCACATTTGATCTACCCCATGTCTGGCCTGAAGAGGCATTAACAGCTGCCAGCGCATTCAGTGAAAACATACCCGCCACTGTTATCAATGAAAGATTAGACCTGCGCACATTACCATTTGTGACTATTGATGGTCAGAATGCGCACGATTTTGATGATGCCGTATATGCTGAAACAATGCCATCAGGATCATGGCGTTTATGGGTAGCGATTGCTGATGTATCGCATTATGTACATCCTGACAGCGCCCTAGATAAAGAAGCAGAAAAACGGGGCACGTCTATTTATTTTCCTAACCGGGTGATTCCAATGTTGCCACAGGCCTTATCCAACGAGTTATGCTCGTTAAAGCCAGGGGTTGATCGCTTAAGTGTCGTCTGCGAAATGATAATTGATAAAACAGGCAATACCCAATCTTACCAGTTTCACCTTGCTGTAATGCAATCAAAAGCTCGGCTGACCTACAATGAAGTTATCAGTATGCTGACAGACAAAAAAGCACGCCTGCGCAGTCATTATCAAATGATTATGCCACATCTAGATACTATGTATGCGCTTTATCAGGCAATGCTTAAAGCACGGCAACGACGAGGCGCCATTGACTTTGAACTGGCAGAAACTTGTTTTGTTTTTGATAATAAACAAAAAATACGTATTATTAAACCGTGTGAGCGCAATGACGCGCACCGACTGATAGAGACTTTTATGGTCGCAGCTAACGTGTGCGCTGCACAGCTTCTACTAAACCACGCGCAAGCTGGTATTTTCCGCATCCACGAAGCACCTTCTGAAGAAAAGCTGGCGGGCTTACGTGAATTTTTAGGTGAACTGGGATTATCTTTAGGTGGTGGCACTGATCCAAAACCGCAACATTACGCCTCATTGTTACAAAAAACACGACGACGAACTGACAATCATTTATTGCAAACCGTCATGCTAACCAGCCTAAAACAAGCAGCATATCACCCTGATAATGTCGGTCATTTTGGCTTGGCGCTCAATGCTTACACTCATTTTACCTCGCCTATTCGTCGCTATGCTGATCTGCTAGTTCATCGCATTATCTGTCACATTATCAGCGGCAAAAAAAAGCAAAAATGGTGTTACTCACCGGAAGATATACTAAGCTTAAGCGAGCATTGTTCTATGACCAGCCGCCGGGCAGATGAAGCCACGCGCGATGTTGATAACTGGCTTAAATGTGAATACGTGCAACAACATGTCGGTGAAGTACATAACGGTATTATTAGTGGTGTAACCAGTTTTGGCCTGTTTGTTGAGCTAAATGATATTTATGTTGAAGGGCTTTTGCATATAACTGCCCTTAATAATGACTATTATCAGTTCAATGCTGCTCACCATAGACTGACCGGCGAGCACAGCAAAAAGGTCTATCAGCTGGGTGATGCCATATCAGTTAAGGTTGCACGGGTTGATCTAGATGATAGAAAAGTAGAGCTAATACCTGCCTAGTTTGCTTTTTTCTGGCATTAAATTATATACTGACAATCAACCTAATTGATTAACGGTCACTAAAGCCATTATTCTGCCTTCCTCCATCTATTAGGCATAAACCAATCATTACCTACCTTAAAGTTTTGCGATTATTATTGCTGTTATCTGTGCTGATAAGCTGATTAAGTTATGCTGATTTATTTAATGACACACTGGCGCGTGCCAAACAGGGCAATGCCAATGCGCAGCTTCTGCTGGGCAGGGTGTACGCTTTAGGCAGAGGCATATCCCAAGATATTATTAATAGCTGTATGTGGATTAACATTGCTGCTGCTAATTAAAGTTGCCGATGAATTAAAAGGCCCGCTTGCTGATGAGATGAGCATCAGTGCACTGGAAAAAGCGCAGGCAAGATTACGCTAGTGCTTTGCCAGCAATTATCAACATTGCTGATTATGCATTAGCGTCATGCCTGTGAAAGCCTGTGCCTGACTACGATTGGGTACAGCCATTCATAATGGCCTTAGCCTTGCATGTGAGGATGAATGGGTTCTTGGTTTTGCAGGAATGACGATACTACGAATTTTTGTTTTTGCAGAATAAACAAAGGTACTCAGTCAGATAGCGTGCAAGTGACGTCACAAGGATTATAATGCAAAAGGCATAATTACTAGGGTAGTACACTACAAAAAACCTTGACTTTTTGTGCAATAATGCTTATCAAGCTTATGATTGAATGGGCAGTTTGTGTTTTTTTCAACTCCTTTTTCTAAAAACCGCCCGCCACTTAGCATTTAGCTACCGCCACATGGGTACTTAGTTGCGCAGTCATGCCTAGGGGTTCTCAGAAATAACGGCATAGCGGTAAGAATTACTGTTGACCAGAAAAATAAAAACCGTAGAATGGTTGTATATATTTATGCTGACATGGGTCAGGCTTTTTTGTTCCTAACTGGTGAGTGTAGCTCAGTTGGTAGAGTCCCGGATTGTGATTCCGGTTGTCGTGGGTTCGAGCCCCATCACTCACCCCAGTAGGCAGATTTTTTATACATTTTTCAGGAGTAGTAAAAAGCATATTTTGCTTGTTAGCATCTACGACAAGCCGTATAATTAGCTTCAAAGCCGGTGTAGCTCAGTTGGTAGAGCATCTGATTTGTAATCAGAGGGTCGTAGGTTCAAGTCCTATCTCCGGCTCCAGGTTCTAACTACATTAATTTCTGTTATAGTTATCATCAAGACGGACAATATCATCTTCACCTAAGTAACTGCCCGATTGGACCTCAATAATTTCCAGTAATCCATCACCCAGATTGCGCAATCTGTGAACACTACCAAGCGGTATAAAAGTAGATTCATTTGTCTTGAGCGTCATCACATTATCATCACAGATCACTTCAGCAGTACCTTTGACTACAACCCAATGCTCGGCACGGTGAAAATGTTTCTGCAATGATAATGCTGCACCAGGATTAACAGTAATACGCTTCACTTGAAACCTGCTACCGCTATCAATTAAATCATAACAACCCCACGGCCGATAACATTTGCGGTGGGTTAATGCTTCAGTCCTGCCATCTGTTATCAATTGCTCAACGATAACTTTAACCTTGTCAGCGTGATCCTTATCAGTTACTAATACTGCATCAGGTGTTTCCACAACAATCGTATTGCTCACGCCCAATGCAACTACCAGTCGGCTGTTACTATGGATGTACGAATCACGCACATAACGCATACACACATCACCAATGGTCACATTATTATCATCATCAGCCCTATGCACGGCCGATAATGATGTCCATGACCCTACATCATCCCAGCCAGCATCCAACGGTACAACAATCGCCTTGTCAGTGTTTTCCATCACCGCATAGTCAATTGAGTCAGCAGGACAGGCGGTAAAACTGTCTTTATCTAGGCGAATAAAATCAAGATCACTTGCTGCACCGCTGACTGCTTTTTGGCAACTTGTTGATATCTGTGGTGCATGAATCGCCAGCTCACGCAGTATTGTTGATGCCTTGCACATAAACATACCGCTGTTCCAGTAATACTCACCAGATGCAATATATTGCTGTGCTAATCGCTTATCAGGCTTTTCTACAAAGAGAGCTACCTTACTGATTATATTTTTCTGCGTTGCCTTGATATAACCATAACCAGTGTGCGCCTCTGTTGGCACAATACCAAACGTAGCTATATAACCCTGTTCAGCCTGTATTCTTGCCTCTTTAATCGCCTGATGAAACCCATCAATATCCTTAATAACATGGTCGGCAGCTAATACCAGTAAAACAGGATCATGGCTAGACTGTTTAGCTTGTATCGCTGCTACAGCAAGGGCAGGTGCGGTGTTACGAGCGCAAGGCTCGAGCATAATATCAGCATTGCTGATACCAATCTCATGCAACTGCTGCGCTACTACAAAACGATATGCCTCATTGCATACAATCACAGGCGATGTAATATCTAAAATACCAGCAAGGCGAATGATAGTTTGCTGAAATAACGACTGTTCGCCCAATAAAGACAAAAATTGCTTAGGTCTATCTTTTCTTGATAGTGGCCATAAACGTGTACCACTACCACCAGACATAATTACAGGTATCATACTTATGCAGTCGTTAACATCTTCTTATCATTGTATCCATCAGGGTAAGCTGCCTGCCAGCGCCATGCATCTTCGCACATCTTATCAATACCGAACTCAGCCTGCCAACCCAGCACTGCTTTGGCTTTTGCTGGATCAGCATAAAGCGCTGCCAGATCACCCTTTCTACGCGCTACAATCTTGTAGGGTATGGTAGTGCCACTTACTTTTTCAAAAGCAGCTACCATCTCCAGCACTGAATGGCCAATGCCTGTGCCAAGATTAACCGTTAACACCGTATTATTGTTTAACACATGGTCAAGCGCCTTAACATGGCCCTTTGCTAAATCAACCACATGAATATAATCACGCACACCGGTACCATCAGAAGTTGGATAATCATCACCAAAAATACGTAAACAGGGCAGCCTTTTCACTGCTACCTGGGCAACGTATGGCATTAAATTATTAGGAACATCTTTCGGGTCTTCGCCTATCAAGCCAGATTCATGTGCACCCACCGGATTAAAATAGCGCAAAATAGCAACCCGCCAGGTTGGATCGGCTACCTGCAAATCCTGTAATAATTGCTCAATCATTAATTTAGTTCTACCGTAGGGGCTGGTAGCAACAAGAGGCGCATTTTCTTGTACTGGTATTGTCTTGGTAGCACCATAAACAGTTGCTGATGAGCTGAAAATAATGGTTTTACAGACAAATTCCTGCATCACTCGGCATAGATTGACTGTCGCTACTAGGTTAGTATCATAGTATTCAAGCGGTAATGATACCGACTCACCCACTGCTTTGAGTCCGGCAAAATGAATAACGGCGATAAACTGATGGTTGGTAAATACCGTTCTTAATGTCTGCTGATCACCGATATCAGCCTTGATTAAGATAATTTTTTTGCCGGTAATATGCTCAACCCGAGCGATTGATTCTGGCGAGGAGTTACAAAAATTATCAACTACCACTAGATCATGGCCAGCCTGCAATAACGCAATACAAGTATGCGAACCGATATAACCTGCGCCACCCAATACTAAAATAGTCACTAATTTGTTTCCTACAATATTAAACTGTAAATTACTATCATTGCGTCTCTTTTTAAGTCATCTTAAGTATTATTAACTACAAGCGTCATGATACTCGCAAGTCCAGATTGGCGCTGATGCTGCGTATTGACCGTTTTTGCAAGTATATCAGCAGTAGCAACAAGTGAGACCTTCTTTTTTGCTCGGGTAATTGCAGTATATAACAACTGTCTTGTCAAAAGCGGGCTATCTTCTTCAGGTAGTAGTATGCAGATATGGTCAAATTCTGACCCCTGACTTTTGTGTATGGTCATCGCAAAACAGGTCTCATGATGAGGCAAACCAGCCAGATCTACCCAATGAATATTATCCTCAACTAAAAAACAGGCACGCAGGCATTGCTCGTCACGCATGATAAGGCCAGTATCACCATTAAACAATCCCTGCTGATAGTCGTTTGTTACTATCATAATTGGTCGGCCATGGTAAAAACGCTGTCCTGTTTGCCAGCCCTGCTGTTGTAGATAATGCTCAACGACATCATTTACCAATGAAACCGACTGGCGCCCCTGTTTCAGCGCAACTAACACCCGATAAGTGTTAAACGCCTGTAAACAGGTTCGCACATCAGCATTATCGGTTATTGCAGCAAAATAGGATTGATAGCCTTGACTTAACTGCATACTGATACTACCCGCATCAGTATTCTGTTGCCACATAGATGTGTTGGCCAGCAGATCATAAACCAGCGATATATCAGCAGATTTAACTGCTTGTGCTAATTGACCAATATCACTGTCAGCACCAAAACGATAGTTATGTTGCAAATACACAACACTGTCAGCTAATAGTAAATCATCACCTGTAGGGGTTAAAGCAATGTCAGTTAACTGGGCTGCTGTCTGACAAAATTGAGCTGAAAATTGGCTGGGCTTTGTGCATAGGCCAGACAACACTGTACCTACCTCTACTGACCCCAATTGCTGAATGTCTCCCAACAGCACCAGACGGGCAGTGCCAAGCAACGCCTGAACTAATTTTGCCATTAAATCAATATCAACCATTGATGCTTCATCAACGATTAATACATCAACCAGCAACTTATTATGCTGATTATAACGTGGCATCTTATCATAATGAGAAATGCCCAATAAACGATGCAATGTTTTGACCTCAACTGACAGATCGCTGCCGCTATTAATGACCACCTGCTGCAATCTGGTTGCTGCCTTACCAGTCGGTGCTACAAGGGCAACTTTAAGAAGAGGCTGCTGCCTTTTAAGCAGTGTTAATAAATGTATTATGATGGTCGTTTTACCTGTCCCTGGTCCACCAGCAATCACGCTGAATTGGCGGGTCATCGCCATCAATACCGCGATTTTCTGCCAAGCAACCCCCTGTTCTTGAGTTTTCCATTCTTGAAAATAACGTTGCATATCAACAGGATCGGTAATTGTCAGGTCACAGAGTCGCTTAAGTATTGCTTTGGCGACCTGCTGTTCTGCTAACCAGTATTTATATAGATAAAGTAGGCCATCGTCGGTTAAAATCATCGGTACACAGCTATCCGCCTGACCAACAACAGGGCTGAGCTTAAGGCGAGTTTGCCATTCTGTTGCTGTCAAAGGAAAATAATCAGCTAAACCGTGATGCTCATCCAGCTTTGCTAGATCAAGGCAGACATGACCATGAGAAACAGCTTCACTAAGGAGCGCCGCTGTTACCGCAACCAATTCATCGCTATCATCAATGCGCACAATAAAGGCAGCAAACTGACAAGCCAGTTCATTCAAACCAGCCTGCCGCAACCTTATCATCATCTCAGTCATCAGATGGTGCCTTAAGACAGTTATCTAAAGCATGAAGTAGCTTAATATTGGGCGCATCATAAAAAATACCCGCTTGCTCCCACTGTGGCTTCATGCCTCTGATAAATAAATAATAGACACCACCAAGGTGTTGTGCTGGATTGTAATCTTTCATTCTCAGCTTAAGGTAAAGGTGCAATGCAAGGCTATAAACCAAATACTGTAATGGATAATTATGGGCTACCATTGCGTTAGCTAACTGCTTATTATGATAATCAATGTTGCTACTGCCTAAATAATTTGATTTGTAGTCCACCAGATAAAACTTACCTTGATGCTCAAATACCAAATCAATAAAGCCTTTAATAAAGCCAGTCAGATCGGCAAAACGTAACCTGTTAAGGGTAATTGCCAGCAAAGAATCAGTTGCCAATAATGGTAATAGCCGCGCTTTAAGATGGCTTAACGACAAAAAGGCGACGGGAAAGTAAAACGCTAATTCAGGTACACGCTTAGCGGACGCTATATCTGCCAATGCAGGTCCATGCTGATTAAGCGGTGTTGCCACAACCTCTTTTAACCACTGACAAACAACTGCGACCCATTTATGTTCAAAACCATACTGACCTAATATGCGCGACACCAAATTCTGCCATGCTGCATCATCCTCGCTAGTGAAATCCCATAACTCAAGCAAGGTATGCAAGCATTGGCCCGATTTAACGCCGCGCGGAAATGTGAACCTGTCCAGATCGCCTAACGAATCATCAGGCTCATTAACCACCGCCAGATCATAATCAGGCAACTCAGCATCATCTATTGCCCGCTCATGGATTGTATTTTTATCATCATTGGCTGCTTGATAGTCATAAGTCAATGTGCTGAAGCTGCCAATTCGCCAGGGCTTTTTAATCTCGCCGTGAAATTGGCGCGCTGACAATGCTGGTTGCTGCTCGTCCTCTATTGTCTGCTGATAGTGGGTATTTTTACAGGTAACTGCTCGTCGCCATGAGATAGTACCTTCGCTACGCTTAATCAATGCTGACAGCTCTGTCGTGGCATCGCTATCTACCTCTGATGACGGCATTAACAGGCTAAATAACGCAGATTGAGAAGTATCTTTTGCTTTACTCCAGATAACAATACAACGTTCGCGGGCACGGGTTAAGGCGACGTATAGCAATCTTCGCTCTTCAGCCCGCTGCGCTTCGGCTGCGCTAATTCTGGCTGCCTCTAGATCCGGCTCAGCAAAAGCAACACTTGCCGCATGATCAGCTTCACGATGAAAGCGGATAACTTTGGCTGTTGCTGATTGTGGCCCCGCACTCCATAAAAAAGGACAAAACACAATGGGGTATTGCAAGCCTTTGCTTTTATGTATCGTCATGATTTTGACAAGCTGTTCATCACTTTCAAGCCGCAATTGAACATCATCATTGTCATTGCCGTCGGCTGCCTGAATCTCATTTGAAAGCCATTGCAATACCCGTTGCATATCCTCACCATTGCGATTGCAATCATCCTGAATGAGTTCAGCCAAATGCAACAAATTGGTGATCTGGCGCTCGCCATCAGGAAACGCTAACAGGCGCTTTTGTACTGACAAAGATACCAATAGCTGCCTAAATAAACGCATAAAACCATGCTTAAGCCAAATCTGGTGTAACGCATAAAAATGCGTTAATTGTTCTGCCCATTTTTGTTCATTCTGTCGCAACTCAAATAATTCACCAGCATTAAACTGGTACAAGTTAGTAGTAAGTGCCAATAGTACCTTACCGCGGTTACCGGGTTCGGCAACAGCAGATAAAACCTGTTTCAGCACGCGTGCCTGCGGCGACAAAAATACGTTTTCTCTGCTTTGCTGTACGCTGTTAATACCGCGTGTGTGTAAACTTTTTCCAACCATATTTGCCTGATAATGGTAACGTACAAGCACGGCAATATCACCACCTGTCAGCGGATGTTTTTGCCTAGATTGTTCGTTATAAAGACTTGCCTTTGCCGCCGAAGCACAATGCAGCAAATCAGCAATCTCATCTGCGGTAGCCTCAGCAGCAGCGGCTTCTACTATCTCTTTTTTGGATGCTTTGAGATCGCCGCCTATATCAATAAACTGTAGCGACGTATTATCCCTGTCATCAACTTCTAATACAGGCTGTTTTTTGCGTGCTGGGTCAACATGATGAAAAGCAATATCTCTATAAACAAACGGCGTGGCTAACTGGCTGAATAAGGTGTTAATCGCTGTTACCAAGTCTGGGTGAGCACGCTGGTTGCAGTTAAGCGTGTGTTTAAGCCCAGGCTGTATCTTATTTTTTGCGCGCAAATAGGTAAAAATATCAGCACCGCGAAAACTATAAATTGCCTGCTTAGGATCGCCTACCAAAAATGTGGTCATGCCGCTTAAAAAAAACAATTTACTGAAAACCTCATATTGAATGGGGTCAGTATCCTGAAACTCATCAATCAGCACTGCCTTATATTGGCTTTTAAGGCGAGATGCCAATCGTCCACCAGATTCTTTATTGAGGGCATTACATAGATTGACTAATAAATCATCATAAGAAAATCTGCGTTTTTCCTGTTTTTTCTGCGGCAACGCCTGACAGATATAATTAAATAGCTGAAAGCGTAGCTGCTGTAATTGGATTTTTCGGGTTTGTTGCAGCTTTTGGTAGTTTGCCAGCAAAAGCTCACAAGCATCAAAGAATTCAAGTGGGGGTAATTGTTGATTTTTTTTAAGCGCACCTTGCAATTTTGCCTGGGTAAAGCGCTCAAAACCAGCAAATAAGGCCCCTGGCAGCGCTGACATTGCCATTAGTCTATCCATCTCAGATAGCCAGTTAGAAACACTACTAGCACGATATTGATTGCCATTCAATAACGATCGGTTTTTTAGCACGTCTCTTACATCATCATGGCTTATCTGCCATAGATGTTTAACATGCTCAAACTGGGTCCCTGCCTGCTGCCGAATATCATCTATTGACTCTTTAACCTCTGGTTGCAACACGTTTAAGTAAGGTTTGCCAACCAGTGATTTAACTGCTTGCAATAATTTGTCTATACTTTCATTTTCGGCTATTAAAAAGCTAATAAAATCGCTATCAGCAGTAGCTACCTTTTTACGCCAAAAATCATCAGCAACAGCTTGTAATAATTCGTCATCATCAGCGCTCAGCGCTAAATCAAAACTTGCGCCACTTTCAAAGGTATAATCAGTCAACGCTCGCTGACAAAAACCATGAATGGTAAAGATAGCTGCCTCATCAAAACTCTGAATAGCACGATTGAGCCTTATCAATAGCTTTTGTTCTGTTGGATCAGTTTGCACCAATACACCGTCACGTTTTTTAACTAATCGCCTGCGCAATCTGTCGCGCAATTCTTCAGTTGCCGCGCGGGTGTAAGTGACGACCAAAATCTGATTAATGGCAATATCTTCTTCTGTCACCAGCCGCAAATATAATTCTGCAAGCGCGTAGGTTTTGCCTGTACCGGCACTGGCCTCAATTAAATTAACGCCTTTCAGTTTAACCTTCTCACTGGCAAAGGGTTTCATAATTTACCTTTAGGCAAGTATTCCTTTACTGGCTCATACACAGCCAATGCTAGCTCTTTAAACTGTTCGTCTAGTGGCGATGTTGTGTAAATGTGTTGGTAGTAGTCATCTTGTTTTTCGCCGGGTATATTGGGGCTGCCATTCCAAGCACGAAGAGCGCTGTTATCTCTTTTTTCAGGCCTTGCTTTAGCATAAGCAAAACTTGTTTTTGCAAACAGTGGTAGTGGCTGATGTAGCCCCTGCCAATAAAGGGCGAGTAAATCAGCTAATATTGACTTAGCATTATCAACATATTCCCAAGAGTAATCTGCATCTTGAGCAATCCAGCGACTGACAACATTAATGTTCTCTGGTTTTAAGCAACTTAACACAAGATGAGATAACCATGCCTCAAGCAATCTGCCGCCTTTGGCCTTACTCATGCTCCAAGTAAACAAGCCCTGATCAGATAACCTCTCCAGATCACCATACAGGGTAAAACCATTGATTGATAATTCAAAGGATAAGGGTGCCAGCCATTTATCCGGATAGTCAGCTAACCATCCATCAGCAAAATCCTTGACTTTGTCTATCTGCTCATTAAGCACATAATCACCAAGATTGCCCTGGGGTAATATTCCTTGGGCCCGTACCATAGGCAAAATATTGCTAACCGTTTTTGCCTGCAACAATCTATGCACTAATTGTTGCCGTAATTGCCAACCCTGTAAATTATCCAACACAAAGGGCTCACGGCTATCTAATTGGATATCATCTGTTTTCAGGCACAACCCTAAACGCTGCTTACATAAGTAGCTAGCTGGATGATGAAAAAACTTGCTGAGCTGATGAAGGCTTACCTGCCTCCATGAGGCGTCAGCCTCTGGTAGATCACCATCAAACCAAGGGGTAACAGCATCTTTTGTGCTGATAGGTGGACACCTTTCATCAGCATAACTAAAAAGACTGGCAGATGCACCAGAAAAATAGCGCCGACTAAAGCCTTGTAAAGGATGCTCTGTCAAACAGGCCTGCCAAATATCACCGCCTGTCACTGTCTCAAAACTCTGGCGCAATACATCGCACAAATCACTCACCAACACTGATGGCGGTATCTTCATATTATCCTGAATACTAGCACCAACATAACTAATATAAAGATGTGACTGTGCTGACAATAACGACTCTAAAAACAGGTATCTGTCGTCATCACGAACCGAGCGATCACCCTGCCTTACATCATTTTTTAATAAATCAAAACTGGGCAAAAATTGCTGTCTGGGATAATTGTCATAATTCATCCCGATTAAGCAGATAACCTCAGCCGGGATGCTGCGCATGGGTACCATGCGGCAAAAAGTAACACCATGCCCCATAAAGCCAGTATCGGCCTGTGCTTGATTAGTATCTATCTGGTCATTTAGCCAGGCTTTGACTACATCAATACCAATAGTCTGCTTAAAATCTGCCAGCGCCAGCGTTTCAACCAGATAGCTAATGGCTTTACGAATACAAAGAAGTTCAGATTGATGCTGCCTGTTGTCAGCAGAGATAATAAAAAAATCATCCAATAGTTGGTACAAGAGATTTTGCCAGTCACCCACCGTTAAATCAGCATTCAGGCGCTGACGATATTCATCCAAGCGATCAATAAATGCACAAAGCCGCGCCATTGTCTCTGCCTGTTCACCGCTAATACCAGCAAAAGCCAACTTGCCAGCAAATAATTGCTGCTTGTCAAGATTATCAGCAAACGGCATCGCATAACCCAATAACAAACGATCCAGGCCTGCTCGCCAAGTGTTTGTCGCCGTTGCTGGTAAACCAAGATCAATTTTATCCTCTGCTGATAAGCCCCATTTTATCTGGGTTTTCTGCAACCATCTTTTGATTAGCTCAAACTGATCTTCATCAAGCAAAAACCGCTTTTGAATTATCACACACGCTAATAATGCAACAACGCTATCAACCTCAAGCCGTGATTGTGGCAATGACAATAGAGCATTAAAAGCAGTCATCACTGGCCCTTGTTGCACTGCCCTGCCATCAGCAATGCTATAAGGAATATGATGATCAGTTGGTGCACAACCAAATACAGCATTAATAGCCGATGTATAGCGTTCAATATATGGTATCATCACTATGATATCAGTTGGCGATAAGGCCGGATAGCGCTCAAAAAGCGCCAGTAATTGATCGTGCAACACCTCTACCTCACGCATAGGGCTATGACATACATGGATGCGTATTGAATCATCTTCACTTTTTATCTGCCTTTTGGCTGATGTATTTGGCTCACGCAGTGAAAAAATATCATACTGCAAATAATTCAGTAATTGGCCCTGATCTGGCGGTATAAAAATAGTCTCTTCTTGCAATTCACATTCAGTTAATTGGGCAAAAAATGTTTGCCCCTGCTTACCTAAGCTTGCCAATAATGGATGGCCTGTTGTTAAATAAGCTGCTTCTTCAGGGTCAGCTATTAACTGCTTGCTACGTTTTTTCGGGGTAATTAAATCGCCCCAATATTCTTTGCTCGGTGATAAAAAGAAGGTATACACATCACAAAAACGTGCTAGCAACTTAAACAGCTGTAAATAAACAGGTGGCAATGAAGACAAACCAAAAATAGCCATCCGTGGCGGCAAACAGGCTGGTCTTTCATCTACACCTGCCAAATAATCACAGAGCTGAAATAACAGATTAGCTCGGTGCATAGGCTTAAGTTTGTCAGCGACCAATTGCTGCCATAATCTCGCCTGCCAATGGGGGGACTCTCCTTGCTCCCATGCTTTAATCCAATCAGGCCGATAAAGCAGATACTGATCAAAATTATTGGCGATACGTCTTGCCAAACCATAACGCTTTAACGCATCATCATACGCGCCAAGATAAGCGTTAATCTCAGCAAAATCTGATTGTTGCTGACAACTTGGCAGAAGAGCAAACAGCCGCCAAGTCATTGGATCTTTGGTAAAAGGAGACTTGTCTGGCACATCCACCAGCAAACTATTAAATAATTGCCAGATAAATGCTGAAGAATAAGGAAAATTGATATTGCTGGCAATGCCGTGTTGATTAGCTAGAAAAAGTGAGAGCCATCTCGCCAGTTGATTGCTCTCTACAATCACCGTTTCCGCAACTAAAGGTGGTAACGGATCAGACAACTGTAACCTAGCAAGCCTGCCGGCCAGTTCAGTCATTTTATTGCTGTAAATAACTTTCAGCATACCTTTTGTCTTTAGGTGTTCCAAAACGTTATGTACGCAACAAAGATGAAGGTAGGTTGACACAGGCTTAATTAGGCCCATATGCCCTAGTTAGACAATAGCGCTGATAAATCTTTAAGTTATGCACCCAGTGCGTACTGTAGGTGAATTAACTCAATTACTATTGTCAGCGTCCTCATACGCAAGTATGTCCGTAAGGTATCAATAATCCATGGCTTGTCACAACCTGTTATTACCACATCATCTTAACGCAACTCCTGTAGAGGCCACCGGTGTGATGTCCAGCTCAGTGGGTTTATCACCATTGCAACGCAATGTCAGAAAGTTCGCTACAGGCATTATGTCCAATTTGGTGAGCTTGTTATCCTCGCAATTCAATTCCTGTAAATAAATCTAGGATAAAAGAATAAATCAAGCGTGATTAAGCCCTTACCCGCATTTTACTATGATATAATGTTGATCGCCAATAATTAAAAATCAATAACAGTAATTGGTAAATAGCCAACCAGCGTACCTACAATCTACAATATAGCTACCACATAATAGTAAAGGTAGCACTTTTAAAATGTCTTGTGGCAATTCATTGCCAACGCTTCAAATACAAAAAACGCAAAGATAATCGCTTAAAGTACTGCCACAAACAATCTAACTATAGTACCATTTAGGTAACCTTAGTTAAATTTTGTATATACTTTAAGGTCAATTTAAATGACATTAACACAACGTCGTGCAGCAGTGGTGGTTACCCTGCTATGCGCCTTGCTCATTGCCAATATCCTCTATAACAGCAGGCAGCATATTGTGTCTGAAGTTGTATTTACTGATATGGATGAGCAGCAACATAAGCTTAGCGACTACAAGGGCAAGCCAATATTAGTTACATTCTGGGCAACAGATTGTCCCAGTTGTATTGGTGAAATACCGTTGCTGATTAAACTGTACAATGATTTTTCACCGCAGGGTCTTATAATGCTTGCTATCGCTATGCCGCATGACAGGCCACAGCGTATCAATATCATGCGCGCCAACAGGCGACTGCCCTATTTGATTGCGTGGGATAAAAATGCCGCTATTTCGCAGGCATTTGGCAACATTAGAGTTACGCCAACACATTTTTTCATCAGCCCTGATGGCAAAATTATAATGCGCAAAATTGGTGAGCTTGATGCTGACTATTTATACGAAAAACTAACTAAAATGGGGCTTACGTTAAGTTAATAAAATCAATACTATTATCCAACAATTATGGTATAATCCCTTTTGTAGTTATGTTCTTAGAACATGTCAGTATTTGTAGCAGTAGGTTTTTAAGTATGGCTAAAGTATGTCAAGTAACCGGTAAACGTCCTATGAGTGGCAATAATGTGTCTCATGCCCAAAATAAAACGAAACGCCGCTTTTTCCCTAATCTTCACTCACATCGTTTTTGGGTTGAATCAGAAAATCGCTGGGTTAAGCTTCGTGTCAGTAATCATGGTTTGCGTATCATTGATAAAAAAGGCATTGATGCTGTCTTAGCTGATATCCATATTCGCGACAAAAAGCTATGAGGGAATATAAATGATGCGTGAAAAAATCAAGCTGGTATCGTCTGCCAAAACTGGTCATTACTACACTACAGACAAAAATAAACGTACCATGCCAGGGAAACTAGAAATAAAAAAATTTGATCCTGTTGTCCGCAAACACGTTCTGTATAAAGAAGATAAAATTAAATAAAATTAAGCTTTTATGCACTTAAATTTTAAGTTTAGCTTAATTAATCCGGCCCCCGGGCGGCTTTAAATAAAGTTCGGTTATGATAACACTACTTTCTTGTAATTCATTATCTCGTTTTTACGGTAGGCAACAAGCGGTTAATAACTTAAGCTTTGATCTCCATAAAGGCGAAGTCCTTGGGTTTTTAGGCCCTAATGGCGCGGGCAAAAGTACTACCATGAAAATGCTCAGCGGTAACCTAGCGCCTCATCACGGTAGCATAATGATTAACGGTTATGACTTATTAGCTGCACCGAAAGAAGCTAAAGCACATATTGGTTATTTGCCTGATCAACCACCAGTCTATAAAGAATTGACCGTTAAAGAATTTTTACTTTTTTGCGCTAAAATTAACTACATAGCTAAATCCAGCATTAAATCAGCGGTTAATGCTGCAATTGAACGCTGTGGGTTGCATGATGTCACTACACGCCTCATTGCTAATTTATCCAAAGGTTACCAACAACGTGTTGGTATAGCACAGGCCATTATTCATACGCCTGCTGTTGTTATTCTGGATGAGCCAACATCTGGCCTGGACCCTATTCAGATCAAAGAAATTCGTCAATTAATTCTTGATATCGCCAACGAGCACAGCGTTGTACTATCCACCCATATATTGCCAGAAGTACAAATATTATGTGATCGTGTGCAAATCATTCACCACGGCCAACTGGTTTTTAATGATACTATTGCCAGCCTTGGTGAACGCACCGAAAATGCCAGCTTATTGGTGTCAATGAAATCACCACCTGAGGTTGATGTATTGCAAAAAATATCGGGCGTGCTATCAGTTGAAAAACTAAGTGTATCAAGATTCAAACTACATTTTTTACCTGACAATAATCCCACTGAAAACTTACTAAAGCTGGCGGTAACTGATGGGTGGCAACTAACAGAAATTACAACGCAGCAGCATTCACTGGAAGATATTTTTACCGAGATTATTGAGCACGAGTCTGTTAGCGTTAAGCCTATGGAACAAGTGACCTGATGCTGATCCTTGCCAGAAATGAACTGTACAGACTGTTTTTATCCCCGCTTGCCTGGGTGATACTGGCGCTTAGTCAGATCATTACTGCATACTCATTTCTAACAGCTATTGATTATTTTATGCAAGTGCAGCCAAAAATATCTGCTATGCCTGCTATGCCTGGTGTCACCGAGTTAATTGTTATGCCTTTGCTGGCCAATACATCAACCCTGTTCTTGTTGCTTGCACCACTTATAACCATGCGGCTTATTGCTGAAGAACGTAGCAATAACAGTCTGCCCCTTTTGTTATCTGCACCATTTTCTATTCGTCAGATCGTACTAGGAAAATATCTAGGTACGCTTGCCTTTTTTATCGTCCTGCTTTTTATGGTAAGCCTGATGCCCTTATCCCTGACTATGGGGAGTGAGTTAGACTTTGGTCTTTTCACTGCTGGAATACTCGGTTTAATATTGCTTATTGCCAGTTTTATTGCTATTGGCTTGTTCCTATCCAGTCTGACAAAGCAACCAGCTATTGCTGCCATTAGTACATTCAGCGGCTTATTTTTACTATGGGTGATTGATTGGACAGCTAACTCAGACTTATTCAGCTGGCTATCAATAATCCACCACTATAATCCCTTTTTAGAAGGTATGGTAAACAGCAGTGATATTAGCTATTTTTTGCTTATTATCATTGCTTTTTTAGCACTGACCATCCGCAAACTTGATACTGAACGCTTAAGCTGATGGATATTAATACAAAAACACGTTGGCAGATAAGAATACAAAACAATATTTTTTATATACTGACTGCTGTTGTCGTGATCCTACTCGCCCAGCTATCACTCAAAACAAACAGTTATTCAGATTGGACGGCCAATAGTCGTCACAGCTTATCCACTGCCAGTATTGACTTTCTAGATCAGCTAGATACGCCAATTACTATTCAGGTGTTTGTCAATGCTAATTACTCTTATCGCGAAGCGCTAGAAGCGTTACTTGAGCGTTATCAACAATATACCAATAAACTAACCATCACTTATATTGATCCGGATTTCTCGCCTGAACTTGTACGCAAACTTAATATCCGCCAAAATGGTGAAATGGTGGTATCACTGAATGAAACGGCACGCAAACATGTGTTTGATTTATCAGAACAATCACTCACTAATGCACTCATTACCGTCTCAAGACAACAAGAGCAGTGGCTCGTTTTTATTGAAGGCCACGGTGAGCGCAGTCCATTCAAACAGGCCAATTTTGATCTGGCTACCTGGGGCAAACAGCTTGAAAGGCAGGGCTTTAAGCTAAAGACATTAAACCTTATCGAGCACAGCCAAATACCTGAAAATGCTGCTACCGTCGTTATTGCCAGCCCCGAGCTTAAATGGTTAGAAGGTGAAATTGATATTATTAAATCTTATATCAACGATGGCGGTAACCTGCTATGGCTGGCCGAACCTAACTCGCATCAACATCTGACCAGCCTGGCGGAGGAGCTAGGTATTGAATTTATTCAGGGGGTTGTTATTAACCCTAATACAGAAGCACTTGGCATCAGCAATCGACAATTTACCTTGATAACCGACTATGCTAACCATGCCATAGGCGTTGCGACCAAAAATGTCACTCTATTTCCAGCAACCGCCGCCATTGAAATTAACCCGGCAGGCAACAAGCACTGGGAATACCTACCATTATTAACTACAGACGACAATGCATGGAGCGAAATTACTACTACCCATGACCCAGCAAATGCTCTATTTGATTTAGGTGAAGATACAAAAGGCCCATTAACCATCGGCTACCTGCTAACCCATGAGAATGATGATAGCAATAGTCAGCGTATTGCAATTATTGGTGATGGTGACTTCTTATCCAGCACCTACATTGGCAATGGTGGCAATCTCGATTTGGGTATTGCAATGATGAATTGGTTAGTAGGGGATGATGATCTCATCACTATTCCTATCAAAACAACAATTGATAGCCAGCTTGAGCTGACCAAAACACAATCAATGATTGTTGGGCTTGGCTTTTTCATTGCGATCCCAGTGCTATTGCTTACAACTGGTTTTATTGTCTGGTGGTATCGTCGCAGAAGATGATATCTCGCTATCTTATCAATGTAAGCCTCATCCTGCTGATAGCCGGGCTGTATTGGCTTAATACCAGTAAAACTGTCACTGATAATAACATATCTCCCTTGACAGCTATCGCTAGTGATACCATTAATAAGATTACTATTTCACGTAGCGCTAGCCCTGATATCACCTTAAAAAAAACAGCATCTGACTGGCAACTCACCGCACCACTACATGCGCCTGCTAATACCACTCGGATTGAACTATTATTATCATTATTAACCACCCATAGCTACGCCCAATCATCGCAACAAAACCAACATCTGGCAAAGTTTGGACTAGCACCAAGCAGCATCAGCCTCCAATTAAATGATGAGTTGTTTCAGTTTGGCGATATTGAACAGGTCAGTGAGCATCGTTATGTTCTATACAATAATATCATTCACTTAATTAACGATAAAATAACACCACTACTAAGCGCCAATGCAGCAAGCTTTATTGAAAACCGGCTGCTCGCCAAAAAGAAAAGTATCAGTAAAATTGTATTGCCACTACGCAGTACTGATGGTGATTTTTCTGATAATAATATTTCTATTAAAAATAATAACGGTCACTGGAAAAGCGAGCAGGCAACCTTAACAGCAGATAGATTAACCGCACTGATTGATAACTGGCAACACAGTTATGCTTTGCAAGTTACGCCTATACATGAAAAGACAAAAGAAAATGCTGATTTATACCATCCGATTATAATCTGGTTTGAAGATGGCACTAAAACTGATCTAACGGTCAGCTTATCAGCCAATGTCCTTTATATCATAGACCCAAAACAGCAGTTAAAATACCACTTTACTCCCACTAAAGCCCAGCAGCTTTTTCCGTTAGACAAAATAGCGCCATAAATGCCCGAGCTGCCTGAAGTTGAAACAACCGGCCGAGGCATCCGCCCTTATGTTGAAAATAACGAGATAAGCCACGCCATTATCCGCAATTATTCTCTGCGCCTGCCAGTAAACAAAGACTTAACAACAATACTATCAGGTAAAATGATTGCCACAGTAAAACGGCGCGGCAAGTATCTATTATTTAACTGTAATGATGGAACACTAATCATTCATTTAGGTATGTCTGGCAGGTTGCAAATCATAGCTAAAGCTAAAACGCAAGATATTGGCAAACATGATCATGTTGATATTGTGCTCAAAAGTGGTGACACCCTACGCTATACTGACCCTAGACGATTCGGCATTGTATTATGGGCTCAAAACCCTTGGCAGGCGCACAGATTATTAGCTCATCTGGGTCCCGAACCGCTCACCAATAAATTTAATGCTGACTATCTTTTACAACACAGTAAGAAAAGAAAACGCAGCATTAAAACCTTGATCATGGACAGCAAAATAGTAGTAGGTATTGGCAACATTTATGCCAATGAAGCATTGTTTTTAGCGGGCATACATCCAAAAAAAGCTGCCAATACGCTGTCAGCAAAAAACTGTATATCTCTAGTGGCAGCAATTAAAACTATTCTTGATAAGGCGATTAAAGCAGGTGGTACCAGTTTAAAAGATTTCCGCAAAAGTAATGGCAAGCTCGGGTGGTTTACTAGGCAGCTTAATGTATATGGGCGCAAAGATAAAGATTGCTTATATTGCAAAAAAGCTAAAATACAGCATTGCAAAGAAGGACAACGCGCCACGTTTTACTGTCCAGTATGCCAAAAATAAAAGAGATAATCCAAAACACTTATATGGCAAAAATAAGTACTTTAACGTATTAGCAGAGAATGCTGAAAAATCAATGGCAATTGCTGAACAACCTTTCAAAAATTTAAAGCTTCTATAAATTTAAATCCAAAATCATCAGCCGCTTACAGCATAAGTGGCAGTAGTAGCTTATAACGCTAAGGTTATCCTAACCCCAAGTATTAACCAACACTGTTTTTAGATCATCTTTAGCTTGCTGTGGAATCACTTGACCCACACCTAATGGTACATTGTAAGCTGCCATCGCATTCACTAATTGATCTACCTGACTGTTTAACAGGGTTAATCCACCTGCTTCAATACTATCAAGCTGGTTATCAGCATGATTATACCAGTTTTTAACAATTACCTGATTATCCGTACCGGCTACAGTAATCTTTAAGTCATTACCACTTTTACTGAACCATAACTGCCTATAGTCAATACCATTAAACTTAGCAATATCATTATCACTACTGTCAGCACGTTGATTATCTATCGTATCTTTACCAAAGTCAGAATCAAAGAGATAGGTATCATCACCTTTACCACCATCAAGATAATCATTACCCTTATCGCCATTTAGGGTGTCATTGCCTGTACCTGCGAGGATAATGCCATCTCTATTTTTACAGCGGCATCGTTTAAGCTGTTGTTAAATCATTTTTTTAATAGATTAAACCCATCCCAATAATCAGCATAAAGCACTTTGCCCCAATATTGACTTTATCAGCGTTATAGCAAGTATTAAGTAACCTATCCATTGCAGAAAAATCAAGGAATGGTTCACTGTTACTGACAGTAAAGCGTATGTCTTTGATGTAGTCTTTTAACCGAGTCTTAGTAACTAAACCTTTATAAACAAATTCAGTTAATGCTTGATAGTTTTTTGTTAATAAGTCTATCTGTTGTTAGGATAAAGTCACAGTTAACAAATGATTACCGTTAAACCCTTCTAAGGTAGCAATCATTCTTTTAGGGTCTTGTTGTTGCTTGCTGGTATAACCTGATGCCGTGTGGATAAACTTAAAGTTATTCTCTTTAGCCAGCTTGACACTGGTTTTCATGGTAGAGGTATCAGCCCAAGTGTTGATTAAGTTACGTTGATCTTTATAAGTCGTTTTGTTTTTATAGGTAGTAACTAGGATGGTTAATAAAAAATGCTTAGTTTTTTAAGCTTAAGTTTATGCATAAACTGACGATAAACAGAATAGTAAACAAGATAAAAACTTGCTTTAAGACGTTTGGTAAAGGGCTGTTTGATAAATGTGCTATTTGGTTGCACAATGTTACTTAAGTGATTGTCATACACTTTGTCTGGCGGGTATTGTTGCCTATGATGCGCTCCTAACATTAAAAGACTGCTTATAATATTTAGGTTAAGAGCCCGTCTTAATCGGCATAAGTGTGCTCTCACTATGCAGTTTAAGTTATGTTTATTTTGCTTAGCTAACATTAGGGTGTAATTGAATATTGTCTTTGTCAAGTTTTTTTAAAGTTAACGCTATAATGCCCCATCTTAAATTATCATCCATATGTACAAATAATATATCCACCATCTATTTCTGAGGGTGTGTCTATAAATAGGGTGAGGGCACACAAAGCACTGTCAAAAACAAGGCAGCACTATTTATTTTGTGCAGCAAAAAATTTAGCAAGCAATTTAATTTCTTCATCAGTATAACCACGTGCATGGCGTATCATTACTGTTGCTGGGCGTGTACTTGCTCTAAATGCGTTCATCTTATCAATAAAATAACGTTCACTTAAACCCACCAACGCTGGCATAATACCAACACTATGGCCATGGGTACCATGACAAGCAGCACAGGATGAAGCTAATAAAGCAACATTTCTTGGTGAATCAGCCATTGCTGGCATTACTAATACACTGCATAGTATTATCAGCCATATTGTATTCCAACTCATGCTACTCACTCCAATTTTAAGTTTGTACACTGGCCCGCGCTATACTAAAAAACATAGGCATCCATCAATTTTATGACCAAGCAAGTACAACTTAACGGTATCATCACTGATGCAACAACTGGCTTACGCCAAGATGCAGCACTGGCACAATTATTCCCTGAATATTCACGTAGTCAAATTACCAGATGGATAAAAAGCGGGCAAGTATTGATTAATAATAAAAAGATAAGGCCAAGAGACCTTGTTTGTGCTGGTGACCAAGTGATTATCTCAGCTTGCATAGATAACACTGATACAATGTGGACTGCTAAAGCAATGGATATTGCTATCGTTTATGAAGATGATGCTATACTTATTATTAACAAACCAGCTGGTATGGTGGTGCATCCTGGCGCCAATCACTATGAAGACACATTAGTTAATGCACTGTTACATCATAGGCCCCGACTGGCTGCTATCCCAAGGGCAGGCATCATCCATCGTATTGATAAAGACACAACAGGTCTTTTAGCAATTGCCAAAACATTAAAGGCACATCATTCACTAACCAGCCAATTGCAAAAACGTAACGTACTGCGGGAATATCAAGCTATTGTCACTAGGATAATGACAGCCGGCGGCACTATTGATAAACCTGTTGGTCGCCACTTAAGCGATCGCAAACGGATGGCGGTAAAAGGATCAGGTAAACAGGCAATTACCCATTACCGCGTGGTAAAACGATACCGCGCTCACACGCATATTCGCTGTCAGCTTGCAACTGGGCGTACCCACCAGATTCGTGTTCACATGGCTTATTTGCATCACCCTTTGCTAGGTGATCCCGTTTATGGTGGTCGCTTACGCTTACCAAAAAACGCCAGTGATGCAACTAAAAACGTGCTGCAAGGTTTCCGCCGACAAGCACTTCATGCCGGTTTGCTCGGCTTTGTTCATCCAGTAACAAAAGAGCAGGTATCATGGCAGGTTAGCCCGCCCGATGATATGCTTGCTATACTAAAAGTGTTGGCTGATGACGACAGCAATAATACAACATAGCAGCCGCCATAAAAGGCTCCAGATAATAACAACGCACCAATTAAAATAATAACCCAAGCTTAAAAACTAAAAATACTGGCTAGTAAGACTACTTGCCTTTTTTCGCTTCTTCACGCTCTTTAGTTTCTTTAATAACCTTTTCAGCAACATTATGCGGACACGGCCTATATTGTAAAAACTCCATAGAAAACTGACCGCGACCTGATGTCATTGTACGCAATGATCCTATGTAACCAAACATTTCGCTTAATGGCACCTCACCGTTAATACGAACACCAGTAGACGCTGCATTCTGTGACTTAATCATACCGCGCCGACGGTTAAGATCGCCAATCACATCCCCTACATAATCATCCGGTATAAATACATCAACTTTCATAATGGGCTCCATCAGTTGAGGACCAGCCTTCGGCATTGACTGGCGATAAGCAGCCATCGCAGCCAATTCAAAAGCAATCGCTGATGAGTCTACTGGATGAAACGCACCATCAAACAGCGTTACCTTAAAATCTAGACAGGGGAAACCAGCTAATACACCACGCTCTCTCATTTTCTCGAAGCCAGCTTCAACAGCCGTCCAGAATTCACGTGGTACTGAACCGCCGGTTACGGTTGATTCAAACTGAAAGCCGCTGGCTGGCTCACCTGGTTCAATAATGTAATCAATTTTGGCAAACTGACCGGCGCCACCTGATTGTTTTTTGTGGGTGTAGCTGTCCTCAATACGTTGGGTGATTGTTTCACGATAGGCAACTTGTGGTGCACCTGCTGATACCTCAACGCCATGGGTGCGCTTCAATATGTCAACCTTAATATCTAAGTGTAATTCACCCATACCTTTAATGATGGTTTCACCGCTATCTCGGTCTGTCTCAACACTAAAGGATGGGTCTTCCTTAATCATTTTGCCCAATGCAATACTCATCTTTTCCGTACTTGCTTTATCTTTGGGCGCAATGGCAACAGAAATAACTGGATCTGGGAAAATCATCGGCTCTAATGTCGCTGGCACTTTAGGATCGCATAAGGTATGACCTGTCTGCACATCCTTCATGCCAACAATAGCAATAATATCGCCTGCCTGAGCAGAATCCAGTTCACCGCGATCATCAGCGTGCATTTCTACCATACGACCGACTCGCTCTGTCTTACCGGTAAAGGTATTTAATATATTATCGCCTTTGTTCAGCACACCAGAATAAATACGAATAAATGTCAGTGCGCCAAAACGATCATCCATAATCTTAAAGGCCAGTGCTCGCAACGGTGCATCAGATGTGACTGTTGCAACTTCACCTGTTTCACTACCATCTAAATTAATTTCTGGTTGGGGGGCAACTTCTGTTGGATTGGGCAGATATGCTACCACCGCATCCAGTACCATCTGCACACCCTTATCCTTAAAGGCACTACCACAGTATGTTGGAAAAAAATCCATGTTTAACGTACCCTTACGAATACATCTTTGTAAATCTGCAACTGAAGGTTCTTCACCTTCAAAATACTTTTCCATCAGGTTATCATCTTGCTCAAGAACAGTCTCAACCAGCGTTTCGCGGTACTGTTCAATTTGCTCTGCCATATCCGCAGGCGGCGCTTCAATCCGAAATGCTGTTGTATCCTTTTCGTTGTCCCAGATATAGGCTTTGCGCGTTAACAAATCAACACAACCGCTAAAATCGTCTTCAACACCAATTGGCAGCACCATCACTAACGGATGCGCACCCAATACATCTTCAATCTGCTTAATAACATGAAAAAAATCAGCGCCCATACGATCCAGTTTATTCACAAAAATAATGCGTGATACTTTAGATTCGCTAGCATAACGCCAATTAGTTTCTGACTGCGGCTCAACACCACCACTGCCACAAAATACGCCAATACCACCATCCAAGACCTTAAGCGAGCGATAGACTTCAATCGTAAAATCAACATGACCTGGTGTATCAATGACATTTAAGCGGTGATCGTTCCAATAACAGGTAGTTGCCGCAGATTGGATGGTAATGCCACGTTCGGCTTCTTGGTCCATAAAGTCCATTGTTGATTCGCCATCATGAACCTCACCTATTTTATGAATTTTACCGGTCAGTTTCAGAATGCGCTCGGTTGTTGTAGTTTTACCAGCATCAACATGAGCGAAAATGCCAATATTTCTATATCTGGATAGATCTGTAGCAGCCATATTACACCTTAAATTTTTGTGTTAGAAAATATAAAAACAAAGCTATCTATTCTACACTAGTTTAGGGTTCAAATATAGCTACCCTTGGCCTTTAGACGTCAAAGTCAGCAGCTTAACCATTCTATAATAAAAATAATAATGCTGTTGGTCAGGTATTGTATTTTCTGAAAACAATCAACCAAAACTGAAAAGCCATCACAAGCTAACGACAGTAACGCTAATTATTAGCGCGTTTGCAGCTAGAAATATGACAAATCATGTTTATTTCTTACTATCCGATTTTTCTATCGCGGCAAGCAAGTCTGCCGCTGACTCAAAGGCATAGAAAAACTTAACTTGCTCCCACGCCAAGGGTGGCGTTTTTCTTCTACACTAATCCGCTTATAAAAAGACGACCACCAATGTATTCAAAGTATAGATTGATCAAATCGTAGTTTGTACTGTTATTTTTATAATTCAATAGATAGTGTTTTATTGGTAAAATCCGGTAAGTTCATCATTTTTTCTGTTTTTATTGTTATTACGAGAAAAAAATTATAGCTATCTATCAGGCTGTCACTTTTCTGTCTTTGCTGCAATCACATAAGCAATTAGTCCAAATACAAAGAAAATGAACAGCAACAAGGCAATAGACTGAAGTGAGCCAATTATTGTGCGATAAATTTCTAATACCCAGTGATTAAAATCAAGGACGGGTGGCGTGAAATCATCTGTAGGTTGCTTGATAAAACTGCTCAAATAATATACGTCAACCCCGCCCGATAGCCCGACAACAAGGACAGCAAACTTAAGATATTTTACCCACGCATAGGCAATATCGCTCGCTACAATTTTGACAAGTATATCTTCAATAGCCGCTGCAAATAACTTAGCAGTAATTAAACAAATAACTAAAGCAACCACAAAAGTAACGCTTAGCAACAATAAAAACATTATTATTTAACCCCTTAAATACACCGATTTAACGCCAAAGGCAATTAATCAACTGCTTGCTGATTTATTGGAATTGCTTTACTAAACTGCTCGCTCGCTCCTATAGCAGCTTGTTCAATTTTAACATAATTGCAACAACATAAATGGACTTAGCCTTAGCGATTAACACATTTTGCCCAACAAACACATGCAAGCTTCACAGCACCTTAGCAAAAACTGTCATGGCAAGTTGTAACTATTTGTTGATTTTGTAAAGCAGATGGTGCAGAATTGGTTGATATCATTTAAAATTTGTAGGTATTAAGGGTGCATGGCAGAAGAAGAAAGGCACAACATTGCGTTATTCATTGATGCCGATAATACGCCGGCTTCAAAAATAGATTTTATTCTCTCTGAGCTTGCACGCTATGGCACTGTCAATATGCGTAGAGCATACGGAAATTGGACAAAGTCTCACCTAAAACCTTGGCATGATATTCTTCATGAAAATGCAATACAACCAATTCAACAATTTGATGTAACCAAACAAAAAAATGCCTCTGATATTGCACTCACAATTGACGTAATGGACACGCTATACACAAAAGGTGTTGATATCTTTTGTCTGGTATCATCTGATGCTGATTTCACCCCAGTTGCTACAAGAGTGAGAGCTGAAGGAAAAATAGTATTGGGTTTTGGAGAAAAGAAAGCGCCTGAGGCATTCAGAACTGCTTGCTCCAATTTTCTGTACTTAAATGAGGGTGAAGAAAAGTCAAAACAAATTATAAGGGTCTCTTCAGCAAAGCTAAAGCAAGACACAAAACTGGTAAACCTGCTTAGACAAGCTGTTGAAGCAGCTGAAGATGAACAAGGCTGGGCGATATTTAGCCTGATAGGGAGCCACATTAAAAACAGATCATCCTTTGACCAACGTAATTATGGTTACAGCAAACTAAGTGATCTATTTTTAGCGATTGATCTTTTTGAGGTTAAGGAAATTAAAACAGCAGCAAATGGTAGACCCATATATGGAGTCAAAAACAAGGAACGCGCAAAGTAGTTTAACGGGCAAACTAAACACAAAGGCTCAACTTGTCCGTTAATGTATAGTAAAAAGGTTAACATGGCCTTACACCTTCAACCGCAACACAGTAAATATTAAGGAGTAAAGAAAATGCCCCCTAATCATATACCTGAGCAAATTACCGCTATGGCAGCATTAGCGCCTAAGGCTAAGGTAGAGAGTTACCGTTACCCACCAAAGCCGCTAGCAAAGCTGGATGCTGATATAAGAGTCACCTACACTGGTGTGTGTGCAACTGATGTCCATATGATTGATAATGACTGGGGTATTACACGCTATCCTTTGGTGCCCGGTCATGAAGTTGTTGGTCATGTAATTGCTGTTGGCGCTGATATCACCGACCTAAAAGTCGGCGATGTTGTTGGCCTTGGGGCACTTGCACAAGCCTGCGGTGAGTGTGAGTGTTGTCAGCAGGGGATAGACAACCTCTGCCCTCATCGCAAGTTCACCTACTTTGGAAACACGATAGATGAGACTGGCGAACATGTACATCATGGCGGATTTTCTGCATATCTTCGCACTGATTCACGTTTCTTGTTTAAGATTCCTCAAGGCTATAGAGAGCAATGTGTCGGGCCGCTAATGTGCGGCGGTCTCACTGTAGCCGCCCCACTCTATGAATTTGCTGGTCATAAATGGGACTTACAAGGTAAGCGGGTTGGCATTGTTGGCATTGGTGGACTGGGGCACATGGCTATTCAGTTCGCTGCCAAAATGGGTGCTGAAACCTTTGCGCTCTCTCGTAGTACAAAGAAAAAGAAATTCTGTGAAAATTTGGGTGCGACGGGCTTCATAAATTCATCCGACAGCGCAGAAATGGCTACTAATGCTGGCACACTTGACTACCTTCTGTTCTGCATCTCTGGAGGTAATATGGATATTAATCACTATGTCGGCCTAATGCGCCCGTACGGCACCCTCCATTTTGTTGGTGTGCCTCACACGTTTGACAACTTCAACCTGATGGGACTTATGTTCAATCGTCTGACGTTGTCATCTTCCCCTATCGGATCAAGTAATCAGATGCGGATCATGCTTGAGTTTGCCGCCAAGAATGATATCAAACCTATTATTGAAGAATTTACCCACAAAACAGCAAATGAAGCTATTGAAAAGGTTCGCAATGGTAGTATCCGTTTTCGCGCTGTCCTCAAAAACGATTTAGTTTGAGGACTAAGTTTTTCCATATACAAAAAATTGATAAAATTATATTGAGCCCAAATACAAAGTAAAAGGTTGCTATAGTGACTATCAATATAGGCATTAACAAAAAAGACAGGGAAAATGTAGCATACCATCTTAAGCGTTTGCTGGCAGATACCTATACACTTTATTTGCAAACCCATAACTTTCACTGGAATGTGGCTGGTAGCCAGTTTCGGGAACTGCACTTAATGTTTGAAGAACATTACACAGAGCTTGCAGTAGCAGTAGATGATATTGCTGAACGTATTCTGACACTTGGCATGGCTGCGCCGGGCACCTATCAGACTTTTTCAGCTTTAAGCTCCATCAAAGAAGTTGAAGGTGTACCTAAAGCCGTTGAAATGATAGACATCTTAAACCATTCACATGAGACAGTCGTCAGAACATGCAGAGAGGCGCTCAAAGTAGCGCAGTGTGCTGATGATGAATCCTCAGCAGCGCTGATTTCTGATCGGATGCGCATTCATGAAAAAACAGCGTGGATGTTAAGATCGCTGAAAGCTTGACCTGCTTTATATTGAGCGACACAATTAATGTTTTTGTATAAGTCTACTAAAGTGACTCAATTTATCGCCGCAGCAAAAAACGCCCGTGCACGACCACTGTTGATAGTCTTGCGAATATGATCGGCTGCTTGCGTTACTGTCGGTCTAAGACCGCAGTGATGCAAGGCCATTGCACCTCCTAGGACTAGACTGTCAAATGCTGCCCCTGTTTGTCCTGCCAATGCTTTTAGACCACGCTCTGCAGTTTCTGATACAGTTACCCGACCGGATACCTGCGGCAATACTCCTCGCGTTGATGCTTGTATACCTAATGTAGTTGGATCAATCTGGTAAGGCTCAATATCACCTGCATGCGCAGTAAAGCAAGTAGAAGCATCGCGCAACGTAGGCAAAATACCTCCTTCAACGCCGCGCACAATCAGCGCAGAAATAAAGCCTGCCCGATTAGCTAATAAGGCCAATATTGGTGGATATGCCTTATGGACAAACCCCACCTGAAGATAAGTATGTATTGCTGCCTTAATCGGCATAATCAGCTTTTCTAATGTTGCCAGACAAGGTCGTTTAATCATGCGTGTGCGTAGTTCTTGAAGGGCATAAAGATCAGGGCTTGCTTGCGCCTCATCAAGATATGCCCAAGATATCTCTGGGTTATTAATACGGTCTGTCGCGCTTTGTAATGATAAATCAGTTACTACACCTGCCTGTGTTAATACCCTGGCATGGGTTACACCAAACTTTGGCCCCATTGTGTAGGTGCCCTGCGACAACGTTGGCAGCCCAGAGGCAGCAAGTACAGCAGGCAAAAAAGCGTGCACTGGGCAATGGCGGTTATACCCATCATATGGGTCTGAAACTATCAGTAACTTGTCAACATCAGCATTAGTTTGCATAGTCTGCCGCTGAATAGCCTGTAATATGCCTGTGTTTTCGTCATTAGTTTCACGTTTAATGCGCAGGGCAATTAAAAAAACTGCGGCCTGCACTGGGTCAGCATCACCAAGCAATATTTCTGTCATCGCCTCATCAGCCTCCTGTAATAATAAATCCTTGCTTAGATGAGGGCCAGTGGCTACCTTTTTAATCGCAGCAGCAAGCGCAGTCATAACCAGCCCATCATCGTGGTTTCATCAACGATAGTAACATCTAGCTTTTCTGCTTTGGCAAGTTTTGTGCCTGCATCCTCTCCTGCTACAACAAAATCAGTATTTGCTGACACGCTAGCGGATACCTTGGCGCCAAGTGCTAATAATTTTTCTTTTGCCTCACTACGCGATAATGTTTTAAGCTTACCAGTTAATACTATTTTTTTGCCGCTAACGCTTGAGCCAGATACTGATCTTTGCTCAAGAGGCCAGGTGATGCCAGCAGCTAACAGGCGCCTAATAATCTCTTGATTATGTGGTTGGCGGAAAAAGGTCACAATATGGCAGGCAACAACTGGCCCTATATCTTCAATACTAGTTAATGATTGTTCATCTGCCTGACAAAGTTCAGGCAATGTTAAAAAATTATGAGCCAAAGCGCGGGCTGTTGTTTCCCCTACTTCTCTTACACCTAACGAAAATAAAAATCTGGCAAATGTTGTCTGTTTGGCTACCTTTAGTGATTGAATACAATTAGTTGCTGATTTTTCTGCCATTCTATCCAAATCTGCCAGTTGCGCTACCGTTAGATCAAACAAATCAGCAGGATTAGTCACCAAACCATTGTCAATTAATCGTTCAATCAATTTATCACCTAAACCATCAATATCCATTGCTTTACGTGAAGCAAAATGTTTGATCGCCTGTTTGCGTTGAGCGGGACAATAAAGGCCGCCACTACACCGAGCAATTGCCTCATCTGCATTTTTTTCAATATCAGACTCACATACTGGGCATTGCTGAGGTATGTTAAAGGTAACTGTATTTTCAGGTCTTTTTGCCAGCACTACCTGCACAACTTCAGGGATAACATCACCAGCCCGACGCATGATAACAGTATCACCAACACGCACATCCTTGCGGTCAATTTCATCCTGATTGTGCAGAGTTGCATTACTGACAGTCACACCGCCAACAAACACTGGCTTTAGCCTGGCAACGGGTGTCAGTGCACCAGTGCGACCAACCTGAATTTCAATATCTTCAATAACAGTGATTTCTTCCTGCGCTGGTAATTTATAGGCAATTGACCAGCGTGGTGCTTTTGCAGTAAATCCTAATCGTTGCTGCAGTTTACTGTCATTAATCTTAAATACCATACCATCAATATCATATGGCAAGCTGTCGCGGCGCTCACTAAGGGTTTTAATATAATCTAAGCAAGGTTGCACACCTTTAAGCAATTGCATTTCATCTGAAATCTGACATCCCCATCGTGCAACCTTGTGCATAGCCTCAATATGACTATCTGGTGTATCCATCCCCTGAATATCACCTAAGCCATAACAATACATCGTCAATGGCCGCTTAGCAGTGATGGTAGAGTCTAATTGTCGCAATGATCCTGCCGCCGCATTTCGTGGGTTAACAAACGGTTTCTTGCCATCAGTAATCTGCTGGCGATTAAGTGCTGCAAAACCTGATTTAGGCATAATAATTTCACCTCTAATTTCAATAATATCCGGCACATCTATGTCAATAAGCTTCAACGGTACTGTATTAATAGTACGTACATTAGCAGTCACATCTTCACCAATAGTGCCATCGCCACGGGTTGCCGCATACACCAAAACGCCCTGTTCATAACGCAGAGTGATAGCCAGTCCATCCAATTTTGGTTCGGCGACATACATCTGTTGATCAGTGGTATTTAAACGATTGCGCACGCGCTTATCAAATGCATATAACGCATCAATATCAAAGACATTATCCAATGACGACATTGGTACCGTATGGATAATTTGCGCAAACTTATCTAAGGCTTTACCCCCTACCCGCTGGGTGGGTGAATCAGCAGTTAAAAGATGCGGGTTAGCAATTTCTATCTGTTTGAGTTCAGTAAATAACCGATCATACTCTGCATCAGGAACTGCTGGATCATCAAAACAATAGTAAAGATAGTTATAATGATTAAGCAGGTCTCTCAACTCTTTTGATCGTTTCACTAAATTAGCTGTGGTCATACAATGTTAATATCTATATTTAAGTTTAATGGCCGTTTTAATTTTTCATTGCTACTGGCTAACATTTAATCTAATAATGTAACTAAGCGATAATAGTGGCTTTTATATTTGAGATTTTTCATGACTATAAACCTAAGCAAACTGCTCGTAACATTTGACAACGCTACACCAGAACACGATTATACCATTCATATTAATACGTCTGAGTTTACCTGTTTATGCCCGAAAACTGGGCAGCCAGATTTTGCTACCATTAACATTGATTATGTGCCTGATTTAAAATGTATTGAATTAAAGTCGTATAAGTTATACATCTGGTCATACCGCGATGAAGGCGCATTCCATGAAAAGGTCACCAATCAGATTTTAGATGATTTAGTTGCTGCCTGCCAGCCTCGTTTCATGCGGGTTACAGGTATTTTTAATGTTCGTGGCGGCATTTATACAACCGTGACTGCCGAATACAAAAAAGCGGACTGGGCGGCGCCTTTGCCAGTCAATCTACCCTAAAGTCAATATCAATGTAGCCACACCCATTATTGCCGCACAAGCGGGAATCCAGCCTTTAAGCCGCTGCTAACCTATTAGCCAAATCACGCCTTTTAATCACTACATTATCATCGTATGTTGTCTACCCCATACCCAACTTGGGGTTGTGGGATATATCCAGTTGGGTAAGATGACTGTGATTGCAACCTAGCGACTACAAATTGGGGTTTTGAGGTATAAGTTGGGTGAGTTGGTTGCTCCAGCAATACAGTTTTTAAGATGGAGATAGCGTGTAGCGCGACACATGAATGGCGACAAAATGACACATGAATGGCGACAAAATATGAGTATGATAGCTAGATAGCCAACTGCTGAAAAATGCATTACCACTTTGCATCTCTATTTAGATGCCAGATATGCAATGCCTAAAGCTAAACAAGCTGCCACTACAGCGTTTTTCACTGGACTCTGCTCTGTTGGAGTAAGTAATGTTGCTAGTCCTGCCCCGCCACTTGCCGCTTTCAGTAGTGTATCTTCAGATTTAAAACAAACACCAATGCTAAGCGCAGAAATTAAATATTTCTGGACTTGGGTGCTCTCTTTTTCTAGACTGCATACAGTTCTAACGAAGTGTTCGCAATTTTCCGAGAATAGATGATAAGGGACACCCAAGTATTTCTTGGCCGTTTGGACTGCTAAACTTGGGTTTTTAGCTTTAATAGAGCTAATCTCAACGTCTTTATTATCAGCAAATAATCCTAAACTAGTTTCTTCAACGCAATTATTATTTTTAGAATTGTGTATAACCCTATTGTTACCAGTATAAATACCGTAGTGCAAAAAACCCGTATATTGAACTTTTAGTATCTGCCCTAATTCATACATTGTTTATCTCCTTACCTTAAATTTGTCATTAACGATAAAATCATGTGGGGTACCTTGAATGCTAATCCAAGTACGTTTTTAAAAAAAATATCACATCACCAATTCCAAATTAAAAGCTCATGCGCTTGCTTTTTATTACACATACCGCCTACTGAATAATAGGTTGTTAAACACTTGTTTGAAAGTCCTTTAAAGACTGTTTTAATAGGATGTTTGTGCCGCTTGCATGGTTCTAGCACGTTTAATAGCATCATCTTGCACCCTGTCAATTAACCTTTGCGCACCAAGTGAGATAACCTTTACTTGCCGGCTTTGGCGGATAATGGACATGTTTTTATTGTTATCATCAGTATGGGTGTTTTTTTAAATTAATACCAAAGGATGGTTGTACATGGTTAGACAAAGCGGGACAAATAAAAGTCGTGCAGCCAACCGCTAGTGGATTCCGTGTCAAGCAGAGCATGGTATTAAAAATGGCAATGACGCTTACAACGCGCCAGCATGAGATAACAAGGTGTAGATATCTTCTGCTAGTAACTTGTAGCCAGCAGCGTTAGGATGAATCGGGTCTGACTTTAATGTGCCATCCGCTAAAATTGTGGGCAAGATTTCCGTATCAATCGGTATGCTATATTTTACTGCTAACTGTGAATATAAATCAGGCACACTGAGCACCAAATTAGCCCTAGGCACCCCCACTAATACCACCTCAGCACCACTGCGTTTAATCAAGCTAATCATATCATCAAGGTTGCTTTTAATTGCGGTATTGCCTAAGCGACGAATCAAATCATTACCACCATGACATAAAATAACCAAATCAGGATTAACACTGGCTAATACAGATGGTAATCTTTGTAAGGCAGTGGCGGTTACTTCACCGGGCACGCCAGCATTAACAACCTTAATGCCCGTTAAGCCCTGTAATACCGCCGGGTAGCTTTGGGTGGCGGGGTTAGGCGCGCCAGTACCAAATGTTAAACTATCGCCATAGGCAAGAATCACTGAATTTTTTGTTAACGGTGTCAACTTAAGTTCACTGTCATCAGAGCAACCTATTAACAATAAAGGCATCAACAGATTCAATATAAGATATTGCTTACTTTTACGATTCATACTGGTGCTGTAGTCGGAAATAATCGATGAAAATTAGCAGTAGTATTGTATGCAATATTGTCAATGCTGTCACCCCTGAGACTAGCCAAGCACTGGGCCACATATTTTACATAAGTGGGTTTATTGGTTTTTCCTCTGAATGGTGCTGGCGCAAGATAAGGTGAGTCTGTTTCTATTAACATACGATCGATTGGCAAACGTTTAGCAATATCCTGTAATGCAGTAGCGTTTTTAAAGGTAACTATTCCTGACAGTGAAATATAAAAGCCAATATCCAGCGCACGCCTTGCTATATCCCAATTTTCAGTAAAACAATGAATAATGCCGCCAGCATCTCTTGCACCTTCTTGTTCTAAAATATTCATCGTGTCATCACGCGCTTCACGAGTATGTACCACCAGCGGCTTACATAATTTTTTTGCTGCATCAATATGAATACGAAAACGATCACGTTGCCATGAAAGATTACCTTGGCTACGAAAATAATCCAGACCAGTTTCACCAATAGCAATAACCTTATCATGGCTGGCTAAATCAATCAGTTCTTCAACTGTAATCTTTTCCTGCTGTTCAATATTGGGGTGAATGCCAACACTTGCGCTCACATCATGATATTTTTGTGCCAGTCTAATCACATCTTGGCAGCTTGGTTTATCAATAGCGATACTAAGGACGTGATCAATATGATCTGTCCGCGCTTCAGAAATGACCTCGTCAATTGTCAACGTTTCTGTCAAAAGATGAAGGTGGCAGTGCGAATCAATAAACACGAAAATGATGCTCTAAAGCCAATTTATTGGGCAACCCAAATAGACAATTACATCGTATTTGTCGCTTTACTGGACTGCAGTTTGGTCGCGAGATACCGTTCTATTTCTGCCTTTAATAAAGTATTATTTGCATCTTGATTAAAATGAACGCCAACGCCTGATTCTCTGTCCCTTTGAGATACTCGTGGTGAAATCCAAGCAACTTCTCCACTAACTTTTTTTTCCTGTTTCATGAATGACAGTAAAATGATGACTTTTTGACCGAGATTATACATATCCTTGGTGGGCACAAATAATCCGCCATTCTTGAGAAACGGCATATAGGCACGATAAAGCGACTGTTCATCGCTAATAGTCAACGTTAAAGATAGTTGACTTTGTGATTTATTAGCCATATTTTGCACCTTTATGTTTTAATATAAAGCAGTCGTATTCTGATAATCCTGCTGGATAACAGACACCATAAACTGCTCTACCAGCAATATCTTGCTAATGTTACTAGGAGACAATGTTAGCCGTATTGTCGCAACAATGCAATCGTAAATATACCAATAATGTTTGTTATTCTCTGCATCTTGAGCATACTGGTCCAGCAGAGACCTTTTAACTGATAACTGTAAATAAGATAACAGCATAATCAAATCATGCTGTTGCCATCTTTTAGCTAACGTCACCGGGTTGGCATGACCCTGCAATAATAAAGCAAAATCTTGCTCAACCTTGTTAAGATCAAGCAAAGTATCTTTCCCCGCCATAGCTAATGCTGCTATTGGCGCCCCTTTAGCCAATGTCAGTAATGATGCGATTGCGTCTTCAGCTACATTTTGCTGCTGTAGCCAATGAGTGGCAATATCAGTGTCAGGGGTTGCCACTTTTAATCTCTGGCAACGGCTTAAAATTGTAATCGGCAGACGATCTGGTCTAGCGGTGACCAAGATCAGTAATGTATTTTCTTGTGGCTCCTCCAGCAACTTCAACAAACTATTGTTAGCGTGCGTATTCATACTGTCAGCTGGCGAAATAATTACTGTTTTCCAATTAGCTACACGCGGTGTCAGTGCCTGATTATATTTTAACTGACGTATCTGTTCAATTTGAATTTGTTTGCTAGATTCTTCTGGCTTAACTATTGTGTGATCAGGGTGGCTTTCTGCACGAAACAACCGACAGCTATGGCAATCGCCACATGGCTGGCTACCATTATCACGTTGACAAAGCATAATTTTGGCTGCTTCATTTGCCAATGCTAATTTACCCAATCCGTTCATGCCACTAATGATAATGGCGTGAGGCAAGCGCTTGGTTTGCCTTTGCTTGCAAAAATACTGCCATGTTAACTCTTGCCAAGGGTATATCACAGAATAATCCTATCCAAGTGATGCGCGATCTGTGATGTTACATCATTAACAGGCTGGTCTGCGTTAATCAATTTTATTCGTTCTGGTTCATGCTGTACCCTGTTCAGATAACACGTTCTGATACGCCGAAAAAAGTCATCATTTTCCTGCTCAAAACGGTCTGTCGCTTGCTTGCGTGCTAACACCCGCTTTTGACCAATTTTAACGGGAAGGTCAAGCAAAAATGTTATATCTGGCTGGAAGCTATTGAGCACCCAATCAGTCATTTTACTAATCTGCTGATAATCAATACCACGCCCTCCACCCTGATAAGCAAACGTTGCATCAATAAAACGATCCGATATCACCCAATACCCGCGCTGTATTGCCGGCATAATCACCTGAAAAACGTGCTCTGATCGGGCAGCAAAAATAAGTAATAATTCGGTAGTAGCAGCCATGTTGTCAGTTAATAGCAACGATCTTAGCTGCTCACCTAGCTGCGTACCTCCAGGCTCACGGGTGACAACAACGCGCTTACCATGATGGATCAGGTAATCATGGATACAGGCTATTTGCGTTGATTTTCCAGCCCCTTCTATACCTTCAATACTGATAAATTTACCGCACATTGTTTTTTAACTGATATTTAATGACAGCTTCATTGTGCGCTGATAATGTGCTTGAAAATAGGTGTCTGCCGCTCTCTCCTGTTGCTACAAAATATAAATTGTCGCTTATATCCGGATGTAATGCTGCCTCTATTGATGACCTGCTTGGTAGGGCAATTGGGGTAGGTGGCAGACCATATCTGGTATAAGTATTATAAGGTGTGTCCTGCTGTAAATCTTTACGGCGTAAATTACCGTTAAATTGGTCACCAAGACCATAAATAACAGTAGGATCGGCCTGCAATTGCATCCCTTTTTGCAAGCGACGAACAAACACGCCAGCAATCTGTGAACGCTCTTTGGTAATGCCTGTTTCTTTTTCAATAATAGAGGCCATAATGAGTGCATCATACGCTGTTTTGTAAGGGAGATAGCTAGCTCTATTTAACCACATTTTATCTAAGTACGCTGTCATTGCCTGATGGGCCCGTTGCAATATCTCAATATCTGTAGTGCCAGCAGTAAAATAATAGGTTTCAGGCAAAAACTCGCCCTCACCATGACTATCTGCCTGATTAATTGCCGCCATCACGACCGATGCATTAGTATCAGTCAGCGTTTTTATCAAGCGATTATCAGTAGTTACCAATACAATAAGCTGCTTGATGGTCATTCCCTCTACAATCGTAAATGGGTGCTGCATAACCGTGCCATTAATTATCTGTTCAAGAAATTGAGGCAAGGTCGTCTCTGGTAGGATATGGTACTCGCCTGCCTTAATGAGGTGATCTTTATTGGTGAGGCGACCATATAAAGCAAGATACTGTATTGGCAGAGAGGACAATTTTTTGTTGTGAATATCCGCACTTACCTGCTGTAAGCTATTGCCCGCATGAACGTTATATAACGTGCCGTTACCTACCTGCATAGGTTTTGATATAAAGCGTTCATACTCCAACATCACAACTGACAGCATTAACATGAAAAAAAATAGTGCTGATATTAGTGAAATCGAAAGACGCATGTTAATTTTTTAACTGCTCAAGTAACCGCTGCAACTTACGGGTAACAGTACCCACAGGATAAGTACTATAGTAATCGTTGATATAAATGACCGGGACAATACCCATCACACTGTTGCATACAAATATTTCCTCAGCATTACGCAATGTTTGCTGGCAAATAGAAGCTTCTTTCACTGGCATATTCTGCTCTGTGGCTAACGTTATAATTTTGCTGCGTATAATGCCTGCTATGCCTGATTTATCTAATTTTGGCGTTATTAATCGCCTAGCCGATACAATAAAAATATTGCTCATTGTACCTTCAATAACATGATCTGTGCTATCAAGCATAAAGCCTTCTGCGATTGTCTTGTCTCGCCACTCATTGCGGGCGATTACCTGATCAAGACGATTAAGGTGTTTAAGACCGGCTAGACCTGAATTTTCCGAAAGCCTGTGCTGACAGATTCTTGCTCTGATTCCCTGCTGATTATAATAGTGTACATCATTTGGATAAGGATACGTTGATACAATACGAGTTGGTATGGTGCCTTTAGGCGCTAAATAACCGCGACTGCTAGCACCACGAGTAACAATAACCTTAATAACGGCATCACTACTTGCCTCGTGACATAGGCTATGTATTTCGCACCTAAGATCGGAAAATCTGTCAAAGGCAATGTTAAGTTTAACGCATCCTGACATTAACCGATTGAGATGACATTCAAGAAACTCAATACAGCCATCTTTGTAGGCGATAGTTTCAAACAGGCCATCACCATAGTGCAATCCACGATCTAAAGCATCGACCCTATCATCAGTAACGCCATCAATAAAAATCATGCTATCTGGTATTGGCAACTGCTGCTAGTTTAACCTTTTGAAGATAACGGTACCGTTAGTGCCACCAAAACCAAACGAGTTTGACATGGCTACATCAATTTTCATTTGACGCGCAGTATGCGACACATAATCCAGATCACATGCTGGATCAGGGTTGTCTAGGTTAATGGTTGGTGGTGCTACCTGATCACGAATGGCCAATACACTGAAAACGGCTTCAACACCACCGGCTGCGCCCAATAAATGACCTATCATTGATTTCGTTGAACTGATGGCAACTTTACTGGTTGCTGTACCCAGCGCTGACTTAACTGCCTGAGTTTCTGCTATATCACCTGCTGGCGTTGAAGTACCATGCGCATTAATGTAACTGACTTGGTCTGCTGATAGTTGGGCATCAGCCAGCGCATCCTGCATACAGCGAGCAGCACCCTCACCGCCTGTTGACGGCATAGTTATATGATAGGCATCTGAATTCATTGCTAACCCAGCGAGCTCTGCATAGATACTGGCACCGCGTTTAACAGCATGATTGTATTCTTCCAAAATAACGATACCAGCACCATCGCCTAACACAAAACCATCACGGTCTTTATCCCATGGACGGCTGGCAGCCTCAGGATTATCATTACGTGTTGATAACGCTTTTGCTGCAGCAAAACCACCTAATCCGGTTTTTGATATCGCCATTTCAGCCCCACCTGCTATCATGATATCAGCATCATTATATTGAATCATGCGACCAGCTAATGAAATGTTGTGTGTGCCAGTAGAACAAGCAGTTGCAACAGCAATATTAGGCCCTTTTATGCCAAGCATGATTGATAAGTTACCGCTCACCATGTTGATGATATTACTAGGAACAAAGAATGGCGATATTTTTCTTGGTCCGCCTTTTAAGTAAGCATCATACCCGGCTTCAATACCAGGTAAGCCGCCAATACCTGAACCAATCATCACACCAATTCGGTTGGCGTTTTCTTTAGTAATTTCAATACCTGAGTCTTCAATGGCCTCTTTAGCAGCAACAATCCCATAACGGATAAAAGCATCCATCTTTTTGCTGTCTTTGCGAGGTATAATTGCTGTAGCGTCAAAGTTTTTTATATTGCCGCCAAAACGAACAGAAAAATCACTGACATCAAACAGGGTAATAGGTCTTATACCACTTTTGCCAGCAACAATATTGTGCCAACTCTCTTTGACGTTTAAACCAACGGGCGTTACTGCGCCCAGTCCAGTTATTACCACACGTCGTTTCGACATACCTACACCCGTCTACATTTAAGACTGAACAGAGCTAAGGTATGCAACAGCCTCTTTAACAGTAGTAATTTTTTCAGATTGCTCATCTGGAATTTCACACTCAAACTCTTCTTCAAGTGCCATTGCTAATTCAACAGTATCTAGAGAATCGGCTCCTAAATCATCAACAAATGAAGCATCTGCCGTAACTTCATCCGAATTTACCCCTAACTGCTCAGCCACGATGGCTTTAACACGGGCTTCAATATCGCTCATAAATACATCCTCTACAGTGTAATAACTCAAAATATTCAGGCATTTTATCCTGTAAGCACCTTAATAAACAAGCTATAGATAGATAAATGACTGTTTACTATTCTATCTATGACTATTTGCTGATTAATTCATGTACATACCACCGTTTACATGCACTGTCTCACCATTCACATAGCCTGCCTCCCTACCGGCTAAAAACCCAACCACGGCGGCAACATCTTCAGGCTCACCTAAGCGGTTAACAGGTATACTGGCTAGCAAAGCTTTCTTATAATTATCTGATAATGAACGGGTCATATCAGTATCAATAAACCCTGGTGCAACTGTATTGACTGTTACCCCTCGTGCGCCAACTTCACGCGCTAATGATTTACTGAAACCTATAACGCCCGCTTTAGTTGTAGCATAGTTAGTTTGACCGGCATTACCCATCACGCCGATCACGGAGGTAATAGTAATGATGCGCCCCCAACGTGCTTTTATCATGGCACGCAGGCAGCGCTTGCTCAATGTAAATATTGGTGTTAAATTAGTCGCCATAACATCATTCCATTCAGTATCTTTCATGCGAATCAGCAAGTTATCACGCGTAATGCCAGCATTATTTACCAAAATATCAGGCGCAGAGAACTTTGATTCTACTGATGATACTGCTGTTTCAATACTATCAGCATCAACAACATTAAGTAGCAGGCCCATTCCATCAACGTTGGCCTGCGTAAGATAGTCACCAATAGCAGCCACGCCAGCATCCGATGTTGCTGTACCAACAACTATTGCTCCCTGCTTGCCTAAATGAAGTGTAATAGCACGACCAATACCCCGAGTAGCGCCAGTGACTAACACAACCTTATTCACTAAACTCATTTATCTTTCCTTTAACGACTGCATGGCATTATCCAGCGTTGACTTATCCATTAACGGATAAATTTTTATTGACTTATCTATTCGTTTAATTAAACCTGTCAATACCTTGCCCGGTCCACACTCAACGATTATTTTAACACCCTGTTCTACTAGCCACTGCACAGTATCAACCCAGCGCACCGGACTATATAATTGCTGAGACAACAAGCGTTTAATATCATCGACATCATCACTTTTAGTAACGCTTACATTGTGGATCACTGGTACTTGCGGTAGTGTAATAGTAACATCAACCAGCACTGAGGCCAGTTTCTCGGCTGCTGGTTTCATCAAAGCACAATGTGATGGTACACTAACGGGTAGCAATATGGCTCTTTTTGCACCTTGCTCCTTGGCTAAACCAATGGCTGTTTTTACTGCTTCAGTACTCCCTGCGATAACAACCTGCCCTAGAGAATTAAAGTTTGCTACCTCAACAACACCTAGCGATGAAGATGCCGCGCATACTGACTTGACCGTAGCATCATTCAAGCCAATAATTGCTGCCATCGCCCCGTCACCAGGCGGAACGGCTTGCTGCATAAACCGGCCACGCTCAGCAACCAGCTTGACAGCATCAGTAAACGCTAATCCACCAGATGCAACCAATGCTGAATACTCACCCAGACTATGTCCAGCAAAATAATCAGGCATCATGTCAGTTGCCTGTTGCCAACAGCGCCAAGCGGCGATACCCGCTACTAGCATCGCCGGTTGCGTTTTATCTGTTTGATTAAGATCTGCTAAAGGGCCATGCAGAACGAGCTGCCATAAATCATAACCTAACACGGCTGATGCCTGAGAAAATGTATCCTCTACCTCAGAGCTCACCTTTGCCAACTCTGACAACATGCCAAGAGACTGCGATCCTTGACCGGGAAATACCAAGGCTAACGCCATTATGAATCCCTTAAAATTTTAATAATGCTGAACCCCAGGTAAAACCACCACCAAAAGCTTCAAGCAATAGTGTTTCGCCTGACTGAATACGTCCATCACGTACGGCGGCATCCAATGCCAGTGGAATAGATGCTGCTGATGTATTGCCATGTTCATCAACAGTCACTACCACCCGATCCATAGCCATATTTAATTTTTTAGCAGTTGCTTGAATAATGCGAATATTTGCCTGATGCGGAATCAGCCAGTCAATATCTCTCTTATCCATGCAATTGGCGGCCAAGGTTTCATCAACTATATTACTTAACGTACGCACTGCAACCTTGAATACGTCATTACCCTGCATTTTAATATGGGCTAATGTTTCACTGTCAACAGCGCCAGGACCAGTAGGCACACTCAATAATTCGTTATACTGACCATCACAATGAATGTGTGTTGATAAAATGCCTGTTTCTTCGGAAACCTGCAAAACAACAGCACCAGCGCCGTCGCCAAATAATACACAGCTATTTCTATCCGTCCAGTCAACAATCCGTGACAGCACTTCAGCGCCAATAACCAAAACATGATTAATGCTGCCTGCTTTGATAAATTTATCTGCCACCGTTAAGGCATAGACAAAACCAGTACACACTGCTTGTATGTCAAATGCTGGGCAACCACTGATATTTAATTTTTGCTGAACTAACGATGCTGTACTGGGAAAGATGCGTGTTGGGGTAGTAGTAGCAACAATGATAAGGTCAATATCATCAGCACTGATACCAGCAGCTTTAATTGCCCTTTCGGCAGCAAAAAAAGCCAAATCAGTTGTTGATTGATCAGCAGCAGCAAGATAGCGTTTTTTGATACCTGTTCGCTCCTGAATCCATTTATCAGTAGTATCAACTACATTTTCAAGATCATAGTTAGAGACTGCTTTTTCAGGTAGATAACTTCCTGTTCCTGTTATTCTGGAATAAATCATGTAAAATTTACCCTTCCAGTAATTTCTCTAAGCGTTTACTGATTTTATTAGGAATATCATGTTTAGCCTCAATGATTGCAATGTTAATTGCATTTGCAAAACCAATTTCATCAGCACTACCATGACTTTTGATCACAATACCACGTAAACCGATGAAATTAGCACCATTATATTTACGCGGATCAAGTTCATCGCGAAAACGTGTTAATACTGGTGATGCAATTAACCCTGCCAATTTAGCAAACACACTACGACCAAACGACTGGCGCAGAAAATGCCCCATCATATAAGCAACACCTTCACTGGCCTTCAGGGCTACATTACCAACAAACCCGTCGCAGACCAACACATCAACTTCACCACGATACAAACCATCGCCTTCAATAAAGCCATGATAGTTTAAATCCATCTCAGCCAGTAAACGTGCGGCTTCCTTCACACGCTCGTTACCTTTAATTTCTTCTTCACCAATATTGAGCAAACCAATGGTTGGTTTATCAATGTCGCCAACTAATTGAGCCAACACCGATCCCATCACAGCAAATTGCACCAGTTGATCAGCGCTGGAATCAACATTGGCGCCCAAATCAAGCACATAACTATGTCCTCTCGCAGTTGGCAACGCTGACACAATAGCTGGACGTTCAATACTAGGTAGCATTTTAAGGACAAAACGCGCCATCGTCATCAGCGCGCCCGTGTTACCTGCGCTCACACAAGCATTGGCAATGCCAGACTTGACCAAATTGATTGCAACACGCATGGATGAGTCTTTTTTGCCACGCAATGCGCCCGATGGCGATTCATTCATAGCTACCTGCTCAGAAGCATGATGAATAGTCAGCCGTTTACTATTGGCATTATGCTGGTATAGCTTAGTTTGAATACTATGCTCATCACCAACCAGTATTAAACCGACATCCGGATGTAAATTCAGCATTTTAATAGCAGCAGGAATAGTGACTTCAAGTCCGTGATCACCACCCATTACATCAATAGCTATTTTAACAGGCAAGCTAATTAGTCTTGCCCATTATTATCATTTACTTTACGACCACGATAATAACCATCATCGGTAATATGGTGACGACGATGTAATTCACCTGATGTTGAATCAATAGAAAGCGCCGTTTCAGTCAGCGCACTGTGCGAACGACGCATACCGCGACGAGATGCGCTCTTTTTACTTTTTTGTACTGCCATGCTCTTCTCCTGACTTTTAAAAATATTTACACTGGTTTATTCTTGAGTTTTTAACGTTGCCAGTACTGCAAAAGGTGATTCAACGACTGTTGTATCTGTCTGAGTATCGCCAGTTGACCAAATATTATCAGACAAACACATATATTCATGTTTTGCTACTAAAGGCAATGACAAAATCAACTCATCTTCAATGACCTTGCTCAGAACAACATTGCTACTTTCAAGTACCCATGGCTCGTACTTATCTGTCAAATCTGCCACCTGGTTTTCACTAGTCACCATTGCCAATAAACAAGAGGCATCTATATCAAACTGCATGGTTTTTATGCAGCGCTCACAAAGAATTGATACTGACGCCTTAAAATGACCAAATATATAGGGCACACCAGATTCATCTATGTCAAATCTCATTGCCACATTGACCAACCCATCACTGTTTTGCAGTGACTGAGTCAGCCTCGACATAGTTGCCAACAGTAATGTGCCCTCTAATGTTAATCCGTTGTGGGCAAAACGCAAAGGATTAATTTCTTTCGGTAGCTTATGTAGCATAATTGGAGCGGTAATTATATAAGAAAAGCAAAAAATCGGCAAAAATCATACAGCACGCAATAGTAAAACTTACCATGATTTTTTAGCTATCATGTCACTAAGTATCATTATGCAAATCTATGACCGCATTGTTTTCATCCAAATCCTGTTTGGCACCATCTTTGCGGGTAGCATCTATATAGTTAAGATAGCTACGATCTATATCGCCAGTAACATATTTGCCATCAAAACATGATGTGTCAAAAGAGCGATCATTGTCACCGCATCTGACTGCATCAACCAAGTCATCAATATCCTGATAAATTAGCCAATCAATACCTAGTGTGCTAGCAATTTCATCAACATCGCGACCATGGGCAATAAACTCATCTGCTGACGGCATATCAATACCATATACATTTGGATATTTTACCGGAGGGGCTGCTGAGGCAAAATACACTTTGCGTGCTCCTGCTTCCCGTGCCATCTGCACGATTTGTTGCGAGGTATTGCCGCGCACAATAGAATCATCAACTAATAATACATTTCTGCCACGGAACTCAAAATCAATTGCATTTAATTTTTGTCGTACTGATTTTGTACGTTGCGCCTGTCCTGGCATGATAAATGTCCGTCCAATGTAACGATTTTTAATAAATCCTTCCTGATACATTACTCCCAAATCATAAGCCAATTGAAGTGCGGCACTACGGCTGGTATCAGGTACAGGAATAACAACATCAATGTCATGATGCGGAAATTTACGCTTGATCTTACTGGCCAGTTTAGCGCCCATTCTGAGTCGACTTCTCTGTACCGAAATGCCATCAATAATAGAATCTGGACGAGCAAAATAAACGTATTCAAAAATACAGGGCGATGAAACTGCCTGCGGGATACATTGCTGAGTATGTATATTACCATTAACATCAATAAAGACACATTCTCCTGGCAAAATATCACGAATCAACTCAAAGCCTAATGAATCAACAACAACACTTTCTGAAGCAACAATATAATCATTGTCTTTACCGCTATAAGAACGCTTACCAATAACAACAGGGCGAATACCATGCGGATCACGGAATGCTAATATGCCAACGCCAGCAATCATCGCAACCGCAGCATAAGCACCCTTACACCGTTGATTCAAGCCTGCAACAGCTTGAAAAATATCGTCTGGTAGCAGTGTCAACCGATTTATTTTTTGCAGCTCATTTGCCAGCACATTAAGCAACACTTCCGAATCTGAAGTGGTATTTAAATGTCGCCGGTCACTTTGGAATAACTCTGTTTTCAGTTTTTCTGTATTAGTAAGATTGCCATTATGTGACAAGGCAATACCAAAAGGTGAGTTAACGTAAAAAGGCTGCGCTTCAGCCAATGTCGCGCAACCAGCAGTTGGATAACGGATGTGACCTATACCCATATTACCTTTCAGCCTAAGCATATGGCGAGTATAAAAAACATCTTTGACCAAACCAGTAGCTTTACGCAATGACAAATGCCCATGTTGATCACAGGTTACGATACCAGCGGTATCCTGACCTCTATGCTGAATAACCGTTAAGCCATCGTATAGCTGTTGATTAACTGCTGATCGTCCGACTATACCAATAATGCCACACATATATACCTTATCTGGTCTGCAATAAATCAGGATGCATATATTTATCAAGCTCTGCGGGCACCAGGTTATCTAACCAGTCAACCAATGGATTAATATGCTCAAGCAACAATGCATTTTGCCAGGCATCATGATGCAGTATCATTGTTTTTTCTGCTATCAATACTAAAAATGCCACAACAATACCACCACGTAACAGACCAAAAATCATACCTAAAAAACGATTAAATCCGCTCAATCCAATTTTATTCAATATTGCTACAGCGAGATGACTAAGCATTCCGCCAAGTAACAACGTCAGAATAAGTAAGATAAAAAAGGCGATAGCTGATCTAATCGGCGGTTTGCTAATGTAAGCTGTCAACATAGTAGACAATTCCGGAAAAAAGGTTAACGCCACCCAGACTGCAGCGATCAAACTCACTAAAGAAAATGCTTCCTTAATAAATCCGCGAAAAATGCCAATACTGGCAGACACCGCCAACACAGCAATAATGGTGAAATCAACCCAAGTCATTGTATAGCGATCTTTTACCAATTTTAATGAGAGCCATTCTAACAAAATACAGTATGGTTATCACTATGGGCTAACTATTATTGTAATAAGAATGTCTGTGGTTTGATTCTCAGCTTTTTTGCCAATCTAGTAGTTACTTTGTCCACTTCCTGTTTATCAGCATGGATGACAATACGGACGCGATAATAGTGGCCTTTACGATCAGTACTTACATTAAAGCTATCAATCTTGGTTATTTTTTCATGTAGTGCCACTGCATTTTTCTCTACTTTGAAACTACCTAGCTGAATAATCCATGACCGAGCATGGTTAACGACTCTATTTTGTTGTCTTGTCGGTAATGTTTGTTTTTTCTCATTCTTGGAGCTTTTTCTTTGGTGGTGGTCATCAATACCAGTATCATGACGTACTGCTGAGGTAACCTGAATAGCAGAAGGCGCAAACTCAAGTTGGTCACCGTTATTATCGTCACCGCCCGCATCGCTACGATAACTAGACTTATTTACCAGAAAAAATGCCAGGGATGCCACTATCAAAAGCAGTAATAAACTACCGATCAACCGCTGTTTTATAATATCTGTTGACACATGATCCAATGTTATAATTAATCGTATTTAATGCCGCTTTTCCTGCTTTGTATTATGATAGCCACTTTTGTTAACTGGCATCACTTTGTCACCATTAGCTAGTATAGTTTCGGGCATTGTTCTAAGAGCATGTTCAAGCACCTGGGTAATCCAGCGCACTGGTATAATTGTTAAGCCTTGTTTGATATTAGCTGGAATTTCTTTCAAGTCTTTAACATTGTCATGCGGAATCAATACAGTATCAATACCACCTCTCAATGCCGCCAGTAATTTTTCTTTTAAGCCGCCAATTGCAAGTACCTCACCACGCAACGTTATCTCACCGGTCATAGCAACATTTGATCGCACAGAAATACCAGTAATGGCAGACACAATAGCAGTACACATGCCCGCACCTGCGCTGGGTCCATCTTTAGGCGTCGCCCCTTCTGGCACATGAATATGTAAATCATGGTTTTGTATAAAATCAGTCGCGATACCCCAATCATCAGCGCGCGACCGTACAACAGTAGTTGCCGCTTGAATTGATTCCTGCATGACATCACCTAGCTTGCCTGTGTAAGATGCCTTACCCTTGCCTGGCACTACCGCCGTTTCAATCGTGAGTAATTCACCACCTACTTCTGTCCAGGCAAGTCCAGTTACTTGACCTATACGGTCAGTTTCTTCTGCAATGCCATACTGGTAGATATGTACGCCAAGATAATCTTCAATATTATCAAGAGACACTACGACTTTTTGCGCTAATTTTTTTTGCACTATTTCCTTAACTACCTTACGCGCAATCTTAGCAATTTCGCGCTGTAAATTGCGCACACCAGCCTCTCGGGTATAATGACGGATAATATCCACTATCACATCTGGCTGAATATCAACTTCCGTAGCCTTTAAACCGTTATCAGTTAGTGTCTTGGGTAGTAGATAACCATCAGCAATTTTTAATTTTTCATCCTCGGTATATCCTGATAAACGAATAATTTCCATACGATCACGGAGCGCATTAGGGATATTCAAACTATTTGCCGTACACACAAACATGACATCTGACAAGTCATATTCCACTTCCATATAATGATCAACGAAGGTGCAATTCTGCTCTGGGTCGAGCACTTCCAATAATGCTGATGCCGGATCACCTCTGAAATCCTGGGCCATTTTATCAATCTCATCAAGCAAAAACAGTGGATTGCAAACACCGGTTTTTGTTATATTCTGCAAGATTTTGCCGGGCATTGATCCTATGTAGGTACGACGATGGCCTCTGATTTCAGCCTCATCACGAAGGCCGCCAAGCGCCATACGGCAATACTTCCTGTTAGTAGCGCGTGCGATTGACTGAGCAACTGATGTTTTACCCACACCAGGTGGGCCAACCAGACATAAAATTGGGCCTTTGATTTTTCTGGTACGCTGTTGTACAGCCAGATATTCCAGAATACGTTCCTTTACTTTTTCCAGTCCATAGTGATCTTCGTCAAGTACGCGTTCGACTCTTGCAAGATCACGAAAGGTTCTTGAAAGTTTTTTCCATGGTATATCAGTCAACCACTCAATATAGCTTCTGACTACTGTCGCCTCCGCCGACATTGGTGACATCATTTTTAACTTTCTGAGTTCTGACTCTACCTTCTTTTTAGCCTCAGATGGCAGACGTGAACTGGTAATTTTTTCTTGCAGTTCATCTGTCTCACTGGCTGTCTCATCCAGTTCTCCCAGCTCCTTTTGCACTGCTTTCAATTGCTCAGTCAGATAATATTCACGCTGACTTTTTTCCACTTGTTTTTTAGCACGACTGCGAATGCGCTTTTCAATACGCTGAATATCAACTTCAGACTCTATAAACATCATTAGCTTTTCAATTCGTGCCGCTATATCATAAATTTCCAGCAATGATTGCTTATCTTTCAATTCTAACGGCATATGGGCAGCAATAGTATCAGCAATCCTGTCTGCATTATCAATACCTGACAACGATGTAATTATCTCAGGTGGAATTTTTTTATTCAGCTTTACATATTGTTCAAATTTTCCTAGCACTATTCGCATCAACGCATTTTCTTCACGCTTGTCCAATTGCTTAATAGTAGGTTCAGCGGCCTTGGCATTAAGATAACTATCTTCATCACAAAAACATGTCACGTAACCGCGCGCTGTTCCTTCAACAAGAACCTTTACAGTGCCGTCTGGTAGTTTTAATAACTGCAAAATGTTGGCAAATGTGCCCGTATTAAATAGGCTATCAACGCGGGGTTGATCTTCACTAGGACTTTTCTGTGCTATCAGTAAAATTTGCCTGCTTTCAGCCATCGCCACTTCTAAAGCGCTAACAGAACGTTCACGCCCTACAAATAGCGGTATGACCATATATGGATATACAACGACATCTCTAAGTGGCACCACTGGTAAGATAATCTGACCAATATCTGCCGATGTTTTATCTGTTTGATTGACCATTACCGTACCTCTTTTTAAGCCTTAACAGGCAACGTTATTTATGATAAATGAGGCCAGCAGCACTACTATTCAAGCCCGATAATATCTTAAATATTTAACCATCAAAAACACCAAAGGTTTACTGGTGTTAATTTCTGCCGCTTGATCTGTCATTACCGCACAAGTACAACCGCAACAAAAAAACAAATAGGTCATCACACCTATTGCAGATACTTCTTACTATGAATGTCCCATCAAAGCTTGCAACGTATTTGGCTGTTAGACTGTCTATTACTTTTATTACGCTACCCGCTGCGGGCTGTGCGAACTTTATATCAAAGACTGTCCCCTTGGCTGATACGAAGCAAGAAATGAAAAGTTTACTGCAAATAACGTAAATCATTATCACTGGCGATAGCATCATGATCTTGATCTTCATAAATCAAAATCGGTGGATTTTTGCCATTAATCACGTTCTCATCAATCACTACCTTTGATACATTATCAATAGATGGCAGGTGAAACATGGTATCCAGCAGCACATTTTCAATAATAGAACGCAAACCTCGCGCCCCTGTTTTGCGTTCCATTGCCTTACGTGCAAGAGCACGCAGCCCATCTTTTCTGAACTCAATTGAAGCATTTTCCATTTCAAATAGCTTACGATACTGCTTGGTAAGTGAATTTTTTGGCTCTACCAGTATTTGCACCAAAGCATCTTCATCCAATTCATTTAGTGTTGCCAACACCGGTAAACGACCTACAAACTCCGGGATAAGGCCATATTTTATAAGATCTTCAGGTTCCACTGCCTTTAATGTATTGCTATCAATCTTGTCATCAAGACTGGTGAGTTCAGCGGCAAAACCGATTCCGCCCTTATATGAACGATTTTGAATAATTTTATCAAGGCCAGCAAAAGCGCCACCACAGATAAACAAAATTTTGCTGGTATCTACTTGCAGAAACTCCTGTTGTGGATGCTTTCTACCGCCTTGGGGAGGCACAGATGCCATTGTGCCCTCAATTAATTTCAACAGTGCCTGCTGCACACCTTCACCAGATACATCGCGAGTGATGGAAGGATTTTCTGACTTACGCGCAATCTTGTCAATTTCATCAATGTAAACAATCCCCGTTTCAGCCTTTTCTACATCATAATCACATTTTTGCAGCAATTTCTGAATAATGTTTTCAACATCCTCACCCACATAACCAGCCTCAGTTAATGTAGTTGCATCAGCCATTGTAAATGGCACATTTAGCTGGCGCGCCAATGTTTCAGCAAGCAGAGTTTTACCACTCCCAGTTGGACCAATAAGTAAAATATTGCTTTTTGACAATTCTATATCGTCTTTTTTCAAACCAATACGAAGGCGTTTGTAATGATTATAAACAGCAACCGACAGTACCTGCTTAGCCCGCTCCTGACCAATAACATAGTGATTTAAGGTACCATTAATCTCTCGCGGTGTAGGTACGTCATCTTCTGCTGTTTTTGTTTCTACTTCTTCTTTTAGCTCTTCCATGATAATGTCGTTACATAGCTCAACACACTCATCACAAACAAATACTGATGGACCCGCGATGAGTTTATTGACTTCATGCTGACTTTTGCCGCAAAAAGAGCAGTGCATTAATTTATCGTCATTGTTTTTATCATCGCTCACAGTTTAGTTCCTTTCCTAAAATCATTGTACTTTCAATAAGATATTATTCATTATTTTCAGGGCGGCTAACTAATACAGAGTCAATTAAACCATATTTTTGTGCTTGCTTGCCGTCCATAAAGTTATCCCTATCAGTATCTTTCTGGATTGTTTTAATACTCTGTCCGGTATGTTTAGCCAAAATAACGTTCAGGCGTTCGCGGATTGCTAAAATCTCCCGAGCATGAATTTCAATATCTGTTGCCTGCCCCTGAAAACCACCCAAGGGCTGGTGCACCATAATCCTTGAATTAGGTAGACAATGGCGCTTACCCTGAGTGCCCGCCGCCAGTAAAATTGCACCCATACTAGCTGCCTGTCCAATACATAACGTACTCACATCTGGTTTAATAAATTGCATAGTATCATAGATGGCCAGTCCGGCAGTCACTGCGCCACCAGGTGAGTTAATATAAAGATGAATATCCTTGTTTGAATTTTCTGATTCCAGAAATAGTAATTGAGCAACAACCAAGCTTGCCGCCTGCTCCTCTACCGGCCCAACTAAAAAAATAACACGCTCTTTTAGTAATCGCGAATAAATATCGTATGCACGCTCACCACGTGGGGTTTGCTCGACCACCATAGGCACAAGCGTATTATCAATATCATTGGTTATAGCATCTTTTATCATAGTTTCTCAAATAATTAGATAAATAATCACATAAATCCACAGCAAATTTCCAGTAATTAGTATTATCTTTTAGCAGCGCTCATTACCTCACTGAATGTTAACGATTTCTCCTCTACGTTAATACGATCAAGTACCCATTCAACTACGGTATCTTCAACAACCATTGTCTGGATTTCAGATAATTTTTGCTCATCATTCATATAAAAATTAACGACTTTATCAAAATCTTCGTAATTAGCAGCAATCACATTTATCATGTCTTTAACACGTTTATCATCAACGCTAATTTCGTTGTCGGTAACAATTTTACCAACCAACAAATTAATCAATACATTGCGCCTAGCAGTATCTTTAAAGTTGTCTGCAATAAGTGAAACTTTATCAACATTAACACCTTGACCTGTCAGGTTATCTTTTGCCTGTTGCAGCAAATGCTCAGCTTCACGCTGGACAGGCACTTCCGGCAAACCAACATTATTATGTTCAGCCAAGGCATTCATTACATTGTATTTATTACATGCTTTTACTGCGGTTTTAAGTTCTCTAACCATATTGGTACGCACTTCTATGGCTAGATCATCAACATCGCCTTCAACACCACAAGCTTTAGCAAACTGCTTATCGAGCACTGGCAGTTTTTTCTTGGCAACGGCCTTCACCTGAATAACAAATGTTGCCTGCTTACTCTTAAGATGCTCAACGCGATAATCGTCCGGAAAAGTGGTTGTGATTGTTTTTTCTTCATCTGTCTTAACACCAATAAGCTGATTTTCAAATTCAGGTAACATATTACCATTACCAATCACCACCAATATATCAGTACCGTTACCACCTTCAAATTCCTCGCCATCAATACTGCCAGTAAAATCAATGGTAACGCCATCGCCCTTTTCAGCGTTGCGCGTTAATGGTTCCCATATTGCGCGTTGCTCACGCAATGTTTGCAACATAGTGTCAACATCAACATCATTAACATCGGCTGCTATTCTGTCAACACGCATATCATTTAGATTGATTTCTTTAATCTCAGGAAAAACCTCATAGGTCATGCTGTAGGTGAATGTCGCACCCTGCTCATTCATACCTTCAATATGCGGCGGACTGGCAGGGGTAATGCCTTCTTGGGCAAACGCCTCCTGCATACTGGTTTGAACAATATTATCAATCACTTCTTGGCGTACTGTTGGACCATGTAACTGCTGCACCATTTTCAGCGGCACTTTACCTGGGCGAAAGCCTGCCATTTTCAGTTTTGGTCGCATTATGTTTAAGCGTTCTGATATTGTTTGCTCAATATTGGCATCATCAACTGTTATTGTCGTACGGTGACTCAACTCGCTGACATTCTCTACGGTAACTTGCATTCATTTACCTCAAATATAACATGTTAATTTTTTCAGGAACTTTAGGACACTTTTTGGTTTATGGTACGAGAGGAGAGACTCGAACTCTCACAGGTTGCCCCACTGGAACCTAAATCCAGCGCGTCTACCAATTCCGCCACTCTCGCAAAATCATCTTTAATTCAGGCTAGTCATTATAAACTATAGATAGCTCAGAAAACCAGCTTTGCTTAAGATGCACAAAAAAAATAATATAATACAAATAGTCAACATCATTGACTATTGGCAACCCCATGAGGCACATGACCTGTTGCTACGTGTTCTCTTGCCGAATCACAGTGGCCTTGCTGATCATCAAAAAAAATGTCAGCGCCAAATGACTTTAAAAACAGACCCTTGTCCATACCCCCTAAAAAAATGGCCTCATCAATACGAACACCCCACGCTCTTAATGTCCTGATAACCCGCTCATGCGCTGGTGCCGAACGCGCCGTGACCAGTGCTGTACGAATCGGGGATTCATCACTGTTAAATGCGGTTTGCAAGTGGTTTAATACGCTTAAAAAATCCTTAAATGGGCCTGCAGCCATCGGGTCTTTTGCCGTTTTTTGCTCGTTATCAGTAAAGGCTTGTAAACCTTGCTGTTTGTATATGCGTTCAGACTCATCTGAAAATAAAACTGCATCGCCATCAAAAGCAATGCGTAATTGCGCTTCATCACTATTATCACCGACATTTGATGGTAAAATGGTCGCCGCAGCAATACCAGCATCCAGCGCCCTATGTACATCAACAGGATTGGCAGACAAAAATAAATTAGCACCAAATGGGGTAACATAGCGATAAGGGCTGCCGCCAGATGTAAATACTGCACGCGTAATGCCCAATTGATGGTGCTGAATTGAGTTAAAAATACGCAACCCAGTATCAGCACTATTACGAGACAACAATATAATTTCAACTTTGCCGCTACCAATTTTGCTATTTAATGACAGTAGTTTTTTTACTAAAACATAAGCTACACCAGGTTTTAGCGGCACATCTTCATGATCAACCTGATACTGACAATAAACTTGGGTCCCCTGTTCTTCATATATCTGATGACTCTCATCCAAATCAAATAACGCCCGTGATGAAATAGCAATTACCAAACGATTATCATCTGTCATGCTTTTACTGCCTGACCATTTTTACGGGCAATTTTCATAATAGTATCCCAACTTCTTTGCGCTTTTTCCGTAATGATGGACGCTGTTTTTATGAGTGCTAAGTCAGCAATCAAAGAATTGGGCACTGATACATCAGATGGTCTGCCTTTTGGAAAAATAGCGTCTTCAGTAAAAATAACCCGGCAAAACACTGGAATACCGGGCGCTAAAGCTGAAACTGCTTGTTTTGATGCCAGCATGTGTTGCAATGGACTAGTGAACCGAAAGCGTTTACCTTTAATTAATTGTGTCCACTCATCAAGTGTATCAGTGCCGAATATGTGGCCCGATACCGGGCAAAATTCAACGATCAAAAGACCTTGTTGCAACAATATCAGTCGTTCTATCTCCACCAAACCACCAACACCATCTGGCACAATGATATGGTCAATTTCATCCCTGATAAAAGGTACCAACACCTCGGCTATTTTGTAGTCACTAAGTTTGCTGCGCTTGTTAGTCTTTATATACTTATAAACAGCAAACGACAGTATTATTACTGACAATAAAGTGACTATCAATATATTAATAACAAGTAACGTGCTCACAGTCAAAAGACCATCAATCCATAACTGACAATAAGTTGATTATACGAAATTTTATAAGTTGTGTGACAGCATTCCATCGCTTGTTACTAGCTGATAATGCTGGCACCCGCTAATCAATACCACTATAATGACCCTGTTAAGCTACTATAATTCCATTATGATATTAACCATCTGTTTCAATTGCTGGTCAATACTGGTTAAAGACAAGAAACATGCTGAAACATGCCATGGCACTCACCCCTGCCCACAGCGATTATCTCTCAATTGATTAAATCACTAATTTTAGCTTCTAATTCTCCCTTTAGAGCAAAATTGCTGTCCAAGCTCGGTTTGGAGTTTACTATCGTGTCACCAGGTATTGATGAACACCCTTTTGCTGATGAAACACCCCAGCAACTAGTGCTTAGATTATCTGAACAAAAAGCACATGTCGTTAGCAAACATAATCCTGATGCGCTTATTATCGGCTCTGATCAGGTTGCTGTGCTTGATGGCAACATAAAAGGCAAACCGGGCAATCACCAAAACGCGCGCGCGCAATTGCTTGCTGGTTCAGGAAAGACGCTGGTATTCTTCACTGGTTTGGCACTGTTAAACAGCAAAAATGGTCACATGCAATCATTAGTGGAACCATTCACTGTCAGTTTAAGAGAATTGTCAGAAGCACAAATAGATTTTTATCTTGAGCAGGAGAAACCGTATCAATGTGCTGGTAGTTTTAAAGCAGAAGGACTGGGGATCAGCTTATTTTCTAAGCTATCAGGAGACGACCCTAGCAGTCTGATAGGGCTACCGCTGATTAAATTAACCCAACTATTAGCTGTTGAAGGCATTGATGTTTTACAATCAAATCTGCCTTAACTTAAGCAGCGCAAGATACGCTCGGCTGTTTAATGCTGAATAATACAACACCTAACAAGTTACTTTTTACTAACCAGCCCATCTGATCAACACTAATACTATCATGATTGTCTCCTGCCAATAAAAAGCGGCGGCCATCATCACTAATAGCAACAACACGCTTAGCAATTATCTGATAGCCCGGATGTCGCACAACTACTAAGCGACCAATCTGTAATTTTAGCCACCAGCGAGTGGTGACCATAAAATCACCCTCATGCAGCGCAGGGGACATACTCTGCCCTCTCACTTTGAATATTTTAAACACCCTTAACCTAATTTAGGATAAACGACTGGCGCCTCAGGCGGGTATGGGCTGGTAGCAGTATATGTTGCAACACCCTTGGTTTGCCAGAATCCAGTTGCAAATTCATTAACTAACCTTAACAATTCGGCTCCCATAGCGCGGTCAATATTCTGCTTGCATTTAGATGCTTGCAACATAATGCTATGTACCAATTTATGCGCGTTTGGCAATACATCAAACTGTGGCTGTTTGTAATAATCACCCCAGATAACCCGAACTTCATCTTTAACTTTGGCCGCATGTTCTTCTTTTTGCGCCACCAGGCGCACCAATTGAGCCTGATCAGCAAGACTTAAAGCATCCTTGCTGGTTAATTCTGCAATAAGATCCAACACACGAATCACGGTGAGCGCCGCAATCTGCGCACCTGATGGATCATAGATTTTGCAAGGAATATCACAATGAGCCGATGCTGTGTCAAATTGCAATGTCTTATCTAATTTTGTAAGTATTTTGTGTAACATAATTTTATCCTTCCTCTGACTGGTTGTTTTCATATTTGAGCACAATACGTTTTTTTAATATAACGACAGCAAGAGCAACAATAGTAAATAGTGCGCCAATCCACAGCACATGAATAATACCACTGCTCCAATGACTATGATCATGACCACTATGTGCGAAGGTATAAGGCAGAGCCAACAGCAGTGCTAAACCAACAATTTTGCATACCATCTTCTTCATTGATTTCTCCAAATTTAATTGATTTATTAGTATATACCTAAAAGACCCTACAAATAAAGATTTATGGTTCAGTAAAAGCGGTAACAATTTACAAATAATAGTAACAACAGTTACCAGCTTAGTATTATTACTGCCGATGGGCCAGCTTACTCAATAATACAGTTTAGCAGTAAGCTTGTTACGGCTAATGCTGCCCGAATAAATGTAATAGTGATTGTTTTAATCACTATACGCTCTAGTTAAAAACTTGTGTAACTGTGCTTTTTCTTCTGGTGTGATCCCCTGCTTCTTAAGGTATCGCCATTCCGTGCAGTTGCCCCAGTCTCTACAACTTACATAGGCTTGTTCTATTTCCTTCATTTTATCCTCAGGAGACGAGATGCCCAATATAGAAAATTGAATACCCAAGAAAAAACAGTAGCATATATACCTAAGGCGTAAAACCAGTACTTAAAGTCACTTATTTCTTTTTTTATTTTGCGCGTAATAGGCATAGTATTATGGGTTAGTTTTTTATTTATCCACTTATGCTTAAGATACGCTTGTCTGCAATGGCCTAAGTTAATGATAGTTAAGTCGTACATAGTAACCTCGTCGGTTAGTTTCAATTTGCATATCTCTGCTTGCATTGCAACAGCTAGCTTTTCAGCCAAACCATCAGAGGCGCCTTTATTTGGCACATAAACCGTGAGGTTTTTTAGTTCTGTAACTAATTCTTCTATGTCTGACGGATATCATTGTACATAACAAGCCGTAGGGGGCACCGAGCTTACAATGTGATTCCTCAGCAACCCAAAGATGATCTAAAACAGTGTTGGCTAATAGCTGGAATTAAATTCTAAGCATATAGAATGCGCAAAGGGCTGCTGGACATAACAATCCAAAATTAAGGTTACATACAGATTAAGTCTGACTTAAGACAAATGCAGACAAGCTAGCTAATCTGTCATTGCCTGTCCCATCTTAATGATCGTGCCAGGTGTCAAATCATCCCTTAATTTACCAGCCTGATCTGTCAATAGCATCACGACCGTTGATCCCATATTAAATCTCCCCATTTCCTCGCCTTTTTGCAAAACAGGTGCCTTACTGTCATCATAACACCAACGCTTTATAGTCTTACTATAAGGCGGTGTTATTTGGCCCGCCCATACTGTTTCCATACTACCAACAAATATCGCACCTACTAATACAAGAATTATTGGCCCATGATCTGTTGCAAATACAGTAATGACCCGTTCATTACGAGCAAATAAATTAGGTATAACACTGGCGTTACGAGGCGTAACCGAAAATAACCTGCCAGGCACATACTGCATTTGCTGTAATTGACCGGCAAACGGCATGTGAATACGATGATAATCACGTGGTGACAGATACAGGGTTGTAAATTGTCCCTGCTTAAACTGATCAGCCAATACCTCATCGCCAGCCAATAGGTCACGTACTGTATAACAATGGCCTTTTGCCTGTACAACACGCCCCTCCTTAAGTGTGCCAATCTGGCTTACCATGCCATCAACTGGAGAAACGAGCGTGGCGCAACCACCAGCAACAGGACGAATGCCCTGCCGTAACTGGCGAGTAAAAAAGGTATTAAAACTGGAAAATGTGGCAATGTCTGGTTGCGCAGCTTCGTCAATATTAATATTATATCTGGCAATAACAAATTTAATAGTCCATTGCTTGAACCAAACGATTTCACTGCGTGCCAGCTGATGTATGACTAAAGACAGTGCATGGTGTGGCATACAATATTGCAATAGTACCGCCATGCGGTCTCGCCATATGGACGATTGGCCTTGTTGTTTATTCATAAATAAAAACTAAAAATTTTAGGACTTAGCATACTTATACCATGCTTTTAGCTGGTTTAGAAAATCTATATGTTGCCTCTACGGAAACATTATTTTACTTCCCCATGGGGCAACATGGATTATTCTTTACTTGATCATCCACGTAAAGTATCACAACAAGTAGTCAAATCTCTCTGCTTAATCTAAGCTGTTATCCTGCCACTATGGAATCTGCCAGTTACCATAATCTAGTAAAGATAAAACGCTTAAATTAAAAAAGTAGCTGCAATTTTAGTACAATAGCCACTGAATTAGGTAAAGCCATATTCTGCAATGATAATTGATGAAACAATGGTAGAACTGTCACGCTGGCAGTTTGCCATTACTGCCCTGTATCACTTTCTGTTTGTGCCACTTACGATTGGTATGACATGGATTCTGGTGATTATGGAATCAGTCTATGTGATGACTGGTCGTCAGGTTTACAAAGACATGACTAAATTTTGGGGTAAATTGTTTGGCATTAACTTTGCCATGGGGGTTACTACGGGCCTTACTATGGAATTTGAATTTGGCACTAATTGGGCCTATTACTCACATTACGTTGGGGATGTATTTGGTGCACCATTGGCTATTGAAGGCTTGATGGCATTCTTTTTAGAATCAACCTTTGTTGGCATGTTTTTTCTTGGCTGGGACAGACTCACTAAAAAACAACACCTAGCAGTTACTTTCCTGATGGCGCTGGGCACCAACCTGTCAGCACTATGGATACTCATTGCCAACGCATGGATGCAAAACCCAGTAGGCGCAGTATTTAATTTTGAAACTATGCGTATGGAGATGACCAGCTTTGCTGATGTCCTATTTAATCCTGTTGCCCAGGTAAAGTTTATTCATACTGTAGCAAGTGGCTATGTTGCTGGCTCTATGTTCGTATTGGGTATCAGCAGTTACTATATGCTTAAAGGCAGAGACTTACATTTTGCCAGACGTTCATTTTCAGTTGCAGCTGGATTTGGGCTTGCTGCAATATTATCCGTGCTGGTGCTGGGTGATGAATCTGGCTATGAAGTAGGCGAAGTTCAGCGAGTTAAACTTGCTGCTATTGAGGCTGAATGGGAGACGGAACCTCCACCAGCGGCTTTCACTGCATTTGGCTTTCCAGATGATGATGCACAGAAAACTCATTATGCAATTAAAATCCCCTATATCATGGGTATTATCGCTACTCGTTCATTGACAGAAGAAGTCGTTGGTATTAAACAGCTTGAACAGGAACATATTGACCGTATTCGTAACGGTATAGTCGCTTACAGCTATCTGACTAAATTGCGCAACGGAGAAAAAACAGCGGATAATGTAGCGGCTTTTAAAGCCATCAGTCACGACCTAGGTTATGGGCTGCTGTTAAAGCGCTATACTGATAATGTAGTTGATGCCACAGAAGCACAGATAAGGCAAGCTGCTCGTGATTCCATTCCATCAGTAGCGCCGCTTTTCTGGAGCTTCAGAATCATGGTTGCCAGTGGCTTTTTCATGCTGGTGATATTCGTGCTCTCTTTCTACTTCAATGCGCGCCGAATCATTGAGCAAAAGCGCTGGTTACTGCATATAACACTCTGGAGTATTCCGCTACCATGGATAGCAATAGAAGCAGGCTGGTTTGTTGCTGAATTTGGCCGTCAACCCTGGGTGATCAGTGAAATATTACCAACATTTATGGCAACGTCCAGCTTAACTGTACGTGATCTTATCATCAGTATATCAGGCTTTATTGCTTTCTACACACTACTTGCCATTATTGAGATCTGGCTTATGTTCAAATTTGCCCGCTTAGGCCCAAGTAGCCTGCACACCGGTAGATACCATTTTGAACAAACCGATACGCTGGCAAAAACTAATAGTGGCGTTTAAGGGGCTATAGTTAAGTGACGCTGTTTGACTACGACACGCTAAAACTAATCTGGTGGGGTATTATCGGCGTAATTTTGATAGGGTTTGCCATTACTGACGGTATGGATATGGGTGTTGGCACACTACTGCCTTTTATTGGCAACACCGATGAAAAACGCCGCGTTATTATCAATACAATCGGCCCACACTGGGATGGCAATCAAGTTTGGTTTATCACTGCTGGTGGTGCTTTATTTGCCGCGTGGCCGATGATCTATGCTGCTGCATTTTCTGGTTTTTACTTTGCGATGATGCTGGTATTATTTGCTTTGTTTCTGCGCCCAATAGGTTTTGACTATCGTAGTAAAATTGAAGATAAAAGGTGGCGGCATACATGGGATTATGCATTGTTTGTAGGCAGTAGCATGCCGCCCCTTGTTTTTGGTATTGCATTTGGTAACCTGCTACTGGGGGTACCTTTTTACATAGACGAGTTTCTGCGCGTTACCTATACTGGATCTTTCTTCGCTCTGTTTAATCCTTTCTCTCTGATTTGTGGTGTTGTAAGCATTTCTATGCTTATTATGCATGGCGGCTTATGGCTACAAATACGGACTGCCAGTGATATTGCCACCCGTGCAGGCTTTGCGGCACAACAGGCAGCAATTGTTGTCATCATTAGTTTCGCTTTGGCAGGATTATGTCTGTATTTATATGTTGATGGCTATGTGATCACTAACTTACCGGCAACCAATACGGCTATCACTCCATTAGATAAAACGGTCAGTATACAGGCAAAAGCATGGTTTTTAAATTATAAAAATATGCCGTTTACTTTATTGTTCCCATTATTGGGGCTTGTCGCTGCGCAGGCAGCTCGCATCCTATCAAAGCGCAATCATCCTGGTGTGGGCTTTGTTGCCAGCGCACTATCTATCACTGGTATTATCGCTACCGCAGGCTTTGCATTATTTCCTTTTGTTATGCCGTCAAGCAGTCATCCCGACCACAGCCTAACGTTATGGGACGCTGTTTCCAGCGAGTATTCGCTCAATATCATGCTGGTAGCCATTATCGTACTTCTACCTATAGTTTTAGCTTATACAACCTGGTGCTACATGCGCATGTGGCGTAGGGTTACTGTTGATGAAATCAAGCAAAATAATCATTCAGCCTATTAAATGATAAGGATTTAAGTTATGTGGTACTTTGCTTGGATACTAGGGGTTTTACTAGCATGTGCACTCGGCATTATCAATGTGATGTGGTATGAGATCAATGATCAAAATAATAATGAAACAAAAAATGAATCATAGACGGTGAAAGTAAATCCAGCACAACTCATAGCCGCTAAAAAGTGGCTCACTGCCAACCAATCATTTGCTGGTAATTGCTTGAAAATTGCCGTGATCCTTGGCACCTTAAACGCACTGTTGTTAATTGTGCAGGCTTGGCTGCTGGCGCAAACGATGCACCGAGTGATGTTTGAAGGGGGTACTATTAATGATGTAAGCACATTTTTATGGTGGGCACTATCGCTTATCATACTGCGTGCCCTGCTTAACCGTTTAACACAGCGATATGCCTTTAGGGCCGGACAAGCAGTCAAACACAGCGTCCGTAATCAGTTGCATAAAAAACTATTTGAGCTTGGCCCTGTCTGGTTAAGTGGTCAGCAAAGCGGTGCAGTAAGCAATTTATTGCATGAAGGAGTTGAATCATTGACTGACTATTACACGCTTTACCTGCCAGCGCTAGCATTCAGTGCACTGATACCGCTGGCTATACTAGCAATTATTCTGCCAATTGACTGGCAATCAGGACTCATTTTTCTGTTAAGTGCTCCTCTTGTACCCTTTTTTATGATCCTGATTGGTCTGAAAACAGAAAACATTAATCAGAAACGCTGGCGTGATTTATCGCGCATGGGTGGCCATTTCCTTGATGTTATCCAAGGGCTTACCCAACTGAAACTATTCAGTGCTAGCAAGCGTGAAGCGACAGCCATTGCAACCATATCTGATAACTATCGCCGCAATACAATGTCAGTACTGAAAATAGCATTTTTATCGTCACTGACATTGGAGTTTTTAGCAACTGTCAGCATCGCATTGGTGGCCATTACTATCGGATTTCGCCTTTATTGGGGAGATCTGCATTTTTCCACTGGGTTTATGGTGCTGTTATTAGCACCTGAATTTTATACGCCACTACGTAATTTAGGCACCCAATATCATGCCAGAATGCAGGCAATAATCGTCGCTGAAAAAATAATTACCATCCTGCAAACAACATCAACGCCAAGCGATATCAAACCAGCATCAACGTTTTTAACAGCAGCTCCTACTATCTCCGTTAATACTATTTATTATACTTACGATAACAATCGTCCTGCGCTTGAAGGTTTAAGTGCAAGATTTGATCGCTCTGGACTGTATGCACTGGTCGGCAAAAGTGGTGCAGGTAAAACAACGCTTATTGACTGCTTGCTAGGGTTTATAAACCCTCAGGTGGGTGATATTTATATCAATGCACGTCGGTTATCTGCTGATACCGTTAAGGCGTGGCAACACCATCTAGCATGGATTCCACAGTCACCTCGCTTATTATCGGCATCAGTTGCTGATAATATCGCTATGTATAAAGCCCCCTGTGATATGGCTCACATAAAACAGGCCGCTGAACGTGCTGGCATCGCTGATGTCATTGCATCACTGCCTGATAACTACGATACATTAATTGGCGAAGGTGGGCACAATCTCTCTGGTGGTGAAGTGCAACGAATAGCATTGGCACGTGCATTCTATCATGACGCCAATGTATTGATTTTAGATGAACCCAGCGCCCATCTTGATAAACAATCAGAAGCAATCATCAGGCACGCTATTTACAATTACGCAATCGACAAACTCGTTATTGTGTCAGCGCATCGGTTAAGTACAGTAAAACAGGCAAAACAAATTATGGTGATTGATAACGGCAAGCTAATCGAGCAGGGTACGCATGCAACATTAAGCGCTAAAAAGGGTATATATCACCAATTCTTAAAAAAGGCGATACCTGCTTGAACAATCTATTGCTGCTTTTGAAACGGACAAAACGCTACCTTGTCTGGATGACTATTGGTGTTTTACTAGCATTAGCGACTGTATTGTCAAATATCGCCCTTTTTGCTATAGCAGGCTGGTTTATTGCTGCAATGGCAACGGCAGGGATAGCAGGCGCTTCAATGAATTATTTTACCCCTGCCGCCATTATCCGTTTTCTCGCTATTATAAGAACAGGCGGGCGTTATACCGAACGTTATGTTACCCACGATGTAACCTTGAAAGTGTTAAGCGCAATAAGAGTGTGGTTTTATCATCACTTAGAACCGCTTGCACCGGCACAATTACAAGGATTAGCCAGTGGTGATTTACTCAGCCGCATTCAGGCTGATATTGAGCGGCTAGATAATGTTTATCTGCGCATCTTATTGCCAATTATAGTGGCAATTATTGCTATACCAATCGTGCTTTCGGTGACCTATTATTATGATAAAACCCTTGCTCTTTTACTGCTCATTAGCCTTACCATCACTGGCTTTATACTGCCATTTTGGATGGTACGTGCCAATACAAGCAATGCACAGCAAAGTGTGACGACATCGGCTGAATTGCGTACCCACTTTATTGATGGTGTGCAGGGCATGCGTGAGCTTATCCTCTATCAGGCTGACAATCACCACATTGCAGCCAGCGATTTTTTAAGTAAAACGCTGTTAGATGAACAAGACAAAACTAACCGCGTGTCAACAACTGTGGGTTGCCTGTCTTTTTTAATGACGAATCTCACTGCCTGGCTGTGTCTGTGGCTACTGATACCTCAAGTAGCAAATGGCATGCGGCTACATACTGAACTGCCCATGCTGATATTATTAATCATAGCCAGCTTTGAGATAGTTATGCCAATGACCCTTGCTTTTGAACAAATGCCTACCACGTGGGCATCGTTCAAACGTTTGCTTGATATTGTAGACAAAGTACCAACACGGGTTGAGCCTGATCAGCATTCACCGCCGGTAAAAGATAGTGCTGTTTGTTTTAGCCAAGTTAATTTTGGCTATTGCCCACAGACTGTAACTACATTGGCTAATATCTCTTTTAATATTAATAGTGGTGAAAAAATTGCGTTTGTCGGTGCCAGTGGTGCTGGCAAATCAACTATTGCTAATTTATTACTGGGTTTCTGGCAAGCTCATTCTGGTAATATAACCGTGTTTGGCCATGATATTAGTCGCTTTCAGGGTGATGATCTGCGCAAACATATTGCTACCTTAAGCCAACATAACCACTTGTTTACTGGCACAATTTATGCTAATTTGATGCTTGCCAATCCTGATGCAGATGAAAAGATGTTAGATACAGCCTGTAGAACTGCTGGCCTGACTGAGTTTATTGCCGATCTGCCTGACGGCTACGATACTTGGTTAGGAGAGGCAGGCACCAAACTTTCTGGTGGTCAACAACGCCGTTTAGCAATTGCGCAAGCCTTATTAAAGCCAGCAGCGCTGCTTATTCTTGATGAACCCGGCGAAGGCTTAGACCCCGCTACCGAACAAGCGGTCATGCGCGCGGTGTTTGCATTAATGGACAATAAGACTGTACTTTTGATTACTCACAGCCCCAGCATGTTAAAACACATGGATCGTATTTATGTGATGGAACAGGGGCGCATTGTAGATAGTGGTACCCACGATACACTATTAAAATCTAGTGCCTTCTACCAAAACCAGTTATGCTTGTTTAATTAAACTTACAATAGGCTATTGCACTTTCTAAAAAACCCTAAAACATAATGGAAGATGATTCAACAATAAATGATCGCCTAGATCAACTGCTTCATTATGCGAGTCATTTAGGGAAACTCAAGCAAAAGCCAATATTCAGCATTGAAGAATATAAACAACTGAAATATATGGGAGCATGAGTTAAAAGGAAAAATTGGAATCCAGTATAATGTGATTGACGATGACCATATTTCTGTCTGGTTAAAAATTGAACGATTAAAACGGCGTCCACCACCTCCAGCTCCTGAACAAATACAAGAATGGGTTAACGTTGGAAACAACCCTGAAAGCGAGCCACAGATTAAAGATAAATTAATCAAAACGCTACCAAAGCAAGAAGCTATTAAACTTATTGATAAAGGACTTGTAGTTGAAAGCGATGTTACTGACCCGTTAAAAGAGCAAACTTCTGGGGTAAAGCTTAAGGATGTAATATTTCGTCTAGAAAACAATCAGCAAATAAAGATAGATATAGACAATTACTTTAATAAGCAATGGCTGCCTTGGTCTCAAGAAGAAAAACCACGAAGAGCGACGATAAAAATATATGAATCATTATTTAGTCTACAGCAAACCATTGAGGCACAAGGTGATGAGCAGCCTATAGAGTTAATTTGGGGTATTGACATAAGTCGGTGGTTATGTGAAGGACATAACATTAATCATCCATTACTCGAAAAGCCGATTGAAATTGCAGTTGACCAAAAAGATGGTGCAATACTGATTCATCCTCGTAATAATGAGCCAACCATTGCTGTTGGTGCATATTCAGCATTAGGCAATCCTGGCGTTGATGCCTTGTCGCGTTTTGCAAAAAAGCATTTTTCTGAAATGTCAGAAGACACTGAATTCTCACCCTATATGCACGAAAGTTTTGAACCGCTATTAAGAAGAAAGACTTCCGCCTGTTTAAGTGAAAGCGGTGCATACTGGCCAGATATAAATCCCGACACAGAAAATCGTAAACCAAACAAAATAAGTGATTCTCTAGAGATAACAGATAGCTGGATTATTTTTGTCAGGCCAAAAAGTGTCACTGGATTTATCCAAGATATAGAGTACGGTACTCTATACCCGCTTATATCCTAACCTGAATACTCATCAGATACAATTACTCAACAGTGGCAAGAATTAGTTTCAGAATTAACCAGAATAAATAATTTACAGATGGATTTGCATGACATTGAAGGAATTGCAGAGTCAGCATCTGATTCAGGCGCGCCTATTTGGGGAGGTAAGCTTAAGTCAGAGCCGCTGCTAGAAGGAGATGACCATCTTACACCAGTAGATTGGTATGAAACATGGAAATGGAAGCGATGTAAACAATATTTACATGAAATTGATGGACGTGGACATCTCAAGCAGCTTTCTGAAAAAAGATCAACCTATGACAATGAGCTGAAGCGGACGTTTTCCAAGCCTGTACAGATAAAAACAAAGATTGGTTTGCATAGGAATATGACTGAGCATGTCCAAAGTGCTTTGACGCGTTTCGCGTCTTCTATCAAAAAGCTGGGTAAAAGGAAAGGGGAAGAGAGCGCCAAGATACCGTAGAGACGTTTCACGAGCAATGCAAGATTGGCAAGATTGCTACAGTAGTGTGCCATGCTGGATTATGCCCACTTGGCGAGTGAGCGACAGTTTACCCTCTGACTGTGGCTCTTTTGATTTGGTGATTATTGACGAGGCATCTCAATCAGATATTACTGCATTACCCGCTATTTTAAGGGCAAAAAAATTACTGGTTGTAGGTGATGATAAACAGGTTAGCCCAACTGATGCTTTTCTTGCTGAGGAAACCGTATTAAAACTAAGGAACAGTTTTCTTCAAGAACAGCCGTTTGCAGAGCTGCTGCTTCCCGGCGTTTCTGTATATGATCTTGCCAATGCTGTATTCCCTAGTCAGCGGATCATGTTAAAGGCGCAGTGATGAATAAAAAAGATGCTGAACAAAGAATGAATGTAGCCTTATCTAGAGCAAGGGACAGAATGTACCTTTATAGAAGCATTCAAGAATCTGATCTTAACAATGAATCGGATTTGCGATTAAAAATTCTTAGGCACTTCTCTTCTCCTATGCCTCAAATTGAGCATGTTGATGACCCGACTACCTTATGTGATTCAGACTTTGAAAGAGATGTTTATAAACGCCTTAATGCAAAAGGGTATAACGTTGTTCCTCAAGTAAAGGTTGGCGCATTTTCAATTGACTTGGTTGTTGAGGGAGACAATGACCGACGATTAGCCATTGAATTAGATGGTGATAAATACCATCCTCCCGAACAGTGGATGAATGATTGGAAGCGGCAAAGAACTATCGAAAGAGTTGGTTGGAAGTTTTGGCGTTGTTGGGGCTCAAGCTACATGACGGACCCTGAAGGATGTGTAGATGATCTGATTAGCGTGCTTAACGATATGCAAATACTGCCATGTGATAGGATCAGCAGTGCCAATATTTACACTGAAAAACGGACATATGAACAACCTAACACCTGTCCCCGTGTCCTTATAGCACAGAACAGTTCCTCATAAAAATAACGATTAAATCTATCACCCACCCGTTTAGCTTGCCGCTATTATGATGACAAGGCATAATAAGCAAATCTTGTATTTAAGTCAGATGTAATGACCAAAATCAAAAAAACGGATGCTGAATGGCAAGAAAAGCTTAGCAGCGAATCCTATCGTGTTACCCGTCAAGCTGGCACTGAGCCGCCTTTTTCCGGTGACTACAATACCCACTATGAAGCGGGCATTTACCATTGTATATGTTGCCAGCAAGCTTTATTTTCTTCTGATGATAAATTTGATTCATGCTGTGGTTGGCCTAGTTTTTCTGCTGAGTACACACAAGATGTAGTCAGTCGTCATACTGACTTAAGCCTTGGCATGACCCGTACCGAAGTACGCTGCCAGTATTGTGATGCTCATTTGGGTCATGTATTTAATGATGGACCCGCGCCAACAGGATTGCGCTATTGTATTAATTCTGTTGCATTGGCATTTGTTGCCAAAAAATAACTTACTTAGTAGATATGATATATACCGTTAAAATCAGCCCAGCATAGAGCAATTTTGCTGGTAGCTGTCTTGGCAAAAACTATCCCGTAAAACTGACATGGCGTTTATCCCTACTTTAACTAGTGTATAATGGTAAGTTTTTTAATCCTTAAAAACTCATGCTTACTGCTGCCAATATCACCATGCAATTTGGTGCCAAACCTTTATTTGAAAATGTATCCGCTAAATTTGGTGGCGGTAATCGCTATGGCCTTATTGGTGCTAATGGCTGTGGCAAATCCACCTTGCTAAAAATCTTATCAGGAGCACTAGAGCCTACCTCTGGCAATATCAATCTTGATGCAAGGCAAAGCATTGCCATATTAAGTCAGGATCAATTTGCTTATGAAAATGAGCAGGTACTTGATGTGGTGATTATGGGCAACCGGACATTATGGCAAATACACAAAGAACGTAACCGTATTTACAAGCTTGCGGAAATGTCAGCAGAAGAAGGTATTAAAGCTGCCGAGCTTGAAGGTCAATATGCAGAAATGGATGGTTATACCGCCGAATCACGCGCAGGTGAACTGTTATTGGGTGTGGGCATTGCTACCAAACAACACGATGGTCTGATGAAAGATATTGCACCCGGCTGGAAATTGCGGGTTTTATTGGCGCAGGTGCTGTTTGCCGATCCTGATATTTTATTGCTTGATGAACCAACCAACCATCTAGATATTGATACTATCCGCTGGCTAGAAAATATCATCAATGAGCGCAACAGCACCATGATTATCATCTCGCATGATCGCCACTTCTTAAATAGTGTATGCACCCATATAGCCGATATTGATTTTGGTGAATTACGCATTTATCCGGGTAACTACGATGAGTATATGCTGGCCTCTACTCAGGCAAGGGCGCGTCAGATGGCTGATAACGCCAGAAAAAAGGCACAAATTGCCGAATTACAAAACTTTGTGCGCCGCTTTTCTGCTAATGCAGCCAAAGCCAAGCAAGCAACATCGCGCGTTAAACAAATTGAAAAAATTAAACTGGAAGATATTAAACCCTCTAGCCGCGTTAATCCTTACATTCGCTTTGAACAGGCAAAAAAATTGTTCCGTAACGCTGTTGAAATCAACAATATCAGCCAATCCTACGATAACGACCCACCCCTATTTAAGGGTTTCAAATGTATCACTGAGATAGGTGAACGCATTGCTATTATTGGCCCTAACGGTATTGGCAAATCAACGCTGGTTAAAACGCTAGTAGGTGAGCTTAAAGCTAAATCAGGACGGATAAGCTGGTCAGAAAATGCTAATATTGGTTACTACCCGCAGGATCACGATCATTTATTTGCCAGTGATATGACCGTGTTTCAATGGATGGCACAGTGGGCTGGTGAGGAGGAGGATGAACAGGCTATTCGCGCCACCTTAGGTCGCCTGCTTTTTTCTGGCGCGATGGTGGATAAGAAAGTCAACGTATTATCGGGTGGTGAAAAGGGGCGCATGCTGTTTGGTAAGCTATTGTTACAAAAACCCAATATTTTAATCATGGATGAGCCAACCAATCACATGGATATGGAGTCCATTGAATCGCTGAATATGGCGCTTAGCCTTTATGAAGGCACCTTATTTTTTGTCAGCCATGATCGTGAGTTTGTCTCATCACTCGCCACCCGTATTTTTGATATGAAAACAGGTGGTACCATCACCGCTTTTGCTGGCAATTATGATGAGTATCTTGCCAGCCAGGGCCTAGCTAATCTAAACAGCATGTAAACATTTTGCCCTCTTAAATCAAGGGACAATGACTACCACCTAACAATTAGCTACGATATTCTGCATTTATTTTGACATAATCATAAGATAGGTCGCAGGTTAAAACAGTATCCTCTGCCTTACCACGACCTAGTTTTATGGTAATGGTCAGCTCATTCTGATTAAAAACACGCCTGCCTTCATCTTCTGTATAGCTTTTGGCTGGTTCTCCATACTCAATCACACAGATATCATCTATATAAATAGCAATATGGCTAATATCAAGATTATGGATACCGCTGCGACCAATAGCCGCTAAAATACGTCCCCAGTTAGGATCGGCAGCAAACAGAGCAGTTTTAACCAGTGGCGAGTGGGCGATGGTGTAGGCAATTTGACAACACTCTTTGCTATCTAAGCCCTCAACTACATGTATTGCAATAAACTTGGTCGCGCCTTCGCCATCACGGACAACTGCATGGGCAAGTTGGCAACTGATATTGGCAATAGCGGTATAGAGTGTTTGTGCCGCAAATGATTCAGCATCCGTAATTTTATTATTACCCGCCTGTGCGGTTGCCATGAGTACGCAAGCATCGTTAGTTGAGGTATCTCCATCAACGGTAATGCGGTTAAATGACTGAGTTAATGCCCGCGCAAGCATAGTATCTAACACTGATTGTGCTACATTAGCATCAGTGGCGATAAAGGCAAGTAGGGTTGCCATGTCAGGGCAAATCATGCCCGAACCTTTTGCTATCCCGGTCAGAGTAATTATCTTGCCATCAAGTTCAATCTGGGTTGATACTGCCTTGGGATAAGTATCGGTTGTCATAATGGCATGAGCAGCATCAAACCAATGATCACCCGCCAGATGTTGATGCGCCTTATTGATCCCCTGCTTGATATTAGCAACAGGCAACCTTTGACCGATCACCCCGGTTGAAAAAGGCAATACACTGTTTGTCTTTAAGCCCGTTAACATAGCCACATGCTGGCAACAAGCTTCGGCCGATTGTATGCCCTCCTTGCCAGTACCAGCATTGGCATTACCGGCATTAATCAACAGATAACGTGGCCACGTTTGTCTTTGGTGTGCTTTAGCAACAATTACTGGGGCTGCACAAAATAAATTTTGTGTATAAACGGCTGACGTGATTGTGCCTTTCGCTAACTGAATTAACACAAGATCGGCTTGCCCTGTTTTTTTTATACCAGCACTAGCAACGCTTAAATTTACCCCAGCAACAGCAAGCAGTGACGCTTTATCTGACCAAGATAAATTAACCGTCATTAGTTAATAGCGCCATGGCATTGCTTAAACTTCTTGCCACTACCACAAGGACAAGGTTCATTACGACCGACTTTTCTACTATTACGTGTCACTGGCTGCTGACGCTGACCGTCTGTGATATCATTAGTATCAGCAGTCATGCTGGTGACTGATTCATGTTGATACTTAACGTCTTGCTCGGTCTGCCGCCGCTGTTTTTTAACCACCTCAACATCCTGCTCTGTCTTTACCTTGACCTTTAACAAAAGCGATACAATATCATGCTTCATGCTATCTAACATGCTGGAAAATAAGCCATAGGCTTCGCGCTTAAACTCCTGTTTTGGATCTTTTTGGGCATAACCACGCAGATTAATCCCTTGCCGCAAGTGATCCATTTGCGCCAGATGGTCTTTCCATGTTCTGTCAAGTATTTGTAACATAATTGCTTTTTCAAAGTGACGCATCAGTTCACTACCTACCATGGCTTCTTTTTGCTGATGGGTTTTTTCTGCTTCGGCAATAATGCGCTTTCTTAATGTACCTTCGTGCAATTCATCATCTTCCTGTAGCCAGATTGCAACAGGTAAATCTAACGCAAAATCATCACGCAATGACTCGGCCAAGCCATCAATATTCCATTGTTCTTCAATGGTATTTTCTGGCACATAAGCGCTAATAGTCCTATCAATAACCGTTGTTAGCATAGCAGTCACCGCTTCTGATGCATCTTCAGATGCCATCAGTTCATTGCGCTGTTGGTATACGACCTTGCGCTGATCATTGGCGACATCATCAAACTCAAGCAATTGTTTGCGAATATCAAAATTATGGCCTTCCACTTTCTTCTGGGCGTTTTCAATAGCGCGTGACACCCATGGATGCTCAATTGCTTCACCTTTGTCCATACCTAACTTTTGCATTAAACCAGCCATGCGTTCTGAGGCGAAAATACGCATTAAGTTATCTTCAAGTGATAAATAAAAACGGGTTGAGCCCGGATCACCCTGACGACCAGATCGCCCTCGTAACTGATTGTCAATGCGTCGCGACTCATGACGTTCAGAGCCGATCACATGTAAGCCACCAGCTTTAATTACCTCATCATGGCGCGCTTGCCAGCTTTCAGTTACTTTTGTCTTATCACTGGCACTCAAGTTTTCGCCTAGGGCTTTTAATTCAGCTTCCAGATTACCACCTAATACAATATCAGTACCGCGTCCAGCCATATTGGTAGCGATGGTCACAGCGCCAGGCTGACCTGCCTGCTCAATAATATGCGCCTCTTTTTCATGAAATTTAGCATTCAATACTGCATGTTTTATCTTGTCCTTTTTTAATAAATCATGCAGGTATTCAGAGCTTTCAATAGAAGATGTGCCGACTAATACGGGTTGTTTTTTGGCAACACAACGCTTTATATCATCAGTAATTGCCTGATATTTTTCTGTGGTAGTTAAATAAATCTGATCAGCTTGATCCTGACGCACCATAGTGCGATGGGTTGGCACAACAATAACTTCTAAACCATAAATAGATTGCAATTCAAATGCTTCAGTATCTGCCGTGCCTGTCATACCAGATAATTTTGTATATAAACGGAAAAAATTCTGGAATGTGATTGATGCCAGCGTCTGATTTTCATTTTGAATTGATACGCCTTCTTTTGCTTCTAGCGCCTGATGCAAACCATCTGACCAGCGCCGACCTGCCATTGTACGGCCGGTAAACTCATCAACAATAACTACTTGATTATCCTGTACAATGTAGTCAACATCACGCTGAAAAAGCACATGGGCACGCAAAGCTGCAGTTACATGGTGCATCAAGCTGATATTGGCAGCATCGTACAAGCTGGCATCAGCATCCAGAATGGACGACTGGGTTAGTAAGTGTTCAATTTTTTCATGACCGGCCTCAGTAAAGTGAACTTGTTTTATCTTTTCATCAACAATATAATCACCTGCAATCTCAACATCTTCACCTTCACCAATTTGCTGTGATAATTCAGGTATGATGGCATTGACACGCTGATAGAGATCTGAGCTGTCTTCTGCTGGCCCTGAAATAATTAGCGGGGTTCGCGCCTCATCAATCAAAATAGAATCAACTTCATCTACAACAGCAAAATGTAATTCCCGTTGCACCCTCTCTTCCATGCTAAAAGCCATATTGTCACGTAAATAATCAAAACCAAACTCATTATTGGTACCATAAGTAATATCGCATGCGTATGCTTCACGGCGGGCATCAGAATCTAAACCAGAGACGATGACACCTGTGGTCAGCCCCAAAAACTGGTAAAGCTCCCCCATCCAGGTAGCATCACGCTGGGCAAGATAATCATTTACCGTAACCACATGAACACCATGCCCTTCAAGCGCATTGAGATAAACAGCTAACGTTGCCACCAATGTTTTACCTTCACCAGTACGCATTTCAGCTATTTTGCCCTCATTGAGCACCATGCCACCTATCATCTGCACATCAAAATGGCGCATGTTAAGCACGCGCTTACCTGCTTCTCTTATTACAGCGAACGCTTCTGGCAAAATAGCATCTAATGAACTGCTTTTCACCAAGCGCCTTTTGAACTCGGCTGTTTTTGCCTTAAGCATTACATCGTCAAGCCCTTCAATGTCAGTTTCATAGCCAGCAATAGTGGCAACTACCTTATGCAATTGCTTGAGTACCCGATCATTTCGGCTACCGAATATCTTGTTAAAAAACGTGTTGAACATATTAGATTGTGATTACCTATACACAAAAACCAGTTTTTATATGGTGAAAATCATGTTATGGCGACCGAGTTATTAACTAAAAATTCAAATGATAGGCGATAAATTAAAACAGATTTGTTGACGAATATGCCATTAAGGCAGTAAAATAGTCACTGACAGATACTACTTAACAAAATTATACGGATTGACTCTACGGTCATTTAACAGGACTTCTAAATGTACATGAGGCCCTGTTGATCGACCTGTTGATCCCATTAATGCCACTTGTTGGCCTTTTTTAACTCTATCGTCATTTGCTACTTTGAGTTCGGCATTGTGCGCATAGCGGGTGATATAGCCATTACCGTGATCAATTTCAACTAATTTACCATAGCCGCTACGCCTGCCTGCCCACTTAACAATGCCATCTGCAATGGCATAAACACCGCTACCTGCTTCACCAGCGAAATCCAATCCGTGATGAAATGCTTTTTTACCATTGAAAGGGTCTATGCGATAACCATAATAGGATGAAATCCAGCCATCTTTTATCGGTTTGCCGCTAGGAATAGTTGATTCAATACTATCCTCAGTAATGAGATAATCGCGTAACATCATAATCTGCGCTGATTGCTTGGTCAGTGTTGTTTCAAGCTGGGAGGCATGCTGATTAAACTCATCAGCAGTCAAGCTAATACCAAGCTTATCTATACCGCCCTGTGGCACTTTTTCATCCAAATCGTATTGGATAATATCCATACCGTTCATTGTTACCAATTTTTCCACCAGCGCTTTTATGCGGATAGTTTCTGCCTGTAGCCCTCCCAAACGCTCAGTATAATAAGAACGGACCGCTGCCATCTCAGCCGCGCGTTCATCTTCGGTCACCATTGACAACAAGTCAACACGATTGAATGTTGTTAGCTGGTAATAAAGTAGCCAGAATGACAATATAACGGTAGATACCAACAAACTGGCAGCAATGAGTAAGCTGTTCTTGTTCAAGTGCCACTGCCTGTGTTTGTTACTTTTTTGTGAGACAATGATAATTTTCATAATCTATTATAATAACATCTATGACAACACAACCAAAAATAATTCGCTCAATCGTACAGCAGCACTTAGTATTGCAAAAATTATCCCAACGCGCCCAACATTTATCAGTACTTAACCGCCTGTTGCTTAATGCCCTACCTGATCAGTTTGCCCCACATTGTCATTTGGCAAACATGATTGGTAGCACTTTGATTATTCATGTTGACAGTGCTGCCCATGCTAGCTTGATGCGTTTTCAGGTGCCCGAACTTACCCACACATTAGGGACGGCGATGAATACAGCTATTACTCATATTGAGATTAAGGTCAGGTCTCACGATACAAAATTTTAAGTATATGGCCACTTAATCTATTGCTGTATCAACAATAGGAACTATTGCAACAGACAGCGTTGTTAATTAATCGGCGAGTAAGGTAAATATTATCTTGAAAACTGGCAAAGTGTTTTGCCCTGTAACTTATGATTTTAAACTACACAATGGATGCAACAGGACGACTAAATGGAATAGGTGAATCCTGCTCATCCTCAAAGCTTACTAATTCCCACGCGCGCTGTTCTGCCAATAGCGTACGCAACAATTTATTGTTAACTTCGTGACCTGACTTATAACCACTGAATGAGCCAATCAGACTGTGACCAAGCAGGTACAGATCACCAATAGCATCTAATACTTTATGGCGAACAAACTCATCCTCATAACGTAGCCCATCTTCATTAACCACGCGATAATCATCAACAACGATTGCGTTATCTAGGCTACCACCCAAGGCAAGATTATTCTCACGTAGTTTTTCAATATCCTTCATAAAACCAAACGTACGTGCACGGCTGACCTCGCGCACAAAAGAAGTCGATGAAAAATCAACCTCAACTTCCTGTGGTCGACCAATAAATGCAGGATGAGAAAAATCAATAGCAACGCTTACCTTAAATCCATTAAAGGGTTCAAATTTCGCCCACTTATCATCATATCCGACGATAACCGGTTTCTTGATGCGGATAAACTTTTTAGGAGCAATCTGTTCTTCTATACCAGCCGATTGCACCAGAAACACAAAAGGCCCAGCACTGCCATCCATGATGGGTACTTCAGCAGCATCTAAATCAATATAGGCATTGTCAATACCAAGCCCAGCAAAAGCAGAAAGCAAATGCTCAACCGTTGATACCTGTTGACCATTGCCAACCAAGGTGGTTGACAGAGCAGTTTCACCTACATTTTTGGCTTTGGCCGCAATTTCAACAACAGGATCCAAATCAATGCGTCTGAAGACAATGCCGGTATCTGGGGCAGCAGGTCGTAAGGTCAAATAGACCATGTCGCCACTGTGCAGACCAACACCTGTCGCACGAATCACATTTTTTAATGTCCTCTGCTTTATCATAAAAAACCTTTTTAACACTAACTAATATGATAACCTTCAAGCACTGACGTTTTATCTAGTATAATCAATGCCTTCACACCAAGCAACTCCTCTAATCTGCCTGGGTACGCAAAAATGCTGGAATATCGTAATAATCCACGCTGACATCATCACCAACTGCCTGCTGCCGCCGCGTACCTTCTTTTTCCCGTATAATCGTTGGCTTATCATAATTAGAAGCAGCTTCTGTGTCGTTGTTCTGAAGGGACGCTTGTTTTTGAACACGCTCAACCCGAATTTTTTCAACGCCTAATCCTGTTGCTACAACAGTGACCTTAATCTCATCTGTCATCGCAGAATCAATCACAGCGCCAACAACAATCGTTGCATCTTCAGAGGCAAACTTCCTGACTGTATTGCCCACATCATCAAATTCAGACATCTTCATATCCATGCCACCAGTGATGTTAATCAGCAAGCCTCTTGCTCCAGATAAATCAATACCTTCCAAAAGCGGGCTTGATACTGCGCTTTCTGCCGCCTCTATAGCACGATTATCACCTGATGCTTGCCCTGTTCCCATCATTGCCATACCCATTTCTGACATAACGGTGCGTACATCAGCAAAATCCACATTAATCAGGCCTTCCTGGGTAATCAAATCGGCAATGCCTTGCACGGCACCTAATAAAACATCGTTAGCTGCCTTAAAGGCATCAATCATTGAAATGTCTCTCCCTAACACTGACAGCAGTCTTTCATTCGGAATGGTAATTAGTGAATCAACATGCTGCTTTAATTCAGCTAAACCCGCTTCAGCAACTTTCAATCGTTTACCGCCTTCAAATGGAAACGGCTTGGTCACTACCGCAACGGTCAAAATGCCCATATCTTTGGCAATCTGAGCAATCACGGGTGCAGCACCAGTACCCGTTCCACCGCCCATGCCTGCGGCAATAAATATCATATCTGCTCCATCAAGCACTTCCATGATGCGTTCACGATCTTCCAGTGCAGCCTGACGGCCTATGTCGGGGTCTGCGCCAGCACCTAACCCTTTAGTAATATCAGTACCTAATTGCAACTGCGTGTTGGCTGAACTTTGTCTCAATGCCTGCGCATCAGTATTAAGACAAATAAAATCAACACCGTCAATTTTACTGGCTACCATGTGTTCAAGTGCATTGCTACCGCCGCCGCCAACGCCAATAACTTTAATCACTGCATTTTGTGTATAAGTATCAATTAATTCAAATGGCATCGTTCTTCTCCTTCACAATTTTAAAATAATAGGGTTGTCAACCTGATTAATGTACTAAATATAATTGCCTTTAAACCAGCTTTTCATGCGCGCAAACATACTGCTAAAACCACTGACTGGAACTGAGTCAAATCTTAGTTGCTCTTCTTTGTTGCCATATAACAAAAGCCCTACGCCTGTTGCATGTATAGGGTTTCGTACCACATCCACCAATCCACCCACATATCGTGGCGAACCCAGCCTTACTGGCAAATGAAATATTTCTTCGGCCAAGTCAATCACGCCCTCCATCTTAGCGCTCCCGCCTGTGAGCACAACACCCGCTGCCAACATTTCTTCAAAACCGCTGCGTTGTAATTCTTCTTTTATCAGTAGCAGCAACTCTTCATAGCGAGGCTTAACAACTTCAGCCAGCCTCTGCCGTTGTAATCTACGTGGTGGGCGATCACCAAAACTGGGTACCTCAATCGTCTCATCTTCCCCCACTAACTGGGTCAACGCACAGGCATATTTCATTTTGATATCTTCTGCATATTGAGCAGGTGTTCTTAACACAATGGCAATGTCATTAGTAACCTGATGGCCAGCAATCGGAATTACCGCCGTGTGCATAATTGCACCATCAACAAAGACAGCAATATCTGTTGTACCACCACCAATATCAACAAGACACACACCTAGTTCTTTTTCGTCATGCTCCAAAACCGAATAACTTGAAGCAATTTGTTCCAAAATAATGCCATCAACAGCCAAACCACAACGTTCAACGCATTTTGTAATGTTTTGTGCCGCACTCACAGCACCTGTTATCAAATGCACTTTTGCCTCCAGACGGACACCAGACATGCCTATTGGTTCACGTATGCCTTCCTGCTCATCGATAATATACGCCTGTGGCATGACATGTAATAACCGCTGGTCACCGGGAAAGTGAACCGCCTTGGCTGCGTCTAATACACGATCGACATCTCCCTGCAACACTTCCATATCACGGATGGCAACCGTGCCATGTGAATTTAAGCTACGAATATGGCTGCCAGCAATGCCTGCATACACAGAGTTAATACGGCAACCTGCCATTAATTCAGCCTCCTCAACAGCACGCTGGATTGACTGTACTGTTGACTCAATATTGACCACCACGCCCCTTTTCATTCCACGAGAAGGGTGAGAACCAACACCAATCACTTCCAGTGTATTGTTGTTCGGCCCATCAGTTACAACCGGCTCGGCAACAATTGCAACTACTTTTGATGTCCCAATATCTAACCCAACAATTAAATCTTTATCATTCTTTTTAGCCATTTACACCATTCCGTTAAAATCGGGTCTTATTCCTTGCTTCCATGAGACTGATACACCGTTTGGATAACGCATATCTATTGCTGCTATCTGTGACTGATGCGCTGCCAATACAGACCCATAAACCATTAAAAAACGCTGAAAACGCTGCTCGCTGTCATCGTTAGGGCGACCAAACAACACTTTTATGCCATTATGCAGGGTCATGCTCCATGCATGACGTTCATTCATCAACAAATGGCTGATTATCAACCCTTCACGTTCCAGCATGGAGCTTATCTGCAAGTAATGTCTAGTGAGTAATCTGTAACTATCTTCAGGACCATTAAGCACTGGCAAATCAGTTGGCAACGTTCTTTTATCAGGTGTAAACATATCACCATCAGCACTCACCAGACCATGTTTACCCCACCTTGCAACAGCAACCCGCTCACTGACAATTAAGCGCAGACTATCAGGCCAGACTCTAGTAACCTGTACCTTGTCAACCCACGGCAAAACCTTGCCAGCATTCTGGATACCAGCAACATCAACATTCAGCAAACTGCCTCGGGTAAATTGACGCACTGCTGCATTAAAGGCCTGTTTGTCAACATGGTGAAAACTGCCAATGACACTAACGCGTAATATAGGTAAAATATGATTGCTGTTATACTGAATTAATACACCAGTGATAATCACCGCAAACCCAATGGCAACTAATATCGCATGGCGGACAAAATATCGCCATGTAAGTGACTTATGCTGTTTAAAGGCAGATCCACGGGCAGTACTTGGTTTTGTTTGTATAATTGACACCTAACTCTCCATGCTGGTTGCCAATATTTGCCAAACTAATTGATTAAAACTGATTCTGGCATATTCTGCAGCTATAGGAACTAAGCTATGACTGGTCATACCGGGTACGCTGTTTGCCTCAAGCAAATAAAACTGACCTGATCTATCGCGCATCAAGTCAATGCGCCCCCAGCCTGTCATGCGCAAACCATTAAATGCCTGTAACGCAAGTTGCTGGCACTGTTGCTCCTCTTCTTTGGTTAAACCGCATGGGCATAAATACTCGGTAGTATCCGCCTGGTATTTTGCGACAAAATCATAAAAGCTGTTTGGTGTTTTAAGCCGAATGACTGGTAATGCTTTTTGCCCTACTATTGCAACCGTGTATTCCTCGCCCTCAACCCACGATTCAGCAATCACCTCAGTATCAAACCGCGTTGCAAGCAAAACGGCATCCGTGATGTCACAGGCTGATATTACTTTGGTCATGCCAATACTTGATCCTTCATTTACAGGTTTGATAATTAGGGGTAAACCTGCTTTTTCTAAGATAGTTTCAACATTATCATCCGTACTGACCTGGATAAATGGCGGTGTAGGTAAACCTTGCTGTAACCATAACTGTTTGGTTAACACCTTGTTGATTGACAGTACTGCACCTATGATGCCGCTACCTGTATAAGGAATACGCAATGACTCAAGCAGACCCTGAGTTTGGCCATCCTCGCCGCCACGCCCGTGTAGTGCAATAAATGCACGATCAAAGTTTCCAGCAATTAATTTGTCAATCACACTATTATTTACATCAATCTTATGTGCATCAATATGCTGTTCATGCAAAGCACGTAATACAGCATGACCGCTGTTTAGTGATATGTCGCGCTCAGAAGAATCGCCACCCATCAACACGGCTACCTTGCCAAAAGTATCTCCTACTGATGTATCACGCATTACCATTCAGCTTCTCCGACAATGTGCACTTCAGGTGACAATGTAACGCCATGTATTAATTCAATTTTTTGCTGGATAAGCTTAATAAGTGCTTCAATATCTGTCGCTGTCGCTGTACCATCGTTAATAATAAAATTGGCATGCTTGTCAGATACATGGGCGCCACCAATACGCGTCCCTTTTAAACCAGTGCTTTCAATCAGTCGCCCAGCAAAATCATTTTTCGGGTTACGAAATACTGACCCAGCACACGGCTGGTTGATTGGCTGGTTGACACTACGACTTTTTAATAGTGCTTTGATTGCTAAGGTTTCCCGCTGTGCATCGCCTTTTGGTAAGGCAAACACTGCTGACACAAACCATTCACCTGCTGGTAAGTTGACTTGACGATAAGATACGTCAAAGTCTGCTGGCTTGCGCTGACGTAACACCCCTTGACGATCGACTGTGGCAACCTCTTGAACCAGTGTCCATATCTCCGATTGGTATGCACCTGCATTCATCGCCAATGCACCACCCAAAGTACCAGGAATACCAGCAAGAAAAGCCAGACCTGATAAATTGGAGCGCGCCGCTATTTTAGCTAATTTGGCACAAGAGACGCCCACTTCAGCAGAAATTAACTGATCGCTTACTTCAACGTTATTGAGTACTCCTGCTGCTGCAACAACTGTGCCAGCAAAACCGCCATCACGTACCAGTAAATTACTGCCTAACCCTAACCAAATGATAGATTCACTCGCCGATACTTGTGACAAAAACAACACTAAATCATCCACATCAGTTGGACGATAAAAGTGCTGGGCAGTGCCTCCTACGCGCCATGACGTGTGTTTGGCTAACGGCTCATTGACTCGCAGCTCACCCTGCAAGCGCTGAAACAAAGCAACCATTACACCTGACACCCCCATCGAGCAAGCAAATCTTTCGCTATCAAGCCAATATCACCCGCCCCCATTGTCAATAGCAGATCACCATCCTGGCTTATGCGTGGCAATATGTCATACAGTGCATCATTGCTCTCAACAAAAACAGGATCAACTCTTCCGCGCAGACGAACAGCCCGACATAAGCTTTTAGCATCAGCACCAGTAATTTTAGTCTCGCCAGCTGGATAAACATCAAACATAATCAATACATCAACGGTTGATAACACTTTAACAAAGTCATCAAACAAATCACGGGTACGGCTATAACGATGAGGCTGAAAGACAACAACCATTCTTTTGCCAGGCCAGCTTTCCCGGGCTGTATCAATTGTCACTGCTAATTCAGTAGGATGATGACCATAATCATCAATCAATAGCAGGCGATGATGGCTTAACAATATATTGCCCAGCAGGTTAAAGCGACGTGAAATACCAGAAAATATGGCTAATGCCTGCTGGCAAGCCTCCACTGGCACATTAAGGTTTCTCGCAACAACCAATGCGCCAGTAGCATTTAAAGCATTGTGTATTCCGGGCATATTTAAAGTCACGGTAAATTCTTCCTCTTCCCTTTTATCTATCACCGTAAAATGAGTTTGTGCTGCCGACTGTGTGAAACCGACCAGTTGAAAATCAGCATCATCAGTGATGCCATAAGTTAACACTGGTCTGGTAATATCCGGTATTATTTCGCGTATGCTGTCATCATCAAGACACATAACAGCAAGACCGTAAAAAGGCAAATGGTGCAAAAACTCGATAAAGGTGTCTTTTAATTTGCTAAAATCACCGTCGTATGTTGCCATATGATCATTATCAATGTTAGTCACTACAGCGATGACAGGTTGCAGGTGTAGAAAAGAGGCATCGCTTTCATCTGCTTCTGCAACTAAATAATGACCATCTCCTAATCGTGCATTACTACCTGCACTATTGAGTTGGCCGCCTATCACAAAAGTCGGATCAAGATCGCCTTCACTTAAGAGAGCGGCTAACAAACTGGTGGTAGTGGTTTTACCATGGGTGCCAGCAACTGCAATGCCATGACTGAATCGCATCAGCTCTGCTAACATCGCAGCACGAGATATAACAGGAATACGCGCTGATCTGGCAGATAATAATTCTGGGTTATTATCATTAACTGCTGTGGTCACCACTACCACATCAGCACCGGTCATATGGTCAGCATCATGGCCCAGCATAATGGTTGCGCCCAACTTGCGAAGACGATCAATAAATGGGTTTTCACGCAAATCTGAACCAGAAACCTGATAACCAAGATTAAGCAGTACCTCAGCAATACCGCTCATACCCACACCGCCAATACCAATAAAATGGATATGGTTAACCTGACTCTGCATCACCAATGTTAACTTATTCATAAGCAGCCTCAGTACAAATATCAGCGATAACAGTTGCTGCTTCTGTTTTTGCTAACTGTCTCGCTGCTGTTGCCATACTCAGCAAACTATTATGGCTTGCCATAACAAATTTAAGCTTGTCAGCCAAACTATTAGCAGTAAGCTCACTTTCATCTACAATATAAGCGGCACCTGCGCGTACCAACACCTGCGCATTATGTGTTTGATGATCATCCACCGCATAAGGGTAGGGGACTAATATAGCGCCTATCCCTACCACCATCAGTTCAGTAATTGTCAGTGCTCCAGCACGACATACAACCAGATCAGCCCACTCATAAGCTGCTCGCATATCGTCAATAAAGGGGGTTATCTCTGCCTGCACGTCCACTTTATCATAAGCGTACTGACAGTGTTGGTAATGTCCGTTACCGCATTGATGACGTACTGCTGGTCTTTGATTTTTAGCCATCAATACTAACGCTTCTGGCACAATGATATTAAGAGGCCTAGCACCTAAACTTCCGCCCAAAACCAATAAATTAGCCGGCTTATTGCGTCCGGAAAATCGTTCTTCTGGCGTTGCGATATCAGCGATACTATAGCGCACTGGATTGCCCACCCATTGTACATGCTGCTTGCCATCAAAACTATTGGCAAAACCTTCTAATACCCGTTTGGCGAAAGGGCGCAGTAATCTGTTGGTTAATCCTGCAATGGCATTTTGTTCATGGATGACAATTGGTTTTCTCAAAAGCCAGGCAGCGATGCCGCCTGGACCAGATGCAAAACCACCCAAACCTAATACTACATCTGGGTTAATATGTCTAATTGCTATTATCGCTTCAATCACGGCTACTAATAGTTTGAATGGTGCCAGCAACCAACCCAACATGCCGTTACCTCTTAAGCCATGTACTTTGATCATGGTCAATGAATAACCTGCTTCAGGAACTACCTGCGCTTCAATGCCCTTTGCAGTGCCCATCCAGAATATATTAATGCCGCGCCTCCGCATTACATTGGCAACAGCCAATGCAGGAAAAACATGCCCGCCAGTACCCCCTGCCATGATAAGAATCCGCGACAGCATTAGCGTGTTCTCGCTATGAATCTGGTGGCAAGACGGGTCTCAAAATCTACGCGAAATAATAATGCAATAGCCACACAAGAAACTACCAGACTGCTACCGCCATAGCTCATTAACGGTAAAGTTAATCCTTTGGTAGGCAACACACCCATATTAACACCCATATTGACAAAGGCCTGTAAGCCGAGCCAAACAGCAATACCATAGGCAATATAAGCACTGAATAATTTGCCAGTCTTTTCAGCAGCTCGTCCAATAGTTAATGCACGCCAGATAAAAACCAAAAACAAAGCTAATACGGTAATCGCTCCTACCAATCCTAACTCTTCTGCTAGGATTGAATACAAAAAGTCGGTATGTGCTTCTGGCAGATAAAATAGTTTTTGCATGCTATCACCCAGACCAACACCCAACCATTCACCGCGACCAAATGCAATAAGTGCCTGCGTTAATTGAAAACCGCTACCGAAAGGCTCTGCCCACGGATCCATAAAACTTTGCAACCTTAACATTCGGTATTGTGCCATCAGTGCTGATAGGCCGAATAATCCAGCACCAATAACAATTAGTGCGATAAAAGTATCCAACCGCATCCCACCAAGAAACATCATCACCAACATGGTGAAAGACACTATAACAACCGATCCCATATCCGGTTGCAGAATGAGTAATCCAGCAATTGGCACAAATGGAATTAATAGCTTAAATGGCTGCAAAAATGATTGGCGCATTTGCCTTTGATGGCGCTGCAAGTAGTCAGCAGCATAGACAATCACAACCAGCTTAATAATTTCAACAGCCTGCACGTTAACAAAACCTAACGACAACCAGCGACGGCTATTATTGACTTCCTTACCAATGCCAGGAATGAACACCAGCACCAGTAAGACAATAGCGCCAACTAGCAACTTTGGTGCCATACGCTGCCATACAGATAAAGGCACCATCACTAACAATCCAGCAAAAATAAGGCTAGTTAGTGCAAAAATAAACTGTCTTTTAAAGTAATATAACGGTTGATTGAGGCTACCGTTAGCAGCACCATAAATAGAAGCAGACTCCACCATGATAAGGCCAATAATCAACAGTGTTGTCGCAGTAAACAGCAAACCACGATCGATATAAACAGCAGTCCTCATTGACACTGCTCCTGCACAGCTTTAGCAAATTGTTCCCCGCGCTCAACATAACTGATAAACATATCAAAGCTGGCACAAGCTGGCGATAACAGCACATTATCACCATGATTCGCTAATTGCTGCGCTTTTTTAACTGCATCGAACATATCGCGTGCAATGATTATCCGTATATTTGACGGTGCCGCATTTGCTATTAAATTGACATCTCTTCCTAAAAGAACTAACGCTTTAACATGATCCTGCAACACTGGCGTTAATACGGAAAAATCTTGATCTTTTGCTACACCACCAGCAATGAGGACAATTTTGCCAGAATCACCCAAGCTGTTAATTGCGGCAATACATGCACCAACATTGGTTGCCTTAGAGTCATTAAACCAGCTAATCCCGTGGTACCTGCCAACCAGATAACAGCGGTGAAGTAATCCGCTATAATGTTGGATGGCGGTTAACATGGCAGGCATTGGTAAATTCATCGCTTCTCCCAATGCCAGTGCTGCAAGGACATTAGCGATATTATGGCTACCGATAATTTGCAGGTCACCAGCAGATAGTAATCGTTGATTGCCTTGTGCCAACCATATTTTATTATCGTGCTGTATCAACCCAAATTCATTGCCCTGAGGACTCGCCAGGGTAAAGCCAGTCTGCCTGCCGCCATTTCTCGACCAATCATTAACCAAGCTATCATCACGATTAAATACCATCTTACCGGCGCCCAGATAAATGTTTGCTTTAGCATTTTGATAAGCTTGCTGATTATCATAGCGATCAAGATGGTCCGGACTAATATTTAAGACAACAGCAACATCAGCATTGAGCGATTTGACCGTTTCTAACTGGAAGCTGGACAGCTCTAAAATATAAAAATCAGGGTGCGGATATGTAATTAGTGCCAATGCAGGTGTGCCTAAATTGCCTCCAACCTGTACTTTCTTGCCTGCAGTCACTGCCATTTCAGCAACCATAGTGGTTACTGTACTTTTACCATTTGAGCCAGTAATCGCAACAATAGGTGCATTGGCATAATGAGCAAATAACTCAATATCGCCAATAACCTCTATGCCAGCATCACAGGCTGCCTTAATTGCTGGCAGACGCGAATCAATCCCTGGGCTTAATACAATGGTGTCACAGGCAAATAGCCAATCACTGACCAGCTCGCCAGTTCTGACTGGCACTTCTGGCAGCTCCTGTTTTAATGTTGCCATTTCTGGCGGCCTTTTTCGGGTATCAACGACAGCAACAGGATAACCCTGTTGCGTTAAAAAGCGGGCGCAGGATAACCCTGTCTGACCTAAGCCAACTATTAAAAATGATCTAGAATCCTGCACTTGACTTGCCACGATACTCATCTAATTTTCAAACTCGCTAAACCAATTGACACCAAAAAAACGGTAATGATCCAAAATCGTACAATAATTCTTGGTTCTGGCCACCCTTTTAATTCATAATGATGATGAATGGGTGCCATCAAAAAAACGCGGCGACCATATAATTTGTAGGACGCAACCTGTATCACAACTGAAAGCGTTTCCATCACAAACACACCACCCATAATAAATAGCACCAGTTCCTGCCGAACCAATACAGCAATAGTGCCCAGTGCCGCTCCTAATGCTAAGGCACCAATATCGCCCATAAACACTTGTGCCGGATAAGTGTTAAACCATAGAAAGCCCAAGCCTGCTCCCACCATGGCAGCGCAAAACACAGTTAATTCACCTGCTGCCGGAATGAAAGGAATTGCCAGATAACGGGCAAATTCAAAATGACCGGTGACATAGCTAAACAAACCCAAAGCGCCTGCTATCATCACTGTTGGCATGATTGCCAATCCATCCAGACCATCGGTTAAATTAACAGCATTGCTGCTACCAACAATCACTAAATAGGTGAGCAGTATGTAGCTGATGCCCAGAGGTACAATAACATCTTTGAAAAACGGAACAATAAGTTGTGTTTCTGCAGGCACAGTCGCTGTCATATACAAAAAAGACGTGGTACCAATACCGAAAATTGACTGCCATAAATACTTGTATCGCCCTGCCAGACCTTGCGGATTCTGCCGCGCCAACTTGATGTAATCGTCAAAAAACCCAATCCCACCAAACAACAATGTCACTGACAATACTACCCATATATAACGATTATATAAGTCAGCGCACAATAGAGTACTGGTCACAATAGCCACCAGAATCAGCCCACCACCCATGGTAGGGGTACCCGTTTTATCTAAATGGGACTCAGGTCCGTTGTCACGAACAACCTGCCCTATCTGTCTATAATTTAAGTGTCTAATCATGTAAGGCCCTACTACAAGCGCAATACCCAATGCAGCAATCACACCTAAGATCGCCCGTAGGGTTAAATACTGAATAACATTAAATCCGCTATCAAACTGACTTAAGTATTCACCTAACATTAATAACATCAGCACTCTCCAGTTACCGTCAACATATCTGCTAACTTGTCTAACTGCATGCAGTGTGACCCTTTAATCAGGCAGGTAATTCCTCGCGCTAGATCCTGCTTTAATTGCTGCTGTAACACATTCATGTTGTTGAAGTGCTGTGCCCCAAGACCAAAAGCATCGCAACTATACCTAGTGTGATCACCAATCGCCAGCAGGCGGACAACACCTGATTTTTTTGCATCCACCCCCATCTGATAGTGTATGCGTTCACTGTCTTTGCCTAATTCGGCAAAATCACCTAACACCAACCAATGCTCACCAGAAAAATTACTTAAAATAATTAATGCCTGCTCATAAGAGCATGGATTAGCGTTATAGCTATCATCAATGATTTGAGCACCATTAACAGCAGCACAGACTTGCAGACGATGAGGTGGCCTTTGTACTGATGCAAGACCCCCTACTATCGCTTTTTCAGGGATACCAAGCGCATGACTAATTGCAATGGCAGCCAATGCATTGGCAACATTATGTATGCCAGGCAATGGTAAACTAATGTGATGCAGGATACCTTTCAACTCAACCATAAAGTCACTTGATACCACATTAAGCTGAATATCGCCTGCTGAAATATCAGCAGTTTCATCACTGATTGAAAAGGTGACATACTGTTTACCAGCCAAGATGGTTTTCCAATCAAGAGCAAATGCCATATCATCATTGATAATGCCAACCCCGTCTTGGGATAGTCCTTCATAAATCTCTGCTTTGGCAGTTGCAACTCCGTTGATATCGCCAAACCCTGCTAAGTGGGCAGTGGCCACATTATTAATCAATGCGATTTGCGGCTGAACAAGATCAACCAAGTAAGCAATATCACCCTGTTTGCTTGCACCCATTTCAATCACAGCATAATCAGTGTTTTTATCCAGCAAAGACAGTGTAAGCGGTACGCCTAATTTATTGTTTAAATTACCTTTAGTGGCAAGTACAGATCCATGCCAAGCGATAATCGCCGCGACCATTTCTTTTACTGTCGTTTTACCATTGCTACCAGTAATGGCAACGACTTTAGTTGTACACTGCTGCCGCCAGTATTTGGTTAACTTACCAAAAGCCTGTATAACATCTGCAACAACAAGCTGCGGCAAAACATCGTCCTCCTGTAAGCTACTCACCAAGGCGGCGCTGGCACCAGCCTGACGTGCTGCAGGCACATAGTGATGGCCATCAGCATGCTCACCTGCCAATGCAATAAACAAACAGCCATCTGTAACCTTTCTACTATCAATAACAGCGCCAGTCACCATGACATCCTGACTGGGATTAGGGCAACCTATAACAGCAGCAATCTGTGTAAGAGATAACTGCATGCTCATGATTGCACTTCCGTTAATAACTGTGTTTCATCATTTGCTGCCTGCAATGCTTCCACTACCACTTGACCATCAACAAATGGTTGTTTGTCGCCCATAAGCTCCTGATATGTTTCATGCCCTTTTCCTGCTATTAGCACAATATCTGTTGGCTTAGCATGAAAAACTGCATAGCGAATAGCCAGTTTTCTATCGTGCTCAACATATACTTTGTCTGTTACAGAAACACCGGACAATACATCATTAATGATTGCAGTATGATCTTCGCTACGTGGATTATCATCAGTGAGCACTAGCCAATCTGCATATTGATCTGCACATGCACCCATCAACTTGCGTTTACTCACATCACGATCACCGCCGCAACCAAAAACACACCAAAGTTCACCAGTTTTAGGCAAGCAGTCTCTTAATGAACATAGCGTTTTAGTTAACGCATCAGGGGTATGAGCAAAATCAACAACAACATATGCTTGCTGTCTGTTGCCATAAACTTTCATACGACCATCAATCGGGTAGCATTGATTAATTGCGCTGACCGCATCTTCAAACGACACATTAACAGCATGAAGACTGACCATCGCTGCCAACAAGTTATCAACATTAAAACGACCTATCAGTTGATTTTTTATGCTAGCAACACCCAACGGTCCGGATACATTAAACCTCAAACCCTGTATTGTCGAGACAATATCGCTAGCCTGAGCTGAAACGTCCCCATTTTCTGGCTCACTGCTATAGGTTAAAATCTGCAAGTTATCACGCGCTGACAGTATAGAAATTAACTGTCGGCCCAAATCGTCAGCATAATTTATTACCGCTGTTTTAATACTAGAAAACGTAAATAACCGGCGCTTGGCAGCCGCATATTCTGCCAGGTTATTATGATAATCAAGATGGTCATGGCTTAAATTAGTCAGCACAGCAACATCTATCGCCAGACTATTCAGCCGCCCTTGCACTAATGCGTGGGAAGATGCCTCAATGACGACATGCCTGATATCCTGCTGACAAAAATTGGCCAGAATAGCCTGTAAAGTAACAGGATCCGGTGTTGTCATTCCGGTGCTTATCATGGCGTTAATACGACCATAACCCAAGGTTCCGATAATGCCACACGGCATTGCCAGCAGTTCAAGCGCCTGCGCAATAAACTGAGTAACTGACGTTTTACCATTAGTCCCCGTTACTGCAACAATGGTTAATAGCCGAGATGGATGATTATAAAACCGCCCCGCAATTTCACTGACATTATCCGTCAGTTGACCCAGCGAATATGCACGTATATTGCCCTGCTGTAGTAGCTGATTTTCTTGCTGAGTCAACTGGTATTTATTGTCAACAAGCACGACTATCGCCCCTGATTGTAATGCTTGCTGTATGTGCTGTATACGCTTATCAGCATCTGTTGCCAGTGCAAAAAACAAACCACCAAGCTGCACATGCCGACTATCAATGCTCATGCTACTGATAGCAATATCATCTGATACACAAGGATATACAGCCATGTCAATTAGCAATTGAGATAGTAACTTATCATGATGGCTTAAGCTAATCATTTCTGCATCACCACTAATTGTGTATCTAATAAGTTATCAGGAGCAATATTTAATAGCCTCATTGCACCAGTCATTACTTCAGCAAATATTGGCGCAGCAACAACACCGCCGTAATAATCATCACCTTTGGGATTGTCCACCATCACTACCATGGCTAATCGTGGCTGCCGTGCAGGAATAACACCAGCAAATAACGATACATATTGATCATTGGCGTAGCCACCTTTTATTGCCTGTTTTACAGTGCCAGTTTTACCAGCAACCGTGTAATTTTCAACTGCTGCCATTTGCGCAGTGCCTCCTGGCTGTACAACACGCTCCATCATCTTCAATACCTGCTCGGTAACATTAGGAGTAAGCACACGCTGGCCAAATAAGGCTTTATTTTGCTTAATAAAACTAACTGGCTGTAATATGCCGCCATTTGCCAACACCATATAGCTGCGCGCCAATTGCAGCGCTGACATTGATACACCATAGCCATAAGCCAATATTGCTCTGTCCAGTTTTTTCCATGTTTGCGGATCGGGTAGATGTCCTGTTGCTTCTCCAGGAAAATAAGCACCGGTTTGTTCAGCCACGCCAAATGCTGTAAACCCCCGCCATAACTGTTCTGGTCTTATAGCAAGTGCTATTTTACTGGTAGCTACATTACTTGATTTTTGGATCACAGTGGCAACATCTATCTTGCCGTAATTACGAAAATCTTTAACGGTATGATCATCTACCTGTAATACACCTGGATGGGTATCAACAACAGTAGCAGGGGTAAACCGACCCGATGTCAGAGCGCTTGCTACGGTAAATGGCTTAACTGTTGATCCTGGCTCAAACAAATCAGTCACTGCCCGATTACGAAAATGATTAGGCTTTAACTGCTGGCGATTATTCGGATTAAACGAAGGTTGGTTAACTATAGCCAATACTTCACCAGTTCTAACATCTAATACAACAGCTGATCCTGCCCGTGCATTAACGTTATTAACCGCCTTTTTCAACGCCTGATATGCCAAATACTGTAACCGCAAATCAATGCTTAATTGAATATTTTGTCCATGCTTAGCTACTGTTAGTAGTTCGCCGCCACCCACATAGTTACCACGACGATCCCGAATCATCAATTTTGATCCAGGTACACCGGTCAGTATGTGATCGTAGGCCAATTCCAGCCCTTCCTGACCGTGATCATCAATATTAGTAAAACCGATAAGATGTGATGTCACTTCACCGGCTGGATAATAACGTTTGTACTCTCTCTTAAAATTAACTCCAGTCAGATTTAATTTCGCTACCTTTACAGCAATATTAGGATTAACTCGTCGCTTCAGATAAACAAATTGACGATGTTTATATTTATCTATCTTTGTCCAGAGCGCTGTTGCTGACAAGCCCAATACATCAGCAAGATCACTAATATTTGCCTTAGTCGCATTTATCTCTTGAGGATTAGCCCATACTGAATGTACTGGTGTGCTCACAGCCAACGGCTCACCATGCCGATCAAAAATCACACCACGATGGGTAGGGATAGCTACTTTTTTCAGATGCCTGTGATCTCCTTGTTTTTTCAAAAAATCAGGATTCATTACCTGAAGATAAAACAAACGCCAACCCAAAAGAAGCGCCACACTGACAAAAATCAGGCGCACCATAGCTAAGCGCCAGCAGCCGATAATATGATGTGTCTTTTTAGGCCTTCTCATGGTGACACTATCACTAACATATCATTTACTGGCATAACCATATCCAGCCGTGAATATGCTTGTTGCTCAATAAGCCATAGCCTTGTCTGGGTACTCTCTTCCAGCAATAAGCGCCCCCACTCTTCATCCAGAAGGTTTCGCTCTTGTTCTAAATTTTGCAATATAGCAAACCTAGTATTGACTAAGTGGCTGATATAAACAACAGAAATTGCAGTCACCAGAATCATTACAATCAGTATGCACAAGGAAACATAGGTGCGAATAAAGGTAAACATTAAAATCATGCTAACTTCTCCGCAATACGCAACACTGCGCTACGCGCTCTGGCATTTACTGCTATTTCAGCAATACCAGCCTTTATTGGCTTACCTATCAAACGAATACTAGGATTAAGTTTATCTGCAGTCACCGGAAAATCAGCGGGTAACTCATTTCCTCTGGCTTTGCAACGGAAAAATCGTTTCACAATCCGATCTTCTAACGAATGAAAACTGATCACCGCCAGACGACCACCTACAGTCAGCACATTTAATCCCTGCCGTAACCCTTGTTTAAGATTTTCCAACTCATCATTAATATAAATACGGATGGCTTGAAATGTTCTGGTCGCTGGATGCTTGTGCCTTTCCCGAAACGGAATCGCCTTATCAATTAAGGCCGCTAATTGTGTTGTTGACACAATTGCAGTGTGCTTGCGTGTCTCGGTAATTACCCTGGCAATTCTTCTGGCAAAGCGTTCCTCGCCAAAGGTTTTAATAACAAACATAATATCGTCTGCTGTCGCTGTTGCTAACCACTCTGCGGCACTTATCCCGCTCTCAGGATTCATCCGCATATCAAGCGGTCCTTCCTGCTTAAAACTAAAACCGCGACTAGGATCGTCAAGTTGTGGTGATGACACCCCAATATCCAGTAAAATACCATCAACCTTTCCCTGCCAGAATCGCGCATTAACTGGTTTGGCCAAATCAGTAAAACAGCATTGCTCAACAGCAAAACGTTTATCTTGCTGTGCCAGGCGATAACCCTCTGCTACTGCTTGCGGATCCTTGTCAAGACCAAGCAGCAGTCCCCGATCCGATAATTCAGCTAATATTCGCCGTGCATGTCCGCCGCGACCAAAGGTACCATCAATATAAATACCATCAGCCTTTACAGCCAACGCAACAATCGCTTCATTTAACAAAGTTGGGACATGTTCGCGGCGGCTACTAATCATCGTCTCTTCTCTAAATTGACAAATTTTCCAGTGCAGCAGTTTGCATAGCATCGACTTCTTCTAAAAATTTATCTCTTACGTCATCCCATATTTTTTCATCCCACAATTCAAGCTTATTGCCCTGACCCACTATTACCGTATTTTTGCTAAGACTAGCAAAATCGCGCAACTTTACTGGCAATAAAATACGGCTATGGCTATCCATTTGGCAATCAGTGGCATGCCCTAACAACATACGTTTTAAACGACGCACCCCTTTATCAAGGCTTGGTAGCGCTGCTAATTTATGTTCTAATGATTCCCATTCGGGTAACGGATAAACTTGTAAGCAAGGATCAGCATAATCAATAGTGGCAACCAGATGACCTTCACAACATAAAGCAAGATGCTTGCGAAATCTGGCAGGAATTGCCAACCGGCCTTTTGCATCCATGTTAATTGTTGCTACACCTCTAAGCATGCACTATTCCAAATACCCACTTTTTACTACTTTTACCCACTTTATGCCACTATAGGAACAAATTAGCAGCATGTCAAGCACTAAAACAAATCAAACGTGCTCTGATGGATAATACTTAGTCCGGACGTCTAGAATGTAGCGGAGAAATGTACTGAAATAGCTTCTTTAACTAATTGATGGATCCTCTAAATTTTAAGTACAGATGCTGTCTGACTGACTTTAAGCGCACTACTCCCGGAATAAAAACAGGATTGTTGGTCTAAAGGCATTGTAATCCTTGCACTTGTACACAAAATATTTGATATAATTCAACAACAAAGCTTTGACTTTCGTGAGTGAGTCCTAAATCAACTAACTATAGGGCCAAAGATGTGCTGGCATAAAGCTTAACTGCTTAACAAAGCCCGCTTCATCGCACTCACTGAACGCATCCCATAAAATCCAATTAATTGGACCATTAGCATCCAAGACTCCACGTTTTGTATACCTTTCATGGGTGTGACTACCAGAATAGGCACTTGGATCATCAGTGCCATACTCATTTTTACACATTATGTAAATATAGAGGGCGGTACCACTGATATCAGATTCCACATAGATACCATCCCCAGGTCTTACCGTAATTTCTTTCATTGTTATTAAGTTCTTTGCAACAGCCTGAACACTACCATCACATCTTGCTAACTTAGCAGGATCTGTTCTATCAGTGCAGGTACTATCTGCAGTGCCGCCTATGAAAGCCTCACAATTGAGCATACTACCTTTTATCTGCACACAGCTCTCAACCGCTTTTTGCATGGAGTCCATTGCCACAATAATCGGTTAAAATCGAGCTTTCTTAATATGTTCTTGATAAGGGGGTACAGCAATTACTACCAAAATACTGATGATCACAATAACAACCATTAATTCAATCAGTGTAAATGCTTGCTGATTATAATGTATCGCCATTGGAGAAAGACATTTTATTATTAAACTTTTAAACTGCTCCGCTGAATAAACAATAATGCACTTAGAGTTTTTTGCAGCATCACAAATGTTTAGCGATAATGATCCAGTAGTATTAATGTTTGAGATGCTTAAGCAGTCTGACGTGCAAACTGCTTTAAATAAATTGAGATGACCGATAAGCCGGGTTCTGTCGAGAACAATCATTCATCTAGGACAAGTATCGCTACCTGTCTCAAGCAACCTACCCAGGAACCGCGCGAGCCACGCGTATTTGCGGACAAATTGTTCCTCTATTTGGTCTTGCTCCGAGTGGGGTTTACCCTGCCACGCTTGTTACCAACCGCGCGGTGCGCTCTTACCGCACCTTTTCACCCTTACCCAATCAAAAAATTAGGTGGTATATTTTCTGTGGCACTTTCCATAAGCTCACACTTCCCAGATGCTATCTGGCACCCTGCTCTTTGGAGCCCGGACTTTCCTCACTTACATCAACAAGCTGAAAGCGCGATTGTCTAGCCATCTCACAGGGGTAATTCTACCCTAATCAGAGCATCTCTGCTGAAGTTTAATTGCTGTAGCATAAGCACGGTTTTTGCTTACCTTGAGCAAAGTTGATGTGATTGCTACTGCCTTTTTAACAGGCAACTCAGTTAACAACACACTGAGCATGTTGCACACTTCAGCTTCATTAACATCTTGCTGCTGTTTTGATCCTTCTACTAGCACAACGCATTCACCACGCTGCTGACTTTTATTGTCAAGTACCCAGGCTAAAAGTGTAGTCAATGAATCAGTCATAATTGTCTCGTGCAACTTGGTTAATTCCCGCGCGATACAAGCAAGTCGATTGCCGCCAAAAACAGTGACCATATCTTTTAAGGTCATTGCTAACCGACGTGGACTTTCATAAAAAATCAACGTACAGCTTTTCACTGCTAATCCATGTAAAGTTTGTTGACGCGCGCCCTGCCTGACTGGCAAAAACCCTGCAAAGAAGAAACGATCTGATGGCAACCCAGAAGCTGACAGCGCTGCAATCAAAGCGCTGCAACCCGGTATGGGTATAACAGTAATATTGTGCTGGCATACCAACGAAACCAAACGATAACCCGGATCGCTAATTAATGGCGTGCCAGCATCACTTATCAGTGCAACGGACTGACCGCGCTGTAGATGAACTAGCAATGCCTTACTACGCTGAATCTCATTATATTCATGCAATGAAATTGTTGGTGTAGTAACAGCATAATGCTGTAATAAACGACGGCTATAGCGAGTATCTTCTACCGCAATAATAGCCACATTATGTAATATAGTCAGTGCGCGTTGCGATATATCAGCCAAATTACCAATTGGCGTTGCCACAATATAAAGCGCTACTTTCTCTAATTCTGTCAATATGAAACATCTTTTCGTTGAATAATAGTGCTAATATACGCTAGCAGGTAAGATGTGTCGCTATATTCATTGACAAAACGCTATTTAGAGATGAGTTCACGTACTTATTTAGTTTTAATTACCCTTGCTACTGTCACCATCGTCGCATGTCAACCTATGCATTCCAAACAGCAAACCATTAATGACAGGCAACGCACTAAAGCAGAAAAATCGGACGATTATAAGACAGCAGCGGAACGTTATATTGTTCTAGCAGAGTCGGTCAAAGGTAAAAGACAAGCATCTCTTTATCTTCAGGCAGGGCAGGCCTTCTGGAGATCAAATCAACTAAAAGCGGTCGTAGATGCGTTATCTAAGATTGATCATAAGCAATTAAGCAAATCGCAGCAACATGAAGCCATTATGCTGACTGCAAAACTCGCCTTAGCACAGGACAAGACGACACAGGCGCTGGACTCTCTTGCAAGTATTGATACTGCTGATGCCAATACAAACATTCAACGACAGGTACTTGAACTGACCATAATAGCTTATCAATTAACTGAAAGCTGGCTGGCAAAAGCAAACAGCCATCTTACCATTGCTAATCTATTACCTCAGGATAAAAGAAAAAAAAATCAAGATGATTTGTGGCAGACACTCATGATGTTGACACCAGAAACTTTATTATCGTCTAGCCATAGAGGTCGGCCTGCTATAGATAATGGTTGGTTTACACTTGCGCATATTGTCCAATCATATCGACTAAAACCACATAATCTGATGATTGCCGTTGCAAACTGGCAGCACGATTATCCCAATCATCCCGCCGATCCAAAACTATATAACACGATACTAGAAGCTGGTACACGTTTACCACAACAATTAATCAATATTGCTGTGTTATTGCCCAATGACGGTCCGTTTTCCAATCAGGCAAATGCTATCAAACAAGGTATTATTGCTGCCCATTTCAGTGCTCGAAGTGATGCAAAATTGCATTTTTTTGACATCACCATTGATCCATCAGGAAAAAACAATACCGTACATCAATATCAAAAAGCCGTTAATAATAATATAGATATTGTCATTGGTCCTCTTGACAAATCATCCATAAGTCAACTGGCTGATATATCTACATTGCCCGTGCCTGTGCTGGCACTTAATCGTCTGCCTGACATAGCAGGCAAGAAAAATTTATTCCAATTTGGCTTGGCACCTGAAGATGATATCACCACCATTACTAATTACGCATTGGAGCAAAATTTTCAGCGGGCTATTGTTATTGCGCCTAATAACAACTGGGGAGAACGTATTGCTTCAATCTTCAGCAGGCAGTGGCTTAATAAAGGTGGTGTATTGCTTGGGCGTGCCCACTATAATAGCAATAACAGTGATTTTTCAGCAATCATTACACCATTGCTGGGGCTGGATGCCAGCAAAAAACGTGCAAAGCTACTGAAGAAAACGCTATCTATAGAAGTGAAATTTGAGCCACGTCGCCGTCAAGATATTGATTTTATTTTTCTGGTTGCCAGACCATTAAAAGCACGCCAATTAATGGCACAATTAAAGTTTCATCGCGCTGACAATCTGCCATTAATGGCTACATCTCATGCCTATGAAGGCTATGAAAATGCACAACAAAATCTTGATCTTAATCATTTAATTATTAACGACATACCATGGATATTAAACCAGGCTGCACTTACCGATCCTGCCTATATTGCCTTACGCGACAATGAAGATAAACACTTTAATCAATTTATTCGCTTATACGCGCTAGGAGTTGATGCTTATAGACTTGTTGCAAAATTAAACCAATTAAGCCGCCTGTCATCATTAACATTTCAAGGCGCAACTGGAGGTCTCTCTATCAATGAACTTGGGCAAATTACCCGTCAAATGTCACAGGCAGTCTTTCGTAAAGGCAAAATTAAACCAACTCCAGATAAGTAAACCGATCATTATTATTCATGTCATCACACACTATAGGAGAGCAGGCAGAAAACATTGCATTAGCCTATCTGCAAAAACAAGGTCTTGTCGTGGTGAGCAGAAATTATCGTAGTTACCGTGGTGAAATTGATCTTATTATGCAAGATGATACTGTGTTGGTTTTTATTGAAATTCGCTACCGTAAATCAGCTAAATACGGTAGCGCATTAGAAAGCATCAACGCACACAAGCAATCTCGCATTATTCATACTGCACAGTCCTACATACAAAAAACTCAGGCACACTACGACGGTTATCGCTTTGATGTTGTCACACTCAAACCTGATAATGGCAAAGTTGGCATTAGCTGGATCAAACATGCCTTTGCGCTTCCTAGTTAAATTTAAGTAATACATTATGGCCATCTACAATAACTGAAAGGGACTTTCGTGGTTAATAACCTGCGAACATTCAAGATAACCAATTATAAGTTAAATAAAAGTATGTAGAGAAAACTCGTTGAATATTTCATTTTAGAAGCCACGCACGGCACGATCAGATGCTGACTTATTGAATATACATCCGAATCCGAATACGGCAGCACTACTCTACAAAAATATGTTTACTTATCAGCCATCATTTAGAACGAGAAGCGCGTACAGTATTTGCTGGAGAAGTAGAGCTGGATAAAAGTTATTTTAGTGTTATCTGCAAAGGGAAAAGAGGCCAAGAAGCCAGTGTCAAGATAGCTATATTTGGCTTGTTAAAGCGCAACAATAAGTGCATTACAAAAAGAGAAAATAGTGCCCCTAACAGCATAGCTTATATAATGATCATTTTCGTAGTTATAGCGTACTGGATGTCAGTGAGTTTAAGTATTATGGTGTGAACTATAGCACGACACAGACACATGAATTGCGATAAAGCGACACTTGGTTTGCAACAAGTCGCGCCACTTGTTAGTTGCCAAAATTTGGTTTCAGTTCTGTAAAAAATTCTTCTTTTGATTCGTCAACTAATTTTGACAATAACTCTTTATACTCAAATTTTTCTGATACCTTTTCATCAATTATTACCGCAAGAATACTAAGTCTTTTGATTTTTGATGGGATTTTTATTATCAGCTGTAATTGTTTGCTTTCTAATATCGTTTTAAAGAATGCTGACGCTAGCCTGTCATTAAAGGCTTGAAACATCTTAGAAATATGAGAATTGCTGCCCCACTAGCGTAAAAATCTGTCCTTGAGCAACATGAGCTACGTCCAGTATATCCAACATAAGTGTGGGTCAGCGCGCCCATACATAGTTATCAATATATTCTTCAGTATTTTTTGCATTTTGAGGTTGACAGCAATATTTAAACTGTTTTATCATATTATACATCAGGTCTGATACTGAGGTGTGCCTCTATAGTCATCGGATACTGGGCAACCCAGCACAAGTACACATGGCGCAGCCCCACAAAAGCCGTTTTAGGCTGTCTGCAATGGCAGTCTAGCGCACCCCTAATCCCCATGTAGCAATTGTCCATTTCTTTGGTTTTGGAGATAGCTTGCTTTTGATGATTGAAAAAACGTCCAGCCCTCTAAATAACCCTTCCTAGCGTTAGCTACTGTAAGCAGGTAGCGGTCTTTTTCCAACTGATAACCTTTAATAAAATAGGTGCGCAAGGCAATTCTGCCAGTGCTTTTGTGCTTGTAAAAATTAAGCCACACCTCATAAGGGTTGGTTAATAGATCAGCTAAAAATGGTAAATATTCGCTACGATTTACATCGATATGATCAGCTAATGTTTTGCTATTTAATAATACCGGTAATCCGCTTGTCTTAAATAGATTTTGTTCGCCATACTGCTGATTTAAATAATTTAATACCGCTTGCTTACTCGCTAATTTTTTTATCGGTTGCACAGATGACTGGGTCATGGGGATTTTCTCGGGTCGGCCTGCCTCCGCCCAACCTGCTTGAATTAACGGCTGCCATTTATTTTTGCTAGCGCGCCATTCGTCCATGATCGCATCACTGACCGTTTCACCCCATGCGGCTTTACCTGGATTGTAGGCAAAGCCGGGATCAATCCCTTTGGGCACTTTAACGGTTCTGGGGCTGGGGCCGCTTGTACCGACTTTTTGCGTTTTGTATTCAATTTTGGGTGCTTGATCAGCACGTGATTTGCCTGATTTTTTCATATCACGTTTATTTAACGTAACGACCCGACATTTGCAGCCCCAGCCATTCTGCGGGTAATGGGTATTCCACCAGGGGTCATCTGCCTTTAAAACTAAACCATCCCAGGCTAAATGTTCAGGCCTGGGGTTTTCAACACCGTCATTATGTTCGTAACGCCAGTATGGGCGGGCGGTCTTCACTGCTTGCATCTGCTTATAACGCCCGGCGTTATAGCTTTGATACAGATTTGTTTCGTAAATAACCCGGGTGCGCCGATCGCGGCTCATCTTATATTTCCAGCCTGTTTTTTTAACGATGTCGTCAAAATTTTTTCTAAATTCTCTTAACGTCATGCCGTCTGCGATGACTTTATCTACCGTTTGCCTTAAATCGGTTAATAAATCCTGCTCCATCGCCCCGGCCACCACAAAAGCCCGGGCATGCTGGCCGTGCCAAATATCCGTCCAGCTTGCGGTTGGCAGGTCAATTTTATCCCTAAACGTGTCAATGGCTTCGTTAAAGGGTAATGAGCCGTATTTAATCATTAATTTTTTTATTAATGGCTTGAGTCAAGGCTAACTTTTCTTGCTTAACCGCTATCATGCTTCCCCTTCGCTTACGTCATACATCCCGGCTAGTTCAGCGGCAGCAAGGGCCTGCCGCATAATGCCAGTTAACTCATCAGGGTCTGTGTTGCTAATAAAATTAGCTAATATTTTTTCTTGAAAGTCTTCAAAGTTTTTTGCTGTTGCCAGCAGTGCTTTAATTTTAATCAATCTGTCGTCAATCATCCCCTGGGTTTTATCTGTCAGCTGATTAATAAACCCGTCTAACTCTGTTGGTTTAGGATCAAGCTGCTGAGCGGCCGTGATTGCAATGTCTTGTTTTAAGGCCGCCGCATTTTTTTTATTCATTACGGGTATGTATTCATAGCCCTCACCGTAAATTTCTTTGACCTTATCCTCTGTTAGGCTAAAGCCCATATCAAACAGAATTTTATCCCGCTCCACTCTTACCTTAAGGTCTTCTTCTTTATCTGTTAAAAATTTAAATATTGGTTTGCGATCTGGGTTGACCCCTGTAATCTGGATAAATATGTTGGGAGCAGATTTGGATACACTAGCGCTAGCATCTGCAGGATGAATAACAAGAATGTTATTCATCAGTCAGACAAAGCGGTGTATTATTTAAAGATAATAACGTAATTAAAAAATCCTTACTCGTTGTTTAAAGAATGTGTGTTCCGATTTAACTAGGGCTCACCCAAACAACAGTTGAGCATTTTAACAAATTGGACTAAGATTTAGGCTTTATCTATGACAGCCCATTAAACTATTAGAATAGCTCATGTCAACTAAACTTATAACATTACTTATTGTATCACTCATTATTCTGCAAGGTTGTGCGGTAACTGCTATCACTGCAGCAGTTGGTACAACAACATTCATTCACGACAGGCGATCTGCGGGCGCAATTATTGATGATCAAAGCATTGAATTTAAAGCCGCTACTGCCTTACGGGCAGACAAGGAAATATATAGTCAAAGCCACATCAATATCAACAGTTACAATGGTATTGTGCTTATTACTGGCGAAGCCCTTACTGATGAACTCAAACGCAAGGTGGCTGATGAAATATTAGCAATTGACCGAGTAGTTCATGTACATAATGAACTTATTGTTGCCGCGCCAAGCAGCTTGCCATCTCGTGCCAATGACACGTGGATCACCTCAAAAGTCAAGGCTAGATTTATAGCAGATGAGAATGTTGATCCTATTCACATCAAGGTTATTACTGAACGCAGTATTGTTTATTTGATGGGAAAAGTATCCACCGCTGAAGCAGATAAAGCAGCAGAAATCGCCGCTGGATCGGCAGGGGTACAAAAACTTATTAAGCTGTTTGAATATAGTGACTAAGGACAGGCAAAATCCTATGCCCTGAACTCAGGTACCATAATCAGCATATGTATTCCATGCTCTCGTGCTGTTTTGATTAAGACAATAATTAGGCAGATTTAGCCATCCCATTTAAGCTCATGACACCCGAACTAAGTTACTGACATTAGTAATTTGTTATATATTTCTTCTTTTATTAATTTGCTGTCATAGCTTATTTTGGCTTTAAATCGTATTAATGGTAGTTGTGTAGTTTCGCTAATATCATTGATAAATTTGTCTTTAGCTTTTCCTTTTGTACTGTTATGGCTTGTATCATCTAATTCAATAACCGCAATGACTGTCATTGTTTTAGGTTCGCATATAACAAAATCAAAATGTTTCGCACTTATTTTGTTAAATGCACTTTGCCATTCTTTATCTATTGGCTATATCAGTTGTTATAACATCTGCTACCCTTACTTTTAGATTAATTTCATATTGTCCGTTTAGCGCGGTCTTTAAACTTTGATGGAAGTTTATTTCAGTATTTATTAATAGCGCTTTTCTTTTATTTAGTTGAATTTAGCATTTTATGTTTGCCAGACAACAATGCAATGATATGGAAATAATAATAACTATTCCGATTATTAATTGGCGGTAATCGCATTCATATTTTGTAATCTCCTCTTGGTTATAGTTTTTTATTTTCTTTTTGTTTAATTGGTTATAAAACTAAAATGGTTTAACGACTGCTAAAATCACTACAGCAACCAATATCAATACTGGTAATTCGTTAAGCAAGCGATAAAAGTTATGGGAATGCTGATTAGCATCATCTTTAAACTGACTAATCAAACGACCACAATAAATATGGTAGCCTATCAGTACTGCAACCAGTGTTAACTTGGCATGAAGCCAATACATCACTGCAATTTGTGCGTGCGAATAAAAGCTCACCGCCCACAGACCAAACACAATAGTTAAAATCGCACTCGGTGTCATAATACCGCGGTATAACTTCCTCTCCATAATTTTAAAACGCTCCCTGCTTGTTTTGTCTTGAGACATGGCATGATAGACAAAAAGCCGAGGTAAATAAAAAAGGGCGGCAAACCACGTTGTGACAAATATAATATGCAAAGCCTTAACCCATAACATCTATCATATCTTCACTGTCACCCAAATCCACTATGTTCGTGTAAAACGTTCAGACGCTAACACTATCCATACCTAACTGATTAGCATATCTATTAGCTCAGATAAATGGCTTACGCCACTTACCGTAATACCTTTAACCGGTTTACGAGGTACATTATTGGTCGGGACAATGGCAAACTTAAACCCGTGCTTGGCTGCATCATTGATCCGGTCTTCTCCTGCTTGAACTGGTCTTACTTCGCCGGTTAATCCTACTTCACCAAATAAAATCCAATCACGCGCAACAGGGCGATCGCGTAAACTTGATACAACAGCAGCTACCACCGCCAAATCAGCCCCCGTTTCATTCAACTTCACCCCGCCAACCACGTTGATAAACGCATCCTGATTACTGCAGGTAATGCCGCTGTGCCGATGCAAAATTGCCAGTAGCATAGCTAAACGATTTTGCTCCAAACCAACAGTAACCCGTCTTGGATTGCTCAACGCACTTTCATCAACCAATGCCTGCACTTCCACCAGCATTGGCCTGCTCCCTTCTCTTATCACGGTGACAGCGCTACCAGCAAGCGGCGTTGACATCCCTCGTGACAAAAAAATAGCTGATGGGTTGCTTATTTCTTTCAAGCCAAGCTCAGTCATTGAAAATACACCTAGCTCATTCACCGCACCAAAACGATTTTTAACCGCGCGTAAGATGCGAAAACGCGTTTGGGTATCGCCCTCAAAATAGAGTACTGTATCAACGATGTGCTCCAATACACGAGGCCCTGCTATTGAGCCAGCCTTGGTGACATGGCCCACCAAAATAAGTGCAATGTTGCTGGATTTAGCAAAACGCACCAACCTGGCGGCGCTTTCTCTTACTTGCGCTACCGTGCCAGGGGCTGATTGTAAAATTTCAGTAAATACAGTTTGAATAGAATCAACCACCATAATCTGGGGGCGACTGCTATGGGCAATAGCTATCATTTTTTCCGCGTGCGTCTCTGCTAATAACGATAGTGGCGTTTGTTCCAACTGCAAACGTTCTGCCCGTAAACGTATTTGCTGTAATGATTCTTCACCACTGATATAAAGTGGACTGATATCACTTACTGTAACCATCTTTGCTACTGCCTGTAGCAATAATGTTGATTTTCCTATGCCGGGATCGCCACCAATTAGAATAACGGAACCAGTGACCAGACCGCCGCCAAGCACCCGATCAAGCTCTGAAATACCAGTCGTCCACCGTGTTGCCTGTTCAGAGATAACCTTGCTTAAGCACTGAATCGGATTGTTTTGCTCAGTATGGCCAGCATAACTACTATAGCGACTAACAGCAACCTTACTACTGGCAACACTTGTTAAAAGTATGTTTTCCTCTAAACTATTCCATGCACCACACACATCGCAACGACCTGCCCATTGGGGAGCTTGTCCACCACATTCTTGACAACGATAACCTAATTTCGCCTTAGCCATAGTGATATTTTCTTGCTACTCGCTCGCTAACCTGACAAATAAGTTCATAAGGAATAGTGTGAGCCAATTTCGCCTGTTGTGATATCGTTAATGGATCGTTCCCCCACAAATAGACCGTATCACCAATGCTGATATCTTCCACTAACGATACATCAATACAGATTAGATCCATTGATACCCGCCCTAAAACAGGGACAACTCTATTGTTGACAAATACTAACCCCTTATTTGACAACTGACGGATATAGCCATCGCCATAACCAATATTAACAGTCGCTACTCGCGTTGTCTTTGGCGCAACCCACTCACCACCATAGCCAACTTCATCACCAGCAGCTAATGTTTGCATGGAAATGATGGTTGACATTAATGTCATGACTGGTTTTAACCCTAACTGGGCGGCTGATTGATCGCGAAAAGGGGAAATACCATATAGCATCAGACCTGGTCTTACCCAGTCACCATGACTGTCTTTCATTGATAAAATTGCTGCCGAATTGGCTGCGCTTACTTTTGTACCATAACGACTTGTTAAATTCAATATACTGTCAAGCTGGCTTTGATTACGACTATCACTAACGCAATCAGCATTGGCAAAATGAGTCATCAAGCCAATACCACCAGCAACATTGGCACTCTGGGTCAATACATGTAGAGCATTGTCAACATCACTGACTGACAGGCCTAAACGGTGCATGCCTGTTTCTATCATCAGCCAGCAAAATTCCAGCGGTTTGCTGAGCTTAGTGGTTACCATAAGATTAATATGAGAGAAATGACAAAAAGCAATGGATAATGTGTAATCGGCACAAATACGAAAATCACTGGCTGAAAAAACGCCGCCCAATACAACAATAGGTTGCTTAATACCAGCCTGGCGTAAGGCCAAACCTTCTGTTACCCTAGCAATAGCAAAGGCATCACTATTGCTAAGTGCACGAGCAACAGGAACAAGACCGTGACCATAGGCATTGGCCTTAATTACTGACATGATAGAGGCTTGTGGCGCCCATTTTTTCACTAAAGCAAAATTGTGCTTTAATGCAGTTATATCAATACTGGCAACAGGAAAAGAAAGCATCACTACTGCCCATTAAAATAGTCAGCTTGAGTACCATGCGCAAAGTTTTTAAACCGAGTATATTGCGCTTCAAAAGTAAGCTTAATCGTACCAATCGGACCATTGCGTTGTTTGCTGATAATAATCTCTGCTGTGCCTTTATTATCTGGATGATCATTATATACTTCATCACGATAGATAAACGTAATAACGTCAGCATCCTGCTCAATCGCACCCGATTCGCGTAAATCTGACATGATAGGTCTTTTATTGGGACGCTGTTCTAAGCTACGATTTAATTGCGATAAGGCTAACACAGGTATATCAAGCTCTCTTGCCAGGGCTTTAAGCCCACGCGAAATTTCTGACAGTTGGGTAGCACGATTTTCACTGTTACTTACATCACCATTGGCCTGCATCAATTGAATATAATCAATGACAATTAAGTCCAGTCCATGTTGGCGTTTTAAGCGGCGGGCACGAGCGCGAAGTTCGGTCACGGTAAGCGCAGGCGTATCATCTACAAAAATAAGTGCTTGGTTTAGCTGCCCAGTTATTGCCGTGAATTGGGTCCATTTATCACCATCAAGATTGCCGCTACGCAAGTGGCTATGGTTAATTTCTCCCTGTGATGAGATTATCCGTAACACTAATGCATCGGCTGGCATCTCCATGCTGAACACTGCAACAGATTTCTTATTGTTATCATTTGGTGTACAGGCAGCATGCTCAACGATATTCATGGCAAACGCGGTTTTACCCATTGATGGCCTGCCAGCTACAATAATCAGATCACCACGCTGTAAGCCCAGTGTTTTCTGATCAAAATCCATAAAGCCAGTTGCCAAGCCTGTTAATGTGCCTTTCTGCTCGCGTAATATATCAAGGTGTTCTGTTAGCTTAGGCAACGTGTCTTTTATCTGCTTAAAGGGTCTGCCCTGCTTCGCGCCTTTTTCGGCAATAGCAAGTATTTGCTGTTCGGCCATGTCCAGTATGTCAGTGCTACTACGACCATCTGAATTAAAGGCACCATCACCAATCTTTGTCGCCGTGGCAATCAATTGACGTAAAATGGAATGTTCGCGCACAATCTTGGCATAAGCGGTAATATTGGCAGCGCTTGGCGTATCTCTGGCTAACATACCAATATAGGCAAAGTCACCTACTTCATTTAACTCATCCTGTCTCTGGTGCCACTCTGTTAATGTAACCACATCCACTGGTTGGGATTTTTCAAAAAGAGCACTGATGCCACGGAAAATGATCCGATGACGCTTGTGATAAAAGTCATGGTCAGTCAGCATGTCAGCGACATCATCCCAGCTATCATTATTCAGCAACAACGCACCTAGTACCGACTGCTCGGCTTCAATGGAGTGCGGTGGTACTTTAAGCGCCTCAGTAGCAGCATCGTAGGATGGAAGATATGAATTATCAGCCACGGCAATTACATAACATGCTATCAAAAATCATGATGTGCATCCATGTGATCACCCCTGTAGGGTAAATACAATTTTGTTTGGCTTACGCCACCTTCAGTCTTTGGCATCTGTGTCATGATACACATATCCCCATTATAGATATACAGAAGGCAGGCAGCTATGGCTACAAATGTCCAGCTTAGCCTATGAAGTGCCCTGTTCTTCTTGTGCAAGCGCTTCAGTCTCTGCCAGTGTGACTACTCTGCGGCACTCTCTGCTACCTGCACCTGAATTTGCGCTTCTGTTAACACATTAACCTTAACTGTAACAACAACGTCTGAGTGTAATTGAATATCAATATGGTATTGACCAGTATGGCGTAACGGTCCCTCTGGCAATCTTATCTCATTACGCTCAATGTCAGCGCCAGCGGCAGAGAACGCTTGAATAATATCCAGCGCACTAACTGAACCAAATAATTTACCTTCAGTACCTGCATTGGCTTTGATAGTGATATCACCAGCAGCAACCAATTTTTCACGGCGCTCCTCAGCTATCGACCTTAATTTTACTACTGCTGCCTCAAGTTCAGCGCGGCGATCCTCAAATGCGGCCTTGTTTTCCTCATTAGCAGGTAATGCCTTGCCTTGTGGTATTAAAAAGTTACGACCAAAACCAGATTTAACCGACACCTCATCACCGAGATCACCAAGATTCTGCACTTTTTCTAATAAAATTACCTGCATATTGTTATCCTTATTTACTTTTATCATACTGCTCATGACTTAAGCATATTGACGAAAATTAAGCCACTGATCTAAAATACCAATCGTCGCCAATAATACTACCATCTGCGGCAGCATAATCACCAATAAAATATAAACGATTACTAACCAGAATGACCACTTTCCCCGTTTGTTAACGATAGCATGAACAACTGATAGTCCCTGAAAGGCAAATAATATCAGTAAAACAGGCAAACAATCTTGTAACAGTAGGAATTGATCGCCGGACAGTAACAAAGTTATCGCCAGCCATGTAATCATGGCTATCGCCGCTGTCTTACCAAATCGTAATTGGTAAAACTCATTGACAAAATCGCCAGTATTATAAAGCATTACCTGCCATCTTCGCCCTATCAACAATCCCAACATCAAGTTCAGGCTACCGCCCGCCGCTACTATGCCAGTCATCATTAATGACATATCCATGGCAATTTTCTGTGTTTGCACACTATATATCTGCCTACCGAATTGCCGATTGACCTGCTCCATAAAATGCATTATCGTCTGTTGCCACCATGCTACCGGATCAGGCAATACTACATAGACCGTCAGCACTACCAATATCCCTAACGCTGTTGCTATCAAAAAGCTAGCAGCAAGGGACCGCGTATACCCCAACACTAGCGCCACCAAAAACGTTGGCAGACAACTTGATAATAAGAGTAGCCCTAAAATAGCAATATTTTTCAACAACAATGCTGCCAGCAATCCAAGTATTATCGCTGTTGCCGCAACAATTTTCACCCCTTCCGCCGGTCCCAGGCGCAAGGTAGATAAAACAATAACCCCACCTGCCAGCCAACTAAGCGGTGGCAATATCAAAGAGATCATCGAAAATAAAGCAACTGCACTGGCAGCATACCAGCGTCCCTGCATTGAAAACATCGCAATAGAGCGCAGCATATTTTATGGTGTTATACGCTGGAATCTATTGTCATACGGCCCTATTTGTGCATATCACAATAAGGAAGTAACGCCAGATAACGCGCGCGCTTTATACATCCAGAAAGCTGGCGCTGATAACGGGCCTTAGTACCGGTAATGCGACTGGGTATGATTTTCCCAGTTTCCGTAATGTAATTTTTTAATAATGCTACATCTTTATAATCAATGTGCTTAACGTCTTCAGCAGTGAAGCGACAAAATTTTCTACGCCTGAAAAAATGAGCCATTGTTATGTTCCTTTAGTTAGTTGTTACGACGAGCTTTTTTCTTCTTCGTTTTTGCGCACTATCATTGGTGATGGTTTGGTCACCGCTTCATCCATATTAATCATCAGGTGGCGAATAATAGAGTCGTTAAAACGAAAGGTAGCTGATAATTCATCTAACTGGGCCACATCACATTCAGTATTGATCAACACATAATGTGCCTTATGTACCTTATTAATGGAGTAAGCTAACTGACGGCATCCCCAATCTTCTAAACGATGGATTTTACCACCCTTACCTGTCAGTATCTGCTGATATTTTTCAATCATTTCAGGTACTTGTTCGCTCTGATCAGGGTGGACCAGAAACACAATTTCGTAATGTCTCATAAGGCTCCTCACGGTTTCAATCAGCCTCCCCACAAATCTCAAGATAAGGAGGAAGGCAAGGAGTATTGCCAACAATTAAGGCAATACAGCATCTTACTCTATTTTCCATTCAAGCTCAAGCTGCGTTGACGCATTGCCTCAAATAAACAGACACCACTTGCTACAGATACATTCAAGCTACCAGCATAACCATGCATAGGAATGGCGACTATCTTATCGCAATGTTCTTTTGTCAAACGACGCATACCGCGGCCTTCTGCGCCCAACACTATTGCTAATGCGCCAGTCAAATCGGCATCAAACAGACTTGTTTCACCGTGACCGGATGTACCAACAATCCACATACCCTGTTCACGCAATTGCCGCAACACCCGTGCCAGGTTAGTCACCTGAATAAAAGGTAAGCGCTCCGCTGCGCCACTTGCTACTTTTAATACTGTGTGGGTTTTGCCAGATGTGCGATCTTTAGGCGCAATCACAGCATGCACACCAGCCGCTTCAGCAGTGCGCAGACAGGCACCTACATTATGCGGGTCCTGCAAGCCATCTAGTATCAACAACAGCGGCAGTACAGCCATATCTGCCAATAATCTGAATAAATCTGTCTCATTCAAACAGGGCAACGAACAACAACGGGCAATCACTCCTTGATGGCTCACATCTGGCAACATCCCATCCAATATTGATCTTCGCACTCTCTGAGGGTCAATATTGTGCTCTTTTGCCGCAGCAATTAACGCGGTAATGCGAGAATCATCACGCCCCTCTGCCAACCATAATGCTGCTACGCGAGTGACAGCAGGTGCCAACGCTGCCTGCACCGGATGCAAACCAAAAATTAAATCCCATTGGCATGTATCTGCTGATTTGACTTTATTACGTTTGTTATGCTTGCGCTGTTTTTCCTTTGGCAATCGGTTTATCATCAATCTCTACCCGAAAATTTAACCAGTACGCCAGCAGATACTTATACCCGTCCATCTGCTGCTCAGGTATTATATTACCATCTGTACTATTAGAGAATATTCATGCAAAAACACTTTATGCCCATCAATATCGCCCTGCTCACTGTTTCTGATACCCGTACTATGGACAATGATACGTCAGGAAATGTGCTACAAGAACGTATCTTACAAGCAAACCACTGCTTAAGCGCACGCCAGATTGTTTCTGACAATATCTACCAGATACGGTCAGTTGTATCATCATGGATTGTGGATTCTGATATTCAGGTAGTCATTACCTGTGGCGGTACAGGGCTGACTGGACACGATGGCACCCCTGAAGCTATCAGCGTGTTACTAGACAAAGAAATAGCAGGTTTTGGCGAGTTGTTTCGCCACCTTTCTTATCAATCTATCCGCACTTCTACTGTACAATCCCGTACCTTGGCAGGCGTGACTAACAGCACGTTTATCTTTTGTCTTCCTGGTTCAATAAACGCATGTAAAACCGCCTGGGATGGCATACTTAAAAACCAGCTTGATATACGTCATCGTCCATGCAATTTCGCCGAACTAATACCCAGACTAGCAGAAAAATGACCTTAATCACGCTATACATAACAGCAGGTTGCCATTTGTGTGAACTTGCTGATAAGCTTCTCAGCGAATTATCGCATTATTATCAATTTACTGTGTGCTATACTGAAACCGCTGACGATGACAATCTATTAGCACAATATGGCACAAAATTACTGGTCATCAAATTTACTGATAATAGCGAATTAAACTGCTCTTTTTCAGAGCAGGATATTGCTAAAAAACTAGCCACACAAGACGGGCTAATCAATAATAATGGCTAGCCAATTTATTAAAGACCAGGTAACTCTTGTTGATTTTTGTCAACAGATTGCTTCAGCATCATACATAGCAGTTGATACTGAATTTTTGCGTGAAAAAACCTACTATCCCCGACTTTGCTTGATACAGGTAGCCACCAGCGATCATATTGCCTGCATTGATCCGCTGGTAACAGATATTGATTTAACCCCGGTGATTGATATTATCTATCACCCAGATATTACCGCTGTTTTCCACGCCGCCCGTCAGGACCTGGAGTTACTTTATCTTGCCTGCGGCACACTCCCTAATAACATATTTGACACGCAACTGGCCGCTGCCCTATTAGGATATGGTCAGCAAATCAGTTATGGTGATCTAGTTAAACAGTGTCTAGCTATTGATCTGGATAAGGCGCATTCACGCACCGACTGGACTATAAGGCCTCTTAATACCGCCCAAATTCACTATGCAGCCAATGATGTCCGTTATCTACATGATGTATATAAGCAGATAGTCGGCGAGCTTAAGCAAAAAAACAGATTACATTGGCTTGATGATGATATAGCTACTCTAGTGAATGAAGACAGCTATCAGCCTCATCCTGATAATGCCTGGCGTCGGGTAAAAGGATATGGTCGCTTAAAGGGGGTCGAGCTTGCCACTTTGCAACGCCTGTCAGCTTGGCGCGAACGTTATGCAATGGAGGCCAACCGACCCCGTCGCTGGATAGTCAAAGATGAGGTGCTGTTACTGCTTGCCAAACTTGCGCCTGATTCTATCAGTAATCTTAATTTTATCAGCGGTATGGAGACGCGCACCATTCGGCGGCATGGCCACGCACTACTGACAGAAATAAAACGGGCTAAATCTATGCCCAAAGATAAATGGCCAATCCTAAAAACCAGACAAACACTCACCCAGCAGCAGCATGCGCTTGTTAATATGCTTATAGCACTATTACGCAAGTGTTGTGATGAAAATAATTTACCACCTGCTACCATCGCTACCCGCAATGACATTGAACGCCTGGTGATGGGCGAGACTGATCTGGCACTCTTACGAGGCTGGCGTAATGAAATAGCTGGCCGCCATTTACAGACATTCATCGATAGCAAGTTATCGGTAACAGCTGATTTAACTGAATTAATAACACACTAAAGGAACACACTATGTCAGTATTAATTTGTGGTTCGCTGGCGTTTGATACCATTATGGTGTTTGCTGATAAGTTTAAACATCACATTCTGCCAGATAAAATACACATGTTAAACGTAGCATTTTTAGTGCCAGAAATGCGCCGTGAATTTGGCGGCTGTGCGGGTAATATCGCCTATAACTTAAAACTATTAGGTGACGAGCCAATGCCAATGGCAACAGTAGGCAACGATTTTGCAGATTACGCAGCATGGTTGGACAGCAGGCAGATAAGCCAACAACATATTCATGTTAAAACAAACAAACACACTGCTCAGGCCTTTATCACCAATGATAGCGATAATAATCAAATCACTGCATTTCACCCAGGAGCGATGAACCTGGCACACGAAATAGCCATCAGTGAAGCAAAGGGTATTGAGCTTGCTATTATCTCCCCGGATAGTCGAGACGGTATGATTTTACACGCAAAGCAACTACATGAGGCCGATATCCCATTTATTTTTGATCCAGGTCAGGGTTTACCAATGTTTGATAGTGATAACCTCATCACCTTTGCCAAGCAGGCAACCTACATCGCTCTTAATGACTATGAAGCAAAACTGTTTCAAAACTCCACTGGCTTATCAGCAAATGATCTTGCCAGCTACGTTAAGGCGCTAGTTATCACCAGAGGTAACAAAGGCTCATATATTTATACTGATGGCAAGCGTATTGATATTCGCTGTGCAAAAGTAAATAAAATCAATGATCCGACAGGTTGTGGTGATGCGTATCGTGCTGGGTTAATTCATGGTCTTATTCATCATAAAGACTGGCAGACAACCGGTCAAATTGCTTCGCTGTTAGGGGCAATTGCCGTAGAACATCACGGCACCCAAAATCATTATGTGACTGCTGATGAATTTGCTCAGCGCTATAGTGAGAACTTCAGCTAAACAGATAAAAGAACAGGATAGACCTATAGATAAGCAGTGGGCACAGAGCAGCATTAGACTGAATAACATTATCTATCTAAACATCAAGCGCAATGTGCACGATACTAATTTTATCAGGCTGTCTGATGCTATTGGCAATTTATAGCGCCACGAACGGTTATTAACTTGTGTTATACAAAATACCAAATTACTGATACTTATGTTTAATGATTTCAATTCAATGTTCTTGCATTTCTTTGAAAAAGATCAGCATCCTTTCTTTAGGTATGACATTATATTATACATAATTTTAGTTCTGTCTTCTATTTCATCTATAAATGCTAAAACCTCTTTTCTTTTATATGAATACAAATCTTTCCCATCTATAACATTTTTTATAGCTGTCAAAAATTCTGCTTTAGTTTTTACCTGTTTTCCTCCCGCTATCTCATCTATAGGTTCATGGGAAATGCCTCTATATTTTTTGTATTCCTCTATATCATAGAAATTATAAATAATAGGCTTATTGGTCAATAAATAGTCAAAAGAAATAGATGAATAATCTGAAATTAAGCAATCTGAACTCCAGAAAAAATCATAAATAGAAACTCGTTTTTCTAAACTCATTTGTTTTGTCAAAAAGTAAGTATTCTTTAGTCTCTTATATTGCAATCTATTTTCTACATCTTCATCTAAATAGGTGTGTAAAGCAATAATAATAATAGCATTATTTTTTACTAATATTGTCTCTAAATCATTTTCTATGTTCGGATATCCTAGAATTTGTGTTAATTTTTCTAATTTTTGATAACATTCTACTTCTGGACAAACAAACTTATCTCTATAGGTAGGCGCATATAAAATTACTTTTGCAGGCTTACAATTTATATGAAAAAAATCTTGGACATTTGCACCTCTTTTGTTTTTAATAAGCCATTCTCTTCGAGGGCTCCCCATAATTATAAATTTATCTTTGGGTATATTGAAGGACTTGGATACATAGTTTCTTTCATACGAAGAATTACAGATATAAAACATTGACTTACTATTAAATATTTTAGCAAAATTTTCTCTAATGAGAACGCCCAAGACATCATCCGATTTGAACGGAATAAAATAAGCTAAAATTATTACCTTAAGACCACTGGGTAAGTAAAGACCATTCAAAACAGTTTCTACCACTAAGGCTTTAGCAGTGTAAATGTGAAATAAATTTTTAGCAGAGTAAAATTCATTCAATTTCATTCTAATAATTTTATAATCAACTGTATTTTCTTCCATATACTTACTCATAAGATAAATATTATCATTTGTAAACATTGCATTAGGAGTTACATTGACAATAAAAATAATTTTTTGCGAATCTTTTGGAAAAAAATAAGCTAATTTTATCAATACCCTATATAGACTTTTCACAGAAAATCTATAAATTTTTAATATTACATTTCTCATCTTTAATAACCGAGCATTTAATAGTTCTATTTCATCTTATCCAACCAAACCTAAATCAACTTTTTCAGGATATTCTGGACTACAATTAAGCGCATAATTTTACAAAAAATCATTTACATGAATAACAACATAGAAACTTAAAAACTCCTCCAAATCTCTATATTTTAAGCCATGCAACGGCCTTTCTTACATATTATTTAAATTGGCAAATTGTCACAGTAATTAAGTTTTTTAACTACATCTATCTGCTTTGAGTGATATATTTGTATAATTCCTCTTCTTCTCGTTTATAACCTAATAGATCTATATCCTTTTTGGCGTATTCTTTGACCAAAAGAAAGGTTTCCATATCATAAAAATCTTTGTAATTTACTTTTTCAGTCTGATTTACATGCTCATAGCATTCAATACCGAACCTATCTCTTAATGTTCTTAGCTCCTCTGTCAAGTTTTCTAGCTTCATAACCTTGTCAAAATCAATAATAAATTGATCATTTTTTAGAAGCAAATCAGATAAAGGTGCATAATGCTCGTCTCTCTTAGACGCGGGAAGTTTAGTGATTAATCCAATGAAAGTCTTAAAATCACAATAGGGATTCCCTACATTAGAGTGTAGTTTTGCCAGTTGTATATTGGCATTTTCTGCATGCTTTTTCAAATATACATAAGAAGAAACTAATCTAGTATAGGGATTTCTTACAACGGTAAATTTGTACATCTCTTTATATTTATCGTGTTTTAAAAATTTATAGTGCTTTATAGTGCATCCTTTTGGCCCATAAGAATTTAGCAATATAAGCTTGATACTGGTATTGCCGCATTTAGCCAATGGCAAATACACTAATTTTTTTGTAATAATTACCTCTGAAACTAAAGTTCTTCCGTTGTTAGCGAGATAAATATTTTTGTCCCTTGATAAAAAATTAGTTATCTTATTAAAAAATCTATTTATTTCAAAGGCATTATAGCCTAAATACCAATAATATTTAGCTCTACAGTAAGATAGTGCCTTTGATAAAAAATAAATAAAGCGAAAAATAAGACATGCGCAACTAACTGAAATCTGTACAGCAAAACGGAAGTTCGTGCTACCATTTTTATACTCGTCCGTTCCATAGACAGTATCACAATCACCCTTGCAAAAACCGTCAAAATTTTCTTTGTTGGAATATTTATCCTCAATATTTTCAAACACCTTAGCCAGCATATAAGATAACCCGACACCAGTGTGAGTCGACTCGGTATGATTTACATTAGAAGAAGTAAAATAATTATTTTCGTTGGTTATCATTTTTTTATTAAGGTATTCACTAGCTACGTTTTTCACCAGTTGGATATGTTCCCTAAACAGTTTAATACCTGTACTTTTGAAGTATATTTTATTGTCATCTCGCTTAATAAACTGAAAAAAATCTGTGGCAAGCCTATCGTCAGCACAGAATAGAAAAAAATCTTCGTCTATCCCCTCCATAGCGACCTGCAAGGTATACGCTGCTGACTTCCGCCAATGATGATTGATCTTGACCTTGATATTATAATTCTTATCTTTTAAAAATTGGATGATCTGCTGGTATTGAAACCCGACCACAATCTCAATATCATCCTGCATGAAGCCTGCTTCAAACAACTGACTCATCAACCGTTCCAATTGAACTTGACCTTGAATATTATACAAGTGTTTGGGCTTTCTTAACCAAAAGGGGAAACAAGTAGGTTGGTTGCCGCCCGTCGCTGCCAACAGAATAACTTTCATGCAAAATTTATCCTTATCTTCTTAAATATTTATAATGAAAAAATATTTTAGCAAAGAATACTAAGATAGTAGTATACTACTAGCACCTATTTCGGTATTTTGCCTGCCATTTATTTGTACCCTCCTGAAAAAGTAAGTGGGCGATACGCATTGATCGTCTTTAATTTTTGTGATTGACTTAAAAAGGGGTGTACCACCAAATGTATCTTGGCATTATAAGGGGTAAGAACAATTTTAAAAAAATTATTATCAGGACTTTGTCTATGTGCTGCAGCCATTGCTGCAAGCGGGCCGGCTCAGGCGGCACACGAGCAAAACAAGCCTGCTCCTCAGCCTGATGATCATGCACCTATTGGGATAACGCGTGACCATGTGCACGGTAAAAGTGAGTGGATGCTATCGTATCGCCTTGCACATATGTATATGAAGGGCAATCGGGATAATTCTTTATCGGTGAGCACACAAAAGGTGCTGAATAATTACATGGTGGCCCCTGATAAAATGCTGATGTTTATGCATATGTTCGGGTTTATGTATGGCATCAATGATAACCTAACCTTTGCCGCTATGACCGGATTTGTTGACAAAGAAATGGACAGTATCAGCCGTAAGGGTGTGCGATTCACCCTAGATAATAATGGTATGACTGACACTAAAATAAATGCACTTTATGAGTTTCATAATGACGGTAAACACCGAATTCAGTTTAATGCGGGCTTGAGTCTGCCAACTGGATCCCTTGACGGCAGGGGATCCAATGGCAGCATCCTCGCCTATCCCATGCAAACAAGTTCTGGTACTTATGATCTGTTACCAGGTATCAGCTATAGCGGCACCGCCGGTAAATGGTCATGGGGTGGACAAATTAATACCGTGTTACGGCTGGGCAAAAACAAAAGAGATTATGCGCTTGGTAACCGTTATCAACTAACTGGCTGGGGTGCCCACAAATTAACTAACATGATGAGTATATCAGCGCGACTAGATGGTCAGCTCTGGGAAAATATTGACGGTACTGATCGTGAATTAAAAGGCCCAATGTTTATAGCACCAACTGTGGATGCAAACTTACAGGCAGTTAAACGTATTGATGCACTGATAGGCGCCAATGTCATTATCCCTTTGGGCACACTGCAAGGAAATCGCCTCGCTGTAGAATTTGGCCTGCCATTGTATGAAAGCCTCGACGGGCCAAGGCTTGAAACAGACTTTTCTTTTAATGTGGGTTGGCAGTTAGCTTTTTAAACCTTAATACCAAACATGGATTAACTGCCATTTTATTTATAAGCGAAACACTATGTGATAAATAATGTCTATTAGCACACTTCCCAAGGTTCAATATCGCCACCTGTCACTAAAAACAGAGGGTGCGGCTGTATAACATTAATATCTGATAAATCAACCCGTTTTTCTGGTGCCCTTATCTTCAGCTTGTTATATAAATGCTTAAATTCGTAATTTAACTGCGCTGAAGTAACCGTCAGCAACAGATTATCATCTACATCAGCCATAATTTTTGTGCGGTTAAAGTTATAATCACGTTTGTCAGCTTCAGCAGATACCCAGTATAAATACGCCGCTATTGCCACCAACGCATTGTCGTGCTCCTTAAAGCGCAAAAGTTGTGGATGATGCCTGTAACCCTTGGTCTTGCCTGCCAATACATGCTGCGCCAATAAACCTTCTCGCCACAGGGCGACCAGCCCTTTTGCATCTAAATATTGCGGATGAATTGACCAAAGCCGCACGAAAACCAACCATTGGTTACTGGCTAATATGGAGCAAGGCTGACGCTGCTAATAACACATAGAGTAATTGCAGTAGCAGAGCAGCAAATATGCCAGCAATAATATCGTCCAGCATAATACCGAAACCCCCATGACATGTCTTATCAATCCATCCGACAGGCCAAGGTTTGATAATGTCAAAAAAGCGAAACAAGATAAAACCTGCCAACATCCATTGCCACCCTGTTGGCGCAGCCGTCATTGTTACCAAATAACCGACTATTTCATCCCACACCACCACTGACGGATCATCCTGCTGTAGCCAATCTACTGCTATCTGGCAAATCCAGATGCCACTAATAAAGGCAATGGCAATTACTATCAAATAACTGGCTAATGACCAGTGTTGTATCACATAATAAAATGGTAGGGCAATAAGTGTACCAAATGTACCGGGTGCTTTTGGTAGCAAGCCAGCACCAAGCCCAAGCGCCAATAAGCAAATCGGTCTTTTTACCAACGCCTGTACACTAATCTGCATTGGTAAAATGACCATAGCCTTTAGTAGGCAGCACGACCTGCTGTCCCTCTATATCTGCTGACAATACACCCTCTTTAGCATTGACAACGCCTATACACTGACATGGATCGGTTAAAGGTTTTAACTTATCAACCTTATCAGACGGTACGGTAAAGCATAGCTCATAATCATCGCCTGCACTTAACGCCAAACTGCGGGCAGTATCTTTATCAAAACAGGCAAGTACTGGCGACAGCGGTAGCGATGCCAAATTAAGGCAGGCACCTACTTTGCTGCTGGTGAGAATATGACTAAGATCGGCGGTCAGCCCATCTGAAATATCTATTGCCGCTGTTGCCAGATTTTTTATCTGCTGGCTAAAGGCGAGGCGCGGTGTTGGTTTTTCCAGTCGCTGATTAAGATACTGCCTGTCAAGTTCGGATACTGGCTCATCTAGCTGTTGCAGCTTTAACTTTAAGGCAGCGCCAGCATCACCTAAGCTGCCAGTCACATAAATATAATCGCCCACCTGAGCGCCATCACGTCTTAGCGCATACTGTTTATCAACAAAACCATGCACTTGGATGCTGATAGTCAGTGGGCCGCGGGTTGTGTCGCCGCCTACTAACTGGATATTGTGCTCATTAGCTAAAGTTGCTAACCCTTGTGCAAACGCGGCTAGCCAGCGCTGGTTTATTTCAGGCATGGTCAATGCCAAGGTAAACCATGCTGGTCTTGCTGCCATAGCTGCTAAATCACTTAAGCCGACTGCCAAACTTTTGTATCCTAAGTTTTCAGCATCAACATCAGCAAAAAAATTTACACCCGCTACTAGGGTATCAATTGACATAACCAGATAATGGTTATCAGGGCAAGCTAATAACGCACCATCATCACCTATGCCCAGCACAACATCATCTCGCGCAGCGGTGATATGGGCAAAATAGGTCTGTATAATAGAAAGTTCGCCAGAAAAATCCACGTTTATAATTGCGGCGGTTGGCGCGCATTACCGTTGACTGCTTTATACTCACTGGTGCGTAATTTTGCGCCTATCTTATCCAATACACCATTAATGTACTTATAGCTCTGTTCGCCACCAAAGGATTTAGCCAATTCTACCGCCTCATTCAAAATTACCCGATAAGATATCTCTGGATGATGGATCAATTCATAAACAGCGAGACGTAATATCGCACTTTCAACCGGATCAACACTGGATAATTCTCGATCAGCAGCAGACTGAAGCACATTATCCAGACTGTCTATATCTTTAGTAATGCCCTCAACCAACGATAAAAAATACCTGCCATCCATCTTGCTGGAATTTTTGGCAATAATGAACGCCAAATGCTCTTTTGCCAGTGATGTATCGTTGATAATCGCCTGATATAAAGCCTGAACAGTTGCGCGCCGTGCATGTGTACGAGGTAGTATCACTTTACCATTTGCTAAACGTTATCAAGCTGATGCAATACGTTGACCATTTCAATAGTGCCCAGTGCCACTTCTTCGCCTTTATTGCCCACTTTTGTTCCTGCACGCTCAATGGCCTGCTCAATAGTATCAACGGTCAACACCCCAAACGCCACCGGAATATTAAGTTGCAATGCAAGCTGGCCCAAGCCTTTTGTACATTCACCAGCCACGTATTCAAAATGCGGAGTGGCACCACGAATGACTGCACCCAGAGCAATAATAGCATCGTATTTGCCTGTATTTGCCATACGCTTTACCGCCAGCGGAATTTCAACAGCGCCAGGAACACGGGCTAATTCAATGTCAGTTTCCTGCGCACCGTGGCGCACTAAACAATCAACAGCTCCTGAAATTAAATTATCAACGACAAAGCCATTGAAGCGAGATGCCACAATACCTGTCTTGATTCCTACCGCAGAAAAATCACCTGAAAATGTTGTGATATTATTCATAGTTTAGCTATGTACTATTATTATTGAAAATTATTATTGTACCGTTTTTAATCATTACCTGCCTGCTGACATCAATCAACCCTGTTAATTAATGATCTTTTCGTAAGGGTCACGCCGGATTAGTATCAACTGCCCACCAATTATAAGGGTATTGATCAATTCTCATCGCCGTGAGCTGACCTCCCCATACTGCCCCACCGTCCAATGCAAATACATTGCCATACTGTCCAGTGCCTAATGTTGACCAATGACCGAATACAATTCTATCGTTGCCAGTTTTACGATCGGGCATATCAAACCATGGTAACTCATCTGCCAATCTTTGGCTGGGATTGCCTTTAAATTTAAGTGCCAACTGCCCATTATGATGACAATAGCGCAATCGGGTAAAACAATTAACGATGTAACGCAAACGATGCCAGCCAGTCAACGATTCAGACCAAAGGCTAGGTTTATTGCCGTAAAAATACTGAAAAAACTGTTGCCAATTATCGCTCTGTAATAACGATTCAACTTCTTTTGCTCTTTCTATGCACACCCTGACTGACCATTGCGGTGGCACACCAGCATGCACCATACTAAATGCTAATTGAGGGTCATGATGGAAAAGCGACTGATGGCGCAACCAAGTAATTAACGTATCTCTGTCATCAGCTTGTAATACTGATGCTATCGTATCACTATCATGATGATACTGGCTAACGCCTGCAGCACCTGCTAGCAAATGTAAATCATGATTGCCCAATACTACTTTAACGCTACTGTCATAGCGTTTTGCAAAGCGTAATACATCTGCTGAGTTTGGACCACGATTAACTAAATCCCCCGCGAGCCACAGATAATCCTGTTTATGGTCAAACTGGATGACATCTAAGAGTTTCAGTAATTCATTAAAACAACCCTGAACATCACCGATTACGTACACCGCCATCGTTAAAACCCACGCAGAATAAAGGTGTTATCGGCGGCGATATAATGGATCTGGTCTTAATGTAGTTGCTTGATAATTTTCACTAAAGGTATCAAATACTGATAATGCACTGACCAAATCACCTTCATTCTCCATTTCAAAGCTATTAATACCGCATTGCGCCATATAAAACAATTGGTCTTGCAACACATCGCCCCGCGCCCTTATTTCCTCTTGATAATCGTAGCGATCACGCAATAAGCGAGCAAATGAATAACACCGTCCATCAGTAAACACTGGAAAGAGTAGAACTATTAAGGCAAACTCAGCTAAATCAGCTACCATAGCTTCCAACGAATCATCACCACTTAAAGATATCCCCAACCTACCCTGATGCTGCTTTAATGATTCATGCTCAGCCTGCCAGCGTAGCAGAGAAACAACAATATCACCCTCAACCAAACCAGCATCATCATCCAGATATAACCAATTATCTGTGACTATTACTCCATCTTTAATGATGCGCATAAACACGCTCTCTGAACGGATCAACTCCCACACGACGAACGGTTGCCAAAAATGGTTCTTCTGCTAAACGAATTTGCTGGTAGGTATCCAGCAGTGCCGTAACAGTATCAACAACTTTATCCTTGGGAACAGCTCGCCCCAAACGCTCGCCTAAAGATGCATCTGTTTCTGAGCTGCCACCAAGGGTAAACTGATACCACTCCTCACCTTTTTTATCAACGCCAAGAATACCTATATGACCAACACTGTGATGAGCACAACCATTCATACAGCCTGACAGTTTTATTTTAATATCGCCTAGGTCATATAAATAGTCCAAATTGTCAAACTGATCGTTAATTGCTTTTGCTACTGGAATTGATGCCGCGTTAGCAAGACTGCAAAAATCAAGCCCTGGGCAACAAATAATATCTGTCAATGTATCAACATTAGCAGTTGCTAGCCCTTTGGCCTTAAGCCTTTGCCATAACACATACATCTCCCCTTGCCTGACATCGGTCAAAAGTAAATTCTGATTATGACTGGAGCGCACTTCACCAAAACTGAACGTATCAGCCAAATCAGCAATCACATCTAATTGCTCCGCTGTTACATCACCTGGTGGACTTTGCGGCGATTTTAACGAAAGATAAACAATTTTATACCCTGGGACTTTATGATCAACCACATTTTGTCTGGCCCAGCGGGCAAATTCAGTATTATCAGCCTGCATGGTAGCAAAATTGTCATCATCAGCGGCTGCTTCATCATAATCAGGTGCAGTAAAATGCTGTTTTATCCGATTAACTTCCCGTTCATCGAGCATAAGCTGGTCACGAACACTGAGCCATTCCTCTTCAACCAGCTCACGAATATGATCAATACCATGTTCGCGTACGGTAATTTTAATCCTCGCCTTATATTTATTATCACGACGACCTAGGCGATTATAAACACGCAAAATAGCTTCTAAATAAGACAACAAATGCTTCTTGGGTAAGAATGGACGGATTTGCTTACCCAGAATGGGCGTACGACCCAAACCACCGCCAACTAACACCGCAAAACCCACTTGACCATCATTATTTTTGACAATATGCAAGCCAATATCATGCAATTTAGTCGCGGCACGATCACGCTCATTACCAATCACGGCAATTTTGAATTTGCGTGGCAGATAGACAAACTCAGGATGAAATGTTGACCACTGGCGAATAAGCTCACACCAGGGACGTGGATCTTCAATTTCACTAGCACATACACCGGCTAACTGATCAGATGTTGTATTGCGAATACAGTTACCGCTAGTCTGAATAGCATGCATTTGTACTGATGCAAGTTCAGCTAAAATATCAGGTACTGTCTCTAATGCTGGCCAGTTTAATTGGAAATTCTGCCGCGTGGTAAAGTGTACATACCCCCTATCGTAACGCCGAGATACCTCTGCTATTTTACGCAACTGCTTTGCTGACATCATTCCATAAGGTATTGCTACGCGTAACATTGGCGCATGGGTCTGAATGTACAGACCATTCATCAGCCGCAAAGGACGAAATTGCTCGTCAGTCAATTTACCTGCCAAAAATCGACGCGTTTGATCGCGGTACTGCTTGACCCGCTGATTCACCATTGCCTGATCATAATTATCGTACTGATACACCCAAATAATCCTTATAGCGACACAATTTTACCTAGAGAAAAATTATATTTACCCCGATGTATATGGAGGTACATCATGAAATTGCTACTGATTGTAAGCTATTATGTCTTATAATGTAAAATTAAAACTAACTATATTTATATAAAATAATCATATAAATGCTAGGTATCGCTATCAGAGTAAGTCACAATAATGATTGTTTAAGTGCTAAAATCAAAAATCGCATTATGATGTCCGTAAATATGTATAAAATAGCAATCGTGCTTGCCATCACCGCTGTGCTATATCTGGCACAAAACCGCCCATACGACCAAGCAAAAAGTAGCCCAAGCCATACCCTACTGATTGCTCATAATATTGATCTAGCGGCACGTATCAATAAACTTAAAAAAGGTGATCTTGTCACTGTATATGGCGAATATGAATACAATCACAAAGGTGGTGTTATTCACTGGGCCCATCACGACCCTAATCAACACCATCCTGATGGTTGGATACGGTATCAAGGCAAGATATATCAATAACCGTTACAACAGCAAGTAATAAGTTAAAACTGATAGTCTAGCTTGCACGCTCACCTCGCTCAAGTGCTTTGTTAGCTTTGGTCCTGATCGTAGCTACCTAAGAATATCCAATAGCAATTCTAGAGTGCCAATAACTACCCCACACCAAGCTACTAATTCTGTATTTACCATTCTTGAGTACTTCATGACTGTGAACAGCTAGTGCTTCAATAACACTAGCCCAGCTTTACTATATCTAGTGACGCAGGGGCGAAGCTAATTGACTTTTTAAATACTAATAAACTTGGGCTTTAGCCTTTTCTATCTCTACTTTTCTCCCAGCAACATCATTGGATGTTCTTTACATGCCTGCTGTAACTTGCTAACCTATATCAGCCAATTTTCCACACCTTTACCTGCATCGTTTCGCTTACTTCCCAGCTTTTGATCATGACGGTAGTAAACTTTTATTTGCCTATCTTTTCTTTTACTTATAATTAACTACTATTTCTCCACTGCAAAATTAAGATACTTTCCAGCTCGACAAAAAACTATAGCCATTCATTATAGTATGACTTAATTAACTTATTATATATTCCAATCATCGCCTGAAAGTAGATGCAAAGAAATATCAAAAATACGATAATCTCACTGAGTATCCTACCTATTTCAACAATGATCAATATTTTGTAAATAAATATATAGCCATAAAGATCGCTTATATCTACGAGTCATAGCTATAGATTTGCATCCAGCAAAAAGTTTTTGCCTGACTTCATCTTGCAGTGAAAATTTAACTTTAACATCGTATACATACGATATATCCATTTATAACTCCAACATAACCAAGGGCTTACGGCCGCCATGGCAATCTGTTCACGGGCACCTAAAACAGATCCTAATTGAAACTTAGACACCATTGGGTAGCCTCTCAATCCAGTGCCAACAACACCTTAATATATTAGACAAGATTGCAATAACTATATGATCTAACGTCTTTCCGTCAATAAATATCGGGCTGTGCGCAAGTAATAACGCTTTGACAAGCAGATAAGAAATGTCTTGATAAACGACCATTTATTTAGTCTAGGACGTGATAACAGACTGCTGTCATGTTGTTTTTTTAATAAAGATAACGTCCAGATGCCGCCTAAGGTCATCGCCCGTACTTCAAAACCGATACGCCCGGATAGCTCAGCACCTAAAGGATAACCGCGCACTATTATATTTTCGGTACGCTGATAAAGGCTGCGGATAAGTGGTGCTATATTTATAGTATCTTCCGCTATTAATGCTGATTCTTCTAGCCCCGTCGCTGCCAGTTCATCCTGAGGGATATAAATGCGATTTTGCTCGTTGTAATCTTGGACAATATCCTGATAAAAATTAATTAATTGCAAGGCTGTGCAGATAGCATCAGATTGCACCAGTTGTTTTTGGGTAGGCACGCCTTGTAAGTGAAGTATCAATCGACCCACTGGGTTGGCTGAACGCTGGCAATAATCAAGCACCTCATTAAAATTGGCATAGCGATATTTAGTCACATCCTGCCGAAAAGCTGACAGCATGTTTTTAAATAAATAAATCGGTAAATCATGCTGATAAATAACATCAGCAAGCGCAATAAAAACTGGATTAGATCCTTGATAACTGTTCATACTAATATAAGCTAGTACCTTATTGTAATCAGCTAACTGCTGTAAGCGTTTATCAGGCAGCGCATTGCCTTCATCAGCAATATCATCAGCACCGCGCGCAAACGCATAAATAACACTGATCGGCAAACGCAAATGTTTAGGCAAAGCATAAGAGGCAACCGGAAAGTTTTCATAATGATTCTTGGCTATTTTCTGGCAAAAATCATACGCTTTAGTTAATTTACTCATCCTCACGCTGCGCCTGCACCAGGCGAGTCTGTTGTTCTATTGGCTGCAACTCGGCGATATTATCTTTGCTACGAATACCCATATCCAAGAATTTGCGCGCGCTTGGCATTACCCGGCTTTCTAATGAACTGACAGATTTGTTAAAGTGATCAACACTGCTAGTAAGACTTTTGCCCAGTTTATGTAGATGGTCACTAAATACGGCTAACCGCTTATACAAATTTTCACCAAGATCACGTATCTCCATGGCGTTTTCTGCCAGCACCTGCTGCTTCCAGCCATAAGAGACAACGTGCAACAACGCCATAAAATTGGTAGGTGTCGCTAAAATGATATTGTTGCGCATACTGTCTTCGAACAATGTGGTGTCAATTTGTAACGCCGCAGATAAAAATTGCTCACCAGGAATAAATAGGACAATAAACCCAAGAGAGCCGCTATATTCAGCCCAATAGCTTTTGCTGGATAAATTTCTAACACATTTGCGAATATTTTGAGCATGACGTTTTAATTCACGCTGTCGCGTATCATCATCTTGTGCTTGCATAGCCGATAAATAAGCATCTAGGGGTGTTTTGGCATCAACAATAATCTCGCGATTTTCAGGCAACTTTACAATCATATCTGGTCGAATGGCACCTTTTTCTATAACAGTGTGTGCTTGTTCAAAAAAATCACAATGTGCTACCATGCCGCTTAATTCTGCCAAACGCCGCAAAGTCATTTCACCCCATTGCCCACGCACTTCAGGTCGGCGTAGCGCCTGCACTAGGTTTTGTGTTTCTTGTTTTAAGTCCTGCTGACTTTTATTCATTGCATCAATGGTGCTAAGCAAACTGCCATAATCTTTTTGCCTATCTTTCTCAATTTGATGAATCTGGCTGGTAGTTTTTTGCAATGCCTCGTTTATTGGTTTGACAAGCTGCTGTATCGATTTTTCCTTACTATCTAGTGCTGTTTCAGCTTCGCTCTGAAAGCGTTTTAAGTTTTGTTCTGCAAGTTTTAGAAAGTCATCACTATTAGACTTAAGCGCCTTGTCTGAGAGCGCGTTAAATTCATTGACAAGTTTTTGCTGAGCTTGTCTTATGACATCATCAAGTTGCGCCTGATTGCGTTGGTCTAATTTCAGTTTTAATGATAATTCAACCTTCTGACTAGTTAATACACTGATTTTTCTCTGGCAAATCCAATAAGATAATCCGGCACCAATTAAAGTAGCAAGCAACAATAAAACAACATAAGTAACGGTTAAATCCATTGTAAAATGTCCTTAGGCGCAGAAATAGTAGCATCAGCCTGCCAGTTTTGTGGATGATCATCCTCACTCAAATAACCATACAGAGCAGCAACTGTTTGCATATTTACACCTTTACCTGCCTTCATATCGCTCGCAGTATCACCAATATAAACGCATTGCTCTGGCTTTTTTTTAATAAGATTACAAGCATGGATCATTGGTGCTGGGTGAGGTTTGCAAAATGCTGTGGTATCGCCACTAACAACACAGACAGCACGATCGAGCAAATTAAGCTTTGCCAATAACAGCTCTGTTAAAAGTGCAGGTTTATTGGTGATGACTCCCCACGGGATAGAGCGTTGTTCCAACGTTGAAAGTACTGCTTCCATACCAGCAAATAAACATGTATTACGGGCAATATTATATTGATAAAGCTGGTAGAGACGTTGCTGCAAAATAGGATAATCAGTATGATCAGGTGATATATCAAACGCCAACGCTAATAAAGCCTGACTGCCATGACTGACATTAGCGCGAATTTTATCATAAGGCAAAGTAAATTTATCCTGCTCTTGTAATAAGGCATTTAAGGCAAAGGCAATATCAGGGGCGGTATCAACCAGCGTACCATCAAGATCAAACAGGACTGCAGAAATGCTACTAACTATCACAACACGGTTAATTTTTGGCAATACATTAAGTAATTAACATGTACATCCTGGCCTAATGTATATTTTTTAGATAAAGGATTATAACTCATACCGGTTATATCAAGCACCTGCAACTTCGCCTGCTGGCGACAGATACTAGCCATTTCAGCAGGACGAATAAAACGCTGATAATCATGTGTACCTTTTGGCAAAAGTTTCAGTACATATTCGGCAGTAAGTACAGCAAAAAAATAGGCCTTAGGATGGCGATTAAGTGTTGAAAAAAATATATGGCCATTGGGTTTAACAAGATGGGCACAAGCCCGGACGATTGATTCTGGTTCTGGCACATGCTCAAGCATCTCCATACAACAGACAACATCATATTGTTCGTCATCCTGCCGCGCTTTTTGCTCTACAGTTATCTGCGCATAATCAATATTAAGCCCAACCCCTAAGGCGTGTGCCTCAGCAACTGATAACGCCTGCTTAGCGTTATCAATACCAGTGACATTGGCACCGCTTTTAGCCAGTGCCTCAGTTAAAATGCCGCCCCCGCAACCAACATCCAGCACTTTTTTACCAGCAAGATCACAACGGCGTCTGATATAAGCTAATCTTAGCGGATTAATATCATGTAATGGCTTTGACTGCCCATCAGGGTTCCACCAGTCTGCGGCCAGATCATCAAATTTAGCAATTTCTGCTGAATCAATATTGGTGTCTTTCATATTCATATGTTGATGCTGACCTTAACTTAAATCATTATAGCAACACGGTAAGCATAAGGCGATTGTTAAACTAAAAATACACCGCTCATTTTTACCCCCCTCTCTCTACCCCTACAGGCTTTTTGTGCTGTGCTAATGTGGAACGCATAATCATCTGCTCGCTGGCCCATTTGAAGTAAAAAATAAAGCTAAACTGACCCGACCGCGCCGATCATTATTACACCCAGTCTAATATCTGTATCTTTACTTTTAAGCCAGCCAGCAATACCACCCCGCCATGCTGGCCTTGTTTATTAATATAATCAGAGTAGCAGCCTCTGGATAGTATTCATTAATGCTATAATAGTTTTATCATAACGACAGAAACTATATACTAAAACTCTAAAAACATAAGGAGACAGTAGTATGACGCACACAGTATTAGTCACTGGTAGTAACCGAGGCATTGGGCTTGAATTGTGCACACAACTGAACGCGCGCAGTTTTGACGTGATCGCCACATGTCGTCATAGTTCTCCAGCACTTAATGGACTCAATGTGGAAGTAATAGAAAATGTTGAAGTCAGTGATCCACATAGCCTGTCAACTTTAGCCAGCAAGCTGTCAGGGCGAAATATTGATTGGCTGATTAATAATGCTGGTATTGCCAATGGTATTGCCATGAATGGACTGGATGAACGTGCTATTGACAGCTGTAAACGCATGTTTGCCGTCAATAGCCTGGGGCCTTTACTGACAACCTATGCATTACTAGGCAATTTAAGCCAAAACAGCAAGGTGGGTATCATTACCAGCCGCATGGGTTCCATCGCTGATAATAATTCAGGGGGTAGTTACGGCTACCGCATGTCTAAAGCAGCAGTTAATGCAGCAAGTAAATCATTGGCTATTGATCTGAAACCACGCAGTATTGCAGTAGCTATATTGCATCCTGGATGGGTACGAACAGATATGACTAGTCATAGCGGCTTGATAAGTGCTGATGAGTCAGTATCAGGATTATTGAATAGAATGGATGAACTAACCTTGGAGAACAGTGGCTCGTTCTGGCATACCAATGGCGATCTGTTACCTTGGTAGTGTAAGTAATACACCAAATCGTTAATTTGATGTAATAGCCTGCTCAACGACCTCGCGGGTAAGGTGCGGTGCCAAGTACGCAATAAAGTCATAACTGAACTTACGCAGATAATGATTACGTTTAATGCCAAGATGAGTGGTGCTGGGGTGAAATAAATGACTGGCGTCAGCTGCTTTTAGTGGTGAGTCTTTTATCTCATCAAACGCCATACTGGCGATAATACCAACGCCTAATCCCATCTCAACATAGGTTTTAATCACATCAGCATCAGTGGCAGTGAAAATAACATTAGGCTTAACGCCTTTATCGGTAAAAGCCTTGTCTTGCTGTGCGCGACCAGTAAATCCCATTACATAGGTTAATAACGGATAACGAGAGATAGCCTCTAGTGACAACATTTCCTCGGTTAATAACGGATGATCAGGGGAAACAACCACTGAGCGATTCCAATCGTAACAAGGCAATATAGCCAAGGCACTAAATTGTGCCAGCCCTTCTGTTGCAATAGCAATATCAACCCGCCCTGTTGCCGCCATTTCAGCAATTTCAGTAGGCGTTCCCTGCACCATGTTTAAGCGCACATCAGGGTAACGTTTGGTAAACTTTTTAATGGCGAAAGGTAAAGCATAACGTGCTTGGGTATGGGTAGTGCCAATAGATAATGTGCCTACCTGATCATTATTATTATCAGCTGCAAGCTGACCAATATTATCAACGTCAAGTAAAACACGATCAGCCATATCTGCTACATCACGACCTACAGGCGTTAAATTGGTTAGCCGCTTGCCATGACGTTCAAATATTTTTAAGCCAAGCTCATCTTCTAATTGTTGCACCTGATTGCTGATACCCGGCTGGGAAGCATGCAACGCATTAGCTGCGGCAGATACACTCATACCCTGGCGGACAATTTCTCGTACATATTTTAGTTGCTGTAATTTCATATAATTTTTTATTATATAGATAGAATACAATAGTTTTTGATAGAATATAACAAAATGATACAATTTTTCATTTTTAATCTGGACTTTAGTATTTTACACATGATGGAGTGGGGATACACATTGGCAGGGCTATTGGTTGGTATTATGGTAGGTATGACAGGTGTAGGTGGCGGCTCTCTGATGACACCGATATTGATTTTTTATTTTTCAGTGCAACCGGCTGTAGCGGTCGGCACTGACTTATTATTTGCTGCTATCACTAAATTAGGCGGTGTGTGGGCGTATTGGCGCCATAGTGTGGTTAATTGGAAAATCGTTAAAATATTGGCAATAGGCAGTATTCCAGCGACACTCGTTACATTATGGGGACTAAAGGTAGCGGGTATTAATGAAGGCCAACACAGCGGATTCATTACCGCAACATTAGGGGTAATGTTAATTTGCACTTCAAGCGCATTGCTGTTGAAAGGTTATCTTGCCGGTCTTTTACAAACGCGTGACAACCACCCTATCGCATTAACCCTGTACAAGCTGCGCCAAAATCAACAACATACCTTATGGTCAACCATTTTTGCCGGTGCTGCACTTGGGGTGATGGTTACTATATCCTCTGTTGGCGCAGGCGCAATTGGAGCAGCTATTTTGCTATTTTTGTATCCCAACATGAAAGCAACAGAAATAGTTGCCACTGATATTGCCCATGCTGTGCCGCTAACTGCCATTGCTGGCCTGGGGCATTCAACAGTTGGAACGGTTGACTGGTCATTGCTAGTGCTTTTAATACTGGGTTCATTGCCTGGCATTTATATTGGCAGCCATATAGGTGTAAAAACATCTGACAGGGTAATGAGGCCATTGTTAGCAGTAATATTATTACTGGTAGGAATTAAATGCCTGCATAACGGGCTGTTGGCGTACGGTTAACATGTTAGTCAGGCGGATTAGCAGTTTGACAATAACATAAATAAATTTATGAACATGGTCGAAATTAACAAACAACTGACTGCAAAAATTGATGATGTTAAGCAGATATTAGCAAACATTATAAGCGCATACATGCCAGCTACTTTGGCATCAAGTTATGGTGCCGAAGATATGGTATTGATGGATTTGATCTGCAAATTTGCGTCAGAAATTGAAATTTTTACTCTTGATACTAAGCGGATACCGCAAGAAACGTACAAGTTAATGCAACAAGCAAACTTGCATTATAAGCAAAAGGTAGCAGTTTATTTTCCTGATAGCGCTGATGTTGAAGCATATGTGTCAGAAAAAGGACTTAATGCATTTTATGATAGTGTTGAATTGCGTAAGCAATGCTGTGACATACGCAAAGTAAGACCCCTTAAGGTTGCGTTGACAGGTAAAAAGGCATGGCTTACTGGTATGCGCCGAGCACAAGCTGTAACTCGGAGAGAGATACCTGTTTCGGAGCGTGATGATGATCACGGCCTGCAAAAATTCAGCCCGCTAATAGAATGGTCTGATAATGATGTTTGGACTTATATCAGAGCGTTTGATGTACCCTATAACGCCCTACATGATAAAGGATATGCCAGTATTGGCTGCGAACCGTGCACACGAGCAATCACCGTGGGCGAAGATGTTCGTGCTGGTCGCTGGTGGTGGGAAAACCCTGCAAGTAAAGAATGCGGCTTACATGTTAAATTGAACAAGTAGAAGAGAAAATGGCTAACAAACGAACACACTTAAAACAACTAGAAGCAGAAAGTATCTATATCATGCGTGAGGTTGTCGCCGAATTTGCTAATCCTGTTATGTTATATTCTGTAGGCAAAGATTCAGCGGTGATGCTTCATCTAGCAATGAAAGCATTCGCACCAGCTAGGCCGCCTTTTCCTTTACTGCATGTTGATACAACTTGGAAGTTTAAGGAGATGATCGCCTTCCGCGACAGACGGGTAAAAGAATTGGGCTTGAAACTGTTGGTGCAAATCAACCAACAGGGTGTCAAGGATGGTATTAACCCCTTTGATCATGCCAGATACACTGACATCATGAAAACTGATACCTTAAAGCAGGCGTTAGGCCAATATAGTTTTGATGCTGCCTTTGGGGGTGCGCGGCGGGATGAAGAAAAATCGCGGGCGAAAGAACGCGTATATTCATTTCGTGACCGTAAGCACCGCTGGAACCCAAAAAGGCAACGTCCCGAATTATGGCATATTTATAACAGCAAAATCAGCAAAGACGAAAGCATTCGTGTCTTTCCACTATCTAACTGGACCGAATTGGATATCTGGCAATATATCTATCTGGAAACTATTCCGATTGTGCCTTTGTATTACGCAGCAGAAAGGCCTATTGTTGAACGTAATGGTCTAAAAATTATGGTGGATGATAACAGAATGCGGCTTGCTAAAGGAGAAAAACCAAAAATGGAGAAAGTGCGCTTCAGAACCTTGGGGTGCTATCCCTTGACTGGCGCAGTGGCATCAAAAGCTGACACCCTGCCTGCCATCATTCAGGAAATGCTGCTGACCACAACATCAGAACGACAAGGGCGCGCTATTGATCACGATGAAGCAGACTCAATGGAGAAGAAAAAACAAGAGGGTTATTTCTGATGGACATGAACAGTAATTATCAGGCAAACAGTCTAATCTATACTGATATTAATGCCTATTTACAACAGCATGAAAATAAAGAAATACTCAGGTTTCTTACCTGTGGACACGTTGATGACGGTAAAAGCACGTTAATTGGTCGCCTGCTGTTTGACTCAAAAATGATTTATGAAGATCAGCTTGCCACTGTAACCAAAGATAGCGTCAAATCAGGAACAACAGGGGATAACGTTGATTTAGCATTATTGGTTGATGGCTTGCAAGCAGAACGCGAACAAGGCATTACCATTGATGTCGCCTATCGTTATTTTTCTACCACCAGACGCAAATTCATCATTGCTGATACGCCAGGCCATGAACAATACACGCGTAATATGGCAACAGGAGCATCAAACTGCGATTTAGCTGTTATTTTGATTGATGCACGCCAAGGCGTACAAACCCAAACCCGTCGCCATAGCTATATTGCATCACTATTGGGCATCAACCATATTATTGTTGCTATTAATAAAATGGACTTAATTAATTATAGCGAGCACATCTATAACGCTGTTTGTAACGAGTACCAAAGCATTGCAGATAAGCTGAACATAACTGATGTACACTTTGTGCCGCTATCAGCACTTAACGGCGATAATGTTGTGCATAAAAGCACCAACATAACATGGTATCAGGGCAATCCCTTGCTCTATTTATTAGAAACAATTGATATTACTACTACCGCCAATAGCAATGCTATTCGCTTTCCTGTGCAATACGTTAACCGCCCTAATGCTAATTTTCGTGGATATTGCGGTACATTAGCTGCCGGTGTGTTACATGCTGGTGACAAAATTACTGTACTGCCCTCTGGCACTGATAGCACTATAAAAGCATTGATCAGCTATGATGGTAGGTTAGACGAAGCTATTGCAGGTGACGCACTAACCATCACGCTGGAAAATGAAATTGATATCAGTCGCGGCGATATGATTGTTAATCGTTACAATCTGCCTTATATTGCCAACCAGTTTACTGCTACTGTAGTATGGATGGCAGAAACGCCCCTGACAGTCGGCAAAAATTATCGCTTCAAGGTAGGCGTTAATGACAGCTTAGGTGAGTTAACTAGCATTACCAGCAGAACTGATATTGCTACCTTCGCCAAGCATGATGCCAGTGAATTACAATTAAATGAAATTGGTCACTGTATATTCTCATTAAATAAACCGGTGGTATTTGATAGCTATCAGGAAAGCCGCCATACTGGGGCATTTATTATTATTGATAGATTGGACAACGCAACTGTTGGCGCAGGTATGATTACTGAGGCAAAAATAGATTCTGCCAATAAACCAGCAATAAGCGCAAAACAACGATCAGCATTTGAGACCGATCTGGATAAACTTATAAGTAAGCATTTTCCTGATTTGGATAAAAACGATCTGCTCTGGCTGCTGGAACGATAAATAATATTGGCAATTTAGTTTTTTTCAGCCCAATAATTTATCTTTGAGATACTGGGCTGTCTTCTTTATCGCCTTGCCTGCTATTCCTCTTGTAAACCAAGCTAATAAAAAACGGGCAAGTAAAGAAATAATGAACTTTAATATCCTAGATGGTAACAATATCAAGATTACGCACCTGCTTTATTGCATACATGGAAAACAGCCATTACGCTAAGTATGGCTACTTGGCTATACTGTACTCAGCGTGATTGCAGAAAAGATCTATCTACAAAAAAACAAAGGCTATACTTATCTGTGACAGGACTGTATTTATGTTAACAAAAAGCGACCATTGTTAGCAATTAACAGAGATTCTTGACAATACAGGTGCTACTGCTATGGGGTTCTTTTCAACTAGTCTTGCCATCAGCAGCCCAAGTGCCTTCAATTGAATAATCAATATTATTACCCGCTCTCCTTCACTTACTTGCCGTAACATAGACACGCCCACACCATTCTAAGCCCAGATGAATACTGTCTTAACCCTCGGGGGAGCATTAGCAGCATTTTTGGCATTTGTCAAAGCACTTACACACTTGCATCGTTGACGTGAGTGCAGATTATATTTTCTAGTCCTAGTGCACACGTCAATAGCGGTTTTAATGGGAGCTAACTAAAGTAACCTCAGAAAAAGTAGCCTTGTGTGCATTTTGTTTTAAACCACGCACCGCAATTGTTGCCAATACAACAATAATGGCAGCACAACCAATAGCTCAATTAAGGTAAACCTGTAACAATGGTCGTCCCCATTTTAGACTGTTTTTGCCTCGCTCCCACCCCCAATATTAATACTTGTCATGATAACTTGCCTATTTAATGTGAATAAATACCGCATCAATAATTTTTTTAATTTATACTATACGTGCAGCCATGATAAATTGAGAGGCTGTTTTATTGTAAAATCTTCAGGCCTAATATATGCTTAAATATAGCACTTATTCGGGAATTGGCAAATATTGAACAGATGGTTCTGGCTGGTAATGTCTAACGGCAAAATTACCAGCGCTTTTCTGAGGTAATGCTTTAGCAGTTTTCGGGTTAAGCATCGTTTTCTGATCATTGTCTTCACAGCGCTTGTCAGTAAAATAGATCATACCGTCCCCATTATTACACTTAAATGTAACAGCTGCGTAACTTATTGGCACAAACAAAAGCGTAATAACTAGCAAAAATAATCTTATCATTATCTTTATTCTCCCAAATCTCAAAGCCAGCAAAACAGGTGATATATCGCTGCTACATCCTTATAAGCAGGTTAAGCAAACAACCCTTTAAAAGGATATCACGCTTTATTATCATCTACAATAATATAACTTTAGTTTCGCTACAAAAACGCAACCTAAATTATCACTTTATTAATCCTAAGCCAACAGCACTTTCAACTGAATGCTTAAATTGTCTATACCGCTGATAAGTCTTTCGGTTATTTCCTTTTCCTGTGTATATGTATCTTTATGCTCACTGGGATCATAAGTGAGTTCAAATAGATGCAGATCATCATTCTTATCCTTGTATTTTAATAACTTATAATCGATGCATGGATCGTCAAAAATGACTATGAAATAATGCTGCTCCAGTAACAAATGGTAATGATGTTACTAACATGGAGTAATAACAAAAACATTGTCATGACAGTAACAGACAAAACGAGTAGTTTACGGGGACAAAAGCAAGATGCTTAGGGCACATAACAGTATCGGATTAAGCACAATGGCATGTATCGACAGCGCCGCTACTTATGCGCAATACAACATAGCCCAGCCATGCAAGACCTTTATGCAATAATATGAATAGTTAAATTTTCGGTTTCATATAGTCGCTAATGCAATGCATCAAAGCAACAGCAAACTTATTGTTTTGGCAAAAATAAACGCGGATTAACACGGTTGTTATTCAGGCTAACCCCAAAGTGTAAATGTGGCCCTGTCGCCCGTCCGCTCATGCCTACTGTACCTATAATATCACCCTGTTTAATGGCGCTACCTGACTGAACGCCAATACTATTCATATGGCAAAGTATGGTGATTAACCCCTGACCGTGATCAATGGATACCATTTTGCCATTGAAAAAATAATTGCCTGTATCCCTGACAATGCCATCAGCAGGAGCATAAATTGCTGTACCGATTGGTGCAGCAATATCCATACCGCTATGGGGACGCCGTGATTGACCATTAAACACGCGTCTGCGACCAAATAGCCCACTAATACGGCCTGTTACTGGCCAGATAAAATTCATGGGTACATGCTGCTGCTCCATCCAATGCGTTAACGCTATGTTCATTGTTAACTTTTCAGCATTAATCCGCTTCATATCGTATTGATCAGGATTAACTTTGCGCTTATCTTTAAGTTTAATATGTTCAGTAGGATAGCTTTTATCTGCAATCGTAAAATTAACTTGTCGGCTCTGGCCTTGTGATGTTACCAACAATATCTGCTTACCCGTTTTTGCGTCAAGTGAAATACCAACAACAGCTAACCATTGCTGCTGTTTTTTGACAACCATGACCCGTTGTCCTTGGTAGCTTACCGCTGGTTTTTCTTCTGTGATAATATCAAGGGGTATCACCACCACACCACCAGGCACAGCAGACTCCTGCGGTAATGGTATTGCTGATGTTAAACCAGGCAGCAGTAAACACAATGGTATTAGTAATAATTTAATCATGGCTTACATTTTTTATCTGGCAATCAAGCCTACCATGTTGCAGGCGCACATTAACAGAATCCCCTGGCTGGGCATCAGCAGCCGATCTTAACACACGTCCAGTGTCATCTAATGTGGTAATGCTATAACCGCGCTCCAATGTATTTAATGGACTTACCAATTTTAATGTGTGTATTTGCCGACTTAAATGCGCTTTATATCGTTGCAATACCTGCTGTATGATATTATGTAATCGCCTATTAATCTGCTCTAGCTTAACTTTTTCAATGGTAATTTTATCCTGTGGATGTTTCAATCTCATACGCCAAAAGCTAAGTTGCTGTTGTTTTGATTTTACCACCTGAATCCACCCAAGCTGTAATTGTTCTGCTAAACGATCAAGTCGTTGCATTTGCTGATTAATCTGGACATTTGGATGCAATAATCGTTGACGCAACTGGTAGATATGCTGCTGCTGGTTGTCTAGATAATGGCGCATTAATAACCGTAAGCGACGACCATAATCGTTAATATTATTCAGGCATTCTATTCTGTTAGGCGCCACTATTTCTGCGGCGGCCGATGGCGTTGGCGCCCTTACATCTGCAACAAAGTCAATAATCGTAAAGTCAATTTCATGACCAACAGCGCTGACAGTTGGTATCGTACATGCAAAAACCACATGCGCTAATTTTTCATCATTAAAGCTCCATAAGTCTTCCAATGAACCGCCTCCTCGGCTAATGATAAGCACATCACATTCGCGGCGCTTATTCGCGACTAAAACAGCATCCGCAATTTGCCTTGCTGATTCTTCGCCCTGTACGGCAACTGGATACAAAATAACAGTGGCAGCAGGAAAACGACGATTTAATACCGTTAAAATATCATGTACTACGGCAGCATCAGGTGAAGATATAATCCCTATACTACTGGGAAAAGCTGGTAATAGTCGCTTATGCGTCTTATCAAATAAACCCTGCTTGCCCAGACGCTGCTTTAGCGCCTCATAAGCGCGTTGTAATGCACCGCTACCTGCTTCTTCTATGTGTTCTGCAACTAACTGGAATTCACCTCGCAGTTCATACAGTGTGACGCGTGCGCGCAACAATAACTGCATGCCATTTTGCGGAGTAAAACGCAATTTTTGGTTATGGTTGCGGAACATCGCACAACGCACCTGGGCAAGCTCATCCTTTAAGGTAAAATAAATATGACCCGATGCTGGAATAGCAAGATTAGACACCTCACCTTCCACCCATATCAGTGGAAATGTACCTTCTAATATGCCACGGGCTTCACGCACAACACGTGAAACGGCATATATTTCCTTGACAGATCGTACTGCCAGCGCTTTGTCGCCACCCGCTACCATAAATAGTTAAGAAAACCTGATATAATTGTTACTGATAATAGCATGTAATATCAGGATATGATCCATGGAAATTGCAGAACAGGCGCTTACCTTTGATGACGTGTTGCTACTCCCCGCGCACTCTAACGTCATGCCGCGTGATGCCAACCTGACCACACAATTAACACGCGACATTACCATCAATATCCCGCTATTATCTGCGGCTATGGATACCGTAACCGAAAGCCGGGTGGCAATTACTATGGCCCAGGAAGGCGGGCTTGGCGTGTTGCACAAAAATATGACCATTGAACAGCAAGCCAATGAAGTACGTAAGGTAAAACGCTTCAAAAGTGGTGTGGTGCGCAGCCCTGTCACCATTCACCCAACTGCTACAATCGGTGAAGTGGTTGCATTGACCCGTACGAAAAAGTTTTCTGGCCTGCCAGTTGTTGATGGCAATGATCTAGTCGGTATTGTTACCAGCCGTGATTTACATTTTGAAACACATTATGAAAATCTGGTCTCATCAGTAATGACCACCAAAGAAAATCTGGTGACTGTGAAAGAAAATGCTGATCGCGATGAAGTGATAAAATTACTGCATACCCATCGTATTGAAAAAGTATTAGTAGTTGATGATGACTTTCACTTAAAAGGCATGATCACCGTCAAGGATATTAAAAAAGCAACCGACAATCCCCTGGCATCAACAGACGAACATCAACAATTACGTGTTGGTGCAGCAACCAGCACTGGTGCTGAAAGCCAGAACCGAGTGACTGCATTAGTTGAAGCAGGTGTTGATGTGATTGTCGTTGATACTGCTCATGGTCACTCTCAGCGTGTATTAGATTATATTCATTGGATCAAAGGCAATTATCCACATATACAATTAATTGGCGGTAACATTGCTACTGGGCAGGCAGCGTTAACGTTGGCAGAAGCTGGCGTTGATGCTGTTAAGGTTGGTATAGGACCGGGATCAATTTGTACTACACGGGTTGTTGCCGGTGTTGGCGTGCCACAAATCACTGCTATCAGCAATGTGGCCGAAGCACTGGTAGGTAAGGACATACCTATAATTGCTGATGGTGGCATTCGCTATTCTGGTGATGCTGCCAAAGCACTGGCGGCGGGTGCACATACCATTATGTTAGGCAGTATACTCGCTGGTACAGAAGAAGCACCCGGTGAAGTTGAGCTATTTCAGGGACGAGCATATAAAGCCTATAGGGGTATGGGTTCATTAGCTGCCATGCAGAAACAGCAAGGATCTGGTGACCGTTATTTCCAGGAATCTAGCGAGCCCGACAAATTAGTACCCGAAGGCATTGAAGGGCGTACCCCTTTTAAGGGTCGCCTTGCCCCTGTTATCCATCAACTATTGGGTGGTATTCGCGCCAGTATGGGATACACTGGCGCAGCGACAATTGAACAAATGCGTACCAAGTCTCAGTTTATTCGCGTCACATCTGCTGGTATGCGTGAAAGCCATGTACATGATGTCATCATTACCAAAGAAGCACCGAACTATCGTCTGAGCTGACCTTGTCATACAATCTTGATATAACAGGCGGCATGAATAGCTCCATTCATGACCATCGTATTCTTGTCATTGATTTTGGCTCGCAGTACACACAACTGATTGCTCGCCGTATCCGCGAGGCAGGTGTTTATTGTGAATTAGCAGGCCCCGAAATCAGCGATGCCGGCATCAAATCGTTCAACCCTAAAGGGATTATTCTGTCGGGCGGCCCTGAATCTGCTACTGTTGGCAAGACACCTGCGCCGCCGCATAAGATATTTACAGCAGATATCCCAGTGCTGGGTATTTGCTATGGCATGCAGATTATGGCAGTACAATTGGGCGGCCAGGTTGAATCAGCAAAGCGGCGTGAATTTGGCTATGCACAAATTCGTACTCATGGCGATTCCGCCTTATTAAGCGACATTACAGACTATAAAAGCCAAGAAGAGGGCAATCTACTTGATGTATGGATGAGTCATGGTGACAGGGTGGCAAAAATCCCGCAGGGTTTTAAGGTTATCGCCAGCACAGATAACGCTCCTTTTGCTGGTATGGCTGATGAAAAGCGTAGATTTTATGGTCTGCAGTTTCATCCTGAAGTAACCCATACCAAGCAAGGAAAACTTATTTTTGAACGCTTTATCACTAAAATATGTGCCTGCAAAACGCGGTGGACACCTGCGCATATTATTGATGACAGCATCATGAATATTCGCCAACGAATTGGTTCAGATCAGGTATTACTGGGACTCTCAGGTGGGGTTGATTCTTCTGTCGTTGCCGCATTATTGCACCGCGCTATCGGCGAAAAACTCACCTGTGTTTTTATTGATAATGGTCTGCTTCGCCAACATGAAGGTGATGAAATCATGTCCATGTTTGCCAAACATATGGGCATTAAGGTGATTCGCGTTGATGCAGAACACACTTTTCTAAACGCCCTTGCTGGTGAACATGATCCGGAAAACAAACGACGGATTATTGGCCAGGTCTTTATTGATTTATTTGAACAACAGGCTAACAAGATCAATGATGTTAAGTGGTTAGCGCAAGGCACTATCTACCCTGATGTTATTGAGTCTGCTGCGGCAAAAACAGGAAAAGCACAGGTGATAAAAACGCATCATAATGTAGGTGGTCTGCCCGATTACATGCGATTAAAACTACTTGAACCGTTACGTGAATTATTTAAAGATGAAGTGCGCAAACTAGGGATTGAGCTTGGCCTGCCACATGATATTGTTTATCGCCATCCATTTCCTGGTCCAGGCCTCAGTGTACGGATTTTAGGGGAGGTTAAAAAAGAATATGCTGATCTTTTACGTCAAGCTGATTATATATTTATTGATGAGTTAAAAAAACATGATCTTTATCAGCAAACTAGCCAAGCATTTGCGGTATTTTTACCAGTTAAATCTGTTGGCGTCATAGGTGATAATCGCTGTTATAGTTATGTTATCTCATTACGTGCAATTGAAACTATTGATTTTATGACCGCTCGTTGGGCGCAACTGCCTTATGATTTTCTTGATCGCGTCTCTAACCGAATTATTAACGAAGTTGTTGGCATTTCCCGCGTTACTTATGATATTTCAGGCAAACCACCAGCAACGATTGAATGGGAGTAATGCAATGCTTTGCTTTAAGTTATTGATTTCTTCTATAGCGGCTGACACCAAATAAATTATGGAGCTACAATCCCTATGACGAACTTGAAAACTGATAAGTAGACCCATCGGAACAACTAAAAACTTAAAGGTTGGGTATAAACATACTAGAAAAGCAAGCAAAGTTGATTTTTCCACTGAAAGTTACAAATTATAAATACACTGAAAACATTAAAAAGCCCAATGAAAGCGATAGATATTCATCATTATCTGCTTGATAAGTCATTACAATATAATGATAACTTGCTTGCTATTCTTAAAAAGAATGGAGTGATAAAACTGGAAAAAGATAACGGCAGTGATATTTTCTTATTCTTAGCCAAAACGATTATCAGTCAGCAGCTTTCATATAAATCTGCCAACGCTATATGGCAAAAGGTAGTTGCCATTTCACTAAATGATGATCAGGATATACAAACTATTTTCAGTGCAGAAAATACCAATAAATTAAGAGCGACAGGTATTTCTCCCAACAAACTAAAAGCAATTTTTTGTGTGAAAGATGCCTTGCTTAACCAATTAATACCAGACGATATAACAAGCCAGAGTCACGAACAGATAAGTCGGATTATTTGTGCTGTATGGGGTTGCGGACAATGGACTGCTGATATGTTTGCTATCTTTTATTGTCGCCTGCCTGATATATTACCTGCATCTGATCTGGCTATCATTAATGGCATCAGAAAAATATACGGCTACGATGTCGCTCTGCAGAACATTGCAGAACGCTTTGCTCCATACAGAACTTACTTATCGCTACATGTATGGAAAGCAGGCAGCAATAAACTGATTTGATTTAATCAGTTTATGTATTAAAAATCACGATTACACAAGCCCTAAAAACTGCCATCAACACCAGACTTGTACTGATTACCAGTTGCCTGTTGCTGGCTTCTTGTAGCACTACCTTATCGCGGAGCGATGCTCCGTTGATATTAGCGGCAGAGCTAACAACGACCTTCCAAGGTTAACGCATTATTAGCACCCGGGGCTGATAAAACCATCATTAATCAATATGGCTACCAGTCACGATCTGACTAACAAACTACAGATTGTCCGTTTGTTTGATCGGCCTCAGCAAGCGGTTGGCTGCCCGCACAAAGATGAGTCCAAATGCCCACGAGACAGTGACCAATCAATCTCAAACGAATCAAGATTTGTTATTAATCAACACGAAGAATGGAATTGCTACCCCGCCAGATACATTAACGTATATCAAATTTAGTTTCAAGCAGCTCCTGCAGTTTGAACAGTTAATCCTTTAAGTATAACGAATAAATTTTTCATCCATGACGGCGCAATGGGTGGGCAAAACAGATGCTTTTTATTCCTGTCTCTAAAAAAGATATATTTTATTTGCATCTTTTATTTTTTTATGATAGGGTGTCCTTAAAGATATAAATTAAATGTATCTTTTAATACTAAATTTTATTGAGGAGAGGAAAATGAGCAAAACAACTATACAATTATTAGCCGTATTGGTCATTGCCATATCAATGGAAAATAATATAGCCCTTGCCGCTGAAAAGACTGGTGGTCTAGCAGATTATGAGGTAGGGGTTAACTCACAGGCAACCGATCTGGAGCAAGTAAAGCAGGTATTAGTTGCGCCACCATTTTTACCACAACACGATCAAGTGGCAAAAGGCAAGCCAAAGATCATTGCAGTAGAAATGACGATTGTTGAGAAAGAAATGGAAATAGCACCAGGCGTTTTTGTGCAAGCCATGACCTTTAATGGCTCTAATCCAGGCCCAATGATTGTTGCTCATGTTGGCGATTATATTGAGCTTACCCTTAAAAACCCTAGCAAGAATACACTGCTACACAATATAGATTTTCATGCATCTACTGGGGCAATGGGGGGCGGCACTTTAACCGGAGTTGCGCCTGGTCAAGAGGTAGTTTTACGTTTTAAGGCAACAAAAGCAGGTGTGTTTGTTTATCACTGCGCACCGGGTGGGGTAATGATTCCATGGCATGTAGTATCAGGCATGAATGGCGCTATTATGATATTACCGCGTGATGGCTTAAAAGATGAACATGGCCAGTTAGTCAATTATGACAAAGCCTATTATATTGGTGAGCAAGACTGGTATGTGCCTAAAGATAGCAAGGGTCAGTATAAGCGATACAATGGGCCCATTAGTGCAATGGGGGATACACTGGAGGTTATGAAAGGCCAGATGCCAACACACATCACATTCAATGGAAAAGTTGGGGCATTAACAGGCAAAGGTGCTATGACTGCCAATGTTGGCGAAACGGTGTTGTTTATTCACTCACAAGCCAATAGAGATACCCGCGTTCATCTCATTGGTGGTCATGCTGATTTGTTCTACCATGGTGGCGGATTTGATGACAAACCATTAACTAATCGTGAAACCTGGCCTGTTTTTGGTGGCGAGTCGGCTGCTATGATCTACACATTTAAGCAGCCCGGCACTTATGCTTATGTTAACCATAATTTGATTGAGTCCATACTGTTAGGTGCCGCTGCTCATGTTGTTGTGAAGGGTAAATGGAATAATGACTTAATGGAACAAGTCAAAGCGCCAGGAAAAATAAAGTATTAGCGCCACGCTCCTCTACAACAAGACTAGAACATGGATGTACTAGTTTTGTTCCTAATTTTTGGGCCAAAAGTCTACACACAAGCTTACAGGATAAGCGCCTGGCATTCTTATGAAATTTTTATCTGTTAATCACTTTTATGTAATCACCTAATGCCTCTCGGCTTGAGCCAACAATAAGCTGATGCTGTCCTGTTGTTTGATTATGCTCTACTGTACCTTTTGCTTCAATCAACTCGCCAGTTTTTGCCTGCCCCACGTAGGTATGAGTAAACGCTAATATTTCTGGCAATAAGCCATTGTCAATACGATAACGGGCAGGAAAATCAAAGGCATGAAGATCATCAACTACTCTTGCTGTAATGGTTGTCGTGCCCTGCTTATAATAGCGATCATTGTCTGACTTAAGTTCATCGCTCAAACACACCATACCCAGATCAAATTTACAGCCATCAATCACTGCCTTGTTCAGTTTGCGGCGCTCATGCCAGGCAAACTCAGCAAAACTAAGTGCAGGTAAACGACGGTCATAATGATCCCGCATGAAAAATATGTCCAGATCATCCAATGCTGCATCGGCTATTGCTAAACTTACTGCCTTGCGTGCCTTAAGAAAAAAATCACGACCATATACCACAAGATCAATATCCGAATGCGACCATTGTTGATTAATTAACATTGATCCAGTGACACCTAAACTGTCTTTACAGGCACCATAACGCGCCAAAATAGCAACAAGTTTATGTAATTTCTGCTCAATATCATCAGCTGGATCGAGCTTTAACAACTGCTTTAGTCGGTTTTCTGGTTGGTAATGGCTGATAATCGCATCAGTTGCTACCCCATGAAACGTCGCATCAAACTGTGCTGAAGTATAGCAATAATGGCGATAACGTTGCTTTAATAAGCGATTAGCCTCGTCAGTATTCACTTTTTGCCAGCCATTTTCTGTGGGCATGTAGCGTAAAAAACAGCCGACTTTGCCATCCTGCGGCTCAGCGCAGACTACTGCAAACAACAAGCCTTCCTGAGTTTGAATAAAATCTCTTGGCAGATAAGGAAAATTGCTATTTCGCATCAAAGCGGCGGTTGAGCAAACTTAAGAATCGCCATGAATAGATAGCTGAAAAGCCGAGTATTAGCAGCCACCATATATTAACCAACCAAGTACCATAACGCTGCAAAATAAAGCCATTATGTACATCATGCAAAAACTCTTCATAAGTTATGCCTTGATCGTAAAAATGACTGTTTATTCTTATTCTGATGCTTTCTGGCATGCGCTGCTGTTTACTCCATGTAACACCTTGCAATGACAAATTCTCCCAATTCTCCAGAATGAAATCACCACGCCATAATCCATCGCGTGTCTGTACAACCGGCTGACCATGAAATAAGCCGATATTCTGGATGTCAAATGGTAAACCGCCAGCATAACTGTCTATTCTTTCAATAAAACGACCATCCACATCAAATAACAATAGTGCATTACGGGTAGCAACAACAGTAATGTCATTAAGGGTAACCCCGCCTATTATCTTTTGTTCTGACCTGATAATCGGCGTAGCACCAATGAATATTTGTTTACCAAACTGAGATACAACTTTTCGATCTAATAAATAAACAACATCTGGTCGTTTTGTGCTGATTCCATAGTGATCAAGCAACCAGCTCCATGTCAGATACTTCTTGTCTAATTTTAGATCAGCGCTATGATTTAACAGTAAACCAGTTATCGCCATCAAAAGCATTATTGATGTAGCAATGGTACCCAGAATCCAGCATATAACTTGTAATTTGTCATTCATAATATGATAAAACTATTGGGGTGCTACTGGTAACTGATTTCTGCTTAGGTATACCTGCTCAATCTCCTTATCAATAAAAAATAAACCGTTGCCTGCCGTTCCAATAAGATCCGTTTTATCCAGAACAGATTTGAATAACTGCTCTTCTTCATGCTGTTCAGCAACATACCACTGCAAAAAATTAAACGTGGAAAAATCACCTTCGCCAAAAGCAACACTGACTAACTCATTAATTTTTTTAGTAACAAACTTTTCATGAGAATAGGTTTCTGTAAAAACATCAACAATAGAATCAAAATTAGAACGCACATTTTCTATAGCACCAAGCACTGCATATGAACCTGTCTCGTTAACGTAATCAAACAGTTTTTGCATATGCACTCTTTCTTCATCAGCATGCTGACGAAAAAATTTACCACAACCATCAAGGCTATTCATGATGCACCAGGAACTCATCTGCAAATATAAATTTGACGAATAAAATTCAAGATTGATTTGCTGATTTAATGCTGCTGTCAATTTGTCGCTTAGCATTGCGGCACCTCCTTAAAGCTTTAAGTAACTAGTTATTTTAGATTGACTACATCATCGGATCATATCAGATGGACAAATAGCTATCCAAAAAATTAAAAGACAAAAAACACTAAAATAACTTGCGGCAGACAATATTTAAATTGGCAGCTATTTACGTTATGTGTTACGTACCTTTTTTCAACCGCTGATAAACCGGAGTGATATTTAAATAATTATTATATTTCATGTAATCGGCTGCTATTTTGCCAGCATGATCTTTGGCACCAATATCTGCACCTACTGCTAATAAGGTTTCAACAATAGCAGGGTTTTGGTTGTATTTAGAGGCATACATTAGAGGTGTCACACCTTTTTTATCGCCAACATTGATCTTTGCTCCCACTAACGCCCTGATAATAAATGGATTTTTGTTAAAGCCTGCAGCATACATTAACGGTGTCATGCCTTGTTTGTTTCTGGCATTCACCTGCGCCCCAGCCGCTAATAAGACTTTAATAACATCGTGAACTTGGTTATTAAAAGATGCAACCATTAATGGCGTGGCTCCTGCTCGGTCTCTATCATTAATGTCAGCACCTGCCCGCATAATCACCTTAATAACATCCGGGTTTTTATTGGATTGCGCAGCATACATCAAGGGACTGGTACCCCGCCTATTTCTAGCACTAATATTGGCGCCTAAATTAATCAGGGTTTTGATAACATCAGGGTTTCTGTTAAAGCCTGCAGCATACATTAATGGTGTCATGCCTTGTTTGTTTCTGGCATCAATTTTTGCACCTGCACTTACCAGCACTTTGATAATCTCAGAGCTCTGACCAAATTGAGCGGCGACCATTAAAGATGTCTTGCCTGCTCGGTCTCTATCATTAATGTTAGCGCCTAAATTAATCAGAGTTTTGATAACATCAGGGTTTCTGTTAAAGCCTGCAGCATACATTAATGGTGTCATGCCATTTTTATCTTCGGTATTAACGCCCACGCCTGTGCCAATTAATGCCTTAATAACAGAAGGGCTTTGATTATTGGTAACGGCATACATTAACGGTGTCCAGCCATCTTGGTCTCTGGCGGTAATATCTACGCCTGTTAATATTTGCTTGTATAGCGACCTGACATCAACTGTTTTCCAATACTCAGGATCAAAAAAATCCCTATCAGCACAAGATACTTGCGACAGCAACATAGTGATAATTGCAAAAAATATTGCTTTAATATTCATCATAGTCATAACTTATTTTAGTTATCACCAAATTTTAAATACATGGTGGTTTTAGGCAGCACTATAACGGCTAAAGCTCATAAGCTAACTGAAAGACTAAATATAAAGGCGAATCCTCCCCATGAACATTCATTTAGCGCCTGCACTCAATAGCGCTTCCGCAACAGTAGGATTGTTATTATATTGGGAAGCTAGGCCTAAGGATGTGGTGCCTTGTTGATTGGTAGCATTAACATCTGCGCCTGCATCTAGTAGCGTCTTGATAATGGATGGATTTTGGTTATATTGCGCAGCATCCATCAACACTGTTCTGCCATATTGATTGGTAGCATTAACATCTGCGCCTGCATCTAGTAGCGTCTTGATAATGGATGGATTTTGGTTAAAACCAGCAGCCCACCCTAACGCCGTTCTGCCATATTGATTGGTAGCATTAACATCTGCGCCTGCATCTAGTAGCGCCTTGATAATGGATGGATTTTGGTTATTTTCAGCAGAAAACATCAAAACGGTATCGCCTTCTTTGTTGGTAGCATTAACATCTGCGCCTGCATCCAGCAGAGTATCAACAATAGCAAGTTCTCTACTGAAGGCAACAGCATACATTAAAGGTGTCATGCCATATTTATCACTAACATTAACCTGTACGCCCTGTGCTATTTTCCGCTGCAACGACTCGGTAGTAGCAGTCTGCCAGTATGCAGGATCAAAAAAATTACCATCAACGATGGCGGAAGATAACTCGGAGCATGCTTGTAATAACAATATCAACGCAATCGCAGAGAGTATGTATTTGATATTCATCGTCATGTGCGCTTTTGCTATTTATAGTATGGTAAACATATACTGCAAGTGTAGCAGGATTATAACGGCAAGACGATAAGTAAAATAATGCATGCACTGCACTTTAAGCCGATACCTTAAAGCGCCAATTAAATGAGTAGCCCCCCTAGCCCCTTTCAAGTCAATGACAAGCTTTGCATGTTATGCAAAAACACCTGACTTATAAGCACCTCTCGCGCCAGACTAAGCTATCGATTGTGCAATATGACAATGTTGTTTCTTTTGCGGCTATCTGGCGCTATTGTCCGCACTCTCAATTGTGCCAATCCTTTATTTAAATCTTGTCCAAACACCTGAAAATGTTCTGCTGATAAGCGTAGTGTTATTGAACCCATTATCAGGTGGACTATACCACAATCCGAGCAATAGCGTATCTCACAGCTAGAAGCACTTAATAATGTTTCCAATCTACAGGCCATATCCTCCTGACTCATGTTTTAATGAAGGTATCTTAAGATTGTTAATTAGGGTTGTCACAGGTTAATCCATGCTGATCGTAAAACAGTCCTATTCTTTTAACTGATCGCTGTTGCCAATAAATTCTCCACCATATTTCTTGCTTATCTTACCATTGTTTCTTTTGATTAATATCAGCATCACGCTGCCTTAATAGGTGGTAATTATGCGAAATATGGAGCGCGAGGCATGGATCATGATGGTTAAAATATATCTTTTCCAGTTGGCAATTAGCGCTCAATAGAACATCGCAGCCTCGTTTTAATTGCATATTCATGATAAGCGCATAGTGTGCATGACTACTGAGCGCATCATTGACCAAACACCCTTTTTTGATGTCTCGTCCAGACAGGTAAAATCAGCGATATGCAGTTTGCCTTCAAGAATCAAGGATTCAAGCCTAGTCGCATCAAAGGCTAAGTGAATAGAATCAATATGGGCATCTGATAAATTATCCACTGTCATTTTCCTCCCTTCGTGTGTGAAACCCAAGTTGATTATAACCAGATTTTAAAAAAATGCAAATGATTATTATTGTTATTTAGATATTTTTCAAGATGCCTACGCTTTTATGTAATCATTTCTGGTGTTTCTAAGGTAATGCGACCGATAGCACCATCCCGAAACTCGGTTAAGACAATTCTAGCGGCACGATTAAGATCGACGATACCGCCAACGCCCAAACAACGACGCTTTGCGCCAATCATTGCCAACAGCGTCTGCCCATCCTCCACTAATTCATTTAACCGGTAGCGAACCTTTAATGCGTTAGGATACATACGACGTAAATAATCAATGGCGTATATGGCAATTTCATCATTGTGGATCGCCTTCTCCTTAATAGCACCAGTTACTGCCAAACGATATCCACGGTCCTCGCTGGCTAATTTTGGCCACAATACCCCTGGTGTATCCAGCAATGTAATGCCTTGATCCAGTTTAATCTGCTGCTGGCTTCTGGTTACCGTAGGTTCATTAGCAGTTCTGGCAACCACTCGTCCCGCTAAGATATTGATAAGTGTTGATTTTCCGACATTAGGAATACCCATAATCATCGCCTCAATGCTAGCCGATTTTGCCGGTATCATGTTGCGGCATAATCTCAACAAACCGCGCATTTTTTCAGGCTGGCTACTTGTAACCGCTATTGTTTTAATGCCTTGTTGCTTTTCTAGATAATTCTGCCACTTTTTAGTTAAAACAGGATCAGCAAGATCGCATTTACTTAACACATTAATACACGGTTTATCTTCACGCATGGTTGCCAGCATTGGATTTTTGCTACTGAAAGGAATACGTGCATCAATAATCTCAATAACAATATCAACCTGTGGCAAACGTAAACGCATCGCTTTGCTGGCCTTGTGCATATGGCCAGGATACCAATTAACAGCAGACATCGTTAAGTCTTATTGACTAATGAAATATGGGTGTTTTTTATCACGATAAGGCGCTTTTTATATAACTTTCCCAATGCTTTTTTATAGCTTGACTTACTCACACTAAACTGATCAAAAATCTTTTTCGGTGAGCTTTTATCAGTTAAAGTGGATTGCCCGCCATGACGTTTAAGAAAACATAAAATCTCTACTGATAGATCATCTAGTGCCTGCCGATTAGTAAGCTTCAAGCATACATCTATTTTTTTATCTTGGCGAATACGTTTGATATAACCGGTTATTGTTTGTCCTATCATGACTGGCTTAAGCGTGTCACTATGAAATAACAATCCAGTAACAGCATTATCAATCACCACATTAAACCCAAGCGGTGTGCGTGCAAAAATCAGCAGATCCACCGCTTGTTGCTGCTCAAAACCTGCTGACGTATCAGGCAAAAATTTAGCTAATTTTGTACTAGCTACAATGCGCGTTGAGGCGCTATCAATATAAAGATACACCACATAAGATTGCCCAACGCGCATAGCTCTTTGTTGCTGACCATAAGGCACCAGTAAATCTTTAGGTAAACCCCAATCAACAAAAGCGCCCACTGTGTTCACAGCAACTACCTTAAGAAAAGCGCATTGACCAACCATTGCTTTTGGAATATCAGTAGTAGCAATTATCCTGTCTGCTGAATCCATATAAACAAACACATCCAGTACATCACCCACAGCACAGTTTTGCGTTACATAGCGCTTTGGCAGTAATATTTCCTGCGTATCACTACCCTCCAGATAAACACCAAAGCTCACTTTTTTCAATACGGTTAGTGTATTGAATTGCCCTAGTTTGGCCATAGTCATGCCCAGAATAAAATGATAATGGATTGTAACTTAAATTTGATAATGAACCATCGATAAATACTTAATTAAGTTGCCAATATGCATATGCACTGGCAAACATAATCATAGAAAAATGGATTTAGCCATCATACAGGATGTATGACTATTATCCGTTATTGCAAAATACTTAAAATATTAAGGATGTTTGTAAAAATTGGATAATCAATCTTAAATGATAGGCTACTGATAAATATTATCATCTTGACACTGTAAAATATGAGGCTTAGGATAACTGCTAGCAGTTATGTGCCAAAACAGTCACTCCTTAGTCAGTAAAAGATTGCTAAGTAGTCCCAGAAACAAAATTAAAATGAAAGCAACCAAGAGTCATGGGTATGGGTGTTTTCTTACTTTTCTCCAAAAGAAAGAGAAATATTCTAAAAGATTTACTACGGATGAATTAATTGGTGCAATAGGTTGGAAAAAATCAACTTTTAAAACGTACCTTAATAAAGGTTAGTTATCCGATTTTGTGAGTGAGATTTCGGCTGATTTATACGAAGTATCCAATTCACTGAACTTGTTGCTGACTGGAGTTTCTAAAAAATATCGCAAAGCAAACATAGACGTCGACTAGGACATAACTGTAAGTCAAAACTAGCAAAAGCTTTACTATGCAAATCACGCGATAATATGCTTTTAGCTCTAGAGCTATATAACCGACCCCGTCTTTGAAAAATAGAATGGATGTTTTTGTAATGTGCTTTTGCATGGCTTGGGAACAGCTCTTGAAAGCTATAATCATCGAAAATCAAGGTGATGATAGCGCCATATATAAAAACCTTAATAAAAATGGCATAAAAGAAACTATTGCTTTACAAAAATCTACTAACCTTAACCTTTCTGATGGTGATGAAGTAAGGGCAAACTTAGAGAAGGTAGTCTTTCTTAGAAAACAAGCGACGCAATTATTGATGCCAGAAATTCAAGGTATTACCTCACGTTTTTTCCAGTCAGGTATCTGCAATTACTCTTCAAATGCTTGCAGACTTTTCGGATGTAGCGGGACACTTGAAATGCGACAAAAAAACAGTGCGTAAAATTAAAAATAGGCTATACAAAAAGTTTTATTGATATTTTAAGATAATAAATAATTTTATGCTATAAATATCCTGCCAAAACCATGTTTTCGGGCGGGCAATGGTGCCGTCCGGCCATTTAACAAATATATTATGCTGATAGCCATCGCCGTTGATCCATTCCAGTGCTTGCAATTCACGGACCGATCGCAACTGTGCAGGATATAATTTCATTAGTGCATGTTCACCAGATTTAAACAAGAAATGGCCAGGCTTGGTTGGACTAAATCTAAAACAGCTGAATTAGCTGGTGTATCGTTAGTCACTGTGTATAATTGGTTAAAAAATGGTGACATAAAAATGCACCAATTATCAGTTTTGAAGTCTAATGGGTTAGACATTAATTATTTGCTTAGTAGTGAAAATACGGGTCCCAGTTTAAAAAATGACTCTCAAGTAAAAAACAAGCAAAAAAATGTTAATAAACAAATAGATACAGTTAACTGGGGCCCTGAAAAAGAAGTGGGACCTAAATCAGCCACCATCCCCCAGTTCGACGTGTCATTTCCCCCAGGCTTAGGCCAATATCCAGAAGATCATCCCTTAACGATAAATAATCGCACTTTTAGCATCCAATGGCTAAATAAAAAAGGGCTGCAACCAGATAAATTAGTATTGGTAAGAGTGCAAGGCGACTCATATGGAACCATTACTTGAAGATAAAGATATAGTAATGATTGATCGTGCTCAAAATAGCCCACAACACAAGATACCGCTAGCTTTCAGACTAGAAAATGAACTATACATTAAATTGTGCCAGAGAGATGGAGCGGGCAACTTAACAATGATTTCAGTTAATAAGTCCTACCCTGATATTATTATTAACAAAGACAATCCGCCTACTGATTTTGAGATATTAGGCGCAATAGTTTGGCAGGCGCACAGTTGGATTTAAGGCACTTAAAAATACAATTTAAATATTCTTTAAACACTGTTTAAACGTTGTTTTAATTGTCGCCAACCATGTGTCTATTTTTAGCTAAATTGAAGATACTTAAAAAAGTCGCCATTCTAAAAACAATTAACCGACCCCCTCAGCGCACTTGCTAAACCTTTGTTATTGTTGGATTTATCCCGCTAAATCCCGCTTTATCCCGCTTTATCTCGGATGTCGCAATTCATGTGGGATCTTACATCGGAACAGCATTTTTGAACGCTGCCCATACAGGGATGATTTCATTAGTTGGTGACCTTCAGTGCCCTCCTGCTTCTGTCCTAAAACAAACTATGGCAATACTGTTGCGATGGAAATCCTAACTCTAGCAGAGAGATTAACTAAAGACATCCAAAATACGGATGATATTAAATTTGCTATCCCACTAAATATCAAATCGTTATCTGCTAAGGCTGGTGATGTTGACGGTCAACCAATCACGTTCACGCTACTAGATAAATAATGAAGATGATATTGAAGATCCACAGAAAGCCTTAATCGTAGATAAACCAATCGAAGGACTACGATAAAAGGCACTGAATAAATTTTTAAGAAAGAATTCGTAGGACTTAACATTCTTAAGTATGCGTCAGGTTCAATGTTTAAAAATTGTGATGCACGGCCCTCTCAGTGCTAGGTTACTCAATTATTAACGCCGCGTTATTTTATTGGGTCTATCTCAATGTAAGTATCGTCCAATTGCCTATCAATCTTTGGATTGTACTGGCCTGTATTTTTCTTGCCGATATTGCATACTACTGGGAGCATCGTTTTGTTCACCGCGTCGGTTTTGGCTGGGCAACACATACAGTGCATCACAGATCGCTCTATTTTAATATATCCGTAGCTTACCGTTTCGGACCATTCCATTGGATGGTTTAATGCCATTGTTTTTTCATTTGCCTCTAGCTTTTCTCGGGTTTAACCCGCTGGTAATTTTTCTTGCAGAGATGACCGTTCAGGTTTACCAAACATTGCTACACACTGAGGTTGTCAAAAATCTTCCGCGCCCAATTGAGATCATTTTCAATACACCATCACGCCACCCCGTACATCACGGTTCTAACCCGCAGTATATTGACAAGAATTATGCGGTAATTTTCATAATTTGGGACAAAATTTTCGGAACATTCGAACCCGAGCAAGAAAAAGTGATATATGGAATTACTCAACTCATAGAAACAGTCAACGCATTAAAAATTTTCTTTTTTGGTTATACTAAATTTATTTAGAAAAATGCTATCAACAAATAATTTTAGTACATCTCTAGACTACTTTGTGCGCCCTCTAGCTGGAGAAGCCCACAAGAAAATAATGAATAACTACCTTATTAGTAAAATTGACATACAACAACGCCTACATCCGACTGTCACTCTATTAAGCGTTTGCGCCCCAAAGACTTGTGTTACTTTTTTCAAAATTAAATTATAATACACTGGAACATAGAATCACAGAAAGGAGGTTATGGTCAGATAGAAATTTATCAAGGTTTTTGCAACATAGTGACAGGCTATTTATTTAATTAATAGCTTTCATGACAAAGAATTGATGGTATTCTTTTATGAAGAAATAAAGCTATGAATATTGTTAGAAAGATTAATATATCAGCTAGGTACAGATGGAAAAATAGTTACATTCTAAGGCCTGTAAACGAAGTGATAAGCTATATTTTCGATTCCGTAAAGTCTACTCTACCGCCAAATCAAGTTCGGTTAGCCATATTCGGTCAAGGGCGAACAGGGTCTATCTTAATTAGAAGGTTTGATCTGCTCAACGGAATATTTTCTTGAAAATGGAGAAATATTCAATGCTTCTCGAGGTGAAATACGTTACCCAATTAAAAATATCTCCGTGGTTTAGTAAAGCTTAAGCCTTCTAAAAATTTTATTTTCCACGTTAAGCCTTACCAACTAACTAAAGATCGCAAACGATTGATTGATCCTGCTGAATTTCTGCATACACTTTACAATGATGGCTGGAAAATTATCTACTTACGAAGAAAAGACAAGGTAAAACATGCATTATCAAAATTCGTAGCAGATTATCGGAAGGGCTATCATAAGTTTGATGATAATAAAGAACACCTCAGTCTAAGTATAGACTGCGGTGATTTCATTGACAGTGTCGCCGCACGATTTACATTTGAGAAAATTGAGCGTGATGCGCTAGCGAAAGTTTCATATCATCAAGTAATTTATGAAGACGATCTTGAAAAAAACGATATGCATCAAGCGACAGTCAACAAAATACTTGACTATACTTTATTAAAAAACTGCAAGATCCCACCCACGAAATATCACAAAGTCAATACTCAATCATTAAAAGACTTAATAGCCAATTACGATGAATTGGCGGATGCCTTAAAGAAAAAGAAATGGGTAGGGAATTCTGATGGCATCAGAGATTTTTTACAATTATAATATACGAAAAACTAATACTTATAACAATCTACAAAATAAAGTAATGTTAGCCGCTATGTTTATCGCCTGAATTATGTTAGCTGATATATTGAAAGTAGGTGATTATTTATGTTACTTCTGCGTCAAATAACACTAACAAGTTTGCTCGCGATCAGTCTCAGTATTACAACTCAAAGTAAGGCGCAAAACTTAGAAGAGTGCGCTGAATTTCTTCCTGGCGGACATACATACGAAGTCGTTATCAAGCTTGAGATTAGTAAGAAGTTGCAAGAACCTAAATTTGCTGGAGAGTTTTCCGTCAAAGGCGGTACAGACGCTACATCTGATTTTGATATCAGTGCTTTTGTCAAATGTGCAGGCCCGTTAATCAAAAATGAGGCAGGCATACAAAAATAAAGGAGATGCCAGCAGTGGCACAAAAATGGGATTCTGAAAAATATTCACAACAGGCTGTATTTGTTTCCAAGCTTGGCTTACCGGTTTTTGACTTACTGGCACCGCAGCACAATGAAACAATTCTTGATCTTGGCTGTGGCGATGGAACCTTAGCGCAAAAATTAACCGTATTAGGCTGTGATGTCACTGGGGTTGATACTAGTGAAAGCATGGTGTCTGCTGCCAGAAAAAAAGGTATTAAAGCATTCTGCCAAAGCGGGGAACAGCTGACGTTTAATGATGAATTTGATGCTGTATTCAGCAATGCGGCGCTTCATTGGATGAAAGATTATCATGCAGTATTAAAGGGTGTTGTAGCTTCTTTGCATAGCAATGGTCGTTTTGTTGGCGAGTTTGGCGGATTTGGCAATATTGCCTCAATTGCAGAGGCAATAAAATCAGTTTATCAACAAACCTTCCAACTTGATGAATATCAATCACCCTGGTTTTTTCCATCAGCGCAAAAATATCAAATAATCCTTGAGGGACACGGCTTTGTTGTTGATTATATTGAGTTAATTGATCGCCCAACACCATTAGATTCAGGTATATCTGCGTGGTTAAAAACCTTTGCTAACCATGCAACGTCATCAATGGATAAAATAGCAAAAGACCATTTTCTTACTCAGGTTGAAAAACTGTTAAAACCTAAATTATATAGTGAAAAAAATGGCTGGGTTGCCGATTACGTTCGTCTAAGATTTTGTGCAAGAAAAGCCTTATAACAAGGTCACATTCGGCAAGCTTAGCAACTATAAGGCTTAGGCCTTAGCCATTTCTGTTACAACCTTAAGAAATCATAGAAAGCAAACCAAAAATGGAAAAAGAAAACGGTACACTGCCATTACTGATAATGGACAAATCCGGATATGCTACCAACGCGTGTATATTAAATGATGATAAAGCTGGGATATTACTCTATCAGGCAAACTGTCTAAAATTGATGGATAAGCTAATAGAAGAATACCCTGACGGTCAATTTGATATGATATTTGCCGATCCGCCCTATTTTTTGTCTAATGGCGGTATGAGTTGTCACGCAGGGAAAATGGTGAAAGTTAATAAGGGAAGCTGGGATAAATCCCAAGGAGCCGAACTGAACCATGAGTTTAATCTAAGCTGGCTGTCAAGATGTCAAAAACTACTCAAAAAAAATGGTACTATCTGGGTATCTGGTACGCAGCACATCATCCATTCTGTAGGGTTTGCCATGCAAAAATTAGGCATGAAATTACTCAATGATGTAACTTGGGAGAAGCCCAATCCACCGCCTAATCTGTCGTGCCGATACTTTACCCATTCTACCGAAACGGTTATCTGGGCAGCTAAGAATGAAAAATCAAAACACCGTTTTCATTACCAGACAATGCGCAAGCAAAATGGTGGCAAACAAATGAAAACGGTATGGACTATCAAACCACCAGAAAAAAATGAAAAAGTGTTTGGCAAACACCCAACACAAAAACCTGTAGAATTGTTAAATAGAATCATTGCAGCAAGTACAGATGAAGGCGATTTGATTTTTGATCCTTTTGCTGGCAGCGCTACCACTGGTGTGGCGGCTTTTTCTTGTAATAGAAAATTTATAGGGTGTGAGCTAGAAGATGAATTTATCAGTATTGCCAAAACAAGACTGGCTGCTTGTGTGAAACATGAATAGCAAAAAATGGTATTTGCAGAATGAAAAAAGGTGGCGATACAACTATCACTGGGCTGCATTTTGAAAACACAGTAAATTTTCTTACATCACTTAAACGCATCCCCAATTATACAGTTGCCTCAAATTCTGATAACGTAGGCAACGATGTTTTAAGAAACACAATTTTTACAAATTCTTAGATGCACAAGGTATAAAGTGGCAAGATAAAATATCAAAGCGTTTATTGCCCGATGATGCCTTGCTTGTAATTAATCGTGAAAAACTTTTTATCATTGAGATTAAGTACCAACAAGTGGCTGGATCGGTTGATGAAAAGTTACAAACCTGTGACTTTAAACGTAAACAATATCTGAAATTAGCTTCTTCAATAGGGCTAAAAGTTGAATACGTTTATGTGCTAAACGACTGGTTTAAGCAAGATGGATACAAAGATATTTTAGATTATATTCGTAGTGTTAATTGCCACTACACATTCAATGAACTATCTTTAGTATGGCTTGGGTTAAGATTACCTACAAATGAAGCCTAATAAAATACTATGGTCCAAGGACTTTGTATCTACCTCTCCCATTTTATATGCCCATTGATATTGTATTTTTCGTACACCTCCAACACCTGTTCGCAAAAATTTTGTACTTCTATATTTCCGTTTTTCTTAGCTAATTCGTATAACCTAATAAACATCATTTTACCTGTTTCAGTTTGCTTTAAGGTCTTCTTTTGAAAGTTATGTTGGGCACATAAGATTTGTCCGTTTTCAATAATCGCTTTACCTCCCAGCTCTTTTGGCTTTATGTGGTCAACGTGCAATTCTATGCCATCTTTAATACCTTTTCCACAAACAACGCACTTATGTCCATCTCTTTATTTTTATTTCATTTTTTTGTTGCTCGGTAAAGTCTTCCAGTTTTTTATTGGTGATATTATCAGGTTCATATCTATATACACCTTTGGATACTTTTATTAAAAAGCCCTCCTGAGCTAATTTTCTAATAGCACGATCAGGGTCTCTGAAAAATTCTCCTGTTCTTTTACTATATTCTGCTGTCACCCAATCTACCGATTCTTTATGTTGTATATTCCTATTTGGATTATCAGCAAAAAATTCTTTAATTAAACCTGATTGAGATATCTTCATAGCAATACCCTTTGGCTTTTAATGCGCTTTTCGCTAAGCTCATAGTACGATTTATCCAGCTCTATGCCGGTAAAATGTCTACTTAACTTTTGGGCAACAACGCCTGTAGTTCCGCTGCCAAGAAAGGGATCAAAAACACAATCTTTAAGGTAAGAAAAAAGCTTAATACACCTTAAAGGCAATTCTTCCGGATAAGGCGCAGGATGGCCTACCTTTTTTGCGCTTTCGCCATTAAATGTCCAGACACCATTAGTCCAAGCCATAAACTCGTCTTTGGTGGTATCGCTCACGCCTTTATGCGCCTTTTTCCAGCAGTCTTTGTATAGTATGAGAATTAGTTCTACCGGCGCTATGACATAAGGTGCCGATGCAGAAAGCCAGCTTCCCCAAGCCGTTCTCCGGCTGATATTCTGCTTATTCCATACCACTGTGCTGTGATACTGCCAGCCAATATCTTTAGCAATGATCGTTATATCAGCACCTACGCTTTGTTGTCCCCCTTTGTTTTTATTCAGAGGAATGTTTAAGCATAATCTTCCTGTAGGTTTAGTCCAGTTGTATACATTTTTAAGCCATGTCTTGGTAAACGCTAAATAATCACTATATGCTAATAAATCATTATTGGAGTTATAGGCCATACCCAAATTATAAGGAGGTGATATTACCGTTAAATCAATAAATTCATGGCTGAATAAATCATGTTGGCAAGCATTACCCTGAATCAGATCAATCTCCACCTGAGATTTAAGACGATTACTATAAGCAAAATGATCACGCTTTTTTAGCTTGGGCATTGATTCACTCCCAATAACTTAAAATTACTGCCAATAGACTTAAAAATTAATGATGTATATTTTCTAAAATACCATGACCAACGCTTATCTTACTTAATTTTTTACGCTTTTTGTAGGTCTAACCACCCGCCAGTAACCTGTGACAATTTGCTTATCAAGTTATAATTGCGTTTAAAGTATTGCCATAAGACTTGTTATAATGTTTTAGTGTTGTGCCGCTAAACTTAGAAGATACAATCAATCATGGAATTACACCCCCTTAAAAAATCACTTAAGAAATATGATGAACGCTTTCTGCTGTTGGAAGGCATTCACCAAAATGCCATTGATGTTATTACCAAGGCTGGTTATAACAATATTGAACATATCGGTCATGCACTTGATGAAAACACGCTGATTGACAAAATAAAAGGTGTGCGCTTCATTGGGGTGCGCTCACGCACGCAATTAACAAAAAAAGTGTTAGCCGCCGCTGACAGGCTGGCTGGCATTGGCTGTTTTTGCATAGGCACCAATCAGATTGACTTACAAACAGCAAAAATCAAGGGTATTCCTGTTTTTAATGCGCCCTATTCAAACACACGATCTGTCGCTGAGCTAGTCATTGGTCAGATTATATTATTATTGCGCGGTATCCCAGCAAAAAATCATGGGGTACATAATGGTAAATGGCCTAAAACAACTAAAGATGCCTTTGAAACACGGGGGAAAACACTAGGCATTATTGGTTATGGCAATATCGGCTCACAATTATCTGTATTAGCTGAAAGCTTAGGCATGAAAGTTATTTATTATGACGTTGTTACCAGATTACCATTAGGTAATGCTAACCAAGTCAACACCATGAATGATCTGTTAAGCCAATCTGACATAGTATCAATACATGTGCCTGAGCTAAACTCAACCAACAATATCATAGCAAAACCGCAATTTGATCAAATGAAAAATGGCGCAATTTTCATCAATGCAGCTAGAGGTAGCTGCGTTAATCTTAAGGATCTGGCAGATGTTATTGATACACGAAAATTAAGCGGTGCCGCTATTGATGTCTTCCCGCAAGAGCCAAAATCAAATAATGAGGCGCTGGACTCACCGCTAAGAGGGTATGCCAATGTTATTCTGACCCCCCATATAGGCGGCTCAACAATGGAAGCACAAGCTAACATTGGCCTAGAAGTGGCGGAAAAATTTGTCCAGTTTGCTGACAATGGCAATACTGTGTCTGCTGTCAATTTTCCGGAAATTGCCGTGCCACAACAACCTGACACCCATCGTTTACTGCATGTTCATCATAATCAGCCAGGCGTTTTGTCAAACGTTAACCAATTATTTGCCAAACACAATATCAACATTTTAGCACAAAATATGATGACTCATGATGAAATTGGCTATTTGCTTATTGATGTAGCTGAATTTGATACACACCTTGCGTTCGAGCATTTAAACAGCATAGCGGGCACAATCAGGTTAAGAGTGTTGTATTAGAGAACTGACGAAATCAGCTTATTATTCTAGTGCTTTAAGACCAATTTCTAAGTTTGCTGGTTTTACCGATTCCTGGGTTAAATGTATTAGTAGGATCTAGCTTTTTATAAAATGCTGCTAAATCTGCTTTAGCAGCGTACTCCTGCCCCACATTATGCTCAGCTGGGTATTCGGCGCCACGATCATCAAAAAAAGTAAGAATTTTTTGTTTTAATGCCTTAGCATCCACCCCTTTTTTGAGAATGTAGTTCTGGTGCATAACATGACAGAATAAGTGACCATAATAAAGTTTAGCTTCCATCTTATCTTCAATATCTGGTGGCAATACCTCAAGCCAATGTTTTTCGTTACGCGGCAGCGCAATATCAAGGGTCATCATTGATCCAAATTGCTTACGTTTTATCAGGTGATAACGACCCACAGCCCCACCAGCAACAAAACGATGCAAAATAGCCTTTTTACCCTCCTTTGGCGTACACGCAAAATATCCACCCTCTGCAGTACTGAAAAATTGCTCAAGATAAGATTGCGCCTCATCTATACCATCATTATTCATTTCTACAATCCAGTGATGGATATATCTGTCACGATAAGCTTCCATTCTTTTTGGCAAATGGTTAGGCCACAAATGACTGAAAAACTGCATGACACGATCAGATAGTCTATCAGGTAAAAACGCAAACTTGACAGCAATAAGGTCAATATATCTTTTCAAGGCAAACAATTTAGGAATATATTTTGCACCTAATTTATCAATCACGATAAAGGTATCTTTGCCGTATTTTTTACACACATCATAGCAATCACGATGTAGATATTCCCCTGATACCGGCAGATTCTTGAATTTTGACAACATATGGCGCCGCATCTCGGTCAACACATCAATATTGTTAGTACCAATATAAAAAACCTGCTGTTTTTCAGCAATAGGAAATGTATCCAAACGCACCGCAAACACTGCTATCTTGCCTGCACAGCCTGAAGCATCATATAAACGCCGATTATCGTTATTAAAGCGCGAAGGCATGGCAGAATCAACTTCCCTGACCAACTGGTAGTACTCGTCATCTGATGCACGCTTGTCAGAATGGTTAACATCAGCATCAGTGTATCGCCGCTCATCGAGGTTAGTCAGTATTTCTTGCGGTGTTGAGCCAAGATTAATATCAAGATTATTAACTAACTTAAGCTCACCGCTTTCAACAATCTGCGCAAATAATGCCAACTCAGTATAAGCTGGCCCTCTCTGCACCAGCGCGCCACCAGAATTGTTACACACACCGCCAACAATAGACGCGCCAATACAAGCAGAACCAATCACCGAGTGAGGCTCGCGTCCATAATGAACTAACAGCGCTTCAAGCCCAAACAATGTACTGCCGGGTAATGCAATAACTTGCCGCGCATCATCAAGCAATTGAATGCGATCAATGCGCATGGTATTGATAATGATAATCGGACGATCATAGTTATCGCCATCTGGCGTTGATCCACCAGTTAAACCAGTGTTAGCTGCCTGCATGATAATGGCAAAATCTGCTTTTACGCATGCGGATAACACCTGCCATAACTGCAATAATGTCGCCGGCCTGACCACTGACATAACTTGACCGGAGCCAAAGCGAAAACCATGGCTATAGGTGGCTGTTTTTGCCCTATCAGTCAATACATAAGCCTTGCCGATCAAAGCGCTCAGCTCATTGATTAGATCTGTTTGTAAGTAGCGGTCGGGCATTTTAATCAATAGCGATGACGTGAAAGATAAAGATAGCCCGTTATTATAGCGCAACTGCCAGCATTGGTATGTTAATAAATCATGTCCGCGTTGATTGAGATTTAAGTATAATCCTATTAGTCTTATCGCAGTCTTCTAAAGCTGACGAAGGATTGCAAACCTATGGACTTAATGCAAATTATCGCGCTGGCTATATTACAAGGCTTAACAGAGTTTCTGCCTATTTCCAGTTCAGCACACCTCATCCTGTTGCCAATTATTGCCCACTGGCAAGATCAAGGATTAACGTTTGATGTTGCCGTTCATGTTGGTACTCTGTCTGCCGTTGTAATTTATTTTCGTCATACGCTGTACAGATTAACAGTCGACTTGGTGCAATCAGCGCAAAAGCGCAAACTTGTTGGCGACAGCAAACTGGCCTGGGCCATTTTATTCGGCACTATTCCTGTCAGCTTGGCAGGATTGGTGCTTGGCGATATAGTTGAAAGCCATTTGCGTCACCCACTGATTATTGCCGCAACTACAATCATTTTTGGTGTATTGCTTGGTTGGTCAGATTGGCGGGGCAAAAGGCAGCGCAAGGAATATCAGCTTAATTGGCAAGATGTACTTATTATTGGGATTGCCCAATCAATTGCATTAATACCCGGTACGTCACGCTCTGGTATCACCATGACAGCAGGTTTAATCCTAGGCTTAAGTCGTGAGGCGGCAGCCAGATTTTCCTTTTTGTTGTCAATTCCGGTCATTTTTCTTGCGGGTAGCTTAAAAACGATTGAGCTTATACGGGCAGACGTTGGCACAGATTGGTTTGCTATCATTGCTGGCATGTTATTATCCGCATCGAGCGCTTACCTTTGCATTCACCTATTGCTGAAACTGCTGGAAAAAATAGGTATGTGGCCCTTTGTTATTTATCGCCTGTTGCTTGGCATTGTACTAATTGTAGTCTTTACCTAGTCAACCCAGATAATTATCATAAGTGTTTGCCATGTAACTATAAAAGCAAAGCACCCTTACTTTAATCATAAGGATTGGGTCATTTACAGGCAAATAGTACAGCATTGATTATGCTGCGCCTGTTCAGCTGAGAAAAACTTAAGCCTATATTCAGTACTTTTAAGTTGACAGATTGATAGCAAATAATTAGAATGCGGAATCTTACTGACCGATTGTAACTTTAAAATATTTACAGGAACAGCTTGCAGATGAAGACGGCGACAATAAGCGCAAAAAGAGCAAACATTTGTCATGACTGGTTTGTTATTGATGCAAGTGGTAAAACTTTGGGCCGTATGGCCACTGAAATCGCCCATCGTTTACGTGGTAAACATAAAGCTACTTATACTCCTCACGTTGACACTGGCGACTACATAGTGGTAGTTAATGCTGAAAAGGTTCATGTTACTGGTAACAAATTAACCGATAAAACTTACTATCGTCACACGGGTCATGTAGGTGGCATCAAAGCTATATCGCTTAAAAATCAGCTTGAAAAATCACCTGATAGCGTTATTAAGTCGGCCGTGAAAGGCATGCTACCAAAAAATTCTTTAGGCCGCAACATGTTTAAAAAACTAAAAGTATATGCAGGAGAAACGCACCCGCATACAGCGCAACAACCTAAAATTCTGGAAATCTAAACTTAAATCCTATGACAAATACATACTACGCTACCGGTCGCCGTAAAAGTTCAACAGCTCGCGTATTCATGCAGAAAGGTAGCGGCAAAATCACTATCAATAAACGCCCACTGGAAGATTATTTCGGTCGTGAGACTTCTCGCATGGTTGTTCGTCAACCCCTTGATCTGGTAGATATGTTAAACAAAATTGACCTGAAAATCACTGTTTGCGGTGGGGGTAATAATGGTCAAGCAGGGGCAATTCGTTATGGCATTAGCCGTGCATTGGTTGCTTATGATGGTGATCTAAAAAAAGACCTGCGGAAAGCCGACTTTTTAACCCGTGATCCCCGTACTGTCGAACGCAAAAAAGTAGGCTTACACAAAGCGCGCAAAAGGCCCCAATTCTCAAAACGCTAACAGTTTGCTTAAATAAAATTTACGCTGATTTTTTATACAGCACGCCTTTTTTGCTGTTAGCTTGAGTTTTAAAGCGCCGATGTATCCACAGGTATTGCTCAGGTGCTTTACGTACTTCCCGCTCTATCAAATCATTAATTGTTTGTGCATCAATTATATCATCCCCAGTAGGAAAATTATCAAGTGGCGCACTTAAACTTAAAGTATAACTGCCATCATCATTACGACGAGGCACAAAAGGAATAACCGCTGCACTGCTTATTTTAGCAAGACGCGCTGTTGCTGTTAGTGTTGATGCCGTTACACCAAAAAACCTGGCAAATACACTGAATTTACTGGTAAAGTCCTGATCAGGTGCATACCATACCACTTTGTTCTGCTTCAGTGCCTTTATCATCGATCGGGGGTCATCCTTTAATACTACCCCTTCACTGTGATGGGATCTCGCCGCCATCATGACTTGATTGAATAATGGATTTTTTAACTGGCGCAGCATCACGTAACAAGGATATTTCAGCATAATAAGACGACCGCCAAGCTCCATACTGGTAAAGTGGCCTGTCAGCAAAATAACGCCCTTTCCTTTTGCCAGCGCCTCATCCAAATAAGCCAAACCATGATAGTGAACGCGATGCTTTAAGCTGGCAGAACTTGCCCACCAGCTAAGCGCCGTTTCAACCATCATCATGCCCATCATTTCCAAGTTTTTAGCAAGCAGTTGACGGCGCTGCCCATCAGTGAGTTCAGGAAAACATAGCTCAAGATTACGCACAGCAATAGCCCGTCTCTTTTTCATTGCAGGACGCATTAAAACAGCAACAGTATTACCTAATAATAGCTGTATGCGGGTAGGAAAACAAATTGTCAGGCGCATTAAAAACAGCCCCAACCAACTTAACCAAAATCGTGGATGCAACAATCGCCAACGCGCTTTTTTCATGCCATTCCATTCATCAATAATAAAACCTATGATTATGCTATCATTATCACTGATTTACCGCTAAAAATTTACCTAAGAGACAATATTGAGGTTACTTTACACCAGTTTACTGTTTGTTAGCTTGCCGATCATCATGTTGCGTCTTGTATGGCGAGGTATACGGGCACCAACTTATTGGCAACGCTGGTCAGAACGGTTTGGTGGTAGCCCTGATCTCTCAAACACAGCCCCGATTATATGGATTCACGCTGTTTCTGTTGGTGAAGTTGAAGCATCTAGGCCGTTAATTAATAAATTAAAAACGGCATATCCTCATCACCGGCTGCTGATTACAACGATGACACCAACGGGCAGTGATCGCGTCAAGCTTTTATTTACTAGATCGGTTTCTCATTGCTATCTACCTTATGACCTGCCTTGTGCCATTAAGTGTTTTCTTAATAAAACAAAGCCGCAATTTGGTATTGTAATGGAAACAGAAATCTGGCCAAACCTACTGGCTATATGTAGCCAAAAAAACATACCGCTGGTACTTGCCAATGCCCGTATGTCAGCACGCTCTGCCAAAGGGTATGCGTATATGTCTGGATTGATCAAAACAACACTGCAGGCATTTAGCTTAATTGCTGCGCAAAGTAAACAAGATTACCAGCGCTTCCAGCAACTTGGTGCAGACAGCGAACACTTATACACTGTCGGCAACTTAAAGTACGAGATCAATCTGCCGGCCGGGCTAAAAGAACAGGCAGAGGCCATGCGAGATATATGGGGCAATCATCGTCAGGTTTTTATCGCTGCCAGCACCCATGAAGGCGAAGATAATATTGTACTGGAAGCGTATGGAAAAATGCAGGCAACATGTCCAGATCTGCTGCTAATTATTGTACCTCGTCATCCCGAACGTTTTGATCGTGTCACTACGCTTGTAGAACAGGCAGGCTATAAAAACCTGAGTCGTAGTGAAAATCGTCCATGCTTGCCGGATATACAAGTGCTTATCGTTGATACTATGGGTGAATTACCCTTATTTTATGCAGCCAGTGATATTGCTTTTGTTGGTGGTAGCTTAGTACCACATGGCGGTCATAATTTGCTTGAACCTGCCGCTCTCAGCAAAGCAGTTATTACCGGTCTTCACTGTTTCAATTTTCAGGAGATGGTAAGCCAATTTCTTGCTGAAGGCGCATTGTTGCAGATAAGTGATTCTAAGGATCTATCAGCCACAGTGTTATCACTGCTGGAAAATTCACAAAAACGTAGCGAAATGGGTGAAGCAGGTTTGCGCCTGATTGCTCATAATCAAGGGGCTAGCCAGCGACTTGTTGATTTGATTGGTCGCGATATTACCCCACATGTGCACTGATCGCGATTGGATGGCCCATGCTTTAGCGCTGGGCGCACATGCTGAGCAACAAGGAGAAGTGCCTGTTGGTGCCGTTATTGTACGCGACAATATATTACTTGGCGAAGGCTGGAATCAACCTATCTTAAGCAATGACCCTACAGCGCACGCAGAGATTCAGGCTTTGCGCTCGGCATGCAGTAATGCTCATAACTATCGCCTGCCAGATGCTACACTATATGTTACCCTTGAGCCCTGTATTATGTGCACTGGCGCGATTATTCATGCACGCATTAAACGGGTTGTATTTGCTGCCGCAGAATCGACAGCAGGCACAGCGGGTAGCTGTTTTGATATATTTAATGCTACTGGGATCAATCATCGTGTTGACTGCGATTATGGCATATTGGCTGAACAAAGCAGTACATTACTAAAAAGTTTTTTTCTGTCTCGGCGCTAAGACAAAAATAGGCAAAACTATCAAATGCAAAGACACTGTAGTAACAATTGAAACTTATTAAACTGTTTATTGCGATTTCTCTGTCCCTTATCGTTGCATGTAGCGATACCAAGCTGCAACTAGAAAAAATTAAAGAGCGAGGTGAGTTACGTGTACTTAGCCGCTATGGTCTTACCAGCTATTACTTAAAAGGAGATGAGGTTACCGGGTTTGAATATGATCTTGCAAAGCGTTTTGCCAAACGTCTTGATGTCCAATTAAAGATGATTAACCCAGACGATACAGGTACTTTTCTTAAAATGATTGGTCAGGGAAAGGCGGATATTGCCGCAGGAATGGCTGTCATGCCAGCACGCGAGAACAGCGTTCGTTTCGGCCCTGTTTATCAAGAGATTGTACAGCAATTAGTCTACCGTCAAGGCACCACTAGGCCAAAAAATCTAAACTCTCTGCGTAGTGGTGTATTGGAAGTTGTTGCCGATAGCAGTCATGTTGAACAGTTAAAATTATACCAGAATATCCTGACAGACCTTGACTGGATTGAAAATACTGAGCTCAACAGCGGCGATTTACTGGAACTGGTTCAATTAAAGCTGATTGATTACACCATTGCTGACTCAAACGAAGTGGATGTTCACTTAAACTTATTTCCTGAACTGCGTGTTGCTTTTGATGTCTCAGCGCCACATCCCCTAGCATGGGCACTGCCATTAACTAATGATAATTCGCTCTACAATGAAGTCACTGCCTTTTTTAACGAACTGGAAAAATCAGGTGAGCTTGCCCAATTGATAGAAAAGCACTACGGCCATATTAGTCATTTTGATTATGTTGATACACGTAAAATTCACCATCGCATTCTGACGCGCCTACCTGAATATCAAGGGTTATTTGAGCAAGCCGCTGGAGAATTTGGCTTTGACTGGAAGTTGCTTGCTGCTACCGCCTATCAGGAATCGCATTGGCAACGCGATGCTGTATCAAAAACTGGCGTTAAAGGCCTGATGATGCTGACAAAGGTGACAGCCAAACACATGGATATTGCAAATCGTGAAGATCCAGCCCAGAGCATTTATGGTGGTGCCAAATATCTGGCGTTTATTTACAAGAATTTACCAGATACAGTGATTGAACCAGACAGAACATGGTTAATGCTGGCTGCTTATAACCTAGGCCGCGATCATTTGCAGGATGCACGTATATTGACTGAAAAACGCGGGGGTAACCCCAATTTATGGTCCGATATCAAATTGTATTTACCGCTTCTTAGTAAGAGAAAATGGTATAAACAAACTCGTCATGGTTATGCACGTGGAGGACAAGCGGTACATTATGTAACAAACATCCGCCGCTACTATGACATTTTAGTACATAGCAAACGAGAAGAAAATCCACCTACTATTAACGAAGAACAAGCACAATCGCCGCCGGCAGCATTATAAAAGCGTGTACATGCATAGAAATACCGCTTGGGTAAGGGGCTTAACTTAAATTGTAGCGCTACATATCCTTTTCTTTCTGAATTAAAAAATCTACCACGTCAAGCATATCGTCCATGCCGCCAGCCATTGTTGCATCAGTACGGTATTTGCCATTGACTATCATTGAGGGTACGCCAGTAATGCCCGAGGACTGACTCATAACCGATGCCTGTTTAACTTTGCTTTTCACCGCAAATGAATCTATCGTCTTTTTAAACATATCACGATCAATGCCCTGCTCAGTAACAAAATCTAACAACGCCTCCTCTGTTGTTAACTGCCTCTTGTCAATGTGAATAGCGTTAAAAAGAAGTGAATGCAATTTTTCTAAATTGCCTGTTACTTTTGCAGCATAAAAAACCTTTGCTAGTTGTAGCCAGCTATCGCGAAAAATAACGGGTATATGAGCAAATTTCACATTCTCTGGTAATGTCTCTTTCCATTTCATGACCTTTGGGTTAAGGCGAAAGCAATGTGGACAACTATATGAGAACAATTCTATGACTTCAATAACATTATTGTCCTTAGTCGCCATTCTTTTCGCGGTTGAGGCATAATGCACGCCCTCAATAAATGCCATTGGCGCTGCTATCAGCGTAAATGACAATAAAAATAGACTGATCTTCAGTGCAGATTTGATTATTGTTTTCATGCTTTTTCCTTGATTTACCTAAATTAAATTTTATAATGTCCCATATGAATGCAGCCCTGACAGAAACATATTAACGCCCAAAAAAGCGAATAAAGTAACAAATATCCCCACTATCGCCCACCATGCCATCAGCCTACCATGCCAGCCCTTTACCATCCGCATGTGTAGCCATGCCGCATAATTCAGCCACACGATTAATGCCCATGTTTCCTTAGGATCCCATGACCAATATCCGCCCCACGCTTCTGCTGCCCATAATGCGCCCAGTATCGTTGCCACTGTAAAAAAAGCAAAACCTAAAGAAATAGACCTATACATAAAATCATCCATCACTGCCAGCGTAGGCAACCCTCTTGCCAATATTCCTTGCGGGCTTAACGTTTGTTGTTGCAATTTTAACAAATAGGCCACGCCGATCATTGCTGCTATTGCAAAAGCACCATAACCAACAAAGTTAGCAGGCACATGAATTTTCATCCAATAACTCTTCAGTGCAGGTACTAATGGCTGAATCTCATGCGCCTGCCTGTCAAACGTATACCAAAGCTGGAAAGCAACAGCCGCACTGATTATTAATAATACAAAACCGCCCAAGCTACGTGTTTGATAACGGCGTTCATAGAATAGATATAGTAGCGCGGTCATAATAGAAAATAAAATAAAAACTTCATACAAATTACTGACCGGTATATGGCCAATATCAGCACCCATCAGGTAAGATTCCCGCCAGCGAACCATTAAGCCAACTAAGCCCATAGTTGTCGCCGACCATACCAGTGCATTGCCTGTCTTTTCAGTAAACAGCGAACGCAAAAATAAGCCTGCAAAATAAGCTATCGTCGCCATAATAAATAGTACACTCATCCACATAAAAGCTGGTTGACTGGCCAATATGTAGTTGAGAAAAAAGTTAGTTTCACCTACAGCAAGGTCATTACCATAGAAATTGATAGCTAGTAAACTAAGTATGGATACAGTAATAATATGATAGCGAAAACCAAGCCAGTTTTGTCCTACAAAGGCTAGACAAACCGCGGCGAAAACAACAATAGCTAATTCATAGCCATCCATCATATCAGCATATATGCCAAGCACAAAGACAGCCGCGATCATCATTAAAGCTGACCACGCCCACTGTATAATTAACGAACTCATCTTAAATTTTGGGTTCGCAAAATTTGCCATTACATTCTTCATTTAACTTAACTAAGTTATTCTGTCGTTTCTATGAACATTAAGGGTACTAATAGTTTCTGTTTATTTGCTTTAAATCGGCCGTTATCCTAGAAAAAAACGACGTAAAATCGTGTGCATAGCGGTTGCTTATACCCGCTAATAATATCGTGGTTGTTGAGTCATGTACACTGAGCAGCAGCCATAAACGAATCTGCGGCAGATAAAAAAGCAAAAATATACCCATAACCAATAAAGCACAACCAAAATAAACAATTGGCTTTCCCGGCGATCGAGTTACCTGTAATCCACTGGCTTCAACATGATCATAATCTGTTGTTAATAAGTATACTGGCGAACCGTAGCGAGGCAAGCTACCAATTGCATCTACCGCATCCTGTAAAAACAGCAATTGCTGATCGTGATCATAGTCAATGAGCGATTCTGCTAAATCACTAAAATAGATACGAGTCAGCATATCGTGTAACATGGCTAAGTAGGTTGCACTTAACTTGTCGCGCCCATTATCAGGCAATGTTGTCTCAATAAAAGTACTTACATCATCAAAGCCACCTTGAGCAAACATGTTCACTAGCGCGATCAGTGATTCACGTAAACTATTTGCCAACAAATCGTCCTGTCCTACCATAAAAGATAATCTCTCTGCAGTCATCTGGTTCGCTACCGTATTAACGATTACCTTATTTTTAAGGCGCGTGAAAAAATGCTGAAAACCAGTCAAACTATCATCAGCATCAAGCGGAAGATATAAATAACCAAATTCTTCAGCAGGACTTGCACGTACACCACTCAAATAATAATTGCGCCCATTTCGGGGGATAGGCAACATGTAATTAACATATTCTCGCGCTTCACCGCTTTGCTGCCGTAGCTTAAACCCAATACTGGGGCCAAAATTTCTTATCCTGTCAGGATTATCTTTTGTTGGATCAGGATTGATATTAAACAGGCGAAATGAATTCATCTCTAAAATAAAAAACTGATCATGCCAGCGCATTTTTCTTTGCTCAAACACTTTGGTTTTAATGGTCGCCACCTCACTATCTGCTACATTTTGTAGTGGCACTGCGTTAATGGTGAGCCTAGTGCCTCCATCGCTAAAGCTGGACTGATAGACGGAATATCCTTTATAAAATAAAGGGTTATTAACTGATATAGTGGTAGAAAGGGGTTCAACTAGTGTGCTGTCATATAACAACAAATCGGTTTCAAATGATTTTGGTTGACCCGTCGTATAATGCTCAATACGAAAATCTTTTACCTCAATCCGAAATGGCAAATCCTGTACCAGATAGCCGTCACGCATTGACACAAAAGCAACATTAGATGATCTTCCCTCTGGAATATTAACGCTGCCACGGAAAGCATGCCTGCCAACTGGCAACCTACTCTCGTCAGGTATCTGGCTAACCGCTAAATCGCGGGTTTCCACTGCTATTCTGCCCTGCCACTCAGCTAATTTCAATGGCAGATTGCCATCCAGTAAACCACCCAGACAAATAATAATAATAGCAACATGGGTGGCTATATAACCTAACCTGTTGCTGCCTCCACGCATAGCGGCAACCAGCGTCTTCTCTTTTGATTTTGCTAAACTTTTTACGCGAAAACCCTGTGCTGACAGTACGCTTCTCAGCTTAGCCACATTGTCATCAATAGTGCCACCTGTATTCCATTGGTGGTTATGCTGCATGACGCGCAACGAGTATTCCTGGATATTGACGTGCAAATTCAGCATATCGCGCAACATCAATGGTGCTTGTCGAATGACACATATCATTGTGGAAGTGACTAACATCAACAGAATGGCTAAAAACCACAATGTGCTATAGACATCATAAAGACCAGCTGATTTAAAAAGCTCAAACCAAAACGGACCAAACTTGATAGCATAATCAGCATAAGGTTGATTCTGCTGTAGCACTGTGCCAATCACTGAGGCCAGTGCAAGAGTCAGAAACAGGGTAATCGCCAAATTCATTGAACCCAACAAACGCAATAATCGCTGGCCAAATGTATAGGGTTTAATTGGCAAATTATTATTATCAGACATATCGGATTGACCGTTTGGCGATCAATATTGCAGATATCAGTGTCTAAGCGCTACACCATCAAACTTAAAAAATTAATGCAACCCTGCTACATAAGCAGCAACGGCTTTCATTTCCTCGGTGGTCATTCTGGATGCAATATCACGCATCATGCCATTGGGATCATTTTTGCGCAAACCGCCTGCAAAGGCCTTTAACTGCGCTTCAGTATATTTGGCGTACTGGCCAGACAGCGCCGGCCACTTTGCCGCAGGCATACCAGCACCAGTTGGACCATGACAAGCCATGCAAGCAGGCACACCTGATGTTTTATTACCCCCACGATAAATAGCCCTACCAGCTACTAACAGATCTTCCGGCACCGCGCCAGGCGTTACTTTATTGACAGCGAAATAGGCTGATAAATCAGCAATATCCTGTTCGCTTAACTGCGCGACCAAAGGCATCATAATTGCATTCTTGCGCATCCCACTTTTAAATTCTGTCAGCTGCTTTATCAAATAACCTTCATTCTGTCCCGCTAATTTTGGAAACGCATCTGTTGGGCTATTACCATCAGCACCATGACAAGCAACACATACTGCAGCTTTCTCCCTACCTGCCTTTATATTACCGGCTGCCATCGCAAAAGATGGAACTAACCCCATAAACACTATTATCATCAACACTGCTTTCATGGTTGTTGCTAAGTTAATATCCCGCACAATCACTATAAATATGTTACTCTTTATTATGACATAATTTTGTACCTTAAATCACGCTTCAATGCCATCTTGTTACCATCAAGCATATTACAAAACCAGTGCTACCAATCTTGCAGAGCTACCTATAGATACGGGTATTGAGGTTGCTTTTGCCGGTCGCTCTAATGCAGGAAAATCCAGTGCTATTAATACTATTACTGAACAAAAATCACTAGCACGTATTAGCAAAACGCCTGGTCGGACACGCATGATTAATTTTTTTGAATTTGCTCCCAATCGCGCTTTGGTTGATTTACCAGGATATGGTTATGCCAGCGTACCACAAAAAATAAAAGTACATTGGCAGTATGTCTTAGAAAGCTATCTAGAAACACGATGCTCATTGCGCGGCTTGATGTTAATAGTTGATACTCGTCAATCCTTAAAAACATTTGATATACAAATAGTCAGTTGGGCTAATAATGCAAAATTACCTGTTCATATCCTGCTGACAAAAGCAGATAAATTAAAGCGCGCCGCCACAATAACAGTCTTACAGCAAGTATCTATCAGGCTAAAATCACTAAACTTAACTGCCAGCGCTCAATTGCTTTCATCTCTCAAAAAAACAGGTAAACAAGAGGCCATTGATAAACTTGACAGCTGGTTTGCAACGGATAGTTAATGCAGTGACAGTAAACCTCGTATAATAACAATTCATACTACTTAAAATGGCGCCTGTAGCTCAGTTGGATAGAGTACCAGTTTCCGAAGCTGGTGGTCACAGGTTCAATTCCTGTCAGGCGCACCATTTTTCACTAATAAGTAAAGCAAAACCTAAACATTGTTGCCCACAATATTTAAGTTGCTGTCGTGGTTATTATATAATATGCTATATTGCTGTAACAACAAGTCAGGGAAAGCATCATGCCGTTTTCATTGTTTGTATTATCCTTATTAGCACTTGCCGTAACCTTGGTAGTCATGGGAGTGAAACCAGTACAGCAGGGATACGGATTTACTGTTGAACGTTTCGGTCAATATACTAAAACGTTGCGTCCTGGTTTGAATTTAATTGTTCCTGTTATCGATCGTATTGGAGCCAGAATTAATATGATGGAACAGGTAATGGATATAGAATCACAGCAAATTATCACTAAAGATAATGCGATGGTACGGGTTGATGGTGTAGTCTTTTTTCAAGTCATGGATGCCGCCAAAGCAACGTATCAGGTCAGAAACCTCAATACCGCCATTTTAAACTTAACCCAAACCAACATCCGTACAGTGATGGGGTCAATGAATCTGGATGAATTGCTGTCAAAACGTAATGAGATCAACAAGAGCGTACTGGATGTGGTTGATGAAGCTACAGCGCCATGGGGTGTTAAAATAGCACGTATTGAAATTAAGGACATTGAACCACCCGCCAATCAGGTGGAAGCGATGGATCGGCAAATGATAGCCGAACGGGAAAAACGCGCCAATATTTTAGAAGCAGAAGGCCTGCGCCAGGCAGAAATACTTAAAGCAGAAGGCGAAAAACAAGCGATGGTATTGGATGCAGAAGGACGTAGGGAAGCTGCTTTTCGTGATGCAGAAGGACGAGAACGGCTGGCTAAGGCTGAAGCCAAAGCCACAGAAATGGTATCCAAAGCAATCGCTGAAGGTGACGTGCAGGCAGTGAACTACTTTGTTGCCCAAAAATATGTTGAATCCTTAAAAGATATTGCCTCAGCAGAGAACAGTAAAATGATCTTCATGCCACTGGAAGCAGGTAACGTAATCGGCTCTTTAGGTGGTATTGCTGAATTGGCTAAGCAGACCTTTAATAATAAAGGGTAACCATAATCGGCATAGAATAATGTTCAGTCCTGAGTTTTGGCATTGGTGGATGCTTGCTGCCGTCTTGTTGATAGTTGAAACACTATCACCTACTTTTTTTACCCTATGGATAGCGATAGCTGCTACTATCACTGGCTTTGTATTGTATATGATGCCACAAATTGAGTGGCAATATCAGGTCCTCCTGTTTGCGATTTTATCCGTTGTCAGCATTGTCGCTTGGCGCGCATACCACATCAAAAAACCTGTTACTAGCGACCAGCCGTTACTCAACCGCCGAGGAGAGCAATATATTGGCAGAATTGTCACCATGGATAGGCCAGTTATAGATGGGTATGGAAAGGTACAAATTGACGATTTAATATGGAAAATCAAAGGTGAAGATTGTCCAGCAGGCACTAAGGTAAAAATTGTTGGTATTGATAACATCGTGTTACAGACTGTCATACATCATTAACCGCTATGGAAATAATCTAATGAATGATGTAATTGTAGATTTACAGGTAAAACTATCATTTCAAGAAGACTTACTGGCAAGGCTTAATCAAGTTATTACCAATCAGCAACAGCAAATAACACGCTTAGAATCGGCGCTAAACATACTAAAAGACCAGACAAATGCCATACAAAGCGCAATTACAGGAGCGTACCCACCAACACGAACAAGATCGCCTCACTATTGATATCAACTAAAAATGCAACATCGGCAATGTGTTGTACTGACAGGTGATATGCCCTGGTGCCAGACACAGATAGCGGCAATACTGACTAATACTAACGCTGCTATCCTGCAGGTGTCCGACTATGAAGATGATCCTCTAGCAATACCGCAAAAAAGAGTGAGCAACCAACTAGGAAAAGAGTTTGATATCGTTATTTTTGATGGTCATCAGCAGTTTGATCCTGATAGTTTTGGTATTGTGATTGGCACAATCAAAGCTGGTGGTATGCTGATAATACTATTACCAGAGTTAGTACCAAACAGCCTTTTTCTGCAACGGTTTTACCTGATAATGGCCGACTTTGCCCGCAAGTATGCGTCATTTTATATTGTTAAGCAAGGTGACAATCTACCCAAACTAACACCAATAATTACTCATACCAAGTCAACTGAATACCGCCCCACTGATGATCAAAGGCAGGCCATTGCTGCTATCTTACGGGTAGTTTATGGGCATCGCCGTCGCCCTCTGGTTCTATCAGCTGACAGAGGGCGAGGCAAATCAGCTGCGCTTGGTATTGCCGCTGCCCAGTTACTCATTCAGGGCAAGGAAAAAATAGTCATAACTGCCCCTAGTCTTAAAACTGCTGATACGCTATTTGAACATGCTCATCGGCGGTTGCCAGATGCTTATGTATCAGCAGGACTCATTACCTTTAATAGTGGCGAAATTAAATTTATTGCCCCTGATAGTTTAATTCAGTCAACACAACAGGCAGATATAGTACTGATAGATGAAGCGGCATCTATTCCTGCTTCAATATTGACACAAATGTTGCAACGTTATTCACGCATCGTATTTGCCACTACCCTGCATGGCTACGAAGGCACAGGGAGCGGGTTTGCTATTCGTTTGCAGCCTGTTTTAGACGACAAAACACCAAACTGGTATCACCTTAACATGACCACGCCAATCCGTTGGCAACTGGGGGACATGTTGGAAAAATTCAGCTTCCATGCTTTATTGTTGGATGCTGAACCAGTTGATCAAGCATTAATTTCTGATGCGTCACTGGATAAATGTGTTTTCATAAAGTGTGATCGTCACCAATTAACACATGATGAAGATCGTCTAAAAACACTGTTTGGCCTTATGAGGTTGGCACATTATCGTACCCGACCTTCCGACTTAAAGATGATGCTAGATTGCCAAGATGTTGCTGTCTATGCATTAACCTACCGTCATCATATTGTTGCCAGTGCATGGCTAGTTAACGAAGGTGATTTAGATGATGCGCTATCAACAGCTATTCATGCTGGCAAAAGGCGACTTAAAGGCCATGTATTACCACAGTCTTTACTGGCACATACGGGCATCACCACAGCAGGAACAATGCGTTATCAGCGCATTATACGTATTGCAGTACACCCAGCTATAAGGCGACGAAAAATGGGTAGCAGGCTACTCAATTACCTGTACAAGCAGGCAGAAAAAGATCATGACATTATTGGCGCCAGCTTTTCTGCTGAAAAGACGTTATTACAATTCTGGTTACAATCTGGCTTTAGCATAGCAAGGCTAGGTATACATAAAGATACCATCACTGGCGATCATGCGATCATGATGCTAAAAAATACCTCAAAACAAGGAGCAGACATGTTGGTACAAATCAACCAACGTTTTCAGGAAAAGTGGTCCTATTACATGCCCACTTATTTTAAGTATGTAAATCCCGATATAATCATTGCCATCAGCCAGACACTACCCGTGCAAAAACTTACCTTATCATTATGGGATAAACATGATATTGATGCGTTTGCCAACAGCCTGCGCGGCTTTGTATTCAGCCAGCCAGCACTGACATTGCTCATCAGCGATATGATAAGGCAAAATGATTTTCTGCGCCTGACGCACAGGCAACAACACCTAGCGGTAATGGCATTGCTCCAGCTTTGCTGCTGGCAATATATCAAAAAACAATTAGGCTATAGCGGTAAAAAAGAGATAATTACTGCGTTACGAGACGTCGCCCGCTTTTTATACAATGCCCTGCCCACCAGCTAATCACCCTAATACTGCACCAGCTTTTAATTTAGTATGCCTTTACTTCAAGCCCAAAGATTATTCTAAAAACAATTAAGGGCATCAAGATTGCAACAAATGTCTTCGATGTTGACAGCCGCTTCGCATTCTTTGATGGTGTGGGTAGCATTTAACTATTAGCAGGCCTATTTTTACAGCATTAGAATTATGCTTAAGGATAAGTCGCCTGCGGATCACACTTGAAAGCATACACTCATGGCCTTATATGTGTGGTATGAACAGAGCATATCTACCTTAAGAGGGAGAAGCAACATGAATATAGAAAAATTAACTGACAAGGCTAAGGGGCTTTTACAATCTGCCCAGACGATCGCTGTGCGCAAAAATCACGTCCTGCTGACACCGCATCACTTGTTAAAAGCGTTACTAGAAGATACAGAAGGCTTAGTCACCAATTTAATTACCAAGGCAGAAGGTGACGTGCCTGCACTCAAAAATAACGTGGATGCAGAAATTGAAAAATTGCCGGTTGTTACTGGCAATGCCCAGTTATCTCTGGATACAAAAACTGTCAAACTGCTGGATAAAGCACAAGCTATTGCCGAGAAAGATGGAGACAATTTTGTCACCGTAGAAAAAATTCTGCTAGCGTGCTTAAAAACTAATCCCACTGCCGCTACCATGAAGGCAGCACAAATCAATGAAACAACACTCAGCAATGTTATTGACACCATGCGTGCAGGACGAACAGCAGATTCTGTCAATGCAGAAGAATCTTATGATGCCTTAGAAAAATATACCATTGACCTGACTAAGCAGGCACAGGATGGCAAGCTGGACCCAGTTATTGGACGGGAAGATGAAATACGCCGTTCTATCCAGGTGTTATCACGACGTACCAAAAACAACCCTGTATTAATTGGCGAACCAGGGGTAGGAAAAACCGCTATTGTAGAGGGATTGGCCTTACGTATTATAAATGGTGATGTACCCCAATCTTTAAAAGAAAAACGCCTACTGGTGCTGGATTTAGCAGCGTTGATTGCTGGTGCAAAATACCGTGGTGAATTTGAAGAACGGCTTAAGTCATTGTTACAGGATGTGCACAAAGCAGAAGGACAAATAATTCTGTTTATTGATGAATTACACACTCTGGTAGGGGCAGGTGGATCTGAAGGATCTATGGATGCATCCAACATGCTAAAACCAGCGCTGGCACGAGGAGAGTTGCACTGCGTGGGCGCCACTACTCTGGATGAATACCGCAAGCACATAGAAAAAGACCCAGCGCTGGCGCGCCGATTTCAATCGGTCGTCATCAGCGAACCTACTGTGGAGGATACCGTCTCTATTTTACGTGGTATCAAGGAAAAATATGAACTGCATCATGGCGTGCATATTTCTGATACCGCATTGGTCGCAGCGGCAACCTTATCTAATCGCTATGTCACCAATCGTTTTTTACCAGATAAAGCCATTGACCTGATGGACGAGGCAGCCAGTCGTGTCAAAATGCAGATTGATTCCAAGCCCGAAGCACTGGACGAAATAGATCGGCGCATTATTCAGCTCAAAATTGAACAACAGGCACTGAAAAAAGAAGAGGATGCCAACTCTAAAAACCGTCTGCAAAAGCTGACGGGTGAATTACAGAATCTGGAAGAACAATCATTAGCATTAGCCAGCCAATGGGAAGTACAAAACAGCAAACGTAATGAATTGTACACCATTAGAGAACAACTAGACAACTATCGCACTGAGCTGGACGCTGTACAACGCCAGGGCAATTTTGAACGCGCTGGAGAGTTATCCTATGGTTTAATACCAGCACTAGAGGCCAAACAGGAAAAATTGCAACAAGATGCCAGTGAATCACCGACCCTGAAAGAAACAGTAAACGATACAGAAATCGCTCAGGTAGTTAGCCGTGCAACCGGCATTCCCGTTGATAAAATGATCGAGGGCGAAAAAGACAAACTGTTGCATATGGAAACAATACTGGCCAAAAGCGTGGTCGGCCAGGATGAAGCAGTAACAAGTATTGCCAGTTCTGTTCGCCGTGCCAGAGCAGGTCTTAATGACCCTAATCGGCCAATAGGGTCTTTTCTGATGCTGGGGCCAACTGGTGTTGGTAAAACAGAGCTGACTAAGGCGCTGGCAAGGTTTTTGTTTGAAGATAACGCTGCCATGGTGCGGATAGATATGTCCGAATTTATGGAAAAACATGCAGTCGCCCGTTTGGTAGGCGCACCGCCCGGCTATGTAGGCTATGAAGAAGGTGGTGTATTAACAGAAACTGTGCGCCGCCGCCCGTATCAGGTTATTCTGTTTGACGAAGTGGAAAAAGCTCACGCAGATGTGTTTAACATTCTGCTACAAGTGTTAGAAGATGGACGGTTGACTGATGGGCAAGGACGCACTGTTGACTTTAAAAATACACTGATTATTTTAACCTCTAACTTAGGCGCAGAACATCTTGTAACCCTGAAAGAAGGGGATGCTGTAGAATCAGTGCGTGATAAGGTTATGGATAGCGTGCACGCTACATTTCGGCCAGAGTTTCTAAATCGCTTGGATGATATTATCCTCTTCCAAAGATTGCAAAAAGATACGATGGATAATATTGTCCATATTCAACTTAAGCGCCTGCAAGCACTTTTAGATGACAGAAATATCACCCTAGAACCAACTGAGCTTGCTGTTAAATGGTTAGCGATGCGTGGTTATGACCCTGCCTATGGTGCCAGACCGCTGAAACGGGTGATACAAACTCATGTACAAAATACGCTGGCAGATGCCATTATAAGGGGCGATATAAAAGATGGTGATACGATCATTGTTAGTGCTAATCAATCAGCAATAACAGTATCGGTAAAATAAAAAAGAAGGTACGTTTCTACAAGGAGCTAACACTTAAGCTCCTTGCTAACCCCAAGTATTAACCAACACTGTTTTTAGATCATCTTTAGCTTGCTGTGGAATCACTTGACCCACACCTAATGGTACATTGTAAGCTGCCATCGCATTCACTAATTGATCTACCTGACTGTTTAACAGGGTTAATCCACCTGCTTCAATACTATCAAGCTGGTTATCAGCATGATTATACCAGTTTTTAACAATTACCTGATTATCCGTACCGGCTACAGTAATCTTTAAGTCATTACCACTTTTACTGAACCATAACTGCCTATAGTCAATACCATTAAACTTAGCAATATCATTATCACTACTGTCAGCACGTTGATTATCTATCGTATCTTTACCAAAGTCAGAATCAAAGAGATAGGTATCATCACCTTTACCACCATCAAGATAATCATTACCCTTATCGCCATTTAGGGTGTCATCATCGCCATAGCTATGCAAGGTGTCACTACCATCTAAGCCGTTGATCTCATCATCACGCGAACCAAATATGCGCGGTCAAAGCTAGCTACTATTAGCACCATTAATTTTTGCCATCATATACCTCCGCTCTGAAACTTAATAATTTTTTGTACAGCTTTTGCTGACACTATTTTTGTTATTGTTTGTAAACTTGCATTTTACTTAAGACAGGTGCCAACTAACTTAAATATAATAAGCCATAAGCCGCTTGCTTCACAGGGCCTTTCTGACATTATGGCGATACAGTTTAGCATATGATTATAATGCATACAATAAAAACTATTCCCCTTCTATTCCATAGCCTGCCCCTACATAATAATATAGCCTTGTAAAAAATTACAAATTAAGGATGCTTTAAAAGAGCACGAATATTGATTTAATGCAGGCTCATATGAAGTGTTGTTGGCAGGCCATAAATACCTGCTTAAAGAACAATTTATTAGCCCAAGCAATACAATGCTGCTGCCACAACTAGCCTGCGGAGTCAATGTAGCTTTATTTTGGGGTGAACACTGCGTCTGAAAAGATGCGACAACGATAACATGGCTGCCCGAAAAAGACCAAACAGAGCAATCTGGTGCATTTTATACAAAGAAAGATACATGATGCGCGCTAACAGCCCCTCAATCTTAATACTGCCACTGCTAAGATTACCCATCATGTTGCCTACCGTGCTGTATTTGCCCAGTGAAACCAGTGATCCATAGTCATGATAACGATATTCGGGCAATGGCTTGTTATTATGGGTAATACGCTGACAGATAGACCTATAAACCAATATCGCCATCTGGTGAGCCGCTTGCGCACGCGGTGGCACATTTTTATCCTGCCCTTTGCCGACCCATTTGCAAGCACAGCAATCGCCCATAGCATAAATAGCGTCATCCTGTGATGTTTGCAGTGTTGGTCTGACGACTAATTGATTGATAGGGTTTGTCTCCAATCCAGCAAGACCGTTAAGAAAATCAGGCGCTTTGATACCTGCTGCCCATACTTTAATCATCGCTGACAAGGTTTTACCACTTGCGGTTTTGATTGTGTTGGCGGTTGCTTCAATCACTCTTTCATTAGTTAATATATTGATACCCAGCTTGGTTAATTCCCTTTCAGTGGCCGCTGACAGGTTTTCTGGCAAGCCCGGTAATACACGGTTAGCTGCTTCAATAATCGTAATCGTCACATCATCAGGGCTGACTTCATCTAAGCCATACGCAGTTAAAAGATAGGATACTTCATGCAACTGAGCGCTCAGTTCAACGCCAGTCGCACCAGCACCAATAATGGCAATATCCAGTTGGCCTTTAGCCAGCGGTTTATCCTGGGCATGCGCACGGATATAGGATTCCAACAATGTTGTCTGAAAAGCTTCTGCTTGATAAGTCGTATCTAGAAACAGGCAATGTTCGGCTACGCCTTTAATGCCAAAATCATGGCTGATACTGCCGACTGCTATCACAAGGTAATCATAAGCAAAAGTACGTGGTGGGATGATTTCATCACCTTTATCATTATAAGTAGGTGCCAACCGAATCTCTTTCTTATCTCTATCAAGCTGATCCATACGGCCTAGGCGAAAACGAAAACCACTGTACATAGCATGACTTAAGTATTCAATTTCATCCTCATGGGAATCCAGCGTACCAGCCGCTACTTCATGTAACAAAGGCTTCCAGATATGGGTTGGCATACTATCTACGAGCACCGCCTCTATGCGCCCCTTTTTGCCCAGTTTTCGCCCTAATCTAGTAGCAAGCTCAAGGCCGCCCGCACCACCACCAACGATGACTATTTTAGGGGGAATACTGCTCATGATATTGTTTTCATTATATTTAGTGATTAATTTTAACCTATTTTGCTACTTTCTTGAACAGCTTCTATCTTATTTTTTATGTATATTGTATAGTTTGTCTTTATTGTTAGCCCCCCTCTATTTTTTAATTAAAGATTGATGCAACCCGCCCCAGAAAAGCCGCGCCTAGCATGGGCTATTACTGGTTCCGGTCATGACCTTAGCACGTGTATTGGTATTATTAAGAGTTTGGACAATGTTGATTTGTTTTATAGCCGTGCTGGTGAAGAAGTAGTACATATGTATGGCTATGACGCAAAAACAATCAACAATAAAGGCAGAATATATCGCGACAGGGCCGCAAGCGCACCGCCTGTTGGCTTATTTTACCGTGGTGATTATCATACACTAGTTGTCGCCCCAACTACCTCTAATACGGTAGCCAAAATGGTATTAGGCATTGCTGATACACTAGTAACCAATGTATACGCCCAAGCAGGCAAATGTCGTATTCCCAGCATTGTGCTTGCCTGCGATACCCAATCAGAAATTGACACCCCCGCTCCTGATAAAATGGTCAAAGTATGGCCACGTGCTATTGATTTAACCCATACAGAGAAATTACGCGGCTTTACAGCAACCACTGTTGTTGATAACCCTGATGATCTAATGACAGCCCTTGATGCGCGCCTTAAATTATTAAAATGACTGAAAAAGTCCTATTTTTAACCGGTAGATTAGCCGAAGCTAGCTTAAATAAAGTACTAGAGCAGTTGGCGCCCCTGCCATTTGACTGGCGCGTTCATCAGCTAGGCTTATCCGTTGCTGCCTTTATGACTGATAAGATGATAAGACGCCGCTTAAAGCCCGAACACTTTGCCGGTTATGATAGGATCATTGTGCCCGGTCTTTGTGGCGGTGATCTGGATGCCTTAAGTAATGAGTTAGGTGTGCCAGTGATTCGCGGGCCAAAAGAGCTTAAAGATTTACCGGCGTTTTTTGACCGTGAACAAAAGCCAGTAGATCTAAGCAAATATGATGTCACCCTGTTTGCCGAAATAGTCAATGCACCCAAACTAAGTGTCGAAAAAATCGTTGAACGTGGGAAGTATTATGCTGAAAATGGCGCTAACGTGATTGATATTGGCTTTTTACCCGGCGCAGATTTCCCCCACTTAGAAGAAGCAGTTTCTGGCTTGCATGAATCAGGGCTTAAAGTGAGCGTTGATAGCGGTAACGTCAAACATTTAAGACGTGCAAGCAAAGCGGGCGCAGATTATCTTCTGAGTTTAACTGAAAAAACTTGTTATTTGGCAGAAGAAATTGAGGCAACTGCTATTTTATTGCCGGAGAAACGCGGATCACTAGCATCACTGGAACGAGCAATGGAATTAATGGATAAAATAAATCGCCCATGGATTGCCGATCCAATTTTAGACCCAATTCACATTGGCTTAACCAATTCCATTGTCCGTTACCATAAGCTAAGACATAAATACCCGGACGCGCCCATGATGATGGGCGTGGGTAATGTAACTGAGTTAACCGATGCTGATACCAACGGTATTAACGCACTATTGTTTGGCATTATTTCTGAGCTACGTATCACCAACGTACTGACAACTGAAGTCAGCTGCCATGCAAAAAAAGCACTTAAGGAAGCAGACATTGCTAGAAGAATGATGTTTGTCGCCCGGGAGAATGATAGCCTGCCACGCGGCTTTACTGATGATCTTATTGTGGTACATGATCGTGATCCTTTTCCTGATAATTACAAAGAAATTGCTGATTTAGCCAGTAAAATTAAAGATGCCAATTACCGCATCAGGGTGAGTGATGAAGGCATCTATATGTTTAATCGCGACGGGGTGATGCATGCTGTTGATCCATTTGCGTTTTATCTACAGGCTAAAGATGCATTAAAAGATGATACTGGTCATGCCTTTTATCTAGGTGTAGAACTGGCGCGCGCCCAGATAGGCTGGCAACTAGGTAAGCGCTATACGCAGGATGAAATGTTAAAATGGGGCTGCGCAGTGGCGAAAGAGCTAGTGGAAAAAACTATTACTGGCGCAACATTTCCATCAAAAAAATAACCATGATTTATGAGGTAATTGTCATCACGATAGATGATAAAGGCAAGCCACATTGCGCGCCCATGGGCATCACCTATACTGAGAACAATGTGATTATCAGGCCATTTAAATCATCAACAAGCTATCATAATTTAAACCATCACCGTCAGTGCACTATTAATATCACCGATGATGTGCGCCTATTTGCTGGTGCATTAACCGGCAGAGCGTGCCTGTCTTTTCTTCCTTGTCAGCATATTGATGGTTATTATTTGTCTGAGGCGCTGGCGCATACTGAAGCTACTATTAGTGAATTTAACGATGAAGGTGAGCGGGCAACATGCAGAGGCACGATTAAAATGACTGTGAACCATGCACCTTTTCAAGGGTTTAATCGTGCTCAGGCGGCTGTTATTGAGGCATCTATACTAGTCAGCCGTCTGCACTTGTTGCCAGCGGAAAAAATCCAGCAGGAGATGTGTTATCTGGCGTTGGCGATTGCCAAAACAGCAGGAGCAAGAGAGCGGGAAGCGTGGGGCTGGTTAGTAGACAAAATAACAAACGCAGGAATCGCTATACATGAATAAATGGCTGGCTAGTATTCGCTCATTGGCAGAAGCAGAGGCTTTATTGTCGCTATCGCCTGATATTCTTGATATGAAAGACCCAGCAAAGGGTGCATTGGGCGCTTTGACTAGTGCTAAAGTTAGGGAGATAGTGGCTATGGTGGCAGGCCGTTGCCAGACCAGCGCCACGATTGGCGATCTACCAATGATAAGTGCTGTTATCAGCAATGCTTTGATTGACATGGTCGCATCTGATGTTAATTATGTCAAAATTGGCCTCTTTCCTGATGACCATTTACGTCGCTGCATCAACGAACTGGCAGAAACGATAATTACGCTGAAAAAACCAGTTATTGCAGTTATCTTCGCTGATAAGCCCCTTAATATCAGCTATATCCCGCTATTGGCTACAAGCGGTTTTCACGGTGTGATGGTAGATACTGCAGTCAAAAAAGGTCAACATCTGCTAAAGTTTTACGATGTGCCAACACTGACTGAGCTTATTGCCACTGCCCACCAACATCAGCTAATATGCGGGTTGGCAGGCGCATTGCAAGCAAATGATATTAAAACCCTCGCACCGTTAGGTGCTGATTATTTAGGGTTTCGCAGTGCCTTATGCCACCAAAATAAACGAACAGCTACACTTAATCTAACAAAAGCGCAATACATTGCTCGCCGGATGGCGGTTATTTAAAAAGCCAAGCCCTTGCATTTTACTTTTACGCTAAAGGACACTACAAAATAACGCCCGCTTTTTAGCCAAGATTGGCACGCAAGATTTTGCTGGCAGCCACCATTGCAATTAATGATTGTTCCACTTCTGCCCAACCGCGTGTTTTTAAGCCACAATCAGGGTTAATCCACAACCTATCTGCTGGCACCTTAGTGGCTGCCTTTTCTATCAGCGTAACAATATGGGTAGTTGTTGGAACGTTAGGTGAATGAATATCATAGACGCCCGGTCCAATTTCGTTGGGATAATTAAACTGATCAAATACGTCTAAAAGTTCCATGTCTGAGCGCGATGTTTCAATAGTAATCACATCAGTATCCATATTAGCGATAGCAGTAATAATATCGTTAAATTCAGAATAACACATGTGAGTGTGAATCTGGGTTTCATCACTGACCCCGTTTGCTGTTATTTTGAAGCTAGTGATTGCCCAGTCAAGATAAGACTGCCATTCAGATCGGCGAAGAGGCAAGCCTTCGCGTAAGGCTGCTTCATCTATCTGGATAATACTAATGCCAGCCTTTTCTAGATCAAGCACTTCATCACGGATGGCAACCGCCAGTTGCAAACATGTCTGATCGCGTGGCTGATCGTCGCGCACAAACGACCAGTTCAGCATGGTGACAGGACCTGTCAACATCCCTTTTACCGGCTTATTACTCAAAGACTGGGCATAATTCGCCCATACAACAGTCATTGGAGAGGAGCGGGTAATATCACCATAAATAATGGGCGGTTTCACGCAGCGTGACCCGTATGACTGCACCCAGCCAAACTGACTAAAGACATAACCATCAAGCTGCTCGCCAAAATATTCCACCATATCGTTACGTTCTGGCTCGCCATGCACTAACACATCTAGGCCGATCGCTTCCTGTTGCTTGATAACGTGCGCAATTTCTTTTTTGATAAAGTCCTGATAACCATGTTCATCAAGTTCGCCTGCACGATAACGTCTGCGTGCGCGGCGAATATCAGTTGTTTGCGGAAATGAGCCAATCGTAGTAGTCGGCAATAATGGTAACTTAAAGCGTTTTTTCTGTCTTTCAGCACGTATTTGATAACTGCTTTGCCGCTTAGAAAGCCTGGCATCTATTGTGTTAATACGTTGTTTTACTTTCGGGTTATGGACACGCAACGAATTTTGACGAGAGGTCATCGCTTTAAGGTTAGCTCTAAGTGCACCAGCTACAGCGGTGCGACCTTTATTTAAAGCAATCTTTAAAGTGTCAAGTTCTGTTAATTTTTGTATCGCGAACGCTAGCCATGACTTAATGTCATCATCAAGCGCTGCTTCACTTTCAAGATCAACTGGTACATGCAAAAGCGAACAGGAGGGTGCCAACCACAGCCTATGATCCATGCGCGCATTTAAAGGTTCAAGCCAGTCCAGCGTTTTATTAAGATCAGTTTTCCAAATATTACGCCCATCAATCACCCCCAGAGACAATATTTTATCTGCAGATAGCGCGTCAGCTATCTTAGTTATTTCAGTGCCACCATTAATTGCATCAATATGCAATCCTGCCACCGGCAATTCACAAGCTAAAAGACTGTTTTCCTGTAAAGTACCAAAATAACTGGTCAACAGCAGTTCAACCGCTGTGTCATTTAACAAGGTATAGGCCTGTCTAAATCCCTGTTGATAACGATCATCAAGCTCAGTAACTAAAATCGGCTCATCAATCTGCACCCACTTAATTCCCTCTTTTGCGATGGCGATAAGCAGCATTCTATAGCTTGCCGTTAACGTGTCAAGCAGCGCCAGTTTATCGCTGCCATCTTTCGCTTTACCCAACCATAGATAGCTTAACGGGCCCAGAATAATCGGTTTGACGTGCTGCGAATGCTGGCGGGCTTCTTTAATCTGGGCAATCAGGTTATCAGCCTTTAAAGAAAAGGTGGTTTCACAGGTAAATTCTGGCACAATGTAATGATAATTAGTGTCAAACCATTTGGTCATCTCGCCTGCGGCGATGGGATTTTTATCATCTTTTGTTGCCCGACCGCGGGCGATTTGAAAGTAACGATCCAGATCATCAGCTTTCTGGTCTGCCCGCACAGGCAGGTTGCCAAAAAGTGCACTGGTATCCAGCACGTGATCATAAAACGAAAAGTCACCTACAGGCAGATAATCCAGCATAGATTGCACCTGCCAATGGGTTTGGCGTAAATGTTTAGCGGTGGCCTGTAATTGCCTTTGGGACGCATTACCCCGCCAATAGGATTCTAATACAAACTTAAGCTCACGTTTCCTGCCTATACGTGGAAAACCAAGATTATGCGTAATGACCATTATGCTGCCTTTTAGCCAATGAATAACTGTTCATTTTACCAAAGTTAACGCTAAATAACAGCTTACAACAGGCATTAATCACAAAAAAATGGGGCTATACTCCTTACAACCATATCAAGGTTCTAAGGCGCGGAAATATAGCGCAAAAGCACTAACCCAAAAGAAAGGTTCTAGCTCTTTTGTCTCTAACTCCTTCTCTCTTCTTAAAGGGCTCTGGAACAAGTCTAAAGATAACGCGAAACAAGGCTAAGAGGTCAGTTTCAAAACATACCTTACCTGCTCTTCTGCTCTTCAGGGGGGTGGCACCCGCCTTGCCTTACCTACCCTTAAACGCGTCCCTGCCGCTATGGACGCATTAACTGCTGCCACGAAGTGCGCTTGCCCACGCTGCCACTAGCACCCAGCTTATTGGTATCACGGGCTGTACAGCTTGCGCCGCAATTAGTGCCGCCAGTGATTATGGTCTTGCCATCAGGGGCAAAGGTCGGCTCGGCCGGAAATCCCCGATCAAAGAACTTGCCACCTGACACCTGTTGGATATGCGTTTGTGGTATATCGTCCTCGTCTATCACACCATCACCGTTTTTATCAGTATATCCACTCAGATCAGGTAGAACCTTGCCATGGCCACCATTTACCTGCTTCACTGTCATTAAATAGCCACCACCAGCAGCACTACAGGTATTAGGCATACCACGTAACTGAGTATTAAATGATACTGAGGGGGTGCCGCTGGAAACAACTGATCGGGTCACCACCCGCTCGCTACGAAGATTTTCAGGTAAATTAATCATCCAACCTGCTTTGACATTAGCATCTGTTTTCTTGCCATAATTAACTGGTCTATCTGTTAGCTTTCTTTCACTACCAAAGGTTGATACGGTAAATGTTTGCTCAACCAAATCTGAAAGCGTGTACGCGGAAAACTCCCATTTAGGATCCCCACCGCCATGAGCACTGAAGGATGGCTGATGGACACCATAGAATGATTGCACATCTGTGTTCGTTTGGTCGCTTTTAACCAGATACTGCCCGGTACCAAAAAATACTAATGGATATTTTACGCCTGTAACTTTGGCTGCGCTTGGCTGAGCAGTAATCGGCTGATTTTTACCCGCTGCAAATAACGGCAAAAAGACCTCGCGATTAAGCGTACCATAACTACCCTGATAGTTGGGATACTTGGGGTCATTTTTTACTATTTTAGGCATCAAATTTGACTTACCGCTACTATCCACTACTCGCTCCATTTCATGATACAAGGTTTCCCAGTTATACAAATTAAAGTCTTTCATATCAAACACCCACATATTGCCATGCAGATCACCTGCATAGACAAAATCAGTGGTGCCATTACCATCTGTATCTATCGGAAGTGGTTTTGATAAGCCATTACAGTCGCTGCCGGCATCAGCACAGGTGCCGCCTTTTGTCTTATGTCCAGAATACGTATTAAGCACCATATAGTCCATACCTCCTAAGCACGACCAGTTACCTGCTACTGTGCCACCTGCTGGATTAGGCGCAGGTATCAATCCTTCCATAGCAGAATCTGAAGCAACAGTACAGTGGCTAGGCCATGATTTTATCTGTTCAGGATACGTCTTGTTCCATTTTCCGTTTTTTCTTTCTGCTTCAAGAAAAACAATAAAAAGCTTAGCACTACCATCGCCATCAGCGTTATAACCATTACCAAAGATCACAACCGATTTCCGTCCACCAGTGGGATTATTTACCGTAGTAACAACTGGCTTAGTAAAATAGCCTACATCAGGATCATCTTTATTGGTAAACTCCCATAATACTAGGTCTTTGGCGTTAGCATCAGTCTCAGTAAATTTGCCGGGATCAGTTACATCAAGCGCAAAAATACCTCTACCGCCTGAACCCATGCCACTCAGCAACATGGTTCGCCATTTTCTAGCGGTAACGGGTTCACCGGCATCCGAAGGACCGGCTTTCATGCCGCTATCAGTAATATAGACATCCGCTATAGCCGGTGTGGCATTTACATAATAGCGATGCAAGTAATCAGGGTCAGTTAAATAATGCAAACCAAGATCGCTGGCGGTAGAATATACGCTACTGGGAATGTAGGCAAACTTCTCCTCGCCAGTTTCAGCATCAAAGCCATGCAGCATACCATCATTGGCACCAACATACACCATAGGTTTTCTGTTTTTAGCTACACCGTTTTTAAAGTCGGTGTAACGATTAGGTGCTGTGGTCGGAAAAATATATCGACCTTGCCCATCCATATTTTTATAATCAGTAGAATGAGGAAAGTCTAATTCTGGCACACCCACATATACTGGGGTAGAATGCACAATATCACCCAGTAATGATTTTCTTTCCCTAAAGCTATAAGTACCGCCCTGACCAGTTTCATTGCTGCGGTCGCCGCGTATGTATTGCAAGCGAGCTTTAGCCTTATCCTCATCTACACCCTTTTTGAAATCATCTTGTTGCACAGAGGTTAATTTTTCCCACGCAAAAGGCACGCCATCTTTGCCATCATAGGTAAAAATATTTCTATCATTAGCAGGATCAACTAGGGCGTCTAACTTTTCAGCAGCACGCCAAGATGATGCCCTGCCGCCCGCTGGATAAGGCGAGGCGACTAAATCACCGGTCCAGCTACCACGGACAAATTCAGTGGCATATTGTCTAGCGTCATCGGCGGCAGTTAATCTGCTAAAAGCAATACCGCTTGCGGTACCAATTTCTTCAGATGAAATATCAACAAAATTATTTGTTAATCGGGAATATAGTCCATTCGCGGTTAATCTTTTATAGAACAATCCCTTAGCATTGTAGGCACCATGCCACAAATCGTCTATTTTGGCCTTGTTATCGTTAGCTGGATCGCCCCAGTTACCGCTTTCTGTCAATGCAGGGATGGGCCATGTGCCACCAGTTAAATTACCTGCTACACTACCTAGTAACAATGGGTAAGTGACCATGTGTTGCTGTTCATTTTTGTCGTTAGCGCGTAGCGTGACTTTATTTGGCAACGAACTTAAATCTTCGTCATAATACTTTTTGGCAACATCAGCAAAGGTAGCAGTGTAACTGTCTCCATCCTTGTTGCCTATTGATGACGGATCACGACCATCCCAATAGCCATCAGTGAGCACCATCACCGCATTGCGCTGACAAGCTTCAGTAATAGGATCGCTAGTGCCGCTTAAGCTACCGTCAAAATACTTACCGACCCGCTCTAAGCCTTGTCTTAATGAACGATCACCCGTATTTGGCCAGTCAAAGCTATTAAGGGCAGTTAGCAAATTAGTGTTATGGCTTTTTGATCCCGCTTTTGGTGCCTCAACAAAGGTACTGGTAGTAATGCCACCATAAGTAAAGCTGTTATTATTGATAAAATTAAGGCCGAATTTGAAGTCACTGTTATCACCCACCGCCTCGGCAATAGCGGCTTTTACCACAAACGATCTTCGCCGATGGTACTGATACCAGTTAGCAACGTTTTGTTTTAATTCTGCTACGGTCCTGCCATTATAGTTATCTACCAGACCTAAGCCGTATTTGCAGCTCCAGTTGCCAGCCGAAATAAAAGTACAGCTAATCCCAGGAATGCTGGAATAGTCACGCGAGAAAATACTTTCAACTTGATAACGTAATTTTGATTCAACGGTAATGGTGCGTTTAGAATCCCACCAATCTAGCTCATCATTTAATCCGTCTTTTACAAAATTGTCATCAGAGGCACCATAACTACTTGGGCGTACAGGATGGCTACTACTATAACCATGATCTTGGCTTCTGGTCATAAACACAAACCCTGTTAAATCTTTAGTAACACTATAGCCTGTAGTACCCGGTTGGGGATTGCTGCGCGCAGCGGTAAAGGAGGCATTAGGCATTCTGGTACCATCAGCCTTTTTCCAAGGTAGATAGGTTATGCTATTGTTATAATAAAGGGCATTAAACGCGTCTGACCGCAGGCGCCAATCGGAAGCACTCTTAACAGCATCTGAGCAAGATTCAAAATTAGTACCGCATCCGCCAGTAATAGCATTATCTGCGTTATTGAAGATATATTTGAGATCGGTCCATGAAGTGCCGTTATGAAACCGGAACGAATCGCCGCCATCACGCTTCTTACCATATACTAGGGATCCCGTTTCGCGCACGCACTCCCCAGTACTGCCACCATCCAGCGATGAAGGGATGGTGTACATACATTGACGCCAGTATGGTTTAGTTATCAGGATTTCGGAGTCCATTGATGGAGATGCATCTACTGAAAATACGATATTCGGTCTCATCGGTTCATCCATCATCGGTTTGTGTGACAATTCACCCAGCGGGCTTGCACTTGCACCTACCGTTAGTGTCAACGGATTAGCGAGTAACGTTGCTAAAGCCAATCGTACAGAATATAATTTTATGATTTTCATGGTCATGCCCCCCTGCTGATAGCGAATTGTATTATAAATTAAAATTTCCGATAAAAATATGATCGTAACAACACCTGACTAACTCCATGATCACCTGCACCTTTTGCTGTTATCGCAAAAAAGCCAGTATTAGTGGTAGTAGGGCCTGATTGCACTAATTGTCTTTTCGCGCCACCGTATGTCGGTGAAGCAATATTAATACCGCCACTACCGCCGCTACCGCCTGGACCGCTACTGACGACCGTGTCAGTGCTTAAATGTTTGATATAATAGCGCGGCTGCTCACTAACATTGCTGATACCAGAATTAATCTGTATTGCATTGTTCCATGTCATTTTGTTCCATGGATCGGGGTCTGCCGCACTTTTCGCCAACAGACCAGCAATACTGCCACCAAAGTCGCTTAACTGCGCGCCATTAATTTTTGCTTCGCCCGCTTTTAATGCCGCTTCTGCTGCCTGTATGGCGCTGTATTTATCTTTGTAATGACGTGACAATTTCTCTTGCTGACCAGCAGTTTGCATGCTTGATGTGCCAATCATAGTTAAAAGTAGCAACATAATCATGCTAATAACTAACACTACACCCTGCTGTTTATTGGCCATATTATCGCTCATATTAAAGATTTCGCTCTAATTACTGATCTGATTACGAATAGTGGTTGTTGAGGTAAAAGTACGTCTGATCCTGCGGTCGTTAAATGGTGGTGCAGCAAAACTGATCGATAGATTATCGTCTAAGGTTGCCACCTTTAATGTGGTTCTAATACTTTTTACCTTGTTCATATCTGTGATATCCCCTGCTGATACATAATAATCAACTGAGCCATCGCTGTCGCTGTCTTCACCATAGAGAATCTGCATATTTTCAATCCCCTCAACCAGTTCCTCATGGCTACCATTATTCACCCGCCTAAATAATGAAGGCCTACCATTGACACCTGTCCTGATTGAGTAGGTGGTAAAGTTGAGTTGATAAACCTCACTGTCAACAGGATACGCAACACTTAAATCCGCGCTAGTATTACCGGGCGATGCGCCACCAGCGGCATGATTAATGGCGCCACCAGATGGATTATTAGTAATTTGAAAAATATCAGAGCTATTACAACTGGGTGCTGCTACCAATGCCAGATCATTGTGATTTAATGTATTAACCGAGGGGATAGATAAGCTAGATGACCTTGCTGTCATTGCTGAAGTTAACTTTATGCCATCTATTTGATAATTAATGGCTCTTAGCACAATAGCATCAGTACCATCAATAATATCGTTGGCGCTGTTACTATCATTATCAACAGCAGTAATGATGTTGGTGCCACCAAAGTTATCAACACCTACACCAGATGTGTTAAGGTTGTTGGTAGTTAAATTATTGCAGGGGCCCCAATGACCAGCCATACGAGTATCGGCAATGATAAAGTCCATTGCAAAGCGACCATTTTCCTGCAAACGGGCTATATTTTCCTGTAAGTGACGAGATTTGTTAGAACCAGTAAACATCTTAATCACGGCGGCAGTAACAAAAACGCTTAATAATACCGCGATCATCAGCTCTATCATAGTCAGGCCGTGTTGTTTAGTTTTCATCGCGGTATTCATAGTATGAAATCCATACTCATAGTGCGCACGGCATTGCCATTAGATCCACCCCTCTCATTCCATGCAATAATCACAGTATAGACACCACCAGAAAGAGAGATGGCACCTGTTGGCGTGCCCGGCAGGTTGTCTGCTAACGCTTTATGCCATTCAAACAGATCATGACCAGCCATTCCACTAGCAGAACAACCAGTGGTTGATAAACAACTATTATTCTGTGTGCCAAAGCCAGCTGCAGAAACAATATAATTATTTCTACCAGCGGAATTTGCCCGCATGCGGTCAATAATATTGTAAGCAGCTTGAGCAGCCTGAGTAAAATTATAGGCACTATTATTATTTTTCAGCGCCACAGCTTGTAAGCCAACCAGACCGATCAAACCAATGGCCAAAATAAAAATGGCGACAACAACTTCTAGTAATGAAAAGCCGTTTTGCTTGCTACCTGTTATAACTGTTATAAACATCCTTAATATTTTTATACCTGACCGTCTATCTTTAGAGGCAAAAATCATGCCATTATTGGCCTCAGCAATCAAATACACTATCCATGGTGACTATCTTGTAGCTAGTTTGTAAGTGGTGCACCACTAAACTAATTTAGTGCCCACTGTCTACTCAGCGCCTGATATGGAACCGTCGGCGCCTGATATTATAGACCCGCCACCGCTGCCTGTAATAATTATACAGTCATCCGATTTGCTTATTTGACCGTTAATTTCAAATTCTACCCTACAGCCAGTATGAGCACTCTGGGCAATAATGGTAACATCGCTTGGGCCTGCATTTACGGCTCGGCTGCAACTAAACCTGTAAGCAGCTTCACCAGTACGCGGCGATTGCGTAAACGGCAGCGCACTACAAAAACCACTGACACTGCCATTGTCAAAAAAGTGCCGCTGAGCGGCATTCAATAATTGCTGAGCATCTGCTTCTGCGGTCGCATATCTAGCATTCGTAAGGCTACCTTTATAGCTAGGGAAAACGATAACTGCCAGTACCAGTGCAATGGTAAGGACAACAGCAAGCTCAATCAAGGTAAACCCTCGCTGCTGCTTGTAGGCGGGGATGTCTACCCCGAATAGATGAGCGGCTTGCTGATCTCCACCTTGCGTGTGGGTAGGAATGATTATTGGTATCTGCTTGTTTATTAACATGGATATTCCCTAAACATTGTTGATTTTTACACTACAAAGCTCTAGAAGCAAAAATCATGCCATAATTATGATTAACTGCTCTCTAAAAGTTAGTTAAGCTAACATTGCTTAACACTAGACCAATATCATGCTGTCATTATAACTGAATAACGGATGAGAATTATACTGAAAAATAAAGAATATTTTCCTTAATAACACTTATCGTCTGTTAAACCTATCATGAAATCACTGAAGGTACGATCAACTAACGCTGCTAGCAGTTTGATCGAATGGATAATGCTACTTTGTGCGCATCAGGCTTGCATATTTTGCTTGTAATTGTACCAATGTTTCATTATGACAAGGATCATGGGGAATACAATCAACAGGGCATACTTCAACGCATTGTGGTGTATCAAAATGACCGACACACTCGGTGCATAATGCTGGGGTGATTTCATAGATTTCTTCTCCCTGACTAATTGCACCGTTTGGACATTCTGGCTCACATACATCACAGTTGATGCACTCATCAGTAATAATTAACGCCATTCATATGCTCCTGACTGTGCTAAAGATACCCGACTATTTTATTTCATTATTGACTGATTTAGCGTTTAATGCTTTAAGTACACATGGGGCGACAAAATCAGCAATATCACCGCCTAAACTGGCAATCTCGCGGACAACACCCGATGAAATATAGTTGTACTGCGCCGCTGGTGTTAAAAACAAGGTCTCAATATCTGGCTTTAGGTGGCGATTCATGCCAGCAAGCTGAAACTCATATTCAAAATCAGACACCGCGCGCAAACCGCGAATAATCACTTTGGCCTGTTTATCATGGGCAATATCCACCAATAAACCATTAAAGCCACAGACATCAATATTAGCCACACCCATTAAACTCTGGGTCACTAGCACCAGTCGTTCAGCCAGCGTAAACACGGATGCTTTACCAGGGCTGGCTGCCACTGCAACAATCACTTTGTCAAATAAGTGACTGGCGCGTATCGCCAAATCAATATGACCATTGGTAATCGGATCAAAGGTACCCGGATAGATGGCAGTGACGTTCATTTAAGCCGTCTCCTTAGTATATATAAACAGACTATAACGTATGTTGCCTGCCTTGTTATCTCTTATTAGTTGCCAAGTATCGGGTAGCGATGGTAATCCTGATCTGGCAGGGCATTCTATATAGATACGGGCATGATGGCTCAACGTGTGAGTGTCAACCAATTGGTGGGCTGTCTCTGTCCATATATTGGCGTGATAGGGTGGATCAAGGAAGATAATATCAAACTCATCAGTATTACTTTTAAGGAAAGTAGTGGCTGCACTATGTTTAATCTGACAATGATCGGCCTGCAATAACTGACGGCTCTGACGCAAACTACTAACGACCTTGGCATTGATGTCAACCATAGTCAACTGCGCTGCACCCTCAGACATAGCCTCAAAACCGAGGGCACCACTACCAGCAAATAAATCCAGACAGCGGCTGCCTGTTATGTAGGGTCGCAACCAGTTAAACAGGGTCTCGCGTACGCGCCCAGGTGTGGGCCGCAAGCCTTCAGAATCAGCAGGCCTAAGTTTCTGACCCCGCCACCTACCGCCAATAATGTGCAAACTGCCAGAATATGGCTTAAATGTCACCACCTACCACCACAGTTATCATTTTATCAGCATGAATGCGCCGCTGGTAAGCATCTTTTATCTGCTGTATAGTCACCGCATTAATGTTATCGTTAAATATCACCAGATAGTCTAGCGGCAGACCATAAAAGCCAATCCTGTTGACGTGCCCGACTATTTTGCTGTTGCTGTCCAGCCTTAATGCAAAGCCACCTGTGATATTTTGTTTAGCCAACTTAAGTTCCTCTGCTGTTGGCCCGTTTTTGATAAACTCGGCAAGTGTTGCTTGCATCACCTTTAATGCCTGCTCGGTTTGAGCATTGCGCGTTTGCAAGGCAAGCTGATAAGGGCCCTGAGCTTGCATAGGTGCAAAAAAACTATAGGCGCTATAAGATAGTCCTCTTTTTTCACGTATTTCATCATTGAGCCTTGAAACCAGACTGCCACCACCCAGAATATGATTACCCACATATAAGGCAAAATAATCCGCATCAGTCTGGCTGATACCAGGCTGGCCCATCAGGACATGAGTTTGGGTTGACGGGTGAGTAATCACCACTTGTTTAGCAGCAGTTAATGCAGGCACATCTGCCAACAATGGTGCTTTTTTTCCTGCTGGCAGGTCGGCTAACAGCCTATCAACGATAGTGACAGCTTCATCTATATCCAGCGCGCCTACAATCACCACTACCGCATTATCAGCGACATAATATCGCTGATAGAATGCCTTGATATCGTCTAGTGTAATCAAGGCGATTGACTTTTCATCACCAGAAGGCATGGTGGCATAAACATGATCAGCAAATACAGCTTTATAGTAGGCACGGCTTGCTAACGCGCGCGGTGACTGCTGCTCAGCACGCAAACCTACCATGATCTGTTTGCGTAAACGCATAAAGGCATCAGCAGGAAAGTCAGGCTGAGTGAGTACTTTGCGGTAAGTTTCAAGCGCAGCGGTCAGCACCTTATTAACAGTCAGTGTACGTAAACCCAATCTGGCCATATCACGTTGGGCATCATTGCTAAACTGCGCGCCAGTATCAGCAAACGCAGTAGCAATTTCATCGGCTGTAAGGCCCCCAGCTCCTTCATGTAACATGGCGTTAGTAAAACGCGCCACACCTGACAAATCACCATCACGGGCAGAACCAGCATCAAAGGTAATATCAATATCAACCATTGGCAATTCAGGTGCTGGGACAAAATATACTCGTGCACCATTTTCTGTAAGCCAATGTTCGATGTCTGGTGATGCTTGAACTGTCAGGTTGACCGTCGCAAGCAATAGCAACAGATAGCTAATGATCATGCTGACTCCCTTGCCCTAGCTGTTTTTTTATTAGCAAAGGCTTTAACTCCGCTACTGTTAAGCCAGTATCAATCAAATATTTTTTTGCCACGGCCTGTACCTCTTCCGCAGTAACTGCCCGTACATTGTCAACATGGGTATCTGCTAAGCGATGGTCCAGCCCAACTGTTGCCAACATACCTATCTGCATTGCCTGATAAAATAAACTGTCACGTTCATAAACGGCATTGGCAACAACCTGAACCTTAATACGTTCCAGCTCCTCTGCTGTTACTAACTGGTTTTTTAGAGCATGTATCTGCGCAATGATTGCCTGCTTAAGTTCAGGAATAGTTTTACCCTGTGCTGGTGTGCCAACTACTGAAAATAAATCATCCAAACGAGAAAACAGATTATAGCTGGCATTCACACTTGCGGCAACCTCCTGACCGCGCACCATCTCCCTCGCAAAACGTGCACTGCTACCGCTGGCAAGCACCCCGGCAAGCACTTCAAGCGCGTAGCCCTCTGATAATGTTTCTGCTGTATTGACCACTGGCACTTTCCACCCCATAATTAAATAAGGTAACTTAGCAGGCATATTTACCTGTACCGTACGTTTACCGTGTTGATTGACTTCAATCTGAGGTTTGACTTCAAAAGTCTTACCAGCAGGTGCCAGCGGGCCAAAATATTGCTGAGCTAATTGATAGACAGCAGCAGGATCAACATCACCAGCGACCACAACAGTTGCATTATCAGGCGCATACCACTTTTGGTACCACTGCCTTATATTCTCAGCGGTATAATGGCGAATATCACTCATCCAGCCAATTACTGGATGATGATAGGGACTACTGACAAATGCAGCGGCATTAAACGCTTCCCACAATCGTCCCTGCGGATTATCTTCGGTACGCAGGCGGCGCTCTTCTGCTACTACTTCACGCTCTTTGATAAGCTCTTCCTCATCTATAATCAGCTTACGCATTCGTTCTGCTTCAAGACGAAAGCTGACTGCTAGTCTGTCTTTTTGCAGAATCTGAAAATAGGCAGTATAGTCACGACCGGTAAAGGCGTTTTCACGACCACCATTAGCAGCAATAATTTTTGAAAACTCATTGGGAGCAAGATTTTCAGTACCCTTAAACATCATGTGCTCTAAAATATGAGAAATGCCGGTAATGCCATTATGCTCATAACTAGAACCTACTTTATACCAGACCTGTGAAACCACCACTGGCGCACGGTGATCTTGCTTAACAATGAGGTGCAAGCCATTATCAAGCCAATATTCGCTTACAGATTGTGCTGATACCAGCGCAGGTAACAGCAAAAAAGCACTGACTAGCTGTTTGAATGTATTCATCATTTCCTTAAGTTAGATTGATATGGCATGATAAGATTTAAGTTTTGAGTACTCAAATGAAAAATAAAATAATCTATGTTTAGTTTCTTAACAAGAAAGACCAATATTATAAACGATAATAACAAGGACAAGCCGCTTGTTGCCCATCTAAAACAAACGCTTAGTCGCACCAGCATAGCATTAACCAGCGGCTTTTCATCACTTGTTGCTGGCAAAAAGACAATTGATGACACGCTGCTGGAGGCACTGGAAACCCGACTGCTGACCGCTGATCTCGGCGTTGACGCGACCCAGTCCATTATCGTTGATCTTACCCGACAGATAAGCCGTAAACAACTGGGTGATGCTGACATGCTGTTTTCAGCTCTGCGCAAGCAGATGATTGCGATGTTGGCGCCCAGTTGCAAGCCTTTGATGATACCAGCAGACAGACGTCCTTATATTATATTAATGGTGGGCATCAATGGCGTTGGTAAGACAACAACTGTAGGTAAACTGGCCAGACAATTTCAAAAGCAAGGCAAATTGGTGATGCTGGCCGCTGGTGATACTTTTCGCGCGGCGGCAGTTGATCAACTACGTGTCTGGGGACAACGTAATGATATTACCGTCATTGCGCAAACTGACGGTGCTGATTCAGCTTCTGTTATTTTTGATGCACTGGCGGCTGCCAAAGCACGCAACATTGATGTATTAATTGCTGATACTGCTGGCCGCCTGCATACTCAGGCAAACCTGATGGAAGAGTTGAAAAAAATTAAACGGGTTATGGGCAAACTTGATAGCAACGCACCAGATGAAATCATGTTGGTTGTTGATGCAGGTACTGGGCAAAACGCCCTAGCGCAAACATTACAATTTAATGAGGCTGTTGGTATTTCTGGTATCACGCTGACTAAACTGGATGGTACGGCTAAAGGCGGCATTATTTTTGCCATTGCTAATAAAACAGCGCTACCAATCCGTTACATTAGTATCGGTGAAGGTATTGATGATCTGCGTCCCTTTGATTCAGAAGCGTTCGTTGATGCTTTACTGTATTACGAATCTGATGCATGATTAGATTTACTGACATCTACAAACACTACCCCAATAGCCATGAAGCCATATCTGGCCTTACACTCCATATTAAAAAGGGTGAAATGGCCTTTTTAACTGGGCACTCTGGTGCAGGCAAAAGCACGCTGCTCAAACTTATCGCGCTTATTGAACGTAGCTCCAGTGGTCAACTTGTGGTCAATAACCAGAATGTAGCCAGGCTGCCAAAACGTAAAATCCCCCACTATCGCCGCCAAATCGGACTGATTTTTCAGGATCATCATTTATTGCTTGACCGTACCGTATTTGACAACATTGCCTTACCACTTATCATTGCTGGCAAACATCATCGTGAAATAGCGCGGCGAGTGCGCGCATCAATGGATAAGGTAGGACTACTAGGTAAAGAACGTACCTTGCCGATTGCCTTATCTGGTGGTGAGCAACAACGTGTTGGCATCGCCCGCGCTGTCGTCAATCGGCCAACTATTTTACTGGCTGACGAACCAACCGGAAATCTGGACCCCGATTTATCGCGTAACATCATGCAGTTATTTGTACAGTTTAATCAGGTGGGCGCAACCATTTTTATTGCCAGCCACGATCTTGGCTTAGTTGAATCAATGCCTTACCGCCAAATCAGGCTACAACATGGACGGCTCACCACAAAAGCAAACACATAAATTGATTAATATCAATACTTACTTGCTGCGTCATGTTCAGGTTATGCTGTTCAGCTTAGGGCAGTTATACCGACATCCCATCAGCAGTTTGATCACTATTATAGTGATAGGCATCGCATTATCATTACCTTGTGGACTTTATGTATTACTGAAAAATATTGGCAGCATCAGCGGACAATGGGATAACGCTGATACTGTCTCTATTTTCCTGCAAAAAAATACTACTGATAAGCGTGCTGTCCAACTAAGCAACGAACTACAATTGTGGCCCGAAATAGCACAGACAACTTATCAATTGGCAAGTCAGTCTCTAGTAGAGTTTCAGCAACTATCCGGCTTAGAAAATTTGCTAGATTTATTACCTGACAATCCTTTACCTGCTGTTATCAGCATCTCGCCAATAAACGATAATATGTCTACTGATGCTATCAATGATTTGCTGGCAGATTTGCAAACACTGCCAGAAGTTGAGCATGTAAAACTGGACATGCAATGGCTAGAGCGATTGCGCAGCATCACCAACATTGTCTATCGTGGAGTAATTATCCTAGGTGGACTGCTATCGCTCAGTGTATTGCTGGTAATTGGCAACACAATCCGCCTGGCTGTGCTAAGCCGTCAATCTGAGATCCGCGTTATGAAGCTCACCGGGGCAACCAGTGGGTTTGTTCGCCGCCCATTCCTTTATACTGGATTTTGGCTGGGAGCATTAGGTGGGTTGGCAGCATGGATCACTATCATGGTTATTTTTGCCCTGTTAGACAATTCAATCAACGAACTTGCCAACCTGTATTATAGTCAATTTACCCTGCAATGGTTTGCCGTACCCATGCTTATTTTCCTCTCTTTTACTGGCATAATACTGGGTGTATCAGGGGCATGGCTAGCAGTAGGTTATCACATTAACAGTATTGAACCAGATTAAAGAGTCTAATGAAACCTTGTTATAATTTTATAGCCCTTATATAATAGGGGTTTTATTTTTTACGTTTAATTTAGAGATCGGTACACAATGACAACTGATGCAATCCAATATAATTTAGCACTGGCTAATATTAGCAATCTAGATTACTACACAAACGTAGTTCACAGTACGCCGATATTAAGCGCTGAAGAAGAATACGAACTTGCGAGTCGCTGGCAACAGGATGGCGATCTTGAAGCAGCACAGCGCCTAGTATTATCTCATCTTCGTTTTGTGCATCGTATTGCTAAAAGTTACAGCGGCTACGGTTTACCTGTTGCTGATTTAATACAGGAAGGCAATATTGGTTTGATGAAGGCGGTCAAATCTTTTGATCCTACCAAAAGTGTCCGTCTAGTTTCTTTTGCTGTGCATTGGATTCGCGCTGAAATTCACGAATATGTGATTCGTAACTGGCGCATTGTCAAAATTGCCACCACCAAAGCACAACGTAAACTGTTTTTTAACCTGCGTAATGCTAAAAAACGACTTGGCTGGCTAAATAAAGAAGAAGTTGAAGCGGTCGCCAATGATTTAGGTGTGACACCAGACAACGTCATGGATATGGAGCGACGATTAGCACAACCTGATGCCTCTTTTGATCCGCCAGCTGATGCTGACCCTGAAGCCAATGATAACAACGATTTTTCACCTGCTGCCTATTTACAAGCACCAGCAGAGTCTGATCCATCGCTTTATCTGGAACAAGCTAACTTTTCTGTTTATCAACGGCAACAACTTAGCAATGCGCTGGCAACACTTGATGAGCGCAGCCGCAACATTGTTGAAAAGCGCTGGCTGAATGATGATGGTAAAGCAACACTGCAAACGTTGGCATCCCAATACCAGGTTTCAATTGAGCGTATCCGCCAGATTGAGCATAACGCAATGAAAAAATTAAAAGAAGCGGTTGTATGTTGAATAACTGACGTTGTTTTTAATTAAAAATATTTGTTGTTAGCTTAGTATGAGTTAATTTTATCAACAATGGCAGTGGTAGAACAGTTTTCTACCAAATCCATCACCTTGATCTTGCCACCGTAGCTTTTGACAATCTGCCAGCCAACTACGCCTTTTTCATCATAGTCACCGCCCTTAACTAAAATGTCAGGCCGAATATCCTGCAATAACGATTCTGGGGTATCGCCGGTAAAACAAGTTACCCAGTCAACTGATTCAAGCCCAGCTAACACAGCCAATCGCCTTTTGGCGCTGTTGACTGGGCGACCCTGTCCTTTTAGCCGGGTCACCGATTCATCACTGTTTATAGCAACCACCAAACGATCACCCTGTGCTCTGGCTTGTTGTAAATACTGAACATGGCCGGCATGTAAAATATCAAAACAGCCGTTGGTAAAGACAATTTTCTCTCCACGTTCTTTCGCTTGTTTAACGGCTAGCTTAAGCTGCTGGGCAGTGACCACGCCAGCGATACTGTGATCAGTGTTATGGGTGCCCTGATGACGATTATATTCTGCTTGTAGTTCTGGACTACTAACGGTTGCAGTGCCTAATTTGCTTACCACAATACTGGCTGCTACATTAGCCAATATCACTGCCTGATCTAAACTTTCGCCTGCTGCCAATGTTGCGGCCAATGTTGCAATAACTGTATCGCCCGCACCGGTTACATCAATAGTTTCTCTGGCAATCGCTGGCAAATGAAATGTGTTGTGCTGGTTGTTGCTAATCAACGACATACCGTGCTCGCTACGCGTGACTAATAATGCGTTAATATCAAGTTCTTCAAGCAATCGCTGCGCCTTTTCAATCAGATGGGTCTCTGATGTTACCTTGCCAGCAACCGATTCAAACTCGTTCATATTCGGGGTAATCAGCCAGGCACCGCGGTATTTGCTAAAATTTTGCCCTTTTGGATCAACTAGTACTTTCGCCTGATACTGATTAGCCAAATTAATCCAGTATTGTGGGTAAGCCAAAGTGCCCTTGCCATAATCTGATAGCACGACCACACTGCTTTGCTTGATAAAAGAATTAGCTAAGGATTGTGTATGTAGCCATTCATCCCTTGCCAGCGGTTTTTCAAAATCCAAGCGTAATAATTGCTGATGTGCGCTAATGACCCGCTGTTTAATAATGGTGCTGATTGTCTTTGATCGATGAAAGGCACATTTAACCCCTGCTGCACTCAGTTTTTGCGTTAAGGTATCGGCCGCACTATCCTGACCGGTAATACCAACAAGCTGGCTGGTTGCACCCAGCAATGCAATGTTCATTGCTACATTTGCGCCGCCGCCAGGTAGCGCTTCCAGATGCTCAACATTAACCACCGGCACTGGCGCTTCGGGAGAAATGCGCTCTACCTTACCATAATAGAAACTGTCTAACATCAGATCGCCGATAACCAGTACTCGCGCATTATAAAAATCAGGATATGTGTGTTTCGTATTATTATGCATTTAAGTCACTCAATAGGATATCCAGTTTACGATAAACCTGCTTAACTGTAATACTGTGCATCCCTGTGTGCTCAGCTTTTTTATTAGCTGACGGTATCAATAAATCGCTGATGATATGATGTTGATTATCGCCTTGCGTACCTATACGCTCAGGATGAGTTACGCCATAAAGCGTTATTGCTGGCACCCCAGCTACAGCGGCCAGATGTGCCAGACCAGTATCACTGCACACTGCTGCCTTTGCCCCGACCATCAAAGCTGCCATATGATTTAAAGATAGTTTTGGCAAGGCAAAAGCATGTGAACTGACAGCAGCAATCTCTTTTGCACGGCTGTATTCCCTATCATTACCGCAAGGCAACAGCACCGAATAACCCTCGCCCACTATTTGCGTAACCAGTGCCTTCCATGATGATGGTGGCCACAATTTAGTTGTCCAACTCGCATTGTGCACACACATAATATACCGTTCAGGTAAGGTAAAGGATAATTGAGGTAATGGATAGCGCGTTAAATCTACACCATAGTCAAACGGACTGGCAGGTTTTTCATAGCATAATGCACTGGCCATTAACTGGCGTAATTTTTCTACAGTATGCTGCTGGGAATTAACAGTATGGCGCCAAGTATATGCCCAATGGGCCGGATACTCACGACAACTTTGTTTATCTAAACCATGTACATCGCCGTTACAAATCCAGGAAACAAGCGCACTTTTAAGATTGCTCTGCATATCAATGATCATGTCATAATCCTGCGTCTTAAGCGTCTGATAAAATTTTGTCAGCTTGCCATCGCGCCATGCTGTTAATGGCGATTTTCGCCACTGCCGGTGTGCAGTTTTTATCACGTTTTTTACTCGAGGATGCCATAACGGTACTTCGGCAAAAGCCTCGTCAACCACCCAGTCAAACTCAACATCAGAGTTAACATTGACTGCATCAGTAATAGCGGGTAACGCATGTATCAAATCACCCATTGATGTCAGCTTGATAATGAGCATCTTCATCATTGATGCGCTTCATACTGACGATGGTGCTGTAGTACCTTTAAAAATACATCTGGGTCTTTTGGCTGGCCTGATTTTACTTGCCGTGAATAGAACTTAGCTTGCAGACGGGATAACCAAAAACGCAGTGCAGCAACGCGCAATACCAAATTTAAATGATTCTGCTCAACTGCAAGTAGTGGCCGCTTTTGCTGATACGCGGTCATCAAAGCATGATAACGATCAACGTCAATTAAGCCTGTTTCGGCAATACACCAATCATTAATGGCAACCGCTAAATCATACAGCAGATATTCATCACAGGCATAATAAAAATCAATCACTCCACTCAGTACATCGCCATCAAACAGGGCATTATCACGAAACAGATCAGAATGAGTGACACCTGATGGTAAGTCTAAATCAATATATTTTGCCTGAAAATGAAGTTCCTCACTTAAGATGCTAGCATGGGCAGAATCTAACTGCGGCAATAAGCGCATCGCAACCTGCTGACGCCACTTGTCGCCCCTTTGTGTTATCCTTTTTAAGTCAAACTTGTGACTAACTACATGCATGCGCCCTAGCACATCACCAATAGCCTGACATTGGGCAATACTAGCAACTGAGCTGACAATGCGGCCTGACAAACGCGTGACCAATGTCGCTGGCTTGCCACACAGGGTCTTCAGGTGCTCACCATGGCAGTCTTTTTGTGGGCATGCTGATGGGATATCGTGTTGATAAAAGAAGGCTATAACAGCAAAAAAATAGGCTAATTCACTGGCATCATGCTGTTCAAACAGCGTCAACACAAATTGACCCTGGGTAGTGGTAACAAAGTAGTTGGTATTTTCTATACCTTGATCAGTCCCCTGATAAGCAACTAATTCGCCAACAGTATAATCACCTAGGAAAACAATCAATTCATCACGCGTGACCTCAGTATAAACTGACATTGATAATCACTATGCAAAACAGGCTACAGTTACCACTCAAACAGTATCCAGGCAGGGATTTCAGGCGGCGCCAATTCATAACCTGTTGTTTCTAAATGATTATCACCATCAGTATCTACAAAATAATAAGGTAGGCCAACCCTAGGTATCACTTTAACCATATAAAGCTGGCCATTGGCCCGGTATTCCTCAACGATGCGATCCTCTATGCGCATAATGGTCACTTCAGGTTCAATACTCTCGCCATCGGCCAAAGGTTCAGGAATAGTCGGTGGCTTTGCTAATTCATTGTCAGCAAAGGCAACATTAGCCGACATCAGCAATAGACAAAAGCATACAACGTTGATTTTAGTAAACATGCAGACGCTCCTAATAGTATGCATAAAGATAACATTTTCGCCATAATGATTAAAGCTAAAGACAACAATATCAGCAATGTTATGTTGGCGAATGTATTATCATTTTTTTCTTGCGCGTGGGTGACTGGCATCATACACATTGGCTAAATGTTGAAAATCAACGTGGGTGTAAACTTGGGTAGTTGCTATATCAGCATGACCCAACAGCTCTTGCACAGCCCGCAAATCACCGCTGGATTCAAGCAAGTGTGATGCAAAGGCGTGGCGCAAACGATGTGGATGCACGTTATCTGATATGTCCTGTTTTCTGCCCCAGCACTTAAGTCTCTTTTGGATTGATCGCACGCCTAATCTTCGACCTTGCTGACTGATAAAAAGCGCTGTCTGGTCAAAAAACTTCAGTGCCTGCCTCTGGAGCAACCATCGTTTAAGGGCGTTAACAGCCTGTCTGCCAACAGGCACAATCCTAGCTTTATTACCTTTACCCATAACATGAACCAGGCGGCTGGCAAAATCAATATCACATAAATTGAGACTAGCTAACTCAGCTAACCGCAGACCCGATGAATAAAATAACTCCATCATTGCCTGATCACGAATAGCAATGCTGTTAACCTCATTAGCAAAATCTAATAATCTATTCATTTGATCAGCATCTAGTGTTGCTGGCAATCTTTTGGCAGATTTAGGCGCTTTAATTGCCTGAGCAGGATTGTAGCTGACAAGGTTCTCACGCAAAAGGAATTGGTAAAACCTGCGAACAGCTGACAATAGCCGTTGTATTGATCTGCCCGAGATACCCTGCTGGTGCAACTGGACAACAAACTGGCGGATATGACGAGGTTTTACAGCATGCCATGTAGATAACGCCTGCTGGTGACAAAAGCATGTCAATTTTTCAAGATCACGCTGGTACGCAACTACAGTATGGGACGAAAATCGTTTCTCCTGTGTCAGGTAATTGAGGAAAAGATCAATTTGTTGTTGCTGGTGTGCCATACTCATAGAAAGACTTCAATAATCGCCCAAACACCTCAACCAAAAACTGCAAATAATCAGTCGCTATATTTGCATGAAAACGGTTAATATCAGAGCTGGCAATTGCCATTATACCAACACAAGGATCATGCCCTATTGGCAGGCAGACAAACGATTTGATATTATCTGCCCGCTCATTGAATAAGGCTTTACTTTGCGCCTTGTCTGGCCTACCACACACAGGTTGATTGCCAGTCAATAAACTGCTAAACATTGACATGCTATCACTGCTAGCATGTAACAGAACTATATTTTCTTTGATGGTCGGCAGAGGAGGCGGAGCTTCTTCCAAGTAAAACAACCTTAGCGCTACTTCGTCTGCAGAAAATTGCTGTTTAAGTTCGCTAACTACCCTAGATAACAGGTCATCGAGACTTTGGGTTTCTATTAATTGCAAACAAAGCCGGTGCATACGTGTTTGCAATGCCGAATTCTGGCGAGCACTGTCAAGTAAGGATGTTAATCGCTGTTGTAGCTGTGCAGTTTTATCCTGCAAGCGATTTATTTGGCGCTGCACTAATGAAATAGTCCCTTCGGGTGAGGTCGCTATCTCCAATAAATCCAGCACCGCTGGATACTTAATAAAAAACTTAGGGTTCGCCTTGAGATAAGCAGCTACTTGTTCAGCAGTTACTGGCTGACTATTGTTGTCCAAGTAATTTCTCCATCAAATACATGGGTAGCTGGGCCCTGCATACAAACTGGCGATGCAGCATCTGGCCATGATACCAACAATCTACCGCCTGGCAAATCAACATCAACTGATCGTGATAATAAGCCACGCTGCATACCGCTTACTGCGGCAGCACACGCCGCGCTCCCACAAGCCTCAGTTTCACCAGCCCCACGTTCATAAACACGTAAACGAATATGAGATCGGCTGACAACGTCCATAAAACTGACATTAACGCGCTCAGGAAACTGGGGATGGCTTTGCAGCATACTACCCAGGAATGCAACATCAACCTGATTAATATCATCAACAATAGTGACTGCATGTGGGTTGCCCATAGACACGACGCCAACAGTCATTTTTTTACCATCCGTAGTCGCTATATCATAACTATCAGCTTCAATATCAGTGATAAAAGGGATAGCGTGAGCTTCGAGCCGCGGTAAGCCCATATCTACTTTTACCTCACCATTAGCCTGTATACTTAAGGTCATCATAGCTGATGTTGTCGAAACAGTGATAACATCTTTGTTTGTTAGCCGTCTGTCGCGTACAAAACGGGCAAAACATCGAGCGCCATTACCACATTGCTGGACTTCAATACCGTCCGCATTAAAAATACGATAACGAAAGTCAATACCTGCCTGACTTGATTGCTGAACTAATAATAATTGATCGCAGCCGATCCCTCGCCGCCTGTCAGCAAGAAAGATAATCTGCTCAGCAGTCAATGCAATCTGTTGATTAATGGCATCAACAATGATAAAATCATTGCCTAATCCATGCATTTTGCTGAACTTCAACATCATGGTGCTAGTATCTTCTCATTAGCATATAAGGATTCAATATTTTCTCTTGATCTTACAAGGCTCACGCTATCATGATCTACCATCACTTCAGCAACCCGTGGTCGTGAATTGTAATTGGAGCTCATAGTAAAACCGTAGGCACCAGTAGTATGTACTGCTAATAAATCACCTTGTCTTATTGCCAACCGCCGATCTTTACCTAAAAAATCAGCGGTTTCACACACTGGTCCGACGACATCATAGTGGCTGGAGGCAATTGTCCCATCCTTAACAACTGGCCGAATAGCATGCCAAGACTGGTAGAGCGCCGGGCGTAATAAATCATTCATCGCTGCATCAACAATAGCGAAACGCCGATCCTGGGTCACCTTAATATACTCAACCCTGGTAACGAGCAGGCCTGCATTGCCGCTAATTGCTCTACCTGGCTCTACTAACAGAGTCAACTCCCGATCAAGCAGTAACGGTGTCAACGCTGACGCATATTCCCCAGGGCTGGGTGGCTGCTCATCATGATAAGTAATACCCAATCCGCCGCCAATATTAAGATGGGATAACTGAATGCCTAATTCTGCCAAGCGATCAACTAACGCTAATATACGCGTCAACGCATCAACAAAAGGCGCCATTATCGTCAACTGGGAACCAATATGACAATCAATGCCTACTATTTGCACATGAGACATTTGCTGGGCATACAGATACGCCCATTCTGCCTGCTCAATCGCAATGCCAAATTTATTTTCCTTCAAACCTGTTGAAATGTAAGGATGTGTTTGAGGATCAATATCAGGGTTAACCCGAATAGAGACAGGTGCATACACGCCCAAGTTGTCAGCAATATCGTTGATTCGCTCTAATTCTGCTGTTGACTCAACATTAAAACAACCAATGCCTTTATCCAAAGCATACTTAATATCAGCAGCCGTTTTGCCGACACCAGAAAAAATTGTCCGGCTGGGTTTGCCGCCAGCAGCAATAACCCGTGCCAACTCACCAGCCGACACAATATCAAAACCTGCACCTAATCGGGCAAGCACATTCAAAACGGCTAAATTAGAATTGGCCTTTACCGCATAACATATTTGGTGACTGAGTGTCGCTAACGCATCATCAAACGCATACCAATGACGTTCCAGTATCGCGCGCGAATAGACATAACAGGGTGTACCAAATTGATGGGCTATCGCTGATAGCGCAACATCCTCGGCAAATAATTCCCCCGATTGATAATGAAAATAATCCATTTAGCTTAACTTGATAGGCTGACTGATAACTGACCCTCCATAGAGATACAAATCGCCTTTCTGACCACAGGCCGCCAGTGTTGACAGCAAGCAAACTATAATTGTTAAATATACCCAGCCCACTATTTTTTGCATCATAATTCCCCATTAAATCTAAACAGTATACAAGTTAACAATAATCGGATAATTAGAGTTAGGCTTGTCTTACATCCTCAATAGTATAAACTATCAGTAGATAATAATTTTATTAGGATAGACAATGGTTAAATTGGCTGACAAAAAACTACACAGTCTTGCGCAGCATTTAGTAAAAAATGGATTGTTATCTGAAAAGGATGCTACTGAAATACAAGAAAAGGCGACAGCCGACAATGTCACCTTTGCGACTGCCGCCTCCAACCTTTTGGGCAATAAAGCGCTAACCGATAGGGCTATTGCTGTTGTTATTTCTCAGAATCTTAGCGTCCCCTTATTTGACATTAACGCCATAAGCATGGATGCGATTGACATGAGATACTTCAAAGAGAAGCTCATCCGCAACTACAATGTATTGCCGCTATATAGGCGCGGCAATAGTCTGTATATTGCCATATCTAGTCTAACCGACTTAAAGGTCATGGAAGAGTTTCAGTTCAGTACAGACCTATACACACACCCTGTTGTGGTTGAAAGAGAGAAACTGCTTTCTATCATTGGAAAGCTACTACACGATGTCGAATTAGTTGAAACTGACGATGATTTGTCGTCTCTTGAGGTAATCGCTGATGAAATACCAACAGAAGATAATGCATCTGATGTTGTTGAAGATGCCCCTGTTGTTCGTTTTGTCAACAACATCTTAAGTAATTGTATCAAATCAGGGGCATCTGATGTCCATTTTGAGCCTTACGAAAAGGTATATCGAGTCAGATCTCGTATTGATGGGGTTTTAGAAGAAATAAGAACGGCACCAATAGAATTGGCAGGACGTATCTCTGCCCGCTTAAAAGTAATGTCTCATCTCAACATTGCCAATCGCCGCACGCCACAAGATGGGCGTATGCGTGTCAAATTATCAGCAACTAAGACCGTTGATTTTCGGGTCAACACCTGTCCAACACTTTTCGGTGAAAAAATTGTTTTACGTATCCTCGATCCTGCAAATGCCCAGATTGGGGTTGACGCACTCGGTTATGATCCGGATCAGAAGGAACTTTTTCTAAATGCCATACAACAACCCTATGGCATGGTTCTGGTGGTAGGTCCAACCGGAAGCGGTAAAACAGTATCGCTTTATACTGCACTCAATATTCTCAATAATATTGACCGAAATATTTCTACCGCTGAAGACCCAGTGGAAATTAGCCTATCTGGTATAAACCAAGTTCAGATAAGGCCTGATGCTGGTCTGACCTTTCCTGATGTGTTACGCGCGTTCCTGCGTCAGGACCCTGATGTCATCATGGTGGGAGAAATTCGTGATCTGGAAACTGCTGATATTGCCGTTAAAGCGTCGCATACAGGGCACATGGTGCTGTCAACACTCCATACCAATGATGCGCCGCAAACATTGACTCGTCTCATCAATATGGGGATATCTCCATTCAATATTGCCTCTGCGGTAACGTTGATTGTTGCCCAACGGCTTGCTAGACGCTTGTGTAACCTGTGCAAAGAAATTGATGATGTTCCACCGCAGGCACTGAAACTAGAAGGGTTCACGGATGCCCAGATAAAGCAGGGCTTTACTGTTTATAAAGCGGTAGGCTGTGACCAATGTGTACATGGCTATAAGGGTCGGGTTGGTGTGTACCAGGTGATGCCCATAACCAAGTCAATAGGACAAATGGTGATGGAGGGTTGTGATGCCATCCAGTTGTCAAAAAAAATAGAAAGTGACGGTATTGCCAATTTAAGGCAATCAGGTCTGAAAAAGGTAATGGACGGTATGACAAGTATTGCAGAAGTCAATCGAACATTAGCTGGAGAATCTAAGGAATAACGTATGGCCGAACAGCAAAGTACAGCAAAGCGAAAGCAGCTTGTATTCTTATGGCAAGGAATGTCTAAGGAGGGCAATAAGATCGACGGCGAGATGGCAGCAACAGGTATTCCCGCTGTGCGATCCCAATTGCAACGCTTAGGAATCACCCAGACAAAGATAAAGCGTAAACCTAAACAAATGTCCTTTGGAGAACAAAAAATCAATTCTGAGGATATTGCTTTATTTAGCCGTATGCTAACTACTATGCTAACATCAGGCATTCCTCTGGTACAGGCTTTGACGATTATTGCTGATGGCCAGAAAAAAGATAAGATGAAAGAGATGATAATGAATATCAGGGAAGATGTTGAAGGAGGAGCAACACTTTGTAGATCGCTAGCTAAATTTCCCTTATATTTCGACGAGTTATTTATCAGCCTGATTAATGTTGGCGAAGAATCAGGTAATCTGGAAATGTTATTGGGAGAAATTGCAAATTACAAAGAAAAAACAGAGGCATTAAAAGCAAAAGTTAAGAAAGCACTGGTATATCCGGCAGCAGTCATCTTGGTTTCATTCGCTGTGACTGCCATTTTGATGATTTTTGTTATTCCTCAATTTGAATCGCTATTTGCTGGACTTGGTGCTGATCTGCCAAGGCTGACCACAATCATTATTAATATCTCCAGAAGTTTTCAGGATAACTGGCCTTTTGTTATATTCATTATCATTTTGCTTCCGATTGGGCTGATTAAAGCACATAAACGTTACCCCAAAGTAAGCAATTTTTTTGACCGATTATTTCTGGTTACGCCTGTTATGCGTGTCATTGTTAAAAAAGCAGCTATTGCCAGATTTTGCCGAACATTTGCCACCATGTTCAGATCAGGTGTACCTTTAGCAGAATCCATGATCTCTGTTGCTGGTGCAACAGGCAATATTGAATTCAAAAATGCGACACTGATGATGAAAGATGAAGTATCAACAGGGATCACACTCAATGCATCCATGAAAAATCGTGGTATTTTTCCGTCTATGGTGGTACAAATGGTAGCGATAGGTGAAGAGTCAGGTGAACTTGATGGCATGCTGGATAAAGTAGCGGAATTCCATGAACGAGAAGTCGACGACGCTGTCAGCAATATGACGGCGTTGCTAGAACCGATTATTATGGTTGTGCTAGGTGGCATAGTTGGCTTGCTGGTTATCGCCATGTACCTGCCTGTATTCCAGTTAGGCACTGCCATATAGCTGCAAGCAATGATTGAATTGCTGCAAACTTCCACACCTGTTTTCATAGCGACTACCTTAGTGCTCGGATTGCTGATTGGTAGCTTTCTGAATGTCGTCATATATCGCTTGCCCGTCATCATGAAAAACCAATGGCAGCAGCAATGCAATGAGATGAATAATATTGCAATAGAGGCTACCGATCCTTTTGGCTTAAGCAAACCGCGCTCACGTTGTTCTCACTGCGGACACGGCATCACTGCTGTAGAAAATATTCCTGTAGTCAGCTATCTCTTACTAAGAGGCAAATGTAGTCAATGTAACCAACCTATTGCAAAGCGTTATCCATTGATTGAAGTGTTGACCGGATTACTATCGGCCATTACCGCCTGGCGATTTGGTTTTGACTGGGCATGCTTGGGTGGCTTGTTGTTAACATGGTCACTGATTGCGCTTACCTTTATTGATGTTGATCATCAACTATTGCCTGACAGTATCACTCTGCCACTTTTATGGACGGGTATTTTTTTCAATCTGTTTGGTACTTATGTTGATTTACATGCTAGCGTGGTTGGTGCCATTTCTGGCTATCTTTGGCTTTGGCTGATATTCCATTTGTTCAGATTAATAACTGGAAAAGAAGGTATGGGGTACGGCGACTTCAAACTATTAGCAGCATTAGGTGCCTGGCTGGGGTGGCCATCATTGCCATTAGTGATAATATTATCATCGCTTGTTGGGGCAGTGATTGGTATATCGCTGATATTGTTAAAGCGGCATAAAAGAGGTACCATCATTCCATTTGGTCCTTATCTGGCTGTTGCTGGCTGGATTGCCCTCATTGGAGGGGAAGAAATTAATGCCCTCTATCTCAGCTGGACTGTTAGTATCCGCTAATCCATAGCTCACCATGCTAAAAATTGGGCTTACCGGGGGCATAGCCAGTGGAAAATCAACTGTTTGCCAATTATTTGCACAATACAATGTGCCAATCATTGATGCTGATATAATTGCTCGAGCATTAGCTGAGCCAAATCAGCCAGCATTTAGCCGAATTGTAGCATTATTTGGTAGCGCTGTTTTGCAAGATAATGGCGTGCTTGACAGAAAGCGATTGCGTCAACTTATTTTTTCTGCGATACCTGCCAAACATCAACTAGAAGCTATTCTTCACCCGCTTGTTCATAAAGAATTAAGCCGACAAAGTGACCAGCAGGCATCATCTTATTGCATACTAGTTATCCCTCTATTAGTTGAAACTGGTATGCACGATCTGGTTGATCGCGTTTTAGTGATTAACGTTGATCCTAAGAAACAAGAGCAGCGCCTATGCCGCCGTGACCATATTCCACAGCAAGATGCACTTGCCATTATCAAACAACAAGCTAGTCAAATAGAAAGAATTGCTATTGCTGACGATATTATTGATAATAATGCTACTATTGCGGCGCTTGCACCCTTGATTGACGACTTGCATCAACACTATATCAACCTGACTAAATCTTGCGCCGCTGGTGGGTTGCAGGCACCCGCATCCGCATAGTCATTAGACAAATAGCCTACATATTAACTAAGCAACATATCGTCCGTGGCAGAATCTATCATTTACGAACAACCACTCAATGAGCGTATGCGTACACTCCTGCGGCTTGAATATTTATTTAATCGCTTTGAAACTACGTTAAGCAGCCATTCCACATTAAAAACCCAGTATGCAATGGACAGCTTACTGAATATAATGTCTGCCTTTGAGCGTAGCGACCTGAAGCTTGAAATAATTAAGGAACTAGACAGACTAGTCAGTAATTTAGCAGTGCTAGAAAATACTATGGGCGTTGATAAGCAAAAACTAAATATATTACTGGCAAAACTGGAGCAAGTGCTGGGCGATTTGCATGCACATAAATGCAACATAAGCCAGAGTTTGCGCGACAATGATTTACTACATAATATCCGCCAAAGATCAAGTATCCTTGGTGGCGGCAGCTTTAATGTTGACATTCCAGCCTATCATTTTTGGCTACAATGTACATCAGGTGAATCTCAACAGGAACAGCTACAAGAATGGTCTCGACAGCTTGCTACTGCTCGTGCTGGTGTCGAAATTGCATTAACACTGGTTCGCAACAGCATCGGATTCCATCCAATAATAGCCGAGGCAGGATTTTATCAAAAAATCCTAGATAGCAAACTGGTAAATCAACTGATTAGAATTAAACTGACTAAATCATCCGCATATTACCCAGAAATCAGTGGTGGCAAACACCGTTTTACTGTCCACTTTATGTGTCTTGACAACAAACAGCACGCTAAACAAATAAATGAAAATGTGCCTTTTTTGCTAAGCTGCTGCTGTATGTAAGCACGTACTTAACCTAAATATAATGCCAAAGTAAATTTCTCAATATAAGTAAGTAGACATTTGACACTTGATGGTAAGATAACGGGCAGAATTTGGACTGACCTTAAGCATCACCCGCTGTCAAAATGCCTTGCTCACGTGAAAACTCCAGCATGCGGTTAAGTGGTAACAGTGCCTGTTGGCGTATTTTTTCGTCAATATTAATCACGTTAACCCCTGTGCACAAAGCTTCATACAGGTTAGCTAGCGTATTCATTGCCATCCATGGACAATGAGCACAGCTTTTACAGGTCGCACTTTTGCCTCCAGTTGGTGCCGGAATAAGTCGTTTATTAGGTACCACTTGACTCATTTTGTAAAACAAACCGTGATCCGTAGCAATAATCAATGTATCTGCCAATGATCGCTTGCCTGCTGTAAGAATTTGTTTGGTTGAACCAACAAAATTGGCTTTTGCAATGACTGATGCTGGTGACTCCGGATGCACCAGAACATCTGCATGCGGATATTTTGCCATGAGCTGTTCAAGTTCATACAACTTAAATTCATCATGGACAACGCAGCTGCCTTGCCATATAATCATATCAGCATTAGTTTTCTTTTGGATATAGTTACCCAGATGCTGATCAGGGCCCCAAATAATCTTTCTGCCCTGCTTCATTAAGTGACTAATAATCTGTATGGCATTACTTGAAGTGACAATCCAATCTGCCTGGGCTTTTACTTCAACACTAGTGTTGGCATAAACTACCACATCACGATCAGGATGGGCATCACAAAACTGGCTGAATGCCTCAGCTGGACAACCCAAATCTAGCGAACACTCAGCAACTAAAGTTGGCATAAGTACTGTTTTTTGTGGACTTAATATTTTTGCTGTTTCTCCCATAAAACGAACACCACACACTACAAGCGTATCAGCGCTGTGGCGCGCGCCAAAGTTAGCCATATCTAATGAGTCAGAAACATAACCGCCGGTTTTTTCAGCTAATGCCTGCAATCCATCATCAACATAGTAATGAGCAATCAACACCGCATTTTTTTCTTTTAACAGGGTGGATATTTTGTTGCTATAAATTGATTTCTCTTTTTCTGTCAGCCAGGGACTAGGCGCAACATTATCAATGATACTATCAATTCTGACCTGTAGACTCTGGGGGATTACTTCTGCTAAATTCATCTACGCCGCTCTTTACTTAACGCATGAATAATGGGATCATTGGCGACAGGAAAACGATTATCGGTTAACTTGTCAAGTTCAGACCATTTTAACGTTTGACCTTCACGACCATAGGGTTGTCCACTAAATTTAGTGACACGCCATGCATCCAATAATACCAATTTATTACTATAGTGATAAGACGTAGTGATAAATGGTTGCGCTGATATGATGACTACGCCCAATTCTTCTCGCATTTCTCTAGCAAGCGTGTCATAAACAGTTTCGCCTTTTTCCACTTTGCCGCCAGGAAACTCCCATAAATTACCCTGATGCTGATGCGGCTGACGCAATGCCAATAAAATCTGTTTGTGTACATTCTCAATAATAGCAACAGCCACATGCATATCACACCGCCAACAGTTATTTATGTAGCGCATTCACTTAAACTAAGGTATTCAAACCTGCGCTCATTTAATCTTAAAATAACTATTAATGACCATCAGTAATAACTGGTGTTTTACGTAAACGGATATTTAGTTCTTTTAACTGCGTTTCACTGACGTTGCTCGGTGCATTTGTCAGCAAGCAGCTTGCTGATTGCGTTTTAGGAAAGGCCATAACATCACGAATTGATGCTGAACCTGTCATCAACATGACCAGACGATCCATGCCAAACGCTAAGCCACCATGTGGCGGACAGCCAAATTTCAGCGCTTCTAACAAAAAACTAAACTTATCAGCCACCTTCTGCCGTGACATCCCCAAAAGATCAAATACTTTGCTCTGAACATCAGCATCATGAATACGCATAGAGCCACCGCCTAGCTCAATACCGTTTATCACCATATCATAAGCACGGGACAGGCATCTTGCCGGATCAGTTGTCAAAAGCTCAATATCGGATTCACGTGGTGCGGTAAAAGGATGATGTAATGCAGTCCAGCTATTGGTTTTATCATCGCGCTCAAACATAGGAAACTCAACTACCCACAACGGTTGCCAGCCGGGTTTTACCAGATGTAAATCATGACCAATTTTAACCCGTAAGGCACCCATTGATTCATTAACTATGGTAATAATATCAGCACCAAAGAAAACAAGATCGCCAGTTTGTGCACCGACCCGCTTTAAGATAGCAACAGTAATAGCATCTGGCAAAAACTTTAAAATCGGTGATTGCAAGCCATCCTGACCACACTGGATATCATTGACTTTGATGTAAGCAAGGCCTTTAGCGCCATACACACTGACATAGCGAGTATAATCATCAATCGCCTTGCGACTTAAATTGGCGCCGCCAGGTACACACAAAGCAGCAACTCGACCTCTTTTATCATTAGCTGGTATAGAAAATACTTTAAAATCAACAGACTGCACCAAATCACTGATTTCAACTAATGTCAGATCAATACGTAGATCAGGTTTATCGCTACCATATTTAGCCATCGCATCACTGTAACTTATGCGTAGAAAAGGGTGAGGAAGACGCTCTTGCAATACATCAGCAAATAAGTTGCTGACCATCTTTTCCATCATAATCATCAACGTCTCTTCTTCAACGAAAGATGCCTCAATATCTATCTGGGTAAATTCAGGCTGACGATCAGTGCGTAAATCTTCATCACGAAAACAACGTACAATTTGGTAATAACGATCAATCCCAGCAATCATCAGCAACTGCTTAAACAATTGTGGCGATTGTGGTAAAGCAAAAAAATCGCCAGAGTGGGTGCGACTTGGCACCAAATAATCACGCGCACCTTCTGGTGTTGCTCTAGTCAGCATTGGTGTTTCAATATCTAAGAAACCATGGTCATCCAGAAAATGACGTAACTGACGCGTAATCTCGGCGCGAACACGTAGTTTTTTCAGCATTTCCGGGCGGCGTAAATCAATATAGCGATAGCGTAAGCGCACTTCTTCACTCACGTCAATCTGATCAGTCAATGAGAATGGTGGCGTTTTTGATCTGTTCAGAATAGCAATGCGTTTTGCCATAATTTCAATCTTGCCGCTTGCCAGATCAGGGTTTTCACTACCCTCTGGACGCAAAAAAACCTGACCTTCAACCTGTAAAACGTACTCACTACGCACACGTTCTGCTATTGCAAAAATATCCGCATGCTGCGGATTACACACAACCTGTACTAAACCCTGCCGATCGCGCAAATCAATGAAAATCAAGCCGCCATGATCACGACGACGATGCACCCATCCAGCAACTGTGACTGTCTGGCCATCCAGTTTCTGACTGACATCACCACAATAATTGCTACGCATATTGACTTCCTAATGTTCTAACTATTAATTATATCTATACAGCAGTATGTACAAGACTATATCTTATTTTGCTGCTCAGCCAACAATGTCACTTTTTTTGTCGGTGGTACAACCACACCCATAGAGATAATCATTTTCAGACCATCTTCTATGGACATATCCAGTTCAATAGCGTCCTGTTCTGGAACCATCAATACAAAACCAGATGTCGGATTTGGCGTTGTGGGTATAAAGACACTAATCACCCTGGCTGTTGTTTTATGCTGTACTTCCCCCAAACTGCCTGATGTCATGAAAGCTAGACTCCAAACTCCCTTGCGTGGATATTGAATTAGTAGCACCTTACGAAATGACTTGCTATCAGCTGCAAGTACAGTTTCCATTATTTGTTTTGTACCAGCATATAACGTCCTGACTAGTGGAATTTTCGCTAGTAAAGCTTCCCACTTTGATACCAGCCGCCGTCCTAAAAAATTGGCAACGATCACCCCTGTCAGCAAAACAATGGTAACAGCCAGCAACACACCTAAACCTGGAATATCAAAGGTCAACCACTTATCTGGCTGATAATCCTGAGGTAACAATAACAAAGTCTTATCTAAAAGAGCAACGATTGCACGCAACACCACAAAAGTAATGATTAGTGGCATCCATACCAGTAAACCAGCAATAAAATATTTTTTCATGTTGGCAAGTTTATTGTACTTATTGTACTAATCAGAACTGGCGCTTGATTTAGATGATGTCTTTGATTCAGTCGCGGCATTAGTATTATTATCAACAAGGTTGCGCTGGTTACCACTTTTGAAATCTGTTTCATACCAGCCATCACCTTTTAGCCGGAAACCAGCGGCTGATATCAATTTACGTAAGGAAGACTCATCACAAGCAGGACAATCAATTAACGCTTTATCATTTATTTTTTGTAGCGCTTCAAACTGATATTCGCATACATGACAACGGTATTCATATAGCGGCATTTTTCCTCCCAAATCAAATATCAACATTATCAGTGCTTTCAGTATACCATTAAGCCAAGGGGTTGCCTGTTGCTGTTTAATATTAAATATAGCAAAAATTGCCATTCTAGCTTCGTTACTTTTGTTACGCCACCATAATCAGCTAAACTTGACGGATGAAAGAGTATCGCGACTGGAAAGCTATCGGTCATTTACTGCCTTATTTGTGGCAATTTAAGTGGCGTGTTGCTGTGTCATTAACCTTGCTAACTCTGGCAAAAATTGCCAATGTTAGCATACCTTTCGCTCTTAAGGGTGTTGTAGATGCGTTGGACCCAGGTCAACAAGCGCTGATTTATTTACCCACTTTGTTAATACTTGCTTATGGTGCGTTAAGGTTAGCCAGCAGTCTGTTTAACGAATTACGTGATGCGCTTTTTGCTACCGTTATTTTCCCTTCCGTTCGTCGCATTGCTAGCAAAATTTTTAATCATCTGCATCATTTATCATTACGCTTTCACCTACAACGACAAACCGGTGGTATTTCACGCGATATAGAGCGCGGCACGCGCGGCATCACCTTTTTGCTTAATTTCATGGTGTTCAACATCGTGCCAACACTGGTCGAAATCGGCATGGTGACTATCATTCTGCTATTCAAATATAACAACATCTTCGCCATCATCACCAGCGGCACTATCGTGCTTTACATCACTTACACGCTACTGATTACCGAATGGCGCATGCGTTTTCGCCGTATGATGAATGACATGGACTCTGACGCTAATAATCGCGCCATTGACAGTTTGCTCAATTATGAAACAGTTAAATACTTCAATAATGAGCAATATGAGTTAAAGCGCTATGATTCTATCCTAGCAACATGGGCAAGTGCAGCGATTAAAAGCCAGACATCGCTATCGCTACTCAATATTGGTCAAGGCGCGATCATTGCCGCTGGCTTAACTATTTTAATGCTACTCGCTGGTAAAGGCGTGGTCGCTGATGAGCTCACTTTGGGCGATCTGGTATTGGTGAATGCTTTTTTAGTGCAACTATACCTGCCTTTGAGCTTCCTCGGCTTTGTTTACCGTGAGATTCGTCATTCTCTTGCTGATATGGAGCGCATGTTTAATCTACTTGATAAGACCGAGGAAATAACTGATGATGCCCATGCAACCGCTTTATCAATAAGGCATGGCAGCATTGAGTTCAGCGAGGTTTGTTTTCAATATGACAGCGACAGGCCAATATTACACAATATTAATTTTAAACTGGCAGCAGGCAGAAAAATTGCTATTGTTGGCGCAAGTGGATCCGGTAAATCAACGCTGGTCAGGCTATTATTTCGTTTTTATGATCCGCAGGCAGGTATAATCACCATTGATGGCGTTGATATTCGTCATGTTGAGCAGTACAGTCTGAGGCAGGCTATTGGTATCGTACCGCAAGATACCGTATTATTTAATGACACAATCTACTACAACATCCTGTACGGTAGGCCGCTTGCCAATAGAAAGGCTGTTATTACTGCGGCAAAACAGGCACACATACATCAATTTATCGCCAGCCTGCCCAAGGGGTACGACACGCTTGTAGGCGAGCGCGGCTTAAAATTATCTGGTGGCGAAAAACAACGAGTCGCCATCGCACGAACCTTGCTTAAGGATCCACAAATTCTAATTTTTGATGAAGCTACTTCAGCCCTAGATAGTCAGGCAGAAAAAGCAATTAATGCTGAATTGCAAGCCATCAGCGCTAATAAGACAACACTGGCTATTGCTCATCGTTTATCAACGATAATTGATGCAGACAGTATTTTAGTCATGGATCACGGCAAAATTATTGAGCAAGGTACGCACTATGAACTGTTGCAAAGCCAAGGGCACTATTCGGTTATGTGGGCTTTGCAACAAAAAAATAAGCACGCAGATGAATAGCAAGGCTAACTATATTCAACGATCACAGGGCAATACATAAGCTCCAATGATGCCACCAAAACGCATCAAAGATATTAAAGTTATAAGGTGGCAAAATCATTGGAGCATTAGAGGTCCCACCCCATTCTCATTTAAGTTCCCCTAATAATGAAGAGAGAATGAGTCTTACTTGGTGTCATTAAACTCCGGGTAGGCTTCCATGCCGCACTCTGCAATATCTAAGCCTGCATACTCTTCCTGATTACTAACACGCAGGCCAAATAGTGTTTTAATGACCAACCAAGCAATCAGACTGGCGACAAACACCCAAACAAAAATTGTCAATGCGCCAATGATCTGACCACTAAAACTGGCATCAGCGTTAGTAACAGGAACCAACAGCAAGCCTAATAAACCAACAACACCATGCACTGACATGGCGCCCACAGGATCGTCAATCTTTAACTTATCCAACATCAAGATACTAAACACCACCAATGTACCGCCAAGAGCACCAAAAATGCAAGCCTGAAAAGGCGTTGGGGTTGAAGGTTCAGCGGTAATAGCTACCAAACCGGCAAGCGCACCATTGAGCGCCATAGTAAGGTCAGCTTTACCAAACAAGGCTCTGGCAATGAGCAATGCGGCTATTAGTCCAGCAGCAGCAGCAGTGTTAGTATTCATAAATACCACAGCAACACTATTGGCATTTTCCACATTAGACGTGGCTAAAACTGACCCACCATTAAAACCAAACCATCCCATCCATAAAATAAAAGTACCCAAGGTTGCCAATGGCAAGTTACAACCGGGTATGGGCGTAATGCTGCCATCAGCACCATATTTGCCTCTGCGTGGACCAAGAAGCAAAACACCTGCTAAAGCAGCAGATGCACCAGCCATATGAACGATGCCAGAACCAGCAAAATCAGAAAAGCCTAAGTCAGCCAAAGTGTACAGACCAAATACCGATTTTCCACCCCAAGTCCAGGAACCTTCCAACGGATAGATAAAGCCAGTCATTAACACTGCAAACAAAAGAAATGGCCAGAGTTTCATCCGCTCAGCTACAGCACCAGAAATAATTGACATAGTAGCAGCGACAAAAACTACCTGAAAGAAGAAGTCTGCCGATGGCGCATAAGCGCTCCCACTGCTAAAACCATCAGCAGTGATGCCTGCCAGCAAAATGGCGCCATCATACATAAGTGCATAGCCATAAATCATGTACATAGTACATGCCACAGCAAACAAGGCGATATTTTTAGTCAGAATTTCGGTCGTATTCTTAGCACGTACCAGCCCAGCTTCCAACATGGCAAAACCAGCAGCCATCCACATCACCAAAGCACCACATACCAAGAAATAAAAGGTATCCAGTGCATAGCTAAGCTGTGCTTCCATTAGTGTTTCTCCAGAGCAAATTAAATTAGATGCAAAAGGCACATAAACATAAGCAAACGAGCTAAATAGCTGCCTCACCTTGTTCACCTGTACGAACACGAATGACACGTTCCAGTGAATGGACAAAAATCTTGCCATCACCTATATTGCCGCTATTGGCAGCCTCAGTGATTGCCGTTATCACAACATTAAGTTGGCTGTCAGTGACAGCAACTTCTATTTTTGTTTTTGGTAAAAAATCCACCACATATTCAGCACCGCGATAGAGTTCAGTATGCCCTTTCTGCCGACCATAACCTTTAACTTCAGTAACGGTAACGCCTTGCACACCAGCCTCATACAAAGCTTCACGCACCGTATCAAGCTTAAAAGGTTTTATAATTGCAGTTACCAGTTTCATAGACTCTCCTAAGCAAAAACTTAAAGAAATTTAAGTAAAAACATACAGACTATTAAGGTTAAGCCTGTATCACTAAAAATTGGAGACTTTATAGTTGTGAGAATATCGGTTAATGTCACAACCAAAATCCTTGTTTAGCTTGCGCCTGTCCGCTTAAGACATATTCATGTTGTGTACGTTATTGAATTTCGTACACGTTTATAAATTATACTGTACGCGCCGATCATTTGTCAAACAAAATAAATTATCAGCAATATATTGATACTACCATTAGCATTTTTAAACACAATCACTTAAGCGCTGAACATTCGGGCAAAGAATTAGTTGATACTTAAATAGCAGAGACTATATCATTGTCGCTAAAGCCAGATGAATGGGGGCGCTAACGATGAATTTGACTGAGGAGTGGCTGATAGTTACAGCAAGTGTATTGGCGCTGCGCTGTGTTTAGTCTTGAACATGCATCAAAAAACTGGTTGATATTTAAATCGCTAATATGCCAGGCATGAGTGGCAATTTTAGCAAGGCGCTGGCTAAATATATTAAAGCGCGCAGTATTATAACGCCCTTGCGAAACTGACCTTTACTTCACTGTGGCAGATATGGCCAATGCTAAATTGCGCGTTAATATTCTATCAGACTGGGGCATTATTACTGGTGTTCCTATACAGACTTGACAGTGCTTGATAAACTTATTAACAAAGCTAATTAACAAACACTATGAAGGGGAATTTTACAATAAATATCACCGCTTTAATTTAAGTTAGCAAGTTGGCAATATCATATTGTTTATAACAAACCATGACTAACTTAAATCATTTATTTAAGCTATTGGATTCAGGGCAATGCGCTTGATTAAGATGCAAAAACATATTATGGTTGTCTCGTTTAGAAATCTTTTGGCAATCAAAATTGGGAATATAAAGATGGACATGGAAGCAGAAATAGCAGCCTTAAAAGTGTCTATAGAGATGGCTACGCTGATGAACTCGTACAACAATATTTCGTGAACCTTTATTTAATAATTTTGTCCATATAATATGGTGAATGGAGTATGCGGTAAGAATTACTGTTGACCAGAAAAATAAAAACCGTAGAATGGTTGTATATATTAAAGACCATGCCACAATCACGGGTTGGAAAATCCAAGGATATTTGAAATTATTTTGAAGGAGAGAAAATCATGCATTATGGCAAACCATTGCTTATAAGCGTATCTTCAGCGCTTATTATTTTATCATCAGCAGTCACGGCCAAAAACTATGCAATAGTGGCGCAAGGAAACATATACAAACCGCTGATAGTTAAAATTGCACCCGGTGATACTGTGTCCTGGGAAAACATGCCTACCCACATGGTTGAAACAATCACTGAATATCTGCCTGAAGGTGCCCAAGGCTGGAAATCTGAATTGGGAAAAAACTTTCAGACACCGCCATTAACAGTTGAAGGTGCTTATTTTTATAAATGCACACCGCACTGGGGAATGGCCATGGGGGGTGTTATTATCGTAGGAGAAGCAACAAATATGGATAATGTCGCCGCCCAAAAACCAAAAGGAGCGGCAAAACGTCTTTATAGAAAAGCAGTTAAGGCATTGAAAAAGTAGTTTATTTCACCATTAATCAAGCATTATCAATAAACGGGTATACCGCAAACTGACTTGATAGGTGCAATTTTTAAGGCGCCGGCCATATCATTATGATAAAGTGGCTTTTTATTGCTTATTCTTTGCAGGTAGCCATTGTAAATGCCCAGCACGGTCGACAATAGCAAACGGCGGTTCTTAACTACTGTTGCCAGCGTCGTCGTTGGCGGATCAGGCATGGCGATGGTTAGCGTACCATTTGTCAGCTCTATGTTACCCAGCGCCAAGGCCAGAGCTGCTGGTGCCCCCATTGAAGTAGATATCAGTAAACTTGACATTGGTCAGTTAGTGACTGTTGAATGGCGAGGTAAACCAGTTTGGATATTTCGGCGAAGCGCCGAATCAATCAATAGTCTTGCCAGTTTAAATGACAAACTGCGCGATCCTGACTCTACTAACTCTGATCAACAGCCTGACTATGCACAGAACGCTTCACGCGCCATTCGTGAAGATGTCATGGTGCTGATCGGTATCTGTACCCATTTGGGCTGCTCACCAACCTGGCGTCCTGATATTGCACCTGAGGATTTAGGCGTTGACTGGAAAGGCGGTTTCTTCTGCCCTTGTCATGGTTCTAGATTTGACCTTGCTGGTCGTGTATTTCAGGGTGTGCCTGCACCCATTAATCTTGAAGTGCCGCCCTATCGCTTCCAGAGTGATTATCTTGTTGTGATTGGTGAAGATACACAGGAGAGCGCATAATGCTTGCTAAGCTCATGGAATGGATAGATGCACGGTTTCCCGCGACCAAAATGTGGGAAGAACATCTCAGCAAATACTACGCACCAAAGAACTTCAATTTCTGGTACTTTTTTGGCTCATTGGCCCTGTTAGTGCTAATAGTACAAATTGTCACTGGCATTTTTCTGACAATGCACTATAAGCCTGATACAGCACTGGCATTTGCATCTGTTGAATATATCATGCGTGACGTTGAATGGGGATGGTTGATACGCTACATTCATTCCACAGGCGCTTCTGCCTTTTTTATTGTGGTTTATCTACACATGTTTAGAGGCCTCATGTATGGTTCATACAAAAAGCCACGTGAGTTAATCTGGATCTTTGGTATGCTAATCTATATGGCACTGATGGCAGAGGCCTTCCTAGGTTACCTACTTCCTTGGGGACAAATGTCTTTCTGGGGCGCACAGGTTATTATTTCTTTATTTGGTGCCTTGCCCGTCATCGGTGAAGATCTGGCACTGTGGATTCGTGGTGATTTTGTTGTTGCTGATGCTACACTAAACCGCTTCTTCGCTTTCCATGTTATTGCGGTACCACTGGCTATCCTTGGGCTGGTTGCTGCTCATATTATTGCATTGCACGAAGTGGGCTCCAATAATCCTGATGGTGTAGACATCAAAAAACTTAAAGACAGTAACGGTGTTCCTCTTGACGGCATTCCATTCCACCCTTATTACTCGGTCAAAGATATTGTGGGTGCAGTGGTGTTTATGTTCATCTTTGCACTGATTATATTTTATATGCCAGAGATGGATGGCTGGTTTTTGGAAAAAGCCAATTTCGTCCCTGCTGACCCCTTAAAAACCCCTGAACATATTGTACCGCTCTGGTATTTTACCCCATTTTACGCCATATTACGGGCAGTGCCTGATAAGCTGATGGGTGTTATAGCAATGGGTAGTGCTCAGGTACTACTTTTTGTCTTGCCATGGCTGGACAGAAGTCCGGTTAAATCTATTCGCTACCGAGGTCCTTATTTTCGCTGGGCATTAACCCTCTTCATTATCAGTTTTCTTGCCCTTGGTTATTTGGGAACGCAGGCTGCAACACCACTATACACCAACTTAGCACGGGTTTTTTCAGTAATTTATTTTGCCTTCTTTCTTCTGATGCCCTTTTATACCAGCATAGATAAAGATAAACCTGTACCAGAAAGAGTGACTGTATGAAAAAGTTGGCTTTTACATTACTTATCGTGTTGACAGTAATTTTATCAGGGCAAACAATAGCTGCTACTTCAGAAGGTATTCAGCTTGACCCTGTTGAGATTGACTTGCTGGATAAAGCATCCCTCCAACGGGGAGCACAGACATTTGTCAATTATTGTCTGAGCTGTCATCAGGCCTCTTTTATGCGCTATAGCCGCATGGCTAAAGACCTAGGATTGACTGATGCACAAGTAAAAGAAAATTTAATGTTTGCCTCTGATAAAATTGGTGACACAATGACTATCGCCATGCGTAGCAGTGATGCAAAAAAATGGTTTGGCATTACCCCGCCTGATCTGTCAGTCATTGCACGTTCACGTGGTACCGACTGGTTAAACACGTACCTGCGTTCATTTTACTTAGATAGTAATCAATCTACAGGCACCAATAATCTTGTGTTTAACGGCGTAAGTATGCCGCATGTTTTGTGGCAACAGCAAGGCTATTTACATCTGGATGAATCTGAACACCTCATTAACAATGGTGATGGTAAATTATCAAACTATGAGTACAACACAATGGTTGCTGACTTGGTAAACTTCCTCGCTTATATCAGCGAACCATCAAAGATTCAACGCATGGTATTAGGAAAATGGGTACTGCTGTATTTATTCCTGTTATTCCTTGTTGTGTATCCGATGAAAAAAGCATTTTGGCGAGATGTTCATTAAATCAGCCAATGGCTGGCAAGCAGCAAGACAAAGAAGCATCTTTCGTGAATAAAGCTTATGGAGACTTACTAAATGGCTTTTGATAAATTGACAAAGGCAACCAATATGATAAACAACAATCAGCACCTGATGATGACCTTGTATTCGGACCCTGAATGCCCGTTTTGTCATCGTACGCGTATTGCCATGTATGAAAAAAATATTGGCGCCAATATTGAATATATTATAGATGGTCACTGGCCGGAAGATATTGCCGCTGTTAACCAATACGGGATCAGTCCGACGCTCATTGATCGTAATCTGGTATTATTTAACGCTGATATTATCATCAGCTATTTTGATGAACGCTTTTTACAGCCACCGTTAATGCCGTCCGAACCTGCGTCCCGGGCACAAACCCGTATGATGCTCTACCGCATTGATAAAGACTGGTATTCACACTGGGATATACTTAACGGTCAGGAAAAAGCCAAAATGACTAAAGTACGCAAAATTATTCAGGAAGACTTAACCTTATTAGCACCTTTATTTGCTAAATCGCCTTTTTTTATGGGCGATAGTTTTTCATTGTTAGACTGTAGTCTTGCACCATTGTTGTGGCGCTTACCTTTACTGGGTATAAAGTTACCTGCCAGAGCTAAGACAATTGAAGAATACGCCCAACGTATTTTTTCCAGAGACAGCTTTCAGAAAAGCCTTAGCAACAGCGAACGGAGTATGCGCTGATCTTGGCTTAACAGATCAATGATACCTAAAAAACCTTATCTCATCAGGGCCATTTATCAATGGCTACTGGATAATGATCTCACACCATACTTGCTAGCAAATACTAATACTGCAGACATCAAAGTGCCGCGCCAATATATCAATAATGACATGATTATACTGAACATTGCTCCCAATGCTGTTGCTGATTTTCATGCTGATAATGAATGGATAAGTTTTTCTGCCCGATTTTCGGGTAAGGCTATGGAGCTATTCATTCCTGTCATTGCTGTACAAGCAGTTTATGGCAAGGAAAATAACGAAGGGATGTTTTTTAATGATGGTATCTCCCCGCCGCCGTTACCGCCAGAAAAATCACCACCACCAAAGCAGTCTACATTAAAAGTAGTAAAATAATTAACGTACAAACATCAAGTTAAGTAAGTATCTTAAAAATATGGCATATCTATGAAATCTATTGCCCAGCCTCAAAACCAGAAAAAGTCAACGTTTCCTCAGTTAAGGGCTCATCACCCTCTCGCCAAATTTTGCCATCTGGCACTATCGTCCGTATTTGGTATATTTCACCGGGAATATCCTCTGACAAGGTAAAAATATAGTATTTACCTGCGTATAAACTATAGCGTGAATTTTTAGGATCATCAATGAACGGTTGAATGGTATATTGTATGCCTTTTAATTTTTTACCCTGATAGTCAATATCTACTTCTTTTTTAGCAGCACCTTTGGCAAATGCCCAACGAATTTTACGCTGAAAATAAGCCCAACTGCCACCTGTCAGACGCTCAAGTTCGTGAATATCAAACTCCAGATATAAAGCAAACACACCGTTGCCCCGCTGATTTTCCCTATCCACATAAGGACGATTATGCTTGCCGGTAAAAAAATCAAAGTGCGTATCTCTACGACCGGTATTGCGGATATTGCTTACAATAACATCAATAGTATCTTTACGATTACCGTCAACAAAGCTTGATTTTCTATACTGATAATGTAATACACCTGGTCGGGTAATATTTTTTAAGTGTGCTTTATCAAACAGTGCATTATTCACATCTGAAAACCCCGTTACCGCATAAGCATTAAATGTGGCTATCAGTGATGTGCAGCACATTAAAATCAACAAAAAAAATTGTTTTTGCATCAAACCAGACCATGTTGAAATTTTAATGCTATTCTAACCCTTTTTATAATTCCAGTGAAGTGCGGCGCGATGATGGCTATCAAAAAATTACTGATAATATCTACTATTTTACTGTTGATTGCTTTTCTGTCTTCAGGAGGGTGTATGCGCCAAGACGCAGCCCGACTATATCAAAAATCAAGTCCCTATAGTTATGAAGATACGCTATTAAACCTTGAGGTTGCCATCGCTGAGTACAACTATCGTATTATTAATCGCGCCCATATTGGTCAGACATTGCGTGATCGTGGCGAAGAAAACTACCCGCTGTCCATTATTGTCAGCTTTTGCAACATTACCTACGCTAAAGAAATGATGACAATCAATGCTGATCTTATCAACGATATGCCGTGTGTTATTACGGTGCGTGAAGAGCTTAAAAAGGTGGTTGTTAGCACTAAACTAATGTCTGACAATACCAAAAATAAACGGCAAAATGATTTTGCGGGCAAAATAAACGCTAACTTAAAAGCAATCGTTGACGCAACTATTGAGTGACCTGTGTCAAGGAAATTGCTTACTTTATCGTTGCCGTCATGCCTAAACTGGTAAGTGATGGCAAATGGTACTCTCTGATAATAGTAGCAATGTCGTCTTTGCGTTTTTCCAAAATCTTATTAAGCAAATGTTGCCAGTTTTTATCCTGACGACGCACACCCAAAGAAAAACTAAATACGTATTTCCTGCCAAGCTCTACCAAAGGCACAACTTTCATAGGCACATCTGATTTGTTGGCAAAATAACCTGCTATGGGTCCCCAGACAAAAGCAACATCAATTTTTCCTGTTGCCAACTCATCTTCTACAATACGACCAGCATACACCCGCGCATCACCAGGCATAAATTGATAGTATATTATTTGCTCGCCTAGTCCGCTATCAAGTAACTTTTTTGTGGCAATTGCTCGGTCAAACAGGCCTATTTTAAGTATTCTGCCCTGAGCTTTCAGCTTGGCAATATCGCTGATTTTATTTAACTCAAACCCCTCGCCAGTACGATAAACCATCGCATCAATTGAGCGAAAATAAGGTGTTGTTGTCGCCAACATACCAGGTGCAGACGGTACGCTCATTGCTAAATCACACACAAAAAGACCTGTTTCAGCATCCACCTTTTTAATGGTATTGCGGCTAAAACCAATTCGTTGTGGAAACCAATAATATTCTACTGAAATACCCAACTCATCTGCTATCAGCGCTGCTATTTTATTATCAAACCCCTGTAGTTTGTTATTTGAGTACGGTAAGTTGTGCGCATCAGCACAAACACGCAACACAGTTTGACCCTTTACTGGCTTAAATTCACCTGCAGAAACTACATTGAAGGTAACAAACAAACACCCTAATACCACCATTATTATATGCGACCTTATCATCATGTCTCCTTGACTTGTTAATAACCAGCATTGTGACTCTTACATCCATTTTATCCATAAAAGAAAAGCCCGACATAAGTGTCAGGCTTTTCCCATTGTAACGCTATCTTTAAAGATAAATCTATAAAGATAATAAGCAGTCTTACAGACTAAATACGCTTAAAACACCACCTAGGTTAGTCCAGCTTGACAGTGCACGATAAGCACCTACCGCGCCAAGACCATCTGTATCGTTTTCTAAGCTAGGTATAGCCATACCAATACCTGCCCAACCACCTACACCTGAAAGTACAGCGACGTATTGAGTGCCATCATGTTGATAGGTATTGACATTACCAATAATGCCTGATGGTGTTTTAAACCGCCAAAGTTCACGACCAGTTTGTGCATCCAGTGCTTTAATGTAGCCTTCCAATGTGCCATAAAATACCAAATCGGTCGCAGTAGCCAGCGCACCACCCCATGCTGAGAAACGTTCTGGGTTTGACCATACGATCTTACCAACACGTGCATCCCAAGCAATAAAGTTACCCAAATGTGTACCACCTGGCGCAGGATACATGCTCAAAGTCGCGCCAACATAAGGTTGGCCTGCAGTATATTCAACTTCAAATGGTTCGTAGTCCATGCACACATGATTAGTGGGTACATAGAAAAGGCCTGTACGTGGAGAATAAGCAGAGGGCTGCTGATCTTTGGTTCCTAACGCCGCAGGACAAATGCCTGTAGTATTAACATCAGCACCATTTTTGGCTGTTGAGTACTTGGCTACACGATCATGACGACCTGTTTTCAGGTTAACACCTCTAGACCAGTTAACAGTAGGATCATATTTTTCGGCAACCAACAACTCGCCAGTGACACGATCCATTGTGTAACCAAAACCATTACGGTCAAAATGCACGAGCGTTTTACGCATCTTACCTTTTATTCTTTGGTCTACCAAAGGTGTTTCGTTGACGCCATCATAATCCCATTCATCGTAAGGGGTCATTTGATATACCCATTTAGCCATGCCCGTATCTAGATCACGACCAAATAATGACATTGACCATTTGTTATCGCCAGGACGCTGCACTGGGTTCCAAGTAGATGGGTTACCATTACCATAATAGAACATATTCAAATCAGGATCATAAGAATACCAACCCCAAGTTGTTCCACCACCAATTTTCCACTGGTCACCTTTCCATGACTTCAATGATGAATTTTTGCCAACTGGCTTCAGCATTGACTTAGTTTTTCTGGGATCAAAAAGCATTTCCTTATCAGGGCCTGTGCTATAAGCAATCCACTTTTCTCTACCTTTCAGGTCGTAGGCTTTAATGTAACCACGCACACCAAACTCACCGCCAGAAATACCAACCAGCACTTTGTCTTTGAATACATGGGCAGCACTTGTGCTTGTGGCACCGCGTTTAGCAGTATCACGTTTGTGAGACCACACAACTTTACCGGTATTCATATCCAAAGCGACCAATGTAGTATCAGCCTGGTTCAAAAAGATTTTACCGTCACCATACGCCAAACCACGGTTGACCGTGTCACAGCACATGACTGGAACAGTCTCGTCGTAGTCCTGTTTTGGCTCGTATTTCCACTTGATGGCACCATCATTGTTCAAATCTAGCGCGAACACATTGTTAGGGAAAGCGGTATGTACATACATAGTACCATTAATAACCAACGGGTTACCTTCATGACCACGCAATACGCCTGTTGAAAAAGACCATGCCATCTTCAAATCGGCAACATTGTCTTTATTGATCTGTGCCAATTTGCTATAACGCTGATTATTATAGTGGCCAGCGGCGGATACCCAATTATTTGGGTTTTCTTGCATCATTGCAATTTCGTCATGTCCATCAGCCATGGCTACGCCAGAAGCTAAAACAGACATCACTGCAATTGACAGTTTTTTCAGTTTCATAATTTTTCCTCAATGTAATCTTAAAATTCAAAGTCACACTCATAACAAGACTCTGCCCAAATGTCTTATGGGCGTCAGCCTGTTAGCAGACCCTAACCCTTGTTAAGGGATTAGTCAAGCATATTTCGTAATTTTTTTAAGTTTTTTACATTTATTTTTTTAGGAAAAAGTTCCTGTTAACATAACATATTGAAAAAACGTTATTTATTAGTAGCACCGATCAGCAATCTGATTCAGTGATCCATGCTATTGCGTTCTGTATTGCTGTCAGTGCGCGTACCGATCCAAGAAGCTCAAGCGTCATATCCAATGGTGGTGATATTGTTTTACCTGTTATCGCAACTCGAACAGGCTGTGCAACCTTACCCATACCAATTGATCGTTGCAATGAACAAGCTTTGATTTCATCATGTATCGCCTCTGATCGCCAATGTGGCAATTTTTGCAGACGCTGAAACACATCAATCAATACATCAATACTGGTTGCTGTCAAATGCTTACCTGCTGCCTTGTCATCATATTCAGAGACTGGGCGATAGAAAAAGCTGCTGTTGTTTGCCATATCAGCCAGTGTTTTAGCACGCTCCTGTTGTAATACCACTACATCAACCAAATCAGGTCCCTGCGCAATGTCTAAACCCAGCCGTTTCATATGCCAATGTAAATGTCGAGCAATATGTTCTGGATCGCTATGTTTAATGTATTGCTGATTAAACCACATCAGTTTCTCATTACTAAAGCGGGATACAGATTTATTAATATCTTTAATATCAAACAGCGACACCATTTCACCTAGTGTAAATATCTCCTGATCGCCATGCGACCACCCTAAACGTACTAAATAATTCAATAATGCATCAGGTAAAAATCCATTATCACGGTAATACATCACACCTGCCGCACCATGACGTTTTGATAATCTTACGCCATCATCGCCGACTATCATTGGCAAATGGGCAAACACTGGTATATCAGCAGCAAGCGCCTGAAAGAGATTGACCTGCCTAGGTGTATTATTCAAATGATCATCGCCGCGAATAACGTGAGTCAGCCCCATATCTATATCATCAACAACAACCGTTAAATTATAAGTTGGCAAGCCATCAGCGCGCGCAATGATAAGATCATCTAGCTCGCTGTTTTGAAACTCAACATGTCCTCTGACGACATCCTGAATAACAACAACACCCGCTGTTGGGTTTTTAAACCTGATAACAGGGCGAACACTGTCCTTTGATGATGCTCTGTGACGACAGCGACCATCGTATCGTGGTTTTTCCTGATTCGCCCGTTGCCGCTCGCGCATGGTATCTAGTTCTTCTTTAGTGCAATAACAAGGATAAGCATCGCCTTGCGCTACTAGTTGTGCAATGACCTGCTGATAACGATCAAGGCGTTGCGTTTGATAAAAAGGGCCTTCATCATAGTTAAGACCGAGCCATGCCATGCCCTCCAGTATTGCATCAGATGATACCTGAGTGGAACGCGCCGAATCAGTATCTTCAATACGTAAAATAAACTGTCCGCCATATTTACGGGCATATAACCAGGAAAATAATGCTGTACGGACACCGCCCACATGCAAGTAACCTGTTGGACTAGGTGCAAAACGAGTACGAATAGTCATATGATTGTATATCTAAAATGTATGCAAATAGTGTTATTGTAGCAACAACCCTTAATATATTGCGTTTGAGTAAATGATTTATGTTTTAATTTATCAGTTAAAAGAGTGTGTTTATGAAAATACATGTTTTTTATGCGGTCGTCATACTGGTGGTATCAATGATTGCGACAACTGGCTTCAGCAACCATCACTACACTGTAACAGAAGTTACCCCTGGTGTTTTCTACCATCAGGGCTTACATCAAGAGCCATCCGAAGATAATATTGGCGCTATTGCCAATGTCAGTTTTATTATTGGCGATCGTTGTGTAGCGGTTATAGATAGTGGTGGCAGCTACACAGAAGGCATACGTTTACGCCAAGCTATTTACAGGCAAACTGATTTACCTGTCTGCTATGTTATCAATACACACGCACACCCTGACCATATGTTTGGCAATGCCGCATTTAAAAAAGATAATCCTGAATACATTGGTCATGCCAATATGCCTATGGCAATGACTGCCAGACAGTCTTTTTTTGGCAGAACCTTCCAAGAAATTCTAGGCCAAGCCTATCAAGGGACTGAATTTATTGCCCCTACACGCTTGATTTATATTGACGCGCCTGTCACCATTGATCTTGGTAAGCGACTAATCACACTGACTGCTTATCCGACATCACACACTGATAACGATCTGACTGTGTTTGATGATACCACTAGAACATTATGGACTGGTGATTTACTGTTTATGGAACGTATACCCGTGCTGGATGGTAATATCAATGGATGGATAAACACCATGCGGCAATTACAGGCTATGAATATCAACACTGTTGTTCCTGGTCATGGCCCAGCAAGCAATGATAAATGGCAAAGGGGGTTAGCAGAACAACTACGCTACTTCAGCCTGTTGCGTGATGAGATTCGCGCTGTTATTAACAATTTCGGCACAATCAATCAGGCTACCCAACAAGTAGGACTAAAGGAAGAAAAACAGTGGGAACTTTTTGATTCATATCATAGTCGTAATGTCACCGCTGCATTTGTGCAGCTTGAATGGGAATGATGCTGGCGCCACCGTTATGATTAAATATAATCACAATTTATTAGTTATCGCTACTTTTGCATTATTGGGACTGACTACAGCTCAAACTGCTACGTCCGCTGATAAAGAATCGTTGTGGTCGTCACTGAAAAGCGCCTATTTTGGCGACAGAACTGTGCATGAAAATGCTAATGATTTATTAATTATTACGGCACCTAAGCGTGCTGAAGATGCCGCTATTGTACCTATATCAGTGAAATCACTTATTCCGCAGACTACTAATCATTACATTAAAAACATTCATATCGTTATTGACAAAAACCCAGAGCCTTATTCAGCTAACTTCCGCTTATCTCCTGCACTTAGTTATATTGATATTGCCACCCGTATGCGTGTTGACCAATACACTTTTGTGCGTGCCATTGCAGAAATGAATGATGGATCTCTGCACATGGTATCTCGTTTTGTAAAAGCAGCAGGTGGTTGCAGTGCACCTGCAATGAAAGATGCTGCAGCCGCAATGGCATCCTTGGGTAAAATGCAGATTCGTATGCGAGAACCAACTATCGGTGAAACATTACAAGTACAAGTTATTGTTAGCCACCCTAACTACAATGGCTTGCAGTTTAGTCAAAAAAATCATCGCTATATCAATGCGCACCATGTAAAAAAAATTGATATCCGCTACAACGGTGAATCATTGATTAACGTAGCTACTGGTATCTCTGTCAGTGAAAACCCAAGCGTCCGTTTCGCCTTTATTCCTAAAGAAAATGGCACCTTATCAGTAGATGTCGTTGACAGCCAAAATCTGAAATTTAATCTTCAGCGGAATATATAACCCCCCACCCCCCGCTACAAGCCTGGCAGTCCAGTCAGTGATAAAAGCTATTGGCAAACAACGCTCTAAAAATGTCTATCTGCGGCGAATTCGGCAACTTGTATAGGCTTCAGCATTTGTTTTCTCAAATAAACTAATGCCATCTCGAACATCTTCATCCTGCCTGAACATTGCTCCTCTGTCGCCTGGTATGTTTTTCAGCTGGAAACCTGTATTGATGTCATCAAATTCTTTCTCGGTAAACACTGCGGCCAGCTTATCAAGCACGCAAGAACATTTATGAGTAGCCTCATAAGTATTCATGACCCCTTTGTTCAACTGGATACAATCCTGTACATAATGTACACGAGCAACGGTAGAAAAATCATTCGCAGCACTGATGCCTGATAACAGACCTAATACAACAGCCAGTATAAATATAGGCATTTTTTTCATTACTTTAACTCCTGAAAAAGCAGAGCGGGAAACAATTTTATCACTAACTCAAACTTTATGTTCAATAAAGACCCGAATTATCTTGATTATAATAACACTCAGTCGGTAAGTTCAGGTAAAATGAACGCCACGTTATTTATGTGAAAAACATAATGAAAAAACTATTACTTCACCTTGATACCGATCCAGTTCCAAGCGCGTTTGATGAGGTCGTTGCCTATGACGCCAATGTTGATAACATCATCGCCTATGGCAATATCACGCCTGCTAACGTAACCACCCACACCCACAGCATGATGTTTACACGTGGTGGTCGAAACTTAAAAAACAGTGCGATCTTTATTGGTGGCTCTGATGTTACCGCCACCAATCTTGTTGGTAAAGCAGTTAAACAGGCATTTTTTGACTCCGTGCGCGTGTCTGTCATGCTTGATCCCAATGGTTCAAATACAACAGCCGCGGCTATTGTGCGCAAAGTAATCAGTAATTATAATATTATTGGCAAGCATGTCGTTATTCTCGCAGGCGGGCCTGTTGGGCAACGGGTAGCAATTTACTTATTACAAGAAGGTGCCGAGCAGGTTGTGATAACCTCCCGCAGCATTGCACGCGCAAATACAATCACCGATCACCTTAAGCAAACCTATGGCGCCCATGTCATACCAGCTGAAATACGTAGTGATGAAACCGTCAGTCAATTATTGGAAAAAGCCCATGTCGCCATTGCCTCAGGCCCTGCTGGCGTATGCATGATACCACGCATGGCATGGAAAAACAGCCGCACTCTGGAAGTTATTGCTGATGTCAATGCTGTACCGCCCTTGGGTGTCGAAGGCATGAATGTAATGGATGATGGTACAGAAAAAGACAATATTCGTTTTTACGGCGCAATTACTATTGGTAACTTTAAAATGAAAGTCCACCGCGCGGCTATCAAATCACTGTTTGCAACTAACGATCAGTTTTTGGACGAAACAACCATCTATGATATAGCCAACAACATTGATCAGCAGTAATCAAAATAGTGGATGACTTAAATGCAGGATGATTCTTTTTCACCGACTCTAGTTCGGGTGAAAGCACCAGCCCGCTTGCATCTCGGGTTTCTTGATCTCAAAGGCCATGCAGGTAGAAAATTTGGCAGCATTGGCATGGCCATTAATGCTTACTCCACCCATATTGAAGTGAGCCACGCAGAAATGACAACAATCATCAATAACAGCATATTACCGCAGGCAAATCTCACAATAAGTGCGCTATTAAAACAATTTTATGCAACCCTAGGCAGGCATATCCCGCTTAAACAGAGAGGGGTTAAACTCACTGTACTTGAAAGCATTCCCGAGCATACTGGTCTCGGTTCTGGCACTCAAATAGCGTTAACTGTTGGCACTGCTCTATGTCGATTGCATCAGATAGCGGCCAATACCTGGGATATTGCTGTCCTTTTTGGCCGAGGATCACGCTCAGGCATAGGTATTGCTACTTTTGACTATGGCGGATTTATTATTGATGGCGGAGTCAATGATCAAGTGTCTATTCCACCTATATTAGCGCGCCTTGCAGTGCCTGAAGATTGGCGAATCGTGCTGATTAGTGATAGCGAAAAGCAAGGTATTCACGGCGAGCAGGAACGCATGGCATTTACTAAACTACCCGCCTTTCCGTTAATTGTTGCCCAAACAATATGTCATCAGGTTTTAATGAAACTATTGCCCGCTATTATTGAAAATAATGGTATTGCTTTTGGTCAGGCTATCACTGATATCCAGATGCTGATAGGTGATCATTTCTCCCCTATACAGGGTAGTCACTATGCCAGTCAGGATGTAGAAACTATAATCAATTACACCAAAAGCTTAGGCCATGTTGGCATTGCCCAAAGTTCATGGGGACCAACAAGCTGTGTATTTGTTGCCAGCGCTGCTGCTGCTGAAAAACTCGTTACCGATCTTAATCAATATATTGATAAAAAGTTTACGCAATCGCCACTAGAATTAACAATTGCTAAAGCCAGCAACATAGGTGCCAATATCGAAATAAAAACCACTGAAGCAAGATAGCATTTAGAGGTTCCATAACAACGATATAATGATTATCATGAACAGACCCATGATATTGAAACCCAAATTGAGGGAATAATGATGGCAAAACGCTCAATTATCCATATGCTTAATCCAACAGCACAAAACAGTCCATTTGACATTAATATGGCACTGGATGCCGGTTATGACGCTATTATTCCATATAATAATGTCACCCTTGAGCAGGTATACGGATTAACGCAAGATGCCATTTTTTCCCGTGGATCCAAAGGTGTTAAAAAAACAAGTCTATTTATTGGTGGGCGGGATATTGGTCTTGCCATGGACATGCTTGATGCAGCGAAAAAATCGATGGTGTCACCATTTGAAATTGCTGTGTTGGCAGATCCAAGTGGCGCATTCACCACCGCCGCTGCATTAGTCGCCTGTATTGAGCATGAACTCAAAAAGCACTTTCAAACTACGCTACAAGGACTGTCTACTATTGTTTTTGGTGGCACTGGCTCTGTTGGCTTAGCAACGGCTGTCATTGCTGCTGGACAAGGCGCAAATACTACTATTGTTGATCACTTTTCATCTGATACAGCGCTGGAACGCGCAGACGAAGCCAAACAGCGTTATGACACTAATCTACAGGCAACAGCAGCAGTCTCTGATGCAGATAAGGCACATCTTATTGCCCATGCAGACATTGTATTCTGTACTGCAAAAGCAGGCATTGAAGTACTTAATGCTTCGGTCTTAGCATGCGCCAAAAATTTAAAAGTAGTTGGCGATGTTAATGCCGTACCTCCTCTGGGTGTTGCTGGTGTTGGTGTCATGGATGTAGGTGAGTCCATTGCACATGTTACAAAAGCTGAGGGCGCTGTTGGCATTGGCGCGCTGGCTATTGGTGATGTTAAATACCGATTACAGCAGGCATTACTTAAAACAACACTTGCTAATGATGCACCTGTTTATCTTGATTTTCGTCACGCATTCGATGGTGCCCGCGCACTGATTAGTTAATGCTGCAGGCTGCTGATCAAAATCTGCCTGTCATTATCTTTGCTCAAAGCGGTCGTTTTTTAGCCGAATCGTTGACTGAAGCAGGTTATCGTGTCTCGGTCCTTGATTGTTTTGGTGATACAGACACACTTGCAGTTGCTGATAAATGGCAAAGGATGCCCCAGATCAATATGCCTGATTGTCAGACAATCGTTAATAGACTGTCTCAAATGGCTGACAATAAAAAATGTGCACTGATTTATGATAGTGGCATTGAAGGATGCTACCCGTTATTGGCTATGTTGCCTGATAATATCGTGCTAATTGGTAATAACGCTGATACCGTCAAGTTACTCAAGACACCTCATTTATTTTTTCAATTACTGGATACACTTAATATCGCTTACCCAGCTACCCAATTTACCTTGCCAGATACTAAAAACTGGCTGGCAAAAAAAGCAACAGGATTTGGTGGACAACATATTCGCTATCTAACCGCAGACTTAAGGCTAAGTAAGTATTATTTTCAGTCTTATATTGCTGGAGCCAGTGGATCATGTCTCTTTCTCGCCAATGGCAAACAAGTGCATCTCATCAGCATTAACAGACACACAACCAAAACAAGTGGTAATATGCCCTTGCGTTTATCAGCGATCAGCGGGCCCTGGTCTCTATGCAAAAACTATTGCCAGCAGCTTGAACGAATAATGACTGCAATAACCAGCCATGCTCATCTTGTCGGCTTAAACAGCATTGATTTTATTATTGCTGAAACAGGTCAATTGCTGGTGCTGGAAATCAACCCTAGACCCAGCGCATCTGCCCAACTTATTAAGACAGACACGCCGTTGTTGCAACATCATATCCATGCCTGTCAGGGTATATTACCTAAAAATGCCATCTATAAACGAGATAAGCCATCATCTCTACATTATCTGTTTGCAACAAAAGGCACCACCATTCCAACCGGGATGACATGGCCTGCTGACTGCCATGATCTGCCCGCAGGCGGCACTATTATCAATAAAGATGACCCCATCTGCACAATAGTCATTAACGATAGTGCGCGTCTAACCTATGAGATAATTGTCAATAAGATTAACCAGAAGCTATATACTTAAATCAGCGGGTGACAACAATACTCCAGCAGCAAAAGCCATTAGACAGCCTGACCACAGGTGTTATACTGACACATGTCATATTTAAATCAAATGAGGTAAGCACTCATCATGTACAGCCTTATTAAAATCAGCGCTAAGCTATTAATGTTGTGTATCCTTGTGACATCTTTAGGATGTGCTAGGTCAGTTAATAAAACATATGAGCTTGCTGAGCAGGGTGATGTTGATGCGCAGTACAGCCTAGGCAAAATGTATGCTAACGGCGAAGACGTACTTGAGGATAATAAAAAAGCCTTTTACTGGTACAGCAAAGCGGCTGAACAGGGTGATGCCAAAGCACAGCTTCTTCTAGGCATGATGTACTATAAAGGCAAAGGCGTGCCTGAAGATATAAGCCAAGCTTTTTATTGGTACCAAAAAGCGGCTAAACAAGGGAATGCTGATGCACAGCTTGTTCTGGGCGTGATGTACGCTATTGGTGGGGGCCGTGTGTCGCAAGATAATAATCAAGCCTTTTACTGGTACAGCAAAGCGGCTGAACAGGGTGATGCCAAAGCACAGTTTGGTCTGGGCGAAATGTATTATTACGGTCTGGGCATGCCGCAGGATACTATTGCTGCTCTTATGTGGTTTAATCTTGCTGCTGAAGGCGGCTACCAATATGCCGCTAAATTAAAAAACCTGCTAGCCAATAAAATGAGTAGCAGCGACATAAAAAAAGCGCAAGAAAGGGCAAGCCAGTGCATTGCCAATAAGTATAAAGGTTGTTAATCAGGATAGGTATATTTTGCCTTGCTATCAAATGCCAAGTGACGACAACACATCTGCCAGCTTACTATAATGATTATCGGTGCAACCCCAATCTACCGCAGCAACTGAAGATAATGTTTCACCTTGATCTGCCAGTAAACCCCTTAACCTTTGAGACGCCATATGATAAAATTAAACTTAATTTCCACTTATGTTGTCGAACTGATAAACCATATGTGGAACCGGTGTCAACCCAATTTTGGAACTTATTTTAATTTTTAGAAAGTTAGGCGTCATTCGGTGACGCACTTTAAAGATGAAAGTGCGTCAAGAAACCATAGGTTCCAGATTAGGAAAAGCTAGGCGTGAGATTGGGCTAAATGTATGTGATTTTAGTCGAGTAACATCCATTCCCGTTAGTACGCTTAAAAAATATGAAAGCGATCACAGTACACCTGGTGGTCAAGCTATCCAGTTGATTGTTAAGGCCGGTATTAACGCTCACTGGTTGCTGACAAATGAAAGGCAAATGTTAATTGAAGATACCGGCTATAAAACAAATAGTTATAATAACAGTATCCTGTCATATGAGGATACAGTTCAAGGACACAGTTCAAATGTTAAACTGTATCCCGAATCAGCCACCATCCCCCAGTTCGACGTGTCATTTCCCCCAGGCTTAGGCCAATATCCAGAAGATCATCCCTTAACGATAAATAATCGCACTTTTAGCATCCAATGGCTAAATAAAAAAGGGCTGCAACCAGATAAATTAGTATTGGTAAGAGTGCAAGGCGACTCATATGGAACCATTACTTGAAGATAAAGATATAGTAATGATTGATCGTGCTCAAAATAGCCCACAACACAAGATACCGCTAGCTTTCAGACTAGAAAATGAACTATACATTAAATTGTGCCAGAGAGATGGAGCGGGCAACTTAACAATGATTTCAGTTAATAAGTCCTACCCTGATATTATTATTAACAAAGACAATCCGCCTACTGATTTTGAGATATTAGGCGCAATAGTTTGGCAGGCGCACAGTTGGATTTAAGGCACTTAAAAATACAATTTAAATATTCTTTAAACACTGTTTAAACGTTGTTTTAATTGTCGCCAACCATGTGTCTATTTTTAGCTAAATTGAAGATACTTAAAAAAGTCGCCATTCTAAAAACAATTAACCGACCCCCTCAGCGCACTTGCTAAACCTTTGTTATTGTTGGATTTATCCCGCTAAATCCCGCTTTATCCCGCTTTATCTCGGATGTCGCAATTCATGTGGGATCTTACAACCGCTGTCTGACAAAAGCCTGCTATTTAAAGCTTTAACATTAACACACTATTAACAAGCCCATGACTGATTGAAAGATCAAGAGTGGCTTTTTTGTCTTACAAACTCTGTGGGTTTGTTGCCCTCCAACTGGGTCATCTGTGTTTCCATCCACTGATACACCTCACAATTGACTTCAGCTATCGTTTTGTCTTTGGTTGCTATTTTTCTGCCGACTACTAACTTAATAATACCCGGCTTTTTAATAAACTGATGTTTTGGCCATACTGTACCTGCATTATGGGCAACTGGCACAACTGGATAACCCGATTGAACAGCAAGTGCCGCCGCACCAATGGCAAAGCGACCTATTTTTCCTGAAGGCACGCGTGTGCCTTCAGGAAAAATCACCACCCATATACCTGATAACAAACGATTATGTCCCTGATCAATAATTTGCGCCAATGCGTTTTTGCCCGCATTACGATTAATGGCAACAGGTTTTAATGCAGCTAAACCCCAACCAAAAAAAGGTAACCACAACAATTCACGCTTTAATATCCATGTCTGTGGCGGAAAAATAGCTTGAAGTGCCAGTGTCTCCCAAGCAGATTGATGTTTGCACATGACAATACATGGCTGGCTGGGAATAGTCTCACTTTTTTCTACCTGATAGCTAACGCCGCATATCTTGTTCAATAACCATAAGTTTAATAACGCCCACTTAACAATAACCTTATAACGCCACGTAAAAGGAAACGGCCATAAAAACATGCCAATCAATGCAAACGGGACAATAGATACAACGTGCACACTGGCAAAACAAAGGGAACGAACAAAAAGCATAAACTTAAGGAAAATAGTACCTTGCTAATATAATTAAGCGAAAATACGCAAGTTTGGATTCCTGATTCAACAGTTTGTTATACGTTTGATGATAATAAACGCCAAGCAACAGATTCAGAGAAATGCTCAATTTTTCCCTCTGATTTGAAGATGTAGCTTTGAGGTAATCTCCCCAATCAAAATCACATTTACGAAATATTTCTGCTAGTCTCATTCTTTCAGCGTTTGCTTGGCATTTAGGTATAGATTGCATGAAGTCGTACATTAAAGATTTAACGAATTTTCCAACTTCATTATCACGATTTTCATATTGAATCATCAATTTCTCCAATACTTATCATAAAATGTATAATAAGACGATCGTGACATTATCCTACGCTTACTAAATCACCAACTAACAGAATTGCTCGAACCGCGCTTGCCAATCACCGTTTCACTTTCCCATACAGATACGCCGCGCACAACATCGGTTAAGGTGAGCTGAAAGTAATACTCAGTTTGCTCTCTGTCCTTGTCAATGCGAATATTTCTCTGGATAATCTTGCCAGATAAACTTAAATCAGCAGCGACCATCTTATTTTTTGCCGCAACTGTTTTTTGATCATACTCTTCATTGTCTCTCATTTCCCTCAAACGCATAGACATTTCATCTTCAGCGCCTTGTGCGCTGATAGCTGTTGTCACGACCACTTTGCCGCTTTGCAATAATGCCACCCGAATCTTTTTGATCAGCTGATCGGTATCAATTCTCTGCATCGTGTCATTAATGACGGTTGATATTGCCAATACATGTTTTTTATGGTTTGAGCGGCTAAACACTCCCGATCTCAGCATTGAATCTACTGCCTCATCAGCAGCCTGTTGAAAATCCTGATAACTTAAACCGCGCACCGCAATTTCTTTATCATTATTCATATCAATATTTTCTATTACTGTCTCAGTTAGCGTCGAACAGCCAGTAATCTTTATCATAGCTAATAAAACAATGATCAATCTGCTATTAGTTTTCATATCGTTCTTCCTCAATATCTTTCTTGAATCATCTGACTTGAATCATAAGCCTCATAGGTATTATTTTGCGGATCTCTTATATAGATTTTGAATGTTTTAGCTCTAGGGTTGGGTGCAATAGCAATAAACGAGAAGTCTTGTTTTCTGAAGACTGGAAACTGACGCCACTGGTCTGCTCTGTCACTATGCACAGTCATGCCATTTGCATCAAACCAGTCTACCTGATACTCCAGCGTTTTATGCTTGCTCTCGCTACCTTTACCAGTAACCTGCAGTTCCATAAAACCGCTGGCATTAATGACGCTTTTAACATCAGTCAATTTAAATGGATACCTAAGCAAAGATCCATCAACCATGGTGGCCTCGCCATAAGTATCCGATTTATGCAGGCCGCAACCTGTCAAAGCAAATATCATTAACATCAATACAATCTGTTTCATTATTCAAACCTCATTACACTAATAGCTGGCTTGGCATACTTAGATGGAATCCTGACGCTGACAATGGCATTAGCTGCCTCACCAATTGTAACCTGTTGACTGTTACTGCCAAATTTAAGTTTCAGCATACCGTCCTGCGGCATGGGCACTCTGGCTACCTGGAAGTTTTTTGGTAAAGATGTCCACATTCTTATATCTGAAGCTGTAGTTGAAAACTGCAAAAGCGCAAAAATATCGCCCAAAGTACCATATTTTTCCTTTAAGGCATATTGCGCTAAAGTTTTTGTGATGGCAGCAGTAATAGCTGTTACTTGAATGGCAGGCAGGTCCTTTTTAAATTCATTTGCCACAACGGCGTCCATATCAGCAAATTGCTCGGTGGCAACAAAATGATTACCGCTACTAACGCTGATTTTGCTAAAAGCTTCATCATTAAATTGTAGCTGCGGGAAAGATACACCAATGTAATCTAACCTATCCGTTGCCACAAAAATAGGCAAATCAATTCTAAACTCTGTTTTTGACGGACCAGCACCATTTTCAAAAATCACCCAGACAGAATCGTTAAAGTGTTTCTCTTTACTTAAGGTCACCAAATCCTCCTGGACAGTTGTATTCATCGTCATAGCATATGCCTCTTTTAGAGTATCTACAGCCTTGGATCTGTCATTTTGTAGCCCGTAAAAAAGCCCTGACATGTAAGTTGTATAGGGGTTAACAAAATCAGAATACGCCTTAAAATTATCAAGATTAGAATACCTAGCTTTAAGTTTAGATTGTGTTTCATCGCTAGCAATAGACTGAATGATTGCTTCGCCATGTTTGCTTTTGGCTAGCTCTGCTTTCCTTGCTTGTATTTCTTTAGCAAAAGCAGTTTTGGCTCTTCTTTGCCTATCCAAAGCACGGTTAAACTCTACTCTAGCATTGGCATAATCACCCAAAGCAAGATAATTTATGGCTTTATAGGTGTTAATCAATACACCGTCATATACTTCGCCTTTATAGGCTGTAACCTTGTCATTGATTAAAATAGCAGCCAATTTAGACACTGCAGTGCCAAAGATGCTATCTTCATTATAGGCCTTATATTGTTTTTCGGCAATATCAAACCAAGTATTGCTTTGATCATAGTGGCCTAAATTCCTACGTGCAGAAGCAGCTTGCAATGCCCAAAATAAATCCGTTTTTTTACTCCATCTGTTGCCGATATTATCCTCTGCATATCTCGCTACTTCCGCATAATTTGCAGCGTTTGCTCTTTCTATATTGCGCTTTATCCTACTATCAGTAACGCACCCGCTTAGAATAAGCAGAGGCAAGAATAAAAGGATTAGACAAGACCCGTCTGATTTAACCTTCCATTTGCTCTTGTGCATAATTAGCTACGCACTACCAGAAAATGTGTGCCATCCGATCAAAATACAAAGAACAGTCAGAGGAAACAATTTTCTGATCATTTAAAAAATCACCCGTACCATAGCAAAAATAGAAACCCAGATAACAGCAACAGCTAGGATGAAATCCATACTTAACCCCCCTTAAACTTTTAAACATGTGTAATGAAGAAATCTAACTAAAGCAGGCCAATAGACAGTCAGAATAGTTACTATAGATAGGCAATATCTAAGCCAAAATAAGGCAGATGGCAACCAAAAAAACAGCGAGCTAAATACATAAGTATTAAGCACTGGACCCCAATAATACTGACACAACTTTTGACAAGTCATCATATATTGCCGCACCATCAGGCAGATGACGCGCTATGACCGCCTCCTCTTTACCCGTTCTGACCAATATAGGAGTAGCGCCTACCGCTTGTGCTGCCTCTACATCTCTTAACGAATCACCAACAGCGACTACATGTTGCAAATTAATACGTAGCCTGTCTGCCAGTTCAGTATATGCGCCTTTTTTGGGCTTGCGACAAGCACAATTATCATCTGGGCTGTGCGGACAATACAAAATTGCTTCTACTGTGCCACCTACCTGCGCCAACATACGACGCATCTTGCTGTGAATGCTGGCCAGCGTATTAACATCCAGCAACCCTCGGGCAATTCCAGATTGATTAGTAATAACTACCACGCTATAGCCTGCCTGATTAAGGCGCGCAATGGCTTCCAAGCTACCCGCTATTGGCTCCCACTCTGCTGGTGACTTAATAAAGTTATCCGAATCATGGTTAATAACGCCATCTCGATCCAAAATAATTAACGACATAAGACTGTATCTATTCCCTCAATAATGAGATATCAGCAACACTTAAAAATAATGCATGTGTACGGTTGAGTAAATTTAACCGATTTTGGCGAATAGCATCGTCATCAACCATCACCATCACATTGACAAAAAAATTATCAACTACATCCTGCATACCGGCCAATGCCACCAGCACGCTAGTATAATTTTGTTTGGCCATTAATGGCTTGATAGTATCAGCCACTTTAGCCAGCTGATCCGCTAATTTTTGTTCTGCTTGTTCCCGTAATAAAGACCTTACAATATCATTTGTATTAATCGTAATGTTGTTTTTGTTTAATATGTTACTGATTCGCTTATTGATCGTGACCAATGCCTGTGCTTGCTCTAACTGAACAAATGCAGTGACAGCCTGTAATCGTTGGACAAAATCAAGCGGCCTCATCGGGTGGACAGCCAGCACTGCTGCAAACACATCAGCCGCCACCCCCTGATCCAAGGCATAGGTACGAAGACGGTCAAACAAATAAATCATGACCTGGTCTTGTTCAGTCGCATCATGCTCAATGATTAACCCAGCAAATATCTGCCGTGTCTTTTGCACCAATACCAGCAAATCAATATCCAGTTTGCACTCAATAATAATGCGTAGTATGCCTAATGCAGCTCGGCGTAATGCAAATGGATCTTTAACGGCTGTTGGCGGCTCGCCAATGCCAAATAAACCAACCAGTGTCTCCAGTTTATCCGCCAGACCCAGCACTTGTCCGGTTTTTGTTTGTGGTAGCTTATCACCAGAAAAACGTGGCAGGTACTGTTCATCTAGTGCTTGCGCAACTTCCATCTGTTCACCATCTGCTTGCGCATAATGGTGGCCCATGATACCTTGCAAGTCAGGAAATTCGCTCACTATTTCGGTCACCAAATCACATTTTGCTAACCATGCTGCACGTTCCGCTAATTTAATATCAGCACCCACTTCTTTGGCGATAATCGCGACCAGCTTCACAATGCGCGCTGACTTATCAAACACCGATCCCAATTTGTTGTGAAACACAATGGTTTTTAATTGCTGCCTACGATCTGCTAGTGGATGCCTGCGATCCTGCTGCCAAAAGAATTCGGCATCACTGAGACGTGGGAGAATAACGCGCTCATTGCCAGCAACCACCTGGTCCTGATCATGGCTGTTAATATTACAAACAGTAATGAAATGAGGGAGTAGATGGCCATACTCATCACTTACCGCAAAATACTTCTGATGGATTTCCATGGAACAAATCAACACTTCAATCGGCAGTGCCAAAAAACGCTTGTCGTATGAGCCTGATAGTGCAACTGGCCATTCAACCATACCTGTTACTTCATCTAATAACGCTTCACTCATTACTACCTGACCGCCCAGTTCAGTGGCCAATTGAGATACCTGGTTGCGGATTGTGTCGCGGCGCACCGCCATATCTGCCAATACATAGCCTTCAGTGGCAAGCTGCGATACATAGGTCTGCGGGCTGTGCACACAAATAGTGCCAGGGTGATGGAAACGGTGGCCTTGGCTGTCTCGACATGATGTCACTCCCAAGAATTCAAACGGAATGACATCGTCACCAAATAACAACACTAGCCAGTGAACTGGGCGAACAAATTCACCCACAATACTTCCCCAACGCATCCTTTTTGCAATAGGCAATGCATGGATCGCTTGCTGTAACAATTCAGGAATCATCTCTGCTGTTTCCCTGCCTAATTGCCGCTGTTTAAATACCAGCCATGCACCTTTGGTAGTTTCCAGTTTCTCAAGATCATCAACTTTAACACCACATGATCGCGCAAAACCCTGCGCCGCGCTGGTGGCATTGCCATCTTCGTCAAACGCTGAAGTCAATGCCGGGCCACGACGCTCGACCAATGTATTTTGTTGCCGTGTCTGTAAATCATCAACTACCACCGCCATACGGCGTGGGGTGGCATAAGTACGAATTGCTCCAAAATGCAATTGTACTTTTTCCAGACCTTGTCTGATGCCAGCCGCCAATGATTGTGTTAGTTTTGTTAATGACTTAGGAGGTAGATCTTCCGTGCCTAATTCAATTAATAGATCATATACTTTGCTCATGATTGCACCTCCCTAGCAACCAGCGGAAAATTTAATACTTTACGGCGATCATAATAGGCCTGTGCTACTGCACGCGCTACTGCACGCACTCTCAAAATAAAACGCTGACGCTCAGTAATGGCAATTGCTTTTCGTGCATCCAGCAAATTAAATATGTGCGAAGCTTTCAACATCGCCTCATAAGCAGGCAAAGGCAAACCAGCTTCAATTAATTTAATGCTCTCATCTTCATAGGCATCAAAATTAGCAAACAGCCTGTCCACATCAGCATGTTCAAAATTGTATCCTGACATCTCCACTTCGTTTTGATAAAATATGTCCCCATAAGTCACCATAGGGTCATTTGACCACACAAGATCATAAACACTGCTGACCTTCTGCAAATGCATGGCAATACGCTCTAATCCATAGGTGATCTCACCTGTGACTGGCTTGCATTCCAATCCACCTGCTTGCTGAAAATACGTAAACTGAGTTACTTCCATGCCGTTTAGCCATACTTCCCAACCTATCCCCCATGCCCCTAGGGTTGGTGATTCCCAGTTGTCTTCAACAAAGCGAACATCATGGATCAGCATATCCAAACCGAGTACCTTCAATGAATCAAGATAAAGCGCCTGCATATCAAGCGGAGAAGGCTTCAATACAACCTGAAATTGATAATAATGCTGCAAACGATTAGGGTTATCGCCATAACGACCATCAGTCGGACGACGAGAAGGTTGTACATAGGCACTGCGCCAAGGTTCAGGGCCGATGGCGCGCAGAAATGTTGCTGGATGAAAAGTACCAGCCCCGACCTCCATATCCAGAGGCTGCAACAAGGCACATCCTTGTTCGGCCCAGAATTGCTGTAGCCGCAGGACAATATCCTGAAAGGTATCAGACACCAACGAAACTGCTACTTTGCTCATAAGTAAATCACCATATAATCAAGCATTAACTTAAATTATAGCCAATATCAGTCTCCCGTGTGATGAAAGACAATGATTACGTTACTGATGATCTTAAAATTATGAGCAGTATCAATGGCTGAATTTAAGGTAAAATATAGTCATTACTAAACCGTATTAAGGTCAACCCGATGAGCCGCCAACTCGGCATTGTCATGGATGCCATTACCGATATAAACATAAAAAAAGACAGTAGTTTTGCGATGTTACTGGCAGCGCAATCTAAGGGCTGGTCTTTATTCTATATGGAGCAGGACGATATATTTCTGCATGAAAATGTCGTCTCTGCCAGTATGTCACCGCTTGCTGTATTTGATGATAGCGAATGCTGGTTTGACTTAAGTGATAAGCATATATCGCCGCTTAAAATGCTTGATGTTATCCTGATGCGTAAGGATCCGCCCTTTGATATGGAGTATGTTTACAGCACCTATCTGCTGGAACAAGCCCAACACGCTGGCGTACTGGTTGTTAACAACCCGCAAAGCCTGCGCGATGCCAACGAAAAATTATTTACTGCGTGGTTTCCGCAATGCTGTCCAGCGACCATGGTAACCCGACAAGCCAGCTTAATTCGCCACTTTCGCCAGCAGCATACTGATATTATACTGAAACCTTTGGATGGTATGGGCGGTATGTCAGTTTTTCGCGTTAAACAGCACGATCCTAACTTCAACGTTATCGTTGAAACACTGACCTGTCATGGCAATAAATCTGTGATGGTGCAACGTTTTATCCCAGAAATAGCAGATGGCGATAAGCGTATTTTAATGGTTAATGGTACACCCGTGCCTTATGCATTAGCGCGTATTCCTGCCAATGGCGAAAACCGTGGCAATCTTGCTGCTGGCGGCCTGAGTGAAGGGCAACCACTTGATGATCACGATCGCTGGATCTGCCAACAAGTTGGGCCAATCTTGCGCAAAAAGGGTCTGTTATTTGTTGGACTGGATGTGATTGGTCGTTATCTTACCGAAATAAATGTCACAAGCCCCACCTGTATTCGTGAACTAGATGAACAATTTAACTTAAATATTGCTGATAATGTAATGGACTGCATTGAGCAACAATTATCATGAAGCGCTGTGTATTTTTACTTGTGTACATTACCCTGTTGTCTGCCTGTGATAATCAGTCTGATAATAGTATCAAACAGGCCAAATTTTACGCCTTTGGCACTGAAATTGATGTCAGCCTGTATGGTGTTGATGAGTCCGTTGCCGACCATGCATTTACAGTGCTGGAGCAGGCTTTTTCCAACGTTGACAATACTTGGCATGCGTGGCAACCAAGTACACTGACAAAAATCAATGATGCCATTAGCACTGGCAAATCAATTGCTGTTAGCAATGATATGGCCCATATCATTAATTTAGCAACTACAATGGCTAATAGTAGCCAACATTTGTTCAATCCAGCAGCCGGAAAACTATTTGAGTTGTGGGGATTTCATCAAGATGACTGGTTTGTATCACGTCCGCCACCTACAGAAAACGACATTAATGACTGGCTTCTCGCCGCACCAACCATGAATGATATTCGTATTAAAAACGGTCAACTTACCACCAGCAACACAATGGTAAAGCTGGGCTTTGGCGGCTTTGCCAAAGGCGTGGCCGTTGATACGGCGATTACGGCGTTAAAACAACAGGGCATTACTGATGCTATTGTTAATATTGGTGGTGATTTAAGGGTAATTGGCTCACATGGTAAACGATCTTGGGTGATTGGTATCCGTCATCCTCGTCAGAATGGTATAATTGCATCCATTGCATTACAAAATGATGAGAGTGCGTTTACTTCCGGAGATTATGAACGCTTTTTCCAATATGAAGACCAGCGTTACGCTCATATTATTGATCCTCGGACTGGGTACCCTGCTAGCCAAGCAACATCAGTGACTGTATTACACAGTAATGCCTCTATCGCTGACGCAGCCGCTACAGCGCTGTTCGTTGCAGGTAATGATTGGCCGCAGATTGCCAAGGCAATGACGGTAAACCATGTTATGTTGGTACGCCCTAATGGTCAAATAGAAATAAGCCTACCAATGCAGAAAAGAATTCATTTAATTAGTAATGATGCTCCCGTAATTGCTAGGCGTATTGACAGTTGAATAACGCCTTAACTATGAATCACCCAGTAGTATCTGACAGGTTGCCCCTCGCTGCTTTATTTTCAGCTATCATCTATATGGCGGTATTGTTCGGCATCAGTTTTGATGCAACATCGCCGCCAACCAATAAACCGCTTGCCAATCTTGATATTATTTTAGTCACCCAACAAACAGAAGAAGCCCCTAATGAAGCTGACTTTTTGGCGCAGTCAAATAATGATGGCGGCAGTGATAGCGAAATAAAGAAAAAGCCTATACAGCCATCGTCAATGCCGAAACCGATACAGCCTGTCGCCAAACCTGTGCCTCAGCCAGTAGTTAAATCAGAATCACCCAAACCGTTAAAGGCACTGACCCAAGATATCGCAGAACGCAAAATTGAAGCAACCGAAGAGACTAGAAATCAAGCAAAACGTAAAACACGTATTACACCAAAAACTGTATTATCGGTAAAGGACTTAATGCTGGCTGACAGGCGAGAAATTAGCCAGCTGGAAAAAAAACTTGACATGGTAGCTGAAGATGCTAGTAGCGCACCCAAAAAACTCATTTTATCCAGTCGGGCAAAGCAATATGCTGCTGCTGCCTATCAGGAAGCATGGCAAAAGAAAAATGAGAATATTGGCAACCTGCACTACCCCATTGAAGCAAAACGTAATGACATTTATGGTAGCTTGACACTGTCTGTTGATATTAGTGCTGATGGCAGTGTACCACCTGACGGCATCGTAGTAACACGTTCATCAGGCTACAAGGTGCTTGATGATGCAGCCATTAACATTGTACGCCTCGCTGCTCCCTACGCTGCTATTCCAGAAGAAGTACTACAGGATCATGACATGATGACTGTTACCCGAGTATGGAGATTTGGCAAAGGCGGTACTTTATCTGCTGGTAAATAGTATCAGATACTAAACTGGTAGCAAAAAACAGCCTTTATAGCTCCGCTGTAGCTGGCATCACGACAAGCCTAATGTCTTTGACAAATAACGCCCGGTGTAAGAACGCGGATTATCAGTAATATCTTCTGGCGTGCCAGTCGCTATCACCTTACCGCCCCCTTCACCACCTTCTGGCCCCATATCAATTAGCCAATCTGCCGTTTTAATAACATCCAGATTATGCTCAATAACAACAATTGTATTGCCTCTATTACGCAGACGATTCAGTACTGCTATTAACTGCTCTATATCAAAAAAATGCAGCCCTGTTGTTGGCTCATCAAGAATATACAAGGTGTTACCAGTATCACGCTTTGATAACTCTTTAGCCAATTTGATCCGCTGGGCTTCCCCGCCTGATAATGTTGTCGCATTTTGACCAAGCTGGATATAAGCCAAGCCCACATCAATTAAGGTTGCTAATTTTTTAGCTACTACCGGAATAGCAGCAAAAAATTGACTTGCATCCTCAATTGTCATCTCCAACACATCAGCAATCGTTGCACCTTTATAACGGATGTCTAACGTTTCACGATTATAGCGCTTGCCTTTACAATCATCGCAGAGGACATAAATATCAGGCAAAAAATGCATTTCAACTTTAATTAAACCAACCCCCTGACAAGGCTCACAACGACCACCTTTAACATTAAAACTGAACCGTCCCGTCCCATAGCCACGAGCACGTGCTTCTGGCGTACCAGCAAATAATTCTCGCACAGGCGTAAACATGTCTGTGTAAGTAGCCGAGTTTGAACGCGGTGTCCTACCAATTGGACTTTGGTTGATAGCCACCACTTTATCCAGTTGCTCTAGGCCTGATATGTCAGCATGTGGAGCAGGATTTTCTATGGCACCATTTAATATTTTAGCCGTCGCTTTCAACAAGGTATCGTTTATAAGCGTTGATTTTCCTGAACCTGATACCCCAGTAACACAGGTGATGACACCAACAGGGATATCAACATCCACATCACGCAAATTATTGCCGCAAGCACCACGAATGGACACAATCTTGCCAGTCTGAACAGGAATACGCTCAACAGGAATAGCAATTTTTCTTTTGCCTGACAAATACTGTCCGGTAAGTGAATGTTTACTCTTTATTACCTGGTTTGGCGTACCTTTAGCAACTATGTCACCACCGTGTATACCAGCACCTGGTCCAATATCTAAAACATAGTCAGCAGATCGAATCGCATCTTCGTCATGCTCGACAACGATCACTGTATTACCAAGATCACGTAGTCGCGCCAATGTTAATAACAGACGCTCGTTATCACGTTGATGGAGACCGATTGATGGTTCATCCAGTACATACATCACACCAACCAAACCAGCACCAATCTGGCTAGCCAACCGAATCCGCTGGGCTTCACCGCCAGATAAACTGCCAGCAGTGCGAGATAATGATAGATAATCTAGTCCAACATCAATTAAAAACCTTAAGCGCTGAGCAATTTCTACAATAATTTTACTGGCTATCTGACCTTCCTTGCCAGGCAGTGACAGCTCAGCAAAAAATTGATTGGCATCAAAGATGGATAAGTTACTAATCATTGGCAACGAATAATTGCTGATAAACACGTGGCAAGCCACTTTATTAATACGTGCACCATCGCAATCAGGGCAAGCACGAACACCATGATATTTGCCCAGTTCATCACGTAGACTGGTTAATTTTGTGTCACTATAACGGCGCTCTATATTAGGGATAACGCCTTCAAACACATGGCGACGTATAATGCTTTTACCACGATCGCCAATATAGCTAAAATCAATCTGGGTAGGACCGCTGCCATACAGTAATGCTTGCTTGATCTCATCTGAAAGCGCATTAAATGGCGTATCCAAATCAAACTGATAATGTGCTGCCAGCGACTTCATCAGTTGATAATAATACATGTTGCGCCTATCCCATCCGCTAATCGCCCCCGCCGCAAGGCTCATGCCAGGATGAACAACCACTTTGGCAGGATCAACAAATTGTTGAATACCTAAGCCAGTACACCCTGAACAGGCACCCATTGGGTTATTGAATGAAAACAGCCTGGGCGCAAGTTCGGCAATTGAATAATTGCATAGCGGACAAGAAAATTGCGAGGAAAACAACATCTCCTCGCCGCCCTCTATAGCAGAAACACGCGCAATACCATCTGTCATTCGTAATGCCGTTTCAAATGACTCTGCCAAACGTTGCTTTAAATCAACACGAACTTTAAATCGATCAATCACTGCTTCAATCGTATGCTTTTTACGTAATGTCAGCACAGGCAAGTTAGCTAATTCGGTGACCTTGCCGTTCACTCGGGCACGCACAAATCCCTGTGCCCTCAAGTTTGCCAATACATCTTTATGCTCGCCCTTGGAGTCACGCACCACAGGCGCTAACAACATCATTGGTTTATCTGGCGGCATCTTCAATACAGCATCAACCATCTGACTGACTGTCTGTGCCATTAATGGCTGGTCATGTGTTGGACATTTAGGCTGGCCTGCGCGTGCAAATAACAAACGCAAATAATCATAAATTTCAGTAACGGTACCGACAGTAGATCGTGGATTATGTGATGTTGATTTTTGTTCTATTGAAATAGCGGGCGATAACCCTTCAATATAATCAACATCCGGTTTCTCCATGATAGCTAAAAACTGGCGCGCATAAGCAGATAGTGATTCAACATAACGTCGCTGACCTTCAGCATAAAGCGTATCAAAAGCAAGTGAAGACTTACCAGACCCTGATAAACCGGTAATTACAATCAGCGCATCACGCGGTAAATCTACATCAATATTTTTTAAATTATGAGTGCGAGCACCTCGAATACTTATGCTTTTCATGTCTATCCTTAACCTAACAGCCAAACGATAAATATACGCCTTATACCTACAATGAGGCAAAATCAAATATAGTCTTGTGAGCAGGCAACTGCTGTATCAGTATCCTGTATGTTCTTTATGCCCTCAACTGCTATGATAGCTGTGCTGTCATTCAAAAAATTAAAAAAGTTTGATGTTAACTCAAAAAATGCTATTATCGCCAGAATATAAGCTATGAATGAATGAGCAATAACCGCCATGTCAGTAAATAAAGTCATCCTTGTTGGTCGTTTGGGGCAAAACCCTGAAAGCCGCTCATTCCCAGATGGCGGTTCCATCTGTAATATCAGCGTGGCCACACACGATACCTGGAAAGACAAACAGACAGGTGAAAGGCAAGAACGTACCGAGTGGCATCGGGTCGTATTGCGCAACCGTCTTGGCGAGATTGCCCAGCAGTATTTAACCAAAGGCGCACAAGTCTATATTGAGGGGCGCATTCATACCCGTAAATGGCAAGATCAAAGCGGCGCTGATCGTTATGCAACCGAAATTGTCGCCCGAGATATGCGTATGCTGGACAGCAAAATTAATCCTGTGGGCTCAGAGCCAGATAAACCGATGCAATCGCCACCACAAAATACAGGTGCGGGACAACTTGACGATCCTGCCGTCAATAAAACGGGTGCTACTGACAGTCAGGATTATCTGGACGACGATATTCCATTTTGATAATAGTTCAATAGAAACACTGGGGAAGGAAATATGCTAACTTCAAGTTCATGGATTGAGTCTATAAAGCGCTTATTGTTGTTAGCATTGCTGATTGCGCCGCTAGCACAGGCTGAGATAAAAAATCAACTCAAAATTGCTGAAGCTGACAGAAAATTATTTCCATCAGTGGTGGAATTGTCTTTTCGTAAAAACTCAAGCCGCACAACCAACCGTAGCATTGGTGAGGTCAATTTATTGGCACCTATTTTCCAGAATCAGGATAGCTTTTATTTTATGAACTATATTGGCAAGCGTACTAATTCAGGTGGCGCTGAATTAAATATAGGGTTAGGCAGGCGCCAGTTAGAAAACAATGTTATATCTGGTCTTTATGGATTTATTGACATACGCAAAACTCCGCTAAACAATCAATTCTGGCAACTAACCTTAGGCCAAGAACATTTATCTAAAGTAATTGATTGGCGCTATAACTTGTATATCCCCTTTAGCGGCAGCAAAGATGTACCAAAGCACAAACGCCGACCCAAGGTCATTGTAAAAGGCGATACATTAAGCATTCAGTCACTCCACAAGGAATACGCCATGCATGGCATTGACTTTGAAATTGGTCACAAAAAACCGTACCCATGGGGATCATTTGCAATGTGGCTGGGTGGCTATTCTTTCCAAGATAAACATGTATCTTCCATTAATGGGCCAAGCGTGCGTATAGAAACAGAATTGACTAATTTAAAATACCTGCCAAAAAATATCACCTTAAAATGGGGTTTACAATTTCAACGAGATAATGTGCGCGGAGAGAATTTGACTGCTCAAATTGCTCTGTCGATTCCCTTATCAGGAACATCAAGGCTAAACTATATGCAGAGACGAATGATAGAACCGGTAATTCGTGATGTTGACATTGTCAGCAATACCGACTCTATTACTGAACCGGCTATCAATCTTGAGACTGGCAAGTCGTTGAATAAAATCAAACGCGTCAAAACCGGTGCCGATCTTTATCGGGCAACCAAACTAGGTGACCCCAATACCCTAGTGGTGGTTGAAGGTGATATTTCCACTAGCTTAGAAGCGCAAGCGCAAAAAGATCAGGTGTTTATATCCGGCAACAGAAAAGTATTATTAACAACTCCGTCAGGCGCAGTGGTAGCTTATCAACCCAGCACTGGCCCAGTCCGCACAATTAGAGCAGTGACTGACGGACAAATGGTGTTTTCCAGTAATAAAGGGGTGGTAAATAAAGGCGTTTTAGTCCTCAATAAAAATGACGATGGTCAAGAAATAGCTGATAATAGTATGGTATTTTATCAGCGCACTGTGATCGCCAGAAAAGGTACAGCGTTCAACCCATTAGGCAATATAGGGGATGGCTACAACTATGAATTAGAGTGCGAGGATGACTATGCTGATTGCACCAATATAGACATTGATCCTAATACTGGTCAAATTACCCTGGGTGGTGAAAGTTCAGGAGATTTACACATAGTCCGGGTGATAGTTACCAAAGACAGGGTAAAGTATCCTTTTGTTGACGTAATCATTCAGACCCCTGATGCTATTAATGTAGCTAACGAAGCGCGAGATCGTCTTCTCCCTAATCAGGCAGTATTAAATAACGGTATCACCTTACGATATGGTAACAACTTCAGATGTTCTGGCGATGCTGATGTGTATGGTGTGCGCTGTGATACAGATAGAGAGACAAAAATAGCCTATGTAGAACGCATGATCAATTCGCTGTTGTCCAAAAAACCAGGAGTAGACGCAAAAATCATAGCAGCATTAAAGCGCAACAACCCAACGCTTACCTTGTTTAATACAGCAGATGACAAAAATAATGCTAATGCCTATTTAGCGCTCAACCCAGATACTCAAGATTTACAAGCAGATGAGACGTTTGCTGGCTCTGGCAATAACGATAAAGGGTTATCTGCTAATGGTAGAGCACGTAATGCGGCGCTAGAGGAAATTGTGCACATGATCCACAATTATGGCATCACTGACGCCTTTCCGGAATGGCAAGAGCGTTTGGATAGGGCAACCGCTGACGCTCTGGAAAAAGGCTACCTTGATTTATGGGATAAAGATGACCTACCACGCCGCGATTTAGATGATGAGTATTTTGCTGATTCCGTCGAAGCCTACTTTAATGTGCGTGGTGGACTGGGTGTGACTGGAAGTGATTCGCTGTGCTCATCTGGCGGCATTGAAGGCGGCAGCAGAATATGTGCTGATGGCAACACTGCCCGTGACGACTTAAAACTTAATCATCGGGATATGTATAATCTGGTTGAAGAGATATTTGGTGAAAGTAACAACTTGTTTGACTAGGAACATTATTGTCACAAGAGCCTTGCCCAGATAAACACCGTATCTGTATGACGATATTAAAGAAAGCGCATTTTTCTCATAATAGTAATGTTCCACTAATGCTTGAGCTGTAAAAACTTATTCTCTAATAATATGAGATTGGCCATACTAGAGAAAGTTAATTCAGCTATAATTTATGGTATATCGTTTTTATTGTGACGGCAGTGTCTAAGATGTGATGGCTATTTTATTGACACATCATTAAGTTTGCACTTGGTGTTTGCCCAGATAATAACTAGCAGTACTGGCAACCCCATCAGTGCTGTAGCTAAAAAAAACTGTGGGTAGCCTATCATATCAACTAATGTACCAGAATAGCCGCCTAGAATTTTAGGCAACAAAGTCATCAATGAACTGAAAATAGCATATTGCACTGCCGTAAATGATATGTTGGTCAAGCTGGATAAAAAAGCAATGAAGGCAGCAGACGCCAAGCCTGCCGATAAATTATCAGCAGAAATAACGACATATAACATAGTAATATCATGACCAATGTATGAAAGCAGGACAAATAATAAATTAGTTAAGGCAGACAATACCGCACCTAAAAACAAAACAGCCATTACGCCAAGACGCACCGCTAACAAGCCGCCAATAAATCCGCCTGCAATGATCATTGCCAGGCCAAAACTTTTCACTACTCGTGCAATTTCTAGCTTGGTAAAGCCAATGTCCTGATAAAATACATTGGCGATCACACCAAGTACAATATCAGAGATGCGGTACAAGCCAATTAACACAAGCAAAGTCCATGCTAGCGACCAACCATAGCGGTTAAAAAAATCCTGCACTGGTGCTACGTAGAGCGTGACTACTGTTTTATGCTGAACCAGCCCTGATAGAATAATTATTTTAGCAATTATAGTTGCGACTACCAGTGCAATCATCAAACGACTTAGGTCGACCAAAACCCCTGCCAAATAGCCGTTAGCTAATGCTTTTGATAATACGGGTCTGGCAGCTTGCGCTAATTCAATGCTGTAATAAAAGCTGGCAATAAATCCAGCCACAGAAAAAACAAATAGCAATAAAATCCCTGCATACTGTCGTTGGTCACACAATAATTGTGCCTGCTTATTAATGGCCGGTTCAGGAATAATTAACGTCGTGGTAACACCTATTAGCATCACAGCAGCCATGATGAGATAACTCCATTGCCATGCTAGATAACTATATGCTGCCATTGTTGAACCAAAATAGCTGGCCAAAAGCAATACGCCCGCACCCGCAATCAACATACCTATACGATAACCAGCAATGTAACTGGAAGCCATTAATGGCTGTAAATTACTATCAGCTGACTCAATCCGATAGGCATCAATTGCGATGTCTTGCGTTGCTGATGAAAACCCCAGCAAAACTGCTGCCCAGGCCATTAACGTCAATGCGTCTGTAGCTGGATTGGTCAACGCCATCAAACTGATGGACAACATAATCATCAGTTGTGACAGCAATAGCCAAGCTCGCCGCCTGCCAAGCAGTCGCGTTAACCATGGCAACGACAACATATCTGCTAAAGGTGCCCAGACAAATTTAAATGAGTATCCTAATGCTGCCCAACTAAAATAAGTCACCGTCGATCGCTCAACACCTGCCTCTCTTAGCCATAGACTAAGAGATGAAAAAATCAATAATAATGGCACGCCGGCTGATATGCCTAAAAAAAGCATGGTGATCACACGAGGGTGACGAAAAGCTACTATCGTAGCTTGCCAACTTGGCATCATATCTTTACAACCTTGTCATCATAATCAATAATGAGCGGTGCATGATCTGAAAAACGTGCTTGCTTATAAATGCTGGTAGCACAAACCATGCCTTTTAACCCCGGTGATAACACCTGATAATCAATACGCCAGCCAACATTATTCTGCCAAGCGTTGCCACGATTAGACCACCAAGTATATTGATGCGACAACTGATCTAACTCACGAAATGCGTCAATAAAACCCATATCATTAAATAACACATCTAACCAGGCGCGTTCTTCTGGCAAAAATCCAGAATTTTTCTGGTTGCCTTTCCAGTTGCGTATATCTTCATTTTTATGCGCTATATTCCAGTCACCACAAACAATATAATGCTGGTTCGCTGTTTTCATTTTGCGTAATTTGGTCATCATATGATCCATGCAACGATATTTAGCTAACTGACGACTTTCTTTTGCTGATCCTGATGGCATATAAAGGGAAACAATGCTTAACCCAGCCAATCTAACTTCTATGTAGCGGCCTTCTGCATCAAACTCATCATTGCCCATGCCGATTATCACCTCATCCGGCTGCTGGCGACAATAGATAGCAACCCCACTATAACCTTTCTTTTCAGCATCATGATAAAAACAATGGTAGCCCTGTGGGTAATACAGGGTATCTACCAACTGATTACGCTGCGCTTTAGTCTCTTGAATACATACGACATCAGCATGCTGATCGATAAGCCACGCAAAAAATCCTTTTCTTGCTGCTGCGCGAATACCATTTGTATTGACTGTAATTACTCTCATGTAATCTTAAATGTTGTTACCTCATTTTATTTATTGTGCCTACTTTTTCCAATGACCGCTTAATAAGCGCTTGAGCTTTTGCTTTGAGTCATAGTATTGTAGGGAACGTTGCCAACCCTGCACAAATGGTTTGCCATATTCTGCAAAATAATATTGCATAAACAAATGGCGATTAGGCCAATCCAGCTTATAACAAAGCCTCATCAAGTCAATCAGGCGATGTTTTTCTTTTATGTTATGCCTACCAGTTAACGCCCGCCCAATATCAATCACTCTTATATCAATCGCGCCTTCGGGATTAACGGTCATAAGCAAATTGCCTCCTGATAAGTCACAATGAATAATCATACGATTATGCATGTTACAAACATAACGCGCTAATAGTTGAAAAATCTTAGGCTTGCTAACAGCGTTATACATTGTTTTCCCTTGAGAAAAGGCAATAAAGGCATCACGGGCAGAAAACGCATTGGCGACATATTCACATAGATAATAATTATCTCTGACACCGCCATACTTACGCCGCTCAAAATAGGCTACTGGCATTGGACTATTAACGCCAAGACGTATCATCTCTGAAGCATTATCCCAGTGACGCTGTCCCTTGCTGGCCTTGAAATAATAGGTCAGTTTTTTAAGGCCATGTGCGCGGTTTTGTTTGATCGCCAAAGTATCAGCGGTATCAAGCGGATTGCTAATACGCCAAACAATATTACGACTATTACGCAAAGTAGCCAATACTGGCATATTGGGTAAATTATCCGGTAATAAGGCCCTGGCTTTTTCTTCCACATCTTCGCCTGGCTTAATGGCAATCGCCCCTTGCCAATCACTATTAGACCAAGGTACGAACTGCACGCCATCAATTGATAAAAAACGTGTTGTAGGTAAAGGCATCATTGCATATTTGATTTTTTGTCTATCAACAGCAACGGTATCACCAGCCGAAAATTGAATAAATAACGGTCGCTCGCTTACAGTCAAAACTGGCCCAGGTAGCGCCTCACCTTGCCCATTTAAAAAGGTAGCGCCTTCAAGTTGCTGGTCTTTATAAAGTAAGGACAGCGGAATGGTCATTCTGTCTCTTACCCATGTTATATGTAACTGTATACCTTTTCTATCAGCAAAGATAAAATGATGTATACCATTATCAGCATTCACCGCCTGCATACAGCTTGCACCACTTAACTTTTTTACAACGTACACTAACACATAAAACGCCTTCTGCACTTGGAAATGCTTATAATCCCCGCGAATTGCCTGGTAAAAACTGACATTATCAATCTGCGGATAATTGTCAGCGCCATCACTGATTAAGCCATCACGATTGCAGATAAGCGGGCCCCAATACACCCTGTCCAAAGCACCACTTGCTGAAGCAAGCACGAGATAACGGACAAGATAATCTGCCTTTTTCTGCTCAGGATTATCGCTCCAGCGGCTTAAGCGTTTGGTCGTCCAGCATGTATAGGTACACATCGTATATTGAGCACCATAATAATCGCTTAATGCCTTTAGAATACGCGCTTTCTTAACCAGGTTGAGCTTGAGTATATTGGTCATCCACTGACCTAAAACTCTATGATCGTATGCCTCCGGCTCAACCACTCTTTCTACAAATAAATTATCAGTATGAATAGCTGGCATATAGTGTTGGCGTTTCATTGCTGCCAATAACGCAATGTTGTTTACAGGCTCAAAATCTGACACATTTGCCCCTGCCAATGTACAGCGCTGCTGGGCTAATTGCTTGGCTGCAATTTGCCACGCCACTAAATAGCCATGTGGTTCAAAACCTGACCAACGACCACGGTTTGGCGTCGCACCAATTTCAAAACAAACAACCCGCTGACCATAGACTCTAGCAACATCGGCAACAAATTGTCGCCATCGCTCTTGTGCATCCGCATCACTCGCCATTGCTGTCGCGTCCGCAAAAGACGGCAACAGATCAAGCATAACCTGAAAGCCATTAGTTAAAATATGGTTCAATAATCGTTCTGCATCATGCCCTAACGAATTGTAGGTAAAATCCATCCTGACATGTTGAATATGTGCCTCTTTAAGGCGGGCAACGATATAATCATCAACTCGCGCATCAGATGATGGCGCGATATTAATACCAAAAAAGTCATACTTAATGGTGATACCAGCGTCAAGTAATGGCGAGCAATCATGCCAAAGACGTGATTTGATAAATACAGACAAGGTATCTTTTATCGCGGGCAAAAGGTACTGAAAATTCAAATAAGATACCTGACTTGAGCTTAAAACTTTGGGGCAAATTATACCATGCGCCTGTAAACGCACGACTGTCCACTGCTATCTATCATAAACAAAACTTATCTGCCACAAAAACTGAGGCAGAATGACAAACTGACAAATACTGTATACATTGTTATAATCGTGCGCCTTATTTAATTTTTTCAGGAGAATTTTTTGGCAAACACAACTCAAGCAAAAAAACGTGTCCGCCAGGCAGAAGATCGGCGCAAACGTAATATGAGCCAACGCTCTGCCATGCGCACGGGCGTTAAAAAGGTACGTGCTGCCATCGCTGCTGGCAGTAAAGAGCAAGCCAGATCAGCTTATCAGGTGGCCGTTTCCCGTCTGGATAAAATGGCACGCAAAGGTATTATTCATAAAAATGCTGCTGCCCGCAACAAAAGCCGTCTCAATAACGCTATTCGCGCACTATGATAAATAAACTTGTGATAAACCTAAACCAAAGAATCATATAAATATACAATATGTAACAATACGCAAAGAAAGTAGCTTTTACTGAAGTTATCATGACAGTAGCTGAACCGATTGACAGCCTCTGAGTTTTGTTTTATGTTCAACCCAAACGTCGTGTCTTAATGATTTTTTGTTGGTGCTATGTTAGTGTTGGGCCTACATTATATATTCTGTTCGTTAATCAGGATAATGATTACTTATATGGCATTGGCAAGGCAAAAATGGGGTTTCAGATGCCTAAGATAGTTAGGCAAGAGTACGAGCATGACCTTTTGAGAGTATTAAAGTTTGCATATAATGCTTTTTGTTGGTGGCGATATGGAACGGTTACGTATTAACAAATCAGATTTGTCATCTACCAATGAATGGCACTGTTCCCAGTGCACTTCCCATCCTCATGGCTCTTTCGGCGTTTGGCGTATTGACCTTGCCAATTTAAGGTTTTGTAGCTATGCCTTGGTGGATAACCTATTGCTGGCATCTTAGTCACCTTAATTCTTGGCAGTGGTGCTTAGAGTTATACTGGGCGGTGGCTTATACATGTGGCAATGTACTTTTCTCTGGCGGGGCGCTTCTCTTTGCTTTTTCTGTTGCCTAACAAAATTCGACCAGCAAGCTCTGCGCATTATGTGTAGTAAGCATGAATAAAAGCATACCCAATGAATTTAAAAGAATTTAAACACAAATTTCAAAAGCTAAAAAGCAAAGGATTCATAAAATCACTTAGGAAAGAGCCAACAGGAATTGGTTTAACATTTAAAACTTTAATGGGTGTGGTGTAAATGAAAACAATTTAGCATTGCCTGATATAGATGGAATAGAAGTTAAAACACATCGCGATCATTCAAAAAGCATGGCAAATAAACCCATTAGAGGCTATTGAAAAATATGGAAGTTATGATGATAGTGGTCGTCTAGGTATGTATTACACAATGTCTTTAACTCCTAATAGTGCAGGATTATTTTTAATGGTGGATGTAGAAAAAATATCTGTTCAACATACTTCAGGAGAAATTATTGCTACATGGCAACTATCAACTCTTGAGGAAAGATTTTTGCAGAAAATCCCAGCATTATTGCTTATTTCTGCACATACAGAAACAAGAGCAGGCATAGAGTATTTTCATTTTTATCGCGGACAATTAATGAGAGGTACAACAAAAGAATTATTATCTGAATTGTTTAAAACAGGTAGCTTACTAGTGGATTTAAGATTGCATGATAAAGAAACGATGGCTAGAAATCACGGAACTGGTTTTAGAACATTTGAAGATAAATTACCATTATTATTTAAAAAAATAGAAGATATTTAATGTACACTGCAAAAAAGTATGTTGATACAACATGGGACTTTAAAGCAGCCGATACTAAAAAATATACGCATTGCTATCATAATTATCCTGCAATGATGATACCTCAAATTGCAAATAGGCTTATTAGCCTCTACGGAAAGTCTGCAAAAACACTTTTTGACCCATATTGTGGGACAGGAACATCGCTTGTTGAAGCGGGTTTAAATGGTATTGATGCCATAGGGACAGATCTAAATCCTATGGCAAGACTAATAGCGGAAGCTAAAACAATAATAATAGAACTACAAACACTGGATTTATATTTAAAAGAATTCAATAATTTTTGTTTTTCACTAAGTTTTGACATTACGAGAAGTAATAATTTAACTACTATTGATATTGATTTTAAAAACATTGATTTCTGGTTTAAAAAAGATACTAAAGAGAAACTAGCAACTATTAAATACTTTATAAATAATATAAAAGATGAACGAATTAAAAAATTCTTTTTAGTCGCTTTTAGTGAAACAGTCAGAGAAAGTAGCCTAACAAGAAATAGTGAATTTAAACTTTATAGAATGTCAGAAAAACAAAGGAAAACCTTTAACCCTGATGTATTCAGAATAATCAACAATAAACTTGCAAGAAATAGAATGGGGTTGAAAAATTTTATTGAGGAAACAAAAACAAATATCTATGATTTAGTTCATCTGAAACCATTGAAAAAATATTCAAAGAATCTATTGATATAGTCGTAACATCTCCACCCTATGGGGACAGTAAAACAACCGTCGCCTATGGTCAGTTTTCTAGGTTATCAAATCAGTGGCTTGATATTGAAAATGCAAGCCAAATAGACAATCAGTTAATGGGCGGTAAAACAAAAAGTATTCAGTATATTGGTATTGATTTTATAGATAAAACTGTTAAAAAAATTGCAAATGATGATGAAAAAAGAGCAAAAGAAGTTTACAGTTTTTATGATGATTATAGTAAATCTATTGCTAATGTTGCTAGTTTAATAAAGAAAAGGGGTTATGCTTGCTATGTTGTAGGAAACAGAAGGGTAAAGAATACAATACTACCAACAGACGAAATAACTAAATGCTTGTTTCAAAAGCATGGATTTGAGTATAAGAATACTTTTATTAGAAATATACCCAATAAAAAGAATGCCCAGTAAAAATAGTCCAACAAATGAAGTAGGAAAAAAGAGGGCAATAATGAATATATTGTTGTCATGCAAAAACAATAAGCACGCCTAGCGCCTAGCATAACAAACCGCTGGCTAGTCTAAATGAATATCCTTAAGATAAAAATAGTTGCCTCAGCTTAATCTATGGGGTAATCTCAGTCGCTGACTACAAATAACACGGGCAGAATAATGGATGACGATAAAAAAAAGGCATTAGGTGCTGCCTTAAGCCAGATTGAACGGCAATTTGGTAAAGGCACAGTCATGCGATTGGGTGATGCCACTGCATCACGTGATATTGAAGCGGTATCAACAGGATCAATCGGGCTTGATGTGGCGCTTGGCATAGGTGGCCTGCCACGAGGGCGCATTGTTGAAATATACGGGCCAGAATCATCCGGCAAAACAACGCTGACCCTGCATATCATTTCTGAAATGCAAAAACTGGGCGGGACAGCAGCCTTTGTTGATGCCGAACATGCGCTTGACCCTATGTATGCTGAAAAACTGGGCGTTAATGTTAATAATTTATTAATATCGCAACCTGACACTGGCGAACAGGCATTAGATATTACTGATATGTTGGTTCGATCTGGTGCGATTGATCTGATAGTGATTGATTCAGTCGCCGCACTTACCCCAAAAGCAGAAATTGAAGGTGATATGGGCGATGCGCATGTGGGTCTGCAAGCACGGTTAATGTCGCAGGCATTGCGTAAATTGACCGCTAACATCAAACGCTCTAACACTCTGGTTATTTTTATCAATCAGATACGGATGAAAATTGGTGTTATGTTTGGCAATCCGGAAACAACCACTGGCGGCAACGCCCTGAAATTTTATGCCTCAGTGCGTCTTGATATTCGCCGTACAGGTGCTATCAAAAAAGGGGAAGAGGTATTGGGCAATGAAACCCGGGTCAAAGTAGTGAAAAATAAAGTAGCGCCGCCATTTAAGCAGGCTATGTTTGATATTCTCTACGGCAGTGGTATTTCCTACGAAGGCGAACTGGTTGATTTGGGCGTACAGCATGGCATGATAGAAAAAGCAGGTGCCTGGTATAGTTATGATGGCAAACGTATTGGACAGGGTAAAACTAATGTCCGCGCCTATCTGTTGGAAAATGCTGCTATTGCCGCTGATATTGATGCTAAACTGCGCAAAAGGCTGTTGCCAGAAAACGCAGCAACATCTACTGAGAATGATGCCGATTTGTGATGATCAAAAAATCACTGAAGAGCCGTGCATTGACGCTACTCTCTCAGCGCGAACATAGCGCAAAAGAGTTATACATAAAATTATCAGGCAAAGGATTTACTGCCGATGCAATCAGCGAAGCAATTGCTGAATTAACCCAGCTTGATCTGCAAAGTGATCAGCGATTTGCCGAATACTACCTGCATTACCGTTGTGATCGCGGCTTTGGTAGCGAACATATTATAATGGAATTAAAGCAGCGTGGCGTGGCTGATGATTGTATTGACAGAGTCATCAAAGATGGCGCTATTGATTGGACAATGCTGGCAAAAAAAGCGCGTAGTAAACGCTTTGGTCAGACATTACCTGCCGAATATAAAGCGCGAGCAAAACAACAACAGTTTTTACAGCAACGTGGTTTTAGCCATCAGCATATAGTTGATAGTTTTAAGCAGTGAAAAGTAGCGCAGAAATTCGCCGACTTTATCTGGATTTTTTCCACAAAAAAGGTCATACCATTGTACCCAGCAGCTCTTTAGTGCCTACTGACGACCCTACCCTGCTATTTACCAATGCAGGCATGGTACAGTTTAAGAGTGTATTTTTAGGGCAAGAAATCCGCCCTTACACGCGTGCAGTCACCAGTCAACGCTGCGTACGCGCTGGTGGCAAGCACAATGATCTGGAAAATGTCGGCTATACCGCTCGCCACCATACTTTTTTTGAGATGCTAGGCAATTTCAGTTTTGGTGATTACTTCAAACGTGAAGCTATCCAGTATGCTTGGCAATTCTTAACCGAAGTGATTGCATTACCGCCAGAAAAATTATGGATCACTGTCTTTGCAGAAGATAATGAAACCAAATCTATCTGGCTGGATGAAATAGGCGTTGATCCTGCCAGATTATCTGCCATTGGCACTAAAGATAACTTCTGGTCAATGGGTGATACTGGCCCATGCGGCCCCTGCTCAGAAATATTCTACGATCACGGTGACCATGTTGCTGGCGGCGCTCCTGGATCGGCTGAAGAAGATAGTGACCGCTACATTGAAATCTGGAATCTGGTATTTATGCAGTATAACCGAACGGCTGACGGCACGATGACACCTTTACCTAAGCCATCAGTTGATACCGGTATGGGGCTGGAAAGGTTGACGGCAGTATTACAAAATGTACACAGCAATTATGACATTGATTTATTCCAAAAATTGATTGCATTTATTAGTCATTTGACAGGCACAGAAGATAATAACCACCCTTCATTAAGGGTGATCGCTGACCATATCCGCTCATGTGCATTTATGATAGCAGATGGTGTCCAGCCGACTAACGAGAGTCGTGGTTATGTGCTACGCCGCATTATCCGCCGCGCTGTCCGTCATGGTCATAAACTGGGGCTGAAAAAAGCGTTTTTTCATACCCTAGTTACCCCGCTTGCTACTGAAATGGGTGACGCCTTTCCTGAACTTAAAGCAGCAGCACATCAAATTGAACAGGTATTAAAAAAAGAGGAACAGCGCTTTGCTAATACTCTGGACAATGGTCTTAACATTTTGGAACAGGCAATTGCTACTACCACAGATACGAAAATTACCGGCGAAACTATATTTTTACTGTATGACACCTACGGCTTTCCTGTTGATTTAACCGCCGATATTGCTCGCGAGCGAGGATTAACATTAGATATTGCTGGCTTTGAACGCAATATGGACACGCAGAGAAAACGTGCCCGATCAGCCAATCAACTTGGCGATAAACCACCGTCATGGCGGTCGCTTTTAACTACACAGACGACCTTTTGCGGTTATACCAAAACCCTTCATCAAGCAACCATTATCGGCATACTAGCAGGTGATAAACGGGTGGACATCTTAAATGAAGGGCAGGAAGGTATTATTATTTTAGATGTAACACCGTTTTACGCAGAAGCAGGCGGCCAAGTCGGTGACTCGGGCAAAATTGTAACTACCAACGCTAGTTTTAAGGTTATTGATACCCATGCACAGGGTGGCGCGGTGGCACATTTTGGTGCCAGTGTGCATGGTCAGCTTAAAATGGGTGACAGTGTTACTGCCCATGTTGATGAAGCGCGTCGCCTAGCAACCACGGTTAATCACTCTGCCACCCATTTACTGCATGCCGCCCTGCGCAACGTATTGGGCGAACATGTCACTCAAAAAGGGTCACTGGTTGATGCTGACCGCCTACGTTTTGACTTTGTCCAAGCTAAGCCTATCAGCAAGCAGCAACTGGATAAAATTGAACGGCTGGTTAACCGTCAGATTCGTCTTAATCACAAGGTTGAAACTGCTATCATGGATTTAGAACAGGCAAAACAAAGCGGCGCAATCGCTTTATTTAGGGAAAAATACAGCGATAAAGTGCGAGTGCTAAGTATGGGCGATTTTTCCACCGAATTATGTGGCGGCACACATGTCAGCCGTACTGGTGATATTGGCCTAGTTAAGCTTATTGCTGAAACTGGTATTGCTGCTGGTGTGCGCCGTATTGAGGCACTCACCAGTGAAACTGCGCTTGATTACATTAATCAGAATCAATCACGGTTAAACGAAGTGGCAGCCCTTATAAAGGCAACAACAGACAATGTCACAGAAAAAACAGCACAACTTGTCCAACGTACTCACGAACTGGAAAAACAAATCAGCACACTTAAAGGCAAGCTAGCCACAAGTAACAGTGGTGATTTGGTCAATGCCGCCAGACAAATCGGTAATATCAAGGTACTGGCAACTGAGCTTGATAATGCTGACAGTAAGAGCTTGCGTGATACCGTTGATCAACTTAAAACGAAATTAGGCACCGCTGTGATTATTCTGGCATCAGTCAACAATGACAAAGTCACGCTCATCGCTGGTGTGACTCAGGATATCATTGACAAGATACGCGCAGGTGATTTGGTAGCGCATGTGGCTGGTCAGGTTGGTGGCAAAGGTGGTGGTCGTGCGGATATGGCCCAGGGTGGTGGCAATCAGTTACAACACCTGAAAACTGCATTAAGCTCAGTATTTGGCTGGGTGCAGTCTGCACTGGAGGATTAGTCTATGGCATTACTGGTGCAAAAATATGGTGGTACGTCAATTGGCACACACAAACGTATCAGCCATGTTGCCAGCAAAGTCATTCGTCACCGGCAAAATGGCCATGATGTGGTGGTGGTGGTATCAGCAATGAGCGGCGAAACTAATAGGCTAATAGAATTGGCACGGACAGTGCATAGCCATCCACAAGGACGGGAACTGGACGTATTGCTGGCAACGGGCGAACAGATTGCCATTGCATTATTGTGCATGGCGCTTCAACAACAAGGCGCACAGGCACGTTCTTATACTGGCAGCCAAGTGCGTATTTTAACCGACAACAGTTATAATAAGGCTCGTATTAGTGCGGTAGATGACAGTAAAATCCGTCACGATCTGGTTACTGGTCATATTGTGGTAGTTGCTGGTTTTCAAGGCTGCGATGAACATGGCAATATCACCACTCTCGGACGTGGTGGTTCAGACACCACAGCCACTGCGCTGGCTGCTGTGCTACATGCAGATGAATGCCAGATATACACAGATGTTGATGGGGTATATACCACTGATCCACGCGTAGTTAAAAATGCCCGCCGCCTCGATATGATTACCTTTGAAGAAATGCTGGAAATGGCAAGTTTAGGTGCAAAAGTATTACAGATTCGCAGTGTGGAATTTGCCAGCAAATACAATATCCCATTACGTGTGCTCTCCTCGTTTAAAGATGGGAAAGGCACACTTATCACGGCAGAGGAAAAAACTATGGAACACGCACTTATCTCAGGCATTGCGTTTAATCGTAACGAAGCAAAACTGACTATCCTTGGCGTGCCTGATCAACCGGGTGTTGCCTCACAAATTCTCGGACCTATTGCAGAAAATAACATTGAAGTAGATATGATCATTCAAAATACTGGCGACGACGCAACCACAGATTTCACCTTTACTGTTGATCGTAGCGATTACCGGACATCGTTAAACATACTGAGACAAACCGCAAAAAAATTGGGTGCACGTGAAGTCAACGGCAATGACAACATTGCCAAAATATCGCTGGTTGGTGTTGGTATGCGTTCTCATGCTGGGATTGCCAGCACCATGTTTACTGCACTTGCTGATAAAGCGATCAATATATTAATGATCTCAACCTCCGAAATTAAAGTTTCGGTGGTGGTGGATGAGCAATATCTGGAGCTAGGTGTCAGAGTGTTGCACCAGCGTTTTGATCTGGCAGAGGATAAGGGGGCTGCTAAAAAAATATAGCTATTTGTCAGCTTATATTATGTCACCTTATCAAAAAGACAGATTCATCATCTTTTCTTAGAGTCATTCTTACATAATGACCAAACCATATTATTTTGACGTTATCGTTATTGGTAGTGGTACCGCCGGGCTAACACTTGCGTTGCAACTGGCAGGTTCTGCACGGGTTGCTGTAATCTCAAAAAACCAACTGGAAGAAGGCGCATCTCTCTACGCACAAGGAGGCATATCTGTTGTGCTTGATGAGGCCGACTCACTACAATCACACATTGCAGACACGCTTAATTCTGGCGCGGGTTTATGCAATGAAAATGTTGTGCAATTTATTGTTCAGCAGGCACGTACACATGTTGAATGGCTGATTGCACAAGGCGTTTCATTTACCAAAAATGATACTACAGCAAGCTATCATCTCACTCAGGAAGGCGGCCATAGTCATCGTCGTATTATTCACGCTGCTGATGCCACTGGGCGCGCAGTTGAAACAACCCTGCTGACAAAAGCAAAAGCACACGCTAATATCACCTTGTATCCCTATCATATTGGCATTGATCTTATTACCAGCCGCAAACAGTCAGGCACAACAAACAATCGCTGTCTCGGCTGTTATGTGCTGGATATTAACACTGATACGCCAAAAACATTCATTGCGCCGATTACGGTTATAGCAACAGGTGGCGCCAGCAAGGTTTACCTCTACACCAGTAACCCTGATACATCAACCGGCGATGGTATTGCCATGGGTTGGCGAGCAGGTTGCCGCGTTGCCAATATGGAGTTTATCCAATTTCATCCCACCTGTTTATATCACCCCAAGGCTAAATCCTTTTTAATCAGTGAAGCATTGCGTGGTGAAGGCGCTAAACTGATACTGGCAAACGGTGACAGGTTTATGACACGTTTCCACCCCCAGGCTGAGCTTGCGCCTAGGAACATTGTCGCCCGCGCTATTGATCATGAAATGAAGCGACTGGGACATGACTGCGTCTATCTTGATATCCGCCATAAATCAAAGGTATTTATTGAACAATATTGCCCTACTATTTATAAGCGCTGTCTTGATTTTGGTATTGACATAACTTCCGATCCTGTACCAGTGGTGCCTGCTGCTCATTATACCTGCGGGGGTTTAATGACTGACATACATGGCCGTACTAACATCAATAATTTGTATGCCATCGGTGAAACTGCCCATACTGGCTTTCATGGTGCCAACCGCATGGCAAGTAATTCGCTGCTGGAATGTCTAGTAATTGCTTATACTGCCGCAGACGATATTAAAAACTGTCTGTCTGTATCTGCCAATATACCAACCATTGCCCACTGGGATGATAGCCGTGTTCAACAAGCAAAAGAAGTTATCTCTATTAATCACAACTGGGACGAACTGCGACGCTTTATGTGGGATTATGTTGGCATTGTACGTTCTGATGAACGTTTGCAAAAAGCACAGCAGCGATTACGCCTATTGCAACAAGAAATCAGTGATTATTACCGTCAATATCGTATCAGTAGTGACTTGCTTGAATTGCGCAATTTAGCTGATGTCGCCGATTTAATTATCACCTCAGCATTAAAGCGTAAAGAAAGCCGCGGCTTGCATTACACCTTAGATTACCCGCATACAGACAATAGTCAGGCTGCACGCAATACCATTATCACTGGAAATGCTTAGTATTGCGACAATACAATCGCAGTTGACGAAATAACTCAGCAGGAACAGAATCAGCTACAATGGTCATTGAATAGGTGTGCCGCCAGAATCCATCGCCTGCAAAGTAGAGGATAACCAGTTGCGGTATCACCACACTACCACGCAATGCTGGCAACGGTTGCACTGCGCCGCTCTGATGGCGATACCAGTTACCATCACTATCACGCATCACTGTTACAGTTAAACATGATTGCCAATAATAGTAAGCAAAGCTGACTGACAATAGTACGAATGTTATACATGACCACCATGAAGCACCTAATAAACTCAGCAGGGTTAACAGCATAACGCCATGAACAATGATGAGATAATACTGTAACCACCTAGAAGGCATTATTGGCAAACTGAACACTGTTCTTATCATCACATCTCGCTTTGATTTTCTGTTAACGCTACAATAATAGTGTTATTTTTAACTGACACAAAGCGAAATGACATATACTTGGCAATCTCTGCTTAAACAGCACACAGAAACGGATAATACCATTCACCATGCGGATAAACAGTTTATGCCATTGCCACAACTTGGCGTCCTGCAAATAAGCGGCAATGATGCTCAATCATTTTTGCAAAACCTGCTGACAAATGATGTTGATGCGCTGGCGGCTTGTCAGGCACAACTGAGCGGTTTTTGCAACCCCAAAGGGCGATTAGCTGTCAGCTGCTTGCTCATTTGTCACCATGCTGACTGTTACTGGATTATCCTGCCTGCTACGATGTGCACACTATTACAGCAACGTTTGGCCATATATGTATTACGATCTAGTGTGACCATTAATAACATCAGTAACGTACACGCCTGTATTGGCCTGCACCAAACCCAGCCAGCATGTTTGGCTGGGCTAGATTTGCCCACTGAAGACTACCGCTGCACTGAGATTGAATCAACGCTTATTATCAAACTACCAGCAACGGGGTTGCGCTATCTGCTAGTAACCGCATTAGCAGAAATAGATACACTGCTGGCACACACGCTTAATTCTTTTAAGCTCACAAACGCATCAGTCTGGCAACAACTTGATATTGCTGTCGGCCTGCCAGCTATTCACCCTGCCAGTAGCGAAAAGTTTACGCCACAACAGATTAATTTTGAATTAGTTGGCGGTGTCAGCTTCAGCAAGGGTTGTTATCCTGGTCAGGAAGTAGTCGCTAGATTGCATTATCTAGGCAAGGCTAGCCGCAGAATGTTCACTGCCACAACAGCAGGCACACATTCACCTGTTGCCATCGCCAGCAACATTACCAACTTAACTGGCGCGGTGGCAGGCCATGTTGTCACAGTAGCGCAAATGAATAAACATAAGTCAGTATTACTGGTTAGCCTTAAACTGAGCGAACTGAACAACGATCTGTTTATTCAAGACACCGCTATTATCATTGATAAAACAGCCACAGCATCAGCTATGGCGCTGGATTAGGCTGCTGCCTATGAACGCGTTCAATCTCTGCTAATACAGTATCACTCAAGGTCATATCAGCACTGGCAATATCAGTTTTAAGTTGATCCAGCGTGGTCGCGCCAATAATCGTTGCTGTTATAAAGGGACGATTATTGACAAAGGCAAGCGCCATCTGTGCAGGATTAAGATCATGGTTCATCGCAACCTGCACATAGGCTTCAGTTGCCGCTATCGCCTGTTCATTGATATAGCGAGCATAATCCGGCCACAGGGTCATTCTCGCACCAGCAGGTCGCGCGCCATGCAGGTATTTGCCGGTTAATACACCAAACCCAAGTGGTGAATAAGCCAGCAAACCCATCTGCTCACGATGGCTGATTTCAGCACAACCAATTTCAAAGGTGCGACAAATCAGACTATAGGGATTTTGCACTGATTGCATCACTGGCAAGTCGTACTGCTCAGCCACCTGTAAAAACTGCATCATCCCCCATGGCGTTTCATTGGATAAGCCGATATAACGTATTTTGCCGGCCTTAATCTGTTTATCTAGTGCCTGCAAAGTATGGAGAATTGGCGTTAATGCTTCATCATGATGTTCATAGCCCAATCTGCCAAAATAGTTGCTGCTCCTTTCAGGCCAGTGCAACTGGTACAAATCAATATAATCAGTTTTAAGGCGTTTTAAGCTGGCATCAACTGCCTGGGAGATATTGTCGTCATTAAATTGGGTGTTGCCGTCACGAATATGCGCTACCCAATCTTCACCGGGGCCAGCAATTTTGCTGGCAAGCACAATATCACCACGCTTGCCCCGCTTAACCAACCAGTTACCAATAATTTCTTCTGTTCTGCCTTGTGTTTCTGCCTTAGGCGGAATGGCATACAGCTCAGCAGTATCAATAAAATTAACACCGTTGTCGCAAGCATAATCAAGTTGCAGATGACCTTCCGTTTCGGTATTTTGCTCGCCAAATGTCATGGTACCCAAACAAATGACACTCACCTTTACATCTGTTATACCCAATGTGTTATAGCGCATAACATCACCTGACTGTCTGTTGTTATTCCGGCTTTAGATTGTAATCATCCAGTACGCCAAGCACAACACCAGCATATCAACAATCAATAAAGTGGGAACTTTAGCTTAGATCGTTATTGATAAGCGCACACCAATCAGCAATACGTTTATCAGTTAATTCGGGTTGGCAATCTTCATCCAATGCCAGACCAACAAAATGGGTTTTATCTGCGGTCAGCGCTTTTGATGCGGCAAAATCATAGCCTTCCGCTGGCCATAATCCAATAATACTGGCACCACGCGCCACCACCTTATCATGCAACATACCCATCGCATCCTGAAACCATTCTGCATAGGAATATTGATCACCCACGCCCAGAAAAGCAATGGTTTTGCCAGAAAAGTCTGTTTCATCTACCTCATCCCATACATCCTGCCAGTCTTCCTGTACTTCACCATAATCCCATGTGGGAATCGCAAAAATGATGTTGTCAAAATACTGTATAGGATCAAGGCCAACATCCTTGACATCAAAAAGCTCAACCCGATCTTCACCCATCTGCTGTTGTAGCTTAATAGCAGCATCTGCCGTATTGCCAGTGGTTGAACCATAAAGCACAGCAATCATTTAATATCCTCAGCAATCCTGATTATCACAAACTTATAGATAGTAATAATTATCATTCAAAAATGCAAGCACTGGACATAAACATTAACGCAGTGCTACGCTATCATTATAGATTTAGGTAAAGTCAGTATGCTAAATCTAAGGAGCGCTATGCACGACTATGTTCGCACTGCCAGACATACCTCAGAATAACCAGCCCAGTATAGATGACCTTAAGGCATCGGAGGTATCCATGCGATATCTGTTTATCGCGCTACAGGAGGTCAACAACAGCTTAAGAGATATATTTTTATCCAGCCTGCGTAGGAAGCACAACGATCGTCTTGATAGCAAACGCCGCCAAAAAATGCTGACATTGCTGAATGGCAAAATAAAACGACTGGAAAAGAATAAAAACGATAACAAGATACCCAGAAAAGATGAAGGTAACATCAAACCTACTATTAAAGAACTTAAACCTATTATTACATGTTTAAGCAACCAAAAACAGAATCACTGCCTATGCCTAGAAAACCTAGATTGTTTATCAAGCAATTTTTTAGCAACGCTAAAGACAATTAATGATGACAGTGAAGGAAATAAGTTTTTTCACGAACACCTATTATATAACCGGGTGCTACCAGTCAATAATCTGGCTACCCTGATTACTTTGCTGGAAAGCACATTAGAGGTAAGGAACTGGCTGGCTCACCCTGAAAAACCACTGGAGACAAAGGATCTTACTAATTGCCTACACACAGTTTGCATACTATTGCCATCTGGTATCAGCAAAATTTATCTGGACAGACTCAAAATTGACACCACTGCCATACAAAAACATTGGCATAAACTGCATAAGAAAAATATGTCCGTATATTGTGCTACAAAACGCAGTAAAAAGCACCTAAAAAAGACCAACAAGTCATTTGTCAGTAAAGAGCAAGAAAATCGTCATTTTGCCTATTACAACAAAAAAAGTGCCAATATAGCAAAACAGGAAAAAGCATGGAAAGATCTATATACCAGATACTGCCGTGAAGACAGTGCATTTCACTACTGGACATTTAGAAAACTATATAATTATATTGGCAAAAATAATATAAAAAGCATGGTGCCACGAAAGAAAGCTGAGCCAATATACAATAGCACAGAAACGTATCTATCCTTCCGTTATTATATCTACCCACGCTATCTTCTATATGTTAATTTAAGCTTCGTGCTATATGAAGGCTATCATGTTATTCGCCAAAAAGGCAATGCCAACAATGCCCAGGACAAGATTACCGCTATTTTTGCAACGCAAATAAAGAGCCACCCTGAATGGACTGAGAAAAAAAATCCGTTTTTAACCATCAAGAACATCCGTAATGATATTGCCCATAATCGTAATAACTACGCAAGCAAGGATACTACACGCACAATATTTGCTGCCTATCTAGCAGTATTTACCCATCTAAAAATGAAAAAAGAGCGCGCAAAATTTGTCCAGGACCTAATCGTGCTGTTTAGGCACCAAAACTATAAGGTAGATAAAAAAACCGGCGCTAAACTGACTTGGGATCGCGCTAAAAAACGCTATTATTATCTAGGCGAAGACGAACAGACAGTGAAGTTTGTTGCTGATACAGAAATTGAAAAGCGCAAACAAATAAGCAGCTTCAGCAAGCGCTTAAGACGTCAATTGCAGAGCGCCATCAATACATACAAGGTAAAAGAGCCGTACAAAAAGCAAAAAGATAAACGTGAACGCCAAAAAATGTTGCAAAATAAAAAATAAAGGGTGTATTATAGCTACTGCGTTGCTATTTTTATGGCGTAATTCGCTAATGTTTGCATTAGCTTTCAGGGGCCTACAACCTTAAGGTTGTGGTATAGCCCCATTTAGAGGGCTAGCTGCAACAATCTATCAATTATATACATCATTTTTTTAGTTGTGGTATAGCCCCATTTAGAGGGCTAGCTGCAACTCGAATACAACGATAAAGAGATATCGCGAGGTTGTGGTATAGCCCCATTTAGAGGGCTAGCTGCAACTGATCCACCAGTGATAATGCATAGATTTGGGTTGTGGTATAGCCCCATTTAGAGGGCTAGCTGCAACTGCTGTTCAGTCAGATCATCAGTGGAAAAGGTTGTGGTATAGCCCCATTTAGAGGGCTAGCTGCAACTGCTGTTCAGTCAGATCATCAGTGGAAAAGGTTGTGGTATAGCCCCATTTAGAGGGCTAGCTGCAACAGCAGCACTACGTTCTATTGCATTTAATGTGTTGTGGTATAGCCCCATTTAGAGGGCTAGCTGCAACATTAATAAGCCTAATTTCTTGTGTTAGTGGGGTTTTGGTCAAACGCCATTTAAGAACAGCCATAGCATAAACCAGTAAAATTTACCCAACAGGGGTTACTGGTTTTATGACAATTTTTCATGTTATTATTTGGTACCATAGTTAAAAGCAAGCTAGGGGGTAATATCATGCTGGAAATTGGCATCGTCGTTGTGTTAATTGCATTGCCATATCTCTGGTATGCCGCTATTGTATCCAAGAAAAACAGCGCTAAAGAAGCGCTTTCAGGTATTGATGTACAACTGAGAAAACGTAGCAACCTCATTCCCAATATCCTGACAATCGCTCAGAAATTTATGGATCATGAAAAAAGCCTGCTCAATGATATTACGACACTGAGAGCAAAGGCAGCAGCAGACTATAATATTGCTGATCCAAAGGCGGTTGAAGCGCATTTAAAAAATATTAACGAGCTGGATGCAGCAATGAACAGATTTAATCTAACGATGGAAGCCTATCCTGATTTGAAATCTGATCAAACTATGCTGCAAGCACAAAAAACCTATAATGAAGTTGAAGAGCATATTGCTGCAGCGAGGCGCTTTTACAACGCCGCAGTGACTTCATTGAATAATTCCATAGAAATTTTCCCCGGTAATTTATTCGCTGGTTTTGCCAAAGCAAGTCCCATGCCTTTTTATGAAACGGATGCAGCCTCCCAAGCCCTAGTGGATGCTGATGACCACTTAAAATAAGCGGTTATGGAAGAATTAATTGACGCTATTTTACCGATAGTAATTATTGCTTCCATTGCCTATGGCATAATGCCAAAAGGCGATAAACTGAATAAACTGACTGAACTGGGTAAAACCTGCTTGGTTGTATTTAATATCAAGACACAGCAAAAGCCTGATGATTTTTGTACTTTTAAAGAAGAAACACCCTATGAAAAAGGCTTTAGCCAGTATTATCAGGACAACCTGAAACCTTTAGCTAACAGCTATGAACATAAACGCGTTCATGCGTTAAACAATACAAAGCTATTGACCATCATTACTCTGCCTTTGGCTGGGCTGCTGGGCGTTTTTTTAACGTATTTTATCGTTGCACATAATATCGTTGCATTTTTTGATGCACAAGATGGTATCAGCAACCTGTTAATTTCCTTTTTTGGCCATACCCTAATAGGAAAAATAATATTGATATTGTCTTTGCTGGGCGTTATTTTTGTATTCGCTTTCTGGATTGTCTCTACTCCACTTAGGCGCTATCAGGCTGATATAAAAACAGATATATTTCCCAAAATACTGGCTTTTTTAGGTACTTTCCAGTACAGGGAAAATGGGCCTGATTATCCGCTTGATCGTTTTAGCGATTTTGATATTTTTCCCCAATTTGACCGCGCTCTTTGTGAAGACTACATTCAGGGAGAATATAATAATCTGGCGCTAGAATTATTTGAGTGTGAGCTACAGGAGAGGCAATCAAATGATAAGGCTAACTCGTACAGAAGGGTTTTTAAAGGCATCATCATCAATGTAAGCGTTAATAAACCTTTTCATAGCAAAACCTTGGTGCGCAGAGATTATGGCAAGGTCTTTAACTGGCTTGGTGCAAAGTTTACCAAATTAAAGCGCGTTAATCTGGAAGATCCGGAATTTGAAAAAATGTTTGAGGTGTATGGTGAAGATCAAGTTGAAGCAAGATATTTATTAACTACAGCATTTATGCAGCGTCTAAAGGAACTAGTTGCAAACTTTAACAGTGACAGTTTGCAATGTGCTTTTTATAAGCAAAAGCTACTTGTTATGATACCTATCAGTCAAAACTTATTTGAACCCGGTTCAGTGCTGGAGCCAGAAGATTTTGTTAATGACGCCAAAAGTCTGCTGAAAGATATGCAGCAAATGTTTAGCATCATAGAAACGCTTAAGCTGGATCAGGATATTGGCTTGTAGTATGCTGACAAAAAACTGCTGCAAAATAATGCTCTATAAAACTGACCGACTATAAGATCGGCAAGCTCAGGGCAGGGTAAAACAGGCATACTAGGTGATTATGGGGTCTTTAGGCTCTTTGAGAAATTCAGGAAACAATTCAGCGACCTGTTAAGTTTAACAATAGGATCGGTCACTTGCTAAGAAGACAAAAATGCGGTTATGTAACCTAAACCTTCCAGTAGTGCATAAATAGGCTGTTGTTATTTTAGGCGCAGTCGCAAATTGATGTTACCAGCAATTTGTCAGTACCGTACCACTGTTAACAGCACTTTTGGTGGCATCTGCGTCTATAGTTAGGGTTGCGCCATCACACCCTGATATACCCCTGCCGCCAGCTATTGTAGGCACTGCCTGTAAGGTAAAATTGATTGCTGATGGACCACTGCTGAAACTGATGGTGTAATACTCCGTATTGTCGGTACTGCGGGGAGAGCGGGTAAAGGGCAACGTTAACCCCACATAAGTACGATTTTCCATAAAATAACGCTCGGCAAAAACAGTCAGTTCCACCAGATCAGCCTGCGCGACTGCACGTCTGGCTTGCCGTGTTTTATCCTGCAAACTGGGCAATAAAAGTAAGGCAAGTACAGTAATAATTACCAGTACAATAATAAGCTCAATCAGGCTAAACCCGGTTTGTTTGTCGTTGTATGTGTGCTTGGTATATTGGTATTGAGTCATCTTTATCACTGCACTTTTCAATTTTTAATAAAGTCTATCATGTTATCGACCAGCGTGCTTAACGACAGAAAATAACTTAAAACTGGGTAACATTAATTGCACAATATTATGTAACACCAGTGTTATTGTTGTATTATAGCGCTATGCTTCGTACAATAAGAATAACTAGCTGGCAACAGTACAGCGGGTTAACCCTCATTGAATTGGTGATAACACTGACCATAGCATCTATACTAGCACTGTTTATCGCCCCCAGTTTTGTTGGTGTCATTCGTGATAGCCGCCTGACTATCCAAATAAACCAATTAGTATCAGCGCTGCATATTGCACGCAGTGAAGCTATCAACCGGAGTATCAGTACCGTAGTATGTAGTAGTACAGATAGCACAACCTGTTCTATCAGCTCTGGTGGTGTATTTGAACCGGGTTGGCTAGTCTTTGTTGACGAGAACGAGGATGGCAAAGTGAATGGATCGGATATGATTATCCGTGTTTATCCTGCATTGACAGGGGGGAACGAGCTACGATTTAATAATGGTTATAAGGTCACTTATGGCCCTACTGGTATAGGCAAGACCGCAGGTACCTTTGTATTATGTGACGATCGAGGTGCATTGTCAGCAAGAGCCGTTGTTGTCAATCCGGTTGGTCGAACACGCCTTGCTATTGATAGCGATGATGACGGTATCGTCAACGGCGGCAATGTTAATAACGTGAGTTGCTGAATAACCAGCAGTAACTATCCTAATAATCGCTATTTTGTAATGTCAAACCGGTATTACTTAGCCGTATCGCCCAGCTGCAATATGCTATAAAATAAAGAATGCAACTGGCGGGGAACCCGACTATAAGTTATAGCGCTTTTGTTACTGGTGCATGATATTGGTGTTCATCAAGTGCATGTTCACTTTTGGCTACCACCACTGTAATCATTGAATCACCGGTTACATTAACCGCCGTGCGTGTCATGTCTAATAGCCGATCAACACCAATAATCAACGCAATACCTTCCACCGGTAACCCAGCCTGTTCCAGCACCAATGCCAAGGTAATTAAGCCTACACCGGGTACACCCGCAGTGCCAATAGAAGCCATGGTAGCTGTTAGGATTACCATCAAATAACCAACCAAACCAATATCAATATTATAAGCCTGAGCAATAAACACGGTTGCCACGCCCTGCATAATCGCAGTGCCGTCCATATTGATAGTCGCACCTAAAGGAACAGTAAAGGCAGCAATACGGTTATGAACACCAAGAGACTGCTTGGCGGTACGCAAGGTAACCGGAATAGATGCATTGGAAGATGCGGTGCTAAATGCAAATATCAGCAACGGTTTAATCTTGGCTAGAAAAATTGTTGGTTGCAAACTACCCACCAGCTTCAGTAATAGGGGATACACAACCAAACCATGCACAAATAACACCAATAGCACTGTGATAAAATAGCTAAGCAGTTTGCTGATAGATTCAACACCAAGATTGGCAAATAATCCAGCTAATAGCACAAAAATACCGTAGGGAGCAAGATTCATCAGCATCATGATGAGCTTCATCACCACCTGATTAATATCAACAAACCAGCTATACACCCGTGCGCCTGCCTCACCAGCACGGGATAATGCGATCCCAAACAACAAGGCAAACACAATGATCTGCAATACTTCCCCTCTGGCCATCGCATCCACCGGATTACTGGGAAATATATTCAAAATCACCTGCTTGAATGGCGGGCTTTGACGCACAACATAATCACTGCTTGCCATAATATCCATGCCCACTCCAGGGCTGATAATATTAGCTGCCAGTAATGCTAAGCTAATAGCAATAGCGGTTGTGACCATATATAAACTAATAGTCTTGGCTGCCATCGGCCCAATACGGCTTTGCTCACTCAAAGCACCTGACCCGCAAACCAGTGATACAAATACCAGCGGCACCACTAAAAGTTTCAACGATTTGACAAAGATCTGACCAATAGTATCAAACAACCCATCTACCAGATAATATTGTAGCAAGTCGCCTGCTAGCGCTATATAGGGCATAATCAAGTTTAACAGGATGCCCACTACCAGACCAGCAATCATGCTTAAGATAATCTTTCTTGTCAGCGTCATATTATCTCCATGTTGACTCAAAAATACTGCTTTACGCCAGTTAGTTAGGTTACATACAAAACCACTATCAGCAGATATTAATGTAAATTATGCCACGATTAATAATGGTTATTTTGGCAATATATCACTTAAAGACTGTGCTGTATTATTTTATCCACTATTTTTGAAGTGACCAGTTTGGTAATATAGCGCCCTATAGCTTACTTACAATTTATTGGCGGAGATAACAATATGAGCGAAAATATTACCCAAGTCACTGATGGTAGTTTTGCCAGTGAAGTATTAGAGGCAGATTTACCTACATTGGTTGATTACTGGGCTGAATGGTGCGGACCCTGCAAGATGATTGCGCCTATTTTAGAAGAAATTGGTAATGACTACGCTGGCAGGTTAAAAGTATGCAAACTTAATATTGATGAAAACACAGAAACACCGCCACGCTACGGTATTCGCGGCATTCCCACACTGATGTTATTTAAAGATGGTGAAGTAGAGGCAACAAAAGTAGGCGCATTGACCAAGTCACAATTAACCGCTTTTTTGGATAGCAACCTATAGCAGATTTTAAGTTTCTGTACGTAGCTAACATGTTAACTTGGGTAAAAGTTATATCGCCGCTAGTGGACCTAAACCTGGCAATAGCAGCGTAAACAGATGAGCGCTTTAGGATAACCTCGTATCTAAAAATAGGGAAGAGGATTCGCAGCCTGTTACCTCATAAGATTGTGTCGTAATACGTACAGCAGCCATTTATTTACAGGTTCCTTAGCCTCTTACCCTATTGTTAATCTCATGTTGCCAGTTATAGAGATATACATTATATGCGCCAAGAGCTTAAGCATAATTAAACCGCCCAATGGATGTTTCCGAATTACTTGACGCGCTGAATAAACCCCAACGCGATGCGGTAGCGGCGCCAGTGGGACATGCGCTTATTATCGCAGGTGCCGGCAGTGGTAAAACGCGCGTTCTTACCTCTCGCATCGCTTGGCTTATCAAAGCAGAAACAATATCACCTGCCAGCATTCTTGCAGTGACCTTTACCAACAAAGCCGCTACAGAAATGCGCAACAAAATTGAAAATACACTAAATGAGCAGATTGGTGGCATGTGGGTCGGCACTTTTCACGGTCTGGCACACCGTTTATTGCGCTTGCACTGGCAAGATGCAGACCTGCCGCAAAGTTTTCAAATTTTAGACAGCAATGATCAGCAACGTATTTGTAAGCGCATCATCACTAGCATGGGGCTGGACGATAAAGTTTGGCCATCAAACAAAGTGAGCTGGTACATCAATGCCCGCAAAGATGAAGGACTACGACCTGATCGTATTGATTCGGGTAATGATAAAATCTCACAAAATATGCTGGCTATTTATGAGCAATATGAACAAACCTGCAAGCGTGCTGGTGTCATTGATTTTGGTGAAATTTTGTTGCGCTGTTATGAATTATGGTTAAAACGGCCTGACATCTTAAACTTTTATCAGCAGCGTTTCCAGCACATTTTAGTGGATGAGTTTCAGGACACCAATACTATTCAATATGCTTGGCTTAAAATGCTGGCAGGAGACACAGGTCATTTATTTGTTGTCGGTGATGACGATCAGTCAATCTATGGCTGGCGCGGCGCCCGCATTGAGAATATTCAGCGATTTTCTCAGGATTACCCTAGCACCACTACTATTCGTCTGGAACAAAATTACCGTTCAACAGCCAATATTTTAAGCGCTGCTAATGCCGTTATTGCTAATAATAACGACAGATTAGGCAAAGCACTATGGACCGATGACGATAGTGGCGAGGCCATCCAGTTATATAGCGCCTATGACGCACATGATGAAGCAAACTTTTGTGTCGGACAAATTGAAGTTTGGGTGACTCAAGGTGGCAAATATGCGCAAACAGCAGTGCTGTACAGATCCAATGCTCAGTCGCGCATCATTGAAAATGCCTTATCACGCGTTAATATGCCCTACCGTGTCTATGGAGGTGTACGCTTTTTTGAACGGGCTGAAATCAAAGATGTACTGGCTTACTTAAGGCTCATTGCCAATCGGGATGACGATGCTGCATTTGAACGGGTTGTTAATATACCCACCCGAGGTATTGGCGCAGCTACATTAGCTCAAGTTAGGCAATATGCGCGCAAACACGCAAACACGATGTGGGAAGCAACAGATATATTGCTTAAAACTGGTACTTTTACTGGGCGGGCAACTAACGCACTAACTGGCTTTTTAATGCTTATTAATTCATTGGCACAAGACTTTACCTCACTGTCACTTGCTGAACTCACTGCCAATGTCATTGAAAAAAGCGGCTTGCGATGCCATTTTTCTAAGAATCAATCAGAAAAAGGCCAGGGTCGTCTTGATAATATTGATGAACTTATCAGTGCAACCCAGCAATTTATATCAGATGATAATGATGATACAAACACTTTGACTGAATTTTTATCTCGTGCCGCGCTAGAAGCGGGTGATAATCAGGCTGACAAATGGCAAGACTGCGTGCAACTCATGACTTTGCACTCAGCCAAAGGACTCGAGTTTCCTATGGTGTTTATCATAGGCATGGAAGAAGGTCTGTTTCCAGCCAAACAAACTACTACCGATCTGGCGCGCCTTGCTGAAGAAAGGCGGCTCTGCTATGTTGGTATGACTCGCGCTTGTAAGCATCTCTATTTGCTACATGCTAAGTCACGCATGCTCTATGGTCAGCTTATATCACCGCATCCATCACGATTTTTAGCTGAAATCCCAGCTGATTATATTGAAGAAGTAGGCTTAAGCAAAAACAATATTGCCCACACTAAAGTGCCAATACAACTTAATGATGATGGAACCAGCTTTAAACCCGGCCAGCAAGTCCATCATCACAAATTTGGTCCTGGCATTGTGATGGAAACCGAAGGAGCAGGCAAAAGCGCACGTGCTCAGGTTAGGTTTAAACACGCTGGTAATAAATGGCTGGTATTGGCTTATGCCAGGCTGGAAATTGCCTGACTGCAATATGGCTTGACTTTATTTAAAGCTGATACTAAATAATTATTTTATTAGCAATAATCTAACAATATTGAGAAAACCTGCCATACAGCTAGGATAGTCCATATCACGCCATAAAATGCGCTATAATAGTGTGCTATGATGAATTAGCTGATTAATCTTCAAGATATAGGAGATTTACCATGATGCATCGTATTGTTCGCCTGTTAGGGCTCTTTGTGTTATTGTTACCATTTATTAGCGTTGCTGATACGCCAATTCTCACCCCAACATGGGCTGTAAAGGCGACATTCCAACAACCAGAATCTGTCGTGTATGACCAAAAAAGGCAACAATTTTATCTATCTAATATAAATGGTAAACCCTCTGAAGCTGATGGCAACGGCTATATTTCGCGGCTATCATCAACTGGTAAACTGATAGACCTTCGCTGGGTTAAAGGATTAAACGCACCTAAAGGTATGGCCATATCTGGCGATAGGTTATATGTCGCTGACATTAAGCAATTAGTGGTTATTGATATTGCCAGCGGTCAGGTTATCCACCGTTATTCTGCGTCTGAGGCTAAATTTTTAAATGATGTGGTGGTCGATCATCAAAATGGTGCCGTCTACGTATCTGGTTTTCTCACCAACTCAATTTATCGTTTGCTTAATAATAAGTTTGCATTATGGTTGCAGACAGATGCGCTTGAATTTCCCAATGGTCTACTTGTTAACGACGGTCAGCTTATTGTTGCCAGTTGGGGTAATATAACTGATGGCTTTGCCACCAAAACACCTGGGCACTTAAAAACAGTTAACATCTTATCCAGACAGGTTGCAAGCTTAGGTGATCAAACGCCTGTTGGTAATCTTGATGGGATAGAGGAAGATGGTAACGGCAACTATCTGGTCACTGACTGGGTGGACGGTAAATTGCTACACATAAACGTAAATGGTATCAGCAAAACGCTGATTAAGCTTGATCAGGGTAGTGCTGATCATACTGTGGTACAAAATCTTATTGTAATTCCAATAATGACATCAGGCGATCTACTGGCTTACCAAATCAAAAGATAAACTAATTAAGCTACCTAGGTAGCACTTATAGCTTAGGCTATAAGCAATTATAAATTAGTCTTTATTAGCAACGATGAACGCAGCAGCAATAATTAACAGCACAATCACTAACAATATGGCATGTAGCATGATTTAATTATCAACTGCAAACACCTTTGACTCCTGCCCATCTATATCAGCAAAAAACCAATAGATGCGGGTTAGCTCCGCTGGTGAAAAATGAATTAACGCCAATTGCTGTCCTGGAATGATTTTATTTGGATCTTGCCCCATAGTATGGGTATTAACGTTATAAATATAGCTGGAATGTACCTTTTCGTTAAGAATACTGCCCAAAAAAGAACTGAACCCAGAACTTAATTTCTCATCAGCATCAACAGGAATAATCATCTGTACAGCTTCATTATCTGGGGTAATGCCGTCAAGATACACCCCCCTGCCTAAACCTATCCATCAGCCCTCTCTGAATAACACCCCACAAGCCCTGCTTATCTTCGTCAGTCACCCAATGCAAATAAAACAATGCATCATCAGGCAGGGCATCAGACTGGACAATGTCGCTGACAGCAACCAATTTACTGTTATTCACCGTTGTGGTAACAGTTTTATCATGATCAATATCACCTATAGTCTTTAGCTCATCACTCCTGATTGTCATGATGCGCTGCTTTTTATGTAATAAGGCGGCTGCTTGACTGTCAGCGGTCTGGGTAATAGTTGGTAGTGTGGGTGCTGTCTCAACAACTTTTAACGAGAACGGTGAGCCAACCGTTTCTACTGGCAAATCTGCTTCGGGCGCTACTGCTAACTGCGATTTTGTATCTGATAACAATATAAACCCAACCAGCGCCAACAGCATAATAGCCAGCAAAGCTGGAAAAAGTAACCGCTGCTGTTTGGATGAAGCCATTACCTGCCCTTAAATTAAGCTATTTTATAAAGAGCATAAGCCACTCTGTCTTTATTCGCAAGCAGGTATCAATAATATGTAAGGAATGTGAATTTAGATTTAACTATTGATTCACCTAAAGAGCAACTGAAACAACTGAGAAAATGGACTGAAATTTAAGCTAATCTAGTGCAATCTCTAAAAAATTAGCTTATATTCGTGGCCTTGACATAACGAGTTAAGGAGTGTAAAAAATTTAATAAAAATAGTTCATTAATTATTTGGAATAAATAGAATATCGCCAATTTTAAGCCGTGTACCAATTAATTTATTAGCAGCTTTAAGCTGATTAACACTGACTTGGTAGCGCTGAGCAATACCAGTTAGAGTTTCACCACCACTGACAATATGCTCTTGGCGTACATCTTCGGCAACCTGAGGTGGATTCTGGCGAAAATAACTGCGAATACCTGACATCATAGCACGCGCTAACTTAGCTTGATGACTACTGCTTGCCAGTTTACGTTCTTCATCCGAGTTAGAAATAAATGCAGTTTCAACCAGCACTGACGGAATGTCAGGTGATTTTAATACCACAAATGCTGCCGATTCAACATGTTTTTTATGCACATTACCAACCCGCTTTAAACGTGACAATATTTCTGAGGCTACCTTAAGACTGCTCTCAAGCGTCGCCTCCTGAGATAAATCAACCAATACAGACGCTAATAAATCATCCTTGTCTTCTAGGCTGATACCACCAGCCAAATCAGCAGCATTTGCTTTATCAGCCAATAACTGAGCTGCCTCACTGCTAGCGCCACGTTCAGACAATACAAACACTGAAGCACCTTTTGCCCTTTTGTTTTTAACAGCATCAGCATGAATAGAGATAAACATACCAGCATTGTGGTTATGTGCTCGTTTTATGCGTTGGCGCAGACTGACAAAGCTATCATCACTTCGGGTTAAGTAAGCACTCATGCCGGGTTCGTTATTCACTAATTTTGCTAAACGTTTGGCAATGGCTAAGACAATATCTTTTTCCTGGTTACCGTACCTGCCTATGGCACCAGGATCGCTACCACCATGACCTGCGTCAATGGCAACGACAATATCACGACGGGTTAGTTTTTCCACCACCACTTCATCTTTTTGTTCAACCACTGGAAATTCGCGCATATCAATGACAATACGGTGAGAACGATTGCGGTAAGGTTTTAACAATTGACTGTCAATTTTTTGCAATGATCTTTTCAGATCAAGCACAATGCGCAGGTTGTTTTTTCCCTGTCTGGCAGAGCGAATACTGCTGATAGCAGTTTTGCTGAAATCAGGCAAAGGCAAAGCTGTGATTTGTTTACCATCTTTAATATCAACCACCACTCTGTCAGGGTTTTTCAGGGTAAACACGGTATAGGCAGCCATACTATCAAGATCAAGCACTAGACGAGTCCTGTCAGTATGCTGAAACAGGCGTACACCCTGAACAGTCGCCGCTTGTGCTTGCAAAAACAAAACAAGAAGCAGCAGACCAAATAAAGGCTTAATCTTAGATAGTCTGGACAAAAACATGGCGTATATTCTGTGATTACCAATAGTAAAAATCAAGTTAATATGCTACAAAGAAGTATGATGCGGCAAATAGTTCAATTATTTATGCAGCGATTGATACACTCATCACCGATGACAGAACAGGTTGATAGAGTCGCATAACGTCCTGTACCGTGATAGCGCATGGTAATAATTACATCAGGCTGAGGTAAGCAGGGTTTGCCTTTTATGGCCCATTCAATCAAGCAAAGTTTATCGTCGTTCAGATAGTCATCCAAACCCAAATCATACAACGATTCTGCATCAATCAAACGATATAAATCAATATGAACTACCTGACGATCAGCTAATTGATACTGCTCAAGCAGCGTATAAGTTGGACTTTTTACGTTACCATTATAACCCAAACCCCTTAATACGCCTCTTACTAATGTTGTTTTCCCCGCACCAAGCTCACCTTCAAGATGAATGGTGACAGACTCTGCCAGGCAATACTGGGCAATGCGTGCACCCAATGCTAATGTTGCTAATTCATCAGCTAACCATAAACGCATATTCCCTTGCCAGCCTAATCAATCAGGTTGACCAGATGACGTAAATGTGGCATCAAATCCATGGCAAGCATGCCCCGCTCACCATTCTGTCCAGCGGCCTTGTCACCAGCCATGCCATGCACTATAACGCCTATACAGGCTGCATCCATAAGCGGAATATGCTGTGCCACCAAACCGCCTATCACCCCAGCAAGTACATCGCCCATGCCACCACTGCTCATACCCGGATTACCCGATGTTGACAGCGCAGTTAGCGACTCGCCATTATTAACTAATGTACCCGCACCTTTAAGTACTGCCACACCACCATAGTGTTTTTGTAATTCAGCTACCGCAGCAAACCTGTCTGCCTGAATATCTGCGGTACTTAAGCCCAACAAGCGCGCCGCTTCGCCAACATGCGGAGTCAGCACCCAATTATCCTGCTTAAGCTGCTGCCTACTCAACAAATTAAGCGCATCAGCATCTACTACCATTGGTAATCCACTGGCAATTGCATGTTGCAATAATACTTGTCCCCACTCTGATTGTCCCAGACCTGGACCAATGGTTATCGCAGTTGCCTTTTTTATCAGTGGCATCAAGTCATCTTTAGTAGTGATGTCATAACACATTAATTCAGGACGCGACTGAACCAACCCAGCACCATACAAGACACGGGTGGCAATGGTGGTTAACCCTGCGCCCACTCTGGCACCAGCTTCAGCAGCAAGCCAGGGCGCACCGGCCATACCACGATCACCGCCAATAACAAGCAGATGACCATACAGCCCCTTATGGGCAATGCGCTGGCGCGAGGCAAGCTGATAGCGATAATCGGTCAGACTGAGCCGACGGGCTACCGGACTGAATGAATCATACGCCACTGATGGCGTTTTTAATCCGGCAAAGTGTACATTACCAACATAATCAGGGCCATCGCCAGTAAACAAACCCTTATTAAGGCTGATAAAACTTAAGGTTAGCGTTGCCTTTACCGCTACCCCCATTACCCTGCCAGTATCAGCGTTAATGCCTGAAGGAATATCAAGACATATGGCCGGTAAACCTGCCTGATTGATGGCAGCAACTACCGCTTCATATTCCCCTGTTATCTGTCGATTGAGTCCAATGCCTACTATAGCATCAACAATGATGTCTACATCTGGCAGTACGCCAGTAAAAGGTTGGACATTTACACCAGCAGCAATCAGATTATCACGCATAGTAGCGACTGTATCGCTAGCACTACCTATTACTATCACCTGTACACGCAATCCATCCTGCCAGGCTTGTCGTGCCAGCTCAAAACCATCGCCACCATTATGGCCTGTACCACAGACAATTAAAATGCGCCTTGACTCAGGCCAATGGCGTTTGATGGTTAAAAGTGCTGCCTCGCCCGCACGTACCATCAATTGGGCAGCAGACAAACGGTATTGCTGCAATAACAACCTATCTAACTGACGTGATTGTTCAGCGCTGTAAATAGCATAAGGTATATCAGACATGGCATCATCCTGAAAACACAAGCGCATAGAATAATCAACCATTATAATAACCTGTATGGAGAAAATAAAAACAGATATAGATAATACCCTGATGGAAAAAATCACTGAATGGGCAAATACGCTTGGTTTTCAGCAACTTGGCGTCAGTGATATTGATCTGGCAGAGGCAGAAAAAGAATTAGCCACATGGTTACAAGCGGGCTTTCATGGAGAAATGGACTATATGCAACGTCATGGCACGAAACGTAGCCGACCCGATGAACTGGTGCCAGGCACTATTCGTGTTATCAGTGTGCGTATGGACTATTTTACCACTGCTGCCGCAGCGTCATGGCCAGTGATAAATGATGACAAAAAGGGGTTTATTTCCCGCTATGCCCTTGGGCGTGATTATCATAAAGTGATGCGCAGACAACTGAAACGCCTTGCTGAAAAGATAGAACAAGAACTAGCACCAATGGCATATCGCGTTTTTTGCGACAGTGCACCCGTTATGGAAAAAGCGCTGGCAGCAAAAGCAGGCATAGGCTGGATCGGCAAGCACAGTAATGTGCTAAACAAGGAACATGGATCGTATTTTTTTCTTGGTGAAATTTACACTGACCTACCTCTGTCACTGACTGAAGCGACGACAGATCATTGTGGTTCATGTACCGCCTGTATTGATATCTGCCCAACCGCTGCCATTGTCGCACCTAGACAAGTAGATGCAAGACGCTGCATCTCCTATTTGACCATTGAGCTACATGGTACTATTCCACTTGAATTTCGCCCTTTAATGGGCAACCGAATCTATGGTTGCGATGACTGCCAATTAATCTGTCCGTGGAATAAATTTGCGCAAAATACCAGTGAATCTGACTACTTGCCACGCGATGGCCTAGATGCGCCACAATTAGTGGATTTATTCTTGTGGACTGAGCAGATGTTTTTAACTAGACTTGAAGGTAGTCCCATCAGGCGCATTGGTCATGATCGCTGGTTGCGCAATATTGCAATAGCGCTGGGCAATGCTAAAACCTCGCCTGAAGTCTTATCAGCGCTACGCGCTCGTCTGGATCACTCCAAAAAGCTGGTACGGGAACATGTGCATTGGGCACTAGCACAACATAAGTAGCTAGCCTCCATTACTGCTATCGGCTAGGACAATAAAGTATTCACGGTAATGCTGAAGCTCACAGATGGCACCCTTAACATCATCCATAGCAAGGTGGGATGATTTTTTGTTAAAGCCCTTTTCAATGTGAGGTGCCCAACGACGTGCCAGCTCTTTTAAGGTGCTGACATCAAGTGCACGATAATGAAAATAGGCTTCTAGTTCAGGCATTATGCGCGCCATAAAGCGGCGATCCTGGCAAATACTGTTGCCGCACATAGGCGATACACCAGCAGGCACATAGTTCTGTAAAAACTCCAGTGTCTGCCGCTCCGCCTCAGCCTCATTAATTGTGCTGTTAAGAACGCGCTCTACTAAGCCGGAAGTACCATGTTGGCGAGTATTCCATTCATCCATTGTCGCCAACACTTTATCAGGCTGATAAATAGCGATATTGGGACCTTCAGCTAATATATTAAGCTGATTGTCAGTGACGATAGTGGCGATCTCAATAATGCTGTCATTGGCGGTATCAAGACCGGTCATTTCCAAATCAATCCAAATTAGGTTTTTCTTGCTTTTTGTTATAGTCTTTGGCATCGTTAGCACATTTTTGTAGGCTGTAAGTAGAATCTATTGCCGTCCATTCTAGCAAACGATACCCTATTATGGCATTACTGATATAAAAACAGGAACTCTTATGAACCAATTTACCTGGACTTTTCTTGCTGTACTGGCACTGGTGACCGCAATTGAGCTTTGGTTATCACTGCGCCAAAGCCGTTATGTACAAGCACATAGGCATAGTGTACCAAACGCATTTAAAAACCAGATTGATCTTGCTGCCCACCAGAAAGCAGCCGATTATACCGTTGCCAAAGGCCGATTTAACCGAGCGAGCAGTATATTTAGCGTGGCGGTATTATTAATATGGACATTAGGAGGTGGACTAAATTTACTAACTGATGGCTGGCAGTCTCTGGGTTGGTCCAATACACTCACTGGTATCAGTCTTATCGTTAGTTTTTTGATATTGAGTAGGCTGATTGAATTACCACTATCTTGGTATAAAACCTTTGTACTGGAAGAGCAGTTTGGCTTTAATAATGCTACTGTCAAATTGTTTATTACTGATATTGCCAAACAGGGCGCATTAACGTTAGTTTTAGGTATACCGTTTATCTGGGCAGCACTTTTTTTGATAAGCAATGCAGGCAATTATTGGTGGTTCTATCTATGGCTAGGATGGGTGGGGTTTTCAGTGCTGATGATGTGGGCTTATCCTACCTTTATCGCCCCGTTATTTAATACATTTACACCACTGGAAGATGCACGGTTAACAATGCAGATTGAAGACTTGTTATCGCGATGCGGTTTCAAAAGCCAGGGCATTTATGTGATGAATGGATCACTGCGTTCAGGGCACGGCAACGCTTATTTCACTGGTTTGGGCAACAACAAAAGGATAGTATTTTTTGATACGCTATTAGAAACGCTTAATGCTAATCAGATTGAAGCGGTACTGGCTCATGAGTTAGGCCATTTCCGCCATAAACATATTGTCAAGAATATGGCACTCATTGCCACGCTCAGTCTTATCGGGCTGGCTATTTTAGGATGGGCATCAGCGAAAGTCTGGTTTTACACTGGTCTGGGGGTTGCCAGCCAAACTAATGCGGTAGCACTGATTTTATTTGTAATGATTGTGCCAGTTTTTGGCTTTTTTTTGCAACCTTTGATAGCCGCCCTGTCACGCAAATATGAATATGAAGCAGATGATTATGCGGCGTCAGTGTCCAGTAGCAATGACCTGATAACTGCGCTAGTGACTCTCTATCAGGAAAACGCCAGCACATTAACACCCGATCCACTGGTATCGGCTGTGTACGATTCACACCCGCCAGCAACATTGCGAGTGAACCACCTGCAAGCAAACAGCGCTGATTAAAGACTTAAAAGCACAGATAGCGGCTAATTCGCCTGTAAAGGGTGTGTGAGTGAAAAAGCCATTAACCTGCTAATCTGCGAAACCTGAAACAGTTATTAACGCGATCGCGCAATTCTTTTCCTGGCTTAAAATGTGGCACATATTTTTCTGCCAACATGACTACTTCACCGCTTTTAGGATTGCGGGCCATACGCGCCGGACGGTGATGTAGGGCAAAACTGCCAAATCCTCTTATTTCAATTCGGTCCCCTGCTGACAGGCTGCTACTCATCTGTTCTAAAATCAGCTTGACAGCTGATTCAATGTCTTGGTAACTCAAAAGCGGCTGGCTTGCAACAAGCAGTTTAACCAAATCTGATTTTGTCACGCTTTAACACCTCTTACCGCCTGTACTAGGCTCAAACAAATTGAACTGCACGTAAAATACAAGCCTGCAAAAAAATAGTTTAACCATCTTGTTTATCTATTTTTTCTTTTAACAAATCTCCAAATGTAGCAACATTGCCATCGTCGGTACCTGAATATTCTTTCAATGCTTCACTTTCATCTTCGGAGTCTTTTGCCCGGATAGATAGCTTCAACATACGTTCTTTGCGCAGCACACTGACAAACTTAGCCTCAATTTCATCCCCTACAGCTAACACATGACTGACATCATCAATGCGCTCGCGTGACACATCAGCAGCACGGATATAACCAGTCACACCTTCAGCCAATTCGGCTATTGCCCCACGTGCATCAACTGCTGTTATCTTGCCCTTAACAACCTTACCACGAGGATGAGCAGTGAGATATTCTGATAGCGGATCATTATGCAGTTGTTTGATACCAAGGGAGATACGTTCGGATTCGGGGTTAATCGCCAATACAACCGCTTCAAGCTCATCGCCTTTTTTATAGTCACGAATGCGCTGCTCACCCTCATCTTCCCAAGATATATCAGACACATGAATTAAGCCGTCAATGCCGCCTTCAAGACCAATGAAAATACCAAAATCAGTAATTGATTTGATGAGTCCTGATAACCTGTCACCTTTTTTGTGAGTAACTGCAAACTGTTCCCATGGGTTAGATTGACATTGTTTTATGCCTAAGGAAATGCGGCGACGTTCGGCATCAATGTCCAATACCATCACCTCAACTTCCTGATCAGGCTGCACCAGTTTGGATGGATGGATATTTTTATTAGTCCAGTCCATTTCAGACATGTGCACCAACCCTTCAATACCCTCCTCAATTTCAACAAAACAGCCATAATCAGCAATATTAGTGACTTTACCATGCAAGCGGCTACCATTTGGATAGCGATCATTGATGCCATACCAGGGATCATCGCCCATTTGCTTTAAGCCTAATGATACCCGTTCTTTTTCTTTATCAAATTTTAATACCTGCACATCAATTTCATCACCAACAGTTACTGCTTCAGAGGGATGTTTGACCCGCCTCCATGCCATATCAGTGATATGGAGCAATCCGTCAATACCACCAAGATCAATAAACGCACCGTAATCAGTGAGATTTTTGACAATACCAGTGACAGTTTTTCCTTCTTCTAGTGTTTGAAGTAGTTCTTCGCGTTCAGCGCTATTTTCACGCTCCATAATGGCCCGCCTAGATACCACAATGTTATTGCGCGCTTGATCCAACTTGATCAGCTTAAACTCAAGTTCCTTGCCTTCTAGATGGCTGATATCACGAATTGGACGAATATCCACTAGCGATCCAGGTAAAAATGCGCTGACGTCTTCCAGTTCAACAATAAAACCCCCTTTTACCTTGCCAGTAATAAAACCAGTCACGGTCTCATTAGCTGCAAATGCATGCTCGAGACTGAGCCACACTTCATAAGTTCTAGCGTTTTTGCGCGATAACTGGGTGGCGCCAAAACCATTTTCCAGTGCCTCCAAGGACACATCAACTATATCACCCGGTTCAACTGTGATTTTACCAGTATCATCAAAAAACTCTTCTACCGGGATAGCTCCTTCCGATTTTAAACCAACACTAACCATGACAACGTCAGGACTAATACTGACCACTGTACCAGATACGATTTTACCGATCTGCATTGGTGTTGAATGTAAACTCTCTTCAAACAAATCTGCGAAGTTTTCACTCATGTATGTACCTTTGAATATTGTTAAATTCTGCCAGACAGAATTTAGCTGTTGATGTCTGTTAGCTTTTTAGCTAACAGAACGTGAATAAACTTATTCCTAAGAATAAGACCCTCTGTCCCTCTAATGTCCAACAAATGCACAAATACGCTCAAATACTGCTTGTATATCCATAGTGGTTGAATCAAGCTGTAAAGCACCTTCGGCTGGCTGTAACGGCGCAACCTGACGCTGGCTGTCTCGTTTATCTCTTGCAGACAGCGCAATTAAAGTGTCAGCTAGGTTACTATTAATCCCTTTTTGTTTCAACTGCTTATATCGCCTTTTTGCTCTGATGTCATCGCTTGCTGTCAGAAATATCTTATAGTCTGCTTCAGGAAAAACTACTGTACCCATATCGCGACCATCAGCAACCAGTCCTGGCAATTGACGAAATGCGCGCTGGCGCGCTAGCAATGCGCTACGCACTGGAGGTATTAAGGCTACTTTAGATGCAACATCGCCTACTGATTCAGCACGGATAGCATTAGTCACGTCTTCTCCTGCCAACAGCACCATCAGCGCATCGCCTCTTAATGAAAACTCGATCTCTAATTGTTTGCTGAGCTCTATCAACGCTGTTACATCGGTCAGATCAAGTTGGCTTTTAATAGTTGCGTACGCCAATACACGGTAAATTGCACCACTATCCAGATAGTGCCAACCCAACGTCTTTGCCATTAATCGGGCAACTGTGCCCTTGCCAGAACCAGCAGGGCCATCAATAGTCAGCACCGCAACATCAATCATCAAGCACAGCCAAATCCAGACCTGCCTGTGTTGCTAACCTGACAAAATTAGGGAATGATGTGGCAACGTTGGCGCAATGATTGACCTGAATGCGTCCATTAGCACACAATCCAGCTATAGCAAAAGCCATGGCAATACGGTGATCATGGTAACTATCAACAATGCCAGATCCAATCATACCGCCTTTAATAATCATGCCTTCTGCGGTTGGTTGAGCATCAACCCCAAGTACAGTTAAGCCATCTGCCATGGCTTGGATACGATCACTTTCTTTTACTCTAAGCTCGGTAGCACCAGTTAACACTGTCTGCCCTTGTGCACAGGCAGCAGCAATCAACAAAGCAGGGAACTCATCAATGGCTAGCGACACCTGGTCCTGTGGAATAACAATGCCGCTCAATGGTGCATAGCAAACACGAATATCAGCAATTGGCTCACCGCTGACCATTGCTTCATTTAACAAAACAATATCAGCGCCCATTAACCGAAGAATGTTAATAACACCAATGCGGGTCGGGTTGATGCCAACCTGCTTCAGCGTAATATCAGACCCTTTAGCAATCGTTGCTCCAACCATGAAGAACGCTGCAGATGATATATCAGCCGGCACAATAATATTGGTAGCTACCAACTTGCCGCCGCCTTTGATAGCCACTGCATTATCTGTCATGCTGACTGGATAACCCATAGTAGCCAACATGCGTTCAGTGTGATCACGGGTGGTCACTGGCTCAATCACTTGCACGCTGCCATCTGCATACATGCCAGCCAGTAACAGACATGATTTAACCTGTGCACTGGCCACTGACAACGTGTAACTAATACTGGCTAAAGTATTACCACCTGTTATATGTAAGGGTGCTCTATTGCTGTTGGCAACAATGTTGGCGCCCATCGCCACAAGCGGATCAATCACCCGCTGCATAGGACGCTTTGTTAATGATTTATCGCCGGTCAATGTTGTATTAAAGCGCTGCGCTGCCAGCAAACCGCTCAAAAGACGCATTGCTGTACCGGCATTGCCCATATAGAGTGATTCTGTAGGCGGCTTTAAGCCGTGCATACCTGCGCCATATATTGTCAGCTTGTCATCTTCGGGACCGTCAATACAAACACCCATATTACGAAATGCTGCCAGTGTTGCTAGGGTATCATCACCGGGTAAAAAACCGCGCACCGTGGTGACCCCATCAGCGAGCGACCCCAAAATAATCGCCCGATGTGATATTGATTTATCTCCAGGCACGGTTATTTCACCCCGCAAAAAACCACCAGGTTCAATCAGATAATGGCTATCCTGTTGCTGGTAAGTCATTAACGGTATCAATTTTGCGCAAAACGCTTGTCACGTGTGCGCTTAGCATCGATAAAAGAAGACAATAAGGCATCGCCATCGCTGGCTTTAATGGCGGTCTGTAACTCGGTCAACCCCTGCTGATACTGCGTCAGCAACGCTAACACAGCCTTGCTGTTTGCCAAACAAATGTCACGCCACATAACAGCATCACTCGAAGCAATGCGAGAAAAATCCTCAAAGCCGCCAGCAGCATAGCGTAGCAACTCAGCACAATCGTCACGTTGCGCCAACATATTAATAAGGCTAAACGCCAGTACATGGGGTAAGTGACTGGTAGCAGCTAACACCATATCATGGTGATCAGCATCCATCTCAAATACCTCTGCACCAACCTTCTGCCACATACTGCGTACTGCCATCAATGCTGATTGACTGGTCTGGGCCAATGGCGTTAAGATTACTCGCTGATACTGATACAGGCTGGCAACGGCAGCGGTAGGTCCGCTTTTTTCGGTGCCAGTAATGGGGTGACCTGGGACAAACTGGCTGAATTTTTCACCAAGCACATGATCAGCGCTGGTCACTACCTGACCCTTGACACTGCTGCCATCAGTAATAACTGCATCATTACCAACAGCGTCTTTTAACTCGGCAAATACGTCTGTCATTGCTGCTACAGGAACAGCTAAAAAAACCCAGTCTGCGCCTTGCACTGCATCAGTAATGCTGGTGGCTATCCTGTCAATGATGGCACATTGTAACGCCTCTTGACTGGCATGCTTGGCACAGTCATAGCCGACAACCTCACTGACCGCACCTTTCTTTTTCAATGCCAACGCAAGCGAACCACCAATCAGGCCAACGCCAATAACTGCTAAACGTTTAATCATAGTATATGCCTCAATACTTCCAGAAAGCGTTTATTATCTGCTGGCAAACCAATACTAACCCTGATATAGGTCGGTAGACCGTAATTGGTCAAAGATCGTACAATCACTCCATGTTGTAGTAATCTGGCAAATACCTCTTCGCCACTGGTTTGCACGTCAATAGCAATAAAATTACCTTTTGATGGAATAGCTGTCACACCTAAAGCAACACAACCGGCGACCAATTGTGCCATGCCGGTATCATTATACGTTCTGGTTTGGATAATGTAATCATTGTCTGCCAGCGCTGCTGTCGCAGCAGCTAATGCCATACTATTAACATTAAATGGCTGACGAATACGATTTAATAGATCAGCTACCTCAGGATGGGATAGTGCATAACCAACACGCAAGCCAGCCAGACCGTAGGCTTTGGAAAAGCTACGAGTAATGACTAAATTAGGATAGGTTGCCAGCCAGTTAATGGTATTGACTACATCGTCATCATACTCAGCATACGCTTCATCCAAAACAATCAACGTACTGTTTGGTACATCAGCAATAAACGCCTCCAACGCATCACTGGCAAGCCAGGTGCCAGTGGGATTATTAGGATTGGCAATAAATATTAGCTTAGTATCGGCACTTATCAGTGTACGCATAGCAGTTAAATCATGACCATAGTTATCATCTGCAGGGGCTACGGCTGCTTTTGCGCCTATTGCCTGAGCCACCAGTGGATAAACTGCAAACGCATGCTGGGAAAACAATACTTCATCACAAGGTGACACAAAAGCGCGGGCAACTAGCTCCAATACATCATTAGAGCCATTACCCAGCGTTATCTGATTACCGTCAATCTGATAATGCGCCGCCAGGGCTTCTCGCAGAGTAAACCCATTACCATCAGGATAACGGGAAACCAATTTACTTGCTGTTTCAATAGCAGCCAATACTTTTGTGGATGGCCCAAGCGGATTCTCGTTAGAAGCCAGTTTAACAATGTGGCTAACGGCTGATTCTCGCTGTAATTCTTCAATTGGTTTACCAGGTACATAAGGCGTGATACGGGTCACGCACGGCAGGGCAATATCACAGAAATACATATTTATTTTGCTTTAGTCGTGACATTATCAAGCAACAATAATGCTACTCCAATACAGAGAGCTGAGTCGGCAACATTAAATGTGGGAAAATGATAACTTCTCCAATAAAAGTCCATAAAATCAATAACATAACCGTGAAATAACCTATCAATCATGTTACCCAGCGCACCACCCAAAATTATACTGATGGCTACTGCCTCCAATCTGGCAGCTTGATTTAGGCGTTTAAGCCAGATCAACAAAACAATTGTAACAACGACAGAGACAATAATAAAAAACCAACGCTGCCAGCCACTAGCATCAGCCAGAAAACTAAATGCTGCTCCACGATTATGAGTCAGGGTTATACTGAAAAATGTGGTAATAGTAATCTCCTGATACAAAATTAGCCATGAACTGACCAGCCATTTTGATGTCTGATCCAACGCCAGTAATGCGGTTGATAGCCACATATATTTCAACACAATTTGTCAGCAACCTTAAACATAACATCGCCGCTCACCATCGCCATACACATTGGTAATACAGCGATTACACAAGTCGGGATAGGTCGGGTTACTGCCTACATCCTCAGAGTGATGCCAGCAGCGATCACATCGGTGATGCGTAGATGCCAAGAGCTTTAACCACAAACCAGCTACGGTGCTGGCAATCGCTTCATCCGGCTTATCAGCAGCAGGCAACAAACATGCACTTGAAGTAATAAGGACAAATCTAAGTTCATCGCCTAACAAGCGTAATGTTGACAATAACTCAGGCGCCGCATATAAGGTCACCTCAACAGTCAGGCCACCTTTAATGTTACCGTCTGCACGCAATGCCTCCATCGCTTTTAATACTGCTTGGCGCACAGTAAAAATGGTTGTCCATGTATCAACGTTATCCAGTGATGGGCTGTGCATATCATCAGTGACAATAATAGGTTGCAATCCTTGATACCATTGCTGCAAAAATACCGATTCATTGCGCGGTTTGCCACTTGCATCTACTGCTGGTAGATGCGCCCACACTTCATCAGCGGTAAAGCTTAAAATCGGTGCCATCCAACGAGCTAAAGCCTCGATAATATGGTACATCGCCGTCTGACTTGAACGACGACCAACGCTGGCATTTGACATGACATATTGACGATCTTTGGTAATATCAAGATATAAGCTGCCCATCTCCTGAGTGCAGAAATGATAGATTTTCTGATATACCAGATGAAAATTATAGTGTTCATAAGCGCTGATAACAGCTTGTTGACAGTGATAGGCACAGGCCAGCACCCAGCGATCCAGCGGCAACATTCTGTCAGCCTCAATACAGTCTTCTGCAGGATTAAAATCATTCAGATTAGCCAGTAAATAACGTGCTGTATTGCGAATGCGGCGATACGCATCTACAGTACGTTTTAATATCTCATCCGATATGCTCATTTCAGCACTATAATCGGTAGAAGCAACCCACAAGCGGAGAACATCAGCACCTAACTGATTTACCATCCGTTGTGGCGCCACCACATTGCCTAATGATTTTGACATTTTTCTGCCCGCTGCATCAACGACAAAGCCATGAGTCAATACTGCCTTATAAGGGGGCTCACGGTTACTGGCGACAGCTGTTAACAGCGAAGACTGGAACCAGCCACGATGCTGATCACTGCCTTCCAGATATAAATCCGCTGGCATTTTCAGATAAGCACGACTTGCCAAAACGCAAGCATGTGATACGCCTGAATCAAACCAAACATCCAGCGTATCAGTTACCTTCTCATACTCAGATGCATCATTGCCCAGCCAATCACGAGCAGTAGAATCAAACCAGGCATCAATACCCTTTATGGCCACCTGTTGCGCGATCTTTTCCAACAACTTGTCAGTATCTGGATGCAAGACACCACTTGTCTGATGAACAAAGAGTGGTAGCGGCACACCCCAGGTACGCTGACGAGAAATACACCAGTCAGAACGACCATCAACCATGCCAACAATACGTTTCTGTCCCCAATGTGGTAACCACTCTGTTTTACTAATGGCATCTGTTGCTGCCTTGCGCAGACCACTATTATCCATGCTGATAAACCACTGCGGGGTGGCACGAAAAATGATCGGGGTTTTGTGCCGCCAGCAATGCGGGTAGCTGTGCTCAACCTCACTATGGGAAAGCAATGTTCCCTGTTGCTGCAATAGGGTAATAATATCTGCATTGACGGTAAACACAGATTGACCGGCAAATATTGGCGTATCAGCCAAAAAACAACCGTTAGCTGCTACTGGATTATATACCGCCAAATCATAATGCAGCGCCACAGTGAAATCCTCCTGACCATGAGCTGGTGCAGTATGTACAGCGCCGGTGCCTGTCTCAGCAGTGACATGATGACCCAAAATAATGGGCACCTTTTTAGCATAAAAAGGATGATTTAACAGAGTGCCTTCTAATACATCACCGCTAAATCTTGCCACCACCTTGCCTGTCATGCCGTAACGCTCAAGCACTGACTTGTAAAGCGCATCAGCAAGCACCAGACGTTCATCAGCAACTTGCACAATCACATAACGATAGCTAGGGTTGAGTGCAACTGCCTGATTAGCTGGCAATGTCCAAGGAGTAGTTGTCCAGATAGGTACACTGATGCTACCAGTACCAGTGGATTGGGTGGCCACTTCACAAGCAGCAATATCAACGACGGTAAAACGCACATCAATTGCGGTTGAAGTTTTGGACTCATAATCAACTTCGGCTTCAGCCAATGCACTGGCACACTCCACACACCAGTGAACAGGTTTAAATCCCTTGTACAGATGCCCATGTTTAATAATATTGACCAATGCGCGGATAATATCGGCTTCCATGGTAAAATCCATGGTCATGTAAGGATTATCCCACTCTGCCAATACCCCTAAACGCTTAAAATCCTCACGCTGACCATCAACCTGTCTGCGTGCATAGCGGCGACATGCCTGTCTGAATTCAAAAGCACTGACCTTGACACCAGGCTTACCTATCTTTTTCTCAACATTAAGTTCAACTGGCAAGCCATGACAATCCCAACCCGGCACATAGGGTGCATCAAAACCAGCCAGTGTTTTTGATTTGATAATCATATCCTTGAGGATTTTATTCACCGCATGACCAATATGAATATCGCCATTAGCATAAGGTGGGCCATCATGCAGAATAAACAGATCAGAACCCTGTCTGTCATCACGTATTTTCTGATATAGATCAATGGTTTGCCAGTGTTTTAGCATCAAAGGCTCGCGACGTGGCAGATTTGCCTTCATCGGAAAGTTGGTCTCAGGTAAATTCAAAGTATACTTATAGTCAGCCACTTGGGTACTCTAATCTTAAGTTTATTGGTGGTCATAAGAAATGTGGCAGATGATTATACTGGTTTTTACTACTAAGCTGAACGATCAATATGATCACTAGGTCGCCTGACCATGATACACTTGAACAACAAGCGAAATTAGCTACCCAAACAGTTGTTACCAACAAAACAATAATATTGAGGGGTCATGACGCTACCACTTGGCGCACTGATTTATATTCTGGCCGGGCTAACTGCGCTGGCACCACTAGCGATAGATGCGTATCTACCCGCGATGCCATCTATGGCTATAGATTTTACCGCCTCTATTTATGGTGTTGAGTTATCGTTAAGCCTATTTCTGGCAGGTTTGAGTTGCGGTCAGTTAATTGGCGGGCCATGCTCAGATCATTTTGGTCGGCGCCATACTATATTCAGCGGTCTTATTATCTTTGTCTTGGCAACCATCAGCATTATTATCAGCACATCATTAACTGAGCTACTTGTTTTGCGCACAGTACAAGCTATTGGTGTTGGTATCGCCATGGTTAACGCCAGCGCTATTGTGCGTGACATCAGCCGTGGTCGTGACAGCGCACGTAACCTCACTAATATAGCAATGGTAATGATGATAGCACCCTTGTTGGCGCCACTTATTGGTGCACTGATTCTGCATATCAGTGACTGGCGCGGTATTTTTATCTTTTTGTTTATTTACACAGTCGCCATTGGCTATCTTATCTACAGATACATTCCTGAAACCCGTCAGCTACATTCGCACAGACCGTCTGTTTTACAGCGCTATATGGCGGTATTATCGCATCGCTATGCTCTAGGCTATCTGTTTACTCTAGGTTGTACCTACGGTGCTCTATTTAGTTTTATTACCGCCTCACCATCAGTATATATGGGCTATTTTTCTGCCAATGCATACACTTATTCAGTGCTATTTGGTGCCAATATTATCACCCTGATTGTGATTAATCGTTTAAACGCCCATCTTCTGCATCACTTTGATCCCAGCAAACTGCTGTCTTTTGGTCAAATCATCCAGCTAACGACAGCAACAATACTATGCAGTTATATTATGTGGAATGCTCATCCATCACTGCCTGTTATTGTTGGGTTTATCATGTTGTTTATTGGTTCACAAAGCTTTATTATCAGTAATGCCATATCAAGCGCTATTGAGTTTTTTCCAACAAACAGCGGCACTGCAACGGCATTATTAGGCGCTACCCGCTTTGCCATTGGCGCACTGGCAAGTTCACTGGTCAGCCTGTTTGGTAACGGTACTCCCCTGCCAATGATCGTAATAATGACAGCTTGTGTTATCGCTGGCCTGATATTACGCGCCTTGTGCCAGTATCCAGATCAGCGTCTGCCAAACTATTATGTTGACCACCCGGAATCACAGTTAAACTGACATTGAACGATAATCATTGGCAATAACTGATTTTATCGCTAAAATAGCGGAGAATTGCGATTACTAAATTGAAGGATACATATATCATGTTGATGATATTGCGCCATAGTTGGGCAAGGTTAATCAGGGTATCAGCGTTTATAATTATCGCTACCGCTGTCAACCAAGCAGCATTTGCTGAAGAAGTTACCCACACTTATTTCATCGCCGCTGATGAAGTGCAATGGGATTATGCGCCAAGCGGGCAGAATCAAATCATGGGACGATCATTTAACAATGATGAGCGTGTATTTGTTGCACACGCTGACGACAGAATCGGCAAGATCTATATCAAAGCAGTATATCGTGAATACACTGATGCCACCTTTACTACCTTAAAAGAACGCCCACCAGCCTGGGTGCACTTAGGCTACTTAGGTCCGGTGATACGTGCTGGCATTGGTGACAATATCAGGGTCATTTTCAAAAATAACCTAGATATTATGGTCAGCATGCACCCTCACGGCGTGTTTTACAACAAAGGCTCTGAAGGTGCACCCTATAATGACGGTAGTAGCGACAAAGACAAAAAAGACGATATGGTCTATCCGGGCGATACGTTTGTTTATCAATGGTCAGTGCCGGAACGTGCCGGGCCCGGACCTAATGATCCGAGCTCAATCATCTGGATGTATCATTCCCACGTAGACTCACCAAAAGCGACCAATAGCGGCCTAGTCGGTCCAATGATCATCAGTGAAGAAAGTGGCGGCTATGCGACTGATGTTAACCGCGAATTTATCACTCTATTTACGGTCACTGATGAAAATGACAGTTTTTACCGGGATAAAAACATTGCTAATTTCACTCAGGGTATTGTTGATATTGAAGATGAAGATTTTTACGAAAGTAATTTAATGCACAGCATCAATGGCTATGTATACGGTAACCAGCCTGGTCTTGTGATGAAACAGGGTGAGCGGGTGCGCTGGTATCTTATTGGTCTTGGCACTGAGGTTGACTTACATACCGCCCACTGGCACGGGCATACAGTACTACATAATGGCAACCGTGTTGATACGATGGAACTCATGCCAGCCAGCCTGAAAACCGTTGATATGCAACTGGATAATGTTGGCACTTGGCTGTATCACTGCCATGTTAATGACCATATCAAAGCGGGAATGCAATCACTTTTCAGCGTACAGACAGAGTAAGCAATATTACCTCTGGTCAAATAACAACAGTCTGTGAGGTTTTACACTCACAGTGACGGCGACCCCAAATGTGGCAGCTTCATCTGGTAATTGCTTAATCAGCAAGGTTAGATCGCCAACAGCAATTGTGTAAAGACGGTGATTGCCAGCAAATACTTCGTCAACCAGTCTGCCTTCGCCTGATGAGCTTACCTTGAAGATTAACTGGTCAGGACGAATGCACTGCCTAACACGCTCACCACTGACAAAGCGATGTGTAGCAGTGGCGATTATCTCACCTAAGCCCTTGACGAAGGTACGATCATCAGCCACCACCACAGCATCCAACCAGTTAGTTGCGCCCATAGTATCAGCCAACGCTATAGACACCGGATTGTGATACAAAGAAGCAGCACTACCTTTCTGCATCACCCTGCCACGCTCAATAAACGCCAATGTATCAGCAAATGTAAACGCTTCCTCTGTATCATGGGTCACTAAAATCGCTGCTATGCCTCTTTGTTTTAAGATATGGCGAATATCAGTCATCAAACACCTGCGCAAATGGTAATCAACATTGGAAAAAGGCTCATCCAGCAACAATAGATCAGGATCGCTTGCCAGCGCCCTGGCAATAGCAACGCGCTGTTGCTGACCACCCGATAATTCATGTGGGTAGGTTGTAGCATACGTGTCCATATTTACCAATTTGAGTAATGAACGTGCCTGCGCTTCAGGCTGCCTATCAGTGCGTTTAATACCAAAACAGACGTTTGCCAGTACGTTCATGTGCGGAAACAAAGCAAAATCTTGAAAAATAATGCCAATATTGCGCTTATCAGGTGGGATACTGTCAGAAGCAGAAGCGATAATTATGTCCCTTAATGAAATAACACCCTTATCCAGTGGCAACAACCCAGCAACTGTTTTTAATACTGTAGTTTTGCCAGAACCACTTTTGCCAAGTAAACACATAATTTCATTATCAGCAATATCAAGTGACAGCCCATCCAGTACAGTATTCCGCCGATAACGGACTGATATGCCAGCAATGCTGAGCGCTACTTGGTGCTGATCATTCATCGTTCATTCTGCCTGTACGAGTTAAATATATCACTGGCACCAGTCCAGCCAGTACAATCAAGATCGCCGCGACTGCTGCAAGCTCTAGTTGCTCGTCTGCAACAAATTGATACACGTAGGTTGCCAATGTGTCAAAATTAAATGGTCGCAATAGCAGTGCTGCTGGTAGTTCTTTCATACACTCAATAAACACCAATAATATCGCCGACCACAAGCCGGTGCTAATCAATGGCATATGCACAATAAATAAGGTGCGTATATCAGACTTACCCAGTGTCTTTGCAGCCATATCAAGTGAAGGACTGATATGGGCAAAACTGGCAACAACGGTGCCATTAGCTACTGCCTGAAAACGCACTACAAAAGCAAAAATAAGGGCAAAAACCGTACCGGATAAAAACAAACCAGGTGGCGAATAACCAGCAGCGACCAGCCAGTTATTAAAGTTGACTTCACTTAAGGTCATGGCAATGAGTACGCCGATTGCCAGCACAGTGCTGGGCATCACATAGTTTATTATGCTTAAGTTAAGCGGCAGACTGGCACTTTGATCCGATGATAAGCGCTTTGTATATACCAGCAAAACAGCAATGGTGGTGGTGATAACTGCAACGACCAGTGCCAGCCAGACGCTCTGCAACAAGATATGCCATAACTTATCCTGCCAACTGATTACAAAATAGCTGACAGCATAACCGACCAATATAATAACAGGCACAATAAAACCAGCAAGTAGCAGCAACCCACTCCACGTAATAGCAAGTAATGTCTGCCATTTGCTTAACTTTAACCGATACGAATTACTTGAGTGGCGACCATAAAAACGTTGTTTTCCCCGTTGCCATCTTTCAAGGGCCAACAAGCCAACCACGCTCAACAGCATTAACATTGATAGCTTAGCAGCCGCGGGCAATGAACCGTGGCCAAGCCAGCTATCATATACAGCAGTAGTTAGGGTGTTGACAGCAAAATAATGCACGGTAGCAAAATCGCCCAACGCTTCGCCGCCTATCAGCACCAGACCAGCAACAATGGCTGGACGACAAAGTGGCAGAGCGATAAACCGCAAGCTACGCCATGGTGAAGCACCTAAGGTGCGGCCTGTCTGCCATAAATGCATCCCCTGCTCAATAAGGGAAGTACGTGCAATCAGATACAAGTAAGGATACAACACCAACGCCAGCATGATTGCTGCACCATAGACGTTACGAATATCAAAAAACCAATATTCGCCGACAGAGGCATCAGCTTGGAACAAGGAACGTATTACCCGCTGAACTGGCCCGGCAAAATCAAATAAATCAGTATAAATATAGGCAACCACATACGCCGGCATAGCAAGCGGCAACATCAATAGCCATTGCAGATAACGGCGCCCCTTAAACTCACACATGGCAATCAACCAAGCGCTAGGCAATGCAAATATCGCAGCAAACAAACAGACCAGAAAGACAAGCTGGATTGTGGTAATAACATAATCGCCAAGCACGGTTGCCCACAGGTGATCCAATAAAGTAGTAGTATCAGTAACCAGACTCTGCAATAACAATGCAGCAAGAGGCATAAACAGGCACAGTGCCACCAGCCAGGAAGCGACTATCCATGCTTTATGATGGGTCATACGAAGAAAAACATCAATGAGACAATCATATCAGGCAAAAACAAGCAGCAAAGAGAGCGTTTGTACCTCTGACAAATAACTGATTTGGAGACCTGTTTTAACATAGACATCAAGTCAGGCAGTTTTTTAAAGGCTTTATTTTTACAAATGCCTGATTCGCGTACTACGAACAACTATCAATTACAAGTCAAATCCAACTTCATCTATTAATTTATACGCCACTGATCGGTACTCAACAATTGCAGTCAATGACAAGGTATCAGCCTTGAAGCTTCCCCAAGACTGCACCATCTCAGATGGTGCAACTTGAGGGTTGATTGGATATTCCATATTAAGCGAAGCGTAAATCTTTTGCGCTTTTGCACTGGTTAAAAAATCCATCAGCGCCAACGCATTTTGCTTGTTGGGTGCATATTTGGCCATCGCCATCCCGGAGATATTAATGTGAGTGCCACGGCTCTGCTGGTTGGGGAAAATGATATTCACAGCATCAGCCCAAATTTTTTGCTTCTTATCAAGCATCATCTTGCCGTAATAATAGCTATTTCCCAGGGACAGGTCGCATACTCCTTCTTTAATGGCTTTTATTTGACCACGATCATTGCCTTGCGGTTTGCGCGCCAAATTGTCTTTCACCTTGAGAAGCCATTTCCTAGTGTTTTCTCTGCCATGATGGGCAATCATGGAAGCAATGAGAGAGATATTGTAGGGATGCTTACCACTACGCGTGCAGATCCTACCCTTGAACTTTATCTCAGCCAGGTCTTCGTAACTAAGCTGTCTATCTTTGTCCACCCTGTCTTTAGCGGCATAAATGACTCTTGCTCTGGTGGTGAGCGCAAACCAGTTTGCCCGATAATCGCGGTATTGCAGTGGAATATTGTGCCGCAACGCTGGGCTATCAACTGCCTGAGTCAAACCTTTTTCAGCAAGCTCAATCAGGCGATTAAAATCAGTGGTCAATATAATATCAGCCGGGCTGTATTTGCCTTCATATTGCAATTTTTCAGCTATCCCGCTCTTGGCATAGGTGATATTGACTTTAATACCAGTCTCTTTGGTAAATTGTGCAGCAATTGGGTCAATCAGAAATGGCTGCCTATAGGAATAAACATTGACTTCACCCACAGGTGCAGCCATCAACTGAGTGGCCAGCATCAATCCCAATACACCAATTAACCCTATTTTCATAATAACACCTTATAAAATGTATACCGATCAGTAGTTAAGCTTAAAAAATAATGAGAACAATTATCAATTAGAATGAATAGCGATGCAACTTTTTTTGCTGGTACATGCTTACAGGTTTAAGAATCTATTATGCTGTTAATCAGTTTATGGTCAGCGCGCCCAGTCACCTGAACTACCGCCACTTTTTTGTAGCAAGGCTATATCAGTCATCACCATAGCGCGATCAACCGCTTTGCACATATCGTAAATAGTCAATAATGCTACCTGAACAGCAGTTAATGCCTCCATTTCCACGCCAGTCTGACCACAAGTCTCAACCTGCGCTGTACACACTATTGCGCTATCTTCCGGCACCACAAAATCAATACTGATAGCGGTCAATGCTAGAGGATGACATAGCGGGATCAGCGATGAAGCGCGTTTGGCTGCCATAATAGCGGCAATTCGGGCAACCGCCAATACATCGCCTTTTTGGTGCTGGCCTTGATTAATGAGCGCAAGAGTTGCTTCAGCCATGGTAATGCGACCAGAAGCAGTGGCAATTCGTCTAGTGCTTGCTTTATCACCTATATCAACCATACGAGCATCACCTGCCTGATTAAAATGTGTCAACTCTGCCATGCTTAAATCACCTCAGGCATGCTATTCTATACATAGTTTAAGCGGATAAAAAGATAACAATGAGCATTCAGGTTAAATTCTTTGCCAGCTTGAGAGAAAAGACAGGCATCAGTGAAACTACTGTCGCCAGCGTGGGCACTGCTGAAGAAGTCTGGGCTATCAGCACTGGCAATGCCACACGGTCAGACAATGTAATGGTAGCCATTAATCTAGAATACGCTCAATTCAGTGATACAGTAAAAGATGGTGATGAGGTGGCCTTTTACCCACCCGTAACTGGCGGGTAAAAGTGGTAGCGCACATCTCAACACAGCCATTTGATCCCTGGCAGACAATAGATCAGCACCTTAGGCACACAGCAATGGATAAGCGCATCGGGGCAACCGCAAGTTTTGTTGGCTTAATGCGCGGTCATAATGATACAGGTGCGCTAACCAAGATGATCCTTGAGTATTACCCGCAGATGACTGAACGTTATCTTGAGCGCATTGACCAAGCGGCATGTGCACGCTGGAAGCTAACCAATAGCCTCATTATACATCGGGTAGGCGTTATTTATCCGGGCGAGCCGATTGTATTGATTGCGTGTTGGTCAGCCCACCGCCACGCAGCACTAGATGGCTGTAACTGGCTACTGGAAGAGCTTAAAACGAATGTACCGCTATGGAAAAAAGAAACGGGTGTACAAGGTAGCCGCTGGGTAAATAATACGGATGGTGATGATGTTGGCGCTAGATCAGTTTGAATGATAAATTATCCCACGTTCTTGACATAGCAAATGATGCGTTGTACGTTTTAGCAGAATGATCGGACCTAACACTATATCAAAACCAGCCAGTCAATATAGATGACTGGAGCGATATTGATTTGAAAAATTGGCTCAATTTGTTTGGTGTGAATGAAAAAGACAAGGAGCCAGTGAAAATGGTTTATTGAGTTTTGTGCAGATAGAGTTTTTTGTTGAGATTTTTAAATATTTTTGTGGGTATAGATAGAAAAAATATAATCTTTGGTTTGTTTTTTATCGCTCTATTGGGGATAGCCCATATCACTTATGCTCAAAATAAAGATACAACCCATCAAGATAAAAACCAAGAATTATATCAACAACTTATAGATGCTAAAATTCAAAATATTCAAGATAAGCTTAGCAGTACACAAGCAGAATTAAATGAAAAAATAAAATTAGAAACAGATCAATTAGATGCACACTATAAAAACCTAAATTCTTGGACAGAAAGGATTAACCACTGGTTATCTGCTATTGGCATAACTATCACTTTTTTTGCTATCGCTATCCCATTTTTAAGTTGGAAAGCTTATGAAAACTTTAAAAAGGAATTCCAAAAACTTTTAAAGGAATCCCAGCAACATGTAGATGAAATAAAAGCAAATAAAGAAAAATCTGAAAAATATACTGAAGAACAAGAGAGTATGTTAGAAGAAACTAAAGGGTATTTTCCTGGCAAAACAGATGAAGAGGAGATAGCTGAAAATAAGGAAACAAATAATATATTAGATACAATAGTAGATACAATAGCCTCTAAACCACAAAAAAATCTAACAGAAAAGGAATATGCTTTTTTAGCCTATGATGCTTATAAACGTAAAGATTATTATAGCGTTATCGCAAATTTAGATAAGGTCATTGAATGCAATCCTGATAATGCAGAGGCTTATAATAATAGAGGAGTTGCAAAAGGGAATTTAGGGCAGCATGAAGCAGCGATTAAAGATTATGATCAGGCGATAAAATTACAGCCTGATGATGCAGAGGCTTATAATAATAGAGGAGTTGCAAAAGGGAATTTAGGGCAGCATGAAGCAGCGATTAAAGATTATGATCAGGCGATAAAATTACAGCCTGATGATGCAGAGGCTTATTACAATAGAGGAGTTGCAAAAGGGAATTTAGGGCAGCATGAAGCAGCGATTAAAGATTATGATCAGGCGATAAAATTACAGCCTGATAATGCAAAGGCTTATAATAATAGAGGAGCTGCAAAAGAGAATTTAGGGCAGCATGAAGCAGCGATTAAAGATTATGATCAGGCGATAAAATTACAGCCTGATGATGCAGAGGCTTATAATAATAGAGGAGTTGCAAAAGGGAATTTAGGGCAGCATGAAGCAGCGATTAAAGATTATGATCAGGCGATAAAATTACAGCCTGATAATGCAAAGGCTTATTACAATAGAGGAGTTGCAAAAGGGAATTTAGGGCAGCATGAAGCAGCGATTAAAGATTATGATCAGGCGATAAAATTACAGCCTGATAATGCAAAGGCTTATAATAATAGAGGAGCTGCAAAAGAGAATTTAGGGCAGTATCAAGCAGCGATTAAAGATTATGATCAGGCGATAGAATTACAGCCTGATTATGCAAAGGCTTATAATAATAGAGGAGTTGCAAAAGGGAATTTAGGGCAGCATGAAGCAGCGATTAAAGATTATGATCAGGCGATAAAATTACAGCCTGATAATGCAAAGGCTTATAATAATAGAGGAGTTGCAAGAGCAAGATTACAAGATAATGACAAGTAAGCACCCATGCACTTTGATAAAACTAGGCGCCTTAGCCAAGGCTACAACATTCAAACTGATACCATTGACTATCAAAATAAACCCCAATGGGTGAAACAGTAAAAAATTGCTTTTAGTAGTAAAGGCCAAAGATCATAACAATAGCAGTGATATAGTAAAAGACGAACAAAAGAAAACAAATGATACCAAAACGTTTTTTACTGCGTTAGGCCGCAAGTTGCCAGATAGAAGTAAGCACTATCGCGCCAGATGAGTGAATACATCAAACAGCAATGCCCGAATGGCAAAGCAGCGCGTCAATGCGCGGCTTACGACCACGAAAGGCAATAAATAAATCCATCGGATCACGGGCACCGCCTTGCTCCAAAATGTTGTGCAAAAACTGATTACCTGTATCACGGTTAAAAATACCGGTTTCCTCAAATTTGGCAAAGGCATCAGCAGACAGTACCTCTGCCCATTTATAGCTGTAATAACCTGCGGCATAGCCACCCGCAAAAATATGGGCAAAGCTATGGGCAAAGCGATTAAAATCAGGCACAGGGACAACTGCAACCTGCTGGCGCACATCTGCCAAAATGTTGGCAAATTGATCTGGATGATCAGGCGTATATTCAAGATGAAGGCGAAAATCAAACAGAGAAAACTCAAGCTGGCGCATAAGCATCATTGCTGATTGAAAATTGCGCGCTGCGGTCATTTTGGCAAATAGTGCTGGTGGCAATGCCTCGCCAGTCTGATAATGACCAGAAATCATATCCAGCGCCTCACGTTGCCACGCCCAGTTTTCCATAAACTGGCTAGGTAACTCAACTGCATCCCAAGGTACCCCGTTAATACCGGCAACAGCAGCATGGTCAATTTTAGTCAGAATATGGTGCAGGGTATGGCCAAACTCATGGAACAGGGTGGTGACTTCATCATGAGTAAACAGCGCCGGCTTATCGCCCACTGGTTCCGCAAAATTACAGGTTAAAAAAGCTACTGGCGTTACTATATCGTTAGTCAGCCGTCGCCGACCAACACAACCATCCATCCAAGCGCCACCGCGCTTACCTGCGCGCGCATATAAATCTAGATAAAACTGACCACGCAACTCACCGCCTTCATCAAAAATGTCAAAAAAGCGCACATCTTGATGCCAAACATCAACATCATGGCGCTCGGTAATCACCAACCCGTATAATCTATTAACAATAGTAAATAATCCGCTCATTACCTTGTCTTCAGGAAAATAAGGCCGTAATTCCTCTGGTGAAACAGCGTAGCGCTGCTGACGCAATTTTTCGGCAAAATATGGCACATCCCATGCAGCCAAGCTATCCATGCCGCCATTCTCTTTGGCATAGGCTTGTAATTCAGCATATTCTTGATCAGCTATCGGTTTTGCCCGCGTAGCCAGATCAGTTAAAAAATCCAGCACCGCTTGCGGTGACTCAGCCATTTTAGTCGCCAGTGAATAGTTAGCATGGTTGGCAAAACCGACAATATTAGCCAGTTTATGGCGGATTTTAATAATATCAGCCATCACCATCGTGTTATCAAATTGCCCTGCATGCGGCCCATTTTCAGAGGCCTTAGTCACAAATGCAGTGTATATCTGTTCACGCAAATTACGATCATCAGCATAGCTCATCACTGGCATATACAAAGGAAAATCTAAGGTTAACAGCCAACCTGTTAAGCCCTGACGCTGAGCAAATTGTGCTGCCAATGCTTTGCTTGACTCTGGCAAACCATGCAACATAGCTTCATCGGTAATATGCTTTTTCCATGCATGGGTGGCATCAAGCACATTTTGTTCAAACCGCGCAGTTAACTCGCTAAGCCGCTGTGATAGACGTTTAAACTCATCGCGCTGGTTCTGCGGCAGTTCAACACCCGCCAAACGAAAATCACGTAAAGCATTACTAATGACTTTTCTCTGACCAACATCTAAGTCATGATACAAATCACTGTTAGCGATATGCTTATAGGCACGATAAAGCGCTGGATGCTGTCCTAATTCTGTACCAAACGCGCTTAGTTTAGGCAAACAGGCATTATAGGCAGCGCGTAATTCATCTGTATGCATTACCCCATTTAAGTGACTGACTGGCGCCCACACTGCATCAATTTCTGCATTGATTGCCTCCATTGGTAATAGCAAAGATTGCCATGTCGGTTGCTCATTGTTGGCTAACATTGTGCCTACTGTTGCCCGTGCTTGTTGTAGCACACTATCGATCTGCGGCGCAATATTACTAGGCTGAATCGCTGAGAATAGCGGTAACGATGCACTCAACTGGTTAGTCATGATGATTTGATTTTCTTAAAAATGGTTCTGACGCCATAACCCTTCTTAAGTATAGCAAACGCCTGTGTCTTTTTACAAAACTAAGCTGATAGTAGCAAGCTGATTAAGGTTCCGGTACTAATGCCAGCGCATGGCTGATAACCTCAACGCCAGCACCCATTAAATGAGTATGATTACTTAAATACCGTCGCCATGCCTTAGCACCGGGCTGGCCTTGAAAAAAACTCAAAAGATGGCGAGTCATGGCAGCCACAGAACGCCCCTGCCGCAGTTGCCTATCAATATAGGGCAACAACATATTAATCACCTGATGGCGCGACGGCATATAATCGTCATTAAATATGCGGCGGTTACTGTGCACCAGTAGATAAGGGTTATGATAGACAGCACGTCCCAGCATCACGCCATCAACGTGCATTAACTGCTTTTCAGTCTCCGTCAGTGTCTCAATACCGCCATTAATACTGATATCAAGATGAGCAAAATCACGCTTTATCCGATAGACTCGGTGATAATCAAGCAGCGGTACGTCACGATTTTGTCTTGGGCTTAATCCCTTAAGCCATGCCTTACGTGCATGAATAATAAAATGGTTACAACCAGCAGCAGCAACCGGAGTAATAAAGCGGGTTAAAAATTCATTACTGTCATAATTATCAACACCTAACCTAGTTTTAACGGTCACCGGAATTGTCACCCGCGCACGCATTGCCGCTACGCACTCAGCAACCAGAAGCGGTTCAGTCATTAAACATGCCCCAAAACGACCAGCCTGTACACGGCTGCTCGGGCAGCCGACATTGAGATTAATAGCGTTGTAACCTGCCTGCTCGCCCATAAGAGCACATTCGGCTAATGCCGCAGGATCAGCGCCGCCTAGTTGCAGTGCGACGGGTGCCTCAGTCGGATCATGCGCCAATAATCTGTCACGCGGCCCATACAACAACGCATTGGTAGTGATCATTTCTGTATACAGCCACCAGTGCCTAGATAACAACCGCAGAAAATAGCGGCAGTGCCTGTCAGTCCACTTAAGCATGGGGGCAACCGCCAGTTGAGGCGCTACGATAACTGTGCAACTGGCAGGCGGCATGGCGGTAGCGGTAGCATTAAAAAGATGGCAATCATTATTAACAACAAACTTACAGTAACATGCTTTGATGTAAAGTAAAGCGATTACTTCACTATGCTTGCATTTTCTACCTGGACGGACTACAATTTCCAGACTGTGAATCCAACGGAACGTTGCAACAGGCTTACCTGCCAGCCTTATTCACTCATTTTTAGTTAACGGCGTTCGTTTAGTATGAAAGTGGGCCTGCAATCATGCAAAACCATCTGTTATACCAAACATTGGAATACAAATGAGGTCTGCTTGAGCCGCTATACATTTACATCTGAGTCTGTATCAGAAGGGCACCCGGATAAAATCGCCGATCAACTGTCAGATGCCGTATTAGACGAGATTCTACGCCAGGACCCTAAAGCACGGGTTGCCTGTGAAGCAATGATTAAAAACGGTGTTGCTATTATCGCCGGTGAAATCACCACCACAGCGTGGGTAGATCTGGAAGCAGTGGTACGCAAAACAATTACTGATATTGGCTATACCAACTCTGATATTGGCTTTGATGGTAACACTTGCGCGGTCATGTCGCTGATTGGTAAACAATCTGCTGATATTGCCAGGGGGGTTGACAGGCCAAAAGAAGAGCAGGGTGCTGGCGATCAGGGCTTAATGTTTGGTTATGCCAGCAATGAAACTGATGTGCTGATGCCAGCACCTGTTATCTATGCTCACCGTCTGGTCAAGCGGCTGGCTAATCTGCGTAAAGATGATACCCTGCCGTGGCTGCGTCCTGATGGCAAAAGTCAGGTGACTTTTATATACGAGGATGATAGACCGGTAATGATTGATGCAGTGGTGCTATCCGCTCAGCACAGCCCGGAGATAACACGTGACAAATTGGAGGAGGCGCTGATGGAGCTTGTTATCAAACCAATCTTGCCGTCCAAATGGTTGAATCGTGACACCAAATTTTATATTAACCCCACAGGCCAGTTTGTAATTGGCGGTCCAGTAGGCGATTGTGGCCTGACCGGGCGCAAAATTATCGTCGATACCTATGGCGGCATGGCACGACACGGTGGTGGGGCATTTTCGGGTAAAGACCCATCTAAAGTGGATCGCAGCGCTGCTTATGCTGGTCGTTATATCGCCAAAAATATCGTGGCGGCTGGCTTGGCTGATCGCTGCGAAATCCAGCTATCCTATGCCATTGGTGTGACTGAACCAACATCGGTTAATATCAATAGCTTTGGCACTGGTAAACTTGCCAGCAATAAACTAGCCAATCTGGTGCGCAGGCATGTTGATTTGCGCCCGGCCAAACTCATTGAAAGGTTGAATCTTATCCGTCCTGTCTATCTGGCAACAGCCGCCTATGGCCATTTTGGTCGCGAAGAGGCTGGTTTTACCTGGGAGCATACTGATATGGTCGACACCTTGCGAGATGCCGCCAATATCACATAACTAATTGAGACTAAAACATATGCTTTCACCAATTAATAAACCCACTCCTGATTATAAAGTCGCTGACATAAGTCTTGCTGATTGGGGACACAAAGAAATCTGCATTGCCGAAAAGGAAATGCCTGGTCTGATGGCCCTGCGGGCACAATATGCTGGGCAAGCACCGCTGGCAGGCGCACGTATTGCTGGTTGCCTGCACATGACCATCCAGACAGCGGTATTGATAGATACCCTAGTTGCACTGGGTGCTGAAGTACGCTGGTCATCATGCAATATATTTTCCACGCAGGATCATGCAGCGGCAAAGATAGCGAGTAAAGGTATTCCGGTATTTGCTTGGAAAGGACAAAGCGAAGATGAGGCTGTCTGGTGCATTAAACAGACCCTGTTTGGTGCCAATAGCTGGCGACCAAATCTGCTTTTAGATGATGGCGGTGATCTGACTGCGCTAGTACACAACGACTACCCTGATCTACTGGCGACCATAAAAGGGGTATCAGAAGAAACTACCACGGGTGTACATCGCCTGTATGAGATGGAAAATCATGGCAAGTTGCGCATACCAGCAATCAACGTTAACGATTCAGTCACCAAATCCAAGTTTGATAACCTGTACGGTTGCCGCGAGTCTCTGCTGGATGGCATTAAACGGGCAACCGATGCCATGATCGCTGGCAAGGTCTGCGTAGTGCTCGGCTATGGTGATGTTGGCAAGGGTTGCGCACAGGCATTTGCTGGTATGGGGGCAACAGTCATGATAACCGAGATTGACCCCATCTGCGCCTTGCAAGCAGCAATGGAAGGTTACCGAGTAGTTACCATGGATGAAGCAGCACCAGTCGGCGATATATTTGTAACCGCTACCGGCAATATCAAGGCAATTGATCATCACCACATGTTGGCAATGAAAGATAATGCAATTGTCTGTAACATCGGTCACTTTGATGCTGAAATTGAGGTATCAGCCCTGCGCGACTACCAGTGGATACCCATTAAAGATCAGGTAGATGAAGTTGTATTCCCCAACGGCAAAAGCCTGATACTGCTGGCCGAAGGACGGCTGGTTAATCTTGGTTGCGCCACTGGTCACCCCAGCTTTGTCATGTCAGCATCATTTACCAATCAGGTCATGGCGCAGATTGAGCTATGGCAACATACTGACCGTTATAACAATAAGGTTTATACCCTGCCCAAATTACTTGATGAGCATGTGGCCAGACTCCATCTTGATCGTATTAATGCTAGCTTGACCACACTGACAGATGAGCAGGCAGATTATCTGGATATGAATAAAAAAGGCCCGTACAAGCCCCCCCACTATCGCTATTAGCCTGTTGACTGTGTGCCCTGTTGCCGTGATAATTTAAGCAAATGGCTATTATCAGTTGCGAATTTTTTCCAGCAAAAACAGTCGCAGGGATGGCTGGTACCGCTGAAGTCAGGCGACAATTAACGCCATTGACACCCGTCTTTTATTCGGTCACCTTTGGCGCTGGTGGTAACACCCAGAATAATACTACAGACACAGTCATCGCTATCCAGCAGGATAAGCCTGCTACTGGTATTGACGCTGCACCTCATTTATCCTGCATTGGCGCGACTAAAAGCGGTATTGGTGCCCTGTTGGATACATTTAAGCAATACAATATCCACCGCATTGTTGCTCTGCGCGGCGATCTGCCTTCAGGCATGCGTAATGCAGGTGATTTTCGTTACGCCAATGAGTTACTTACCTTTATTCGTAAGCAGACTGGTGATTATTTTACTATTGAAGTAGCTGCCTACCCAGAAGTGCACCCACAGGCGCCCTCTGCTGCCAGCGATCTCAGTAATTTCAAGCGCAAAGTGGATGCTGGTGCTGACGGTGCGCTGACCCAATATTTTTACAATGCTGATGCTTACGGTGACTTTGTTAATCGCTGTCAGCAGATTGGGATTACGATCCCCATCGTGCCTGGCATTATGCCAATTAATCAATTTGCGTCCCTAGCAAGGTTTTCTGCTAACTGTGGCGCTGAAATTCCACGCTGGCTACATAAAAGGCTGGTAGATTTTGGTGACGATCTGCCGTCATTACAAGCATTTACAGTAGATTTTATCACCGATTTCAGTGCGAGATTGCTTGCTATGGGTGCACCTGGTCTGCATTTTTACACCATGAATCGCGCACAGCCAACACTAACTATTTGTAAGCGTCTGGGGCTGGTAGACTGAGAAGTACGCTATGGCATACTTCACTGATTCGTTGACTGAGGCTGCCCAGCTTATTATTACCTTTGACAGCGCCATGTACCAGGTGGTAACTACATCAGTGGCTATCTCCACAGCGGCAGCATTGCTGGCCGCTATCATCGCAGTCCCAGTAGGCATGACTATTGCCCTTAATTCATTCAGCGGCAAAGCACTGTTGCAACATCTGCTCAACACCCTGATGGCATTGCCAACTGTAGTGATTGGCCTAGTGCTGTATGGACTGTTCAGCCGCATGGGTCCACTGGGGTATTTGGGGTTATTATATACACCAGCAGCCATTATCATTGCTGAAGCCTTATTGATTATACCGATTATAGCCAATTTAACCATTGCGGCAGTCGCCAGCGCCGACTCACGACTAGTACCAACGCTGAGAAGTCTTGGCGCTAAAAACATATCACTGGCTGTCTATGTTGCCAGACAAACGCGATTTGCTCTGATGGCTGCGATTATTGCCGGCTTTGGTCGCGCAATTGGCGAAGTAGGCGCAGCAATGATGGTAGGTGGCAACATTGCCGGATCAACCCGCACCATGACCACGACCATTGCCCTAGAAACCAGCAAGGGCGAATTTGCCTTTGCCCTGGCGCTTGGTATGCTGCTCCTTGCCATTGCTTTTATAGTGACCTTTGCCCTGTCATGGATACAACGGTCAGCAGTGTGAATGCAGCGTATCAGCTTGATAATATCGAGATAACACGTGCTGGTCAGTGTATTATCAGCATTCCACAGCTTGTTATTGGAAGCAGCCAATGTACCGCTCTGCTTGGGTCTAATGGCAGTGGTAAATCTACCCTGCTTGATGTGCTGGCCTTTGTCAACCGGCCCTGTCAAGGCACCATCAGTCTTCATGGTCAGGTCATCAGCGGCGGGTTAAGCTGCGATCAACGGCGAATGATAGGCTATGTCAATCAGCAACCTTATCTTTTAAACGGTACAGTCGCTGATAATATCAGGCTAGCACTACACCTTCAAGGTATCAATCGGCAACACCAGCCAACATTAATCAACCGGACGTTAGCGCTGGTTGGAGCAGAACATCTTGCCAGCCAGCCAGCCAGCAGTCTGTCAGGTGGAGAATTAAAACGGATTGCAATTGCTCGGGCTATCAGTTACCAGCCGAATATTGTATTGCTGGATGAACCTTTCTCCCATCTTGATGAACGCCACTGTCGCCAGCTTGAGACCATTATAACAACCTTAAAGCAAAGTGGCATTACCGTTGTAGTAACCAGTCATCGTACTGTGCAGAGTTTAAGTTTTGCTGACACCCGCCTGCAGCTTTCTTACAGCGGTCACACTTATACAATAACGCAAGATAGATAAAATCACAAAAGGAAGAGCCAGACAATCTGTCTGGCTCTTGGGGGCAAATAGAGAGTAGCTGTGTTAAATCTGCAATAGATTGCCAACCACAAATACTCAACAACGTGGTAGTATAATACAGATAATAAATTGATTATGAATGAGCGAATTATCCCGAATGATTAAGGAATACTTTCCCAAATAACAATTTTTATCATCTGCCTGTACCAATAGGCCGGCGCTTGGGTTATTATGAATATATGAACATATTGTCATACTAGCTAAATTTTAGTGAAAGCTTCACTACAACTTAGAACGGGGCAAACACTGTCAATGACCCCGCAGCTGCAACAGGCGCTACGCTTGTTGCAGTTATCGTCACTTGAAATACAAACCGAAATTCAAGCAGCGTTGGAAAACAACCCACTGCTTGAACTGGAAGAACAATTTGCCTTTAGCCATGACAGCGATCAACAGGACAATCATGATGAACCCACTGTTTTAGAATCGGGGCAGCTAGAACATACTGATATCCCTGATGAACTGCCCATAGACAGTGAGTGGGAAGACACCTATGAAAGCCTGCCTATTAATTTAGCGCGCCAGAGCCATGATAATAACGACTCTGTTGGCAGTTATAATGAAAATATCACAGGCAACAATCTGCACACTCATCTGCTATGGCAGATGCAGTTGACGCCATTTTCTAGCCTTGATGAAAAAATTGCCATGGCGGTGATTGATGCCGTCAATGACGATGGCTATCTGACCGCCTCGCTCACTGATATTCAGCAAAGTCTGGATATGCCCTGTCCAGACCTTGCTGACATTGAAGCAGTCATTCAACGTATTCAGCGATTTGATCCAGTTGGGGTGGCAGCGCGTAGTGTGCGTGAATGTCTGCTTATTCAGTTAAAGCAGTGTGATGAAGGCACCACCCGCGACAGGCTGACCGCACTGGTGACCGACCATCTTGATGCACTGGCGAATCATGATATTGCGCAAATAAAAAAGGCGCTAGGTGTTGATGATGACACATTCAATGATCTGCTTAACAGTATTAAGCAGTTAAATCCCCGACCTGGTAGCCAGATAAACAGTCAAACCACCGAATATATCACCCCTGATGTATATACATACAAAGTTTATGGCCAATGGCAATTATCGCTTAATACAGATAATGCGCCACCTCTGAAGATAGCAAGCCATTACGCCCAGCTTATCAAACGTGCTGATAGTAGCGCTGATAACATTTACTTGAAGGACTGTCTGAAGGAAGCACGCTGGTTGTTAAAAAGCCTGCAAAGCCGCAATGAAACCTTGCTCAAAGTGGCTACCGCCATTGTCTATCACCAGCAGAATTTTTTAGAACAAGGTGATGAAGGTATAAAGCCACTGGCATTAAGTGATATTGCCAACAAAATCGGTATGCACGAGTCAACTATATCAAGGGCAACCGCCGGAAAATACCTGCATACACCACGCGGTGTTTATGAATTGAAACATTTCTTTTCTAATACTGTCAGTTCTAATGAAGGTGGGGAACATTCGGCGACCGCTATTCGTGCCATCATCAAAAAACTGGTTGCTGATGAAAACCCGACCAAGCCGCTCAGCGATAGCAAAATTGCGACTATACTTGGCGAAAAAGACATTAAAGTTGCCCGCAGAACAGTCGCCAAATACCGAGAGGTGATGGCAATATCGCCATCAAGCCAACGTAAGAGACTGGTCTGATCCAGTTGTTTTTGTTAACTTTGATAATAGCTAGGAGAAAATGATGCAATTAAACTTAAGCGGACGACACATTGAGATTACTGACAGCCTGCGTGACCATACCCATAACAAGTTTCAAAAACTCAGTCGTCATTTTGATCATGTAACCAACGTCCATGTTGTGCTGGATGTAGCCAAAAAACGCCAGCGGGCAGAAGCAACTGTCCACGCCAGTGGTACCGATCTGTTTGCTTCAGATGTACAGGATAATATGTACACCGCCATTGACCATCTAGTCGCCAAGCTGGACAGACAGATCATCAAGCACAAAAACAAACTGAAAAACCATCATCGGGTTGATGGCGCTAATATGAAATATAACCCTTCCAGTTAACCAGTCTACACTAACTATCTGCCATGACTATTGCAACCCTGCTTGTTAATGCCAATAATATCTGCTGTCAGGATCAGCATGTTAATAGCAAAAAAAGATTAATTGAAAAATTAAGCCTGCTACTTGCCAGTAACGCCCATGCGATTTCCGCCAACTGTATCTTTAAGGCGTTAATAGAGCGCGAACGACTGGGCAGTACTGGTCTTGGCAAAGGGGTGGCCATCCCACATGCAAGAGTGGCAGGGTTGAACCGCACCATTGCCGCCATGATGACTCTGGCAACACCAATTGATTACGCCGCCGCTGATAATCAGCCAGTAGATATTATCTATGGCCTGCTGGTGCCAATAAATGATAACAATCACTTAGATAATTTAGCCAATATTGTCGCGGTATTACGTGATGACGATATTTGCCAGTCTATTCGCAACAGTACTGATTCAGCGCTACTGTTCAGCATGTTACTGGCAATTAATGAAGTTAAGTGCGCATGAGGCTTCAGCAATACCCATCTGAAAATCATCACGGGGTATTTGTTGCCATTTCTGGTGTTGGTGTACTGATTATTGGTGCCGCCGGTATTGGCAAAAGCAGTCTGGCACTGGAGCTTATTAACCACCAGCATCAATTAATTGCCGATGATGTAGTTGAGTTCAGTCGCGATGCCAACGGGCATATCATCGGCCAGTGTCCCCCAATGCTGGCAGGATTACTCCATAGCCGCGAGCTGGGGATTGTCTGCCTACCTTCAGTGTTTGGCAATAGCTGTGTGGCACCACATGCTTTCTTACACCATATTATTCGGTTGGTAGCTACATCCAATCAGCCCAGCAGCATCGCGCCTGCACTCACGCCATACACGATCTGCACACAAGACTTACCAGTGCTAACTCTGGCACTGACAACGCCCGCCTCGCTGGTTACCCGTATCATGACTTGGCTATCCATGCAGGAAAGTCTGCTTCAGGTATCTGCGCCCGCAACGAGTGGTACAAAGCAATGACTGTTGGTATCCTGATCATATCGCACAATCAGATCGGTAACGAGCTTATCGTCACTGCACAGCAGATGCTGGCGTGTTGCACTCTACCACCAACCAAAGTGCTGTCAATCAGCATGAATGACGACCCTGACAGGATACGCCATGAGCTAAATAGCAACATTGCTGATCTAGATCAAGGTATGGGCGTGTTAATTCTGACTGATATGTTTGGATCTACCCCAAGTAACATTGCCTGCACAGTCGCCAACAATAAAGTTGTACGCATTGTTTCTGGCCTTAACCTTCCCATGTTAGTGCGGGTATTTAACTACGCAAATCTTGATCTGGAAAAGCTCAAACAAAAAGCCATTAGCGGCGGCAAAGAAGGCGTCGCACCATGCCTTCATGTAGCACCTGCACTATGATAGAACAACGCTTTTGCATCATTAATAAGCTAGGTATGCACGCACGCGCAGCAGCCAAACTCGTTACTACCGCATCAGCATTTAAGGCAGATATCAGTATTAGCCATAATCAGCACATAGTTAACGGTAAAAGTATTATGGGGTTAATGATGCTGGCAGCTGCCAAAGGCAGCACAATTACCGTACGTGCTGAGGGCGAAGACGAAGCTGCCGCTTTAGCACAGATAGAAGCGCTGATTAACGATTACTTTGGGGAAAGTGAATGATTCTGGAATTGCAAGGCATTGGCGCATCACGTGGCATTGCCATTGGCAAAGCGCGCATCCTGCTCGACAATCAGCCAGATATACGCGAATACTTTATTACCGAACATGAAGTTGATAACGAAATTGCCCGCCTAACCACTGCTATTGAAAAAACACGCCAGCAACTGAAACAAACCCTTAACCATGTACCAGCCAACGCGCCTGATGATGTAACTGGATTTATTGACACCCATTTGCTGATGCTGAAAGATTCATCGCTGACCAAAACGCCCATCACCATGATCCGTCGTCGTCGCTATAACGCCGAGTGGGCATTGCAGCTACAGCGTGATGCCTTGGTTAATGTATTTAATGAAATGGACGATCCCTACCTGCGCACCCGTCAGGACGATCTTGATCATGTAGTGGGCCGCATTCATCGCAATCTTGCTGGTAGAGATTCTAGCCAGCCTGATATCAGCCATGATCGCTTAAAAGACCATATCATTATTGCCAATGATCTGACCCCAGCAGACACGGTATTAATGCAGCATCAGGGTGTGGCAGCATTTGTCACTGAACATGGCGGTACCTCGTCACACACTACCATTCTAGCACGTAGTTTAGGCATACCTGCCATTGTTGGCATTCACGCGTTACGGCGTTATATTCGCAATGATGAAGTGCTGATTGTGGATGGCAATAGCGGCATACTAATTGCTGGTGCTGATGACAATATTATTGCTGAGTATCAAAAAAAGCGTGATGTACTTGCCCAACACATTGCTTCTTTAAGCCGCTATAAACTTGAGCCAACCAAAACTAAAAACGGCACTGCCATAAGCCTTTTGGCTAATGCTGAGCTATCCAAAGATGTCGTCCTGCTTGGGTCTGTTGCTGCTGAAGGCATTGGTCTTTATCGCACCGAGTTTTTATACATGAATCGCGCCAGCCCACCAGAAGAAGAAGAACAACTGGCGACATACCGTGATGTGGTAGAGAACATGGGTAATCACCCAGTCATTATCCGCACCTTTGATCTGGGTGCCGACAAAACTGTGGATGGTGGTCGTGACAGTACGATAAGCAATCCGGCGCTCGGTCTGCGTGCCATTCGCTTATGCTTAAATCAACCCGACATGTTCCGTACTCAACTGCGGGCAATTTTGCGCGCATCAGTGTATGGCAAACTGAAAATTGTGTTTCCAATGATTACCACCCAAAAAGAGTTAATCCAGGCACTTTATTTACTGGAGCAATGTAAGTCAGCGCTGGATCGTGAGGGACTGGAGTATGACCGTCACATTGAAACTGGTGTGATGATTGAAGTGCCCGCCAGCGCGGTATGTGCTGAAATGCTGGCCAGTCAGGTTGATTTTTTATCCATTGGCACCAACGATCTGATTCAATACACACTTGCCATTGATCGCATCAATGATCACGTCAATTATCTATATGATCCCCTACACCCAGCAGTACTGCGCTTGATTCATACCACGCTTAAAGCCGGCAAAAAACAGAATACACCTGTTTCTATGTGTGGCGAAATGGCAGGTGATCCACGCTACACCCGTCTGTTGCTTGCCATGGGGCTGACCTCGTTCAGTGTGCACCCCAGCGCGCTACTGGAAATCAAACAAATCATTAATGAAACTGATCTGACCCAACTACCCGCCAACACCCTTGATATTATCAATATGGCCAATGCGCTGGATGCTGAAGCATTGCTTACACAGATTAACCAGCCCAGTCGCTATTAAACAAATTTTTATTTGACCTGTAATTAAAGACCTGCAAAAACTGTCAAACAAGCGCCTAATAACTGACTATGCCGTTAGCAACAGTCCTTGATTGCAGCACTGCTCTTGCTGATAGCGCCTTGTATTTGCCTTTTCTTGTTTATTAGATATTAGGTGCTAGATAGCGGGCGACATACAACATTAATTCTTCCACAGGTTAGCTAAAAGGTACCAGTCACGCTAGAATAATAGAGGACTAATCCTTAAAAAGACCTGATAATGGCTGCAACAGAACACTACCACGGCGAACGCCGCGTCATTGATACCTTAGCAGACGCAATGACCAGCGGTCGCTTTGTACGCATGAAGCGCCTGCTAGCAAGCCTGCATCCGGCAGAAACAGCGCATTTACTGGAATCATTGCCACCACAGGAACGTCAGGTCTGCTGGTCAATTATCAGTCCTGACTTGCGCGGCGACATTCTGGCATTTGTTGGTGAGGATGTGCGCGCCAACTTAATAGACTACATGGATACCGCTGATTTGGTCAGCGCCGCAGAAGATATGGACGTAGATGATATCGCCGATATTCTGCAAAATCTGCCCGGGCACATTACCAATAAAGTATTGACCGCAATGGATAGCCAGCATCGCCGCCGCGTTGAAACAGCACTGGCCTATGATGAAGACACCGCCGGCGGCATGATGAATACTGATATTGTTACAGTACGCTCTGATATTACCCTAGAAGTTGTGTTGCGCTATCTGCGCATGTTAACAGCGTTACCAGATAATACTGACAGTCTATATGTAGTTGACAGGCATGATCAGTATCTTGGCACCCTGCCGCTGGCAAAACTGGTCAGCCACAGTCGCGCGACAACGGTTAGCCGCATTATGTCGCATCAAGTAGAAGCGATTGTTGCCAATATGCCCGAGCGCGATGTCGCCCATCGTTTTGAAAAACATAATCTTATCTCTGCACCAGTGGTTGATAAAGAAGGTCGCCACTTGCTCGGACGCATTACCATTGATGATGTAGTCGATGTCATTCGTGATGATGCCGAACATACCATGCTCAGCATGGCAGGTTTAAGTGAAGACGAAGACACCTTTGCACCAGTGAAAAAAAGTGTCCATCGGCGCTCATTGTGGTTAGGGATTAATCTGCTCACTGCGTTTTTAGCTGCCTGGGTAATTGGCCTATTTGATACCACCATTGAAAAACAGGTTGCGCTGGCAGTGCTGATGCCCATTGTCGCCAGTATGGGCGGCGTAGCTGGCAGCCAAACGCTTACGCTGGTTATCCGCGCACTGGCACTGGGGCAAGTCAACAGTGGCAATCAGCGTTGGCTTTTGCGCAAAGAACTGGCAGTCGGCGCAATAAATGGTATCATCTGGGCACTGGCTATTGCTATTGTTGCTGGCCTGTGGTTTAACAGTATACTACTGGGGCTGTTGATTGGTGCAGCCATTATTGTTAATTTAAGCTCGGCGGCGCTGGCAGGGGTGACCATTCCGTTGCTACTCAAACATTACCGCATTGATCCTGCCCTGTCAGGAGGTGTGTTGCTCACTACCATTACCGATGTGGTCGGTTTTGTCGCCTTTTTAGGGTTTGCCTCCCTGTTTATCGTCTAATGTAAAGTGAGGATGCTATGGCAGGCAACACTATAGGAACATTATTTACTGTGACCACCTTTGGTGAAAGCCATGGCCCCGCGCTCGGCTGTGTGGTTGACGGCTGCCCACCTGGTCTTGACTTGAACGTAGCTGATATTCAGACAGAATTAGACCGCCGCCGCCCAGGTAAAACCCGCTTTGAAACGCAGCGCAAAGAAGCCGACGAAGTCAGCATTCTCTCTGGCGTGTTTGAAGGCAAAACCACTGGCACACCGATTGGCCTTCTAATTCATAACACCGATCAGCGATCAAAAGACTACCGTGCGATTAGCGATAAGTTCCGCCCATCACATGCTGATTACACCTATCAGCAAAAATATGGTCGCCGTGACTGGCGGGGTGGCGGTCGTGCTTCTGCGCGCGAAACAGCAATGCGGGTAGCCGCTGGTGCCATTGCCAAAAAATATCTAGCACATAAGCACCAGATAATTATTCGTGGCTATCTAGCACAATTAGGCTCCATCAGCATTACCTCAGTTGACTGGTCACAGAGGGAGAATAGCCTGTTTTTCTGCCCTGACGCGGACAAAGAACAACAAATTGCCGACTATATGAAGGGTTTAAAAGGCAACTCAATCGGCGCACGCATCAATATCATCGCTGACAATGTACCCTCTGGGCTTGGTGAACCAGTGTTTGCCAAACTAGACGCTGACATTGCTGCAGCAATGATGGGCATTAACGCAGTAAAAGGGGTGGAAATAGGTGCAGGCTTTAATGCTATCACCCAGCTTGGCAGTGAACACTGCGATGAAATGACCCCAGAAGGTTTTACCAGCAACAACGCTGGCGGCATTTTAGGGGGCATCTCCAGCGGGCAAGCAATCACCGTCAGCATCGCCCTCAAACCAACTTCCAGCTTAAGCATTCCTAGCAACAGTATCAATGAAGATGGCGAAGCAATAAAGTTGGTTACCAAAGGCCGCCATGATCCCTGTGTTGGTATTCGCGCTACCCCGATTGCCGAAGCAATGCTGGCGATTGTGCTGATGGATCATCTGCTGCGCCATCGTGGGCAGAATAAAGATGTAGACAACGCCACCCCGATCGTCCCCACTAACCCATAAAAATGGGGTTATTAAACGCCACCCCTTACTGGCGGCTGTCTGGCTTTTATTTCTGCTATTTTGCCTCTTTGGGCGTGCTATTGCCCTATTGGACGCTGTACCTTGCCGCACAGGGCTTTACTGCTAGAGAAATCGGCCAGCTTACCGCTATATTACTGATTACCCGTATTGTTGCGCCCACTATCTGGGCATGGGTTGTTAATCTGTGTGGTCACAGGATGCAAACAGTGCGCTGGGCAAGTTTTATCGCCGCACTTGCCTTTGCTGCCATGCTCGTTGCCGACAGTTATCTGGCAGTCGCTGTTATTACTCTCTGCTTTAGTTTTTTCTGGCATGCACCGCTGGCACAGTTTGAAACCGCTACCCTCCAACACCTTGGCACCCAGCATCACCACTACAGCAAAATACGTCTATGGGGGTCTATTGGCTTTATTATTGCAGTCATCGTCATCGGCAAACTGGTAGATAATCTAAATACTGACATTATCCCCCCTGCCATCTTAGTAGCGCTAACAACCATATGGCTGGTTAGTCTGACGGTGCCAGAATCATCAGCATTACCAAAAGACCCCCACCATGATAATACACTCACAGCGCTCTTGACCCGCGCTGATGTCATTGCATTTTTAATCATCTGCCTGTTACTTCAGCTAAGTCACGGGCCTTATTACACCTTTTATACTCTCTATCTGGAAAGCTACGGTTACAGTACCAGCCTGATAGGTAGCTTGTGGGCACTGGGTCCAATTGCCGAAATGGCAGTATTTTTATTTATGCATCGCTGGCTGACAGCACTTGGCAGCACCCCCATTTTGTTAATCAGTCTGCTGCTCGCTACAGTCCGTTGGCTGATGATTGGATTTTCCCCCCAATCACTAACCATGTTACTGGTAGCGCAACTCCTCCATGCTGCCAGTTTTGGCGCCTTTCATGCCGCTGCCATTGCTTGGGTATACCAGCATTTCAGTGGCAATCATCAAGGTCTGGGACAAGCGCTTTACAGCGGTATTGGTTTTGGTGCTGGCGGTGCGCTGGGCAGCCTGATAAGCGGCTATTTGTGGCTGTCACCTGGGCCAACGACCACCTTTAATCTAGCAGCAATGATGACACTGCTGGCATTTATCATTGGTATGCGCTGGCTGAAATAACAACCCAAATCAGACAAAAACCGCTATAATTTATTTGCTATATTTTATTAAGCTAAATAATGGTAGACAAGCACTACACCATCGCTATCAGCATTATTGATAATATTGATACTGAGATGCTCTATGCTAACGGTATTTCGCAAAATATCATCCTGCTATATGAATTATTTGAATTACTCGGTCATACCGTGATCCTAATTACTGAAACCGCGCGCGATAACCAAAAACTTAAGTTAAACACCGGCAAATTATTCACTATCTGCACCCTAGATGAACTTAAACAAGCTAAGCAAAAAATAGATCTCTTTTTTGAAGCAGGCGCAATACAGACTGATGACGAGAAAAAAATCCTGCGCTCACTGGGCGCCAAGATTGTCTCTATTCATTACGGCGCTTCACTTATCATGGATATGGAACATATTCTCTATAAAAATGAAGAAGGTGGTTTGCAGCACGTGGTTGGCGACATTGATTATCTGTGGATATCACCGCATCATGCTTATCATCAAAGTTATCTGGAAATTTTATACTCAGCGCCCTGCGAGATTATTCCATTTATTTGGAACCCTAAGTTTATCAATAAAAAAGGGTTCGGCCGTAAAGATTTCAGATCCACGCCTAATATCTATGTGATGGAACCTAATTTAAGCGTTATTAAAAATTCGCTGGTGCCACTGGCAATTATTGAAGCCTTGTATCGTGATGATCCGGATGCCTTTCATCATGCCTTTATCGTCAATGGGGATGAAATTAAAGACAAACCCTATTTTCTCAATAATATCGTCACCAACATGCCCAGCTTAAATACCAATGTAGTCCAAGATAAAGTATTTTTCTCTGATCGCTGCCGCTTTGATGGAGTATTTGTCCACCCGGATATCTTATTGTCGCACCACTGGAATAACGGCCTTAACTACCTGTCACTGGAAGCAATTTATCATACTATCCCGTTGGTACATAACTCACTTTATTTCAAGGAGGTAGGCTATTTTTATCCCGGTTTTGATGTCCATAAAGGGGCAGCGGCAGTAAAACGGGCGCTAAGTGAGCATAAGGACCAGTTTACCGCTCACCAGCACAAAAATAAAGTGTTTCTCCAGCGCTTTTCCATCTACAATAAAATTGTACAACAAACCTACCGCGAACGCATAGAAAAAGCTATTCACGCTGCCAAAGAAGCTGATCCGACTGTTACATCCAGCCCATCAATGTAGGAATAATATTTGCCTACCTGATGATCCTTGCCCATACAAAAAGAGCAAGATATCAGATTGGTGTCTATTTGTTTCAATGTTGAAAAGGTAATTCTGGTAATTATAAATTGTTGCTCACGGTCTTGTGTTGGTTTTTATTCCATTCCTGTAAAAAATACTAATGGAAATATACACTGACAATGACACAGTGATTTATGATGAAAGCATAATCCCAAACGAGGTGGCGTAGATTGTCTTGCTTACAGAAATAGAGAGAAAAGCTAACGAAGCGATCTTTCCAGATACAGCCACGAATAGGGCACTGATTGGGTCTTGGTCATCAGCCGATTATCAATATTAACCACTTGCACCAGCCGCCAACCTTCATTATAGAAATCGTGCAGAGTGCCCACCAACATATCTTCACGGGCATTGCCGCCCTGCTCACAGCTAATAACAGTATTCACCCCTGGCAGATGATAATAGGTGGGGTTTTGCGTGGTTTGCATATCCACCGAGCAACTAATAAGCTGATAATGGGCATCTACAGGCTCTGCGGCGCTTACGCTGAATATACTAAAAGGCCAGTAAAAAATACTGGCCAATAGTATGCGCACAATCACCGTGTAGAAAAAGACAAGAAAAAGGCGTATGTATATTATTACTCTGTCAGAATGACCAACCTATCCCCAGAGAGGCCGATTGTTCCACCCGTTTATTACCTGAGGCATGGGCCACTTTAAGGCTATAAGTTAAGTTCCAGTCAGTATCGCGATAAAACATGCCCAGTGCGACCGCATTCTGGTCATTAAAACGACCAGCACCTACACCCAACGCATAATTATGATTGCGCGCAAAGTCCTGCGGAATAGCATCCATCGCCATGCCCATCGCCACTCCTTTATTAACTTTATCCAGCTGGCGGAAGTTCACCGCATCATAATCTTCCTTACCATCAGCCACCCCTGTCACCTTGACCGGGCGATTATTGCTCATCTTACCAAAGCGCACTCCGTTATCATCCAAGGTCATATAAGTGCTGTTGCTTCCACCGCTTAAGGTCGTCCTTTCTTGCCCTATCACCAACCCATGGGTATTGCCGTCAGAATTAGTCACTAACTGGCTGATCTCACCGTTACGCACCGTTAATTTGGCACTACCATCAGCGCTGTTACCACTAATCCCCTGATTATTGATCTTTAGACTGGTCCCATCTGCACTGGTCAGGCTGGTATCCCCTGCAGAAACCGATAAACCACCACTACCTATTTGTGCACGGCGTACCGCAACCTCACCATTCGAAGTATCTGATTCTATCAGCCCAACGCGATCTTGCGCTTCTTCTGCTTTGGCATCAGCAACGACTGCTTTAGAATCGGCTACACTAGCGGCACGACCGGCTGATACTGCTTTGTTATCAGCAGTGACTGCTTTGGCATCAGCAACGACTGCTTTAGAATCGGCTACACTAGCGGCACGACCGGCTGATACTGCTTTGTTATCAGCAGTGACTGCTTTGGCATCAGCAACGACTGCTTTAGAATCGGCTACACTAGCGGCACGACCGGCTGATACTGCTTTGTTATCAGCAGTGACTGCTTTGGCATCAGCAACGACTGCTTTGGCATCGGCTACACTAGCGGCACGACCGGCTGATACTGCTTTGTTATCAGCAGTGACTGCTTTGGCATCAGCAACGACTGCTTTAGAATCGGCTACACTAGCGGCACGACCGGCTGATACTGCTTTGGCATCAGCAACGACTGCTTTAGAATCGGCTACACTAGCGGCACGACCGGCTGATACTGCTTTGTTATCAGCAGTGACTGCTTTGGCATCAGCAACGACTGCTTTAGAATCGGCTACACTAGCGGCACGACCGGCTGATACTGCTTTGTTATCAGCAGTGACTGCTTTGGCATCAGCAACGACTGCTTTAGAATCGGCTACACTAGCGGCACGACCGGCTGATACTGCTTTGGCATCAGCAACGACTGCTTTAGAATCGGCCGTACTAGCAGCAATACTGGCTCTTGTTGCTTTGGCATCGGCATTGACTGCTTTGGCATCAGCAACGACTGCTTTAGAATCGGCCGTACTAGCGGCGTTAGAAAGAGGAGTTAAATCACTCTCCTCTACTAAGCGAGATCCCGCGTTAATTCCCCGACCATCTGTTCCTGTAGTAACTTCAATCGCGTAGGCAGTGTTACTGCCTATCAGCACTGCCGAACAGACTACCCCGGCTACTTTAACTAATCTAAAACCAAACTTATATTTCATCTGTTAACACCCAATAAATTATGTGATGACCTAATTTTATATCTTACATTTAAAATTATCAATTACGGCAATCAAAAACTAGTTATAAAAATAGCAAAGCTTATATCAAGCTAAATCATCTATCCTGACTAAGCTAAGGTTTTGCCCAATACCAATTTACTATAGCTAAAATCTTGTCAAATCTACCTCTATTCCTTACTATAAAGCCATCAAATAAATATAGCAACCCCCCCCATTACAAAAATTACCTACTTTAATCGCGCTTCAGGGCTGAAGATAACATAATTCATCATTAATTATAGCGTTACGATGAAAGCACCCTACCTTAAAAATGAGCGTATATTCTTCAGCGAGACAGATTAATGCCACTTTAATTAGCTCCTAGGCAAGCAATGCGGTTGTCAGTTGGTTAAGCTCATTTTTTACACGTTTACTCGCACGGGCACGGGTGCTAAATTGCCTGTGCAGGCTTTAGTTTAAGAATACGCTGAAAAACCGACTACTATTTAAGCTTTAGCGGCAGGTAGCTTGTATTTATCTTCATACCCATACACCAGCAGTAATTAGTGCGGCGCAACAACCGGCAGAATCTCATTTTATCAAGCAATTAAAATATTAAAGTAGCCTGACTGTTTTAAGCAACGCTGACATGGAAGTGACATTCATTATCATTTAAGTGTTATGATGGCATGATGATGGCGGTGATTGTTGCGTGTATCTGGCTAGCTTGTCTTTTATCTTACCTTGCTTCACCCAAGCAACAGCTTACAGGCTTTAGCCTGCCCAAAAGCATTGGCTGGGGCGCGTTTGTGCTGTTCAATGCAGCCGCCCTTTATGGCCTTAATCAACTGTTTATCATCGTTACCGCGATGCTGATATGGTGTACGCTTACCATGGCAATGTGGCTGACACTGACCTTAATGGCGGCTTATTTTAAGCAGCGGATGCTGTTGACTAACGCCGTTGGCATGGGGATATTTTTAGTGGTGATGCTAGTTGGCAACCATGTGGCTTAAATCCATTACTGCACTACTCTGGGGCTTTGTGCTGGCAGTCAGTCTGTTGCTTAATATCAGTCAAATGCAGGTTATCGCTGCTGATAACATGCTGCTGATAGGTTTGATAGGGCTTTTTGTATTATGGGTCAGCGTGATGGTGTATTGCTATAGCCGTAACAGCGTTTATCACGCCAGCCTCACTTTAAGCAAGCTGTTTGCCATCAGTGTTTTTTTTAATGTGGTATTACTACTGGTAGGTTAAGAATGGGCGACACACCCCACAACAGAACCTATAAAAACCTGATTGAAGCTCATAGTTGGTTGGGTTTAAGTATATCAGTCGTGCTTTTTTTAGTATTTTGGGCAGGGTCTATCAGCCTGTTTCGTAGCGAAATTAACCAATGGGCAAGCCTGCCTCATGCACCCATTGACAAACGGGCAACCAATATTACTGTCAATGATATCATCACTGATGTGCTATCACGTCATGAAGTTGATGTTAAAAAACCATTGTCAGTGTTCTTGCCCAATGAGGACAGGCCTTATTACTGGGTCATTTTTGACAAGGTTAAAACTGACCCGCAACAAAGAACGCGCACACGCCTTAAAATTAATGCTAAAACTGGCGAGGTGATGCCTGTTAATAATGCGTTTAGGCTGGCAGATTTTATTTATCTGCTTCACCGTGATTTGAATCTGGATGAATTTGGTGAATACCTAATTGGCGCGGTCACGCTGGTATTTCTGTTTGGTCTTTTTTCTGGCGTATTTATTCATGCCAAACGGCTGGTGGTCAATTTTTTTAGCTACCGCATTGGGCAGAAACGTGCTCAATTTTTTGATCTGCACACAATAGTCGGAGTGATGAGTCTGCCATTTACGCTGATGTATGCCATTACTGGCCTCATGTTTAATTTAGCGGTTGTTTATCAGATGGTATTTGTGGTGTTTTTCTATCAGGGTGATGAACATGCCTACAAGCGTGATGCGCGACCACCCAGCTTTAAGGCAGAACCCTTAAGCGGCATGACCCAGGATATGACGCAAGTAGCTCCACTGATTGCAAAAAGTGAGACGTTGGGTCCCGTGCGGATGGTGCGCTTTTATAACTATGGTGATCAGGCAGCAGTGATGCAGATAAGCGGTGCACAGCACGGACATTTTGCTCAGCGTTATCAGCGCTATATTAAGGTAAACGATGGCAGCATCCTCGCCCAGTCAGACTACGGCAATTTTAACAGCCTGCAAAAGGGGCGTGCAGTGATGCGTACCCTGCATTTTGGCGATTTTGCTACTGTTAATCTGCGCATGGTCTATTTCGTGCTGGGCATCGCGGTAGCAGTAATGATTGCTGCCGGCAATCTTTTGTGGGCAGAAAAGAGACAACAAGCAAGACAAGCGTCACAAAAAGTCACCCGCTTTTTCAGCAATTTAACACTGGGCTGGTGTGGCGGCTTGATACTGGCAACAGCGATCGGCTTTTTGCTGGAGCGCACCTTGCCAACAAGCTGGTCAGGGAGAGGTGATAATCTGGTGATAGCATTGCTAATGATATTCACTATTGTCGCTTTGAGCGCCTGGCAATTTACCAATAAACGCCACTTTATCAGCAGCATTTTATATTTAACTGCTGCTGTGCTATTTATGACTGTTGTCTGTGACTGGCTGCTGTTTGCTGATGTACTAATGTTTTTAGCGCGCAGTGGATCGGCTTCGGTTTTGGCAGTGAATATCGCACTGATGATAAGCAGCATAGTATGCTTCTTCACTGCTCGCCGTTTAGCAATGGGTCGGGGTCGTACTACAGTACCCACACTGACCGGTTAAAAACGCATAAAAACGTCTTATCAGGTTAGCTGCAAACAGAGGCGATCTTTCTGTCTATTTTGTATTATTATTGTTATAAATAATAATAATTTGCATTTGCAATTATTTTGCTATATGATTTAGATTAGTATGTATTTAAATTAAAACGACTATCAAGTAAGGAGTAATCATGTCTTCATTGGGCAAGCATTTCAAACAAAAAGAACTGGTCAAGACAATTAAAACTGTACTACTGGCAACCTGCGCTGGTCCGGTGCTGGCTGGTGGCGGACAAGATTCAGCTAAGTTGCCAGGTATTACAGTGGAAGGTGACAATGAAGATAGCTACCTGATTGACAAAGCTAATTCATTAAAATACAGCCAGCCATTATTGGAAACGCCAAAAACCTTAATTGTATTGCCTAAATCAGTGATGGATGACCGCGGTGTTACTAATTTACAACAAGCCTTGCGCGGGGTGCCTGGTATTTCTATGGCCTCTGGTGAAGGCGGTACACCACCAGGCGATAATATGAGCATTCGCGGCTTTTCAGCACAAACCGATATGTTTGTTGATGGCTTTAGAGATCTTGCTGGTTATTCCAGAGATATCTATAACATAGAAGCGCTTGAAGTCAGTAAAGGACCAAGCTCAAGTGTATATGGTCGTGGCAGTGTGGGCGGCAGCATTAATATGGTGCGCAAAACTGCACGATTAGATAGCTTTACTAATGTCAGTTTCAAGCAAGGTACGGAAAGTGACCATCGCTTAACCTTAGACACCAACCATACTATTGGTAATAGTGCAGCGTTTAGAATTAACGCACTATCCACTGATGGCGGGGTGCCAGGTCGTGACAAAATCAATAAAGAAATGAATGCGCTGGCAGTGGCGCTTGCCACGGGACTGGATACGCCCGTACGTTGGAAAGCATCGGCCGAATATCAAAAACAAGACAACCTGCCAGATTATGGCCTGCCATGGGTGCCTGATTATCCTTCTTCCTCCTATCCCAATTACAGTCTCGCCTCTGAAATAGCAGGTCGGGCAGGTAAAACACCACGTGAATCATTATTTGACAACTTTTATGGTAACAAAAAGCGTGACTATGATGATATTAAAGCGACAAACTTCGCGCTTACGTTTGAGCGCGATGTGACCGATAGCGGCATGTTACAACTACGCTATAAATACTCAAAAGTAGAGCGTGAATCTATTGTAACTGCACCGCGCTTCAGCTACAAAAAAATAGGCGATAACAGAATTTATGGACCTGATGTAAGCATGGGTAGCGAAAAGAAACGTGATGCTGAAACTGAATTAAAATCATGGCAAGGCACATATATTGGCACACTTGACTTTGGTTCACTGACTCATGAATTTTCATTGGGTGTTGAATACGCTGTTGAAGAACAACAAACTTGGGATCGTAGTGATGACCCAAAATATGGTGGTCGCAAGGATAATCTGGCAAGTCAGAGTACCAGCCTGACTAATCCTGATAGCTATTCGCGCGCCTATACGGGTAAATATGTGCGGACTGGCAAAGGGCGGGAATATGAAAGCACGACACTGGCATTTTACGCGTTTGACACTATTACCATCAGCGATAAATGGGAAGTGACTGCTGGTCTCAGGCAGGAAAGATATAAAAATGACACCTATGTCGGCAATAAGACTCCTACTTATAAGCTAAAACACACTGAAAACATGACCAGTTGGAATACTGGTCTTGTATATAAAATCAGGCCCAACGGCAACATATTTATTGGTGCGGGTAAATCCTTTAACCCAGCAGGAGAGGATTTATCTATTAACTACTGGGATAACCAGATCAACTTAAAACCAGAAGAAAGCACGGGTATTGAGCTGGGCACCAAATGGGAACTGTTTAACAATCGAGCATTGCTAAGTATTGCCTTATTCAGAACGAAAAAAGACAAGGTACGCACTGATGATCCTTCACGTAGCAAGAGCACCGTAAAGGATGACGATCCTAGTACCACGTGGGATAGCTATGCCAACATCAATGGTGGTAAACAACGGGTACACGGTGTGGAAATTGGTGTCTTTGGTCAGATCACCAAAAAATTATCGTTATCTGGCGGCTATACCTATCAAAAAAGCAAGATATTAAAATCCACTGGCGATGATAAAAAGGACACCGAAGGCAATGAACTAGCACGCACACCAGAACATTCATTCGCCCTGTGGGGTAACTACGATATATCGCGCAAATTATCAACAGGTTTAGGTGTGCAATATACCAGCAATCAGTGGAGTAGCAGTTGGTCAACTTGGCGGAAAAGAGTGCCTAACTACACAGTAGTAGATGCAATGGCTAAATATCAGTTTACTGATAATATTTCTGTACGCTTCAATGCTGATAACATTTTCGATGAGCGCTATGTTGGTGTAGCTGGCGGGAGTGAATTTATCCCAGGTCGGGCACGCTATTTCAGTATAGCCTTAGATTACTCACTTTAAACGCATTAAAACGCCGTCAATATAGGCTTGATTTTTGTTGTAAATCGGACCTTGATACTAGCCAATCAAGGTCCGCACCTTTAGCAGATTGTCGTATCCGTCTGCTATAATCGCTGTTTTAACGCTTAAAGTGATATCTCTAAGTTTATGTTATTAAAAATACCTGCGGTATTAACCAAAAATCAGGTCAATGAGGCACGTGCTCAACTAGAGGCAGCCGAATGGGTTGATGGCAATGTTACTGCTGGCTATCAATCTTCTTTGGCCAAACATAATATCCAGCTGCCGGAAGACTGTGCCACCGCACGGCAAGTAGGCGATATGATTTTAAGTGCGCTGGCCAAGCAGCCCGTCTTTATGTCAGCAGCCCTGCCTAACAAGATATTTCCGCCGCTGTTTAACTGCTATCAAGTCGGACATAAGTTTGACGACCATATTGATAACTCGGTGCGCTACGTTAAGGGCACACCAGTTAAAATTCGTACTGACCTGTCGATGACTTTGTTTTTTTCTGAAACAGATGAATACAATGGCGGTGAACTGGTAATTAACGACACCTATGGTGAGCACAAAGTCAAATTGGCAGCTGGCGATATGGTGCTATACCCATCAACCAGTGTACACCGCGTGTTACCCATCACTCAAGGCCAGCGACTGGCAGCATTTTTCTGGTTACAAAGCATGGTTGCTAGCAACGAAAAGCGCCGTATTCTGTTTGATATGGATAGCTCAATCCAGACGATGAGAGATAGTTATGAAGATACGCATCCGGTCATGATTAAACTGACTGGCGTTTATCACAACCTGCTGCGCCAGTGGATAGAGACCTGATCGGTCATTTTAATAATGAATATTTACTTTAGGCGCTTTAGATAAGGTATTTAATAATGACAAAAATGGCATTAATAACTGGCATTACGGGTCAGGATGGCTCCTATCTTGCTGAGTTTTTACTGAAAAAAGGCTATGAAGTGCATGGTATAAAACGCCGTGCTTCGTTATTTAATACTGAACGAATTGATCATATTTATCAAGACCCGCACCTTGATAATCATCTGTTTACGCTGCATTACGGTGATTTGACTGACACTGCTAATTTAACCTCCATCATTAGTGAGGTGCAACCAGATGAAATCTACAATTTAGGTGCACAATCACATGTGGCGGTATCATTTGAATTGCCAGAATACACCACGAATGTTGACGCCGTTGGTGCTCTGCGCCTGTTAGAGGCAATACGCCTTCTGAGATTAGAAGGTAAAACACGTTTTTATCAAGCATCTACCTCTGAACTTTATGGACAGGTAGTGCAAACACCACAAACAGAAACCACACCATTTTACCCTCGCTCACCCTATGCAGTTGCCAAATTGTATGCCTATTGGATTACGGTTAATTATCGCGAAGCGTATGGCATATACGCCTGTAACGGCATTTTATTTAACCATGAATCGCCACGCCGTGGTGAAACCTTTGTCACCCGCAAAATTACCCGCGGCCTGTGCAATATCGCCCAAGGGTTAGAAAAGTGCCTGTTTCTTGGTAACTTAAACGCCCTGCGTGATTGGGGACATGCTGAAGATTATGCCCGTATGCAGTGGCTGATGTTGCAGCAAGACAGCGCTGATGATTTTGTCATTGCCACTGGCAAGCAGGCATCAGTACGCGAGTTTTTGGTGATGGCTGCTGCTGAACTCGGCATCACTCTTGAATTTAAGGGTAAGGACGTGACTGAAACGGCAACGGTGGCGGCTGTCAGCGGATCTGATGCTCCGCACATTAACACAGGTGATGTAATTGTCAAGGTAGATGCACAATATTTCCGCCCGACTGAAGTGGAAACCTTGCTCGGATGTCCGGCTAAAGCGCAGGAAAAATTAGGCTGGAAACCAATTATCAGTCTGGAAGAGTTGTGCGCGCAGATGATGGTCAGTGATCTGGCAATAGCGAAAAAGCACGCCCTATTGAAGACATATGGTCACGATACCGTCATTACGGCAGAAAAGCACCATGACTAACAAGCGGCGGGTATTTGTGGCTGGTCACAACGGTATGGTCGGTTCAGCGATTGTCCGCCAGCTTGAAAGTCAGGATGATATTGAACTAGTATTGCGTGATCGCAAGGCGCTGGATTTACTCTCACAAGCGGCGGTAGCTGACTTTTTTGCCTGTGAACAAATTGATGAAGTGTATCTAGCGGCAGCCAAAGTGGGTGGTATTCACGCCAATAACAATTATCCGGCTGAGTTTATTTATCAGAATCTGACCATCGCTGCCAATATCATTCATTATGCCTATACATACGGGGTGCGCCGCTTGTTATTTTTAGGCTCAAGCTGCATCTATCCAAGACTTGCTAGTCAGCCGATAAAAGAATATTCCCTGCTGAAAGGCCAGCTTGAACCAAGCAATGAACCCTATGCCATTGCCAAAATTGCTGGCATTAAGTTATGTGAATCTTATAACCGCCAGTATGAGACTGATTACCGCGCAATTATGCCGTCAAATGTATATGGCCAGCACGATAATTTTCATAATGAAAATGCCCATGTGTTGCCAGCATTGATGCGGCGTATGCATGATGCTAAAACCTCTGGCAGCAGTCAGGTCACCGTGTGGGGAGATGGCACGCCAATGCGCGAGTTTATTCATGTGGATGATCTGGCAATCGCTTCTGTGCATATCATGAATGCAGATAAAGCGGCCTACCACCGTGAGACAATGCCCATGCAGTCACATATCAATGTAGGTAGCGGTACAGAATACAGTATTAGAGAATTGGCCAAAACGATAGCAAAAGTAGTTGCCTACAGAGGACGACTTAAGTTTGATGCGAGTAAACCCAACGGTACGCCACGTAAACTAACTGATATTGCCCGTATTAAAGCCCTAGGTTGGCGACCAGCAATTTCATTACAGTCTGGTCTGAGATTGACCTACGAATGGTTTCTCAGCAATCAGCACACTATCCGAAAATAGCGTTTTAGCCTTTTTGGTCTCTTTATACTCTCGCGTATGGTGTTTCGCTAATACCGCTATGGCGCACAATGCAACAAAAATAGCCGCATTGGCCGGAATCTGTAAATTAAAATCGGTGAATGAATGAATTAATATCACCATAATTGCCATCAGCGCAGCAAAGCCAACGCCACTTCGATAGCGCGACCTGCGCATCCAAAAACTCTGCATAGCATAGCCTAATGACATCAGCACAAACAGCGCCAGCGGTGCCGTGCCAATGATGCCAAATTCAACCAGAAATTGTAGATAATCATTATGGGCATGATCAAAGTGCAAACGTATCACATCATCCGGGTAGGGCTGATACACTGCCTCAAAACTGCCTGCACCATGACCAATAAAGGGACGCTGATATAATAATGGCAACGCTGACATAATGACTTCATCACGCAACTCACTAACAACATCAATAACGATTTTTTCCTCGCCAGCACCAGAAATAATAGGCATCACCAGACCTCTATTACCGTCAGGCTGAGTATTGATTGAGGTTATTGCCGAATCTTCCGCAGTGTTTACAGATGAAGCGGCATCAATCTGAATCACCGTGCTGGCAATGTCAGTAGCGAGTAATCTGTCTTTTAACCGCTCCAGGCCAAAATATTGACTGATAACAAGCACATCAATGATGATGATACTAACTAAAACAAGGCTATTACGCAGACGATTGGCTTTATTGCGCACAATGAAAAAGCTGCCCGCTAATATCAGGCTGATGAAAAACGCAGTATTACCCATGCGTGAATGGCTCATCACTAGGGCAATAACCATGATGACCAGAGCCAGACGAATTTTAGCCTTGGGGCCTATCAGTATATCAATAATATTACGCACACTTATTGGCTCATCAGTTCTAAGCGCCAAAAGCAGGCCAATACCGCAGGCAATAGTCATATTTAAATAGCCGGCAAAATGATTACGATTGACAAAAGTGCCAGTAGCATGACCACCCGATGGTTCAGCGGCAAATAAACGCCATTCCACACCAGACAAAGTCAAAAACGCACCATAAAACCCTTGCAATGTGCCACTTAATATCAGGGTAGCCAGCAATAACGTCAACTTAGATCTGGTGGTAAAATTAGCAACAATCAACAGATATAACAGACTGTATGCAACTCCCAAAAGTAGATAATAAAAGGTCTGGTCACTATGCTGGCTGAAACCAAAAAGCCACTGAATAGCTACCCAGCATTGACAAAAAAACAGTAGTATAAGTGGCCATCGTGCCTTTTTTAGTACCAGTGTCTGACTGTGTCTTAACTTCTTGGCGCGTAAGTTAAATACTGCCCACAACGCGGCTAATAACGCTACAAGTAGTACAAATAGCATAGCTGACCACGGACGGTTACTGCCAACCGGCAAGGCAACCCAAACCAGCAAAGCAAGGATAGAATAAGTCATTACTCTGTCAGCAGCAGTTGTCATTACCTACCCTTAAAAACCTCATCTGCAAATGCCCTGCTGCTTTTGGATGTGGTCTGCTATGAAAAAACAGAATAGGGCATGTCGTCCACTTAAACTCGCGCTTGCCTCCAGCCAATGGGCTTCATCTCTGCTATAAGCGACTGTGCGGTTAATAGCAGTCAGCACAATACGCCTAGTATCGCCAGCTAGTCTGCCCCATGCTGCAAAGCCTATATCAGCAACATGTCTGTTGACCTTAATGCGCCAGGGGCCTGATTGAAATGCGCTGTCCAGCGCCTGATTAAACTCGTCATCAAGCTCGTCCGATTTCAACTTAGCATAAGCAAGATTGATCCAGCTATAAGGCCAAGTCGGCCTCAGCTTTATCGCCTGGCGATAGGCACGGATGGCATGTAATCTTGACTGAGCAACGCTGGTGTCACCGTAGGCTTGAGTAAAATGACGCCAATCCCAGATATGACCAAGAGTGTCATAGTAGTGGGCATTTTTGACTGGGGAATAGGTAATGGCCTTATTGGCAGCACTTAAGGCAACCTGCCAAGCAGCTTCACTTGGTTCAATCCCTCGCTTTTGCCAGTCTGCTAAAAATATTGTTGCCTGCTGTGCCCACATGCTGGCAAAGATCATGCTAGCAGTCACCACGGTAACGAGCAGACTAACAGCTAAGAGCAGAACAAAAGATAGGGTTCTCATGCAGCAAAATGGCACTGGGCAATCTGCCAGGGGTTATCATGCACCAGCCGCCAGGCAGCTTTGTCACCAATAATGGCAGCAGCAGCTTTGAAGCCGTCCGTTATAATAGGCGGACGATAGCATTCATTGTGGGCATCAGATGCCAATACAGTAATCAAGTCCTGCTCAAGTAATTCAGTCGCCATCTTACGCACTACAGAGCCAAATTTGCCAACCAATGAGCCAGCAGTCACCTGTAATAAACAGCCCTGCCTGATAAACGGCTTTAGTTTTGACGGTGTATCCAATACTGCTCTGTTACGTTCTGGATGGGCAATCAGCGGCACAATATTACGCGCCAGCAACCACGCTGTCAGCTTATCAGATGCAAATGGAATATCATGATGAGGAAACTCTAGTAGCAGTACTTTGTTGCCCTGCCACTCGCCTAAAAACGGTATTGCCTGCTCAGTAACCTTAGTCATCACCTCCAGCCCAAAGCGTACCTCAGCGGCGGCGGCAACAAGCAGGGTAATCTTATTTTTTTTGAGTGCGGTGGTGAGCCTGATTTTGGCTGCATGAATGGTGGCGACGGTGTTGTCATAATAACCAGGATGAATATGCGGAGTACATACCATATGGGTAATGCCATCATCTGCTGCAATGTTAGCCAGCCTGATTGCAGTGTCTACATCAGGTGCGCCGTCATCAATGCCAGGCAAAAGATGACTGTGGAGATCAATCATTTATGTTTTTTCAGCATCATTACCATAATAATACGTCATGTAATCAAGCTGTTTATTATACTTAACCTGATTGATGACTGCACCCAACACTGACGCATTATTTTGCAGAATTTCGCCAACGCTTCTTTGCGCAAGTCGTGATGGTGTATGACCCGAATTAATGACATACACTACTGCGTCAACGATCTTTGATAATACCAGCGGATCGCTGACCGCTCCCACGGGTGGCGAATCAACAATAATCCGGTCATAGCGACTGCCAAGATCACTGATAACTGTTCCACAAGATTCACTTAAAAGGAGTGATAGCGGATTAGGGGGTGCCATGCCAGTAGGCATAATGTCAATTTTGTCATCTTCAATTTTATAGATACATTCGTCGATGCTTGCTGTACCTGCCAGTAAATTAGCTATACCATTACTGCCTAGTGGTAAGCCAAAATTACTGGCAAGTGTTGGTTTACGCAGATCCATATCAATCAGTAATACCTTTTCTATTTGCGCTAATGCCAAAGCCAGACTAGATGCCACAGTCGTTTTGCCTTCGCCAGGTCTTGAAGATGTGACCAGAATAGATTTATGACCGTATGGTGCCAGGACAATACTGGTACGTAACGACAAGATAGCTTCTGCAAAGGGGCCGCCCTTATCAATCATTGCCAGATGAGCAAGTGTATGTGAGTCACTGCCCTTCTTATATTTTGGTATGCTACCAATAACAGGGATGTGCAATTGTTTCTCAACATCTAACACAGTTTTTAGACGGCTATCCAGCATATGCAAAAATATAGCCAAGACAGTGCCCAACACTAAGGACAGAATAAACATAAAAAAGATAATAATTTTTTTATTTGGCTTGAAAGGCGACGTGGGTAATGATGCCCTATCCACAATCTGCGCACTCGGGTCTAAATTACTCTGACTACTGGTTATCAAGGTTTCCTTCAATCTAGCAAGGAAAGTATCATACAGCGCTGAATTGGCCTCCACTTCCTGCTGCAATTCAAGCATTTTAAACTGTTTACGTTTAACACTCTGTATGTGATTTTGTTCTTGGTCAATGATACCTAATAATTCCTGTTCTTCTTTCAGAGCTAACTGATATTTCTGATTCAGCGTTTCAACAATCAACTTAATTTGTTTTTCAAGCCTTGTAGTAGTACTGTCAAATAGTAAACGTGCAACTACCATGTCTGGATGTTTTTCACCATAACGTAGCTGCATTTTAGTAACCGCAGTACGTGCTTTTGCTTCCTCCAATAAATAGGTTATCACCACTGGGTCATTAGCAATTTCCGGGAGACTGAGCTGACCACGCCAGCCACCGATCTCATGCAGTAATTTTGCCTGATTATATCTGTTCACAATTTTTTTGCGCGCTATCTTCGCGTCCAGCAAAAGCTTAGTTGATTGCAGCAATTGATTATATTTAGGGCTATTAGTGTCACTTGCTGAAGTACCAATCATATTATGCTCTTCCCGATATTGCTGTAATGCATATTGTGATTTTTGTAGCGTATCTTTTAGTTCAGCCAGACGAGAATTTATCCACTGGGTTACAGCAACCGACAAGTTGTTTTTTTTATCTAAGAGGCTGGCGATGTATTCATCAGTCAAGGTGTTGGCAATAATAGTAGCCAATTCTGGTTCAATGTATTCAGCCGATATTTCAATAATGGTGCCATCGTTATTCTCTGCTTTTGTGATTGACAGCACGAAATTAACTGCATCTTCATAAATATCCTGCTGTGATGGAAGCGCAACATCATCCGGCCTAGTCTTCCAGAATAACAATCCTTTTAGCGCGCTTAGGGCAGATTCTTCAGGCTTTTTTTCAAGCAACGGATTAAATAATGGATTATCAATCAGATTTAATTTTTCAACCACTCTTTTGGCTAATTTCCTTGACTGTAGCAAGGCAAGATGGTTACCGAATTTAGTGTTGCTGTCATCATATACTTTGTCAATACCAACAGCTGATAATTGCCCTTGGTCAACGACTATTGTTGCTGTAGAGCGGTAGACTGGCTCTATGCTAAATACCACCAAGATGGTAAGCAGCATAATAATCAATGATAAAAGCAAAACACTCCATTTATATTGATAAATAGCATTAAGAATATCCAGCACATTGATGACTGGCTCATGTTGCTTGTCAATCATGCGAAGATTTGGATTTAGAGAATTGTTATCTGCCATCAAAAAAAGCCTTCACGGGCAATAATGGTATCACCAGGGTTAACAGATGATTCCATAGTAATTATTTGCTCTTTTTTTGCAGAATCGTTGCCTTTGATGACAAATATTTTAGTGTCGGAGGCGCGTTTATCTAACCCACCAGCAATTGCCAACGCTTTACGTAAGGTCATCCCTGGCTGGAACTGATAATTACCAGGGTGCGTAACTGCGCCACTCACATAAAAATCACGGTATTTCTTAAGGTTGACAGTAACATAAGGGGTTTTTAAATAGCCTGCTTTTAAACCACTGGTAATCTGGTTTCTTAGCTCACTGATTGTTTTGCCTTGAGCACTGACTATGCCTAGAAACGGAAATATAATGGTGCCATCATCAGTCAATAATATATTATCAAATGTCAGCGATGGCTCGTTATACACTCGGATACTAATAATATCACCCGATCCGAGTTTATAATTTTGCGCATAGGCCAGAGACAACAACGATGGCAGTAACAGAATGATAAAGATTATCGCATGCATATTATAATATTTGGTATATTGGGAAATCAAAACAATGTACCGCTTGCTATAACAGTAGCATAAATCCTAGTGTAAAAAATGGTCAAAAAGACCTTACAAACTCATATCTATGTTAAGGCCAATAACTTTCCTGTCATAATCAGAAATAGCATCATTGGAATCAGTGTTGATGTAACGGTAATTTAATGACACATCCATCCACTGTCTGAACGCGTAATTCATTTTGATTTCAATGTCGTCAGTATTATCATTACGACCATTATTAAGACTGCCTGAGTACTTAGATTTACCTCGGCTATAACCGACAGAAGAGTTAACATAGGCTAAATGTTTGCCCCAATCATGTAACCATTCAATCCCTGACTGGGTGACTTTAATATATTGTTCACTGAAACTGCCTTCAGATATTTTTCTGTTAGATGTAAACGTCAAGGATGAATGGGGTAAGAAACGCCATTTGACTGATGCATCCCAAGAGGTTTGGCTAACATCTTGTTGCGAACTGACATCAAACTGCTTGCGCTCACGACCAAAACGTATATCACCAGTCGTTTTAGCGGTTGCCTGCCATGTCAGACCCAGACGATATACTCGAGTGTCACTATCTAAAGGGCTGGCAGAAGATAGATAGCTATAGTCATACCAATTTACCTCGGCTAGCAGGTCAGTTTTTGGCAACAAATTATAGTAAAAGACCGTACCAAGATAAGTACGATTACGTTCTTTTTCTCTAGTGCGCGAACCAGTACTAAAATTATTATCGTAGCGCAGAGTATTATATTGACCACTAAAAACAAACTTGGCCTTTGTGCTACCCAGAGTATAGTCAGTACCCAGCGATGTACCATGATATTTGTTGCCAGATTCATTAAAAAAGTTATTGGTAGAATCGCGTCTGTCCTCTCTGCTCTGATAGCTCGTATATACATTCAATTTATTGAATGAATCAAACTCCAGGTGCGCGCGCGCACCAACTAAGTGATTGGTAGTATCATCACTACGGTGTGTAGATACCCGTTGATGTGAGAACCTATAATATGCCTCATAGCTGTTTAACCTTTCTTGCACTTGCAACATAAAAGTTGGGGCAATGGTGGTCGTCCAAGAAGAAAGTCTGTTGCCTGGTGCGTTGCGTACGTTATCGTCATAGTACTGACTCAATGCCAAAGTGGGAGTAAAGATTATTCCATTAGAAAACTTAATATACTGTGGATCAAGCGCAACTGCACTATTAGCAATAGCAGCCATCGCTATAAACCCTAAGAAATTTTTTATTATCATTACATATCACTCCTGCTCTGATTGACTATAATTTTAACTAGGACTTGCTGCAGTATTATCTAAAGAAACAGGCGGCCTGCGATGATAGTTTGAGGCAGTAGCTCCTGCTGGGTTCGCCTGCTGCGCTGTTGGTAAAGAGGCAGGCGAGGCAATGCTAGCTTCTTGTTCAGCACTGACTGCCGCTGCAATAATGGCTGCAGCTTGTTCGGGGGCAGCACTGACTGCCGCTGCAATAATGGCTGCAGCTTGTTCGGGGGCAGCACTGACTGCCGCTGCAGTAATGGTTGCAGCTTGTTCGGGGGCAGCACTGACTGCCGCTGCAGTAATGGTTGCAGCTTGTTCGGGGGCAGCACTGACTGCCGCTGCAATAATGGCTGCAGCTTGTTCGGGGGCAGCAGAAACGAGCGACCTGACCACCAAAGCACTGTCATACCCCTGTGTAATCAACGTAGCTGCAAGTGTATCGGCTTCATCAGCACCTGCAGCAATGACCATATTAGCATCAGCATCAGTAAGCTCCAGACCAGCATCGTTGATAGCTTGCAGAAAAGCTAAATCTGCGCGAGCAGTACCAAGCATCAACACTATAGTGAATATAGTAGTTATTATTTTTTTCATATCATAACCTCCAGGTCGCCTTATTTTTTAGGCCAATAAACTAACAGATCTCAACTTAAAATACCAGAATTAAGTTAGAACCTCAAGATTGCAGTATTCTAATAGCACGACTTTGGTTCGTGTATTTTATTTTTAGAAAATCAAGTTACAATACATACAAAATACAAAAACGGGCTTCGGTTTCAGATTTTAAGTTTTTAAGTGATGAACACCATCGTATTTCTTATTCAGTGCCCTGATCAGAAAGGGCTGGTTGCTGCTATTACCGGCTTTTTTTCTCAGCGCGGCTGCAACATTCTGCATTGCCAGCAATACACTGAAGCCCAGCAAGATCAGTATTTTATGCGTATTATGCTGACAGAACAGACAAAAGCAAAAGATACCGCGCTGGAACAGTCTTTTTCCGCATTTGCTAAGCCATTAAACTTAAGCTGGTCAATACACTACACAAACAAACCCTACCGTGTTGCCTTACTGGTCACCAAAGCATCGCATTGCCTTTATGACTTATTGTTACGCGAGCTGGAGGGGGAACTAAACTGCATTATCCCGCTTATCATCAGCAACCATACCAATCTTGCCAATATAGCAAAGCAGTTTAACAAGTCATTTTATCACCTGCCCATCGCTAAAGGCAAAAAGTTTAGGCAGGAGACGAGCATTAAAGCATTGCTCAACCAGTATGCGATTGATTTGGTGGTGCTGGCACGTTATATGCAAATTTTATCTAGCCGTTTTGTGAGTGATTATGAGGGCCGTATTATTAATATCCATCATGGCTTTTTACCAGCGTTTCAGGGGGCAAAACCTTATCATCAAGCCTATGATCGGGGCGTGAAAATTATTGGCGCAACCGCACACTACGCAACGGGAAAACTAGACGACGGACCCATCATTGAACAGGATGTTGAACGGGTAATGCATGACAGTAGTCCGCAAAATCTGATGATGCTGGGTAAGGATATTGAACGTCTGGTACTTGCCAGAGCAGTTAAAGCTCACATTGAACACCGCATTATCATTTCTGGTCGCCGAACAGTCGTGTTCTCTTAAAAGGTCTTAAATATAAACGCATCTGTGCGCAGTATTTATAAGCTATAGGGCAAGTATTGATGAGACAACAAGACAAGTAACAAAAAATATGGCTTCTTGAAAATTACGCAAAAAAAATCAGTTACAGGGCAAGAGGAAACGTGAGTTAAAGTTGAAAACCTTGACCAAGATACACCTGCAATACCTGTTTGTCTGCTAAAATATCTGCTGGTATGCCACTAGCAATGACTTTACCTTCATTAACTATATAGGCATGCTCGCAGACATTAAGCGTCTCTCGCACATTATGATCGGTTATCAGAATACCAATACCACGCTCGGCAAGACTGTTAATAATGGCCTGAATATCAACAATTGAGATAGGATCAACCCCGGCAAAGGGTTCATCAAGCAGAATGAAACTTGGGTCAGTCGCCAATGCACGGGCAATTTCTACCCGCCGACGTTCACCGCCAGACAATGACATGCCTAATGATTGGCGGATATGTTGAATATGGAAATCATCCAGCAGGCTTTCCAGCAGCTCTTGTTTGTTAAAGTCATCTAGGTCCTGCCGCGTTTCAATAATGGCAAATATATTGTCTGCAACTGACAGTTTGCGAAAGATAGAGGCCTCCTGCGGCAGGTAACCGATACCCATGCGTGCACGTTCGTGCATCGGTGAATGCGTGATCTCTAAATGATCAATAAAAGTAGTGCCTCTATCAGCAGATATAAGCCCCAGAATCATATAAAAACAGGTTGTTTTGCCCGCACCATTAGGGCCAAGCAAGCCAACTATCTGACCACTTTCAACTTGTAAAGACACCTCTTTAACAACATGACGGCTGCCAAATTGCTTGGATAACTGCTGAACAGCTAAAATAGTCACATTTATCTACTGCTCGTCATTTACCACATTCACTAAACGGCGTGCCACCCAACCAATAACTGTCCTGCCATTAATACTCACACTGACCTGTAACCAATCTTCCTGCTCAGCAAGTATGATTAGCTGGCTCCCCTTAGAGATCACGCCGAGTTTGCTGTATTGCTTGCCTGGCCCAATGCGCATATTAATGCGGGTAATCGCAGTCACTAGAGAAGATTGGGATAAACTTGTCTCAGCTTCAACCTGTGGTGAAGATGGCGCCACCTGTTGGCTGGTATTGGGATGAATCACCATATTAACACGGGTATCCTGTTGTTCCCCATCACCAATTTTATCTGGTGCTGAGTTAGCAATAACTCTATTATTATGCGTATCGTACTCAATACGACTGCCAGTAATAATATCGCCATTATCCCAGACATAGCCTTGTTCCAGCAGATAAATCATCTGCGACTGGGCATGATATTCCATTTGCAACGCGCGCGCGCGTACTGGCTTGCTTATCGGGTTTTGCAGTTGTTGGTATCGCGCCGGCTTACCCTTGGCAATCATTTTGACAATTTGTTTATTATCATCGTAATATAAAGTGATGACATCGCCTTCAATTTTCAGGGTACCCTGGGTTAATACAGCATCACCATAATAACGGGTTGTCCGCTTATGATCATCCATCCGTGCATGGTCAGATTCAATGTTAATGGGTTGATTTCTATCATCAGGCAACGCCCAGCCAAGACTAGGTAATGCGATTAACAACGCGGTTAGCCACCTAATTAGCAAAAGGTGATTCATGATATCCAATTACCTCACTATGCAGGTTAAATATTCTATCTTGCAGTTTTGCATCCATACCCACACCATTGGTTTGGCCATCATCAGGTGTTTTGATAGCCACTGCTTTATCAGTATAAGCAGTGTTTAACACGGTATTCAAATACAGTTTATCAGTGTAAAGCGCAAGACCCTGATCGGGTTTACCAACAATAGCAACACTGCCAGTTAATACAATATCTTCGCCTGTACCTTTAGTGTCTCCTATGTCTGACGAAATAACCCAGACAGTTTTGTCTTTGGACAACAGCTCAGTCATCTGCGCAATGACATGGGTACTGTCATCACTAGGATAATGAATCAACCTATCGCCATAAACAATACGAGCCGGCTGGCCGCTACTGTCCATGACGGTCAACTTGAAATTGGTCATGGCATAGTCGCTTGTTTTAATGACCTTAGATAGCGGCATTCTAGCGTTATCTTTATCTCCAGCAACCAGCAACCAGAAGGTCAGCCCTACCGCTAACACTGGCAATAGCGCTACCTTGGAGATAACAGATATGTTAGTAATGACGTTCAATTTGATCCTGTAGCGTGCCCTGCCCCTGCATAATCAATTCACACACCTCGCGCACTGCACCCTTGCCGCCTTTTGCTGTTGTTACCCAGTGTGCCTTAAGTTTTACTCTAGCATCAGCATCCTGCACAGCAACAGCCAGCCCCACGCGACCCATAATGCCTAAGTCAACCCAATCATCGCCAACATAAGCACATTGGTCGGCAGCAAGTTTAAGATCAGCAAGAATCTGATCAAAGACAGGCAGCTTAATCTGCTGCCCCTGATAAAGACGAGTAACACCAAGACTTTTCATACGATGCTCAACTGCTTTTGCTGTTCTGCCGCTGATAACGGCAATCTCAACCCCAGTATGTTGCAAAAGTTTGATACCGTGACCATCACGGGAATGGAATGTCTTGTATTCCTCACCATCAACACCAATAATAATGCTACCATCAGTCAGCACGCCATCAACATCAAGCACGAGTAATTTTATCGGACGGGTGCGTGCCATTACAGCATCCATAGTGGTCATAGTCATACTACACCAGCACGTAGCAGATCGTGCATATTAATCGCGCCAACAAGCTGATGTGTATCACTGATAATTAACAAAGCATTGATTTTGTAACGTTGCATCAGCGCCAATGCTTCTGCTGCCAGCATGGTGGCAACGCCTGTTTTATAGTCGCTGGTCATAAAATCACCAATCGCTGCAGTGCGAATATCAACGGCCTGACCAAGTACACGGCGCAAATCACCATCAGTAAAAATACCAATGGCATGGTAGTCATCATCAATAACAGCAGTCATACCCAGACCCTTATTACTCATCTCAATCAACGCCTCAGCGATGGAAGCATCACTTTTAATTTGGGGTATTTCGTTATTAGCGTGCATAATGTCACTGACTCGCAAAAGTAGTCGCCGACCAATATTGCCGCCTGGGTGAGAACGGGCAAAATCAGTGGCAGTAAAGCCACGTGTTTCCAGCAGGGCAACAGCTAGCGCATCACCCATTACCAAAGCAACAGTAGTGCTTGATGTTGGCGCTAAACCAAGAGGACAGGCTTCTTTGGCAACGCTCACATCAATATGAGTATCAGCGCTGTTTGCTAATGTTGATTGTGGCTTGCCAGTCATCGCAATAAGCGGCACGCCAAGGCGTTTAATCAGCGGTAAAATGATCAGTATTTCCCTAGTTTCGCCGGAATTAGATAACGCTAATACAACGTCATGGCTCGTGATCATACCTAAATCACCATGACTTGCTTCCCCCGGATGGACAAAAAAGGCGGGACTGCCAGTGCTGGCCAATGTTGCGGCTATTTTACCGCCAATATGACCGGATTTACCCATGCCGATTACCACAATACGTCCCTGGCACTTTAGTAAATAACCGCAGGCAGCAACAAAGTTGTCATCAATACGGGAACGCAACGCAAAGATGGCATTCAGCTCAGTATCAATGACAGCACGCCCTAATAACTGTAACTCATCTTCATGATTGTCATTCATAGGACAAACCTTAATTTACTGGTATAAGCAAGCGTACCGCTATACATAATATACATCATCAACATAACAAAACCAGCAAAACGACCAACCTGACCTTGATGTCCAGCACGGGCAAATAAATATAACAGGATAAACAGGATAACCATCACTGCAAAATCGCGGCGCAACAGCCAGTTATCAAGATACGAAGGGTGTATTAAACCAGGCATTGCTAATACCGCCAGTATATTGAATGTGTTTGAACCTAAAATATTACCAACAGCAATATCATGTTGGCGTTTAAACGCCGAAACAAGAGAGGCTGACAATTCAGGTAAACTGGTACCAATGGCAACAATGGTCAAACCAATGACAAAATCACTGACCCCCAGTAATGTGGCAATACCAGTTGCCCCCCATACCATAGCTTTAGATCCACCAAGCAAAGCTACCAAGCCAATGAAAAAGCTGATAACGGCCTGCTGCGTAGTCATCTTGACTTGCTGTCCATAGACTTGGTCCATCTCATGTAAAGTTGCATCGCGGCGGCTGCCATACAGCGCTAACCAAGCCATACCAAATAGAGTGAAAATAAAACAGGAAAACAGGAAAACACCATCTAATCGCCCCAAATGTCGATCCAGTATCAATAGCAAAGCGATCATTGTCACCAGTGCCAGTAACGGAAACTCGCATTTTAAGGTATCTCTGCGAACAGTGATTGGCATGATCAGCGTGGCCAGGCCCAACACCAAGCCTATATTGGCGATATTAGAGCCAATGGCGTTACCAATACCTAAATCCGGTGCATCGTCAAAAGATGCCAGCGCAGATACCAGCATTTCTGGTAAAGATGTCCCAAAGGCAACAATGGTTAAACCAATAACGAGCGGCGATATACCAATATTAGCAGCAATGTTGCTAGCAGCATCAATAAAGCGAACAGCCCCCCAGATTAAGATAGCTAAGCCAGAGACAGTAGCAACGATAAATAGAGCGGCAATCATTAAGTATTGGATCCTTCAGACACGCATGGCTAGATACAGCAATCCAGCTTGATATTATGTAGTAACTCAAAAAAGCTTAATCTGCAAATACATCAAAGTCTTCATCTTCGTCAGGAGTATTGCCATCATAGATCAGATATTGACGGCGCTGTTGCCAAGCATCACGGATAAATGTGTATTGATCAACAGACATCTGCTCTATCATTTTCTCAATACCCAGTAAATAAGCACGCCTATCAATTACCCTAGTAGCAATTAGTGCATAACGCGCATCATCATGCACATAGATAGCAGGATCGGTATACATATCACCCACCAAACCAAATGAGTCACGTAGCGTGCTTGAACCAAAAAAAGGCAGAACAATATAAGGCCCGCTGGCAACTCCCCATACACCCAATGTTTGGCCAAAATCTTCATTATGCTTGTAATAACCAATAGTGCTAGCAACATCAAACAGGCCACCAATACCTATGGTACTATTAATTACAAAACGACCAGCATCTTGAAGCGCCTGAATAAATTTCAACTGGAGCACATCATTAATCACGACAGTAATATCATTCAAATTACTGAAAAAATTGCTGACACCCAAATTAATCTGGGCAGGCACTATAGCGTCATAACCCTTGGCGATCGGCTTAATAACAGCCTTGTCAGCAGCCTCATTAAAAGAATACATGGCGCGGTTATAGCGCTCCAGCGGATCGTTATTGTCCAAAACAGTTGCACAGCCGTTTAATAAGAAAGCAACAACAACACCAACTAGTCGGGATATAATAGGGTTCACTTTATTTAACGCTTTACAACATTTAAAGAATTAGATAACCATGCCTTAAATATATTATCCGCTGTTAGCTCCATACCGTCAATCAACTTAGTCTACAGCCCATACTATTTTTAGCTATAACAGCGACAAAACAAGACACGGTTGAATATGGCATCATGCTGGATTATAAAACCACTGATAAATCTATCCGAGTTGACGGCTTAGACAGACCCCAAAAGCACGGTTCGATAACATAGCAATCTGACAAGCCTGATGCTGTCACCAACCTATATTTGCTGGCAATTTAGCTGGACAGGCCCTTATAATAACAGCTTTAACACCTTGATAGGACTTAAATATGGCGGATGAAGCAGTGTTAATCGCCTTGGTAAAGCAATATGCCAATAAATATGGTATTACTTTTAACTCAAAACACCTTGATGATGCAGAAAAAAAAGCTCAACTTATCAGGCTTATGCAAGCATCAATAGCTGGAAAACGAGGCCCAATTACCAATGATGATTTACGCTGATTGTGACTGAATCAGTACCTGTTTAATGTTGACAGCAAAACTTAAATCAGCGTACTGCTTCAAAAATTAATACGGCATTAGTACCGCCAAAGCCAAAACTGTTAGACATCACCGCTGTTAAACCAGCATTATCTTTACGCTTACGAATAACAGGCACAGTAGCTTGCGGGTCTAACCTATCAATGTTGGCCGAGGCAGCAATAAAGTCATGCTCCATCATAAGCAGACAGTAAATAGCTTCCTGCACACCTGCACCGCCCAATGAATGACCAGACAATGATTTGGTTGAACCCACCAACGGCAAAGACTTGCCAGCAAATGCATCTTGTATCGCCTTCAGTTCAGTTAAATCGCCCAATGGTGTACTGGTACCATGAGCATTAATATAGTCAACAGAGGAGGTGTTTGTTGTGTCACAAGCAAGCTGCATGCAACGCATGGCACCTTCACCAGAGGGCGCGACCATATCGTAGCCATCTGATGTAGCGCCATAGCCGGTTAATTCAGCATATATTTTGGCGCCGCGTGCTTTGGCATGCTGATATTCTTCCAGCACTAACACACCGCCGCCAGCTGCAATCACAAAACCATCACGATCAATATCGTAAGCGCGTGATGCTTTTTCTGGAGTATCGTTATACTTGGTTGACAGCGCCCCCATTGCATCAAACAGGCAAGTCATCGTCCAGTGTTCCTCTTCTGCCCCACCAGCAAAAACAATATCCTGCTTGCCCAGTTGAATCTGTTCCATTGCATGGCCAATGCAATGGGCACTGGTTGCGCATGCTGATGACATAGAGTAATTAACTCCTTTGATTTTAAACGGCATAGCCAGACATGCTGAGGTTGTACTACCCATCACCTGAGTGACCCGATAAGGTCCTACCCGACGAATGCCCTTCTCACGCAGAATATCCGCTGCTTCCACCTGATTGGCAGATGACGCCCCACCGGATCCCATAATGAGTCCAGTACGGACATTGGATACCTGATTGCTGCTTAAATCAGCATCATTGATTGCCTGCTGCATGGCAATATAGGCATAAGCAGCGGCATCACCCATAAAACGCAATGTTCGTCGGTCAATATGATCCTTAAAATCAATATCAATCACACCGGCAATATGACTACGAAAACCTCTATCTGCGTAGTCTTGCTTGAATATAATACCCGACCGACCCAAGCGCAGTGACTCAGTAACCGTTTTGACGTCAAACCCCAAACATGAAACAATACCTATTCCGGTAACGACAACACGTCTCATCTGTTCACTCTAAAAGTATCATTGGCGGCAAATAAACCCACGCGCAAATCTTTTGCTGTATATATTTCGCGACCATCTACTAACATTGTACCATCAGCAATTGCCAGCACCAATTGGCGCGCAATGACTCGCTTTAAGTCAAGTCTATAGATTATTTTGTTTGCTGTTGGTAATACCTCACCTGAAAACTTTGCCTGACCGCAACCCAATGCCCGACCTCTTCCAGAATTGCCGTTCCAAGCCAGAAAAAAACCAACTAACTGCCACATTGCATCCAAACCAAGACAACCTGGCATGACCGGATCGCCCGGAAAATGACAGGCAAAAAACCACAGATCCGGCTTTATGTCCAATTCAGCAATAATCTCGCCTTTATCGTGCTTGCCGCCTTTATCAGCAATATGGATGATACGATCCATCATGAGCATGTTGGGCATAGGTAATTGTGCGTTACCAATGCCGAACATGTCTCCACGAGCGCATTTAAGCAATTCTGCACGGGTAAATGACGATTGCTTACTCATCCACAATTATCCTAGTCTCAACTTAAAGCCATAATAGCACGACTGGAAAACAATATATCAGCGCTGATCAAGTAAGTCGCACAGCACACCCCTAAAATTGTATAATACCCATTCACTAGATAGGCTACGGGCGTATTGAGCTTGCAATGGGAGATGACATGAAATCTTGTACACTAATTATTTTTGGCTGCACTGGTGATTTAGCAAGAAAAAAAATACTACCCGCATTATACCACCTTCATGTTGAAAACAGACTAAACGATGGTACCAAAATCATTTGCATAGGCCGACAAACAATCACCATCGATAAATGGCAACTACAGGTAACCGGCTATGTATCAACAACGGCAAGAGAAAGTATTGATAATGTTATTTTAACTGATTTTCTAGCAAGAATCAGTTATTTTAAATGCGATATTAATGACCCAGATGCCTATCAGCAATTAAATGCGCTGATCGCAACACCGTCAAACAGTTTCTCACGTAATATTGTATTTTATCTTTCGGTGAGCCCTGCCCTATTTGGTACAGTAGGCAGGCAACTAGCTGCTGTTGGTCTTAATCAGGAAATTGACGGCTGGAAACGGCTAGTAGTGGAAAAGCCATTTGGCTACGATAGAAAAAGCGCCACTGAGCTGGAACAGACGCTCAACCAGCACTTCACCGAACAGCAAACCTACCGTATTGATCACTATCTGGGCAAGGGTACAGTCCAAAATATCCTAGTCTTACGCTTTGCGAATCTGCTGCTGGAACCATTGTGGAACTGCAACCATATTGACCACGTACAGATTACTCATGCTGAGAGACAAGGTGTAGCAGGTCGCGCTGGTTATTATGACAGTGCTGGCGCAATGCGTGACATGGTGCAAAGCCACCTGCTGCAAATTATGACCTTAATCGCCATGGAGCCCCCTGCTGATCTGGATGATGAATCATTGCGCGATGAAAAGGTAAAAGTGTTAAAAGCAGTTCGTCCTATCAGCAATGCTATGGTGGATAATCATGCCTGTCGCGGTCAGTACGCCGCTGGCAACATAGACGGTAACCAGCAACAAAGCTACTTACAGGAAGAAGGCTCACCTGAAAACAGCGTTACCGAAACCTATGCAGCACTGAAGCTGTATATTGATAACTGGCGCTGGCGCAATGTGCCTTTTTATCTGCGCACGGGCAAATGTATGCCCGAATCAAAAGCAATGGTTGCTATTTGTTTTAAAAACCCGCCACAGGCACTATTTAATAGTATTCATACTGATGATAGTCATGCCAACTGGCTGGTTATTGGTCTACAACCTGATAACATTCTACGCATTGAACTACAATCCAAAAAGCCGGGGCTAGATATAGTCGCCCATACGGTTGGCATGGAAACAGTTGAACCTGAAGACAAAAAAGCGCACAAAGATGCCTATGAAGCACTTATCCTGGACGCGATTGCTGGTGATCGTGCCTTATTTTTACGTGCCGATGAGGTCAGTCTAGCATGGCAGGTAGTTGATCCCATTATTGCAAAGTGGGCAAAGATTAAACAAGTGTATACTTACCCTGCGGGCACTTGGGGACCAGATGAGGTCAGTCGCATTTTTGATAATGCACATCACAAGTGGCGCAATGCGATTTAGCTAACAGCTAGGTACTCGCAACAGCTATCGCGTTATGTTTTGATATTCCTGAACGTTAAATTAAAGCGCGAACCTTTTACTTTCTTTCTTTTTGGTACTTGATGTTGCCAGAAATGCTGTAACGATCTCTTCATAATCAGCAGTGTTCCATGTTTTAACGGGATAGTAATTTTTATAGCATTATCATCATTTCTACGAATGACAAAATCACGTGTTGCGCCAAAATTAACCGAAGCAATCACTGGGCTATCCCCCAACTTTGGTTCATCATCAGCATGCCAGTTCAGATAATCTTCGCCGTTGCGATACCAATTTAACAACACGCTGTTAAAAGTGACACCAGCAACTTTTTCTATGGCATTTTTTAGGTACAACAGTCCTTTGTTCCACATATTCGGCTGTGAGTTGATGCCAGAGTAGCTATATGACCTGCCTTGATCGCCATACCATGAGGTTAACCTGGGCAATGGGATTTGCTTGCCATACATTTTTATCTTATCACGCTTCCAGCGAATATTGGCAAAGTGAATTTGCTGAAACTTATCTTCACTGAAGCCCGTCCAATCAATGTTTCGCCAATCAAGGGTGTCATTTTCCTGAAAATATTCAACACTACGATCACTGATTTTTTGGTTAAAAAAATGTTCAGCAAATATCAACTCGCCATCAGGTACATTAATAATAAAAGCACCCGCCTCCCTGTCAAAATGACAATCAGAATTAATGCCATCTGGGATAGTAAACGGCAGGATAGGTGCTGCTACGTCACACAATAAATCATCCATTCTATGTGCTCAGGTGTTCAGTTTCAGTTCTCACGGCGAACAGAATATACTCACATCAGCGATAAGCGCTATAGATTGCACGCTGACCACTAATAAGAAATCTTTCCAATAACAATCTATTTACTGGGCTATTTCTATTTACTAAACCAAAATCCTGAGGCAAGCTATACAAAAGGTTGCGCATCTCTTGCATCCGAAGGACATAGCTACAGCAATTAGCAAAACCGGCTGCCGCTATCACATGTTTTCCGGCTTGCACCAAGTATTTTTCTTAGCATCTCAGCTATACCAAAATTATTAATATCGATGATGTTAGAAAACAAATGCAATTTTGTCATTTTTGGTAATAAAGCTATATCGCCATTATCAAGATTATCAAAACGCTTATTGATAGCAGTAAAGTTAGCTTCAGGGAAGCAACACGTCACAATAGCTTTTGCTCTTGCTAAAGCCACTAGGGATGGCTCTATTAGCTGAACGTCTTTAACGCTATCCACCCAAGCCAGATTTAAGATCATGAAACATCAGGCTTGCTAAGCGTTGGCCACAAGCCCAATCAATGATTTTAATATCGTTTTTTTACCTATTGTTGGCGCCTCTTCCGCCACGTGGCCCAGTCCCTTTCTTACTATTGGCGCATAAGGCCTATTGGCACATAAGACCACAGGTATTGATCCAATTCTTCAGTGATGGCAATAACCTTTCTTCTCCATTCCAATTCATCATGCATCTTGTGGTCAAATTTGAATCTTTCTCTAAGTTCCCTAAAGAAGGAAGTATTTTCGCTGTTCAATTCGCCTTTTTTGGTAGCTTGTATCACTTTATCATGCTCCGCTTCATGCATGATTTCATCAGAAAACCCATCGCTCCTGCCCCCCCTAAATTATGTCCAAGCATTATAACAAGTTATCAAATGTTAAGCTGGTCAATATCACGTACCGCCCCTTTTGATGCTGAGGTGGTAAGTGCAGCATACGCCTTTAACGCTAGGCTCACCGTACGATCTCTTGCTAAAGGTTGCCAAGCGTTATTACCTTTAGCCAACATCGCATCACGGCGAATTTTAAGCTCATCATCACTTACAGCCACATCAATCTTACGCCTAGGAATATCAATTAAAACAGTATCGCCTTCTTGCACAAGCCCAATATTGCCGCCTTCTGCTGCCTCAGGTGATACATGGCCAATTGATAAGCCAGAGGTACCGCCAGAAAAACGCCCATCAGTTAAAAGTGCGCACGCTTTGCCTAAGCCTTTTGATTTTAGGTAACTGGTTGGGTACAACATTTCCTGCATACCGGGGCCACCCTTGGGTCCTTCATAGCGGATTAATACCACATCGCCTGCTGCTACCTGATCGGTTAAAATAGCAGTCACCGCAGCTTCTTGTGATTCAAAAATACGCGCTGGACCAGCAAACGTTAAAATGGACTCATCAACGCCAGCCGTTTTAACGATACAGCCCTCTATAGCGATATTGCCAAATAATACCGCAAGACCCCCATCCTGACTATAAGCATGGGCAATATCACGAATACAACCGTTTTTTCTATCAAGATCAAGGCTTGGCCAACGGGTAGCTTGACTAAAGGCAACCTGTGTTGGAATACCTGCAGGACCTGCCAGATAAAGCTGTTTAGCCTTTCTGTTGCTACTACGGACAACGTCCCACTCGTTAAGTCCATCTGCCAACGTTTTGCTATGGACAGTTGGCACATCAAGATGCAATAAATCACCCGCCGCCAGTTCGCCCATAATCGCTACTACCCCGCCAGCACGGTGCACATCCTCCATATGATAATCAGGTGTAGCCGGCGCCACTTTACACAGGTTGGGAATACGCCGCGACATCCTGTCAATATCGGCCATCGTAAAATCAACTGCTGCTTCATGGGCAGCCGCCAATAAATGCAGTACAGTATTGGTTGAACCACCCATGGCAATATCCAGGGCAATAGCATTTTCAAAGGCAGCTTTGCTGGCAATTTTTCGGGGTAATGCTGATTCATCATCCTGGGTATAATAGCGCTTGGTAAGATCCACAATCAACCGTGCTGCCTGTAAAAACAGTTGCCTGCGATCAGCATGGGTTGCCAGCAGGGATCCGTTGCCCGGGAAAGCCAATCCTAAGGCTTCAGTTAAACAATTCATTGAGTTGGCGGTAAACATACCTGAGCATGAGCCACAAGTTGGGCAGGCAGAGCGTTCAATCTGCGTGACTTCTTCATCACTGACAGCATCATTTGCTGCCTGTACCATTGCATCAACAAGGTCTAATTTTATCTCTTTGTCTGCCAGTCTAGTTTTACCGGCTTCCATTGGGCCACCCGACACAAATATCGCTGGGATATTCAAACGCAACGCTGCCATCAGCATACCTGGAGTAATTTTGTCACAGTTGGAAATACAGACAATGGCATCAGCACAGTGAGCGTTTACCATATATTCAACTGAATCAGCGATAATATCGCGCGAGGGCAGACTATAGAGCATACCGCCATGACCCATGGCAATGCCATCGTCAACCGCAATAGTATTAAACTCCTTGGCAACACCGCCTACCTGCTCAATCTCGCGTGCCACCAACTGCCCCATATTTTGCAAGTGTACATGCCCAGGCACAAACTGAGTAAATGAATTGGCAATGGCAATAATAGGTTTATTAAAATCGTTGTCAGTCATGCCTGTTGCCCGCCATAATGCCCGTGCACCAGCCATATTACGACCTGCTGTTGATGTTTTTGAGCGATAATCAGGCATGATATTTCTCCATACTCAAGTAGCTGTATCAATGCTGACAGCAAAATAACATTGTATAATAGATCAGCTTTACAGCAAATGTTTCTACTTGAATTAATTAGGACAACAAATGCATGACAAGCCTGACTAAACATGCAATGCCATCCGCTGTTATCACCGACTGGTTTCGCGCAGCCGCGCCTTATATTCATGGGCATCGCAGTGCAACCATGGTGATCGCCGTTGATGGCGATACAATCGCCTTATCAAATTTTGATAATTTAGTCCATGATCTGACTATACTGGTCAGTCTCGGCATTCGTCTAGTGTTGGTTTACGGCGCACATCCGCAGATTGCAGAGCAATGCCAGAAACAGCATGTAGCACTCAATTATCACCAGACATTACCCATCATTACTGATAATGGCTTAAGTATTGTCAAAGCAGTTATTGGCCAATTACACCTTGATATTGAGGCTAGGTTATCACTGAGCATGCCACATACACCAATGGCAGATGCACGTATCCGTTGTACCAGCGGTAACCTAGTGACGGCAAAACCAGTAGGTATCAGGGAGGGTACTGACTTTGGCTACACGGGTGAAGTGCGGCGTATTGATGTTGATGCTATTAAACAGCAATTAACTTCTGGCAATATCGTACTGTTGCCGCCTTTGGGTTATTCGCCTACGGGCGAAGTATTTTATTTGCCTGCGGAAGCAGTTGCCACCAAAGTCGCAACCGCACTGACTGCAGATAAATTAATTTTTATTGGTGATCGGCATACTGATGCACGTGAACTCACCCTAGATCAAGCTACTGCTTTATTGACAAAGCCCTGTCATCATATTTTGGAAGCAGCTATCAATGCCTGCCGTGCTGGGGTCAAGCGCGTGCATTTACTAGAGCGAACTGTAGATGGCGCACTATTGCAGGAATTATTCAGTCGTGATGGCGCAGGTACACTCATCAGCGCCAACTCATTTGAGCATATTCGTCAGGCAACCATTGATGATGTTGGCGGTATTTTACAATTAATTACGCCACTAGAAAAAAATGGTACTTTAGTGAAGCGTTCACGTGATGTACTAGAAACCTATATTGATCATTTTATGGTCATGGAGCGTGATGCTGCTGTTATTGCCTGCGCTGCGCTGCACCCTTTTAATGACAGCGATATAACTGAACTAGCCTGCCTTGCTGTTGCACAAAAATATCAAAACTTAGGTCGTGGTAAAGCGCTGTTAGCATTGCTGGAAAAAAAAGTGCAGACAGACAATCTATGCGTACTGACAACGCAAACTGCACACTGGTTTTTAGAACGTGGGTTTGCACCTGCCAACATCGCTGATCTGCCAGTAGCAAAACAGGCGCTGTATAATTACCAACGTAATGCTAAAGCCTTTATCAAGACGTTGCGTTAGCAAGTTTTCTGATGCTATTTATGGTCAGGAAACAGCAATGGCGCCAGCTCATCTAATGCTTGACTATAAACATGGTATTTGAAAAAAATAACCTCCTGTAACGGCATCCAATAATCAACCCACCGCCAGTCATTAAACTCTGGCCTGTCCTCACTATCCAGCCTGACATCTTCTTCTTTACCAATGAGCCGCAACAAAAACCAACGCTGTTTCTGTCCAATACAAAGTGGCTTATTGCCATAACGCATATAACGCCTGGGCAGACGGTAGCGTAGCCACGACTGTGTCATGCCAAGAATTGCAACATGATTGGGACGCAAACCTACCTCTTCTGTCAATTCACGATAAACTGCCTGTTCGGCTGTCTCATTTTCTTTAATGCCTCCCTGAGGAAACTGCCATGAATTTCCCTGCGCCCTTCGCGCCCACAATACCTGATTGCTATCATTGCAGATGATAATACCCACATTGGCTCTGAAGCCATCTTTATCAATCATACTCTGCTCTATCCTACCCTAACAATCCTTCGCTGTTATAATGATGAGATTACCAGCTAGGTTAGCTAAAACAATGGCGCGGTGCAATTCATTTTTGCATCTGGTATCAAATGTTTAGGCTGATTAACCAGAAATATAACTATGGCATTGGCAATCTTTGATCTTGATAACACCTTGCTTGAAGGAGACAGCGATTACCTGTGGGGGCAATTCTTAGTTGAGCACAATATCGTTGATGGCGACTGGTATGAAGAACAAAATCAATACTTCTACGACCAGTATTGTGCTGGCACAATGGACATTATTGAATTTCTTAGCTTTCAGCTTAAACCGCTTGTTGATAATACCATAACTGAATTAACCTGCTGGCGAACCAGCTACCTGACTGACAAGATATGGCCAATTATATTGCCTGCTGGTCGCAAACTGATTAACCAGCATAGGCAGCAAGGTGATACATTAATGATTATTACCGCTACCAATAGCTTTCTGACTAAACCGATTGCTGCAAAATTGGGCATCGTCCATTTAATCGCCACCGAGCCTGAAATAGCTGATGGTGTTTACACAGGCAAAGTGGCAGGCACCCCAGCATATCAGGAAGGCAAAGTAGTACGGTTAAAGTACTGGTTAGATGAGCATAAAAAAGCACTAGTTGGCAGCTATTTTTATAGTGATTCCCACAATGATTTGCCATTACTTAGCTACGTTGACCATCCAGTTGCAGTTGATCCTGATGTAACACTGAAAGCGGCTGCAGAGCAACAAGGCTGGAGAATTATTAGTCTTCGCTGACAGAGTTGGTACAATTATCGTCTTAAATATTGTCCAGACAGGTATTAGCATGGAATGGGAAGTTATTATTGGCCTAGAAATTCACGTTCAGCTTGCCACACAGTCTAAAATTTTCTCTGGGGCTGCTACCGCCTATGGTAGCGCGCCTAATGCCCAAGCCTGCGCCATTGATTTAGGGCTGCCTGGTATTTTGCCTGTGCTAAACCAAGAGGCGGTTAATATGGCAATAAAATTTGGCTTGGCGGTTGATGCTGAACTGGCTGAACATTCGGTATTTGCCCGCAAAAATTATTTTTATCCGGACTTGCCTAAGGGCTATCAAATCAGTCAATTTGAATCACCGATTATCAGCGGCGGCAAAGTGCCCATCGTATCAGAGGATGGCAAGGAAAAAATTATCGGCATTACCCGTGCACATCTGGAAGAAGATGCAGGTAAATCTATGCATGGTGACTTTCAGGGACAGACGGGTATTGATTTGAACCGTGCTGGCACCCCGCTGCTGGAAATCGTGTCTGAGCCGGATATTCGCAGCGCTAGAGAAGCAATCGCTTACATGAAAACAATTCACACATTGGTGTGTTACCTTGATATTTGTGATGGTAACATGCAGGAAGGCTCGTTTCGCTGTGATGCCAATGTATCTGTACGTCCGAGAGGACAACAGCAATTAGGCACTCGTATTGAACTGAAAAACATTAACTCCTTCCGTAATGTTGAGCGCGCCATTCATATTGAAACAAACCGTCAGATTGGACTTATTGAAGATGGCGGCACCGTTTTACAGGAAACTCGCCTTTACGATGCTGATCGCAATGAAACTCGATCAATGAGAAACAAGGAAGAAGCCAATGATTACCGTTATTTTCCAGATCCGGACTTGTTGCCTTTACTATTAACTGGAAAAATGATAGCCCGAATTCGGGCAACATTGCCAGAACTACCTGACATTAGGCGTAATCGCTTTATCAATGATATCAATCTGTCACCTTATGATGCCTCAGTGTTAACAAGCAGTCGTGAAATGGCAGATTACTTTGAAGCCGTTGTCGCTGCCACCCATGGCAATGCCGCCAAGCTTTGCGCTAACTGGATCATCACCCAGCTATCAGGCGCCCTCAATAAAGCAGGACTAACTATTACTGATTCGCCCATCAGCGCTGAACAATTAGGCGGATTATTAATGCGTATCAACGATAAAACCATCTCTGGCAATATCGCCAGAGAAGTATTTGATGATTTGTGGCATGGTAAAGGTAGTGATGCTGATACTATTATTGCCGAGAAAGGATTACAGCAAATGACCGACATTAGCGCTATTGAGGCATTAATTAATCAAGTACTCGCTGAACATTTTGAACAGATTGAGGAGTACCGTAACGGCAAGACGCAACTACTTGGTTTTTTTGTCGGTCAGGTGATGAAGCTATCAAAGGGTAAAGCCGATCCAGCACATGTCAACGTTCTGCTAAAAACAAAACTGACTGGCTGATTTATAAAAATCTCTAAACCTCAACCCCCAAATATAGCCCTGATCCCTACCCCGTCATACCTATACAAACGAGTATCAAGCACAAAACAGCCTATGCTCTTTGGGTGCCAACCCTTACAATGACATGGAGCATCAATCCAGCACTTTTTGTGCTTGCCTATCTGGATTTCCGTGTCTTCGCTACGCACGGAAATGAAGTAGAAGGCTGTATTTACGCTTGAGTTATTGATTATTAAAGCAACCTAATTTATAGATATGATTTTGATATTGCAAATATAGGCTGGACGAGATAATAATCCACTGCAAAAATAAAAAGGATACATGGATTTAATCGTGTACTTTTTTATTAGTTTGTCTTGATAATTAGGCGACCATTTTGCACAGTTTTGCCATAGCTCAAAAAATATTTTCTTCTATCAAGCCAACTCTCTTGCCGCTGCCAGCAAAGCCAGCCTAGCAATCACACCGTAGACGTAAAAACGATTTGGCTCAGCATCAGGCAACTCTTGTCTGTCTGGAGTAATACACGAGTAATCAAAGGCCAACGGTACAAAATGCATCCCCGGTGCATTTAAGTTTTCATCGATCCCTCTGCTGGTATGCACCCGATAAAAACCACCAATAACAAAATGATCAATGGTATAAATAACCGGTTCAGCGACTTCCGCATGATTGCCCAGTGTCTCAAAGGTATAGACGCCCTCCTGTACCAGCACATTATCAACTGTCATCCCCTCTTTTGCCGCTGCCATTTTGCTACGCTGTTTGCGGTTGAGACTGGTAATTTCATCAGCATTTTTTACTGTCATGACCCCCATACCATAGGTGCCTGAATCTGCCTTGACAACAACAAATGGTACTTTGTCGACGTTATATGCATCATATTTTTGTTGGATAGCGTTCAGCAGACTGTCAATATTTTTCGCTAGGCAATCATTGCCTTTTCTGCTCATAAAATCAACCTCGCCACATTGCAACGACATTGGCGCAATCAGCCACGGATCAATATCAATCCGCTGGGAAAACTCACTCGCCACGGCATGATAATGGCTAAAATGATCTGATTTTTTGCGATCTGACCAACCAGCTATCAAAGGTGGTGTAACATGTTGCGCTAGATTTTCCAATATAGCTGGGCGACCGCCAGACAAATCATTGTTAAGCAAAATTAGAGAAGGAGAAAAGCCATCCACTGTAATAGTGTCACCAATACGAATGAGCGGCTCCAACATGCACACCCTTCCTGATGGCAGATCTGTTTGAACTGGCGCGGTTAAATCAGGCCGTAAACTGCCAAGCCTTACCTCTATACCTGCTTGCTCAAACATCTGCCGCAGCGCTTCTAGGCTCTCCAGATAAAACAGATTTCGGGTATGATTTTCAGCAATAATCAACACTTTAACTGTATAAGTGCCCCGCTTTTCCACAGCAGCTTGAATCGCTTGAACACACAGCGGCATAAAGTCAGAGTTGATATTATTAAACCCTGCCGGAAATAAATTGGTATCAACCGGCGCTAACTTAAAACCGGCATTACGCAAATCAACGGAAGCATAAAAAGGTGCTGGCGTTGCTAGCCATTGCGATCTGAGCCACGATTCTGCCTCTACCTGATGCTTCAGAATATGTGACTCAAGTTGTAGCAATGGCTCCGCTAAAGACCTTGTTAAGTTGGGAACATCAGCGGTCATTTACATATGCCTTAAGTAGTTTGGAATAGTTTGTTGGTAATCGATAATACAGTCTCCACGTGGGATGAAAACCTTGATTAATGGTAACGTAAGAGACTTGATCTAATCAATAGCAACAAACATGAATTTTTCAGAATAAAGCGTACGCCTAACGAACCTGTTACTGGCATAATACTATATATTAACCGCCTGAGGCGACAACGCAAAGGTTTACTATGGAAGCAATTGCAGGATCATACATTACCGCATTTTTGCTGGGGCTTTTCAGCAGTGGTCACTGTGTGGCAATGTGTAGCTCGGTAATTGGTGCGCTAACATTCAGCTTGCCTGCCAAAGTAAGACAGAGACGATCTACTGTATCACTGTATGTACTTAACTATAATATAGGTCGCCTGTTAAGCTATGGGTTAGCAGGCGCTATCATTGGATTTTTGAGTGCACCATTATTGGCATTTAATGGTCATGCAGTATTAACATATTTATCAGCAATAGTCATGATAACGGCAGGTTGTTATCTTGGTGGATGGCTGCCTGGATTTGCCCGCATAGAACGTATTGGCGCACCTTTGTGGCAACAGTTACAACTGATAAGCAGGGGCTTGTTACCTGTTCGCACGCCAGTACGCGCATTTTATCTGGGTGCTATCTGGGGTTGGTTGCCGTGTGGCTTAGTTTACGCCGCCTTGGCAGTAGCAGCAACTATTGGCGATCCACTACGGGCAGGCCTCACCATGCTTGCATTTGGCTCAGGCACACTGCCAGCGGTAATGAGTGCAGGCGTATTTGCCAGTCTCTTGTCATCAATGGTACAAAAAAAACAATGGCGTATGGTAGCTGGTTTATTAATCATTATGATGGCACTATTGAATGTATTTTTGCCAATGGAGCCTGTTCACCAGCATAATCACTAGATGGTGTCATAGGTGTACGGTATAAATTTAAGATATAACATGAAAAACCAGTCATACATATTGGCGCGTAGGAAAATGGTGGTGATCTTGGAAAGCTTATGAAACAATATTTGCAGTTGTGTCAACGACTTATCAACCATGGCAAGTGGGTAGATAACAAACGCACGAACAAACGCTGTCTGACCCTTATTAATGTTGATTTTACCTATGATGTTGCCAACAATAAGTTTCCACTAATTACCACGCGTAAAAGCTATTGGAAACCAGCGGTAGCAGAAATATTAGGTTATATACGTGGCTATGATAGTGCTGCAGATTTTCGTGCATTAGGTACAAAAACATGGGACGCAAATGCCAATGAAAACAAGGCTTGGTTGCACAATCCTCACCGCAAGGGTAAAGATGATTTAGGCAGAGTATATGGCGTTCAAGGCCGGTGCTGGCAAAAACCAGATGGCAGTCACGTCGATCAATTACGCAAACTGGTGAATAACCTGACAAATGGTATTGATGACCGTGGCGAAATCATCACTTTTTATAATCCAGGAGAAATCGACAGAGGTTGTCTTAGACCATGTATGCATACCCATACATTTTCGTTACTACAGGACACGCTATATTTAACCTCCTACCAGCGATCCTGCGATGTGCCGCTGGGGCTTAATTTTAATCAGTTACAAGTGTTTTTCCTGTTGCAGATTATTGCACAGATTACTGACAATAAAGCAGGTGAAGCGTACCACAAGATAGTCAACTCTCATATCTACGAAGACCAGTTAACATTAATGCGTGATGTACAACTTAAACGCACACCTTTTGATCCGCCAAAATTGCATATCAATCCAGACATAAAAACATTGGACGATCTGGAAACATGGGTAACATTAGATGATTTTACTGTCACAGATTACCGCCATCACGAAGCAATTCATTATCCTTTCTCTGTGTAATATAAGGCCCAGTATACTTTGACTGTTAAGGCCCAAAAAAGCATTAGATAAAACACCCAAAGTAAACCCGCTATAATAATAGCCCAACCCTTAATATTGAAAGACGGGAAATGATAAACCCTATGAGGTACAGCGGTGTAAGGATTATCAACCATGAAAGAAAAGGGATTGTGGACATCATATTCTTCGCTTTCTCACTAAAATGCTTTTCTGTATTAGTGGCGGTTGTGTTTATGGCACCAACCTTTTTAAATCTTTCAAGATGTATAGAATCGATTATTCTGTCAGTAAGTTGGTATCTAACAAGACAGAAATCGCTTCATGATATGAAACGATGATAGTGAAAGATTTTTCGCCAGCCGGCACACTCACTATCCTGTACTCGGAATTGATCACCGCCTTTATTAGGTGCCTGACTATATTTGGTCAGAAATACAGGTCTGCCGTTAAGAGCAGTTTTCCTTGTCCCATCCCATGAAACAAGCTTCGCATTGAGGACTTTTATGGCTATAGCCACCGTCCACTTGAAGTACAGCATCTAGATCTTTTACGTAACTGGCAGCTGTCCCGCTTGGCAGCAAATCAGACCACGGTGAATGATCATACTTAACATTTAAGCGTGCCCAACATGCTAGCTTTATCATCGTAATAGACAGCAAATAATTGAAACCCAGATATCTCTTATTCAATTCCGCGTAAATCGAGAACAGGTTCAGCGGCAGCAGCTATTGTAATGCGTTGATTGTCCGATAAAAAACCCCCAATTTTTGGGCATCTCAATAGAAATAACTTGAGGAATGCTGACCTTTACAAAATTACTGGCAGCAAATACTGTCGTATAATTTGTAAACAAGACCAAAGCGATTGTGGTAATTATTCATTGTTTGATTGTCTGTAGCATTGAGGGACCTTTTGTCTTTATATTTTTAACGCTTGTTGCAGGCTTAAGAAGCCAAGATTAAATACTACCACGAATGATATACGCTGTAAACTTGTAGTTACGATTGTTCCAACTCCGTTAAAGGGCTATACAAGTATTAATTTCATTATTCTTAACGAAAAAGCACCATTTATTTTTGAATTAATCGCTGAAAATATAGTATGCTACAAGCCCTTATTTATGTTTGAGACTGCATGGCTGGTAAACTTTTTATAAAAACCTTTGGCTGTCAAATGAATGAATATGACTCGTCAAGAATGGCAGATTTACTGGCTGCATCACATCAACTGGAAGTAACCGATACTGCAGAAGATGCCGACGTGCTGCTCATCAATACATGTTCAATTCGGGAAAAAGCACAAGAAAAAGTCTTTCATCAGCTAGGGCGCTGGCAAAAATGGAAAGATGATAATCCACGCTTAATTATCGGGGTGGGTGGCTGTGTCGCCAGCCAAGAAGGGGACACAATTCGCCATCGTGCCCCTTGTGTTGATCTGATTTTCGGTCCACAGACAGTACATCGACTACCAATCATGCTGGAAGAAGTCAAAAAAAAGCACAAACCACGTGTTGATATATCATTTCCCGCAATTGAAAAGTTTGATAATCTGCCCAGACCAAGAGCAGAAGGGCCTACTGCCTTTGTATCTATCATGGAAGGATGCAGCAAATACTGTACATTTTGTGTGGTACCTTATACACGGGGCGAAGAAGTCAGCCGACCAGTTGATAGTGTGTTGCTAGAAATCCAATCTTTGGCAAAACAGGGTGTACGCGAAGTTAATCTGCTAGGACAAAATGTAAATGCCTATCAGGGCAAGTTGCACGATGATGAACCAGTTGATTTAGCTTTGTTGATTTATTATGTTGCCGCTATTGAAGGCATTGACCGCATTCGCTTCACTACCTCGCATCCAGTAGCATTTTCTGATAATTTGATTGAAAGCTTTGCTGATGTACCAGAACTGGTCAACCATATCCATCTGCCGGTACAGTCTGGTTCTGACCGAATACTGGCGTTAATGAAACGTGGCCATACAGCGTTGGAATATAAAGCCAAAATTCGCCATCTGCGCAAAGTGCGGCCTGATATCAGTATATCTAGCGATTTTATTATTGGCTTTCCCAATGAAACAGATGCTGATTTCGGCGCCACAATAAAACTTATCAATGATGTTGGCTTTGATCACTCATTTAGTTTTATCTACAGCGCAAGGCCGGGAACCCCGGCTGCTGCATTAAATGACAGCATAACCGACATTGTCAAAAAACAGCGGTTAAGCGAACTGCAAAATTGCCTGAATATGTTAGCAAAAAGTTACAGTCAAGCCATGATCGGAACAACACAGCGTATTCTGGTAGACAGTATCAACCAACGTGCGGCCGGTGAAGTGAAAGGACGAACAGACAACAATCGCTCAGTGGTGTTTACTGGCAAGCAATCACTTATGGGTAAGTTTGCCGATGTGATAATTACAGAGAGCTACAATCATTCTCTGCGTGGTGAACTGCTTGCCAACGGTGCTGTTTTATAAGTATTTAAGGCCATTGTCAGTGAATAAACTTGCTTCTGCCCTAGATAATATCAGCTTTGAATTAAGTCCTGCTGACAGTAACCGGCTAGCCAATCTTTGTGGTCATTTTGATGAACATTTAAAGATGATGGAACGGGGATTTGGTGTTGAAATCAATAATCGTGGCAGCAAATTCCAGATTATTGGTAAACCTGACTTGTTAGCCAATGTACAGCAGATAGTCTGCAATCTTTATGCTGAAACGGCACAAGCAATACTGATGCCAGAACAAATTCATTTAGCCATCAGACAAGCGGATGGCGATGATCCCTCAGCAAAAAATGCGCCAGAAGAAATCGTTATTAAAACAAAACGCGGCTTAGTGAAGGCGCGCAGCCATAACCAGCAAGATTATCTGCACAGGATAATGACTCATGATATTAATTTCGGCATTGGTCCAGCAGGGACTGGTAAAACATATCTGGCAGTAGCATGTGCAGTTGAAGCACTGCAAAGAGGGTTTGTCAGGCGGATCATATTGGTGCGACCAGCGGTTGAAGCAGGAGAGAAACTCGGTTTTCTGCCTGGTGATTTAACTCAAAAAATAGATCCTTATCTGCGACCATTATATGATGCTTTGTATGAAATGCTTGGATATGAACAAGTCGCCAAACTGGTTGATCACAATGTCATTGAGGTCGCGCCCCTTGCCTATATGCGAGGTCGGACACTGAACGAATCATTCATCATTCTGGACGAAGCGCAAAACTCTACCGTAGAACAAATGAAGATGTTATTAACCAGACTAGGGTATAATTCAACAGCAGTGATCACCGGAGATATTACCCAGATTGATTTACCCAATGGACAAAAATCGGGCCTGCGTGATGCTATTCATGTACTCAAAGAGTTGGAAGATATTGGGTTTACCTTTTTCAAAGCAAATGATGTGGTACGTCACGCCTTAGTGCAAGATGTGATTATGGCTTACGAAAAAGCAAACCGTTTTTAGTCCATGACTGTCGTTATTGATGTCTATAACGCATGTGAATGTGAGGCTCCTGAAAAGGCGCAATTTCAGTGTTGGGTTGAAGCAGCACTGCAAAAAACCATTGATGACCACGTTGAGATTGGTATTCGCCTAGTTGAAAGCGCAGAAAGCGCTGAATTAAATGACGCTTATCGTGACAAGCCTTTCCCCACTAATGTACTATCATTTCCCTGCGAATCATTAATAAACATTGAACCACGGTTACTAGGCGATTTGGTTATTTGTGCACCTTTGATAGTTCAGGAGGCTCAGGCACAAAATAAAGCCGTCCAACACCACTGGGCACACCTTGTTATCCATGGCTGTTTACATTTGCTGGGATATGATCATAGTCAAGATGATGACGCAGATGTGATGGAATCTTTGGAGATCAATATATTGCATGAGCTTGATATTGCTAACCCTTATCAGCAATATGAGTAACGCATGGCTGAAGGAAGATCGACAGACACGCAAAAAATTTTGAGTTGGGTTCAACATCTACGCAAGGTTTTTTTTGATCCAAAAGACCGGAAACAACTGATTGAATTAATTCGCAATGCATCAGAACGGCAAATTGTAGATGCAGATGCCTTGTCAATGATAGAAGGAGTGTTAAATGTATCACAAATGCAGGCACGCGATGTAATGATTCCACGTTCTCAGGTCGTTATGGTACCACTTAATGCGCCTACTGATGACATATTAAAACTGGTGGTCGAAAAAGCCCATTCACGATTCCCAGTAATTAATGATGACCGTGACGATGTAATTGGTATCGTGCTTGCCAAGGATTTGCTGGCAGCAGCTGTTTCCGCAAGGCAATTTACCTTTAGTTTAAGGGATCTGATACGGCCGGCTATTTTCATTCCAGAGAGCAGACGACTAAATGTACTACTGAAAAGGTTTCGTACTGACCGCAATCATATGGCCATCGTCGCTGATGAATATGGTGGCGTAGCTGGTATAGTCACCATTGAAAATGTGCTTGAACAGATTGTAGGCGAAATTGAAGATGAGCATGATGATATTGACGATGAAGCGTCCATTTTACGACTTGATAAAACTACTTACAGGATAAAAGCATTAACGACGATTAAAGATTTTAACGAGCACTTTGATGTTCACTGGGATGATGATGACTTTGATACGATTGGTGGTTTTGTCATGAACAAATTCGGCTACCTGCCTGGAGCTGATGAAAAAATCATGATTGGTAGATTCCAATTTACCGTCATCAGTGCAGATAGACGCCGCATCCGCCTGCTTGAAATGCTTATTTTAGCTGACACCGAACCACAAGCCTGATCCTGAATAATGCGTAATAAATACCAAATTGCTTGGCTAGACAGTTTGGTCGCCTTAGTTGCTGGCATGTTATTACCACTGGCATTTGCACCGTTTCATGTTTATCCTGTCGCTGTCGTCAGTCTCACGCTGTTATTTTTTTGCTGGCATCACTCCAGCACTCGGCAGGCTGCATGGCGCGGTTTTTTATTTGGTGTTGGTTTTTTTGGTGTCGGTCTGTCATGGATTTATATTGCTATTCATGACTTTGGCAATACTAATATGCTGATAGCAATAACGCTCACGGCACTATTTGTTAGTTTCTTTGCTCTCTATACTGCCGCTATTGGTTGGGCAGTACGCGCTGTCACTGGGGAAAAATTGACAACCGTTGATTATGTGCTGTTATTGCCAATAGCATGGCTGGGAATTGAATGGTTAAGAGGATGGCTGTTAACTGGCTTTCCTTGGCTTGAAGTAGGTAGCGGGCAAATTGATGGTCCATTAAGTGGTTATATCCCCGTTATCGGTACACTGGGTGTATCCATGTTAGTGGCACTTTCTGCCGGATTGTTAGTCGCCAGTTGGCAGCGAAACAGACAATGGTTGATCAGCATAATTCTTGTAATCTGGCTAATTGGCTATGCGCTTAAATCTGCAAACTGGACTACACCAATAGATGATGATATTAGAGTAAGTTTAATTCAAGGCAATGTGCCACAACAAATAAAGTGGGATCGTGATCAACTACACAAAACAATGGCATTATATCAACTAGCAACCGAAAAGCATTGGGACAGCGATCTGATTATCTGGCCAGAGAGCGCGATCACGCTATTTTATCATCAGGCCAAAGCATTGTATCTTGATCCTCTGGCTAAACTGGCAAGAAAAAACAAAACAGATATTTTGCTAGGCATACCAATGATGGATTTGTCATCAAACAACTATTTTAACAGTATGGTTAGTATAGGATCAGCGCCAGGTTTTTATCACAAATACCATTTAGTGCCCTTTGGTGAATACCTACCCATGCAATGGTTACGGGGGCTAACAGCCTTTCTTGATTTACCCATGTCATCATTTCAACACGGGCCAAAAGACCAATCACTGTTATCGCTTGTCGGGCAACAAATGGCAGTTTATATTTGCTATGAAGATATTTTTTCCACGGAAATACGCCGCTTTTTACCGCAGGCAACAGTATTAATAAACGCAACAAACAATGCCTGGTATGGTGATTCATTTGCGCCCCACCAGCATCTGCAAATTGCACGAAACAGAGCATTAGAAATGGGCAGACCGGTATTACGCGCCACTACCAATGGCATTTCTGCTTTGATTAGCCACCAGGGAGATTTGCAGGCAGTAACAAACCAGTTTGAATATACCGTTTTAAGTGGAAATATCCAACCCAGACAAGGGCAAACACCTTATGTCTGGTGGGGTCGGCGACCATTGACAATCTTGTCACTATTCATGTTGCTGATTTGGGCGTATTATCGCCGGAATCAAACAATAAAACAGGCAAATTAATGCAGTTTCTGACTATACAACGCATACTTGGCATGTTATTAAGTGTATTCAGTCTTACATTGCTACCGCCTATTGCGGTGTCTCTATTTTACCAAGATGGTTCAACAGAAGCATTTGTATCAGCTTTTTTCATGTTATCCATCGCTGGCTTGATTGTTTGGCTTCCAGCAAGAAATCACCGTAAAGAATTAAAAGCACGTGACGGTTTTTTGGTGGTCATCATGTTCTGGATTACCTTAGGTATATCTGGAGCGGTGCCTTTCTTTCTGACCCAGGTGCCAGCTATGTCATTTACTGATGCGGTTTTTGAATCAATATCTGGCTTAACAACAACAGGAGCAACAGTATTAACCAACCTGGATGACCTGCCACGAACAGTATTATTCTATCGGCAGTTTTTACAATGGTTAGGTGGCATGGGAATCGTAGTGCTGGCAGTCGCCATTTTGCCACTACTTGGTGTTGGTGGTATGCAGCTTTATCGTGCTGAAACGCCCGGGCCAATGAAAAACGCCAAACTCACTCCGCGAATTACTGAGACAGCAAAAGGGCTCTGGTACATTTATGTCGCCATGACCGTCGCATGTGCAGTCGCTTATCATCTGGCTGGTATGACTTGGTTTGATGCGATTGGGCACAGTTTTTCAACTATTGCAATAGGTGGTTTTTCTACACATGACGCCAATATAGGATTTTTCAATAGTGCTACTATTGAAATGATTGCTGTGATATTCATGCTGGTTGCTGGCATGAATTTCTCATTACATTTTCTGGCATGGCATAACAAGTCATTAAAGCATTATCTAGCTGACTCAGAATTGAATACTTACCTAGTGATTCTGTTCATTATTTCTATGATTACTATAGTCTATCTATATTTTACTTATACATTTGCAGAGCCGTGGAATGCTATTCATCAGGGTATATTTCAAGCAGTATCAATAGGCACTACTGCTGGCTTTACGACCACAGATTATTCCTTGTGGCCAGGGTTTTTGCCTATTTTATTACTGATGACGAGCTACATTGGTGGTTGCGCAGGATCTACAGGGGGCGGTATAAAGGTGATTAGGATTATGCTGCTGTTTAAGCAGGGGTATCGCGAAGCATTACACTTAATCCATCCAAATGCTGTATACGCGATTAAAATCAACAAAAAAGCTCTGCCGGCAAAAGTTGTTGGCGCAGTATGGGGGTTTTTTGCTCTTTATGTATTTTGCTTTAGTATTATCCATATACTGTTAATGTCTACGGGTATTGATGTAGTGACATCATTTTCAGCGGTGACTGCATGTCTGAATAATTTAGGACCAGGTTTAGGTGAGGTTGGCAGCAATTATGGTGCTATTAGTGCGCCTGCTAAGTGGTTATTATCATTAGCAATGCTACTGGGAAGATTAGAAATTTTTACGCTGCTCGTGGTGCTGATGCCGGCCTTCTGGAAGAAATAGTTTGCCAAGAGATAGTAGTAGATAAGCGCAAGTACATATGTTAAAAATAACGGAAAAAAATTAACCCTTGCTGTCAGTGCGCTCCATCAAGTAGAATTACTGATTATGAGCGGTGCAATTTCAATGCTCAACCACAATGATAACCTTGCAGGACTAAGTATGAAAGCAGATATCCACCCAGACTATTATGAAATTGACGTTACCTGTAGTTGCGGTAATGCTTTTAAGACCCAATCTACCCGTAGCAGCACCTTGACATTAGATGTATGCGCAGAGTGTCATCCATTTTATACTGGCAAGCAAAAGGTAGTAGATACTGCAGGTCGCGTTGATAAATTTCGCCAGAAGTACGGAAAATAAGCGTAAACCAAATTAGCAGTATTCAGTTCAATATGAGATACTGTGATCTTGATCAGTATCATAACCGGAAATCAGGACGTGCTTCCCCTCTTATGTTAATAGGGAATTGCGCTGTGCCTAGTCTGGGGGTTGCGCACCTAACCCGACTTGTTCGAACCAACCATCGCCCTAAATCATCAAGCAGTAAGGTCGTTATAGCGACGAAGCACTACAAAACTAGGCTCAAGCTGTTGGCGATAAACTAGCAAAGATCAGCCATTTTCAGCAATTAATTTATCGCTTTACAGTATTATTGGATTCGCCGATAATCAACCCATTCGCATTGCTTGGTGGTCACATATATTTACTTGTGGCATGACGGTCTATTTAAACTCAGAAGCATAACTAGCTGCAGTATTGGAGCATGAAATCGCTTACGTTACTCACGTTATGGAGTAAGACAACAAAGTTACACATGTTGTTAATTTTGGTTACAAGCTTGGTTTCATCTTTCTTCTCCAAATTACGCGTCGCTGGATCACAACAATTATTTAATCTGTTCGGAGGGTTCCTTACAAATAGGGTATGGTCGTGAACATGAATTGGAAGCAGATGGTTTAAGCGCAACCTATCTTGCTCGCGCTGGTTATGAAGCTCAAGGCAATGATTGAGGTTATCAGTGTACTGAAAAACCATGAAGCTCCCCCTTTGCAAAAAAACGAAAAATAAGGACAAAAGGTACGCAGCTACTACAGTTTATTTGCCAGCCACACAGATAATCATACTCGGCTGTATGCAGATAGTAGACGAACCCGAACAATTTGCTGGCATCCGATAGGAAGCTACTCCGGGCGGTATCTACTTAAACAGGATTAATAAATTAACTTTTGCTGACCGTGAATAACAAGGTATTATGTAGTCGCCATTTTTACCACATGGTTACGGGTTTTGCTGTTAACTTTCCTGCTGGCCGGCCGGCAAATAAATAACCTTCCAGATAACTTACAAGCAATATCATATGGGGGCAAAGCTATTATTGAGTTAGGTGTAATAGATCGCAGTTTCCATCAATTATCACCTTGGCAATTTATCGCAAAATGCTTGAAAGGTAGATAAATTCACTGCTGGAGAACTACTAAATGCGGATGGATTGGAAGGGGCTATACCGGACTATTTAAGCATCAAAACAAGCAGATTCAGGTGGCTGTAATTTATCTGTACGACCAAGCCTTTGTGTTTTTTGCCGGAACAGAAAAAGCGTAATATTTACCCAATTTGACAATCAATTTCTGGCAACAATAAACAGTATTCATCAGCTACGCGAAGATGAAATAATGCTGGCAGAAAAACTAAACGATTAGAATAATTCAACAGCATCAGGGCTTGCAATAGGATGATTATAAGTGTCTTTAGGTGCTTGTGGCGCGAATTCTTTGGGAACATACTGCTTACGAAAGGTTTCATAGACGGGGTCATCAGTCTCAGGACGCGCCAATAAGCCAGTCATAGAATCTATCGGAACAGTTACCATGCCAGCAGGCTGTTTTAGCGGTTCTTCAGGCACATCTTTAAGCGCTGCTCCCATAAACTTAATCCACATAGGTAATGCAACCTTGCCACCAGTTTCATAGCGTCCTAATGTTCTGGGAGAATCAAAGCCAACCCAGGAAATGGCGACTAGTTCTGGATGAAAACCGTTGAACCATGCATCAACCTGATCGTTAGTCGTACCGGTTTTGCCAGCAAGATCGCTGCGACCTAGCTGCATTGCTTTACGCCCGCTACCAAAACGTACAACATCGCGCAATAAGCTGTTCATAATATAGTTATTTTGCGCTGTCATGATGCGCTTGGCAGGCGCAAGGCCGTAGTGTGCAATAAGATCAGCCTTGGTAACTGTACCACTATCTGGCTGACCAGTAACACACATTTCACAAACAGTATCAGGCTGTGCTTGCATAATCACATTACCGCCTGCATCTTCAATGCGTTGAATAATGTACGGCTCAATACGATAGCCGCCGTTTGCTAACGCAGCATAAGCACGCGCCATATCCCACGGTGAAGCACTACCACTGCCTAATGCAAGCGACAAATTGTGTGGCATCTGACCAAGATTGAAGCCAAAACGAGCAATATAATCTCTGGCATAGCCAGCAGTAATGGCACGTAGCAGACGAATAGAAACAAGGTTTCGGGAATGCGCCAATGCCACCCGCAAACGAGTTGGACCAAAAAATTTGCCGCTATAATTTTCAGGACGCCAGACATTTTCCAGACCGCTATCATTAAAAACAACCGGCGCATCGTTAATTATACTCGCAGCGGTATAGCCTTTTTCAAGCGCAGCAGAGTAAATAAACGGCTTAAACCCTGACCCTGGTTGTCGGCGAGACTGGATTACACGGTTAAACTTGTTATTAAAATAATCAAAGCCGCCTTTCATTGCAGTAACAGCGCCATCAAAAGGCGACACTGCAATCAAAGCGCCTTCAATCTCTGGCATCTGCGCCAGACGCCATTTATTGTACTCATCTCTAACAACCCAAATAATATCACCATTACTCAGCACATCAGTTACTTTTTGTGGCTTTTTACCGCGCTTATCAACACTTAATTGCTTGCGCGCCCAGCCAATTGACTGTAGCGATAGCTCGCTGACACCGTGATCCTTGATGTAGATTGTTGCAGCGGTATCAGTGACATCGACAGCAAGTGCTGGTTGCAGCGGCCCTATTGATTGCTGCTGACTGAGAGCTACTTGTAACTGTTTATCATCACTATCCTCATCAATAGTTATACTAGATATAACACCTCTATAACCATGTCGCTTGTCATATGACAATAGCGCAGCTTGTAAGGCTGAATTGGCTGCTTCCTGATGCAACGATCGGACAGTAGTATAAACCCTAAATCCCGAACTATAAATACCTTCACCATGTTGCCTAATAAGCTGGTTACGGACCATCTCAGCAACAAAAGGTGCGTACACTTCAACTTTACGATTATGGTGGCGGGCGGTAATGGGTGTTTTTGTTGCTACAAGATACTCCTGTTGGTCAATATAGCCGACCTCCCACATGCGTCGTAACACATAGTTACGCCGCAACTTTGCACGACTGGGGTTAACTATAGGGTTGAATCTTGACGGCGCTTTAGGCAGTCCGGCAATCATGGCAATTTCAGCCAGCGTAAGCTCTGACAGCGGTCGGTCATAATAGATCTTGGCGGCGGCAGCAATCCCATAAGCACGTTTGCCCAGATAAATCTTATTCAAGTATAGTGTCAGTATTTCTTCTTTGCTAAGCAATTTTTCTATTTGAAAAGCAAGAATAATTTCATTGAGTTTGCGCAAATAAGTCTTCTCGTTGCTGAGAAAAAAGTTTCTGGCAACCTGCATGGTAATTGTACTACCCCCTTGGGTCTTTTGTCCCGTTGTCAGCAGCGAATAAAGTGCCCTTGACAAGCCGCGGTAATCAACACCAGAATGATCAAAAAAATGATCATCTTCAGATGCAAGAAAGGCATGAATAAGCTGCTTGGGAATAGCATTATAATCAACAGGAATACGTCTTTTTTCACCAAATTCAGCAATCAGCAAGCCTTCAGCACTGAATATATGCACAGGCACTTGAAATGTCGTTTTTTTCAGTATCTGCGCTGACGGCAATGTTGCTGCTAAATAAAAATAAACGACTGCTAATGCAACTGATGCTATTATAGGCAGAATAAACATGAGGCGTTTGAGTAAATAAAGCATGATTGTAAAGCTATTTTTTATAGTATACACTTTAACCATTTACTGGAAAGATGTTCATTCAGGTTGTTTGTTTGTTTTTTTTCAGTATAATTTTAGTTAGTAGATTAGAAAGGGATTGAGGGGGGGTAGCGCCTTAATATGTTCAGGCAAAAGAAACAACCTTTACTTGGGATAGATATTAGTTCTTCAGCAGTAAAAATGCTTGAACTTGCCAAAATAGGTAACCGATACGCTATTGAGTCGTATGCTGCTGAACCGTTGCCAATTAACACCGTGATAGAGGGGCGTATTGATAATATTGGTGAAGCAACTGGTGCAGTCAAACGGGCTGTCAAAGCTTCTGGTAGCAAAATAAAAGAGGTCGCAGCTGCAATCCCAGTAAGTGCGGCAATGAACAAGATAGTGGCCTTGCCCGCATCGCTATCTGAGCATGATATGGAAGATCAGGCCATTTATGAAGCAGAGAACTTTATTTCTCGCCCTTTAGATGAAGTTATGATAGGGTTTGATGTATTAGGTCCTTCAGCACAAGGCACTAACAATGTTGATGTATTAATTGCGGCGGGGCTTACTGAAGTTGTTACCACATACACCACAGTTTTGAAGCAGGCAGGATTAAAACCCGTAATCATTGATGTTGAATCGTATGCTGTAGAGAAAGCATTCAGCTTGATTGCGCGACAGTTACCGAATCATGGACAAGATCTAAACGTTGCGCTGATTGACGTGGGATCAACAACAACCGGACTGTATATAATCACTAATGGCGCTATAATATTCAACCATGAGCAACAATTTGGTGGTCTGGAATTGACTGAAAATATAGAACGACACTATGGTATATCTTATCAGGAAGCTGGTCTAGCCAAAAAGAAAAGGGGGGAAGATGCGCTAGAGGGTTATGATTCGGCTGTATTGAATTCTTTCAAAGATTCGATTGTTACTATAATAAAACGAGGGCTACAATTTTTCTACTCTAATTCTGTAGAACAGCGGTCAGTTGATTATGTTGTTTTGTCAGGCGGTTGTGCATTGATAGAAGGCATCGGAGAAACCTTAGAAAAAGAAATAGATATACCGACTTCTATAGCGAATCCCTTCTCAAATATGGTCTTCGGTCGAAATGTCGAAAGAGGTAAATTAAAACATGAAGAGCCCATGCTGCTGAGTGCGTGCGGATTAGCAATGAGGAGGCTATAGTTGGCAAACATTAACTTACTTCCATGGAGAGAAGAGAGACGGCAAAAGCAGAAGCAGCGACTTATTATGATATCGTTGTTCAGTGTTGCGGTAGCGACGATGGTGGTTTATTTTAACATGTTATCTGCTGAGAAAATGCTTGATGACCAGATAAAACGAAATAAATTTCTGCAAAATCACACAAATAAATTAGAGCAGACAAGAGCAGAAATAATCGCACTGGAAGGACAGAAAAACGATCTAGTGTCAAGAATTTCAATTATTCAAAATCTACAAATCAGTCGTCCTAAAGTAACTAAAATATTGGATGCAATACCTAAAGTTATACCTGATGGCGTATACATTGAAAAAATGCAAAGAGCTGGTAACCAGTTTACACTAAATGGTGTTGCAGATTCTAATCCACTCATATCAATTTTTATGAGAAAATTGGCTGAGCATCCTGAATTTGAGGATGCAAATTTAGAAGTTGTTGAGCGTAACGATGGTGATAGTGATGGTCAATCACAAAAATTCACCCTGCTGGTCTATGAGTCAGTGCCTGAGCTTAGCGAACCTGATACTGAAATAGACATGGAAATCTGATGAATATCAATTCTTTTAACTTTAACGAACAACCGTTTATCGCCAAGGCGATTGAGGCTTGCTTGCTGTGCTTAGTAGCAGTATGGGGAGGGGGCTACCGCTTCCTTGTCGCTGATAAAAAAGATGAGTTGGTGGTCGCAGAAATGGAAGAAAAGCAATTAAAACAAGATATCAAACTCAAGCAGAAGCAAATGATGAACATGGATTCATACAAAGACCAGATACAGGAGACCGAGGCAGCGCTCTCCCTGCAATTACAGCAACTACCAACAAAAAGTGAAGTAGCAGAATTACTTAGTGATATATCACGAGCGGGGTTAGCAAATGGTCTGGCATTTGATTTATTTAGGCCTGGAAAGGTGCATGAATCTCAAGAACTAGATTTTTATGCAGAGTTACCTCTTACAATAAAGATAACGGGCACCTACCATCAGCTTGGCCATTTTGTCAGCGAATTGGCCAGCTTGCCCCGTATTGTAACATTGCATAATTTCACAATTGCTCCAGCGAAAGAAACAAATCAAAAATCAGGCACAGTAACAATGACAGTTGCCGCGAAAACCTATCATTACTCTAACTAGTAAGTAAAAAATCTTAGACGTAAAATATGAAAGTCAGGCAAAAGTATATTACCATATTAACGCTGGCGCTTCCCTTGATTCTGATAGGTTGCCAGCAACAAGAAAAAGAAGACCTGATAGCGTATATTAAATCTACTGAGACTGGATTTAATTCAGACATTAGCCCCATCCCGATAATGGCAATATATGAGGGGGTTCCATATACAGGTGGTCGCAACCCTTTCCTACCAACCGAAGAAGAGTCTGATGAGCCATTGTATGATAACGAAGTGGCTTTTGGTAGTGATGCTCTTCGCCCCGATATAAAACGAAGAAAAGAAGCGTTGGAATATTATCCAGTAGGTGAGTTAAAGCTTGTCGGGATGCTTGCAAGAGAAAAAGCTTGGGCTTTAATAAAAGCACCTGATGGCATTATTCACAGAGTCACTGTAGGTAGCTATCTTGGCAAAGATCATGGTAAGATATTGACAGTGAATGAGGATAAGATAGTATTTAAAGAAATTGTGCAGGATGCCCGCGGCGCATATATGGAGCGCGATAGTTTTATGTTAACTGAAATTGGAAATAATAATTAGAGGACAACAAATGATAAACAAACAGTTCGCAATGGCTGATCAATATTCACAATGGCTATTCAGAAGGCTAAGCATGGCTATAACCATGCTTAGCCTCTCTTTATCACCTATAGCTATAGTATCAGCGGCTGCATTACAATCCATTGATTACAATTCTTCATCTGCAGATGAAGTTGAAATAACGGCAACTTTTTCAGAGTCTATTGACGAACCAAACAGTTTTTCAATTGATGATCCTGCCAGAATTGTGCTGGATTTTGGTGGCGTACAAAGCGAACTGGGCAAGAGCCCGCAAGTAATCAATATGGGAGTTACTCGCAGTGTTTCTGCCGTTGAGGTTGGTGATCGTACCCGTATAATTGTTAATTTATTGCAAGGCACGCCTTACAGCATAGAGCATGATGATAATATCGTTAAATTAGTTATTGAGAATCAGATTATTACCAGCGATTATGGCACACGGGAAGTAACTGGGATTGATTTTAATCGGAGCGATAACAACGAAGCAAAATTGACGATTTCGGTAAGTGATGACGGTGCCGTTCTTGATGTCAATCAGGATAAGAACAATATTATTGTCAATTTGATAGGCACATCATTGCCAGAACACCTTCGTCGTCGTCTGGATGTCATTGACTTTGAAACACCAGTACAAATGATTGACAGTGATCAGATTGGTGACAGCACACAATTAATATTATCAGCTAAGGGACAATTTGAACATTCTGCTTACCAGTCAGATAACATACTGGTGATTGAGGTTAAGCCTATAAGTCAGCAGAGTCAAACAACTGGTCAAGAAGATAGATTCGGCTATAAAGGTGAAAAATTATCGCTTAATTTCCAGAATATTGAAGTGAGAGCAGTATTAATGTTGTTAGCTGATTTTACTGGTCTTAACCTAGTAACCAGCGATACGGTACAGGGGAATATTACATTGCGTCTTAAGAACGTGCCATGGGATCAGGCAATGGATATTATCCTGAAAACAAAAGGCTTAGCGATGCGTAAAAAAGGTAGCATTATGCTCGTTGCGCCAGCATCAGAAATAGCAGCGCAGGAACGCCAGGAGCTGGAATCTCAGAAACAGCTTGCTGAACTGGAACCTCTTTATTCTGAACTGTTTCGGATAAACTTTGCCAAGGCAGAAGATCTTGCTGCTATTATCACCAAACAACATAATAGTAGCGGCGCACAATCAGAATCAGCGAGCAACGAAATAACAGGGTTTATATCAGGGCGAGGTAGTGTTACTGTTGATACGCGGACTAATTCGTTATTAATTCGCGATACCGCAGTTCAGTTGGCTGAAGTAAAAAAATTGATAGAATCCTTGGATATAGCAATCCGTCAGGTACTAATTAAATCTAGAATTGTGGTTGCCAATGATGACTTTGCCAAAGATCTGGGTGTCAGGCTTGGAGGACGTGCCAAGAGGGTTCGTAGTGGTAGCACAGGTTACCTGGGAGGGTCATTAAACGCTAACAGGACAGTCTACAATAATGATATAGATATAGCAAAAGGGGGGGAAGGCGATAAAAACATAGGGAGCGAAGATAGCCTGAACATTAGTATGCCAGTGACAAAAGCAGGTGCAGGCAGATTTGCAATGACGATAGTCAGAACACCATTCCAATTCCTTGAGCTGGAGCTATCAGCCTTACAAACAGAAGGCAAAGGCGAGGTCGTCTCCAGTCCACATGTCATTACTTCTGATCAGCAAACAGCGAGTATTAAGCAAGGTGTTGAAATACCCTATCAGGAAGCAACATCCAGTGGTGCGACATCAACGTCATTTAAAGAAGCTACATTAAAACTGGAAGTCACCCCCCAAATTACGCCAGATGATCATTTGGTGCTGGATTTGAAAATCAATAAAGATTCAGTCGGCGCGGTAGTGAATAATGTCCCCAGCATTAACAAGCAGGAGGTGGAAACCCAGGTCATCGTTAATAATGGCGAGACAGTAGTACTTGGTGGTATCTTTGAAAAAGAAGATTCATCTAATGTCAAAAAAATACCTTGGTTAGGTGATCTACCTTATCTTGGTAGAGTGTTCAAAAGTAGTGTCAAAGTTAATGACAAAAAAGAAGTGTTAGTTTTTGTTACGCCACAGATTGTTGAAGAGAGCTTAAACAATCTTTAAAGTACTTCTGTGAAGCACTACAAAGAGAGGGATATCGCCAAAATTGGCTCTGTCGCCCGAGGGGTGAAAGCCAATGATATATCGGGGAATATTTTTTTGGTTGGGCCCATGGGCACAGGAAAGTCAACTGTAGGTAAACGGCTGGCAGAAGTCTTAGGTTATCATTTTTATGATAGTGATAAAGAAATCGAAAAACGTGCAGGGGTTTCTATTTCATGGATATTTGAAATGGAAGGGGAAGCTAGATTTAGATCGCGAGAACGAAAAATACTTGCCGAGTTAACAAGACAAAGAAATATTGTCCTCGCTACTGGTGGTGGTACAGTTTTAGACGAAGAAAATAGACAGCAGTTGCGTTCATACGGCCATACTGTTTACTTATACTCCTCAGTTGAGCAGCTATGCCGCCGAACGGCTAAAGACAAAAACAGACCATTACTGAAACTTAAAAACAGGAAACAGCAGATTGAACGATTGTTGCTACAACGAAGCCAGCTATATCATGATGTCGCAGATATAGAGTTACATACAGGCGAACAATCAATTCAACATATTGTAGCTGATTTAATGAACAAGTTGAAAGAGCTGATCTAATAGCGTTATCATACAAAATATTGCATGTGTCGCTAGGTGAACGTAGCTACCCGATTTATATTGGGAGCGGGCTGCTTTCTTGTGCTGAGTTACTGCATCCCCATATAGCAAACGAAGAAGCGCTGGTTGTTACCAATACAACCATTGCACCTATCTATCTGCAACAAGTGCTTGCTTTATTAACTGGTTATCGTTATCAGTCTGTTGTTTTGCCGGACGGCGAAGCATACAAAAATCTGGATGTACTAAATACTATTTTTGACGCATTATTAGCCAATAATTTTTCCCGTCAGGTAACGATAATTGCATTAGGTGGTGGCGTGATAGGTGACATGGCTGGATTTGCTGCAGCGAGCTACCAGCGTGGTGTCCCCTTTATTCAAATCCCAACAACGCTACTTGCACAGGTAGACTCGTCAGTGGGAGGAAAAACAGCGGTTAATCATGTTTTAGGTAAAAATATGATTGGCGCATTTTACCAGCCACAATGCGTCATTGTTGATACAGACACCCTTGATACCTTAGAAGACAGACAGATTTCGTCTGGATTAGCTGAAGTAATTAAATATGGTTTAATTAGCGATCGCATCTTTTTTAGTTGGCTAGAAAAAAGTATAACAAAATTAAGACAGCGCGATGGCAAATCATTAACTAAAGCAATTACCCATTCATGTCAGAATAAAGCAGATATTGTTGCTGATGATGAATTAGAGCATGGCAGGAGAGCCATACTCAATCTTGGGCATACATTTGGTCATGCAATAGAAACAGCGACAAGATACGACCAATGGCTCCATGGTGAAGCCATTGCAGCAGGTATGATGATGGCATCTGACTTATCATATCGTGTAGGGTGGCTGAACAATCAGTCGGTTGCACGTATTAAACATACATTAATTGCCGCAGGCTTGCCCGTGACAGGACCAACAAACATGCCAACTGATGAGTTCATGAAGTTGATGTCAGTGGATAAAAAAGTACGGGGTGGCCGTATCCGCTTAGTGTTGTTAAAAGAGATAGGTCAGTCTGTTATCAGTGACGAATATGGCAAAGATAAACTAATCGCTACCTTGGAAGCTTTTCAGCAGTAGCCTGATGCTTTTTACTATATCTGATATCGTGGCTAAATTAGTCAAGGTAACAAAAGAGTGTAGTTTTTGTCAGCCAATCTTTTTTCATTGAAAAGCGCCGGATGATTTGCTGGTATAATCTGGCTATCAACTGGCCTTTTCATAAAAAGTGATTTAAAGCCGTTATCAATAATACCCAAATCAGTCAGTCTGGAAATAGACCTTGAGTCAATCTCTGTACGTTTAACTAAAATAAGCTGGCTAGCGGTTAATGTATTAGCCAGCCACAACGCCAAACTATCAGCACTAACATCCCAGCTATGAGCTAATTCCTTTTGTGCCAATAAAGCGTTATCAGGCAACCACACTGACAGATCTGCAGGATGGTTTTGCTGGTTAACCGATAATTGAAAGGTCTGGCATTGAGCACAGAGACCAGTAATTAAAAGGCCAAACTGGACCATAGCAAGAATGGCCATGTGATGCGCATAACTATCGTCAAAGCGGTGATGCTTCTGCGCACTGCGCACCTCATCTGCAAAAGGGCCGCCGCCAGGGACAATCATCACAGGGTGCTGCTGCGTATATTCGCCAAGTCTGACTAGCCAACGCTTTAAATCATTGGTATAGCAAAGATTGCCGCCTAACTTTACTACAGTCATAGCTGGTTAAACCTGTCAATCAACGCTAGCATAGCAGCCGCCTTATCATGGATCTCTTTATACTCATCATCAATCCGTGAATCAGAGACAACGCCGCCGCCAGCCCAGAAGCGTAAACAATTATCACTATATACCAGAGTACGAATTAAGATATTGCTGTCCATATCACCATTAAAACCAAGATAGGCAATACTGCCACAATAAGCACCTCGACGATTAGGTTCAAGTTCTTCAATAATTTCCATTGCACGCATTTTTGGTGCGCCAGTAATCGAACCGCCTGGAAAACAAGATCGCAATAAAGATATAGCATCCTGGTTATCGGACAAAACACCTGTAATTGTGCTAACCAAATGATGCACGCTAGCACAGGATTGTAGTGAAAACAGTGCCGGAACTTTGATTGATCCAGTTACACAAACTTTGCCCAGGTCATTACGTAATAAATCAACAATCATTAAATTCTCAGCCTGGTCTTTGCTGCTATTAACCAATATCTTAGCCAGCGTGTGATCATCATTGTCATCATCAAGATTGCGGCGACACGTCCCCTTAATCGGTCTTGTCTCTACGCAATTATCCTGCACTTGCAACAATCGCTCCGGTGACGAACTTATTAAGGTAACATAGCAGGTTGCAAAAAAAGCAGAGAAAGGCGCTGGATTATATTGGCGCAACCATTTATACGCTACCCATGGGTCACCATAAGCATGAACTGTAAACCGTTTAGCAAGATTGACCTGATAACAATCACCTTCGCTGATATATTCTTGGATTCTAGCAAACGCATGCTGATATTGCTTGAATATGAAATTAGATGCTACCTTACCTGCTGTCTTAAATGCCAAGGGGCGTGCACATTTTAATGTGGATAGCTGAGCAACGATTGTTGACCAATTGTTGTGAGTTTTATCATTAAGCCCAAAGCTGGCAAACCAACACTGGTGATTTTGATGATCGGTAATAATCGCCCAGTCGTAAATACCGATGACCATATCAGGAACATGTTCATTATCTTGTGTCAAAACTGGCATGAATTCAATGCGCCGCGCTAAATCATAGGCAAAATAACCGATCGCGCCACCACAAAAAGGCAAGTCAGTCTCCATCTTATTAATCTGGCGTTGCAACGGCTTAAGCACAGACCGCAACAACTCAAAAGGATCGGCAACAGATCGACGTAACTGACCATTCTGATACTTAATCGTTGTTGTGTCACCAGCACTGACGATAGTGATAAAAGGATCGGCGGCAATGATATCAAAACGTGCATTGTCTGCATGCACATTAGCGCTATCTAAAAAGACAGGCCATTTATTGTGGCGGACAGCCTCAAAATAAGGACTACTGTCTTTATAGTAAGGTAACTGGGTACAGAGACAAGGCAACTTCATCAGACTATTTTACGACAACCGCTGCTGGGCCAAAAGCGCAACAGCGACAGCAGGCGCATGATCAGCTGCGCTAGGTATTGGTGGTGACGAAACAAGTGTATCAAAATTCTGATAAGGACGGCTAAAGCGTTCACTGCATTCCTGCGCAATGAATCGACCAATACCCGCTCCTATAATGGGCGCGTCAGCAAAAATACCTGAGTGCAATGACAACACACGAGATACTGCGTTAGAGATAATCTGTATCTGCCTCCGAGTAAACCATAATGCTAACTGCTGCCAATGTGAATAAGGTGCCTGGTTAGCATCAGTGCCCAGTAGTCTAGCAATACGGTTAATACAGTTGTCAGCTTGCCATGACCGCCCATCAGCACTGCTATCGTCAATCATGTCTGGTGAAAGATAACCTAACATGCACCAGCAGTCACCTGTGGTCGCAAAAACCTCAGCGGCAAGACCAATATCAACACCATCAAATAGCACGCTATCAGCAAGCGCAATAAGCGGTGTCCTGACAACGCCAGTATAAAGTAACTCCCGACTGATTTGCCGCTGATGATCAGTATAGGCAGTGGGCAATGCTCTGCTCTGCTTGATGGCAATAATGTCACATGTTGTACTGCCAATATCAATAAATAACCCACTTTCAACTTTAGTTGCCGCCAAGCTGGCACTCGCCTGCCAATTTCGTGACGCAACTACTAACCACTGCTTTTTTGCAGCTCGCACAGACAACCAACCACTGTCACCAGCATAAACAACGATCTTGTTGTCAGGTACATATCTGGCGATGCAGTCCAAAATTTCACCAACACCAGACGCGCGATTAGCAAATATATCAACGAGTTCACCGGTCATAGTAATCGCAGCAGTATCACTATGATTGTTTAATAAATGCTGGACACGTTGAATTGTCTCCTCTAAACGATTGATGCCTTGCCAGAGTGGACAGGCAACCTGCACAACATCAATAATATTGCCTTGCTGATCGCAACGCGCAGCTTTAAGGTGTGCGCCGCCTATATCCCAACCGGTAATCAAAGCGCGGTGAGCGCTCATAGGCTAATATCAACCTGCTGGCGTTGAGAGATAGCAGGTAAGGCATCTATACCTTGGGATTTCATTGTTAATAACAAGGCAATTAGATTTAGGCTCAATGACCTGCCTACCCCAAGATAAGCACTTGTTAACCGAGGATTAATATCAACAATAATCGGACCACCGGATCCCAGCACAATATCAATGCCAACAAAGCCCCACAAGCCCGGAATGGCCTGCTTGACTTGCTGTGCCAGACTGGTAGATTGGGATAAAGTAAGATAATGTGAGTCAAGATCATTCACCAGACAACCATGAAAAGTAAGCATATTATCGTTTTGCCTTATATATTGCCGGTTGATCGCCAATACTAATACATCAGCTTTTGATATCAAAAGTGATAAACTAAGCGCTATGCCTTCCACATAACCTTGTATCAAGGTTTGTCGTAGCACTTGCTCATCTTGCCATAACAAATACTGCTCAAGTTGCGCTTTATCATTAAATATCAATGTATCAATGCAGCCTGCTCCGTCTACTGGTTTAACAATATAGCCATTTACCGCATCAAAAGATGCATTCTGCCATGCCTGAGCAGAACAACTAGGCGCAGCAGGTATAGCATGGTACTTAAGATGTTTATCACAATAAAGTTTATTGCTGGCAAGCATAATTGCATCAAGCTGGCAGCCTAATATGACACTATCAAACGCCATAGCTTGCTGGTGTAACTGATATAAACTATTGTCTGTTTCTGGCGCAATAATCAAAACAGCGTCAGATTCAGCAAGACATTGCTGCCATAGTGACAGGTAGTTTTCTTTAGTTTCAACAATATGAATATAAACATCAGCATTATTATTGCCAAAATTAATCAGCGGCAAACGTGAATCACGTAAAATAACAGGGTCAACCACCGCTAAACTGCAACATTCACGTAAAACGGCAAGCAACATTTCATTACCTTCGTGGATAATACTGTCAGCAGCAAGTGTATTGTCAATTAATGCGCCACTGGTAGTATGTTCGTAAACAAATAACTGCATCAAACTAAAATTGCTTAAATAAACGTGGAAATTATACCAGTCATTGATGTCATGAAAGGCATTGTCGTGCATGCTCATGGAGGCAAACGTAAAAACTATCAGGCGTTACAATCAACGCTGACTGTGCACACCTGCCCCCACCACGTAGTCGCTGATATAATTAAGTTTTACCCATTTAAAACGATATATATTGCTGATCTTGACGCAATATCCGGTCACATTTTTAATTGGTCCCTCTACAGACAACTAACGCAGCAGTTTGCGCACATTGTTTTTTGGTTAGATGCTGGCATCAGAACAAGGCAACAATGGCAAAGATTGCATACCAATACTACTATGGTACCAGTCATTGCCAGCGAAAGCTTGACTGAGTTAGACCTATTGTATAATATGAAACAAAGTATACTTTCTTTGGATTTTAAGCACGGTGTTTTCCTCGGTAAAGAGGAGTTATTACGCGAGCCTAGAAAATGGCCAGACAATGTTATTGTGATGGATTTAGATGCAGTTGGCAACAATGTAGGACCCAATATTGATTTGTTACAACAAATAACAACAGCACGAGCAGATAGCAATATTATTTTAGCAGGTGGTGTTCGCCATAAGCGCGACCTGCTGACGCTACGGCATAAAAAAACCTCAGCTGTCCTTATCGCCAGCGCTCTGCACAACGGCAAAATAGATAGGGCAACATTAAAATCGCTACAGCAATAAAAATCATCCCAAGCCTAAACTGGTATTGACGATTTTTTACCAGCGCAACATAACGCACTTAACTTGCAGCAAATGGGTGCTGATATTCGCCTGAGCGGTATTTTTCTACAACATCAGCGGCTTTCGGTTCACGAGCAACCGCACGCTTGATCGATTCCTTAGTAGCACGATAATTCCAGTCCTGAATCTTCTGGTCGCTATCTGCAGTAGGCGAAATAAATACGCCAACACAAATAAAGCAATCATCAGCTTCATTATCAGGAATAGTGCCATCTTCAACACATTCAGCAACAGCCATAGCGACACCACGCTGCGCCGGACCAAACATTTGTACCGCCTGCTTCATATTTTTAATAGTCACTTTATTAAACATAACTGTCGCTGGTTTAACCATCAAATTAGGCGCAATAACAGCTAATAAGCCATTAACGCCCGCTTTTTGGTCTGTTACAGTACGACAAAACGCATCTTCTGCAGCCGAGCCACGAGGCCCCATAATTAAGTCAATATGTGAAACGTTGTCCAGATCACCATCTTCAACGACAAGCGATTCCCCAACAAGCACCCGATCAATAATTGGCATATTATTTTCCCGTTCTAAAAATTATTAAAAACCCATTTTCAATCCACATCAATAGTCAGTGAATCTGGTATGCAATTTTATAAGGTACGTACTTTTTTCAGCGTAGCATACTAAAACTTTAGCAAAGCGCTTGACCAAATGCGTAAACTAGCAAGGCTATCGCGGTCATGTCCGCGGTCGTACCTGGATTAATCCTCTTTTGTTTTAATTCAGTATCCAAAGAAATAATATCAGCCTCAAAATAACTTAACGGTTTGTTTTTACACAGTTTATTAGTTATTTCCTTAGCCTTGAACATAACTTCTTGAGCGCATTCTATACCATACTTCCGACAAATTAAGCTATCTAGCATCTCTGCTAGTAAACTAAGATACGCGAAATTACATGCCCATACAACATTTTCTCCACTTTTTATCGCACTTATAAAACTAGGTAATGTCAGTTGCCATATTTGTTGATAGTTATTGAGGTACTGCGCCGCAATAGTGTCATAATTTTTTGCTAATGCCATTGCTTCTTTCAAGGTGATATCAGGTTCATTATTTATATCCTGCTGTGCTTGCAATCCCATACCGCCTGGTGCGGCTAACCGGATCGCCTGATAACATTTCCTCGTATCATCAACAGAAAGATTATTGAGCACATCAGCAAGTAACATTGGCAGGCCATCAATATGGTGACAGCGTTGCACCGCTTTGCACATTGGCGCAAACAACAATACGATGCCCAGATTAGTATTACAGTTAACCACCCGTCTAGTTGCTGTTATCGCTTGCAGGATCATATTACCAACAGACAGATTATTATGCGCCATAACAGGAGCAATGGCATAAGCACTATTGATAAAATCCTGCGCCTGCATAGTGTCGCTACCGCTAAAACAATTGACATTGCCTGGCTTAGGCGCATAAACCTCCTGCTTACACGCCCAGATGACACTATGCTCTATTTGCGCAGTCGTTAACATAAAAGCCTATGCTCTATTCTGCTAATAAGCGCATCAGCAAGTTGCTCGGCAACATCAATACCAGTTGCCTGATATAATCCTTTCCATGCTGGCACACTATTGATTTCCAGTACCATATAAGACCCATCCTGTTGTCTGATTAAATCAACGCCAGAATAATCAGCTTGTACAGCATGAGCGGCATCAATCGCCAACCGAATCATATTGTCAGTGGCCGTAACAGCAAAACAATCGGCACCTTGGGCAAAATTAGTAACCCAATGCTGAGATCGGCGTGACATAGCAGCGGTGACACGGCCATCAATGACCATCAGGCGCCAATCCTGCCATCGTTGTTGCCCAAAAGGAGTAACATAACGTTGCAGATAAAATGTATTGCCTACTACATTCATCTCATCAAATTGATGCAGACTATCAATTTTTTCTATGCCCTTGCCTTGACAACCAAATAACGGCTTAATCACCAGCGATTCGCCCTGTAACAATTGTTGTTGAGTAATTTTTCTTGCCAGATGGCGGCCCTCACAAACCCAGGTTTGCGGTGTCGGAATACCAGCAAAGTAAAGTTGCAAAGAAGTACGGGCTTTATCAACAGTATGCTCAATAGCGTTAGCAGAATTAAACACCGGAACATTAAATTTTGCTAAGGTATGCAGCACATCCATGCGCAACGTAATTTGCTCCAGACTACCAGAAGCAATACCACGCACCATCGCTGCAAGCGGCAGGTTGCTATCAAAGCCAGGAATAATTAAACCAGTTGGCGTGCTCAAATCAACAGCACACTCAGCAAGATCGGCTAATTGGGTAGCGATACCACGCAATGCCAGGGCACGAACTAACTGCTCACTATGCCAGCCATGTGCGTCATTAAAAATAACTACCTTGTCTTTTTCTTTGGGCGCCACCAATTAATAACCATTATTAAAAACCAAAAGATTTTTTCAATAATGCTTCATTTAACTGACCAGCAGTAAAGCTCTTGCCAGTATTCACATTAGTAATCATAACCCTGGCTGGACTGAACAGCATGGGATCAATTTTGAAAAAGTCATAATCATATGCTATGAATAGTTCAGTAAATAGCGATCCATAATCTGAAGATGTGTTACTTGGCATGCGCTCAGCTAAATCCTGCGTTGCCTTGTCGGTGTCATTAACAAACAGATGCGCCATACCACCGTAAAGAATAGCATCATTAGTGCGACCCATACTAACAGCAAAATGACCGCCTGGTGGGGCAACAGGCGTTGTGCCAAAACCGTCAACAATTCTGTCTACAGGAAAGTGTAATGTGTGTGCTTTGTGCATCGATACTTCAAGTATGCGGGCAGCGATTTGTATAACACCAGCCAAGCTTGATGTTGGCGTTAAAATAAAGGTCAGATTCTCAGGTTTTACGCTGCAGTTTGTGGCAACCTTTTCGGCAATTTCCAGCGGTGGAAAAGAGTCAACTTCTAATACAAGGCAAGTCGAATCAGCATTATCCTGATAACCGAACTCCTGTAATATCTCTTCATGACCAGCCAGCGCCCGGCCCGGTCCTGAACCCAGAGCAAAAAACTGACTATCATCACTTTTGTGTGATAGGCGCCAACCAGCATACTGACTGCCTAAACAACTAAGAACCGGTGTTTTTGCATGGACATCAACCGACCAAGGCCAGGCAGTAAAACTGTTATTAGTCTTGAGCGTGACCGTACCCAAACCACCCATACATATCTCACCAATACGCCGCCCTGCTTCCAGACCACCAAAACAGTTAATGCCAGCATCAATAATACGTGTACCGTTACTTAGCCTAGTGATTTCAAGCTGCAGCACCTCAGCATCAGCAATGATTTGATGTATCAACGGCTGACAAACAGCATTAACACTCGGCCAATTGGTAGATATAGCATCGCCCATGTCACATCACCCATAGCTAACAAATATTTAGTATACGATATGTTTTACTGCTTGTAATCAGTTTTGACTGCGGAAATAGCAAGAATCCGCTGCCTGCGCAATTCTTCGGCAATAGCTTTACCTGCAAATCCATTATTAATAATATCCTTACTATCAATAGCTTGCGCCGCAGAAAAACAGCGCCTGAAAAGTGGAGTGGTTGGCATGGAAGTATCTTCATAACCAGGGCGACCGCGAAAATCAGCTTCCCCTGCCAATAAGTATTGCTTAAAACGCGTCGGTTTGCGAAAAGCATCAAGCGCTTCTATAACCTTTAGTATCGTCCCTGATTTCATTTCAGCTAGGCGATGTATGTGAGTGTGATATTGCGCTACATTAATGGCCATCGTTGCAATTTCTTTAGGAACGCGAAGACGTTGACACAAGGCGCTAGTTAGCTTAACACCGCGCATTTCATGGCCAATATGTTGCGGCAGAATATCAGCAGGGGTCGTTCCCTTACCAAGATCATGACAAAGCGCAGCAAAGCGTACGGTAATATCATCGCTCAGTTTGGCTGCCTGATCCAATACTAACATAGTATGAACACCAGTATCTATTTCAGGATGCCATTTTTCAACCTGCGGCACACCAAAAAGCTGATCAACCTCTGGAAGCAAAACTGCTAATGCACCAATATCACGTAACGCAATAAAAAATAATGATGGCTGAGGTGTTTTAAGTGCCTTTACCAGCTCTTGCCATACCCGTTCGGCAACAAGATGGTCAAGTTCTTTTGTCGCAACCATGCGCTTAATCAGCCTATCAGTTTCATCAGCAATAGTGAAATTAAAACGAGCGGCAAAACGGGCAATACGCAACACCCGAACAGGGTCTTCAGTAAAGGCCGGTGACACATGACGCAATATCTTATCTTTAATATCCTGTTGACCGCCATAAGGATCAATGAGTTGACCATCTTCAGTTTGGGCAATGGCATTAATGGTAAGGTCACGCCTAGCTAGGTCTTGCTCCAAGGTAACATCGATTGACGCATTAACAATAAAACCACGATAACCTGGCGCAGATTTACGCTCAGTACGGGCAAGCGCATACTCTTCATGTGTTTCAGGATGGAGAAATACCGGAAAATCTTTACCAACAGGCTGATAACCGGACTTACGCATCTCTTCTGGCGTACTGCCCACGACAACCCAATCACGATCAGCAGTAGCTTGCTTCAGCAGTTTATCGCGAACATAGCCGCCAACAATATATGTTTCCATAAGCCAAGTGTAAAACTATTTTGGTTTAACCACAGGCATGCGCTTAGATAATGACACGATTTTTCGTTTACGCCGATAATCAAAAATGACAGCATAACTTAACACGCTTTGCGTATAATCGCGGGTTTCCTGAAATGGGATATTTTCAATCCAGATATCGGCAGACAGTTTCTTTTTTGGCAACCAGCCAACAATACGATGCGGTCCAGCATTATAAGCGGCAGTAGCAAGTACAGCGTTGCGCTGGTTTTGATCATACATATGGCGCAAATAAGCACTGCCCAGCTCAATATTGCGACTGGGATTTAGTAATTCAGTTGATTTTCTTAGTGGCTTTTTGATGAGTTTGGCGACGAACCTGCTGGTTTTGGGCATCAGTTGCATTAAACCAGTAGCACCAGCAGACGAACGTGCATATGGATCAAAGGTGCTTTCCTGGCGAGCAACAGCAAATAGCCAGGAAGGATTAAGGCCATGTCTCTTTGCTGCTTTTAATATCGCGTCGTCATGAGGCATGGGGAAACGAAGATCCAGCGCATCCCAATATTTTGCCTTGCCGAGCATAGCGATAGTTTGACTGTGCCAGCCCCATTTATGGGCTAACACGGCAAGTAACTTTAAGTCTTCAGCAGATAGCGTTGCGTGCAGTTTGTACGCCTGACGGCGGGCATCAAGTCGCCTATTTAAGGCATAAAATTCGCGTAAGCGGGCAACCGTAGGTAATTTGGCAAGAGTATCTAATTCTGTTTGAGTAAAATTAATTGGATTATGACCCATATGATAAGATTGCTGCAATCTGTCAGCGGCTAAAAAGCCATAAAAATTACGTTCTACTGCCACGCTTTGATATAAATGGTTGGCACGTTGCTGGTTTCCTAACTGCGTCTCGCTTCTTGCCAGCCAGTACATCCAGCGTGATGAACTTTGATCCTCATCATTAAGGCTAGCAATAGCCGTTTGTACTGCCATCCAATCTTGCCGCCATAATGCCGCCCTTACCCGCCAGGGTTCATCTTTGATATCACCAAAAAATTCTAACGTTCGTTGTTTACGGCCCAATGCAGCATAGACAGCAATGCTACGCTGAATAGTATGTTTTTCCTGCTCACTAAAATGATAAGCAGGCTGGATACGCTGCCAAGCTGCAAATGCTTTTTCTGTTGACTTGCTTGCCAGACGCGCGATGCCATGAGCAATAATGGATCGGGAAATAGGTATATCAAGCGCTAAACTCACTCTTTTGCTGGTATAGTTTTTTATTGGCAACTGCCTTAACAAAAAAAGCGGGTTGCGATGTATTGTTTGCCAGCGATCAATCCAAGCATTAGCAATTTTGGTATCTTTAAGTGGTCTGGCTAAATACCTGGCAAAACTAAATCGGTTAGCCTGTAACGCCAACTTAATGCGTTGCCAGCGTAAATCATCGGTCAAAAGTCCCTTTTTTCGCCAAAGGGCAAAAACAGGGTTGCATGCACTGTTTTGAGAATAAGGCACCAACCAGAGACTGCTGGCATCAGCAAATGCCTGCTCGAGACTGCCTACTGCGATAAGCGCACGAAGCCGCAAACATTGCATTGCAGCAGAGCGAATATTCGGCCGATAGTGTTGTAAAAATAGTATCCATTTTTTTTTCTTAGCAAGATAATGCAGCCATGAATTGAGTAATTTATCAGTATAAAAATCATGTTGACTGTCAAGCAGAAATTTACTAATCGTGTCACTGTCCGTATGGCCCAAACGACGACTTAAATATAAGTACTCCAGATAAGACTGTAATGGATAATCATCTAACTGCTCATTGAGTTTAAGGAATTTGCTTATCTGGTTCTTTTTTAAAGCTTTCTCTGCTTGCACAAAAATTTTGCGTTTGCTATTTAACACATCATCAGCATAAGCGGGCAATGATGTAACGGCAAAGCAGCCTGACAGCAGCAGCAATTTAAACTGAGCACTATATTTCATTTAAGTAGTAATTAAAACTGCCGCTTCTTAGGGTTATCGTTAAAGACATATTAAATATTAAGCACATCTTAAGCTGGCTGATCTGCTAATATTGCGGCGACATAATAATACCATCAAAATCAACTATTGTAACGAGTGACTAACTAAGGAATACAGGTAGCAGTAAACTGTTCTGATAAACGATTATATTACGTTAATTTGTCAGAACAGGCGACTTGTTGGAGTACTGCCAATACATAAGGTTGATAATATAAATCACTGCAATATAGTTAAACTAAGAAAACGAGGCGAGTTATCACGCATGTTTGATGAATTTGCAGATGATGAATGCAACTTTAGCAAAACGGTTGTTCCGGTTCGCTTAGCTCAGCATGGTGATAAAAAACTCATTGCGCGCTCACGCCAAAGGACACAACACCAACAGTATTGGCATCTGTTTAATTGGCACTGATAAATATACGAAAATGCAATGGCAGGGACTTAAAAGCACAGTACGCCGCCTGCAAGACCAGTTTAGCGATCTTGCCATTATCGGTCATTGCGATGTAAACAACGGCAAAACCTGTCCTGGCTTTGCTGTCTCTGACTGGCTGGATAACGACAAAACTCTAAGTCCTGATCATATCTACAAATCTTAAAAACTCTCCTGCTGTGGTTTTGGGTATAAATTTTTGTATGCAGCTAACTTTAATGTAAGCTCGCTCCCGCTTTTGTCAAAGTCTTTCTTTGAATTGGTCAGACGCCTAAGACAGTTTAATTATGCTATACTGAAAATGCATACATTGGCAAAATCATATTGCTATCTAGTGGGAGAAAGTGAAAATTTAGCGAATCACTCTAAGGCTACTTTAGCGGTTAAGTTTACTTTTAGACACTTAATATCGTTCGCACTATTTTGCGTTTTTCATCCCACCCAGCTAAAGGTGACCGGCTATAGCCAGAGCGAACAAACTGCTGGATATGGCCTTCAACAATCAGCAATAATAAATTAGCAGTTTCGTTAATCGGTCTGCCGCCTGCCTGATACAGGGTTAATTCCCGTTCACGTAAGATTTGTCTGAACTGGGTTTCTAAGCGATCAAAAAACTGGCTGACTCGTTGACGTAACGGTGCTATCTCATCGGTTAATGCTGTACCCATTAAAATACTGCTAATACCGGGATTTTTAGCACTAAACCCGAGCAACAGGGTGATAATTTTGTCACAGCGTGATACAGCACGCTTATCATCAGCTAAAATCTTACTGACACGCAAAAATATGGTATCTTCTGCAAACTCAATCAAGCTGTCAAACATCCTCGCTTTACTAGGAAAATGCCGATAAAGGGTCGCCTCAGATACTTGTAATTTTTTTGCCAGTTGCGCTGTAGTGATACGCTCACCTGGATGTTCAGCTAGCTCACGTGCTAAGGCTTGCAAAATAGTCTGGCGACGTGATGCTTTTGCCTCTTTTCGGATCATGACTTGTACCCACCCTGACCTGTGCGAATAAGCGTACCAATGCCATCATCAGTAAAAAGCTCCAGCAATACAGCATGCTGAATACGGCCATCAATAATATGCACAGTAGTAACTCCTGACTTTACCGCAACGAGTGCGCAGGCTATTTTAGGCAGCATGCCGCCATGAATGATGCCATCCTTGATAAGGTCACTCACCTGTTTTGCATGTAGTCCAGTTAACAGTTTGCCCTCAGCATCTAGCACCCCAGATGTATTGGTTAATAACATTAATTTTTCAGCCTGCATCACTTCGGCTATTTTACCAGCAACCAAATCGGCATTAATATTGTAGGACTGTCCATCTGCACCAACGCCAACAGGGGCAATAACAGGAATAAAATCATCATCAATCAACATGTCAATCACGCTGGTATCAATATGTTTAACCTCGCCTATGTAGCCAAGGTCAGGGTAGTCTGCTATATTACCATTAGCGCTATTCCTTAGCGAGTGTCGCTTTTCAGCAATAATCATATTGCCGTCTTTGCCAGTTAATCCAACTGCACGACCACCATGACCATTAATTAAGCTGACAATGCGCTTGTTAACCTGAGAGCCCAATACCATTTCTACTATGTCCATCGTGTCACTGTCAGTAATGCGCATACCGTCAACAAACTTACTAACTTTACCAACACGGGCAAGCCACGCACTAATCTGTGGGCCGCCCCCATGTACGATAATAGGATTTACGCCTACTGCCTTCAGCAGCACAATATCACGAGCAAAACTGTTTTTTAAGGCATCATCAACCATGGCATTGCCGCCATATTTGATGACCAGTGTTTTACCTTTAAATTGCTGAATATAAGGCAGCGCCTCAATTAAAATATGCGCCTTTTTATCTATACTTTTTACCTTCGGGTTCATTAGATTGCTGCCTTACTGGACCTACCGCTAAAATGGTATTGTTAGCTCAGGATTTATCTGTAGCATATACTTTTTAAAACGCTGCTGTATCTCGTGCAAGCTATCAGTAGAATCTGCCTCAAACCTTAATGTTAGCGCTGGCACAGTATTAGATGCACGCACCAAGCCCCAACCATGCGGATATTCAGCACGCAGTCCATCAACTGTGACTATCTTTGCACCTTCAAACTTGGCCGTTGCTAATAGATTATCAATGAAGGTATGGTTATCGCCTTCTTTCATTTTAACCAAAATTTCAGGTGTATTAACCCGATCGGCAATCGCCGCTAAAATCTCTGTTGATGTTCTTGCCAAAGCATCGCCAGATAATATCTCCAACAAACGGCAAGCAGCATATAAGCCATCATCAAAACCGAACCAGCGCTCCTTAAAAAATATATGGCCACTCATCTCGCCTGCCAGCTTAGCGCCTGTTTCCTGCATTTTATTCTTGATAACTGAATGACCAGTCTTGCACATTAATGCCCTGCCACCTGATTTTTCAATGGTATCAGCCAATAAATTAGTACTTTTAACATCATAAATAACCGTTTCTCCCGGATGACGCGATAACATATCCTGGGCAAACATCATCATCAGCCGATCTGGCCAAATAATCTGACCTTTAGCATCAACAACGCCTAAACGATCACCATCACCATCAAAGGCAATGCCTAACTCAGCACCATCCTTTTGAACCTGGATTGCAAGCTCACGCAAATTCTCTGGCTGACCCGGATCAGGGTGATGATTGGGAAAGCTGCCGTCAACATCGCAATAAAGGGGAGTCACATCAGCGCCAAGGGCTGCCAAAAGCTGGGGTGCAATCAAACCAGCAACACCATTGCCACAATCTACCACTACTTTAACTGTTCTGGCGACAGCAACATCTGTCGTAATACGGGCAATATAATCTTTAACTATGTCAATAGCACTTACGCTACCCTGTCCGGTTGTTAAAACATCGTATTCAATACACTGACGAATAGCTTGTATCTCACTGCCCGCTAAAGATTTACCCGCTATCACTATCTTAAGCCCATTATAATCAGCAGGGTTGTGACTGCCAGTTAACATGACACCAGATTGGGTACCAAGATGATGGCAGGCAAAATATAGCACTGGTGTTGGCACCATACCAATATCAATAACATCACAGCCGCTTTTTATCATACCTTTGATAAGTGACTTACTTAATGCGGGGCTGGAATAGCGCCCATCACGACCCACAACTAAACAGGTCTTTTTTTGCGCTTGTGCTAAGGTGCCTATTGCTTGACCGATTGCCAATACAACAGATTCAGTTAATGTCTGTCCAGCAACGCCTCTAATGTCATAGGCTCTGAAAATGCTGACATCAGTCTTACTTGTCATTCTTGCAGTGGAGATACCCACTGGCCGCTGTCCGCTTTATAAGGTTTTTGTATGATTGTATATTGCCCACGATAGCACCTATCTCTAAAAAAACATATTTTTGCGCCTCTTTCATAAGCATCATAAAGGTCTTTATTGCCATACTTGAGTTTTTGATCGCTAGTTCCTGTATTTTGGCCTTTATAGTAAATGACGCCGTCTTTTTTGTAATCTTGATATTTTGACTTTGAGTAAGAGAAAACAATAATTTCTCCCGACTTTTTTGATGTTTTGATGCCAGAAGAGCGTTTATAGGTAAAATCAAATATAGCATCAAGCTCTGACATTGAATACTTGCGCCCCCTTTCTAATTTAATCATCGTTTTTAACTTCTAGTAGTGGCTCAAAGTATTTATATTACAAACCATTTTGTGTTTTTTCAAAAAACACTCACTTAAAAGCTATGGCTAAAAAATCAAGTTTATCGTTTGTAGCACGTTAATCGGCTTTACTTTTTATTGCTCATCATATCAATCGCGTCCAGTATGACCAAAGCCACCTATACCTCTATCTGAAGCAATAAAATTATCTACCTGATCAAATTGAACTTTAACAACCGGTATAAAAACCATTTGCGCAATACGCTCACCCATCTTTACTTCAAATCTAGTGTCGCCACGATTCCAGCAAGAAATAAACACCGGTCCTTGATAATCGCTATCAATCAGCCCCACCAGATTACCCAGTACGATGCCATGCTTGTGCCCCAAACCAGAACGTGGTAACAATACCGCAGCAAGCAACGGATCGCTGATATAAATCGCTAATCCTGTTGGAATTAAAATTGTCTCACCTGGTGATAAAGTAATATCATCATCCATGCAAGCACGCAAATCTAACCCAGCTGATCCAGCTGTACCATAATCAGGCAGTGGAATGGTATTGCCTAGTCGTGAATCGAGAATTTTAAGTTGAATTTTTTGCATAATATTGCTTAATAATAAGTGCTATTAAATCTCGTGCTAATTGTGTTTTTGGTGTCAGCGGCAAATGCTGCTCACCTCCGTGCCAAACAACATAGAATTCATTATTATCCACCGCAAAACCAGTATGCTTACCTATCTCATTGCCAACAATCATATCTGCATGCTTATGCTGTAACTTAGTCTTGGCTTGCTCAGCTACTGATTCAGTTTCTGCAGCAAAACCAACTGTAAAAGGTGCATCCTCAAGACTAGTAACTGCCAACAGAATATCACGTGTTGGCTGTAAACATAACTGCAAACTATCATGTTGCATTTTTTTGATTTTGCGTTCTACCCTGTGCTTAGGTTGATAATCTGCCACCGCAGCACATGCAATAAAAATATCACTTCCCCGCACTGTTTTTAATGTGCTGTCCAACATTTCCTGCGCTGTATCAACATCAATACGCTGTACCGCTGTTGGCGTACCTAAATGCACTGGACCAGTGATTAAGGTAACATCTGCACCCGCTTCAACAGCTGCGCTGGCAACAGCAAATCCCATTTTTCCAGAGCTGCGGTTTCCTATAAATCTAACTGGGTCTATAGGTTCATAGGTTGGGCCAGCGGTTACCACAACGCGCTTACCTTTTAATGTTGGCGGCACAACCAACCTTGCTAACTCGTGAACAATATCTATCGGTTCCAATAATCGGCCTTCACCCTCTTCATTGCAAGCCTGTCTACCGCTTGCCGGGCCCAGCATATAAACACCACGCATTTTGAGTATTTTTAAGTTGGCTTGGGTAGCCTGATTAGTCCACATTGCATGATTCATTGCTGGAACAAGTGCAAGTGGTCGCTCACTTACTAAACAAAGCGCTGATAATAAATCATCCGATCGTCCTTGTGCTAACCTAGCGATGGCATCAGCGCTGGCAGGCGCCACAACAATCCATTCTGCCCAACGTGCCAATGCAATATGTCCCATCGCTGATTCTTCGTCAGCATCAAGCAATTCAAGCGCAACAGGATGACCGCTTAACGCCTGTAGCGTTAAAGGTGTAATAAACTCACATGCTGCCTTGGTCATGACCACACGTATCGCAGCGCCCGCTTGATACAAGCGCCGCACCAAATCAGCAGATTTATACGCGGCAATGCTACCTGTTATCGCAATAACAAAGCGTCTATTGGCAAGCGTTGCAATATTCATGTGTCAGGTAAGCTTCATTCAAATTGATTAAGGTTATATTTTATAGGTGTGGTCATAGCGCCCCGTCTAGCTGATATAGGTAATCAAGTATTGGTTTTAAATGATATAATTTTAGCCGGTAAGTGAGCGCTATTTTTGCCACTTTTGAAAGCGCAATTTATTCGCTCTTTTAAGAATATTTTTTTAGATACCCAATAACTCTCTCAAAAAATTTGATATCATCCTTAAATCTACCTAATCCTGTATTGCAACTATCACATATCCATTCACGTCCTTTGCCCGTTTTATGGTCATGGTCTCTGACCAAATTAGCAGTGATACCTACAATGGTTCTTTTTTGACATATTGGACAAGTAAAAATAGATTTTGGTCGTGGACGAATTTCATCTAACTTACGCTTATCTTTAGCTATTAGTTTGACGCCATCTATATGCTTTCTACAGGCTCTACAACTTGGTCTTGTAGTGCTGTTACCTTTTGCATCTGTTTGATTTTTATCAAACTCTTTTGCTGGCTTTAATATATGGCAAATATTACAAATTTTTACTGGAAATCCTTCCCCAGTCTTTTCTAATGCTATCTTTTCAATGTCATTTTGATTAACATTTAATATCTTTGCCACCCCAACAAAATAAACACTCAATTTATTTGTTAAGTGGTCTTTAACCAGACCAACAGAGCTTTTAGCAAGATTGCAGTTGTCATGACTTATCGCTATAACAAAATCCCCCTGTTTTACTTTGCTCATAATAAAACAGGTTGACAGCTTTGAATACGTTCTTTGGCGATAGATATATATTCTGCCGAAATATCTACCCCAATAAACCTCCTGTTATGTCTCATTGCCATTTTACAAGTCGTTCCAGACCCACACATAGGGTCAAACATTAAATCACCCTGATTTGACCATGATAAAATATGGTCCTCTGCTAGTTTTTCTGGAAATACAGCAGGATGTTTGAAAGCAATTTTATCAGAAGTCGTGCCACCCAATCCTACAGCGTAAGACCAAATATTATTTTTAGTTTTTGCCTTTTTTAACTCTTTTAATATTTTCTTATTCACGCCATCTGCTTTCTTATTATGCACCAGCATTTCATAACCACTTCGCACGGTTTGCTCTTTAATTGGATTAAAAGTTTTTGGGTTTTCTTTTGACAAAACAAACATAAACTCAAAACAATTTGTATAGGCGTTACTCCTCATAAAAGGGGTATTTCTTTTTTGATAAATCATCACATCGTGCATGTGAAAACCGATAGATTGAAAAAACAATCCTTGCTTAAAACTGGTGAGACTCCTCCCACCGTTTATTTTGTCACCAACAACCCAAACGACGACACCTCCTTCTTTTGTTATACGATAAAGATTCTTGGCTATATTTTCAAAGTCAAATGAATAGCCTTGATAATCTCTTAAATTATCATAGGGAGGAGAAGTAACCGTTAAATCAACGCAGTTTTCTGGCATCTCCTGCATGAATTCAACGCAGTCTGCTACAAAAAATCCTGTTTTAAGATTAGTAAAATTTTTTGCTTCTAGCGGCATATTTGGTTTCCATGCGGCCCAACCCTTGCTAATAACTCCACTAAAAGCCTGTGATTAGATTTTTCAAAAGACAAGATTAACGACTGATGGAGCTAGGGCGGTGAACATGAAACACGACTGATTGGCTATTTTTTATCACCCTACCATTCTTATCAATAACAGAAACAAGCGCAGTATGGCTGCCACGATCCATATTGGTAAGGCTGACACTGGTCAAGGGCTGCGGATTAGTTACTTGCTGACCATCAACTTTGAATAACAACAAATGGCCGCCTGCAACATACAGTTGAGGGGTTAAACTAACGCTGATAGTCACATTACCAGCCCCCCAGATATTTTCATCATACTGAGGCGAGGTAATGGCAACCTGATAATCACGGGGTGCATATTTCTTAATAATTGAATCAGGTGACTGTGACTCTGGTTCAACTACATCAACAGGTTCCGGTACTGGCGGTAGCGTATAGGTAATTGCTGGTTCTTGCAATGTAATTTTTTCAGTATCGCTGTCAGATTGATCTGAAAAAATAATATTGCCTTGCGAATCAATCTTGCGATAAATATCTGCATTGACAGCGCTAACCAGCAAAGACAATAGTAAAATTAAATACTGCATCATTACCTCACATCATAGCCCAACGTTTATAAGGTCTAACAATTAAAACTCAGCGGCAACGCACGTTAGCTGTGGGAATTGTTAAGCGCTATAAACTAAATTCGTGTTCAATATGTTTACTAAAATCGTGCCTTGTACCACCGCTTTTTATATCTATCATGTAATTTTTCTCAATGATGATATTTCCAAGTCAACGCATCCAATGTCCCCTCTTGTTTTGAAAGCTTTTCCATTATTTTAAAGTATTGACCAATATTTTTAGCAAAATAAGGTTAATTTCCTTTTTCATCATTAGCAAATGCAAATCCTGCCTAAATTTTTCTGGTGGAATATTAAATTACCAAACTTCTTTTTTTGTTGAACTGACTAGTTGATATGTTCACAAAATGAGTATTTTGATGCGTTAAAAACCCTGCCAATAGAATCATTGACTTTACGTATAGCGTCTTTCTTATTCATTTTTCCTTTTTGACCTTTATCTGGCTGTAAAAAACAGTAACCAAATACTGTCACCCATCAACTCTGTTACAAGACTAGCAAACAAAACTACACGCTGTAATATAAATCAAACTCAGCGGGATGAGTCTCAGTGCGCAGACGAGTCACCTCTTCCATTTTAAGCTCAACATAGCCATTTAGCATGTCGTCAGTAAATACATCACCCTCAGTCAAAAACCCACGGTCACTGTTCAGGGCATCCAACGCCTGATCCAACGAGTGACACACCTGGGGAATACCAGCTGCTTCTTCTGCTGGTAAATCATACAAGTCTTTGTCCATCGGATCACCCGGATGAATTTTGTTTTTAATGCCGTCAAGGCCAGCCATCAGCATAGCGCTGAACGCTAAGTATGGATTAGCCGTTGAATCAGCAAAACGCACCTCAATACGCCGACCATCGGGATTATTAACAAACGGAATGCGAATTGAAGCAGAACGATTACGCGCCGAGTAAGCCAGCATAATCGGCGCTTCAAACCCGGGTACTAATCGTTTGTAGCTGTTTGTGCTGCCATTGGTAAACGCATTCAATGCTCGGGCATGTTTGATAATACCACCAATATAATATAGCGCTGTTTCTGACAGACCACCATATTTATTACCAGAAAACAAGTTGTTGCCGTCTTTAGAGAGCGACATATGAACATGCATACCGTTACCATTATCGCCGACTAACGGCTTCGGCATAAATGTTGCCGTTTTACCATAGGCATGGGCTACATTGTGAACAACATACTTAAGACATTGCACTTGGTCTGCCTTATTAACCAAAGTATTAAACTTAACGCCAATCTCACATTGACCAGAGGTCGCAACTTCATGATGATGCACTTCGGGTCTTAGTCCCATTTCTTCTAAAGTTAAACATATTGCAGAGCGAATATCATGCAAAGAATCAACCGGTGGCACAGGGAAATACCCCCCTTTAACACTCGGACGGTGACCTTTATTGCCATCATCAAACACTTTTCTGGAATTCCATGCAGATTCATCAGAGTCTACACGATAGAATGCACCCGACATATCGCTACCCCAGCGCACATCATCAAGAACAAAAAACTCGGGCTCAGGGCCAAAAAAAGCACTGTCAGCCACCCCTGTTGCCTGCATATAGGCTTCAGAGCGACAAGCAACACTGCGCGGATCACGCTCATAGCTTTTCATCGTAGAAGGCTCAACAATATTGCACCTAATAATAAGCGTATTATCATCCATGAATGGATCCATCACTGTGGTAGCAGGATCTGGCATCAAAATCATGTCTGATTCGCTAATGCCTTTCCAGCCGGCAACTGACGATCCATCAAACATATTGCCCTCACTAAATGTATCTTCATCAATCGTGGAGGCAGGAAAAGTGACATGCTGTTCTTTACCACGCGTATCCGTAAAGCGGAAATCAACAAATTGCACCTCTTCTGTTTTGATCATCTGCAATACTTTTTCAACTGTCATCATGTCTCCTTTAAGTGTAAATGAGCAATTTTACCCCAATAGAGCAAACCCAGCCAACCTAAGATTATTGACTATTTAAACTTGAATCATTTTGGATATTTTAACATGAATTGTCGCGATAGTCTCGCTCTCGTTTTGCTTTTTTATTGCCACAAGACAGTATAACTGTTAAACAGATTTATGCTGGAATAAATTGTGTAATGATGACTTCTCAGAAGCCAAAATTGATAGTCTCTTTACTAAAACATCTGGGGCTTATTACCGAATTGTTGTGGGCAGTTTGGCAGTATAATAACTTCAGTCGAAATATATTATTGGCTATTTTTCCCAACTCGTGTTTGTCTGGAAAAGGGTAATCCTGCAATATTGCTTGAGACCAATTCTGTCATTCTTTCCAGTGATTTACGATGAAATTCAGGGTTGATTTCAAAACCTATGTACGCTCGGGCTAATTTTATTGCCGCTACTGCCATTGTTCCACTACCCATAAATGGATCAAGAACAACTTGATTTTTTCTTGTTGTCAACTTGATTAAATATTCAATCAGTGCCAAAGGTTTTTGTGCCTCATGAATTCTTATTTCACTTTTTCTAAAACCAAACTCAAGCATATTTGTTGGACTAACGCATTTAAGCTGGCAATCACCTACATTCATGGCACCGACTTCATTCTCTAGTATATTGTCAGTAATAGTCTCGCCAATTTTATAAGGCTTCATAAACCATGCAATTGGCTCCCAAATAGGAGCAAGATTACCCAGCCTCCAACCTTCCCATTTTTCGGCCTCCTCTACTAATCCTCTACGCCCAAGAACTATGCTTACTCTTTGTGCTCTATGATGTGCAGAAGGCTTTTTCCAAGCCAATGTGTCTTTTAACAGGAAGCCGCTATCCTCAAACGCATTGATAACTCTATGGATTGTTCTTCTTGCACCAAACACAAACAAAAATGATCCATTTTTCATTTTTGGGTAAACCTTAGTTGTCCAAATCTTTACACCACTTTTGATACTCTAATCCAATACTTCTATCAGCTTGTGCCCAGCCGTTAATTAGTTTTCCTCTGCGCTTAAATCCAGATTTTCCCTTTTGTGTTGGTGATTTTCCAAGCAATGCGGAATTGGTGTTGCTATGCAATATATCCCAGTCATCTAGGCTAATACCATAATAGGGAATATCTGATAAAAATAAATCAATACTATGATCTTGTAGGTTGGGTAAGTGTACTAAGCAATCACCTAAAGTTATTTTGTTCGTATATTCACTATTCATTAAATGCTTCACCCAAGAAGACCATTATCAACGACAGAACGTATAGCCCGAATTTATTATCAAGTTTGCTTACCTTTAAAATCTCTTTGATTGCCTGATCTTTGGTAAGACCCATTATACGTTTTCGCTCGGAAGCTAAAAAACCAAGCGCTTCATTTCTTGATAGTTGGATGGATTCTACTGATGCTTTCTTTTCTTCTTGCCATATAGCAGAAATCTTATTATCAAAACCCAAGATTTTTCGATTGACTCCCTGCCAATAAATATTGGCGTCCTTTGATGGAATCATTAATGTTACAATTTTAAACACCTTATGCACCAGCTTGTTGATATATCTGACTTGTACGAGTTAGTAATTGGTAAACTGGGCATACAACCATCGCATAAGTTTTACTATGCTTCCAATCATCCATTGCTTGAACTTTAAAATCCTTTTGGTTCTTTGCTGTTCGGCTTAGCCTAAATGCTTTTGCATCAGCCACAAAGCTATAGTCAAGCATTCAACGTCAGCTACATCAGCTCGTTCTTTTAATACTAGACTGCTGAACCCAATAATTTTATAGGCTTAGTCTATTACAACATCCGTATATTTTGAATATAACTTTTCCTCGCTTGTGTCATGACCGTACCTTTCAGGAATAACCCCACATAAGCGCAAATGACCCAGTAAAGCATCAATACCATTGTTTTGTATCTCCCTATTTATTTCATCCTCAACCTTCTCTGCATTCAACCCAAAATCGCTACCAAGCCCGCTAATTTTATCAATCCAGTAACGTCTGGCATCAATTTGCTTTTGTGTGATTACCTCTCTATTCATTAGTTTCCTGGGCAGTACCCCCTACTGTCAGGCTATCAATTTTTAATGTTGGCTGACCAACGCCTACTGGTACAGTTTGCCCCTCTTTGCCACAGCTACCCACACCTGTATCAAGCGCCAAATCATCAGCAACCATGCTAATACGGTTCATCACCTCAGGTCCATTACCAGTCAATGTTGCCCCCTTCACTGGGTGAGTAATCTTGCCCTTTTCTATCAAATACGCCTCGTTAGCTGAAAATACAAATTTGCCTGACGTAATATCAACCTGACCGCCACCAAAATTAACTGCATAAAGCCCTTTATCAACTGATTCAATAACCTCTTCAGGGTTATGCTCCCCAGGCAGCATATAAGTATTGGTCATTCTTGGCAGTGGCAAATGAGCGTATGATTCACGGCGACCATTACCTGTGCTAGATGCGCCCATCAGCCTTGCATTGTGCTTGTCTTGCATATAGTTGACTAATTTGCCTTGTTCAATCAATGTGGTGCATTCGGTTGGCATACCTTCATCATCAACGGATAAAGAACCACGTAGGTCTGGCAGGGTACCATCATCAACCACAGTACAAAGTGGCGAGGCCACTCTGCTGCCCATTTGATCAAAAAATGCTGAACTGCAGCGACGATTAAAATCACCTTCTAAGCCGTGTCCCACCGCCTCATGCAACAATATACCGGGCCAGCCTGACCCTAATACCACCGTCATATTACCTGCAGGCGCGTCAATGGCATCAAGATTAACCAACGCTTGTCGTACTGCCTCTTCAGCATAAGCCTCGGCTAGCCCATTAGCATGGAAATAATGATAATCTAACCGTCTGCCACCGCCAGCACTACCACGCTCACAGCGACCGTTTTGCTCAACAATAACCGACACATTCATACGCACCAAAGGCCGAATATCAGCAGCAAGCGTACCATCGCTTGTTACAACAAGCACAATATCAACACCGCCAGACAAACTAACACTAGCATGTGTTATGCGCCTATCAGCGGCTCTAGCAACCTTATCTGCTTGTTGCAGTATTGCCAATTTCTGCTCCACTGACCAAGTAGAAATAGGGTTAACATCAGGATAAAATGAGGGCGCTAATGATGATTTACGCGTCTTAATCTTCGTATGTTGGCCTTGCCTTGAAATAGCACGAACTGTCTTGGCAGCCTCGCATGCTGCTGGCAAGATGAGATCATCGGAATAAGCAAAGCCGATTTTTTGGTCACTACATGCACGAACGCCTACACCTTGTTCTACATGGTAACCGCCATCCTTGATAATATTATCTTCTAATAACCAGTTTTCCTGATATGATTTCTGCAAATACAGATCGGCATAGTCAACACCTCGTCCCATCGTCAGCGCCAATATTTTGTCTAAATCTACCATGGTTAAACCGGCAGGCGTTAACAACTGCTGGTAGGTGCGCTCTATTAAACAATCAGTCATCTGCTAATATTGCTATATATGGAAAAGGCAGAATCATAACAAAATTTATGGTGATACCATTGGTTTGGCTATGCTCAACTTAGGATCATCCCATGTACCAGTCAAATAGTAATTATAACTAATGAGATTAACAATTTCCTTACCCATAACTCTATCAGTCAACTTATCAAACAACATAATGGCAGTACCGGCTAACGCACCAGCAGGTCCAAACACAAAACCGGCAACCGGCAAGGTTGATGCAATATTTGGCGTGACCTTTACCCGCTGATCATACTGTCTGTTTGCTATATCAATCGGTCCAGTTATATTAATAGTAGCTGCCGCACTTTTAAGCACAAAATCATCCGTTAATGCTATGCTTTCATTGATTTTAAAGGAACCAGAAATTGAACTAAATACAAACCCTTTGGCAAATAAATCACTGAAATCCAGCGACAATCTTCTTGGTAGTGCTATAACACTCAATAAGCCAAAAATACGCTCTGCGGCATTGGGGTTAATGTCTTTAAGGCTACCACTACCAATATCAACACTCAAGGCGCCAGTAATATTGCCTGCTGATACAGCCAGTGGATGATTTTTCCAGACAAGATTGATGTCTAATGATACTTCATTGGCCTCAATTGTTTGCTGATAGCCAAAGTTTGCTAAAAGTTCCGCTAAATCATTATTTTTAACCGACAATTTGATCTGAGATGTATCGCCGGATGGTGACCTGTTCCACGAACCTGCTGATACTGAAGCAGTAAATAAATCTGATGACAAATAAGCTGAATCCAAAACCCAAGATGCTGATTTTCTAATTGCCTTGACATGAAATTCACCCAACACTATATCATTGACCTTCAATGTGCCAACACTAATCTCCATGGACGGCCATAACGAAGACGGTGTATACACTTTTTCTATTGACGCTTGTGCATCTTTTTCAGGCAAGTAAAAATAAGCCTCTTCTAGGTCTATTGTTAATGCAGAATCATTGCCAGCATTGAGCGGAAAATAGGCACTACCTTTTATCTTGTCGCTGTTAATAGTCACTTGCCAGCCCTCGTCATGTTGTTGAGCAACTAGGCTAAGCGCCGTTAATTTTTGATTAAAGCCACTGAACGTACTAATATCCAAAGCAATATCATTGATAGTAGAAAACCACTGATTATCACTACTGATAGCTGCCTGCGCACTCAACCATTGTCGCCAATCATCCAATGATAATGTTGGTAATTTACCGCGCACCCTGACACCTGATTCTGGCATCTCAACCTGTCCAGTACCAAAACGAATATCGCCCCGCCATAGCTTGGAATCGTTCATGAATATTGCGTTTATCAGTTTACCTAAACGTGCTGAATAGAGTAGATCGTCATTAACGTGCTTAGCGGCTAGATGAAAAGATATGGCCTGTTCTTTAGTTTTAGCGATTGGTTTCGGGGTTGCTACTGTGAGGCCGACAAGATCAGATGAGACATCAACATCAGCATAAAAGTTGCCTGTTTCTTTTTCCATAATCGCTATATCAGCCTGATAATCGATCTCACCAGAAATATAAGCAGGAATGCTACCCGGCCAAATGGCATTTACTTTTTCTGTAACCAGCTTTCCAGTCATAGACAAGGCTGTGGAGCCTGGCTGAGAGGACACATTAATAAAAACAGGCTCAGCTAAGAAATATGCAGCAATTGAATTAGCGCTGATGCCATCATTTGCAAACTGCATATCACCGTTAATCATGGATAAATTAGCGCCGGCAAATGATGTTGATGTTGCATATAACTGACTATTGGTAAAACCCACTGTTCCAGCCACATCGATGGTACCGGTATCAGTCAGCGGCATACGTAAATTAAGAGAAATGTCACTATCGCCTGTCGCGTTGACTTGCCTGACTATATTGCCAAAACGTTCTGCCAGCGGACTATCTGCCAGAAATTTTAATGCATTATGTGTTGTGCCCTTGATATCGCCTTGAACCTGTAATAAAGGGGCTTTTTCAACCAATCTAATGTTTGCAGTCACATCAGAAAAATTAAACCCAGCTACTTGACCCGTCTTGCTTTTGATAGTAATATCATCGCCTTGCAACGCAATGGTTGCGCTGACATTAAATAAATCAGGCCATTTAGGTGCATAATGTAACTGTACATCTTCCACCTGTAATGCCACACTAAACAGGCCTTGCTCTGATAGCTTGCGGTATGGAAACTCTGCCAAATCTCCCTGTAGCACTACCTTGCCCTTAACAATCCTGCCAGCAGCAAAAGCCTTGTCAGCCCAGTTGCGAAAACGATTTGGCAATAGCGCTGATGGTAAATAATACTGCCATCTACTCACCTCAACGTCTTCCATATTAAATGTCAAATCAGCATGACGTTTGCCATCAGCATATTGCTTGACACTGCCAGCTAAGCTTACCAGTAAATCATCATTCCATAATCGAAATTCTGGGCTGTAAACTACCCATGTATCATCTTGTTTTTGTAACGTTATTATCCCTTTAACAGCGTCAAAAAAAACCGTATCAGGCAGCCATGCCTGGGAGTGGAGGCTAATCTGACGACTATCTACATCAACACGTATACTATCTTGATACCAGCTTAGCGTCATCGCGAGTCCCGTTATTCCAGGCAAATCTTGCCAGGGCAGTAGCGCGCCCTCTTGCAGATTAAAACCCAATGCCATCAGACCATTTGCATGGGAATAGCGTACAGTAAACTTGTCAATATCGCCGGCTGGTTGATGACGAACAATGTGCTCTGGCGCACATCCTGTTAACAAGGCAATGGCCGTCAGATCGCTCAAGCGTGCATAGGTACCAGTTATTGACCATTCATCCTGCCTGCCATCAATCACAAAGTTAGCTTCTGGCCACCTGTCGCCATTTATAACCAGTTGTAATTTATCTGCTGATAACTGCCATGTATCTTGTTGTTGCCTTTGCCACTTAAATACCCCTGATAAACTTTCAACCGGCACAGTCAGCTGATTGTTCTGCTTAATTGATGCAAGTAACGCAACCAGATTTACATCTGCATCTATAGTATTAATACTTTTGCCCAGACCACTGACAGATAAAGTTGCATGCATTCTGCCCTGTTTGATGAGTATATTTTGCCAGACAAACTCATCAGGTAACCGTTGCCAGCGTAAATCATTAATGCCAATCTCAAACTGCCATGCTGATGCTTGCAAATGATGTTCATCAATATTTGCTTCCGCGTGAAAGATAATATCATCACCAAGCGTCATTGGTAGTTTTACATGGCCTGCTAATGTCCATTGTGTATTATCACGATGCGCACTAATATCATTCAATTGATACCGCCCTGATAATTCACTATGAGCATCATCTGTGTAATCAATGATAACTTTCTGTAAGTTAAAATGCTTAGGCAAACTTAAGAAAGCTAACCAATCAATCTGATCTTCTGGTGTTGAAGATGCTCCATTAAAACCCTGTACGCTAATCTGCCCAGCCTGATTGCGACTAACTGTAATATCAACTTTTGTTAACCTGATATCGCTTAACACTACATCGCTTTGCTGAATGCTGGCCAAAATATCAATGCCAACATAGCATCTTTCAAAATAGAGCAATGCCTTTTTTTCGTCTCGTCCAAGTATCTTAAGTGATGCAAATTGCAACTCCGGCACCAACCCTGACCAACGCAAACTGGCAGATTCAATATTAACCGAGTACCCTAGTTTATCGCTTAACCAAGCGGCTACCTCATCCTGTCGCTTGTCAACTTCTGATGATAACCAGTAAGCTAATCCTACATATACCCCAGACACTAATAACGCTAACAGTAATGAAAGAGTGATTTGTCTGTATGCTATATGCAACCCATGTCGAAAAATAGATACCATAATAACCGTACCGTGTCAGCTAAATTTAACTGGCATTAATCTATAGCCAAACCTTGTTTGCTATTGCCAGGGACGCGCCATAATTTTTCCAGATTATAGATCGCACGTGTTTCCCCAATCATAATGTGTACAATGATGTCGCCCAAATCAATCAATGCCCATTCGCCAATATCTTCGCCTTCCACACCCAGTACTTGACAGCCTGATATTTTTACCTGCTTACACACCTGCGCTATCAGCGCTTTAACTTGGCGCACTGATTGACCAGTGGCAATCACCATCACATCAGTTATATCAGTCATTGCTGTGACATCCAGAACTGTAATATCTGTTGCTTTGCTATCTTCCAGCGTATCCGTCACCAGCGATGTTAGTTTATTAGTATGCATTCGAACTCCCATATATAATTAGTATGTACAATGTACAGTATGATTAGTTCTTATTCAGGTAGCCATGCATCAGTTTTACCTGTCCAGTAATAAACAGTCAGTCCTATCCACTCTCGCCAAGCAGTTTCCAGTAAACTCATTTGACCAAACACCGAAAATCCTGTCCGCCAAAACATGGGTACATTACTACGATAATCAACAGGATAAGGGATAATATTAATTTGTTGCTGCCGAGCAATTCCCACTGACCTTGGCATATGATAAGCCGATGTTACCAATAGATACGTACCTGTAGTTTTCGGCAGAAGCAGCTTTAGTAATAAAAAATTTTCAGCGGTATTGCGTGCCTCAGCCTCTAAAACTAAACGGCTATCATCAATACCAACCGCAGCTAACAGCTGCTTGGCGATGTGTGCCTCGCTGCCTGAACGCTGGTAGCCTAGCAAGCCGCTTCCACCAGAAAAAATAACTGGTACCGCCTTGTATCGCCTAGCTAATATTGCAGCACTTATATAGCGATCGCCAGCAGATCCTAATTCCACTGTACCCCAGTTAACTGATTGTGTCAGATCTTCTCCACCACCAAGTATGATAATACCATCAATATCTGCTGGTAATGATATTGGCTTAGCAAATCGCGCCTCCAAAGGATGAATTAACAGATCACCGACTGGGTAAAACAATAAACTGACGCTAAATAGCGACACAGGTAACAACAGCCATTTTGCCATACTCGCTTTGCGGACAAACACCAGCACCGTTGCCAGAATCACTAGCAACATCAGGATATTCATTGGGCTTAAGACTATCCATGCAAGTTTGGACAATACAAAAAAGCTGCTATCCATTTCTAAGCTGTTATGTTGCTCTGATACAAACCAAACTCATCAATCAACTCAATAACAGCGTCAGGCAACAGATATTGTACACTACTGCCCTGCGCTATTTTATTACGAATGGCTGTTGCTGATAGCTCTAACTGGGTAACAGTGACTGGCCATATCCTGCCAGCTAGCAATCTATTATCAGTCTTGACTGCTAAATGATGATGATACCAACTACTTAAACCTTGCTGCATGACCCATTGTTTGCCAGGTCGTGTTACAACAACAATATGGGTCAGATCAAGTAATTGCTGCCAATTATCCCATGTGTGAATCTGTAAAAAAACATCTGATCCGATTAACAGATAAAGTGGCGATTGAGAAAACTCTGCGCGCATATCTATGAGCGTATCAATAGTATAAGATGCTCCCTGACGATTAATTTCACGATCATCAGTCACAAACTGCTTAGACTTAAGCACTGCGCATTCTATCAAGCGCAAACGCTGCTGAGGACTGGCCAATGGCGGTGCTCTATGCGGTGGTCTAGCACAGGGAACAAAACGAACAGAGCTTAAGCAAAGCTGTTCGGCAACATCCAGCCCTGTACGCAAATGACCATAATGGATAGGATCAAAGGTGCCGCCAAAAATACCAATCGCATCTGTTTGATTATTCTCTGATTTGCCCACTGCCAAACACTATCCATTTTTGTGATGTCAGCCCCTCTAACCCCACGGGACCGCGTGCATGAATTTTATCTGTAGAAATACCAATTTCAGCGCCTAGCCCATATTCAAAGCCGTCGGCAAAGCGGGTTGATGCATTTACTATCACAGAACTTGCATCTACCTGCGTTAAAAAGCGTCTCGCATGATGATAATTTTCTGTCACAATACTCTCAGTATGGCCTGAACCATGTTGATGAATATGATCAATTGCTGTATCAATATCATCTACAATCCGAATCGCCAGAATGGGTGCCAGATATTCTATATCCCAGTCTTCATCAGTAGCCGCAATACAAGCCGTTATAATTTGCCGAGTACGAGGACAGCCGCGTAATTCAACAGATTGTTGCTGATAGCGTTTTGCCAGACCAGGTAGCACATCAGCAGCAACATGAGCTGAAACCAGCAAGGTCTCCATTGCATTACAGACACCATAACGCTGGCACTTGGCATTAAACGCAATCTCCTGCGCCATTGACAAATCGGCTGCATCATCAATATAAACATGACAAATACCGTCAAGATGCTTAATCACTGGCACACTGGCGTCACTGCTTATCCGTTCAATCAGGCTTTTGCCTCCCCGCGGCACAATAACATCAACATAATCAGACATGGTAATCAGCTTGCCAACCGCGTCCCGATTAGTAGTTGTAACAACCTGTACTCCAGTGGCAGGCAAGCCTGTCTTTTCTAATCCTGTATGAATGCATGCAGCAATTGCCTGATTGGAATGTAAGGCCTCACTACCGCCACGTAAAATGCTGGCATTGCCCGATTTCAGACATAACCCAGCAGCATCAGCAGTTACATTGGGCCTTGATTCATAAATAATACCAATCACCCCCAAAGGTACGCGCATCCGCCCTAACTGTATGCCAGAAGGACGATAATTCATATCACTAATTGCACCAACAGGATCGGGAAGAGCGGCAATCTGTTCCAACCCTTCGGCCATTGCCTCAATACGGGCATCTGTCAGCGCTAGACGATCCAATAATGCGGCATCCAGACCATTGGACTTACCTGCATCAAGATCGAAGCCATTTTGCTGTTTTAAAGCATTAATATTGCTTCTGATCTCGTTGGCAATTGCCAATAATGCGCTGTTTTTTACCTCGGTAGCTGCGAGGGACAATATCCGGCTTGTCTGTCTGGCCTGCACGCCTAATGTTTGCATGTAGTGTGTAATATCCAATTGCAACACTCCTAAATTAAACTATTAAATTATTGTGCAATCTGTATGCACAATCTCTCTAATAGCATCCAGGGACATATTTTTAGGCTGCCTTTTGCTGCCTGATCAATGCGGGCCATATCATCAAGGTAAGCCCACCATTGCTGTTTGTTATGTCGGCGCAATACGCTAGAAAACATTGACTCATCCCTCTTCCATATTTTCTGTACCGCAAATATGCGACTAATTGATTTGCCTTCATTTAATTGCATTGCCATGTCAACAATGCGATGTAACGACCAAGACACGGCAGCAAGCACTTGTTCAATACTAACTTCTGCCCGCAAGCGGATAATCATTCTGGGGATTTTTCCTGTATGTCCGTTAAATGCAGTGTGAATTAAGTCAAATGACTGGAATCGTGTATTATCGGCTACGGCATCCAGCACCATTTGTTCATCCACATCACCTGATGGGCACAATAATTTTAATCTATCTATTTCTTGCGCAGCTGCAGGCAAATTGCCTTCAATACGTTCAGCAAGTAGTGTTGCCGCTGCCTGATTGAATCGTAAACCAAGCTGATCTGATCGCTGTAAAATCCATCGTGGTAGTGCTGCCCTATCCACTGACCAGAACGCAATTGTTGCGCCAATAGTATCCAGATCAATAAACCATTTACTGGTGCGTGATCGTGCATCTATTTTTCCACTTATAATAATGAGCGTAGCATCTGCTGGTGGGTTAGCTGCATAACGCCTCAGTGCTTCGCCGCCTTCTCTGCCAGGCGAGCCAGATGGCAAACGTATTTCTAACAGCTTTTTATCAGCAAAAAGCGAGATTGTTTGCTGTTGCCACTGAAATTCTGACCACTTGAAACTATTGTCGACATGCCAGACACGGCGATCATTAGTGCCCAGTTTTCGCGCCTGCTGGCGAATTAAATCACTGGCTTCTTCCATTAAAAACTGCTCATCGCCAAAAAGCAGATAGACAGACAACAATCGTTTCTGTAAATCTTCCGCCAGGCGATCCAGTTTAAGCTGCATAGATCATTTCAGTGCAAATAAGCGCCTTAAAACAGCTTGTACCAACTGCTGATTCAACTGTTCACGCAACAACCTTTCCTCTTCTTCGCTGCTCAATACCTGATTTTTATCAAATTGGTAATCGCGTTGGCGCTCAACCTGCTGATCTTCTACCAATAGCTCGCCGCTGATATCACTCACGCTAAATCTGACAATACCACGTAGTTCATATTCGCTGACTTTAGCGTCAGTATCTACAGTTAACATTCTTCGTTCTATGCTGCTTTCCACGATAGTTAATATTGCACTACCTTCTGCATAGCTATCTACTATTGAAGCACCGCTATTTATCAAGTTGCGTTTTAGCTCGCGGCCAAGACCCTGATTAGTATTAACGCCTTGGATATATATAGTACCCAAACTATCAGGCAGTTTTGATAATACTGTAGTGCCGCGCAAGTGAAAACCGCACCCTGTCAATGCAAGCATCAATATTGTGATTAAACCAGTTAGCATTAACTGTTTCATAAATATCCTTATGAGTCTTCAATTACTATATTAATCAATTTGTTCGGTACCACAATCATTTTGCGAATTTTTTTACCCTCCACAAACCTGTGAACATTATCTTCAGCCATTGCCAGCGACTCAATAACGCGATCATCATCGTCCACTGTCGCCATGATTTTAGCGCGAAGTTTACCATTGACTTGCACCATAAGCGCAACTTTATCCTGTATTAATGCTGATTCATCCACAAGTGGCCATGGCGCATCAGCAACGGCCTCCTTGTGACCTAAAGTCTTCCACAGATAATGACAGATATGCGGCACAATAGGTGATAAAATTAACACAATTATCTCCAGCGTTTCCTGAACAACAGCATTGGCCTGCTGGCTGGTATCTTTAAGTCTGGTCAGCGCATTCATTAATTCCATCACTGCAGCAATAGCAGTGTTGAATGTATGACGACGACCAAAGTCATCACCTACTTTGATTAATGTTTGATAGGTCTGACGGCGTAACGCCTTTAACTCAGTGCCAAGTACCGCCACATCTAATGTAGTAATTTCATCCTGCATGTGATGATGCACCGCTCTCCACAAACGTCTCAAAAAGCGGCCTGCACCTTCAACTGCGGTATCTGACCACTCCAATGACTGATCAGGTGGCGCGGCAAACATAGTAAACAGACGAGCGGCATCAGCACCATGCTTATCAATCAGTGCCTGCGGATCAACTGTATTGCCTGTTGACTTTGACATCTTAACACCATCTTTCAACACCATCCCCTGGGTTAATAAATTGCTGAATGGCTCATCACCACCCAGCAAACCTTCATCACGCATCACTTTATGAAAAAAGCGAGCATAGAGAAGATGCAACACCGCATGCTCAATACCGCCCACATACTGATCAACCGGCAACCAATAACGAGCACGATCATCTACCATAGCGTTATCATTATCCGCAGAGGCAAAACGTGCGTAATACCATGATGATTCAAAAAATGTATCAAAAGTATCTGTTTCTCTCATCGCATTAGCGTCACATTGTGGACAGGCACACTGGTAAAATTCAGGCATGGTTTTAAGCGGTGATATGCCACTTAGCGCTATGTCAATTTCGGGTAACAGCACTGGTAAATCGTCATCTGGTACGGGTACTGCACCACAATCAGGGCAATGAATAATCGGTATTGGCGTTCCCCAATAGCGCTGGCGAGAAACACCCCAGTCACGTAGACGATAATGAACCTGGCGCTCACCCTTGTTTTGTTGCACAAGAAAATCAGCAATTACATCAAACGCTTGTTCCGAGTTTAGCCCATTGAAATCACCAGCATTGACAAGGCACCCTTTATCAGTAAATGCCCCTTCAGCTAAATCACAAGTAGCGCCATCAACTGGTGCAATGACCTGTCTGATAGGTAGATCATACTTTCTGGCAAACTCATAGTCTCGACTGTCATGCGCTGGCACTGCCATCACCGCACCAGTACCATAGGTCATCAACACAAAATTAGCCACCCATATTGGCACTTTTTCCTCGGTTATTGGGTGAATAGCAAGTAGTCCGATTGCGACCCCCCTTTTTTCTGCTGTTGCTATAACCTGTTCTGGTGCTGCTGTCAGGCGACATTCATCAATAAATTGCTGTAATGTTGGGTTAGACTGGGCAGCATGTAATGCCAGCGGATGATCTGCTGCTATAGCCAAATAAGTAACGCCCATTAAGGTATCTGGTCGTGTTGTATAAACAGCTATTAAATCATCACTGTCTGCTAAGCTAAATACAATCTGTACCCCTTCTGATCGGCCAATCCAATTTTTTTGCATGGTGCAAACTCGTTCAGACCAGCCAGTTAGCCTATCCAGATCAGCTAATAACGCATCAGCATAATCGGTTATTCGCATAAACCACTGAGGAATTTCGCGTTTTTCTACCTGATTGTGGCAACGCCAGCAACAACCATCCAGCACCTGCTCATTAGCCAGCACGGTATTGTCAACAGGGCACCAGTTTACCGCTGATGTTTTGTTATAAACGAGTCCCTTTTTAAATAAACGGGTAAACAGCCATTGTTCCCATTTATAGTATGCCGGCTTACAAGTTGTTATCTCGCGCTGCCAGTCATAAGCGATCCCCAAACGCTTTAATTGCTTACGCATATAGTCAATGTTGCTATAAGTCCATTCCGCTGGCGCAACTTTGCTTTTAATAGCGGCATTTTCAGCTGGCAAACCAAACGCATCCCAACCAATCGGCTGCAACACATTTTTGCCTTTCATGCGCTGATAACGGGCAATCACATCGCCAATGGTGTAATTTCTGACATGACCCATATGCAACTGACCGCTTGGGTAAGGAAACATAGAAAGGCAATAATATTTTTCCTTGTTGGCATCCTCCACAGCACGAAAGGTGTCATTATCATGCCACCACTTTTGCACAATAGGTTCAAGTTCTGCCGGATTATAGTCTTGAGACATTAAGTGTTCTTACAATACTGGTAATTATTTAAAGTTAGATTGATACTTACTTTACTATGAAAAATGCTAAACGATGCTTGTCTTATTTTGGCTATTATAACTTACTTTACCATCCCAAGATTTAAGGCTAATAAACCCACCTGACTATGTTTGTAAAAGATAAAGTATCAGATACTTCTTTATAACAAATTTTTAAGCGCCTTTGCTATCAATACGCTCTGAATAACGATCAACCAAATAATCCACTCGCTCTCTAGTAAGAAAGGTAAACTTTACTAGCTCCTCCATCACATCAACAACGCGATTGTAATAACTTGAAGGTTTCATACGATCATTTTCAGCAAACTCTTGGTATGCTTTTGGCACAGAAGATTGATTTGGTATAGTAATCATACGCATCCAGCGCCCTAACACCCTTAATTGGTTGACAGCGTTAAATGACTGAGAGCCTCCATTTACCTGCATTAATGCCAGCGTCTTGCCCTGAGTAGGGCGAATTGCGCCAATAGATAAAGGTACCCAATCTATTTGGGCTTTCATGATGCCAGTCATTGCGCCATGACGCTCTGGCGAACACCAAACTTGACCCTCTGACCAGTGCATCAATTCACGTAACTCTTGCACTTTCGGATGGCTTTCTAATGCATCATTCGGCAATGGAAGCCCAGATGGGTTGTATATTTTACATTCTGCGCCCAATACGTTCAGTATTCTTTTTGCTTCTTCACAGAGGAGGCGGCTATAAGATACTTCTCTTAAACTGCCGTAAAGTAGCAAAATTCTTGGCTGATGCAAAAGGCGGCTATTGGCATATAGCTTTGCTCTATCTATCTGCTGAAAATGCTTGACTTCTATGTTTGGTATATCACGCATATTGCATTGCTTAACCTTAAGTTATCAATGGCGGTATAGATCGTCTACTTAGACATTTATTATATGCCAACTCTGCCATAACGAAAGTTATTCATGCTTTTCTTGTGGCTACAAGCTTGGTAAATATAGAAAGTAGCCTACAGACTTAATGCTACATGCTAATAATGTTTGTCTTGGCTTGACATTATAGCCTACTTTAGCAACCTAAGATTAAATGGATATTTATGTTAACCTGACTAAATCACCTCTGAAATGGTGGTCTGAAAGTATTGGTTTTATTAGGGTTTTGAGACGTGAAATGTGGGGATATTAAACATTAATTTAACACACCTTTATTTCACTCATACAGCAATGGACAAAGTTACGGTTTTTTAAATTATGATGTTTTTGATATTTTTCTAGAATTTCTGGTCTAGATATTAAGGTATTGATCACCTTGTCTCTCATTTCTTGTTTATCCAAGATCTCATAAAGTTTATGACTAGTATCTAAAGTCTTAGTATTTTTATCTGTATAAACCTTTTATTAGTTTTTCAAAACCCTCTTCTTGCGCTGAACTTGAGACACGAGTGTAAATGTGAAGAATCTCTTTTATATTGTTAACTTACCACATTACAAGCTCTAACGAATACTCATTCTGATTGGCAAAATTGACGAAAAAAGTTAGAATTTGTTCATGTCCGAAGCAAACGCAAGAATCATCATAGACAGATTACTCAGAGAGTCCGATTGGGTTTTATCTGGTGATGACGGTGTGGTGAATGTAGATACAGAGATGCAGAACCAGGCAGGTTTTGCAGACTATGTTCTCAAAGACAGTTCTGACTTTCCTCTATGCATCATCGAAGCAAAGAGAGGACTGGTCTCCCCTTTGGCGGGCAAAGAGCAGGCACGAGGATATGCAGAATCAAGCAACTGTCGGTTCGTCATCCTCTCAAATGGCGTTTTGCATTACTTTTGGGATATTGAGCAAGGCAGTCCAACAGTCGTTGATATTTTCCCTTCACAGAAACAACTAGAACTGAGGAAATCAAACTTCAATCCACCTAGGCAAGAGGTCGAGGAGATTGGCATTGATTACATTGCACAGACACAACTACCCAAGTTCGACCAGCATCCAGATTATATTGATGATAAAAAACGAGAAGACTTTCTAAGAAACAACAAACTTCGACTCCTTCGTGACTACCAATTAAAAGCAGTTAGAGCAGTTCAGAGCAGCATTGCAGAAGGTAAGGACAGGTTCTTGTTGGAGATGGCAACAGGAACAGGAAAAACGCTAACCTCAGCAGCAATCATTAGGATGTTTTTGCGTCTTTACAATGTGAATAGAGTTTTATTTTTGGTTGACCGTATTGAGTTGGAAAGCCAGGCAAAAAAAGAATTTGATGAAGTCTTAAAAAATGATTTCAGAGCGGTCATTTGGAAAGAAAATCAACCTGACTGGACTAAGGCAGAGATTGTCGTTTCAACCGTTCAATCTTTTGTGAGTCGCAACAAATATCGCAAAGTTTTTCGTCCAGACCACTTTGGCTTAGTCATTTCTGATGAAGCACACCGTTCTCTTGGTGCAAGAAGTCGCAGAGTTTTTGAATACTTTATTGGTTTCAAGTTAGGCCTGACTGCAACACCCAAAGGCTATCTAAAATCTGTCGATGTTGAAGATATAGCAGAGAATGACCCAAGACAGCTAGAGAAACGATTGATGTTGGACACCTACAGCACTTTTGGGTGTGGCAGTGGTGAACCAACATTTAGATATTCTCTAGAAAATGGTGTTAAGGACGGTTACCTCATTAATCCTAAAGTGATTGATGCAAGGACAGAAATCACCACAGAACTACTCTCTGAGCAAGGATATGTGTTTCAAGGTATGGATGACGATGGCAACGACTTTGAAGAGACATTCACTCAGAAGGATTTTGAGAAGAGGTTCTTTTCAGATAACACCAATACCATCTTTTGCGAAACCTTCCTAAAGCACGCAATGAAAGACCCTTATACAGGGGAAATCGGCAAAACACTGATGTTCTGTGTCTCTCAAAACCATGCAGCAAAAGTAACGCAGATTTTGAATGTCCTCGCAGACAGAGTGTTTCCCAAACAATATAGCTCTAACTTTGCAGTTCAAGTGACCTCAAGTGTCCAAGACTCACAACGGATGACTATCGACTTCCGTAACAACTCTCTGAATGGTCAATCGAAAACCAACCCCCATTACCGAACGTCTAAGACACGAATTTGTGTGACTGTTGGGATGATGACTACAGGTTACGACTGCACAGATATTTTGAATATCTGCATGATGCGTCCTGTTTATTCACCTAGCGAGTTTATTCAGATGAAGGGTCGTGGAACTCGTAGATGTGATTTTTCACAATCATGGATTACAAAATCAGAAATTCCAGACCATATTGAACCCCAGAAAGAGCAGTTCCTCCTGTTCGACTTCTTTGGCAACTATGACTATTTTGAGAAAGATTTTGACTACGATGAAGTTCTAAAACTTCCGTCAAAACCTTCTCAACCAACTGAACCGCCAGTAGACCCACCAAACATTGATGAAGTGGTTATCACTGCACCAGACCCTCTGGCAGAGTTGAAAGAGATACTTATTTCTGACCAGGGCATGAAGATTGATAGAAACCTCTATCGGTCATTCAAAAAGAAGGTTACAGAGGACGCAATCATCAAAGGCTTGGTATCCCAGCAGAACTTTGATGAAGCAGAGACATACCTCGAAGATAAGGTTTTGGATAAACCGCAGGAGTTTTTCACGATTGATAAACTCAGAAAATCGTTAGGTCTTGATAGACGATTGACTGTTCGAGAGCTTCTTCTTCATGTCTTTGATCACATTAAACGCATCCCTTCCCAAAGGGAATGTTTGGATGAAGAGTTTGACAAGTTAGATAAGACACTCAAACCAGATGATGAAGTCTATAGCAGTGCGAGAGAAGTCTTTGAGGCATATGCAGTAGATGATGATTTCAGAGATATTATCGACAGCAAAAGATATGCAGAATTGGGCGTGCATCCATCTGGTGATGCGTTCAAAAAACTCCCTGCGAAACTGAGGCAGAGCATCCCTTCATACATCAAACAGAATGTGAATTTAAAACGGTTAGAAAATGTTAGATAGTGTCACCAAAAAACGCATAGATGATTTACGAGACATTCTGGTTGGCAAAACCCCAAGCCCACAGAGTCAAGTCGAGCAAATCACCACAGGACTGATTTATAAGTTCATGTATGACATGGATATTGAAGCAGCTGAGATGGGTGGTGTGCCATCGTTCTTTGTTGGTGATTATGAGAAATATTCTTGGAAGCATTTGTTTGACCCTAAATTAGGGGGTGCAGATAAGGTGCAACTTTACAGTGATGCGATTGAAAATATGTATACCAATCCCAATGCGCCACCATTGTTCAGAGAGATTTTCAAAAACTCATTTCTTCCATTCAAAGACCCTTCAACACTCAATATGTTTTTGAAGGGGATAAATGAATTTCACTACTCTCACTCAGAGAAGTTGGGAGATGCATTTGAGTATCTTCTCTCGTTCATGGGGTCACAGGGTGATGCGGGGCAGTTCAGAACACCTCGTCACATCATCAGCTTCATTGTTGAGATAGTTAATCCACAAAAGAATGAAAGCATCCTTGACCCAGCATGTGGCACAGCAGGATTCTTGATTTCGTCTTACAAACACATCCTCACTCAAAATACTGACAAAAAAATTGGTGGCAAACTCAACGCAGCAGAACGCAAAAAAGTTGGGGACAATCTGGTGGGTTATGACATTTCTCCAGATATGACACGTATCTCTCTGGTAAATATGTATCTTCACCAGTTTAAAAGTCCTCTGATTCATGAATATGACACTCTCTCATCTGAAGATAGGTGGAACGAATATTACGATGTAATTCTCGCAAACCCACCGTTTTTCTCACCAACTGGTGGTATCCAACCTCATTCACGGTTTGGAGTGCAATCAACAAGGGCAGAGGTTCTATTTGTTGATTACATCATGGAGCATTTGAAACCAACAGGTCGAGCAGGCATCGTTGTTCCAGAGGGCATCATTTTTCAAACAGGCACTGCATACAAAACTCTGAGAAAGAAACTGGTTGAGGATTGTTTGGTTGGAGTGATTTCTCTCCCAGCAGGTGTGTTCCAACCTTACTCTGGTGTTAAAACCTCAATTCTAATTTTGGATAAAGAACTGAACCAAAAATCAGAGAGTATCTTCTTTGCAAAAGTTGAGAATGATGGTTTCGTCTTGGGGAAACAAAGAACTCCTATTTCAAAGAATGACCTACCAAATGTCATTGGCAGATATGCAGAGTTTCTCTCAGGCAATTTCTCTCTAGATGAGTGTGTAGAGAAAAAACCCATCCTTGAAACATCTGACTATTCCCTCTCAGCAGGCAAGTATCTAGCAAATTCAGCAATGCTTAATTCAGAACATCCAGTTAAAACACTTAGAGAGATTTGTGAAATCACGATGGGTCAATCACCCAGTAGTGATTTCTACAATGAAAATGGTGAAGGGTTAGAGTTTCATCAGGGCAAGACAAATTTCGGTAATATCCAATTGCAACCAAGTGGTGTATACGCATCCCAATACAACAAGGTTGCAGACGAAAACTCAATTTTAATGTCAGTTAGAGCACCAGTAGGTCCAGTTAATATCACAGACAGAAAGATTGCATTAGGCAGAGGTCTGTGTGGCATTAAAGGTAATGAAGACTGCGACCAGATGTATCTCTTTTATTTGTTGCAATCGTCCAAAGAAAAGTTAATGCAATTTTCTCATGGTTCGACTTTTGACAGCATAAATAGAAATCAACTTCTAGATTTTGAAATTCCACTCCCGCCAATCGAAGTTCAGCAGCAGATTGTTGAAGAGCTAGAGGGTTATCAAAAGATTATTGATGGGTGCAGGCAGGTCGTAGAGAACTACAAATCAACCATCGACATTGACCCATCGTGGGAGATGATTGCGTTGGGTGAGCTCACATCACTGAAATATGGATTAGGAGAAAGCGCAGAAGAGCAGGGAACCCATAGATTTGTAAGGATTACAGATATCAATGAATTTGGATTACTGCGACCAAACGACAAAAAATATGTCTCAATTGATGGTTCTCAACATGAATACATTCTGAATAAAGGGGATGTGTTAATGGCACGAACTGGTGCGACTTATGGCAAATGCTTATATTTTGAAGATGATGAACCATCTGTTTTTGCAGGATATTTGATAAAGATTTCACTGATTAAGCGGGTTCTCCCAAAGTTCTTTTGGATTTTCTCGCAGTCGATCAATTTTGATGTGCAAAAAAGACAATTGGTCGTTGGTGGAGGGCAACCTCAGTTCAATGCAAACACTTTGAAGAATGTGATTGTTCCCGTTCCTCCAATTGAAGACCAAGAAAGAATTATCAGGGAAGTGATAGTTCAGCAGAAGATTGTTGAAGGTAATCAGACTTTATTGGATTCTTTTCAGACAAAAATTAAAGACAGGATCAGTAAAGTTTGGGGTGAATAATTCGATAAACCTCAAGGCGCATTGCATTTATAGATTTGGTAACTTGGTCAGTTTTGAGAGGGGAATTAATCAGTAGATTAGATGCACGGGGTTTGAGGTGAAAACAGAGGCAAGCATCTACATTATCGGTGGATGACTTACCGCCAAACAAGGTTATTCCACCGTTACTGATTTTGCCAGATTTCTTGGCTGGTCAATGTCCGTGCCCTTTATCAACGCAACATGATAGGCAAGCAATTGTAATGCAACATTGTAGACTATGGGCGCGGTAATTCTACCCACATTGGTTGTTAGTTTAACCACATTAAACCCTGCCTCTGAACCCAGATCTGATTGTTTGTCTTCAAATATAATCATCTGTCCATCACGCGCTTTAACTTCCTGTAAATTTGACTTTAGCTTTTCTAATAAATCATCCAGCGGCGCAATGGCTACCACAGGCATGTCTTCGTCTATAAGTGCTAGCGGCCCATGCTTAAGCTCGCCAGCAGGGTAAGCCTCAGCATGAATATAGCTGATTTCTTTTAGTTTAAGTGCACCTTCCAAGGCAATAGGGTACATTGTTCCTCTGCCCAAAAAGAGGGCGTGATTCTTATCAGCAAATAATTGGGCAAGCGCCTTTATTTTATTCTCATACGTTAATACGCTGGCGATCAATTTCGGTAATTTATGCAAACCATTGATAATTAACTTTTCCCGTTTTGCATCAATACTTTTTTTTACCTTGCCAATGCTGGTAATCAGTAAGGCAAGCAAAACTAATTGGGTGGTAAACGCTTTCGTTGAGGCAACGCCTATCTCAACACCTGCATGGGTTAAATAGACGAGATCGGCTTCTCTGACCAGACTGCTTGTTGATACATTGCAAATTACTAAAGTTGGTGTATTGTTTACTGATCGCCTCGTTTTAATTTGCTGTAAAACAGCCAGCGTATCTGCTGTTTCACCTGACTGACTAATAGCGCAAAACAGCGTGTTATCCTGAATCAATGGGTTGCGATAACGAAACTCACTTGCTACCTCCACCTGACAGGGCACGCCAATAACATCTTCCATCCAGTACTTGGCAACTAAGCCAGCATGATAGCTAGTGCCACAAGCAATAATATAAACTTGATTTATACTGCTAAAAACTTGCTTTGCATTAACGCCAAAACTGGAGATTAATACTTTATCTCTTGTCACTCTGCCAGCTAATGTATCAGCTACTGCTTGCGGCTGATCAAATATCTCCTTGTGCATATAATGGCGGTGCTTCCCTAATTCAACCGCCGTTAAGTCAGCGTCTGACTGTTTAATCTCCCGTTGCACCAGCTGATTGTCAGCATCATAAATCTCTATAGTGGTGCGGGTCAATTTAGCAATATCGCCGTCTTCCAAAAAAATAAAACGTTGAACAACAGGCAAAATAGCAAATATATCAGACGCAATAAAATGCTCGCCAATGCCTACACCAATCACTAGCGGGCTACCTTTTCTAGCAACAACAAGCGTGTGTGGATCACTGGTGGCAACAACGCCTAAAGCATAAGCACCAACAAACATTTCTGAAGCGCATCTAACTGCCTGTAATAAATCACCTGCCGCTGTTAATTGTTGATGAATGGCATGAGCAACAACTTCAGTGTCTGTATCAGAGGTAAAGCGATAGCCTGTCTCAATTTGAGACTGCTTAAGTAATTGATAATTCTCAATAATACCGTTATGCACGACCGCAACTTTATTATTACAGATATGGGGATGGGCATTATGCTCAGAAGGTGCGCCGTGTGTTGCCCAACGTGTATGAGCAATACCAACATTGCCCCTAAAATGGGTTGTTTCCTGCTTTACTTTGCGTTCAAGCTGATCAATCTTACCCAGCGAGCGAACACGTTGAATAGTAGCGTTATCATCATCCATGAGCGCAATACCAGAAGAATCATAGCCCCGATACTCTAACTTTCTGAGGCCTTCAATCAAAATGGGCTGAACATTTCTCTCAGCAATGCCACCAACAATTCCGCACATACTTTAATTCCTGATATAAAGCTAGCCAGATTATACAATAAAAATATTTACATCTAAAACAGGTGATGTAACGACATCTTGATTATTTCCTAAATAATATGATTTAATTTTATAAGTTTGATTATAATTTAGGTTTAATGTTCTAACTATTTTGATTGGGAAACACTAATGAAGAAAATCTTGACTCTGATTGCACCAATAATGCTTTTATTATCGTCTAATATTATGGCGGAAGAAATATCTGATTTAGCGCCTGTTGTGGTAGAGGCAAGTCGCACAGAAAAACCAGTCACTGCAATTCCAAATACTATCACAATTATTGACCAGCAAGAAATTGACATCCAAACAGCGATCAGCGGTGATGTGCAAAGTATTCTTGAAAATACTGTACCCGGATTCGGCCCAAGCCTGCAAAAGCTTGTTGGTCGTGGCGAGAGCCTTCGTGGAAGAAATCCACTTTATTTAATTGATGGTATTCCACAACATAATCCCTTACGAGATGGTCAGCGCGATGGACATACCATTGATCCTGATTTTCTTGAACGCATTGAGGTAATTAACGGATCAAACTCCATACAGGGTATTGGCGCAACTGGTGGCGTTGTTGGCATGGTCACTAAAAAAGCGCCAGACAGCGGTGAGTGGATTAATGAAGCAAAAGTAGCGTTGACAAACCATGATAGTTTTGACAGCGATGGTTTTCATTACAAAGGAATCTATCTGGGCGGTAAAAAATTTGACCGCTTTGATTTTATTGGCGGGGTTAGTTACCACAAACGTGATCTATTTTTTGATGCTGACCATGATCCCATTGGCTTATATGCAACTCAAGGCGATATTATGGATTCTGCTGCCACAGACCTATTCTTGAAGGTTGGGTTTGAGCCTGATTCCTATCAACGTATCCAGTTAATGGTGAATGACTTTAACTTAGAGGGCGATGGCGATTATGTACCGATAGCAGGTAATCGCAAGCAAAACAAATTGAGTGGAACTGAACAAGGTAACCCCCGTCCAACTCGTGGTGAGCCAGTAGAAAACGATGTCACCAGCATATCGCTTAATTACTCCCATGATAATTTATCAGGTGGGTATCTCAAGACACAATTATTTCACCAAGATTTTAAAGCCAGATACCAAGGCGGTAAATACGGTAACTATTTTCGGTTAACACCAACAGGTCCCGCTTTTCTTGATCAATCCCAGATTGAATCAAAAAAAGTGGGCTTTAAATCTGCTTACTCTCTGCCAGATTTTCTAATCAGCGGTTTCCAGCCCACCGTTGGTTTAGATCTGTTCAGCGATAAAAGCAAGCAAGTACTGGTGAAAAGTGGGCGTGAATGGGTGCCCGAAATTGATCTTAGAAGTATCGCACCTTTTGTACAGTTAGATTACAAACTATCACAAAGTATAAATGTGACTGCGGGTCTCCGCCATGAGCATGCAAAGTTAGAGGTAGATGATTTTGTGACTATCGCCGCTGCCGGTAGTACGTCTGTCTCAGGTGGTAAGCCAGATTTCACTGAACTGTTGCCAAATGCTGGAATTACCTTTGATATTGGTTATGGCTTAAGTGTTTATAGTTCGTATGCAGAAGGTTTTTCTTTGCCTGATGTTGGCCGGGTATTGCGAGCAATCAATACCCAAGGTCAGGATGTAGACAGCATAATTGATTTAGATCCCATTATTACAAAAAACAAAGAAATTGGTTTTAATTATGACTTTCAGCGTGGGTCTATCCATGTTGCCTACTACTGGTCAGATTCTGACTTGGGCCAGAGACTAGAAAAAGATAGTAGTAATATCTTTCATGTTAAAAGAGAGAAAACACGCATACAGGGATTTGAGGCTGCCGCTGACTTTAATATTAACCAAACCTTTGCAACCGGATTTAATTATACTTGGCTGAAAGGGAAATTTGATTCTGATAAGAACGGTAGTTTAGATTCTGATCTGGATGGCAGTAACATTGCACCTAACCGTCTTAATGTATGGCTTGATACCTCATTTAATAATGGTATTACTGCCCGCCTGCAAGCATCTCATCTTTTTGATCGCAACTTCAGAGGAAGTAAAGCACCCAAAGATGCCAATTTTGACAGCTATACAACCGCTGATCTTTACCTTAATAAAGAACTGGATACAGGCGAGATTAGCTTGGCAGTAGATAACCTGCTTGATAAACAGTATGTGACTTACTTTTCGCAAACTGAAAGTCAGCAAAGAAATGATACCTTTTTCGCTGGTAACGGTCGAACAATAACGTTGATTTATAGCCTAAAATTTTAGGCGCTAACGTCAAGCCCTGATATCATGGCAATCTTACGATTGCTACATCGATGGCTAGGCGGATTTTTAGCTACAGTCATTGGTTTAATCGCGCTATCAGGTGGTGTATTGGTCATTAAAGAGCCTATCTTGGGTTTGGTATGGCCAACATTGTCTAAACCACTCACTATTGGTCAGCAAGCAAGGTATAGCCAGACAATAGAACAAATTCAGCAACAGTTCCAGACGCCTTCTGTCGTATTTTTACGCTTTCCACGTGTAGGCATGAATGCTTTTCATGTCTGGCTGAGTGACGGATCTGAAGCCTATATTGATCCAACTAACGCAAAAGTCATCTGCCACTGGACCTGGTATAAGTCTCTAACCAGCATTCTATTTGAGCTACATGCCCACCTATTTATGGGGTCAATTGGCGAAACTATTGTCGGAATTATTGGTATAGCCACTCTGCTATTTCTGCTATCGGGGACAATACTCTGGTGGCCAAGGCGGCATTCATTAAGAATCACTGATATCAAGCCGCGCTTTGCCATGCCACTTAAATCGCATCAGACTATTGGTATAGTTGCTGTCCTGCCAATTTTATTGTTCGTTATAACGGGCACGATTATGGTATTTTATAAGCCGGTCGCTCAGGTTGTAACCAGTATAATTGACCAGTACGAGCCTTTACTACCAACAAAAGTTGTTGCAGAAACTAACAAGCCGCACCGTACTTGGGCAGAGATTATGCCAGTGATAAATAGCACCCTTCCCTCAGGAGAATTACAATCATGGGCACCAGGACTTAGCGGCAATGCCGCCTATGTATTCAGAAAACGGATGCCGGAAGAATGGCATGTATTTGGGCGAAGTTTTATTCTTCTTGACCCTTACAAAGCTGAAGTTGTACAAGTTATTGATGCACGTCGCCAACAGACAGGAATGAAAATAATGGAAAAAATCTACCCCTTGCATGCTTCTAAAATTGGCGGAGCGGGTTATAAAATTGTTGCTGTCACCACTGCCCTGTTCTTATTTTTGCTAGCCTTGTTAGGGTTGATCAGCTTTACCAGACGAATACGCAAAAAATGGGTTTAACATTTTTAGATCATAACAACACCCTACCAGATTAACGTCCTTTATTGAAAGACTCACTGAAAGCCAAATAAACGATTTAAGAAATGCGTTTAATCACAATTAATCAAGGTGCAAGATGGTTTTGGATTCAACGGCAAGAAAGATACGAAATACGGCAAGGATCTAACGCACTATCTAAAATAGATGACCAACAAAGACTTAAACTTTCTCCGCCAAATGAAGATTAAGAAGCTTTCATGGATTACTAATTCAAACCGCTGACTTTTGCAAAGCACGATAAAAAAGCTACAATCTAAGGCAAAAGAAGATGCAATTGTATTACTGTAATATGAGAAGCATGAAAGATATAAACCATGGGATTAGCATAAATAAGATTTATAAAGAATGCTGCTTAAAAAACGATGTCATCTATGGATAGTGGTTATATTGATTTAGTCTTTACCAGCCCACCTTTTGACAATATGCGTCAATACTCTGGCAATACATTTGACCAGTTTGAACAAATTGCTAGAGAGCTATCTCGCATTATAGTTAATGGCGGGGTTGTTGTGTGGATTATTGGCGATCAAACTACAAAAGGCAATGAAAGCGGCACATTTTTTCGTCAGGCACTCTATTTTAAAGATATTGGTTAACCTGTTTGACACGATGATATACCAAAAAACGTCAAAAGGCGCTGTTGGCAACAATAAGGTGTACTGGCAAACATTTGAATATATGCCTGTATTGTCAAAAGGTGAGCCTAAAGCGATCAATTTTATAATAGGCAGAAAAAATAAAGATGCTCGCGATGGTGATATCAGCAATAAAAGAATTTTTGATGGGTCACTTCAAGCCATAAAACACAAAGACTAAGCTAAAACAGGGCGCCACACCAATATATGGCAGTATCTAGTTAGTAAAGGGCATAGGCCTCTGATGATATAGCACATGACCATATCTTATCGTGGAGTAATGAAGAAGATATAGTGACCCGTTTATAGATAGCGGCACAACAGCTAAAATGGCATTACTCAATAAACGCAAATACCTAGGGAGTGAAATTTCTCGGGAATGCTACGATATTGCTAAAAAAGAATAAAAAATAGCTATGACTTTTTGCTCTGGATGTAATCAAAGTCAAATAACCAATTCAGATAAATACTGTCAGGCATGCCTAGTTACAACTAAAAAATGCCGCTGATACAGCATAAAGAAAAAAGTCAATACCAGCAAAACAGAGAAGAGAATATGAACAAAATAACTCGCCTCCAGCAATTTGAGAGGCAATTCATAAATGATGTAGTACTAGAGCATAACCATGATACAGGTGACATAAGACTACTTTGCCGTATGTGCAATAACGACATAGGAATGATGGAAGATGGTCCAACGATTTTACAAAGAGCTATTAAATAGTTAAAAGGTACTCTTAGACAAGAGGAAAACAAAAGCCCTTTGCCTTAAATTAAGGCAAAGGGCTGAGTATAAAAGCCTGGCAGTGACCTACTTTCACATGGGATCTCCCACACTATCATTGGCGCTGAATCTTTTCACTTCTGAGTTCGGGATGGGATCAGGTGGAGCCAATTCGCTATAGCCGCCAGACAAAACAGGAAGCAAAGTCAAAACCAATAAAGATTAATAACAAAAAAGTGTATCTCCCCTAAAATGCCTTAGGGTTATATGATCAAGTCTCACGGGCAATTAGTATTGGTTAGCTTCACGCATTACTGCGCTTCCACACCCAACCTATCAACGTCGTCGTCTTCAACAGCCCTTCAGGAGCTTAAAGCTCGGGGAAATCTAATCTTGAGGGGGGCTTCGTGCTTAGATGCTTTCAGCGCTTATCCCGTCCGTACATAGCTACTGGGCAATGCCTTTGGCAAGACAACCCAAACACCAGAGGTACGTCCACTCCGGTCCTCTCGTACTAGGAGCAGCTCCTCTCAAATTTCCAACGCCCACGGCAGATAGGGACCGAACTGTCTCACGACGTTCTAAACCCAGCTCGCGTACCACTTTAAATGGCGAACAGCCATACCCTTGGGACCGGCTTCAGCCCCAGGATGTGATGAGCCGACATCGAGGTGCCAAACACCGCCGTCGATATGAACTCTTGGGCGGTATCAGCCTGTTATCCCCGGAGTACCTTTTATCCGTTGAGCGATGGCCCTTCCATGCAGAACCACCGGATCACTATGACCTACTTTCGTATCTGCTCGACGTGTCTGTCTCGCAGTTAAGCACACTTATGCCATTGCACTAACCGCATGATGTCCGACCATGCTTAGTGTACCTTCGTGCTCCTCCGTTACTCTTTAGGAGGAGACCGCCCCAGTCAAACTACCCACCATGCACTGTCTCCGATCCGGCTAACGGAACTGGGTTAGAACTCCAAACATACCAGGCTGGTATTTCAAGGACGGCTCCACATTATCTAGCGACAATGCTTCAATGCCTCCCAGCTATCCTACACAAGTAGGGTCAAAGTTCAGTGCAAAGCTGTAGTAAAGGTTCACGGGGTCTTTCCGTCTAGCCGCGGGTATGCGGCATCTTAACCGCAATTTCAATTTCACTGAGTCTCTGGTGGAGACAGTGTGGCCATCGTTACGCCATTCGTGCAGGTCGGAACTTACCCGACAAGGAATTTCGCTACCTTAGGACCGTTATAGTTACGGCCGCCGTTTACCGGGGCTTCGATCAAGAGCTTCGCTTACGCTAACCCCATCAATTAACCTTCCGGCACCGGGCAGGCGTCACACCCTATACGTCCTCTTGCGAGTTTGCAGAGTGCTATGTTTTTAATAAACAGTCGCAGCCACCATTTCACTGCAACCCCATTCTGCTCCGCAAGTAAATTGCTTCACATACTAGGGGCACACCTTCTCCCGAAGTTACGGTGCTATTTTGCCTAGTTCCTTCACCAGAGTTCTCTCAAGCGCCTTAGAATTCTCATCCCATCCACCTGTGTCGGTTTGGGGTACGGTCCCTTGTTACCTGATGCTTAGAGAGTTTTCCTGGAAGCAGGGTATCAATCACTTCATCCAAAAATAGGACTCGTCATCACGCCTTAGTGTTAAAGGTTGTCCGGATTTGCCTGAACAGCCCACCTACACGCTTAAACTAGCACAACCAATCGCTAGCTGATCTAACCTTCTCCGTCATCCCATCGCAGTAACAAGAGGTACTGGAATATTAACCAGTTTCCCATCGATTACGCATTTCTGCCTCACCTTAGGGGCCGACTCACCCTGCTCCGATTAGCGTTGAGCAGGAAACCTTGGATTTTCGGCGAGGGGGCCTCTCACCCCCTTTATCGTTACTCATGTCAGCATTCGCACTTCCGATACCTCCAGCAAACTTTTCAATTCACCTTCACAGGCGTACGGAACGCTCCTCTACCATGCTGTGTATACACACAGCATCCATAGCTTCGGTATATCACTTAAGCCCCGTTACATCTTCCGCGCAGGCCGACTCGACTAGTGAGCTATTACGCTTTCTTTAAAGGATGGCTGCTTCTAAGCCAACCTCCTAGCTGTCTGGGCCTTCCCACATCGTTTTCCACTGAGTGATAATTTTGGGACCTTAGCTGATGGTCTGGGTTGTTTCCCTTTTCACGATGGACGTTATCACCCACCGTGTGTCTCCCGCGATTGCACTTACTGGTATTCGGAGTTTGCATCGGTTTGGTAAGTCGGGATGACCCCCTAGCCGAAACAGTGCTCTACCCCCAGTAGTGAGACGCGAGGCGCTACCTAAATAGCTTTCGAGGAGAACCAGCTATCTCCTGGCTTGATTAGCCTTTCACTCCTATCCACAGCTCATCCCCGCATTTTTCAACATACGTGGGTTCGGGCCTCCAGTAGGTGTTACCCCACCTTCACCCTGGCCATGGATAGATCGCCAGGTTTCGGGTCTAATCCATGCAACTTATCGCCCTGTTAAGACTCGGTTTCCCTTCGCCTCCCCTATTTGGTTAAGCTTGCTACACAAATTAAGTCGCTGACCCATTATACAAAAGGTACGCAGTCACCCCATCACTAAACTGCCTCTGATTGCACCTATTCTCAGGTTGAACGACTATATCGTTATCTGAAAATCAAGTCTTGGCACAATACCAAATTAAAGTAGCTTAGTGATGAGGCTCCTACTGCTTGTACGCACACGGTTTCAGGGTCTATTTCACTCCCCTCAACGGGGTTCTTTTCGCCTTTCCCTCACGGTACTGGTTCACTATCGGTCGATAAGTAGTATTTAGCCTTGGAGGATGGTCCCCCCATGTTCAGACAAGGTTTCTCGTGCCCCGTCTTACTTGTTGCAAGCCTAGTACCACCATCATATTTTCATGTACGGGGCTATCACCCTGTATCGCCAAGCTTTCCAGCTTATTCCACTAATACAATGATTATCGCTTGCAGGCTGTTTCCCGTTCGCTCGCCACTACTAAGGAAATCTCGGTTGATTTCTGTTCCTCCGGTTACTTAGATGTTTCAGTTCGCCGGGTTCGCCTCCTACACCTATGTATTCAGTGCAGGATAACCAGCTTATGCTGGCCGGGTTGCCCCATTCGGGTATCGATGGATTAACGCATGTTATCAACTCCCCATCGCTTTTCGCAGATTACCACGCCCTTCATCGCCTCTTATCGCCAAGGCATTCGCCATGTGCGCTTATTCACTTGATCATATAACCCAAAAGCATCTTAAATAATGTTTTTAAGGCCATACAATACATTGCTAACACAATTTTGTTTATCTCTCTAAATCTTTACGATCTAAAAATATTGTTCTCTGTACTAATAATCATAAAAAGCCATCACATAACTTTTTACAATATTACCTTTTACTTCCCATTTTGTTAAAGAGCAACTTGCATCATCAATATTTTAAGATAGCTACGTTTGGCCTGTCTGTGCTGAGATAATGATAACAGCACTAAACAAGATTGGTGGAGCTAAGCGGGATCGAACCGCTGACCTCCTGCGTGCAAAGCAGGCGCTCTCCCAGCTGAGCTATAGCCCCTTTTTTGCTTGAGCATACCTGACCATGAAAATTATCTTCCTTTACCCACTACCGAGCAATTGCCAGAAGAAAAACAAGGATTTCAAAGTGGGCAAACAGACAAGTGGTGGGTCTGGGTGGATTTGAACCACCGACCTCACCCTTATCAGGGGTGCGCTCTAACCAACTGAGCTACAGACCCAGATGTATCTATCTACTTTAGCATTAAGCAATGAATGTGGACACTCACAACAGGTGATCTTGCTGTTATAAAAGGAGGTGATCCAGCCCCAGGTTCCCCTAGGGCTACCTTGTTACGACTTCACCCCAGTCATGAATCACAAAGTGGTAAGCGGCCTCCGAAGTTAGCCTACCTACTTCTTTTGCAACCCACTCCCATGGTGTGACGGGCGGTGTGTACAAGGCCCGGGAACGTATTCACCGCAGCGTGCTGATCTGCGATTACTAGCGATTCCGACTTCATGGAGTCGAGTTGCAGACTCCAATCCGGACTACGACCAGCTTTATGGGATTAGCGCACCCTTGCGAGTTGGCAACCCTCTGTACTGGCCATTGTAGCACGTGTGTAGCCCAGGTCATAAAGGCCATGATGACTTGACGTCGTCCCCACCTTCCTCCGGTTTGTCACCGGCAGTCTCCTTAGAGTGCCCAACTAAATGATGGCAACTAAGGACAAGGGTTGCGCTCGTTGCGGGACTTAACCCAACATCTCACGACACGAGCTGACGACAGCCATGCAGCACCTGTGTTACGGTTCCCAAAGGCACATCGCCATCTCTGGCAATTTCCGTACATGTCAAAACCTGGTAAGGTTCTTCGCGTTGCATCGAATTAAACCACATGCTCCACCGCTTGTGCGGGCCCCCGTCAATTCATTTGAGTTTTAGTCTTGCGACCGTACTCCCCAGGCGGTCAACTTATCGCGTTAGCTACAATACGCAGGAGTTAAACTCCCACACACTTAGTTGACATCGTTTAGGGCGTGGACTACCAGGGTATCTAATCCTGTTTGCTACCCACGCTTTCGCACCTCAGCGTCAGTAATGGTCCAGTGAGTCGCCTTCGCCACTGATGTTCCTTCAGATCTCTACGCATTCCACCGCTACACCTGAAATTCCACTCACCTCTACCACACTCTAGTCTACTAGTTTCAAATGCAGTTCCTAGGTTAAGCCCAGGGATTTCACATCTGACTTAGTAGACCGCCTACGCGCGCTTTACGCCCAGTAATTCCGATTAACGCTCGAACCCTCCGTATTACCGCGGCTGCTGGCACGGAGTTAGCCGGTTCTTCATTCTATAGGTAACGTCATAGCTTTGCTATATTATGACAAAGCATTTCTTCCCTATTGAAAGTACTTTACAACCCGAAGGCCTTCTTCATACACGCGGCATTGCTGCATCAGAGTTTCCTCCATTGTGCAATATTCCCCACTGCTGCCTCCCGTAGGAGTCTGGGCCGTGTCTCAGTCCCAGTGTGGCTGATCATTCTCTCAAACCAGCTATGGATCGTTGCCTTGGTAAGCCATTACCTCACCAACAAGCTAATCCAATATAGGCCCATCTGATAGCGCAAGGTCCGAAGATCCCCTGCTTTCCTCCGTAGAGCGTATGCGGTATTAGCCTGCGTTTCCACAGGTTGTCCCCCACTACTAGGCAAGTTCCTATATATTTCTCACCCGTCCGCCACTTGTCAGCAACCAGCAAGCTGGCTCTGTTACCGTTCGACTTGCATGTGTTAGGCATGCCGCCAGCGTTCAATCTGAGCCATGATCAAACTCTTCAGTTTGCTAAACTTGTGGCATGTTTAACATGCCATTTACTCATAATCGACGTTGTCGTATTTAGTGAACATTAAATGCTCACATGTGTACGTCAAGCATCGACTTCTTCTTTTGGCAAGAATAAACCCGATGCAAGCACCCACATTCATTACTTGATGCTATATTGTTAAAGAACGTTAACACTTACGGTCAACTTTAAAGAAGACCCATTATACAGACGGAAAGTAAGTTGTCAATCTATTTTTAGCTAAATTATCCAATCTGCTGCAAATTATCTACTATTAACTTAGTCTTTAGTTTATTTAATATTGGGAGATAATTATTTTTGATATTCCATTGCTTAGCTTTTTTATCAACTTTATTTCTAATGATAGAGACATCATTTTGGTCATCAAGTGGTAACAAAGAAAACCAAATATTATAAATACCTTCTTGTGTAAATCTAATTGCACCGTTAATTATCGATTCAAACTACCCCAAAACATTTCCTATACCAATCACGCACCTCATCAGGAAAACCTGCAATCTTTCGCTAAATTACGTTGCGATTTCTCATTCCATATGTAACGATCAAGCCTTTTCTTGAAACTCGCTTGTGTTTTGTCTATGTATATGAGGAGGGCTCATTCTACCCCAGATGTATAATCTGAAAGAGCTAAATGTTTCGCGATCAGCTTTCCTTGTAGCGCGACACTTGGTTTGTGAAAAAATGACACTGGTTTGTGAAAAAAATTAACTGGCGATATTTGGGCAGCATTTGCACTATTTTGTAACAGCTCTCTGATAGGATTGTTGTAACTGTCTTTTTTATCTGCTAACTTTTTAGAAGTAAAGCCCTCTGGTTCTCCAGGTCTAAAATAAAGTTCAGACATTTGTATAGCTCCTAATCAGTGCAATGACAGGGTACATAGTCTTCATTCACTAAATATTCAGCCTCGCCCACAGTATTAAGCGGGTTGGCTGCTTTAGCTTTAATCTGCGGATACACCAGCGCTTTAACGCCACCAAAAAACCCAACATAACGGTTATCGCTTTTAGTCTTTCTACCTTCTTCTTTAAGGTCACGGCTATATTTTTGTTCAATGTGTATCCACCAATCAATAGAGGCAGGCTTAAGGCACAACTTGATTGATTAAACAAAAAGGTAAGAAGATAAAAAAAATTATTTACAATTCAATAGGTTACATGCTAACTCGATACTTTTTTAAAAGTATCAAGTTTAACGCATGAATTTGATACTAAATAAGCTACTATTCCACAGTTTGACGTGTCATTTTATACGCGCTTAGGCCTTTAAAAATACCATTTGAAGATTTTTTGAAGATTGTTTAAACGTTTTTGAGTTTTTTCACAAACCAAGTGTCTTATTTTGCCATATTTGCCTTAATTCGCATTTTTTCACAACTCCAAATCAACATCTAAAAACAGATCAAGGCACTTGCTAAACCATTGTTATATATAGATATTACCCACTATTACCCGCTATTACCCGTTATTCACAAACCAAGTGTCGTATTACAGCTTTCCTCGCACTATATCCATCTTATAAATTAACTTTAGCATTTTTAATGCTGCCAGATTGCCAAAATCCACTCGCCAATAACATATTGGTATATGAGGAATACACTTTAAGTAGTAATGTTTCTTCATTGTTACTTTGTTTGAATACTTCCAACATAGGCTTTGAGGTGATATCAAGCACTTTGAGTCCCTCTTACATGTCCTGTTAGGTTGACCATCTCAGCACCAAATTGACGTTTGTTTAGTGATAAGTAACCGTTTCTTGTACATTCGTTACTTACTTAATATCTATACGCTCTTTATAAACATCTCTTTCTTATTGAAACAAGCGCCAGTCTTAATGCTATTTATTTTTTGAAGAGGCTACCGCAAGTTGTTTTGCCAAAAAATTAAAACGCGCTGGTGCCTGTTTTTGTTGGTGGGCCGTCCGCGACTCGAACGCGGGACCATCGGATTAAAAGTCCGGTGCTCTACCAACTGAGCTAACGGCCCAAACTTAAAACGCGCAATCATACTGTATTGAGCAAAAATGGCAAGTATTTACGCAATAAATGTATTCTACACCAATCAATAATAATGCAATAATTACGTTACTAATGCTGATAATTGGTAGGATCGATTACCTGTGCTTCAATAAAGCCTTGTCTACGAAAGTGGCATGAATCACAAAAACCACAAGCCAGACCATTATTATCTGCTTGATAACAGGAAATAGTTTGGCCGTAATCAACACCTAACATGATGCCTTGCTGAATGATTTGCGCTTTGGTCATCGCTATCAGGGGCGCATGAATAGCTAATATTTGGCCTTCAATGGTAGTTTTAGTCGCTATATTCGCTAACTGCTCAAAAGCAGTAATAAATGCTGGGCGACAGTCCGGATAACCTGAATAGTCAACCGCATTCACGCCGATAAAAATTGCCTCGGCAGACAAGACTTCAGCCCACGCCAGCGCAATGGATAGAAATACAGTATTTCTGGCAGGCACATAGGTAACGGGAATGGCTTTTTGGTAGTCATGCGGTAAATCAATACTGCTGTCTGTTAATGCTGATCCGCCAAAGACTGTTAAATCAATAGCAATGACTTTATGGCTAATCACGCCTATTTGTCTGGCTATTTTTTTAGCAGCGCAGAGCTCAACATGATGACGCTGACCATAATCAAAGCTTAAGGTATAACAGGCAAAACCTTGTTTTTTTGCCATTGCTAACGCAGTCGCTGAATCTAACCCGCCAGAAAGAAGTACTACAGCACGCTTCATCTCCCACGCTCATCATTCCACAAGTATTTGTGCAATTGTATTTGCATTCTTACTGGCAGATTGTCCTGTACAATCCAATCAGCCAAATCGGTTGGCTTTAATTTATTATGCACCGGGGAAAATAATACTTCACACTGTCTGGATAAATTATATTCGGTCAATTTTTGACACGCCCATTGGTAGTCATCGCGACCTGCAATGACAAACTTCACTTGATCATGGGGCTTTAGAAAACTAATATTGTTGTAATTATTCTTTGGCTCTTCGCCAGATGCGGGTGTTTTAATATCCATAACACAAACCACCCGTGGATCAACAGCAGAAATGTCCATTGCGCCGCTAGTTTCCAACGATACTTCCACATTAAGATCACAGAGTGACTCTAATAGATCGTAACTGCAATGCTGGGCTAATGGCTCACCGCCAGTGACTGTTACATAACGAGGATGATAAACTTGAACTTGTTTAATTATAGTGCCAACATCCATTTTTTTGCCATCATGGAAGGCGTACCCTGTATCGCAATATGTACACCGCAGAGGGCAACCTGTCAGACGGATAAACACCGTTGGCAAGCCCATCGTGCGCGTCTCACCTTGCAAAGAATAAAAAATTTCAGTAACGCGGCACTGTGCTGCCATAAATAACTACCACTTAAGTTATCCTAGCGCACTTCTTGTTTAATGATTGCTAACCTCACTTTAGCTAATCGTGCAGCAGGGGTGTCTGGATAGCTTTCTATAACAGTGGTCAATGTTGACTCCGCTTCAGTTACCTTATCAAGTTCATATTGACTAAAACCTCGTTTTAATAATGCATCAGCAACTTTATTGCTCATGGGAAAGCGATCTATTACTGTCTGAAAAGATAAAATAGCTAAATCAAAGCGATGTAATACATAGTTAGCTTCCCCCTGCCAATAATAGGCGTTAGGTAAATAATCACTCTGTGGATAACTATCAATAAAAACATCCAGCATATCAATAGCCTGCTCATACTCACCACTGCGCAACACTTGTAACGCTGATTGATAATCATTTTCATCATGATCAACTGCGAGTGATGTAGCATCATCACCTGTATTTATTGTTTGATTTATTGACACGCTATCATCAGACATTACATCAATTTGGTCAGGTATCATTTCATCTAAAACAGGTCCCTCTACTGCGGCAATAGTGGTGACTGCCTGTGCTTGCAAAAGCACATCCAAATCAAGGTATAATTCACGCTGGCGCCTGCGCAATGTAGTAAGTTCGTGCCTTAATAGCTCGTTATCACCATGCAGCCTTTTTATTTCATCTTGCAAGTGCTCAACACGATTCAATAACGATATTAAGCCCTGACCATTAACAATATGCTCTAACCTATCAACACGTTGCGCTATTTCCACTTCATCAGCAACAGATACATTACCTGACAAGGCTATTGCAAATACACATACTAAACAAAGTTTGTTATCTATCATACCCGTTAACTATTGACCTAGATACAGCAACTCAACACGGCGATTTTGCTGCCACGCAAACTCATAAGAACCCCTAACATGAGGATGCTCTTCACCCATGCTGATCACCTGCAACTGATCTATGCTTGCACCCTGCAACATTAATATCTGACGGACAGCCAAGGCACGTCGCTCACCTAATGCAAGATTATATTCGCGCGATCCTCGTTCATCGGTATGTCCAATTAAACGAACAACAACATTGGAATTGTCAGCCAAATAAGTGGCATGAGTTTCCAAAGTAGTCTGATCCTCCTTCTTGACTACTGCACTGTCATAATCAAAATAAACAACACGATTTGCCAGCAGGCTTGCAGGATTATTCAATTCACCTAAATTAGTGAATTCGTAGCTTTGGTATTGCTCTCTGTCAGCAACAATAACCTTTGTTTCAGCACCATTATCTATAGTAATATCTGCAGTAGTAGCATCGAAATCTGATATATCGTCATCAAGGGCAATAACATTAGGATCTTCTATTGCCATACCATCTGTCTCTGTACGATCAGATTGGCCACTAATGCCTGATATATTGCTACCCGTGGTACCGCAACCATAGAGCCATGATAATGTTAGTAACACTGACATTAATTTTAACAATTTCATTTACTCACCTCCCTAAAACTAAAACTCTTATTTTCTAAATGGTGACCATGCCGGTTCACGTACATTTTTACCTGATTTATTCAAACGCTTATTAACTCTGCCATCAACTGATACCAAGCCTAATTCACCTGTACCCTCTTTTCCAATAGCATACAGGATCATATGGTCATTAGGTGCAAAAGTTGGTGACTCATCATAACCCGTTTTAGTCAAAACCTGTACACGCCCTGTTTCCATATCCTGTACAGCAATATAAAACTGCCCATCTTTACCTGTCACCATCGTCATGAAACGACCATCTGATGATAAATCTGGTGATGCATTATAGCTACCCTCAAATGTTACGCGCTCTGCACCACCTCCATTAACAGGCACCTTGTAAATCTGAGGGCTACCACCACGATCCGATGTAAATATGATTTCTCTAGCATTAGGCATCCATACTGCCTCAGTGTCAATGGCATGATTATATGTTATCCGCGACAATTTCTTAGAGGATAACGTAAACACATAAATTTCAGGATTACCTGACCTGGATAATGTAATTGCTAATTTTTTACCATCTGGTGACCATGCAGGCGCACTATTAATGCCCTCAAATGCTGCCACTGAGTTACGCCACCCACTGCGTATCTCCTGCACAAATACTTCTGACTTACCATTTTCAAAAGATACATAACTCAAATGTTCGCCGTCTGGCGCCCAACTTGGTGACAAAATAGGTTTTCTGGACTCCAGTATAGTTCTCGGATTAGATCCATCAGCATCAGCTATTTGCAACGCATAGCGCTTACCGCCTGTCGCACCATGTATCTCTGTCACAAAAGTCAATCGCGTTGAAAACACTCCTACCTCACCAGTCAATGCTTCGTACACCTGATCGGCAATTTGATGGGATAGTAGTCGCAAACCTGATACTGGAACCTGTTGATAACGCTTACCGGCTAACTGTCTACTCTGATAAACATCAAATAGCTGAAATTGAACTTGGTACATTTTACCGTCAAAACTACTCACCTTGCCAATAAGCAAGTTTTCAGAACGCAATAATTGCCAGTCTCTAAAGTTGATCTCTGAGACTTCATGAGGTCTAGAAATCAAATCTTCATCAGCCAACAGATCAAAACGACCGCTATTTATCAAATTATTACTTACCAAGGTTGAAATATCCTGCGGTGGAGCAGCACCTTCGCTGGCAAAAGGGACAACAGCAATAGGAATAGCTGCCTCTATTCCACCGGTAATTTCAATCACCAGTTCAGCTTTAATTTGCCATGGAGAAATGACTGCTAATAACCCCATTGCCAACAAATATTTGGTCATAATTCTGCCTTGATATTTAATCTGACTTAAATGTTAGGGTAAACCGTCTGAATTTTAATGCTATCTTTTTATCTACTGGCAAGGCTAAAGGTGTAGCTTTATGAACCGCTGCTATCGCCGAACGATCAAACAAATCATTACCACTACTTTTACTTATTTCCACGGTTTTCACATTACCATCAGGTAATAAACTAATTGATAAATCACAGCGCAAACTAGTTGTTATGTTTTGTGGCCTGATCCAATCGCGTTTTATTTCCGCCTCGATTAAGCTCATATGCTTAGCAACGATAGTACTATTTCTTTTGTGTGCCTGTAATTCCGCTTGTTTGCGCGCTTGTTGCAATTCTGCAATACGTTTTTTCTCTTGTTTTTCTACTTGTTTGGCTTTGGCTTCAGCTTTAAGTTTACGCGCCTCTTCTGCTTTTGTAGCAGCCTCTGCTTGTTTGCGTTTCGCTTCGGCTTGCTGACGTGCTTCATCTGCCTGATTCTTTAATAACTCCGCTTGTTTGCGCGCTTGTTGCAATTCTGCAATACGTTTTTTCTCTTGTTTTTCTACTTGTTTGGCTTTGGCTTCAGCTTTAAGTTTACGCGCCTCTTCTGCTTTTGTAGCAGCCTCTGCTTGTTTGCGTTTCGCTTCGGCTTGCTGACGTGCTTCATCTGCCTGATTCTTTAATAACTCCGCTTGTTTGCGCGCTTGTTGCAATTCTGCAATACGTTTTTTCTCTTGTTTTTCTACTTGTTTGGCTTTGGCTTCAGCTTTAAGTTTACGCGCCTCTTCTGCTTTTGTAGCAGCCTCTGCTTGTTTGCGTTTCGCTTCGGCTTGCTGACGTGCTTCATCTGCCTGATTCTTTAATAACTCCGCTTGTTTGCGCGCTTGTTGCAATTCTGCAATACGTTTTTTCTCTTGTTTTTCTGCCTCTCTCTTTTCGTTTTCAATATCCTGAAGACGCGCTATTTGTTCCAGTACCTGCGACTCATCAACTGATGTCGCCTGCATAATATCAGTTTTTACCGGTGAGACAAAACGACTAGTTGGTTTTGAATCTACACCAATAATAAGTAATATAGCTAGCACAACATGCAATACCAGTGAATAACCAATAGCAATTATTTTTTTAGTCACATTATCACTTACTCAATATATTCTGGTTGCTTGGTAATTAAACCAACATTGGGTGCCCCTGCTTTTTGTAATAATGCCATTACTGCCACAACATGTCCGTAACTGGCACCATTATCACCCTTAATCATAACTCGTGTGTTTGGAGTACGTCGCAACACTGCTTGCGTTTTTGCTATCAATAATTGCGCATCAGCCGGTTTATTTTGATGATCGCCAACAGCGATATAAAATAACCCTTTAGCATCAACAGAGACAATAAGCGGGCTGCCTCCATCAGACATTTCAATAAAATTGGCAGATGCCTGAGGCAAATCAACCTGTACCCCCTGGGTTAACATAGGCGCAGTAATCATAAAAATGATGAGTAATACCAACATTACATCAATGTAAGGCACTACATTGATTTCGGCCATTAGTTTGCGTCTTTGTCTGTACACAGCAGTGAATAAACTAATTATGTTGGCGCTGCAAAATAGAAGAAAATTCTTCCAAAAAACTATCATAACGATTTATTAATCGCTCAATTTGGTAGGCATAACGGTTATAAGCAATAACTGCTGGGATCGCGGCAAATAAACCCATTGCTGTCGCAATTAATGCTTCAGCTATACCAGGGGCAACCATAGCCAGTGTTGCTTGTTGCGCATCACCCAAGGCACGGAAAGAGTTCATAATGCCCCATACGGTACCAAATAATCCAATATAGGGGCTTGCTGATCCTGCTGTTGCCAAAAATGACAGCGATGTTTCTAATTGATCAATTTCACGCGCTAATGAAACACGCATCACTCGCTGCACACCCTGTAATACTGACGATGGCTGTGAACTTAATTTTTTCAGTTGCATAAATTCCTTAAACCCAATTGCAAACATGCTGGCCATGCCTTGGTTATCAGGACGAGGATGCACAGTTCGGTAAAGGCTGCTTAATTCTTTACTTGACCAGAACTCATTTTCAAACTCATCAGCACTGCGTCTGGCCTGAGCAAGCTCGCTACGTTTATTAAAAATCAATGTCCACGAATATAGTGAAATGGACAACAAAGCTAACATGACCAGTTGTACTACTAAACTAGCCTCAAAAATTAAGGTTAGCAAGGAAAGATCAGTATTCACTCTCTATCTCCATCAAAATAAATGCGGGTATCGGTTTAGGCCGAAAACCATCAGAATCCAGACATACCACTTTGACTATGGCTTCACATAGCAGTTCACCGTCACGCTTAACTTGTTGTTCAAATTCAAAACTGACGCCTGATGCTTTGATAATATGCGTGAAAACTATCAAAGCATCATTTAATCTCGCTGGTTGCCGAAAATGTAACTGCATTAAATTAACTACAAAAATACAATGATGACTGTTGACAAGCTCATCCTGCTCAATACCAAGGCTGCGCAGCCATTCTGTACGGGCACGCTCCATGAATTTAAGGTAATTGGCATGATAAACAACGTCACCGCTATCAGTATCCTCATAATAAATACGGACAGGCCAGGTAAATACACTCATTCTTCGTCTTTCACTGCCGGTTTTAAGCCAAAATACAACCATGCTCGTTCAGTGGCTACCCTTCCCCTTGGCGTTCGCATAATAAAGCCTTCCTGAATCAGGAATGGCTCCAATACATCCTCAATTGTTCCTCGCTCCTCAGCAATAGCAGCCGCTAAATTATCAATACCTACTGGACCGCCGGCAAATTTCTTAATAATAGCCAATAATAACTTCCGATCCATCACATCAAAACCATTGTCATCAACATCAAGTAAATCCAATGCCTGATGGGCAACATCAGCGGTGATATGGCCATCAAACCTCACCTCAGCATAGTCACGCACTCGGCGTAATAAGCGATTGGCAATGCGCGGTGTACCGCGCGATCTTCTAGCAATTTCATTAGCGCCCTTTGCATCCAGATTCATACCGAATATATAGGCACTACGTTGCACTATGGTACTTAAATCATCAACATGATAAAACTCTAAGCGCTGAACAATGCCAAATCTATCGCGAAGTGGTGATGTTAATGATCCTGCATGTGTTGTTGCGCCTACCAAGGTAAACGGTGCTAAATCGAGCTTGATTGATCGTGCCGCTGGTCCCTCACCTATCATGATATCCAACTGGTAGTCTTCCATGGCAGGGTATAATGCTTCCTCAACAACAGGACTCAGGCGATGAATTTCATCAATAAATAATACATCGTTAGGTTCGAGACTAGTTAATAACGCAGCTAAATCCCCCAGTTTCTCCAGTACAGGGCCTGACGTTTGCCGCAAGTTGACTCCCATTTCATTTGCAACAATATGCGCAAGGGTTGTTTTACCTAGACCAGGTGGACCAAAAATCAATGTATGATCTAAAGGTTCTTTGCGCTTTCTAGCCGCCGCGATAAATAATTCCATCTGCTCTTGCGCCACCGGTTGACCGATATAATCAGTCAAAGCACCTGGCCGAATAGCTTGCTCCTGATATTCTTCATCGGTCTGGGAATCTGCCGAAACAAAGCGTGTTTCTTCCACTGCTCTAACTCCTCTGTAAGGCAAATTTGACTAGCTGTTCAGTGCTCAAACTATCGTTATCAATGGTTCGGATCATCTTCTCTGCTACAGTGCGTTTATAGCCAAGTGCTGCCAATACTGATACTGCCTCCACCTTTGCACCCTGAAGTTTAGTCTTATCTGAAGACACAGTGCCAATATTATCGCTCATATCCTGCAAACGATCGCGCATTTCTACCACTAGACGTTCTGCTGTTTTTTTGCCAACACCAGGCAAACGTGTCAGGCTTGCTGCATCAGCTTCCTGTACACTGCGCACAAAGTCAACAACGTCAATACCTGACAAAATAGCAAGCGCAAGTTTTGCGCCTACACCATTTACTTTTAGCAGACTGCGAAAGAGCGATCGCTCACCAACGGTAGCAAAACCATATAGCAATTGTATATCCTCCCTAACTATTAAATGGGTAAATAAAGAAACATACTCATTAATCGCTGGCAAGGTAAAAAATGTTGACATCGGTGTCGTAATTTCATAACCAATACCAGACACATCCAGGAGTAAATATGGCGCTTGCTTGTCTAACAAAATGCCGCTTAATCGCCCAATCATCGCCAGTAGCGACCCCCCCCCCGACGAATTATCCGCATTTTATCTGGCAATTTGCTCTTCTGCTGATGATGATTGGCAATAAAATTGGCATGTGTCACAGCACATGCCAGCGCATCAGCAGCATCTTCATGTGGCACATCAGACAATGACAAAATCACTGACACCATATACTGTATTTGGTGCTTCTTTGCATGACCATTGCCTACAACTGATTTTTTAATTTGGGTTGCGCTATATTCATGTACGCTAAGACTCTGACCAACACCTGCACAAATGGCGCTACCTCTGGCTTGCCCCAATTTTAGGGCAGAATCTGCATTTTTATGCAAGAATACCTTTTCTACCGCCATCATATCAGGCCGGTAACGCTCAATAATAAAGGTTAGCCCCTCAAATATCCGTTTCAATCTGTCAGGAAAATCACCATCGCCCACTTCCAGCAAACCAGCAGTAACATGATGAATGATTTGACCATCCAGTTCAACGACACCAAATCCGGTTTTCCGCGATCCTGGATCAATGCCAATGATGCAAGTCATAAAAACTAGTTTTGCTGCTTGCTAATCTAAAGCAAGTCCAGCCATTATTTCAGCAGAAAAGTCAGCGTTGGAATAAACATTCTGCACATCATCCAGATCTTCCAGTGCATCGATCATTGCAAGCGCCTTTCGTGTATCTTGGACATCTAAGCTTACCATTGTTTCTGAATGCATTGTAATAAGAGAAGATGATGACTGTAAACCAGCAGAATCTAATGCATCTTTTACCGCTGCATAATCTGTTTGCAGAGTAAGCACATCAATGGAGCCATCATCGTTAGTGATAATATCCTCTGCGCCTGACTCTAAGGCCACATCAATCAACGTATTTTCATCAGTACCAGCAACATAGGTAATAATACCCTTTTTGTTAAACAAATAGGAAACTGAGCCATTAGTGCCCATATTGCCGCCGCGTTTACTAAATACATTACGCACTGCTGCCACACTACGGTTTTTATTATCGGTCAAACAATCAACCATAACGGCAATACCTCCTGGCCCGTAACCTTCATAACGGATCTCTTCGTAATTGGCACCATCTAATTCACCAGCGCCTCGTTTGACTGCACGATCAATAACATCACGATTCATATTACCATCAAGTGCTTTGTCTATAGCAAGGCGAAGCCGAGGATTATTGGTCACATCACTACCACCGGTTCTGGCAGCGACCGTAAGTTCACGAATAAACTTATTAAATAACTTACCGCGCTTGGCATCTTGAGCACCTTTACGGTGCTGAATATTTGCCCACTTACTATGGCCTGCCATGTTTTTCCCGCACTCTAATCACAACTAATAATGTTATCAAGCCCTCGCCTGACAGCCAAGAATTGTGAAAAACCAAAGCGCTGCTCATTGCACATTATTGACCAAATTTACCGATCATTCCTCGTACGTACTGGCTTTCTTATAGAACGGTAAACACATGTTCACCACTCTAGCACCTAAGGCTATAAATTTCAAAGATGTATCCTTGCTAAACATGGATATTCCAGCTTTTATAAAGATTGCTACGCCCATAAACCTGATCAAAATACATACTTTGTAATTGTTCGGTGACAGGCCCTCGACCGGTGTTACCAATGGCACGATCATCCAGCTCACGAATAGGAGTCACTTCCGCTGCTGTGCCTGTAAAGAATGCCTCATCTGCAATATACACTTCGTCACGAGTAATTGGCTTTTCAATAACCTTAATACCAATATCCTTAGCCAGAGCGATCACCGTTTCTCGAGTAATGCCTTCTAATGCTGATGTCAAAGTAGGTGTATACATCACTCCATCACGCACAATGAAGAAGTTCTCACCACTTCCTTCGGCAACAAACCCACTTGTATCAAGCAATAATGCCTCATCATAACCACACTGAACTGCTTCCTGTAATGCTAACATTGAGTTGACATAGTTGCCATTTGCTTTAGCTCTACACATAGTAACGTTAATGTGATGACGGGTAAATGAAGATGTTTTAACGCGAATACCTTTTTTCATATTATCTACGCCAAGGTATGTGCCCCACTCCCAGGCAGCTATCATCACATGTGTTCTTAAATTATCAGCGCGAATACCCATGCCTTGACTACCATAAAAACACATAGGCCTTATGTAAGCTGATTTGAGATTATTGTCGCGTAAGACTGCCTTTTGCGCTTCATTTAATACATCTTTAGCAAATGGAATAGGCATGCCCAGAATTTTAGCTGAACGGAACAGACGATCAGTATGATCATGCAATCGGAAAATAGCTGTGCCTTGGTCAGTATTGTATGCACGTACCCCTTCAAACACACCCATACCATAATGTAGCGTATGAGTTAATACATGTACCTTTGCCTCACGCCATGGTACCATCTCGCCGTCTAACCAGATAACGCCATCCCTGTCTGCCATTGTTGATACGGTCATACATCACCTATTCATTACAAATTTACTTGATAGAATCACCAATTTTAATAGCACTAACCCAGCCAACGTTGCCAAACAGCCTTAACTTGCGGCCAATAAATTGCCACTTTCTCAATAGCAATAACAGTTGACGTCTCCTGCAATATACAATGATTAGCCTGATCACGATAGAATCGGTACGCATCTGCCAACATGTCGCCATCCTGCTTATTAAGTTTGCCGGTTGACTTTAAAGCAGACAACAATCTGATGTTATCAGTATATTTCAACAATTCAGGAAACGCACCCGACCAAGCCAATACTGCATATTGCACCATAAACTCAATATCAGCAATACCGCCAACACCTTGTTTAAGATCAAATAACTGCTGCGTACTTTTATCTAATTTCTCACGCATTTTAGCACGCATGGCGACTACTTCTGATGCTAAACTTTGCTCATCACGTTTACTGGCTAATACTTGCCGACGAATATCGCTTATCTGCCTTGCTAAATTGGTGTCACCAGCAATACAACGCGCCCTTACCAGCGCCTGATGCTCCCACGTCCATGCATCGTTATACTGATAGTCAGCAAAAGCTGATACGCTGGTCACGAGCAAACCTGAAGATCCATTTGGACGAAGACGGGTATCAACCTGATACAAAATACCATTTTCAGTCAACGTATTCAAAAGATGAATCATCCTTTGCGCCAAGCGAACGTAAAAACTTAGGACATCCAGCGGCTTATTACCATCAGTTTGCCCTTGTTTGCCGTCATTAAAGATAAAGACCACATCTAAATCGGAACCGTAGCCCAACTCCATGCCACCCAATTTGCCATAAGCAACCACCGAAAAACCACTCTGACTCAAATCTTCATTTTGAGTATAAGGTGGACAGCCATGTCTTTCTACCAAATAGCGCCATGCCAAAGACATTACCTGCTCTAATTGAACTTCAGCTAACTCACTCAACTGATCACCAACCTCCATTACTGGTAACACGCCAGTAATATCTGCTGCCGCAACATGCAAGGTGGTTACTTGTTTAAATTCACGCAGTATCTCCATGTGGCGCTCTAAGTCATCTTTATTGACCGCTATCAATGAAGCCACTAATTGGTCTTTTTGATGACTACAATTGGAAATTTCATATAATTGATGCGGATTCAGTAACTCGTCCAGCAACACTGGATGGCAAGCAAGATAGCGACTGATCATTGGGCTGGCTGCGCATAATTTAACTAATTGTGATAAAGCAAGCGGGTTTTCTATAAGTAAGGCCATATAAGCGGTGCGATGCATAATTGATTCAATAAGCTGGCACAGCCGCAATAAACATGTATCTGGATCCCCCACCCCAGCAGCAGCACCAATCAACAAAGGCAATAATTTCTCCAAACGCTGCTGCCCTGTGTGGCTTAAATAGCGAAAATTATGACAATCAAGCAGACTTTCTAATTCATCTACAGACGCTTTTAGTCTGGCAAACCCTAATTGCTCAAGATATGCCATTTTTTCACCAACATCACCGCTAAACAATGAAAAATTTGTCAGTGATTCTTCGGTTTGCGTCACCGTTAATATATTTTCAAAATGGGCTTGTACCTGATCACGATATTTACTTAATACAACCAAAAAATCTTGCCAATTAGCAAAGCCCATCAAGATAGCCAGCCGCTTTTGGCCTTTATTGTCTTCCGGCAACAGATGGGTCTGTTTATCTGCCCATGCTTGCACACGATGTTCTATTCGGCGCAAAAACACATATGCATGCTTTAATTCAGCGATAACATATTCAGGTAGAATACCTTTTTCTGCCAATTGATCCAGAACGTTAAGAATCCGTCTTTGCTGTAATGATGTATCCTTACCACCGTAGACAAGCTGAAATACCTGACCAATAAATTCAATTTCACGAATACCGCCAGTACCCAGCTTTATATCGCTTTCCATACCCTTGCGGTATAACTGCGCCACGATTTTTGATTTCATTTCTCGCAATGCATCAAACATGCCATAATCTAAATAGCGCCGATAAGCAAACGACCTTAGCAAATCAGCTAATTCTTTTTTGGATGCTGGCACGCCCGTAATTATTCGTGCCTTAATCATGGCGTAACGCTCCCATTCCCTGCCTTGCGTCTGATAATAATCTTCCATAGCAGCAAAACTTAACGCCAACGCACCACTATCACCAAATGGGCGCAAGCGCATATCCACTCTAAAAACAAAACCATCACTTGTAATGTTGTCCAGCGCCTGAATAAGTTTTTGTCCCAATCGGGCAAAAAATATCTGGTTGCTGACAGTGCGATCTGATCCCCGGGTATCGCCATCTTCTGGATAGGCAAAAATGAGATCGATATCTGATGATAAATTAAGCTCGCCAGCCCCTAGTTTACCCATACCCACCACAACCAATTGCTGCGCTTTGCCATTAGAATTACACGGTGTGCCCAGCTCTTTAGTTTGCCACTGATACAAAAGCGATAGAGTCTGTTCAATACAGGTATCAGCCAATGCTGACAGGTCTTGCATTGTTTCTTCCAGATCGGCCATATCAGCCAGATCTCGCCATATAATACGTACCATTTCTCGCTGACGAAAATAACGCAGATACTGTTGCAAAGTGTTTTCATCAACTACATTGTCAAGCATCTCTACCAAATAGCGCCGATAATCACCTGTGTGGTAATGTCTGGAAATAGCGTTTGATTGAATTAGCTGTTCGGCATGATCAGGATGACGTTGTCCCCACTGCAATACATAATCACTGCCTGACAAAACTAAAGACGCGCTATCAGACAAAGGGCTATGACTCAGGCACTGTTGCCACTCCTTAGAAAAATCATCACTGATATTCATACGCCCCCCACTACGAATTGGCAGGACAAGCATTATGCCATCTAAGGGGTCTCTTATAAATACATCCAGCTGCAAAACAAACCATCTTTAACTCTGCTTACACGTAACACCAGATATTAAACACTATATTGATCGTATGGCCGCGCTAGAGGATAGCGATTTTTCTTACGACAATTATCTTGCGGATCAAAAGTCAGCTGAGCAAGCCGGCTAAGTCTGCGGAGGCCGCGGCCGTTCTGTAACCCCTTTTAGTGATATTAGCTCTAAATGAATGATCTGACATTTTTTGAGACTGTTGTTCTTTGTTCCGGTCTCTTCCTATTTTTACGAGTTTTTTTGCTGGTTTGTTGTTTCAGTTTTGTTTCCCGGCTTTCCTTTTTAATCAGATTAATTTTTTAGCCTTGATTTGAGGTTTCATTTATTTAAACATTTATTTTTTCGCCGACAACTTTTTTCATTATTCTTAATTGAGCTCTGTTCAGCCCTCATATTTTTCATTATTCTTAACAATTTTTAGTTTTAAAAAATAAAACGCTAAGCCCCGTTATGGGCTTTTTATTGCCATTTTAATGGCAATGGCAGAAGCATTTTAACATTTTGCCCTAGACAACTGCCGTGCGAGATCAAGGTCGCATAGTTTGCTTACTTGATAGCCTAGCACAATAAAAAACCCCAACAATTGTCAGGGTTTTTAACTAGCGTTTGGATAAATATCCAAGTACAACGGATAGCCGCAGCTTATTACATCATACCACCCATACCGCCGCCCATATCAGGCATTGCCGGCGCTGCTGGGGCGCTTTCTTGTGGTACCTCAGAAATCATGGCTTCAGTTGTCAGCATCAAACCAGCCACTGATCCTGCATTTTGTAATGCAGTACGCGTTACTTTTGTTGGGTCAAGAATACCCATCTCAATCATATCGCCATATTCACCGGTTGAAGCGTTATAACCGAAATTGGCTTTACCTGCCAACACTTCATTCAGGATAACAGATCCTTCCTCACCAGCATTAGTGACAATCTGACGCAAAGGCTCCTGCATGGCACGACGGGCAATTTTGATACCTGTTTCCTGATCATAGTTATCAGCAGTTAATTCGCCTAAACTACTCTCAGCACGAACCAATGCCACGCCACCACCAGCAATAACGCCTTCTTCAACAGCTGCACGTGTTGCATGAAGGGCGTCTTCAACCCGCGCTTTCTTTTCTTTCATTTCCATTTCGGTCGCAGCACCTACTTTAATGACAGCAACACCGCCAGCGAGTTTGGCAACACGCTCCTGTAGCTTCTCTTTGTCATAGTCAGAGCTAGACTCTTCTATCTGGGCACGAATTTGCTCAACACGACCAGCAATCTGAGTAGTGTCGCCACCGCCATCAACGATAGTGGTATTTTCTTTGCTGATAGCTACCTTCTTCGCTTGACCTAGATCCTCTAGGGCTACTTTTTCCAAGCTCAACCCCACCTCTTCAGAAATGACCGTGCCACCCGTTAAAATTGCAATATCTTCCAGCATTGCTTTACGGCGATCACCAAAGCCTGGAGCTTTAACTGCGCATACTTTTACTGTACCGCGCATATTGTTTACGATCAGAGTTGCCAGTGCTTCGCCCTCAACATCTTCAGCAATAATTAAAAGTGGACGACTTGATTTTGCAACAGTCTCCAAAGTTGGCAACAACTCACGGATATTGGATATCTTTTTATCAAACAGCAATACATAAGGATCATCCAAATCGGCTGTCATTGCTTGTTGATCATTAACAAAATAAGGTGACAGGTAGCCACGATCAAACTGCATACCCTCAACAACATCCAACTCATTGTCAAATCCACTGCCATCTTCAACGGTTATCACGCCTTCCTTGCCTACTTTCTGCATGGCTTCAGCAATAATCGTACCCACTGATGTATCTGCATTTGCAGAAATAGTGCCTACTTGTGCAATCGCTTTATCATCATTACAAGGCGATGACATTTTTTCCAGTTCAGCTACCGCAGCAGTTACTGTTTTATCAACACCGCGTTTTAAATCCATTGGATTGATGCCAGCAGCAACTGCTTTCATGCCTTCGCGTAAAATTGACTGAGCTAATACTGTTGCAGTTGTTGTGCCATCACCAGCAGCATCAGAAGTATGGGAGGCAACTTCTTTGATCATTTGCGCGCCCATATTTTCAAATTTATTTTCTAACTCAATATCTTTAGCAACTGACACGCCATCTTTGGTAATAGTAGGCGCACCATAGCTCTTATCCAAGATTACATTGCGGCCTCTGGGTCCCAAGGTTACTTTTACTGCATCAGCCAATGTGTTAACACCACTGACCATTAAACTACGTGCATCTGTACTAAATTTGACTTCTTTAGCAGCCATATCAAATCCTCATTATAAAATGTTAGTTAAAATATAGATGATCAGCCTTCTAAAACGGCAACAATGTCATCTTCGCGCATTACCAATAGCTCTTCGCCATCAACTTTAACTTCAGTTCCAGCATATTTACCAAACAGTACGGTATCACCAACTTTAACATCCATAGCGCGCACATCACCAGAATCAGTTATTTTGCCATTACCTACTGCAGTAACCTTGCCTGTTGCTGGTTTTTCTGTTGCATTATCAGGAATAACGATACCGCCAGCGCTCATTGTTTCTTCTTCCATGCGACGAACAATCACACGATCATGTAAGGGACGAATACTCATCAAACTATCCTCAAATAAAGTCTAAACAAAAATAATAAACCCCTAATATGGGGATATAAAATACAAACTTCAAGTCAGTCACTTAAAATTAAAGGGCCAATAACAAAAGCTAAGCCCTGTAGGCCCAATATATGGGGATATAAATATGGATTTCAAGACTTAGATTAATTTAAATAACGATCGTCATCATCACGGCTGAATTTACCCTCAATGATGATAGGGTGAGCGTGACTATGACTAGTCGGCGACTCCGTGACGGTATCGTCATAAAAAGAAAGGTATCCATGGCGCGCCAGACGTTTGATTAGTATTTGCCGACAGGCAGGCACAAGCAACATAAAACCTATCGTATCAGTAAAAAAGCCTGGGGTCAGCAATAAAGCACCACTCAGTAGCAGAACAACTCCCTCCATCATAGCAAGTGCTGGCAACTGACCACCAGCCAATACGACCTGTGCCCGCTTTAAGGTGCTGATGCCCTGGATACGAAGTAATGCAACGCCTAGTAATGCTGTAGCTATCACCATAAAAATTGTCCAACCAGTACCAACAACACTGCCAATCTGAATCAGAAAATAAATTTCTATGGGCGGCACCAATAGCAAAAATAACAGCATGAAACGAAACATAAATTTATCTATTACACAGTAAAAAATTGATGATTAACAATATTGAAGCCTATATAGCTTTGCGATTACTTTTATTATTCCCAATTTTTATTCCCGTCTCCTGTCACTCTAAATAAAAACATTTTTATTGGTAATGAACATCCAGTTCACCCACATTAATTCATGGTGTCTATATAATTTTAGGTAACTACATACCATAATTAACAATGAACTGTGCTGTCTTTTAAAGATGTCGTACTCGTTTTTTTCTATTGGTATGCTGATGCTTTGTTGATCTTGGCGTTGAGTATTTATTTTTACGCCGCTCAAAGGGGTTATTACCCTGTTTAAACTCAATAAAAATTGGGGTGCCTTGCAATTTTAACGTATCACGAAATACATTTTCCAGATAGCGACGATAACTATGTGGTGTCGCATTTATTTGATTGCCATGAATAACAATTCTGGGCGGATTCTTACCGCCAGAATGTGCATAACGAAATTTAATGCGGCGACCATTAATCAGTGGTGGTTGATGATAGGTCACGGCATTTTCTAACGCGCAAGTCAGCGCTGTTGTTGACAACTCAGCCATCGCGGAATCATAAGCCTTTTTTGCTGATGTAAACAACAAACCAATACCCCTGCCATGCAATGCAGAAATAAAGTGTATATCGGCAAAACGCAAAAACGATAACCGGCGTTCAATATCTGTCGCGACCAACTGCCGTTGTGACTTTGTCATACCATCACATTTATTGACAGCAATCACAACAGCACGACCACTCTTAAGAATAAGACCAGCCAAGCGGATATCCTGATCAGACACGCCTTGGTGAGCATCCATGACTAATATCACCACATTAGCGTTATCCAAAGTCTGTAAAGTTTTAACAACACTGAGCTTTTCTACTGTTTCTGATACCTTGGAGCGCCTGCGTAAGCCTGCAGTATCAATTAACATATAGTCAATGCCCTCTTTTACAAAAGGAATATAAATACCGTCACGTGTCGTACCAGACTCAGCAGAAACGATAACCCGCTTTTCACCTGTCATGCCGTTAACTAATGTTGATTTGCCAACATTAGGACGGCCTAAAACAGCTAGGTGAATTACCTGCTTGCTGTCTTCGCTTAGTTTATAATCAATCGTTGTCAGATCAGGGCGAGCAGTTTGCAATGAAAAGAGCAGATTGGCGATGCCGTTTCCCCTTAACGCTGAAATCAAATAGGGTTCGCCAAGTCCTAATGAATAGAAATCGGTGGTTATTACTTCTCTTGGCTGGTCTTCTCCTTTGTTGACCACCAGCATGACTGGCTTACCAACATTGCGTAAGCTGACAGCAATCATCTCATCATTGACTGTTAAACCAGCGCGACCATCCACTACAAAAAAAACAACATCTGCCTCTTTTAGTGCTAACTGAACTTGTTCGCGTACCAAATCAGGTAGATCACCAGATTGTTCAGTTACGCCACCAGTATCAATTAGCGTGAACGAACAATCTTGAGTGCTGACTTTGCCATAGATTCGATCACGGGTAAGTCCTGCATAATCAGTCACCAGAGCATTGTAACTCTGGGTCAATCGGTTGAATAATGTTGATTTACCAACGTTTGGTCGACCAACTAATGCAATAATTGGTGTCATGTTTTTATTGGATGCGTAATGCTGTTAATGTGCCATCTGTAGCAGTAATAAATACAAGTCCATTTTTGATGATTGGTTTACTGTTGATAGCAGCATCCGCAACCTTTTTACGGGCAATAAAACGACCGTCTTGACGTGATATCCAGTGAGTATAACCCTCAATATCACCCACGATAACATAGTTACCTGCAACAATGGGTGCTGACAACTTACGTTTTAATAGTCCTGTTTGCCGCCACAAAGCATCGCCTGTCTCATCCTGCAATGCCCAAATTTGGTCGCTATCATCACCGACATAAACAGCATCGCCAATAGCCACATCCAAACCTGAACGAGATGACATATCACGTGACCATACTTTCTGACCACTCATCAATTCTAATGCTGCAACCTTTCCGTGATAGGCAACGACATAGGCTTTATCGTTAACAACGACTGGAGATGAATCAATATCAACTAAACGATCAAGCTCAGTCCTGCCACGCGCAACTGCAATACTGGTTTGCCACATTAATTTGCCATCAACAATTGACAGGGCCACTAATTTACCACCAGCACAGCCTGCCAATACCATATCGCCCGCTACTACCGGCTCGCTATCCCCCCTAAGGCTCAGCAGTGGTACATCTCGCTGATACACCCATATATGAGCACCATTTTCTACAGATAAGCCACTTATCCGACCATCTGCTGTACTCACAATCACAACGCCTTGCGATGCTTTTGCTGGCGCTAAAATCTCACTCGTCTGCTTCTTTTGCCAAAGCACCGTGCCGCTTTTTTCATCCAATGCAAACAGATCACCTTCGCCAGTGCCAGCTAAAATTAAGCTATCTCCTCCTCCTGCACCAGTTATCAGAGGCTCATCAAGATCAGTCTGCCATAACTGCCTCCCCGTCTGGATATCATAGCTATTTACCTTGCCTTCATGATCAACAGCAACAATCATGTCGCCCTGAATCCATGCAGCGAGATCACTGTAATTACTATCACCTGTACCCGCACCCGTATCAACCGACCAAACAATTTGCGGCTCGAACTCAGGTAAAAATTCCGCTAATGGCTCAAAGGTCAGTTCATCAGACTTTTTAGTAAACCAATCAGTAACTGCACCACAAGCTGCCAGTAACCCCATAGCTAAAATAGTCGTGCTGGTAAGCAGTATTTTATTCATCATTTATACCTACTAAATCATCCAGTTTAAGTTGCAATAATCGTTGCCGCGGCCCAGGCCCAGTATCATACAATGACAAAAGTGCAGTCTGATAAGCGGCTTCTGCTTGTTTATTATTACCCTGAGCAATGTAAATATCACCGCGCAATTCAGCAAACAATGAGTTAAAAGCAGGTGCAGATGACTTTTCAATCAAGACTAGTGCCGATTGGTAGTCTATTTCGGTAAAAAGCAGCCGCGCCAAACGCAAACGTGCAATTTCAACCTGACCAATCAGCTTTGCGTTAAGCATGATCCACTCAAGGTAAGAGGTCGCCATTGCCGCATCATCCCGATCAATTGCTTGCTTTGCCATCGCAAAGGCAGAAAAGACAGCATAAGGTGTTGCAGCAAACTCGTTCAACAGGTGCTGCGTTTTATTGTCAGCCTCAGCAAATTCATCATCAGTTAACGACATAAGGTACTGATAACTAGTCGTTGCTGACTCAGTCTGTTCATGCTGGTATGTTACCCAGTAGCTAACACCCAATACAATAGCAATACCCAAGATACAAATAACGATAACTGACGCACCATGATCACGCCACCAAGCCTTAATCGCTTCGCCTTTTTCCTCATCTGATGCGTATATATCCATCTCACACCTAAACTGTCCACTAGTATAAACTTAAGAATTATACGCTAAAGCACTACCCAAACGATAAACTTAACATCACCCACGATCAATGAAAAATCAATCTTGGAAACTCCCTGCTAATTTGGATTGATAATGAAGCTAAGTACAGTCAGTATATGTTTAAATTAACCAGGCATAATCTGGTTATTAGAAAAGTTACATCGTCTTAACCCTTCAGCATTAATGCCAAACTTACCTGTAGATAACTCCTAAGTATCGACCTATTTTTTTACATACCCGCCCTAGTATTTCTAATATAAAATAAATAATTAAGATACTGATGTTTTCCAGTTTTCGTTAATTTTTATCTTTATTAGAAATCAATAATTTTTTGATATTAAAACCACGCCATAATTTCAATATCCTGTTGTTCAAATCGTACTTACTTCAATTAATTGGGATATAATTCGTTATAATTGAATTCTTCCATTATGAAAGAATATCAGTGTTCGGCTTAATGACCAAGAATGAAATCCGCTTACTGTCGGTTTTCCTCCCGTTACTGCCAATAAAACAACTTTTCAACCTTGCACATCTCGCTTATAATTAGGCAGATAAAAACCGTCCCTGCCTTCTTCTTACCTTGGAGATTATTGATTTTCTAGTTCTTATACTTTTTGATAATCAGAAAAAGATTCAATACTCATCAGTTACTTTACTAGCAAAATTAAACTTGACTTACTTTTAACGGACGATACCGCCCTGCTGCACCTGCAAAAACTCAATAAAAGCGTCCAGTTCATTTTTATCCTGCTTTATTCCTTTAAGTTTTGCTTCAGCATCCTCTATACGTAAGCCTGAACGATAAACCAGCTTATAAGCATGACGAATATTTTTAATCTGGTTATTAGAAAAGTTGCATCGTCTTAACCCTTCAGCATTAATGCCAATAGGCTTGGCCATATGCCCAGACACCAGCAGATACGGCGGTACATTGCGAGAAATAACGCTACCCATTGCACTAAAGGAGTATGCGCCTAAGCGATTAAACTGGCTAACTAAAGTAAAGCCGCCCAAAACAACATGATCATCAATAATAACATGTCCCGCTAAAGATGCATTATTAGCAAACACATTATCATTGCCAACAATACAGTCATGGGCAATATGAACACAAGCCATAATCCAGTTATTGTCACCGATTTTGGTTAAACCGCCTCCCTGAACTGTGCCTCGATTAATCGTGACGTTTTCACGGATAATATTGTCATTACCCATCTCCAGTAAGGTTGATTCACCTGCATACTTTTTGTCTTGGGGCTTTTCCCCAACTGAAGAAAATTGAAAAAATTGATTGGCTGAACCAATTTTTGCTGGCCCATTGATAACAACATGCGATCCGATTTCGCAGGCAGCGCCAATCTCAACACCTGCACCAATAACAGAATAATGACCAATGTCAACGCTATCTGCAATACTAGCCGAAGGATCAATAATTGCAGTGCTATGAATCATTTAGGCATATCCTGATCTGTACACAAAATATCTGTACTGACAACCTGCTCGCTGTCAACAGCTGCTTCTGCGGCAAACTTCCATAAATTACGTTTATTTTTAACTAACTTAACGTGTAGCATCAATTGATCGCCAGGCTCAACCGGTCTTCTGAACCTCGCATTATCAATGCCTGCCAGATAATAAAGCGCGTTATTCGAACGTACATCCGTGACTGTTTTAAATGCCAATAGCCCAGTGGCCTGGGCTAACGCCTCCAGTATAAATATCCCTGGCATGATAACACGTTGTGGAAAATGACCAGTAAATTGTGGTTCATTAAATGTGATATTTTTAATGCCAACCAATGATTGGCCAGGGATAAAATCAATGACGCGATCAATCAATAAAAAAGGATACCGATGAGGTAAAAGGGTCTGAATTTCGTGGATGTCTATGGTATTCAATTTAAGTCATATCCTCGCTATTTATAACGCCCTAAAATAACATGGTCTGCAACTGGAAAGAACTGTTGCAGCTTCATTTGCTTATTTAATTAATTTTTCCAGCGCTTTTACCTTGTCAATAAGCCTATGCATTTGGCGATAACGGGCAACATTCTTGCGCCAAAGCTGATTAGGCTCAGCAGGAATGCCAGAGGAGTATATTCCTGCCTTTTTAATAGACTTGGTAACCATTGACATGCCGGTTATCTGGACGCTATCAACAATTGTTAAATGACCTGCAATCCCAACCCTACCGCCTATAACACACCGTTTGCCTATACGCGTGCTTCCTGCTATGCCCACGCAAGCAGCAATAACAGTATCATCACCAATTATCGTATTATGCGCAAGCTGTATCTGATTATCCAACTTAACACCATTACCAATAATGGTATCCTCAAGCGTGCCTCTATCAATTGTTGTATTGGCACCAATCTCAACATTACCACCAATCCTGACGCTACCAATTTGTGGAACTTTTATCCATTTACCGTTATCATCAGCAAACCCGAATCCATCTGAACCTATTACAGCACCAGCATGAATTAAGCTATTTTCGCCAATTTTGACACACTTACATACAATAACATTAGCATTAAGTCGTGACCCTATGGCAATCCTAACACCTTGCTGAATGACACAGCCATGGCCAATAACAACATCCTTGCCTATGTCAACGCCCGACTCTATAACAACATGTGCTCCAATGGTTGCGCTGGAATGAATAAAGCTATCAGCATCAATTGACGAACTCGCATGAATACCCCGCTGTTGTCGCTTCACTGGATTTAATAAACCAGTAGCTTTGGCATAAGCCAAGTAAGGATCATCAACAACGATAGCATGGAAAGGTATCGTTAAGTCAGTTTTGCTATTTACAATAACAGCGCCAGCAGCGGTGCTTGCTAAATATTTTTTATACTTGGCATTAGCCAAAAAACTAAGTTGATTTTTTTCCGCATTTTGCAATGTTGCGATACTGTCAACTTGAAACCCTTTATCGCCTATAACTATACCACCAACATGCTCAGCTATTTGTCCTAAAGTCCACGCCATGATTAACTCATTGGGCTACTTTTGCTTTAAGTAAGACTAACACTTTATCAGTAATATCAGTGCGATCGCTGGCAAAAATGACACCTTGATACATAATTAAGTCATATGACTCTTTTTCAGCCAGATCTACAATGGTTTGGGTAATCTCGCTTTCTAGCTTGCGTAATTCTTCGTTACGCCTAATTGAGAAATCTTCACTATACTCATCTTGCAGGCGCTTTAACTCTCGCTGCTCAGTCAAAATGGCGCGTTCCCTAGATTTGAGCTCATCTGTTGTCAAAATAACCGCATCTTTTTTCAGTGCCTCTTGTTTTTCTCTTAGCGCTTTAAATCTACTTTCCAATAATTTACTACGGGATAAAAATTCTTTCTCAAGTTTGGCTAATGCTTGTGATTTCTGTGGAGATTTTTCTAAAATCACGCCAGCATTTACTATGCCAATCTTTAATTCATCAGCACTGGCTGACACTGCCATTAACAAAAATAACATACATGGCAAAATAAACGTCATATTCTTAATCATTTGTTTATTATCTCCAAAAAATAATCTGTTGCTAAAAGTTCTCTCTTTTCGTATCTTTTAGCCTGAAATATTCTGACTGATCAACATTTAAGCGGTTCCTTAAAATACTGTTCCCAATGAGAATTGGAAACTCTCGGTTGAGTCACCCTTTTGTTCGTTAAATGCCTGTACAAGACTGAAGGACATGGGACCAAGTGGTGAAATCCATACCGTTGAAATCCCAGTTGAATAACGCAATAGGCCAGCATCAAATGATTGTTTACTATCATAAACGTTACCAGCATCAACAAACGCGCTCAAGCGAACTGATTTAGGCATTTTTTTCAAAAATGGAATTGGGAATATCGCCTCAGCACTACCCGTTACCAGAAAATTACCGCCTAACGGTCTACCGGCATCCTTAACGCCTAATGTGTTCGCCTTAAAACCTCGCACACTGCGTATCCCGCCTGCATAAAAATTTTCGAAAAATGGAAAATCGTAGGTGCTACCATAAGCATCACCATAACCCAAATTGCCACTTAAAGCTAATATTAGCTTATCAGTCATAGGGTGAAACCAGTTATTTTTGTAGCGCAGTTTGTAGTACTGGACGTCTCCACCTGGGATAGCCACATCTGCCGTCACATTCTGAAACATGCCGCTTGTTGGCAAAAACGCACTATCACGACTATCGCTTGACCACCCTACTGTTACTGATAGCATATCAAATGACTTGCTTTCCTTGCTAACAAAGTCCTGATAGCGCTTAACCTTGCTTTTTGAAGAAACAGTTAACGTTGTATGTTCATAACCCAATCCCAAGCGAATACGATTTTCCTCGGAAACAGGGATACCAAAACTTATGTCCCCACCCAAGACATCAGTGTTATAACTGGCGATATTGGCTTCTTTTGCATCAGTCTCACGATAAAACGCATTAAAGCTCTGGCTAATGCCATCTATTGTTGCAAAAGGGTTTTCATAGCCAAAACTATAAACGGTATTCACTTTACTGTTGCTAAAGCCAAAATCAATACGCTTACCACTACCCAAAAAGTTCTTCTGACTAATATTGGTCTTAAAGACAATGCCATCAGATTGAGAATAGCCAATACCTGCAGATAAAGACGCAGTACTGACCGATTCAATAACATTAAAATCCAGATCAACCTGATCAGGAGTGCCTAGCACAGCCGCTGTTTCAACATTAACATCTTCAAAATAACCTAGGCGCTTAATACGAGTACGTGACTGTTCAATTTTCTCAGTTGAAGCCCATGCTGACTCTTGTTGACGCATCTCACGACGCAATACTTCATCACGGGTTTTACTGTTGCCAGTGATATTAATTCGACGGACATATACACGCTGACCAGGATCAACGAAAAAAGTCAAGATCACCTGCTTATTTTCCCGATCAATTTCCGGTACAGCATTCACGTTGGCAAAAGCATAGCCATTATCGCCAAACCGACCTGCCAATAGTTCGCTGCTTTCAGTAACTTCCTTACGAGAAAAAATGCTATCTTTACCAATGGTGATCAAATCAAATAACTCTTCTTCAGATACAGTCAAATCACCAGCAAGTCGTACTTCCTTGACACGGTAACGGCCTCCTTCAGTAATATTGATAGTAATAAATACTCGTTTTTTATCATCAGTGATGGCGACTTGTGTTGATTCAATAGCAAAATCAATATAGCCACGATCTAAATAAAAGGAGCGTAACCTTTCCAAATCAGCGGATAATCTCTGACGCGAATATTGATTATCATTGGTGATAAAAGAAAATAAGCCGCCTGTAGAAGATTCAAAATCAGCCAATAATTCATCCTCACCAAATTGAGTATTGCCAATAATGTTGATATTACCAATTTTGGCGGCGTCTCCTTCAGTCATTGTAATTCTGATAGCCACCCGATTACGCGACAGAGGCGTGACATCTGACTCAATAACAACACCGTACTTACCGCGACTAAAGTACTGACGCTGCAGCTCAAGCTTCACATGCTCAATCATTGCCTGCTCATATACGCGCCCTTCTGAAAAACCAATCTGGCGTAGTGATTTTAACAACTGATCATTGTCAATATCTTTATTGCCAACAAATTCAATGCTGGAAATAGCAGGTCTTTCGCGTACCTTAATAACCAGAATATCGCCTTGTCTTTCCACAGAGACGCCATTAAAATATCTAGACTTAAACAAAGCGCGGATAACGCTTTTTGCAACTTTTTCCGTAGTTTCATCACCCACTTTTACAGCAAGGAGATTAAATACCGTGCCTGCTGAAATTCGCTGCAATCCTTCAACGCGAATATCCTTAATTACAAAACTATCAGCAAATGCCAACCTAGACAGCAAAAGCAATATAGTAATGATAAGTTGATGTATTATTTTCATTATTACATCCGTTTAACTAGCCAGTCTACCTGCATTTAATATATCATCCAAACAGCCTGGAGAAATCATTGAAAAATGCCAGAGAAATCATTAGCAATAGCACCACGACACCCACTTTCTGGGCTTTAATCTGTGCACATTCAGAGAATGGTTTACCGCGAACCCATTCAATAAAACACAGAAACAAATTACCACCATCCAGTATTGGAATGGGCAAAAAGTTTAACATAGCCAGACTAATGCTTATCATTGCTAAAAAATGCATAAACGTGAATATACCAATGTCAGCAGAAGCAAGAGCGGTTTGGGCTATGCTAATAGGCCCTCCAATATTTTTACTTGATACTGCACCTGTTGCCACACCAAATAAATTTTTTATCGTCAACAGTGATAATATCCATGTTTTTCGTATTGACTGCGACGCAGCAGTAAATAGACCGTAACGCAATTCCGCTTGCAATTCATCTGGAATATCAGTTTTTAGACTATCAACCTGTGCGCCTATTTGTCCTAAATTATCTACGGTCTTATCAGGCACCAATACAACATTAAGCGATTGGCCAGCACGTTCAATAACAACCTGTAAGGCTTTATCTGGGCTGGCTTGAACTAATTCAACCAGTGCAGACCAACTGGCAATAGCGCCTCCATCAACAGACAACACTAAGTCACCTTGCCTTAAACCTGCCTGGTCAGCAGCCCCCCCTTTTATTACCGAATGAATCACCGGCACTAATTCAACATAAACTGGGGAAATACCAAGTGATTTTAACATCAATAGGGTTGAACTGGCTTGGTTTTGTGTTGGCATTTTAAGCTGTCGTTGCATGTATGCACCATCCATAGCAATAGAAAAATCTAATGCATCGCCTGCTTGGTAAAACTGCAAAAGTGATTGATGCACACTTGACCAAGTAGGTGTTTCTACACCATTTACCGCCTTAATCTCACTGCCAACCACGAACTGTGCAATATCTGCAGCTGAATTTGGTTCAATATCCCCGATTATTGGTCGAATACCTGGAATGCCTGTTACAAAAATAACCCAGTATATTAATACCGCAAACAAAAGATTCGCCAATGGCCCAGCGGCCAAAATAGCAATGCGCGATCGCAGTGGCTGACGATTAAACGTTTTGTCAAGGTCTTCATCAGCAACATCGCTCTCACGCTCATCCAACATTTTTACATAGCCACCTAATGGAATAACTGCCATAATATACTCAGTACCGTACTTATCTGTCTTTTTCCACAATGGCCTACCAAAACCGATTGAAAACTTAAGTACCTCTACGCCGCAACGTCTTGCTACCCAAAAATGACCAAATTCATGAACAACAATTAATATGACTAATGTAACAATAAAATACAGTAATGCTTGCATATTATTTTATAATGCTTTCAGCAACAGATCTTGCCTTTTGATCATCAACCAATATTTGCTCTAATGTATCACTACTGCTTGGTGGTACAGAAGCTAATACCTGCTCAATAATACAAGTAATATGAGTAAATTTTATTCTTCTATCTAAAAAAGCGCTGACTGCAACTTCATTAGCTGCATTTAAAATTGTTGTGCTGGTGCCACCAGCATCCAGTGCTTGGTAAGCTAATTTAAGACATGGAAATCGTTGCTGATTAATCTCATCAAAATCCAGCTGGCCTAAGGCTAACAAATCTAAAGGTGCTACGCCAGAATCAATACGTTCTGGCCATGCCAGCGCACTTGCAATAGGTATCCTCATGTCAGGATTACCCATCTGCGCCAAAACCGAACCATCAATATAATCCACCATTGAATGAATAATGCTCTGGCGATGCAATACAACTTCAATCTGATGGCTGGCCAAACCAAATAACCAATGTGCTTCGATGACTTCCAGCCCCTTGTTCATCATTGTTGCTGAATCAACCGAAACTTTTTTACCCATCATCCAGTTCGGATGGGCGATAGCCTGATCGGGTGTCACATCATGTAGGGCTGCCAAATCATAATCCCTGAAAGGCCCGCCTGATGCCGTTAAAATAACGCGACGTACGCTTTCATTATCATTATGATAACATTCCGGTAAACATTGCCAGATGGCATTATGCTCACTATCTACTGGCAACAGGCGTGCACCATGAGTAGCTACCTCCCGCATTAGCAAACTGCCACTCATGACAAGCGCCTCTTTATTGGCCAGCATAATGTGTTTACCTGCCTGTGCAGCAGCAAGCGTTGGCAACAAACCGGCTGCGCCAACAATTGCAGCGACAACGTAATCTGTGTGCTGGCTTTTGCACACATATTGCAGCGCCTTATCACCCAATAATACTTGAGTTTTGGCGCCAACAGCCTGTAAGTTTCGTATCAATTGCTGAGCTGACTGTTCGTGCAACATAACTGCAACATCTGGTGAAAACTGCTGACATTGCTCAAATAAACGATCAACAGAACGGTTAGCAGTCAGGGCATAGACTGTGTACCTATCAGGATACCGTGACACAACATCAAGCACGCTGATACCTATTGACCCTGTTGACCCTAATATAGTGATGGCTTGACTAATAGCTACACTCCTAAAAGAAATAAACCTGACGTAAATATAGGAACAGCAGCGATCAGACCATCAATGCGATCTAATAAGCCGCCATGACCGGGCAACAATGTACCACTATCTTTTACCCTGTAGTATCGCTTAAACAGGCTCTCAAACAAGTCACCTGTCATAGCAATAAGCACGGTTATAAATGATAATATCAGCCAACTTTGCCATGTAAGTAACATTGCCATGTCAAGCGCATAAGCAAATACTGCCCACGCCAATGCCAATAACAGTCCACCAAAAGCACCTTCCCATGTTTTATTTGGGCTAATTGCTACAGCCAGCGGTGTCTTGCCCCACCTTTTACCAACAAAATAACCACCGCTATCAGCAAGCGATACTAGAACCACTACATAAAGCAAATACTGTGGGCCTGTATCGCCTGATTCATGCAGTTGAACACTCGTTAATGCAAACAATGTTAGTACTGCGCTGGCAATAACCAGTGCTGGCAATGGTTGCAAAATCAGCAACAAAAAGCCCTTAGATATTGCCTTGTTAGCAAACATACATACAACAAAAAGAATGACTCCCCATAGCACAAATACAATAATAGCCATTGTTGATGCTGATAGCATCAAGCCTATTAGCATAGCAAAAGCCAATATTGATATAGCAAAAATCAACTGGATTTTTCTGTTGTAACCGATGATTTTGAACCATTCAATGGCTGCCAGCAAAACAACAATGATTAACATCAACCGTGTCAGGGCTGTCGGTAAATACAAAATGCTGGCAATGACAAGCGGCATCAATATTGCTGCCGTTAATAACCGCTGTTTAAGCATTAATGGTTGCCTGAATTTGTTCTGAAGTTCTGCCAAAACGCCGCTCGCGCTGACAAAAAGATGCAATAGCTTTATCCAGTTCAGCATCGTTAAAATTAGGCCACAATGTATCAGTAAAGTAAAACTCAGTATACGCCATTTGCCATAATAAAAAATTACTGACTCGCTGCTCTCCACCAGTGCGAATAAACAAATCTGGCTCTACCCATCCTGCTGTAGTTAAGCCTGCACAAATATTGCCTTCGGTGATATTTTCTGGATCAAGTATTCCTGCTCTTACTTTTTTAGCTAACTGCCGAACTGATTGAGTGATATCCCAGCGACCACCGTAATTAGCTGCTATATTGATAGTCATACCCGAATTGCTAGCCGTTAATTGCTCAGCCTGGACGATATTTTCCTGCAAGTTCTCTGAAAACTTACTGATATCTCCGATAATGCGCAGTCGGATATTATTTTTGTGCGCTTGCTCAGCTTGTTGCTGTAAAGACGTGGCAAATAAATGCATCAGCACGCTTACTTCTTTTTGGGGTCGCCGCCAGTTTTCGCTGCTGAAAGCAAATAGACTGAGTACCCTTATATTGCGTCTAACACAATGCTTAATAATGCCTTCAACTGCGCTGACACCAGCACGGTGACCAATAAAGCGAGGTTCTTTTCGCTGCTCTGCCCATCGCCCGTTGCCATCCATGACGATTGCGATATGCTGCGGAACTGAAAGCGCCTGCTCAGTCATTACATTTATTAATAAGATTACACTTCCATTAAATCAGCTTCTTTTTCTGCCAATATGACATCAATCTGCTTAATAATGGAATCGGTCAGCTGCTGAATTTCATCTTCAGCATCGCGCTCTTCATCTACTGAAATTTGTTTTTCTTTTAATAATCTTTTTAACGCGCTATTAGCATCACGACGAATATTACGTGCAGCAACCCGTCCATCCTCAGCCTTGCTTTTTGCCATCTTAACCAAATCAAGACGGCGCTCTTCAGTTAATGGGGGAATAGGTATACGAATTGTCATCCCGGCGGTGGCTGGATTAAGGCCCAAATTTGATATCATAATTGCTTTTTCAATTACTGACAGCATTGGTTTTTCCCACGGTGTTACCGTTAATGTCCGTGCATCTTCAACACCAACATTCGCCACTTGGTTTAATGGCATCTCAGCGCCATAATAATCCACCATGATCTGATCCAGTAAACCCGTGTGCGCCCTTCCAGCACGAATATTTGCCATCATATTCTTCAAGGCAACGACGCTTTTACGCATTCTTTCCGTCGCATCTTTTTTAATGTCTTCAATCATGATTATAGAGCTTTTTACTCAATCAGGGTACCAACATCTTCGCCGTAAACAATCTTGGCTAAATTGCCTTTTGTGTGGATATTAAACACCCTGAGCGGTATAGACTGTTCCTGACACATCACCGCCGCAGTAATATCCATGACACCTAACCGTTTATTAATGAACTCATCATAACTAAGTCTAGTATAAGGCTTAGCATCAGGATTTTTTTTCGGATCAGCGCTATAAACGCCATCAACTTGGGTTGCTTTTAGTATCACATCTGCACTGATTTCCAGTGCACGTAAACTAGCTGCCGAATCAGTGGTAAAAAATGGATTACCGGTACCAGCGGCAAAAATGACAACCCGTCCTTTTTCTAAATGACGAATAGCACGACGGCGTAGATAGTCTTCACACACTTCATTAATTTTAATGGCTGACATCACCCGACAAAAAGATCCGCGTCGCTCCAGCATGTCCTGTAATGCCAATGCGTTCATAACGGTGGCCAACATGCCCATATGATCACCACTAACACGATCTATACCGCTTTCCGCTAAACCAGCACCGCGAAATATGTTGCCACCACCGATTACAATACCAAGCTCAAATCCTTGGGCATTGAGGGTGGAAATCTCTTTGGCAAAGCTAGAAATAACTGCTGGATCAATCCCGTAACCAGCATCACCCATTAACGCTTCGCCACTTAACTTAAGCAGAACCCGCTTATAAGCGGGTTTCCTTTTTGTTGTGGCCATGTATGTTCTGCTTCCTGATCAAAAATCCCACTACCAATATTTATGTCAGCCATTAATTAGCTACTAAACTTGGGCTAGAACCTGCTCAGCAAAATTATCTACTTGCTTTTCAATGCCTTCACCCACCTCAAAAAAGGCAAATGAATCAACCACTGCACTTGCTTGCTTGATCAGCTCATCAACAGTTATCTCAGTGTTTTTAATAAACGGTTGCCCTAGTAGGGTGACCTCGTTAACAAACTTTTTCATTCGACCGGCAACCATTTTTTCAATGATATTATCTGGTTTGCCGCTTTCTTTTGCCTGTGCTGTGATAATATCACATTCCCTGCTTAATAGGTCACTTGCCAAATCGTCTGGTGATACAGCTTGCGGCCGACTGGCGGCGACATGCATAGCAATATCTCTGGCTAATACGATATTGTCTCCTGTCAATTTAACCATGGTACCAATACGGTCGCCATGGATATATGAACCGATCACACCTTCTGGTACAGACATCAATATAAAACGACGAATCTGAATATTTTCACCAATTTTAGCTACTAAGCTCTGGCGAACAACTTCAATACTATCACCATCCATCGGTAACGCCATCAAGCTGGCACGATTGTCTGGCTGCTCTGTTAATGCAATAGCAGCAACCCTGCCAGCAAATTCAATAAAATTATCTGTTTTAGCAACAAAGTCTGTTTCACAATTAACCTCAACCATCGCAGCGTGATGATTGTCATCACTCATCCTGATTGCGATCACGCCTTCTGAAGCAACACGATCAGATTTCCTTTCTGCCTTTGTCAATCCTGATTTACGCATTGCTTTAATAGCAACATCAATATCGCCATCAGATTCCATCAATGCTTTTTTGCATTCCATCATGCCAGAGCCAGTACGTTCACGTAGCTCTTTTACCAACGCGGTAGTAATTACCATTGCAATAACCCTTATTTTAGTTCACCAAACGGACAATATACTTAGCCAAGCAAAAAAGAGCGCCGCTATCTTAAAAGTGACTGTATAGTTTATGTCACGCTATAAAATCTAAGCAGTGACTGTTTCTGTACTTGGCGCCGCAACCTCCGCTATTTCTGGTTCTTCATCCACATTAGTTGCGACCGAGGCACGAGCCTCTAAAATAGCATCAGCTAAGTTCATAGTATATAACTTGATAGCCCGCATGGAGTCATCATTACCAGGGATGATGTAATCAACCCCATCAGGAGTACTATTACTGTCAACAATTGCAACCACTGGAATACCTAACTTGCCAGCCTCCTGGATGGCAATGCGTTCACGATCAACATCAATCACAAACAGCGCATCAGGCAGGCGAGTCATTTGCCTGACGCCCCCAATACTTTTTTCCAATTTCTCCTGCTGGCGCATCAGGTTTAATATTTCTTTCTTTTTTAAGCCCTCTAACCTGCCCGATTCTATTGTTTCTTGAATGCTATCTAACCGCTTGATTGATCGGCGCACCGTATGATAGTTGGTCAACATACCCCCCAGCCAACGACGATTAACAAACGGTATACCAGCACGTTCTGCGTCTTCACGAATTGCATCTTGTGCAACACGCTTGGTACCTACAAATAAAATACAACCTTTTTTTGCCGCTAACCCACTGATAAAATTCAACGCATCATTAAACATTGGCAAGCTGTGTTCAAGATTGATGATATGGATATTATTTCGTCTACCAAAAATAAACGGTGCCATTTTAGGGTTCCAATAACGTGTTTGGTGTCCAAAGTGAACGCCCGCCTCCAGCATTTGGCGCATAGTTATTTTTGCCATATTATATTACCTTTTGCAAAATTGGGGTTAAGCCTCCACACCCCAAGCATGTTATACTGGATTGCATCCTAAAATCCTTAAATTATGGTGCATGACTTCTACCTAAAAATGTTTAAGCCATCTGCTAGTTTATACCATAAATCCAACATAAAGGCAATGTTATCTGCTATTTTATCATTTTAGCTTATTTACGGCACACTATAGAGAGATACTCATAAGGAATTAACGGTATGGCGGTCACTATCAAAAGCGCAGCAGAAATTGCAAAAATGCGTATTGCTGGACAATTGGCAGCACAAGTGTTGACAATGATTTCAGATCATGTTGAATCTGGGGTCACCACAGATGAGCTTAATACAATCTGCCATGATTATATTGTTAATAAGCAGCAGGCAGTTCCTGCACCGCTCAATTACCAAGGTTTTCCAAAATCAATCTGTACATCAGTCAACCATGTTATTTGTCACGGTATTCCCAGTGATAAAAAACTAAAAGAAGGTGATATTATCAACATTGATATTACCGTTATTAAAGACGGTTACCATGGCGACACTAGTATGATGTTTCATGTTGGCAAAACGTCAATTATCGCGCAAAGACTCTGTAAAAATGCACGTGAAGCAATGATTATTGGTATTAAACTGGTTAAGCCAGGTACCCAACTAGGCGATATTGGATACGCTATTCAACAGCATATTGAAGCAGAGCATTTTTCCGTTGTCAGGGAATACTGTGGTCACGGTATTGGTACACAATTTCATGAAGAACCTCAGGTATTACATTACGGCACACCTGGCGCAGGTTTAACATTGGAAGCGGGCATGACCTTTACGATTGAACCTATGGTAAATGCCGGCAAGCCTAATATCAGACAGCTACCGGATAATTGGACGGTGGTGACAAAAGACCGATCTTTATCAGCACAGTGGGAGCATACTGTTTTAGTAACAAGTGATGGCTATGAAGTGCTGACACTGCGGGAAGATGAAGTTATTTAATTTAATAGCCAAAAAAGTCAGGTATCCTTGCTTCTTTCAAGCTATGCTTCTTGGCTTATCCTAGATTATTAAGGATAATAAGTAAGTACACTTGATACATATTGCACAAATAAAGATGGGCCAAGCTATCGCCAATGATATCTACCTACAGATTTACTTAATGATGACTGTGATCGTGATGTTCAGTACCAGAAACCATTAATTTATCTGCTAATTTTGCCTGTCTTATTCCTGCCAATACCTTTGATATTAATAATATCTGCTACCTTTTTAAGGTCACCGTTGTCTTCGCGGTATTTTACGACAGCATTAGCAGTGGCTGCACCCATGCCCTCTTTAACGTTCGTAACTCCACACCGCCCGCAACAAAAGCAAACTCGCGCTTAAACCCATTTAGATTGGCAATAAAAGATTTATCCACGTTGAATTTATAAGCCATATACCACAGCATAATCAATGCCGGCATAATGTAAACTAACTCCGCCAGCCAGCAGAGTCGCTATGATAAGCAAGGGGCTGTTGCAAATGTCTGAATATTGAGCATACCAAAACACTGCATCAATGCCAAGTGGTATTGCCAGTGACAGCCTAAGCAAAAGCCCAACAGCATCCGGATTAATATTGGTATTAACCTCTGGTACACCAAAGTATTTTGTATCTATACTATATGCGCCCGGACCTGAATTATATATTGCAAACATAATGCCTGATAAAGCAATATCCCTTATCCGCACAAAAATAGCTGGGGCAAGATAGGTCTTAACAGCCGCATCTATGCCAGGTACAGTCAATACTGGCAGTGCTATCAAGAATGTCCATAATAAAAATCCATATATAGGCTTAAAAGGCGTACGGCAAAACCAACGATCAACGCGACACCGCTTATCAACTCAAACGCAGATAATGATGTTAAAAATCCCCATGGTGAAATGTGGCTAGGTACGAATAAAAAATCAATAAAAAGAGGTATACATTTTAAACTAAAGCCTACAAAAATTATATTGTCTTGTGTAGTTTGCTTTTTCTATTGCGCATTGTCCAGACTGTTAACCCTGTGATTGCAAGATAAAAAGGAGCCAAGCCAAAAAAACACCAGATTATTTTGCTGCCTAATCCACCAAATGAGCCAAAATGTAGCTCACGAAAACTATCAAAGAATTGAGTAGCAGCATCAGTATCGCGACCATCAATGGCTACAATAAAATCAGCTGTTGAACGTTCATAGGTAACAGTAGAAGCATAGTTACTGGCAAAAAAATTTATACTAGGCTGAAACCCAAAAACAGTGATATTCAATTCTGGTTCATAAGGATAAAGCAGATAAGTAGGGGTGAAATAATCAAGCCGAACCTGACTATCATCTAATAATCGCTGAAAATCTATATGCTCGCCATAAAGTGGGGCTGAAGGCTCATAGCGTGGTTCATCACCATGCTCAAAAACTTCATGATAGTAGGCCATGGTATTGAAATAGATACCAGTGATACCGAGGATTAATATGATTGGTGCCGACCATGCGCCGATCAAACGATGTAAGTCGCCTGATACTACTCGCACAGGTTTGTTGATACGGAGCCTGAATAGCTGCAACCAGAATTTACGATGAATGATTAAGCCGCTCACTCCTAAAAATGTCAAGATGATGGCTGCGATCAATCCTATGAATGTGCCCCATTGGGAGTGCTCGCTACCAATACCGTTGAGCATAAATGTATAGTGCAAGCTAAGTAGCCAGTCGGTTAAATTACTGGTGAGCGATACTGGCTCACTAAGTACTTTATTGGAAAATGGGTTAAAATAAATTTTATACCAATCATGTGTACCTTTTTTCACAAGATAAACGCGATCGGCCTCTTTACCGTCATTAAATATTTCCCATGCTCCCAGAATATAATCAGGAAAACGATCTTCAACGGTTCGCTGAAGATCATTGTGATCTTGGCGAGAAAGACCTGTATTTATTGAATCCTGATAAGGAAGCGCAGCTACCTTAGGCATTAACCACTGATCTATTTCGGTTTTGAATACCAAAATACTGCCAGTTACTGATGCAATCATGATAGGTATCATCGCCAGCAGGGAAAAATAGCTGTGAAACTTGAGCAGCGTTTTTCTCACGGATAGACTTTCCTATTAAAAGTTTGCTTGCCCAGTCTTTTGGCAAACTAGAGTGTTCACATATCCTATAAAGTCCAGCGCAATGAAGCAGATATATTACGTGGCGCACCGTAGTAACCTTGAGCCCAATAAAGACTTTTTAGATATTTTTCGTCAGTGGCGTTATCAATGTTTACTGACAAGCTGAGTTCATTATTTAACTGGTAGTGCGCGACCAGATCAACTAACGTATAAGCGTCTTGCTTGATCTGTCTGTCAGATATATGAATAGTATCTTGCCATTTCATAACACTGCCAACACGAAGTCCAGCAACAGAGGGTACGTTATAAGTTATTGACATTTTGAGCATATCAGACGGGATAAACGTGCGTGCGTCTTTACCTGTCCGCTTATCTTCAATATCAACTTTAGTATAACCAGCGCCCACATTAAAACCGTCAGTCAATTCACCAGCAAGCTCAATTTCATAGCCTCGGCTTTTTAAATCTATTCCCCGGTAAATTGCTATACCATCATCATTTCTACCCACAAACTCGCCAAAGTTTTTCTGATCAGAAGCAAAGCGGGCAATAGTAAGCGTAGCACGTCCATTATTAAAAGATTTTTTAATGCCAAACTCGGTAGACTCACCTAATGTCGGACCCAGCGGCCTTAAACCGCTATTAACCCAAGACTGCTGCTTAAAAACCTCGCTGTAGCTGCCATATAACGCAACACTATCAAATGCTTCCCAAGTAGCGCCATAGTAAGGTGTAGTTTCATCCGCCTTTGACTTGCTATCAGCACCATAACTCATCCCTGACTGATTTAAGTTTGTATTACGTGCACCCAGCAATACATGGAAATTATCCAGTATATTCCAGCGGGTTGCAAGGTAATATGCCGTTTGCCTGAGATCAATATCGCCGGCATCTGTTGCTTTACTGGAAGTAAAATTCATACGCGGAGTGTTACCTTCTGCCCAATCACTACCTAATACAGGATAGCCATTAGCAGGATCGGAAGTAGACTGCTGTTTTAACTCTATATCCGAATCGCTATATCCAAATACGACTTGATGATATCGTCCAAACAGATCAATATCGCCGCTCAAGAAAACTTCACTATTTTTCTGCACTTGCTTCCTCCAATAAGCACTTGACCAACCTTTAAGTCCGATTTCAGTAGCACGATTTGGAACACCATATACATAAAACAACTCTGAGTCATACTTGTCTTTATCATGAACAAAGTGAACATTGAAACTCCAGAGATCGCTCAAATCCTGCTTAAATTCAATAAAAGTTTGTCTTTTCTTGCTGTCAGCAAATGTCCAGTCTGGCGCATTGCTGGTTGAAGCCTTGTAGTCCGTCTGGCTATCATCAGAGTACAATAGCGGCAACGCTCCCCATAAAACCCCCCTGGAATCATCGTTATCATAACTGTAGCCGACTGTAAATTTAGTAGAATCACTTATATCAAACGCTAATATGCCATAAAAGAGCTTAGTTTTGTCCTGGTAGCGATCCAGATAGGATCTACCTTCATCGTAAGCAACCACTAAACGACCATTGATAAACGGTGCTATTGATCCAGAAATATCACTTTCTACGCGGCGGTTGTCCCACTGCCCAAGCGAAACTGCAACTGATGATTGACGCGTCTTAGTCGGACGCTTGCGCACGTAATTAATAGTTGCAGAGGGATTAGCAAGACCAGTAATAAGTCCCGCCGCACCTTTAACCACCTCAACTCTTTCATAAATTGCTGTGTCCTGCTTACCTAAATTAAGGCCAGAAACAAAAGGTACACCTACCCCGTCGTACTGAAAATTAACAATATCAAATCCTCGGGCTGTGTAATAGGTTCGGTTAGTCTCTATTTCCTCTACCGTCACACCAGGAGCATAATCAAGCGCATCGTTGATTTTAATCAGTCCAAAATCATCTAACTGTAAGCGCGATATAGATGTAACGGTTTGTGGCGTTTCCATAGTGGTTAATTCAAGATTAGTCGCCACATCTGTAGGAGATGGATCACCATAAACAATGTAAGTATCTCCTATTGCATCAGTAAGCTCATCGCCCGCGCCCCCCCCAATTACTAAAGTAGGGAAAATTGCGCCAGAAAATAGCAATACGACAAGGTAGTGATTACGGTATAAAATCATTTATAAAATCCTCTAATAATAATGATTATTATTATTAATATAAAATTAAACGTATGCTTGGTCAATCCCAAAAAGACAAACTGGGGATTATTGTAAAATAAGCGGGGCTTAAGTCACTTTAGAGTCGATCATAGACGTGCCACTCTAATTGCCACCTCAAAATATAAGCTTAGATACAATATGAAAGACAAAGATATGGCCACTATGATTATAAGAATTTGATTAAAAGTGAACCTCTTAACTAGTCTTGAGCCTTTTTAAATAAGCGAATAACCCAGTCAGGTTATCATGTTCATCTGTAATGACAAAATCGCTTTTAGTTGGTGCTTCAAAAGGATCAGAAATACCAGTAAACTGCGAAATTTTTCCAGAACGCGCCTTTTTATACAGCCCTTTAGGGTCTCTTTTTTCGCATACTTCTAAAGGCATATTTATCCATATCTCTATGTACCTTGCCCCTAGTTGGGTTATCAGAGTGCGATTTGCCAATCGATCTTCATCATAAGGCGCAATGTTAGCACAAATGGCGATATGGCCTTTTTTTATTGCCTCGCTTGCAAGACGACCGATATGGCGAACATTGTCAGATCGATCTTTTTTGCTAAAACCGATCTTTTTATTCCTTCTCACATCATCACCATCTAATAAGGTGACCATTAACATATTATCTTTTGCTAAAAGCATTGATCTTAACTTATTGGCATAAGTAGTTTTGCCGCTTCCAGATAAACCAATAAAATAAAAACAAAATTTGCCGTTCAAAAGCATAGCATGATTCTCATACCGGAAATTAATTAGAGTATAGCGCTATCCCTCATTAACATATGCTAGTGATCCATCTATATTTGATTTAGATCAGCTAAATGAAGAACATCTTTTATGCCAAGCCCAATTAAATACAAAAAATAACTGCTATCGATCATGCACTGCTTTAATGCTCAGACGAACACGACCCTGCCTGTCAACCTCCAGTACCTTCACTTTGACAGTATCCCCTTCAGACAATTTGTCACTGACATTTTCAACACGTTCGTTCGAAATTTGCGAGATATGCACCAAGCCATCCTTGCCTGGCAATATAGTAACAAATGCACCAAAGTCCATTAATTTAGCAACCCGTCCTTCATAGATAGCGCCAACCTCAACCTCAGCAGTAATTTGATCTATGCGGCGTAATGCTTCCTGTCCAGCATCACGATCGGAAGAGAAAATCATCACCGTACCGTCATCCTGAATATCAATAACAGCGCCTGTTTCTTCGGTTAGCGCACGAATTGTCGCACCCCCTTTGCCAATAACATCACGAATTTTATCAGCGTTAATTTTAATAGTGATAATACGTGGAGCAAATTCGGACATTTCCTTACGGTGTGAAGGCAGACTGGCGTTCATAGTATCAAGAATGGTTAAGCGACCATCGCGTGCTTGTGCCAAGGCTGTGCGCATAATTTCTGCATCAATGCCTTCAATTTTAATATCCATCTGTAAAGCGGTCACTCCTTTTTCAGTACCAGCAACCTTGAAATCCATATCACCTAAATGATCCTCATCGCCTAAAATATCAGTTAATACAGCAAAGCCATGATCCTCTTTGATGAGTCCCATTGCAATACCCGCCACAGGGGCTTTAATGGGTACGCCAGCATCCATCAATGCCAGGCTTGTACCGCATACAGAAGCCATTGAGCTTGATCCATTTGATTCGGTAATTTCTGATACCACACGGACAACATAGGGAAAATCTTCGGCAGTGGGCATCACCGCAGAAATACCGCGCTTGGCTAATTTACCATGACCAATTTCGCGGCGTTTAGGACTGCCAATAAAACCAGTTTCGCCCACAGAAAAGGGTGGAAAATTATAATGTAACATGAAACGATCGCGATACTCGCCTTCAACTGCATCAACCATTTGCGCATCACGTTCAGTACCTAAAGTAGCTGCAACAAGCGCCTGTGTTTCGCCACGGGTAAATAATGCAGAACCGTGAACACGAGGCAATATTGCTGTTTCAACTGTTACCTGACGAACAGTAATGGTATCACGCCCATCAATACGAGCCTTGCCATCAATAATTTTGCCACGTACCAATTCTTTTTCCAGTCTGGACAATGCAGCATTCACATCATCAGCAGATATAGCTGAATCTTCATTGGCCATTTCAGCAACTATATTCTCACGAATGGTCGCCAATGTATCCTGCCGAACCAGTTTATCGCTGATAGTGTATGCCTGCTCAACATCAGCATAGGCATTATCTTTAACCGCATGATAAACAGCAGGGTCTTTTTCATCTGGCGCCCAATCCCATGCCTTTTTACCCGCCTCTACTGCTAAATCGTTAATCAGATTAATGGCCGTTTGTAATTGTTGATGACCGAACATGACTGACCCCAACATCACTTCTTCTGGCAATTCGGCCGCTTCTGATTCAACCATTAATACGGCGGTGTTAGTACCAGCAACAACTAAGTCTAGCCCACTTGTCAGCAGTTGGTCTTTGCTTGGATTAAGTACATAATTACCATCAATATAGCCAACACGGGCACCAGCAATAGGGCCATTAAAAGGAATACCGGAAATCGCTAACGCAGCAGAGGCGCCAATCATTGCCGGAATATCAGGATCAATAGCCGGATCCAACGAAACAACTGTTGCAATGACCTGGACTTCATTAAAAAAACCCTCTGGAAATAAGGGACGAAGCGGGCGATCAATTAATCGTGAGATCAGTATTTCTTTTTCTGAAGGCCTGCCTTCACGCTTAAAAAATCCACCAGGAATTTTACCTGCTGCATAGGTACGCTCCTGATAATTGACTGTCAGTGGGAAAAAATCCTGTCCGGGCTGAGCGCTCTTTCTGCCTACTGCTGTTACCATGACTGATGTGTCGCCAAGACTGGCAATAACTGCACCTCCTGCCTGACGGGCAATTTTTCCAGTTTCAAGACTTAAAGCATGATCACCATATTGCGCTACTTTTTTTACATTCACTATTTTTTATTCCTTAAATATGTGCCATACAAGCTATGGCGCACAAGTATTAATTACAAAACAAAATACCCCTGAAACCAAATTGATTTTAGGGGTATATCCTGATTCTTACGCTATAATCATTTAAGATTGAAAACACTAGCTATTCTAGCTATTGTGTCTTTTCACTGAAAACGACCAAATTTAACGACGCAAACCCAAACTACTGATGAGGTTACGATAACGCGTGATGTCCTTATTTTTCAGATAGTCCAGCATCTTTCGGCGGCGACTGACCATTTTTAATAAACCTTGACGCGAATGATGATCGCGAATGTTATTTTTAAAATGTTCAGATAAGTTAATAATGCGGGTCGTTAACAAAGCAACTTGCACCTCTGCTGAACCAGTATCGTCTTCTGAGCACTGATATTTTCTGATAACTGCCCGTGTTGTTTCTGGTGCTAACGACATAAAAATCCCAAATTTGTGTATGGCAGTTGCCTGCTATCTCAAGTTAAATAACTAGAATTCCTGGTCATCAACAACCAGACTATCCACCTTATGCTGAGATTGTACCGAGTTTTGTCTGCTTAAACAAGCCATATTGCTACTGACTGTTAAGCAGTCTCTACAGCAAATGTAGCAAGTCTCTGCATATCCATTTATAGCTCCAGCAACAAAGCACATTACCAGTGGGCTCTTCTGTATCAAATTAAAGAACAGATTTTTTCGCGGTAACACCAACAACGGTTCTCTTGAGGGAACATTTGGATGCGTAGCACTTTTTCTATAAGACAAATAATACTAAGGAATGGAGGGAGGCTTTAATAGCTAAAAATCCGCTCAGGGGTAACGATGCCCTGTGCAGATATACTGCCTAGACCAATAAACACATCATCTGGAGAAAACAATTTGATATGCCCACAGCTAAAATGACAACCTGCGTCAACTTTCTTGCCCTGTCGCAATGCGGCCACATGTTGATTACTCAATTTAATGCTCGGCCAGGTTGGTAACGCCTCCGCCATTGGCAATAGCAATGAATCTAGCGCCGAAATGCCTTGTTCTGCAATATCAAGCAACTTTTTAATTGTCACTGCCTGCTGCTCATGATAACCGGCAACAGTCATCCGTCTCAGCGTAGCAACATGGCCGCCGCAACCAAGTGCATAGCTTATATCTTCAACTAGTGTGCGGATATAAGTGCCTTTACTACAACGCACTGCCAAGGTAAAACCATGATCAGTAATAGCAAGTAACTGAATATCGTAAATAGTAATCCAACGTTTTTTGCGGTTAACTTCTATGCCTTGACGAGCCAATTTATAAAGTGGCTGACCACGGTATTTCAAAGCTGAAAGCATCGGTGGTAGCTGCTGCTGGTGACCGACGAATGCTGGTAACAAATCTAACAACGTTTGCTGATCAAATTCGGGTATGTTGGCAGTTGATATTACCTTGCCATCAGTATCACCACTATTTGTCACTACACCCAAATTACAACTCACATGGTAAGCCTTATCTGCATCTAACAAATAAGGTGACAACTTGGTCGCTGCGCCTAAGCAAATAGGCAGCAAACCAGTTGCTAACGGGTCCAGGCTACCTGTATGTCCAGCTTTTTTGGCATTAAACAAGCGTTTAACCTGCTGCAGAACATGATTGGAGCTTCGGCCTATAGGCTTATCAACGATTACTATGCCGCTGATATTTCTGCCTGTACTATTACGACGATCCATCTAATGCTATTAGTGAATAACGGTTTTTGTGCTTGTTATGGCAACAGTTAACAGTTAACTTATTGATAAATCTTTGTTAGCCTTAGCAACTAACTTATCTATTTGAAACTGACGATTTAGCATATCATCATAGCAAAAACGCAATTCAGGAATGCTACGTAATGCGATACGTCCTGCAAGATTACGTCTTAAAAAACGTGCAGCATGGTTTAATCCTTTAAGGCATTTATCAACAGCATGGTCATATCCTGAATCAACGTCGGTCAGTCGGGTTACAAATACCTTGGCATATTTCATATCAGATGTGACATCAACACGAGAAATAGTGATCATACCTATACGCGGATCAGACAGTTGCCGCTGAATCATCTGAGCCAGCTCACGCATAATAAGCCGACCAACACGATCACTACGGTTGAACTCTGTCTCTTGCATCGCTAAGGCTCACGTCATCAGAACACGCTCAAACACTTCAATCTGGTCGCCTGGCTGTACGTCCTTATATCCTCTCACACCAATACCACACTCAACACCAGAAATGACTTCAGCAACATCATCCTTGAAGCGCCTTAATGATTCAAGCTCACCTTCATAAATAACTACACTATCGCGTAAAACCCGAATCGGATTAGTACGCCTTACCACGCCTTCAATAACTAGACAACCAGCGATATCACCAAATTTTGGTGATCTGAATACATCATCAACACGTGCAAGGCCAATAATTTCATCTTTATAGACAGTATCTAGCATGCCAGTCATCGTCTGCTTGACAATAGCGAGCAAATCATAGATAACGCCACAATATTGCAAATTCAATGCCTGCTCAGCAATAATTTTACGAGCGGCATTATCAGCACGCACATTAAACCCAATTAAAATAGCGCCAGATGTTACCGCCAGTTGCGCATCCGTTTCATTGATACCACCAATGCCAGAGGCAACGACATTCAACTTGACCTCATCAGTTGATAACTTTAGCAAATTCTGGCTAACCGCTTCGGCAGAGCCATGAACATCCGCCTTAACAATCACATTAAGCGTTTTGATATCGCCTTGTCCCATTCTGCTAAGGATTTCATCACGCTTGGCCGCTTGCTTTTTAGCTATCTCTGAAGTATGTGCTTTTGTTTTGCGGTAATTAGAGATATCACGTGCTTTACGTTCATCAGGCGCGACCTGCAATTCATCGCCCGATGATGGCGCGCTGGACAAACCCAACACTTCCACTGGCGTAGAGGGACCAGCCTCATTCAATACACTACCAGTTTCATCAAACAGTGCACGCACCCGACCATATTCCTGCCCAACGACAACAATATCGCTCTTTTTTAACGTACCTGTTTGTACCAGTACGGTGATCACCGTACCACGACCTCTGTCCAAGCGAGATTCAATAACAACCCCTTTTGCTGATCCTGTCGTCGATGCCGCTAGCTCCATTATCTCAGCCTGCGCTGAAATTGCCGCCAGCAGATCATCTACGCCTTGCCCTGTTAATGCAGAGATAGAGACAAACTGCACATCACCGCCCCAATCTTCAGGGACGACATCATGATTACTTAAGGCTGTCTTAACCCGTTCTGGATTAGTTCCTTCTTTATCAATTTTATTAATTGCAACAATCAGTGGAGACTGGGCCTCTTGTGCATGCTTAATTGCTTCTACGGTTTGTGGCATGACGCCATCATCAGCCGCAACAACAAGTACCACAATATCAGTCACTCTGGCGCCGCGTTGTCGCATTTGACTAAACGCCGCATGTCCAGGCGTATCTAAAAATACAACATCACCTTGGTCTGTTGAGACTTTGTAAGCCCCAATATGCTGAGTAATGCCGCCAGATTCACCAGATGTCACTTTGGTATTTCTGATGTAATCCAGTAAAGACGTTTTACCATGATCAACGTGACCCATCACGGTCACCACAGGTGCACGTTTCTCTTTCTGTGTTGAGTCATCAGTTGCCAGCACCAATTCAATTTCATCTTCCTGAATTGGCTTGGCAATATGCCCCATCTCCTCAACAACAATAACAGCAGTATCTTGATCAAGCACCTGATTAATCGTGGCCAGCACACCCAGCCCCATCAGTTTTTTAATGACTTCTGGTGCTTTTACTGACATGCATTGCGCCAATTCCGACACACTAATATTATCAGGCACATTTACCTCATGAATAACAGGCGCTGTTGGCTGGGTAAAAGCGCCGTGCCCTGATGGTGTTTCTACTGGTTGGCGACGAAGAGCTTTTTTGCCTTTACGTCTTCTGGTCTTGTCTTCTGCAATATGTAACTCCACGCGCTCGCTGGTGCCTTTATTACGCTTATCGCGTTCAGGGCGATGTGGTTTACGTTTACCTGCTATCTCTGCAGGTGGCGGTATGGTAGCCGATGTATTTGATTGATTGGTTTTTTCATCAGTTTTATCAGTATCCTGTGCCTTTACTGATAAGGCATTTTCTTCCTGCGCTTTTTTATGTTGTTCAGCTTCTAATCGTGCCCGGTTTCTCTCGCGTCTTTTAGTGTCAGCTTCATCAAGTTTTTTGTGGATATCTGATTGATTCTGCCCAGATTGCGGTGTTTGCTGTTTTGTATCTGTTTCGTCATTCTGACTGTCTTCGGCGCGTGCACCTTCGTCTGTATCTGCCTTAATAACTAGGGCTTTATTTGTTCGTGTTGTAGCCTCAATGACGCTCGGATTTGTGTCATCCTCTGTCTGGTGCTTGCCAGCAGATAGCTGTTCAGTCTCATCAGGCTTATAGATGCGTTTTTTACTCTTACGGCGAGTAATAGTAACGGTTTTTGCACCTCTACGCGCCACACCACCTAATATAATCTCATCAGTAGTCTTACGCTTTGTTAAGGTTTCAACACTAACATCACTTGTTGCTTGCTTGCCATGACGCTGACGTAGAAAACTTAATAAATCCATTTTTTGCTGTTCAGTAACCATATCGCCAGCCTCTGATACAACAATACCTGCTTGCTGCATCTGTTCAATTAGCTGATCAGCGGTAACATTAAGGGTACCAGCTAAATCTGTAACTCTGATATCACTCATCGGTAGCTGCTAGTCCTCAGTCCCTTTTTCATCAGTAAACCATGCCTCTCTTGCTGTCATAATAAGTGCGGCTGCTTGCTGTTCATTAACACCTCCAATATCCAGCAACTCATCAACTGATTGTTCGGCCAAATGATCTAATGTAACAATGCCGCTACCTGCCAAATCCGATGCCAATTCCTTAGTCATGCCTGCCATATCAAGCAAATCTTGTGCTGGTTCAGCCTGCTCCTCTTTAGCTAGTGCTTTTATCAGCAATACATCGCGGGCACGGGCACGCAACTCAGTGACAATATCAGCATCAAACTCTTCAATACCAAGCATTTCCTGCTCAGACACATAGGCAATCTCCTCTAAACTGGAGAAGCCTTCCTGAGCAAGTATCAAGGCAACATCGTCACCAACATCCAGCTCCTTCATAAAGAGTTCAATCAACTGGCTCATTTCTGCTTCAGATTTTTTATCGGCCTCTGATGCAGGAATTATATTAAGCTCCCAACCAGTTAACTGACTTGCCAAACGTACATTCTGTCCACCACGACCAATTACCTGCGATAATTGTTCATCCTCAACTGCAATATCCATACTGTGCCGATCTTCATCTACCATAATTGACGACGCTTCCGCTGGCGCCATTGCATTAATGACGAAACGAGCTGGATCATCATCCCATAAAATAATATCAATGCGCTCGCCTGCTAATTCATTAGTAACAGCCTGGACACGCGATCCGCGCATACCAACACAGGCGCCAACTGGATCAATGCGTGCCTCTGCTGTCGCTACCACAATTTTAGCGCGTAATCCAGGATCGCGTGCTGCTCCCTTAATCTCGATCAGTCCATCATTAATTTCAGGCACCTCCAGTTTAAACAGCTCAACGAGCAATTCTGGCACAATGCGGCTAAGAATAAGTTGCGGCCCACGACCTTCTGTATGAATTTCTTTCAGATATCCGCGAACGCGATCACCTGCTCTGAAGACCTCACGAGGTATCATCTCCTCACGCGGAATAAAGGCTTCAGTAAACCCGCCTAGATCTAAGGTAACATTACCTCGATCAACGCGCTTAACTATACCTAACAGCATTTGTCCCAGCTGATCCTTATATTGTTCAATAACCCTGGCACGCTCTGCTTCTCTTACTTTCTGCACAATCACCTGCTTGGCAGTCTGGGCAGCAATACGACCAAACTCAACTGACCCCATTGGTTCGGTAATATAATCTCCGACTTGGGCATCACTACTCTTTTTCAAGGCATCGCTTAGTGTTATTTGTGTAGCTGGCGAATCAAACTCTTCACTATCATCCTCAACAATTAACCATTGACGAAAGGTTTCATAATCACCCGTTTGTCGATCAATCACAACACAAGCATCAAGCTCTTCGCTATGGCCTTTAAGTGTCGCCATCGCTAACGCAGACTCTATCGCAATGAATATATCCTCCTTAGCTACATTCTTTTCGTTAGATACCGCATCTACAACCAGTAAAATTTCTTTATTATTCATAATGCCTCCACAGGACGCTATCATCCCGATCAACTGCAATGTTCGCCATTAGGATAATACAGCAAAACAAAACTACCCAAATATCAAGCAACAAGTCGTGCTTTTGCCAGCTTTGTTAACGGCAATTCATGTAATTGACCATCAACATTAACTAAAATATTATTTTCGCTCAGCCCTTTAAGGACACCCCTAAAGTGACGACGCCCCTTTATTGGCAGTCTCATTGACAATTTTACCTCACTACCAGCAAATCGTTCAAAGTCACATGCTTTGAATAGCGGTCTGTCAAAGCCAGGTGATGATATTTCCAAACAATAATCACCACTGACGACCGATTCCACCGTCAATACCCCACTGACCTGATGACTGACTCGTGCACAATCATCTGTTGATACGCCGTGCTTACAATCAATGTAAATACGTATTAGCGTACGTGGCAGGTTTTTCAGGTACTCAACGCCCACAAGTTCATAACCAAGCGATTCAATTGGCATTTTAACTACCTGTTCTATTTGGTCGCTGATGGTCATAATGTCATAAAAAAAGGGGCAACCGCCCCCATAAACGCCATAAAAACGGACATGATAACACAAGGTGGTAGCGGGGGTCGGATTTGAACCAACGACCTTCGGGTTATGAGCCCGACGAGCTACCAGACTGCTCCACCCCGCACCTGCGCACCGCACATTCAGCATTAAGGAGGGTAATTATACGGAGTAATACAGACGCATGCAATAGTTTGTCCAGATAAATCATTGCTTTAGACTTAGCAAAAGCTTTGACTCTAAAAAGGTTTAATAGTGCTTATATGATGGTTACAGTGCGTTTTTGTAGCGACTTAGCTACTTCTAAATAGTTATGCGCTACAGGATTGTTAATGTTTTTGTATTTAATATAGGGGCTTGCTATAGATAAACAGTCTCTAGCGCATTTTTTAGTTGCTTTTGTCGTGATTTAAAATCACTATGATTACACTACACCACTCACATTTTCAGGTATAGTGTTAAATTTACGTACATGTATTTTGGTTTAACGTCGCTTACCTTAGATTTCAGAAATACTCTATTCCGTCTGTATAATTTTGCTTCTCTACAAATGCTTTGTTAATGCTGATACATCGCGCATTATATCTTTTCTAGCTATCTCAAATATACTAGAAAATGATCTATCAACTGTTCTTTTTATACCGGCTTATTCTACTTTTTCTAAACTCCATAGCTTCAAATATTAGACCAATTCCTGTTGGGCTTTTCCTAAGAGATTTGACGAAGTCTTTGATTATTTATTCTTGAAATTTTTGTTTAAATTCATTGATATTTCTAATCTATTTAACAGCATAGTCACATAGAGAATTGATGACAATATGTTTCTCCATATCAGTAAGCCTTGGTGCCCAGGGCCGGACTCGAACCGGCACGACCGCAAAGCCGAGGGATTTTAAGTCCCTTGTGTCTACCAATTTCACCACCCGGGCAACAAACTTCCGCTATCATACACTATTGAGTGCCGCCATTTAAAGTTTGTATGGCAACACATGCTTTCCGCAGTTTGCTGTTATTGCTGGTTAAATCAATCAAACCGGGGTAGGGTGCTTTGAAAAATCCTGAGGTCGTCTAAATGAATGTGCCTTACACACATCATCTTAAGCAAGCAACGGTCAATTTAGTTATCATAATAGGCATGAAAATTTTAGTTATTGGTAGCGGTGGTCGTGAACATGCATTGGCATGGAAATTAAAGCAATCGCCGTTATGCTCGCATCTTTATATCGCACCGGGCAATCCTGGCACACTGAAAGAACCCGCTATAACCAACATTGCGATTGCAACCGATGACATCACTGGTCTGGTTAGCTTTGCTCAAGATAATTCGGTTGATTTGACCATTGTTGGCCCAGAATTGCCGTTAGTCAATGGCATAGTTGACGAATTTAATAAAGCAGACTTGCGCTCTTTTGGTCCGACAAAAAATGCTGCCAGACTGGAAGCATCAAAGTATTTCAGTAAAGATTTTTTAACACGTCATGCTATTCCAACAGCCGCCTATGAAGTGTTTACAGAAAAGTCAAGCGCCATTGCCTATATTAAGCAGCAGGGCACGCCCATCGTTGTTAAAGCTGATGGTTTGGCAGCAGGCAAAGGTGTTGTTGTTGCCCAGACACAAAGCCAAGCAGTTGATGCTGTTAAAAACATGCTGTCAGGTCAGGCTTTTGGTGAGGCAGGTCAGCGTGTGGTTATTGAAGAATATATGACTGGAGAAGAAGTCAGTTTTATTGTGATGGTTAATGGCAAGCACATAATACCGCTGGCAACGTCGCAAGATCACAAGGCACGGGATAATGGCGATTTGGGTCCAAACACTGGCGGCATGGGTGCTTATTCGCCTGCACCAGTTGTCACATCCAACATATATGCTCGTATTATGAGCCAAATAATTGAGCCTACCGTGACAGGCATGGCTAAAGATGGCAACCCCTATACCGGCTTTTTATATGCAGGCTTAATGATTGACAGTAGCAGCAATCCGAGGGTGGTGGAATATAATTGCCGCCTAGGTGATCCGGAAACACAGCCAATTATGATGCGCTTACAATCAGATTTGCTTGAGCTATGCCTAGCTATATTAGAAGGTAAAGCTGATACAGCATCAGCGCGCTGGGATTCACGTGCCGCCGTTGGTGTAGTATTAGCCTCAAAAGGCTATCCCCATGCTTACCAGACAGGTCAGGTCATCAGCGGCCTAGAAAATATTGATACTGAATATGCGAAAGTTTTCCATGCAGGCACGGACAAAAAAGATGGCAACTTAGTCACCGCTGGTGGCCGTGTTTTATGTGCTACCGCACTGGGCGAAACGGTTGCCAAAGCACAAAAGAGCGCTTATAAAATGGTGAACAGAATTAACTGGAAAGACAGGTATTATCGTGATGATATTGGTTACCGCGCAATTGCCAGAGAACAACAAACACAAGGCTGATAACACATAAGTATGAGACTAATTTAGGCGTTAGCGGTCAGTTGGGCTTAGTTGCAAACTAGCATTTTCTACGCTTACAATTTAACGATTAACAAAAATGTCAAACTGGAAAATAAGACGAGCTGTAGCCACGCTTAAAGGTGGTGGCATTATTGCCTACCCGACAGAATCAGTATATGGGCTAGGTTGTAACCCCTGGAATGAACAGGCAGTAGCGCGTATTTTAACTATAAAACAGCGTTCATGGAAAAAAGGCTTTATCCTGATTGCCGCCAATTTTAATCAGCTGCAGGACTTTATCCAGCCAGTGCCTGAGATGATTATGCAAAAACTTAACGCATCATGGCCGGGCGCAACAACATGGTTATTAGTTGCAGACACTGATACCCCTCCTTACCTGTCTGGTATACACGACACTATCGCTGTTCGGGTCACCGCCCATCGTCAGACACACGATTTATGCCAACATTTTGGTGGCGCTATCATATCAACCAGCGCCAATATAACTGGTATGCGCCCAGCCAAAGCAGCTCACCATGTTCGTTTAAGATTGTCTGATATTGATTATCTGCTATCGGGGCATTGCTCAGGTGCTGATTTACCATCAACAATCAAAAATGCCCACACAGGAAAAATTATTCGATGAATCAGCCTGATATTAATGCTGTTCGCACTTATTTTTTAGCCTTACAAGATCATATCTGCTCTGCTCTAGAAGCTGTTGATGGTCACAGCAGATTTATTGAAGATAACTGGCAGCACCAACACAATAAAGGCAGTGGTCGCGCTCGTTTATTAACAGATGGTGCTATATTTGAGCGCGGCGGGGTTAATTTTTCAGACGTTGCTGGCAACCAGCTACCCAGCGCAGCAACTGCCATGGGTCATCGCGATCTTGCCGGGCGAAAATTTGTAGCATTAGGCGTATCCCTAGTTACCCATCCCCATAATCCTTATGTGCCTACATCACATGCTAATGTTCGTTTTTTTATGGTGAAAAAAAAAGGTGAACAGCCAATATGGTGGTTTGGTGGTGGCTATGATTTAACCCCATATTACGGTGATAAGCAGGATGTTATCCATTGGCATAGAACTGCTCAGAGTGCCTGCGCACCTTTTGGCGATAACATTTACTCACGCTATAAAAAATGGTGTGATGAATATTTTTTCTTACCTCATCGCAATGAGCCTCGGGGCGTTGGTGGTTTGTTTTTTGATGACTTAAATGCAGGTGGTTTTGACCGTTGCTTTAGCTTGGTACGACATATTGGTGATAGCTATGCTGATGCTTATATTCCCATTGTCAGGCGTCAGAAAAATAAAGCCTATGGCAAGCGTGAGCGTAACTTTCAGCTATATCGCCGTGGGCGTTATGTTGAATTTAATTTGGTTTACGACCGTGGCACGCTTTTCGGCTTACAATCGGGCGGTCGCACAGAGTCAATCTTAATGTCACTGCCACCACTTGTTAAATGGCATTATAACTGGCAACCAGAAGCTGGGAGCCCCGAAGAGGCTCTCTATAAAGTCTTTCTTAAACCTCAGGATTGGCTGGGCATTATATAAACCTGCAGATGATGTTACAGAGATCAGGGCAGTAACCATGCGCGCTGATTAAAGTCTATCCAGCGACGCAAGCCGGTCAGCTTGGTATTCCCTGACTAAAGGCTCAATAACCTGATCCAGATTCCCTGCCATAATTTCTGTAAGCTTATACAAGGTTAAATTAATCCGATGATCAGTGAACCGGCCCTGCGGAAAATTATAAGTGCGAATCCTTTCGCTGCGATCACCGCTACCCACCTGCAATTTTCTGGTTTCAGCTTGTTCTGAGTCAAGCTTTTGCTGTTTTTCGGCCATAATACGTGCCTGCAATACTGCCATTGCCTGCGCACGATTTTTGTGTTGTGATCGCTGGTCTTGGCATTCTACTACAATGCCTGTTGGCAAATGGGTAATCCGAATCGCAGAATCTGTTTTATTAACATGCTGACCGCCGGCACCTGATGCACGAAAAGTATCAACACGAAGATCAGCTGGATTGATGTTAATCTGGTTAATTTCATCAACTTCTGGCATGATGGCAACAGTGCAAGCCGAAGTATGAATACGGCCTTGTGATTCAGTTTCCGGAATCCTCTGTACCCGATGACCGCCTGATTCAAATTTTAGCTGTGAATAGGCACCATCGCCAATAATGCGCATGACAACTTCTTTGTAACCACCATGCTCGCCTTCCTGGACATTAATAAGCTCAATCTGCCAACGGCGGGTTTCTGCATAACGGCTGTACATGCGATACAAATCACCAGCAAAAAGGGCTGCTTCATCGCCACCCGTCCCAGCACGCACTTCCAGGAAAATATTGCGTCTATCATTTGGATCTGTGGGCAAAAGTAATCTGTTCAAGGTAAGCTCTAACTGTTCTTCTATAACTTCCTTTTCCAATAATTCCTCTCTGGCCATATCGCGCAACTCTTGATCGTCTTCCTGTAACATAACCTTGGCATCCTCTATCGCTAACACACATGCTTGATAGCGAGTAAAATTAGCTACAACCTGTGTTAACTGAGCGTATTCTTGCGATAACTCACGAAATTTGTTTTGATTGGCTATTATGTGTGAATCAGCAAGCAATTCGGCAATATCCTCATGTCGCTTGGCTAATATTTCCAATTTACGCCTTGTTGATTCTTTCATACGTTAATCCCTAATATTAAACAGTGTACGCACCGCTTCAATTAAACGACTATTATCGGTAAAGCCTGCCTGCCGTAGCTGTGTACTTGGCTCATGCAATAATTGTTTGGTCAGAGATCGGGCAAAATTATCAATGATTTGCTCTGCTGGCAAGCCTTGTTCCAGTTGTTTCTTTGCTTTTTTACGTAAGCGCTCACTTTCCTGTTCCATCCTTTTTCTTAGCTGCCTGATAACGGGAACAGCATCATCTTGCGCTTGTAGCCAACCAATAAAATTATTAACCTCGCTGGCAATAATTTCTTCTGCTTTAAGTGCTGCATCACGCCGCGATTGCAGATTCTCATCAACAATTTCTCGTAAATCATCAACACAATATAGGTAAACGTCTTCTAAATCACCAACCTCAGATTCAATATCCCTGGGCACGGCAATATCAATCATAAACATGGGGCGACGTTTTCGTTGTTTTATCGCTTGCTCAACAGTACCTTTACCCAAAATTGGTAACTGGCTAGCGGTAGAACTAATCACAATATCTGCCTCAGCCAAGTGTGTTGGCATATCGCTCAGTCTAATTGCGTAGCCGTTCACTCGCCTAGCAAAATCATAAGCAGCTTCAATCGTACGATTAGCAATGATGACGCGTCCAATACCGCTGTCACGCAAGTGGTAAGCGGCAAGATCTATTGTTTCACCAGCACCAACTAATAATGCCGTTGAGTCAGCCAGATTACTGAAAATCTGTCTGGCTAGGTTGACTGCGGCAAATGCCACTGAAACAGGGCTACTACCTATCGCTGTGTCTGTCCGTACCTGTTTGGCAACGGCAAACACATGTTGAAATAGGCGCCCTAATTTTTTTCCTATTGCACCAGCATTAAGCGCCTGACCATACGCAGTTTTGATTTGCCCTAAAATCTGAGGTTCGCCAAGTATCATAGAATCAAGTCCGCACGCTACCCGCAACAAATGACGAATAGCATCGTTACCCTGATACTGATAGATATAATCATTTAACGAATCGGCATCTTGTTGATGAAAATAATGCAACCATTCCTTAATAGGTTTGTCATTTCCATTTATGTGACAGTATACTTCTGTACGATTACAAGTAGACACGATTACCGCTTCAATCACATTGGTCTGTTTTTTTAAAGATGTCAAGGCTTCAGGCAATAATGCATCATTAAATGCGATATGTTCGCGAATATTGACGGGGGCGGTTTTATGGTTGATGCCGTAGATGAAAAATTGCATATTATTTGTGATAAGTCGTCGTTAAATACTGGTAAACTTTACAGTCTGTTATATCGTTAGTCAGCTTAACCAACTTAAAAACCTATTCTATCAAAATCGGTTAGTCAGGTTAATTTATTATGGATTCATTGCAATGTTACCGAGAAAAGCCTCAAATTTAGCAAGACATTGTTTGGTCTTTTGTGCCTGTATTTCATTGCTGGCATGCGCATCTTACCCACCTACGCCTATTGAAAACCCTGCTGAAGCAAAAGAGACAAATATTAATGACACTGAAGTAGCTATCATGCCGCTATCACTCACGCCAGAACTTATGTATTACATCTTGGCGGCTGAAACAGCAAGTCAAAGAAACAAATTAACATCTGCTGCCGATCTCTATTATAGGGCATCCATGCTGACCGAATCGGCTACCATTGCTGGGCGCTCAGCACAAGCAGCTCTTTTATCTCGCGACAATCAACGCATCAGCCGCGCACTTGATCGCTGGCTGGAAGTTGAGCCAACCAATGGTGACATTTATGTCATGCAGACTCCTTTGCTCATTTTAAGAGGCGATGATGGCGCTTTAATAGAAGCGATTAATACCTCGCTTAATCTGGCCCCCAATAAAGCGCGCGACTACTTAAACCATATCGCCGCTAACTTCAGCAGTCTCATGGAATCTGATCGGGCATTGTCAGTGCTGCAACGCCTAGATAGTTATAAAAATAACGATCTGGAAGCTTTATTGGCCTACGCACGCTTAGCTACGTTATTTAAACGTTACGAGCCTGCTTTACCTGCTATTGATCTGGTATTAAAGCAGGCGCCAAAACGGGAAGAAGCCTACATGCTAAAGGCGGACATTCTACAACAGCAGGGCAAAGATAATGAAGCAATAGCCGTACTGAAAAAAATCGCCACTAAAAAAACAGCAAGTAAAGATGTACGTTTCGCCTATGCAGCATCGCTCGGTGAAAATAATCACATTGATCAGGCGCGTGTGGCATTTACTGCGTTGCAAAAACAATTCCCTGACAGTGTAGATATTATCTACGCCTTGGGCATGTTAGCACTAAAAGAAAAAGACGGTAAAACAGCCAAACAGCATTTCAGCCGCATTGTTACAAAAGACCCTGACAAACAAGTCTCTTACCTGATGGGTTTGGCTGAAGAAATAGACAACAACCTTGATAATGCACTGGTATGGTTTGCGTCTGTACCAGCAGATAGCAACAGATTTGAAGAGGCACAGTCACGATATATCAACTTATTAGCAGATAGCGGACAAGTAGGAAAAGCGCGTCTACATCTACAATTAATGCGCGATCGCCAGTCCGAACAAACCACCCGATACTACCTGCTTGAAGCTGCATTATTGGCAGAATACGGCGAATATTATGCCGCGTTTAATTTATACACAGAAGCCTTATCACGATATCCAGATGATTCTAACTTGCTGTACGGACGCGCAATGATCGCCGAACGTTTGAATCGTTTAGCTATTCTAGAAGACGATTTTCGCACTATTATCAAGCAAAACCCCAACCATCATCGCGCATTAAACGCACTTGGTTACACATTAACAGACAGAACCAATCGGCACAAAGAAGCCTTTGAACTTATTAATAAAGCAGTTGCATTAAGTCCCGACAATCCATTTTACCTTGACAGTCTAGGATGGGCATATTACCGACTGGGTAATTTAGATAAAGCGGTAGCGCTATTAAAAAAAGCCATCAATATTCGCGATGATGTAGATTTTTTGGCACATCTTGGTGAAGTGTTATGGATGCAAAATAAGCATGATGAGGCCAGAAAAATCTGGCGGAGAGCAATAGCAAAAGATGACAAAAACAGTTTATTATTACATACCATACGTCGCTTTGGGCTATGAAATATCTATTGGCATTTATCATACTGCTGCATATGGGAGGCTGTACACCTGTCTGGCAACAGCGCCCTGATGCTAGCACTAGCATAAATGAATTGAAAAACCAGCGAATACTGCAACTTAAAAAATTGGAAAACTGGAAAATTCAGGGTAGAGCTATTATTGCTCAAGGTAAAGAGGGATGGCACGCTCGGCTCTTATGGCAAGAATTTGATGACACCTACCAAATAAAACTGTATGGTCCCTTTGCCCAAAAAACAGTCATACTGAATGGAACTAAAGAAAGTGCTGTGCTCATTACCAGTAACAACCAGCAGGTAGTGTCAACTGATGCTGAAAACTTAATCCATAAAGTACTCGATGTGCATTTGCCCATCAACTCACTACGTTACTGGGTACGAGGCATTCCTGCTCCTAACAGTATTGAATCCATAGCTTATGACAACAGGGGACGCCCGACTCGCTTGCTTCAGCAAAGCTGGACAATTGATTATCTGGATTATGCTAATTTCAAGACACTAGCGATGCCAACGAAAATGTTTATTAAAAATGCTGATACAGGACAACGCCTGCGTCTTGTAATTGACCAGTGGAAAACGACCAGCTCAGAGCAGTCAAAAACGTGGCACTAACAAACGCAACGACATGGCCTTCGCCGGCAAAAATAAATCTTTTTTTACACGTTACTAGTCAGCGTAATGATGGCTATCATGAATTACAAACTGTGTTTCAATTTCTAGATTATTGTGATTATTTGCAATTTAAGGTAACCCGTAAGCCTGATATATCGTTATTAACACCTGTTGCTGGGGTAGCTAACAGTGACAATTTAATTATCCGTGCCGCTACCCATCTTAAGCGGTACGTAAATAGCAACCAGGGTGTTGCCGTCAGCATTGACAAGCGGCTACCAATAGGAGGCGGACTGGGGAGTGGTAGTTCGAATGCAGCTACTACTCTTATTGCATTAAACCGGCTATGGAATTGTCAACTAAGTGATGTTGAGTTAAAGCAACTAGGCCTATCTCTCGGCGCAGACATACCTATTTTTATTCATGGTAACGCTGCCTGGGCGGAAGGTGTTGGCGACATATTAACGACCATATCACCGCCAGAGACTTGGTATATCGTTATTGCACCTGATTGCCGCGTTTCTACTGCCAAAGTATTTTCATCGCCAGAATTGACACGATACTGCGAACCTATCACAATATCAGACTTCCTTTCTGGGGAAGGTAGAAATGTCTTGGAGGACATAGTAAGAAAATATTATCAGCCTGTTGCTGATGCCCTTGATTGGCTTGGCAGATACGCTTCATCAAGGATGACTGGCACAGGTGCCTGTGTGTTTGCTAGCGTTAACAATAAGATGCAAGCACGGAAAATAATGGGAAAACTACCCAAAAACTGGCAAGGCTTTGTGGCAAAGGGCTGCAACCGGTCACCATTGATTTCTCAATGCTTGCAAAATTAAGTTGTCATATATTTTGGATAGTTTCAGGACTTTATCTGCTGGGGTATCGCCAAGTGGTAAGGCACAGGGTTTTGATCCCTGCATTCCCAGGTTCGAATCCTGGTACCCCAGCCATTTATATTGTTTTTGACAGGCATTTCAGCAAATCACCGTGAAAAAAAACAAGCTTATTCAACCAGAGGAACACAGTATCCATGCCAACATGATGGTGTTTACTGGTAATGCCAATCCCGATCTGGCTAAATATATCGCCAAGTCACTTAACATACCACTTGGCAAAATAACGGTTGACGCCTTCAGTGATGGCGAAATTATGGTTGAAGTGCTGGATAATGTACGCGGTAAGGACGTGTTTATTGTGCAGTCAACCAATATGCCTGCCAATGATAATCTGATGGAATTAATGATAATGACGGATGCTATCCGTCGCGCCTCGGCCAAATGCATTACTCTAGTTATACCCTACTTTGGTTATGCCAGACAAGACAGACGTCCTCGGTCTGCCCGAGTGTCCATCACGGCAAAGGTTGTTGCCAATATGCTAGCTGGCGTAGGTGCTGATAGGCTATTAACGGTTGACTTACATGCCGATCAGATTCAGGGTTTTTTTGAATGTCCAGTTGACAATGTATATGCTGCACCAGTATTGCTTGGCGACATTTGGAAACATAATTATTCTGATCTGGTGGTAGTATCTCCTGATATAGGTGGCGTAGTGCGTGCACGCGCCTTTGCCAAATTATTGGATGCGGAGTTGGCCATTATTGATAAACGCCGTCCACAACCAAATGTTGCCAAAGTAATGAATATTATTGGTGATGTTAATGGTCTTACCTGTATCATTATTGATGATATCGTTGATACAGCAGGGACAATATGTGCAGGTGCTGCTGCCCTAAAAGAGCAAGGCGCAGCCCATGTCGCTGCCTATTGTACTCATCCGGTCTTATCTGGGCATGCTGTTAATAATATTAAAAACTCTGTGTTGGACGAATTGGTCGTTACCAACAGTATCCCTTTAAATGAAAACGCGCGAAATTGTAGTAAAATTCGCTCGTTAAATATTGCCGAAATGCTCGCCGAATCAATGTATAGAGTCGGTAGCGGGGGTTCTGTTAGCTCGCTCTATATGGAATGATGTTTAAGCACAACGCTTTCTGGTCGCGGAAAGTAACAATACTGCTATCATATAGGTGGTGTTTGATGAGCATGCTGATGCTCGTTTGCTTTTTGGAGAATAAAAATGGAAAATCTATTTGAAGTACATGCCGATCTACGTACTGACTTAGGAAAAGGTGCAAGCCGCCGCCTACGTCATGCAGGTAAAGTGCCAGCAATCATGTATGGTGCAAATGATAAGCCTATATCGCTGACATTAAACCATAACGAACTGATCCGTCATCTGGAAGAAGAAGCATTTTATGCTCATATCCTGACCCTGATTGTTGATGGCAAAAAAAACAAGGTTGTATTAAAAGATCTGCAACGTCATCCAGCAAGCACACATAAAATCATGCACGCTGACTTTTTACGCATTGATAATAAACAAGTCATGACCATGGTTGTGCCATTACACTTTGTTGGCAACGATGTCGCCCCTGGGGTTAAAAAAGGAGGAATAGTCTCTCACCTTATGACCGATATTGAGATTGCCTGCCTGCCAAAGGACCTGCCAGAATATATTGAAGTTGATCTAGCATCTCTAGATCTGGATGCAACTATTCATTTGTCTGAAATTGTCCTGCCTGAAAGCGTTTCTTCGGTTGCATTGTCGCATATTCAAGCTGAAAATCTTGCCGAAGGTGAACGCTCATCTTACGATCAGGCTGTTGCCAATATTCATACGCCACGTGTTGTTGTAGAAACTGAAAATGATGATAACCCAATTGATGATACAATTGCACCAGAGGACGATTCTGAAGAGTAAATACTTACTAGCAATTAATAGAACGTGGCTAATTGGTTAATCGCTGGTCTAGGCAACCCTGGTACTCAATACCAACACACACGGCATAATGTTGGTTTTTGGTGGCTGGATCAGTTAGCTGAACAATTAGGCGTTACTTTGAATGTTGAAAACAAGTACCAGAGCCGATTTATTCGCCAACCCTATTTGCAACACGAATTATTTTTACTTAAGCCACTGACTTTTATGAATAACAGCGGTCAATCAGTAGCCAAACTGGTGCACTTTTACAAAATAGCGCTGACAAATATACTGATTATTCATGATGAACTTGATTTGCCAACAGGCACTGCGCGCTTGAAGTATGGTGGCGGCCACGGCGGACATAATGGTCTGAGCGATATCATTGCAAAGCTTGGCATTAATAGTTTTTATCGTTGCCGTATTGGCATTGGTCGTCCAGAGAAAAATCAACAAGCCATCAACCATGTGCTCAACAAGCCATCACACGCTGATAAAGATCTCATCCTGTCATCAATAGACAATGCTTTACAGATATTACCCGACCTGTTATCGGGCGATTTGGCTAAAGCCATGAATTGGCTACATTCACAAGACAGAAAACATCATGGGATTTAAATGTGGTATTGTTGGACTGCCCAACGTAGGTAAATCAACTTTATTTAATGCGCTGACCCAAGCTGGCACAGATGCACATAATTACCCGTTCTGTACCATAGAACCCCATATAGGCACCGTGCTAGTACCCGAACACAGAATCAATAAATTGGCAGAAATTGTTATGCCAGAACGTATCGTACCCACAACCATGGAATTTGTTGATATAGCCGGGTTAGTGGCTGGAGCATCAAAGGGTGAAGGTCTTGGTAATCAATTTCTGGCCAACATCCGTGAAACAGATGCTATAGCACATGTGGTTCGCTGTTTTACAGACAGCAATGTGACCCATATCGCCAATAAGGTATCGCCGATTGATGATGTTGCAGTCATCAATACCGAATTAGCACTGGCTGATCTAGCAAGTGTTGAAAAAGCCATGACTAAAACAAGTCGTGATGCCAAAAGGGGCGATAAAGTAGCAACCGCGCGCCTAATGCTATTAAATCTGGTGAGAGAACAACTGGATCAGGGTAAAGCTGTTCGCACAATGCAACTGGAAGAACAGCAATTGGATTTGTTGCATGATATCCATCTGCTAACTGCTAAGCCGGTAATGTATATTGCCAATATCTCTGAAAATTGCCTAGCAAATAATCCTATGCTTGATGCACTGACTATACTGGCAGAAAAGGAAAATTCAGCTATCGTCAGCATTTGTGCTACTGTTGAGTCAGATATCGCGGAGCTTGATGATGCAGAAAAAGATGAGTTCTTAGCTGAATCAGGCCTAAAAGAGCCTGGGCTAAACCGCATTATTCATAAGGGCTACGCGCTCCTCGGCTTGCATACTTATTTCACTGCTGGCAAAAAAGAAGTACGTGCCTGGACAGTTAACATTGGGGCAACTGCCTTTGAAGGCGCTGGCGTTATCCATACTGACCTGCAAAAGGGCTTTATCAGAGCCGAGGTGATCAGCTTTGATAGCTTTATAAAATATGGTGGCGAACAGGGTGCCAAAGACGCTGGTAAATGGCGACTAGAGGGCAAAAATTATATTATTCAAGGCGGTGATATTATGTATTTTCGTTTTAATGTCTAACCGCTATCCGGGAAATAGCTAACATAACCGTTCATTATAATTGATAATAAATTGCTTGATATTTACCCATTGGGCACGTAGAATTGCCCGCTTCTATACGGCTATGTAGCTCAGTTGGTTAGAGCACATCACTCATAATGATGGGGTCGGTAGTTCGAATCTACCCATAGCCACCAATTCTATAGTTTGCGTTAATACTTAAGATTTTCACTAACTAAAATGAATTAATGCTTGTTTCATCATTGACTTCTGTTGCTGTCAACACCGCAGTAAGCTAGCAGTTTTGCACGTTGATCAATTTGCCGTATCATTATAGCCAAGATCGCGCCATGCCTCATATAGGATGATAGATAATAGCAGTGGCATTTGCCAGGTTTAAACTACGACTTTTTGTCCGCATTGGGATACATTTTCCCATCAGCGGTAAACATATTGAGTATATGGGTGGGTAACAACCCTCGTGACTCAGGCCTAAACAAAAACACATTTTCATCACGATAACATGGCTTGTCATAATATTGTGTTGCTTTTGTCGTACAGGCAAAAAGACGTCGATCGCTTAACCAAAATATAAATGCTGCAAAGTCAGTTTTTATTAAGCACATAAGCGAATAATGTTACACTATTAGGCAGGATTTCTGGCTCAAATAATGCTACGTGCAGCAAAATAACAACTACTTGGCTGTCAATAATTTAATATACTTTGGAATAAGCCTATCTCCCGTATTCCTTGCAATAATTATGGTGGGCCTACAGGGATTCGAACCCCGGACAAAGGGATTATGAGTCCCCTGCTCTAACCAACTGAGCTATAGGCCCTAACAGCTTAGCCATTATCTGCATCTACGAAACTTCGTAACACATCTAATCGCGTTGGATGACGTAACTTACGCAATGCTTTTGCTTCAATTTGGCGAATACGTTCACGGGTTACATCAAACTGCTTACCAACTTCTTCCAGCGTGTGATCAGTATTCATACCAATACCAAAACGCATACGCACCACTCTAGATTCACGGTCTGTTAACCCATCTAATACCCCTTTTGTTACCTCTTTTAGTCCTGTCATCATCGCTGATTCTTGAGGTGATACCGTATTGATATCCTCAAAAAAATCGCCCAGATGTGAATCTTCATTGTCACCAATGGGTGTTTCCATTGAAATGGGCTCTCTGGATATTTTCAGCACTTTGCGTATCTTATCTTCTGGCATTTCAACACGCTCTGACAGCTCTTCTGGCGTTGGCTCCCGCCCCATTTCCTGTAACATCTGACGGGCAATACGATTTAGTTTATTGATCGTTTCAATCATGTGCACTGGAATACGAATAGTGCGCGCCTGATCGGCAATTGATCGGGTAATTGCTTGACGAATCCACCATGTTGCATAGGTAGAAAATTTGTAGCCACGCTGATATTCGAATTTATCAACTGCTTTCATTAACCCAATATTACCTTCCTGGATTAAATCTAAAAATTGCAATCCGCGGTTGGTATATTTTTTGGCAATGGAAATAACTAGGCGCAGATTTGCTTCAACCATCTCCTTTTTAGCACGACGTGCTTTTGACTGTGCTATTGATATTTGCCGATTGATTCCTTTAATTTCTGCAACTGTCGTCTGTCGGTCCTCTGCAATCTTGGTCATTTTTGTCTGCGCTTTGATAATGACATCAAGGTTTTTTCTGATGATAGATGAATAATGCTTTTTGGCGCGGATATGTTTATCTGCCCAGCTCGTGTTAGTTTCATTACCAGCAAATGAATTGATAAAATCACGACGATTCATCCGTGCCATGTCCACAACAATTTTGGCGACAATCTTTTCCTGTTCATGAATCGCTTCAGCAGCATCAATCAACAGGCCGCTTAAAATTGCTAATGTTCTTGGCGCCAACTTAAACTCCATAAACAAGTTAGTTACCTGTTTCTGTGCCACAGCCGCACCTTCCTTACTACTGGCACTTATTAGTTCAGCATGCGCTGTACGCAAGTCCGTAAAACGCTGATGGGCTAATTCCGGATCAATACCAACTAATGCACTATCATCATCTAAGGCTTGTGCTCGCGTATCTTCTTCTGCAACATGGGTAATCTCTTCATGTTCATCAGATGTTGCGCACTCTTTTATAAGCTCTTTAAGGCGTAATTCACCGGCTTCAACAGCGCTATATTGATCAAGAAATACCGTGATACAAGTAGGGTATGTTGATAATATTACTAGACTTTCTCTCAGCCCCGCCTCAATTCGCTTGGCAATCTCAATCTCATCTTTTTTGGTTAACAGATCAACAGAGCCCATTTCTCGCATGTACATACGCACTGGATCAGCAGTACGACCAAACTCACCATCAGCAGAACTGGCCAAATGGGCTGCCGTCTCTTCCACTGACACCTCATCACTGCCTGATGCTGCCTCAGCTAGGCGCTCCATCTCATCAGTATCTAAGCCATCCTCACAGACTACGATACCTAACCCATTGAACATGCTAATGACATCTTCAATTTGATCAACATCAACCAAATCTTCAGGTAGGTGATCATTGATCTCACCATGAGTAAGATAACCTCGTTCTTTACCAATATTAATAAGCTCTCTAATAAGCGATTGATGATCTTTCATTATGGTCTTTTTGTCATTTTAGTAAACAGAAACTTAACTTTCTATTATAACCAAAATTGTAATAATTATACATGTACATCGCAGTTTATTAGTCTACTTGAATGACTTTAGCTCCTTTTTTTCTCCTTCTGTTAACTGACTGGGATCATTATTCTTTCCTATTAACTGCTCTTGCCGTTGTCTGGATGCCTGCTGACAGAGCCGCTGAATAACGCCTAATAACTCATGCTTTAACCCATTTGAGGATAAAGCCAATCGCTTTAGCGCCAGCTGTCTTAAATATTCATCATGCCTACTGCCTTTTGATCGCTCCAGTAGCCCAGCAGTCTTTAGGCGCGGATTCTGGCGTAAGGTTTTAATCAGCGCAACCAGCATTTTTATGCCTGGTATATCCAAAGTAGCTATTTTGTCCAGTTCATCTATGGCAATATCAGCATAAAATATTGGATATTGCAGCAGAATAGTCATTGCCGTTTCCACTAGCGGCGATATTTTTGATTTTGTCCGCCGTGATTGTGTTGTTTTTTTTGCATGCAAAGGCAAAGGCGCGTTAAGATGCCTTCGCAATAAAGCGATATCTACTTTTGCTCTGTCTGCCAGTTGTTGTTCTAACATATCGCGATACAAACCTAGCGGAACATGCCGAAGATAAGGTTTTGCAGTTTCCACCAAACGCGATCGACCGTCCATTGAGCTTATATCAAGCGAACCTTTCAAATAGTCAAAAAAGAAGTCAGAATAGTTTTTGGCCTTAGTCACCAGACTCACAAAAGCAGTTTGCCCCCATTGTTTTAAAAAACTATCTGGGTCATCGCCATCAGCCAGAAACACAAACTTGAACTGGTTATTGCCACCCAGCATCGGCAATGCAGTTTCTGCTGCATGCCAAGCTGCTTGTTGCCCAGCACGATCACCATCAAAACAAAACACAATTTCTGGTGAGGTGCGCATTGCCTGGCGCAAATGATCGGTCGTCACTGCAGTGCCTAGTGTGGCTACGGCATTAGTGATGCCATTATTCACCAAGGTAAGCACATCCATATAGCCTTCAACGATGATAATGCGATTTAATTTAGGCTGAGATTTACGCGCCTGAAACAAACCATAAAGCTGGCTACTTTTTTGAAAAACTTTGGTTTCGGGTGAATTAAGATATTTGGGACTAATGCTGTCATCAAGCGTTCGCCCACCAAAACCAACCACCCGATCTCGACGATCAAGAATTGGAAACATAAGACGATTACGGAAACGGTCATACTGCCTTCCAGATTCATTATTGCTTAAAAGTCCAGCTTCATTCAGTCGCTGACGATCACGTTCACTATTGCCAAATGATTTAAGCAGATTATCCCAGCCATCTGGCGCCATACCAACAGCAAACCGCTCAACAGTCTGAGGCAACAAGCCACGACGCTCTAAGTAAGCCAAAAAAAAGGTTCTCTGAGGATGCGTTTGCAATTGACGGACATAATACTGGCTGACCTTATCCAGTAAGTCATATATGTCCTTGCTGACTAGTGATAAAGGCTGTGTTGTTACTGGCATAGCCACGCCAACCATATCCGCAAGTTCATGTATTGATTCAACAAAGCCCATTTGTTCATAATCCATTAAAAACCCAACGGCAGTGCCGTTAGCGCCGCAACCAAAACAATGGTAAAACTGCTTATCTGGGCTAACAGTAAAAGAAGGGGTTTTTTCGTTGTGAAATGGACAACAAGCCTGGAAGTTCCTGCCAACCCTTTTTAAGGGAAGCCGTGGATCAATCACGTCAACAATATCAACCTGCAACAATAAATCATCAATGAATTGCTGTGGAATTCGACCAGCCATGAGTGATGCCTAATGCCTGTAACTGCTACAAAAGTAAACTTGCCACTATATTAGCATGGCAAGGCTATCAATTACCTAGTAAGCGCTATTTTAACAAGACGGCTGACAACAGCCATATCTGCACGTCCCTGCATCTGAGCACGCAACGCACCCATTACTTTGCCCATATCGCCCGCACCAGAGGCGCCTAGTTGTACAATAGCCACCTCAATGGCATTGTTAATTTCATCTTCTGTCAGCGCTATTGGCATAAATTCACTGATAACAGCCAACTCCGTAGCTTCAATGGCGACTAGATCATCGCGCCCTGCCCGCTCAAACTGGCTTAGTGAATCGCGACGTTGTTTACACATTCTGGTTAAAATGGCAACGATGCCATCATCAGCCAAATCCTGCCTTTTATCAACTTCAACCTGTTTAATTGAAGCAGTAATCTGCCGCAATATCGCAAGGCGCGCTTTATCTTGCGCACGCATTGCTGCTTTAACACTGTCCTGAATAACAGTTTTTAATGGGCTGGGTTTAGCGGGCATAATGCTTTGATTTTTAGTACATGCGAACGCGACGCGCACTTTCACGGGATAGCTTTTTCTGATAACGCTTAACAGCAGCAGCAAAGGCACGTTTACGCGCTGTTGTTGGCTTTTCATATGCCTGGCGTTCGCGAGCCTCTGCAATTACACCAGCCTTTTCACACGCACGTTTGAAACGGCGTAAAGCAACATCAAATGGTTCATTTTCTTTCAAGCGTACTGATGGCATTGATCGGTTCCTGCGTATTATTTGTTGACCGCCTCTTATTATCGCGAAGTATTTACTGAAAAACAAGCACTCAATATCGTTTTTCATTGCTCATCCAGTGACAAAACGGGATAATATTGCCTCAATTAGCTATTCAATAAACATTTTTATGCTGACACTAGGCATTGAATCATCATGCGATGAAACAGGCATCGCCTTGTATGACAATAACAAAGGTCTGCTCGCACACGCACTTTACAGCCAAAGTGATCTGCATGACAAATACGGCGGCGTGGTGCCTGAACTTGCTTCTCGTGATCATATTCGCAAAATTTTACCGCTCATTAATGATGTGCTCAATACCGCCGACTGCACGCGCTTAAAGATTGACAATATTGCCTATACTGCTGGTCCAGGGTTGACCGGCGCGCTATTGGTAGGCGCAACAATTGGTCGTAGCCTTGCGTGGGCGTGGGGAATTCCGGTGCTACCAATCAACCATATGGAAGGACATCTACTATCTCCCTTGCTTGAGAATAACTCACCTTCATTCCCTTTTGTGTCGCTGCTGGTGTCTGGTGGTCATACATTATTGGTTGACGTAAAGCATATTGGTCAATATACCATATTGGGTGAATCTGTTGATGATGCTGTTGGTGAAGCGTTTGATAAAACAGCAAAAATGTTAGGACTTACTTACCCAGGAGGCCCTGCACTGGAAGCATTAGCGAAAAAAGGTATCGCTGATAAATATCGCTTTCCAAGACCGATGACTAACCGCCCAGGGTTAGATTTTAGCTTCAGCGGCTTAAAAACCTTTGCGGTGAACACCTGGCGAAACAGCAAACAGTCAGCGCAGGATAAAGCTGACATCGCGCACGCTTTTCAAGCAGCTGCAATTGAAACACTAGTGATTAAATGCCAGCGTGCATTACAAAAGACAAATCATAGTACCCTGATTGTTGCTGGTGGCGTTAGCGCCAACAACGCATTGCGTACCCGATTTAATGCTATAGCTGACATCTGCATTTACTACCCACGTCCAGCATTTTGCAGCGATAACGGCGCCATGATTGCATTTGCTGGCTCATTGCGCCATTGCGCGACAGGAAATAACACCCAGTCCGATTTTATAGTGCGATCGCGCTGGTCGCTCGATGAATTAACCCCTCCTAATTAAAAATCACGCCTTATCCTCTTCGCCCGCTAATAATCGCTTGATATTGGTATGATGGCGTGCCAGTAAAATTAGTGCGATCGCCAGTACTACCCACCTAGCACCAATATTATCAAGCATCCACATACTAAAAACAGGCGCCAATAAAGATGTCACTAATGCAGACAGTGATGATAAGCGGCTGATTACAAAAACTACCAACCAGCTTAATAGTAAAAGCATCGCCATTGTTGGTGATAATGCAATAAAACCACCCAACGCTGTTGCAACGCCTTTGCCGCCCTTGAAACCAAAAAACAGCGGATAAATATGGCCAATAAACGCAGCAAAAGCAACGGCGGCAGCCCATAACGAATCCAACCCCAACCACCTTGCTATAATAACCGGCAACAAGCCCTTGAATATATCAAGCAAAAGTACTGCTGCTGCTAACTTCTTGTCAGCAAAACGCAATATATTGGTTGCCCCCGGATTGCCGGATCCTTGTGATCGTGGATCCGGCAAACCAGTTAACCTGCATAGTATAATTGCACTTGACAAAGAGCCCATCAAGTAAGCGACAATAAGTATGTTCATGATTAAAATAAACGGCTCAGGCATGATATGATAAATTGAAAAAAACTATTATTATAAGGATATTACCTGTTATTTTCACTTTTTAGCTGGTAACCTAATGGATAAAATACAGATTACCAACCTTGATATTGACGCCATTATCGGGGTATATGACTGGGAACGAAAAAAGCCACAAACCCTGTCGTTTGACCTAAAAATAGACTACAATATCAAAACTGCCGCAGATAGCGACCATATTGGCGATGCCCTTGATTACAAAGCCATTACAGGCACTATCGTTCGCTTTGTTAAAAACAGCCGTTACCAGCTAATTGAAACACTAGCCGAATCCCTTTGCAAATTATTGCTGGCAAGCTATCCTATTCTTTCACTGACATTAACTTTAAGCAAACCAGTGGCGTTACATGGCCAGAATACCGCTAAAATTATTATCACACGCAGCAAGTCATGGCATTAACACAGACAAAAGGCTATTTATTAGGCATCGGTAGCAATATAGACCCTAAAGACAATATCACCAAAATTATTAGCTGTCTGCTAAGCTACTTCCCCTACCTTAAGCTCAGCAGGGTAATTAAGACTCTGCCAGTATCAATGAACAGTCATAATATCTTTCTTAATGCAGTAATTTTTATTGAAACAGAGGTCACAGCAGCAGCACTAAAAACAATTTGTAATCATATTGAAGTGCAACTTGGGCGTGACCGTGATGATCCATTGAGCACAATCAAGGATCGTTCTGCTGACCTTGATATTTTAACGAACGTACATTTTCCTGATGACTACAATCGCCCTGTCCAGCATATAACGGATGAATCCTTTCTGTATCCGTTACTGGTCGAATTGCTTGGCTTTCTGTCAGGGCGGCAATACACGGTAGATAAGAAAGGCGTGGCTCTTGGCACTGACAGTTTATCGTTTGGACAGACGGCGACCACCATCCACCGGCACACTTGCACCAGTGATAAAAGCATTAGCTAGCAGGCCTTGGACCACAAGATAAACAGGCTCAATACCCCCTTCCTGTGCCAGTGGTGTTTCAGCCAGCATCTGCTGTTTTGCCTTTGCACTGTGCTGGGCATTAAATAATACTGGGCCTGGGGCTATCGCATTGACCTTAATATCTGGCGCAAATTTTTTTGCCAACACCAGCATCATATTATGTAGTCCTGCTTTGGTAGTACCGTAAATATCAAACGCAGGTGTAGGATTTTCCACATTAATATCAGTAATATGAATAATATCTGTTGGGGTGTGTTCTCCAGCCTGTAACTGTGATCTTAACCCTTGATTAATTAAAAAAGGTGCCAACATATGTATAGTGAAAAATTGCTGGTATTGTCGTGCTGCTTCTGTTAGATCAGTTGATGTAGGCGCAAAAGAAGAAGCATTGTGAATGATTGCGCGCATACTATTGCAACGATTTTTTACTGCCTGCACAAACTGAAAAATAGCAGCACTGTCAGCCAGATCGGCTTGAATGGTGGCAATACCATCATCATACAACGCTTTAGCATCGGCAGTAGCCGTACGATAATGAGCCAGTACGGTATAGCCATCCTGATGCAGGCATCTAGCAAGATGATAACCTACTCGACAACCAGCACCTGTAACTAATACTGTATTTTCTAGCACAGTTACACCCCCCTCAAGATTAAATTACTGCTGCATAAGCTTTATCATTTACATTTATTGAACTAATAATATGGTTTAGCTGTCATCTCTATCCTATTAAGAAAGATTAAGCTATACATATAATAACCGTAAGTAAAGTATTTAAGGGATATATTTATGATGACAACGTCTCGTACTCGTAATAAGCATAATTTGATGTTCAGTTTATCCATGGCTTGGCTTTGGTCATTTTCAACTGTAGCGCATGCCGTATCAGAACCAGTCAAGCCAGACAATCACACTGAAACAATGATCGTTACCGCCTCACCATTACATGATAGAAAAGACAGGGTAACTCATGGCGTTACCGTGCTTAAAGGTGATGAGCTACGCGAAAGTGCAACCGCTACTTTGGGAGAAACACTAGGAAAAGAACTCGGCATCAGTGCCGCCTCGTTTGGTACTGGAGTCAGTCTTCCAGTTATCCGCGGGCAGCGTGCTAACCGCGTAAAAGTCATGCAAAACAGTATTGAGTTGCTTGATGTTTCCAATACCAGCCCCGACCATGCCAGTAGTAGTGAGGCACTGTTAGCAGAACGCATTGAAGTATTGCGCGGTCCAGCTACTCTGCGCTTTGGTAACGGGGCTGTTGGCGGCGTGGTTAACATCATTAACAACCGCATACCTGCTACCATGTCACAACAAATCAAAGCTTCTCTGGAGTTACGTCATTCCAGCGTAAATGACGGCGACCATACAGTGTTTAAAATAGATGGCGGCGAAGGCAATATTGCCTGGCATGTGGATGGTCTTTATCGCAACACTAATAATGTCAATATCAAAGGTGCTGCCACATTACCACAACTGGCAGAAAACGATGATCATGCCAGCAGTAAGATTGGTTTTATAGATAACACCAACACGCATGCCAGTAACCTTGGCTTTGGTCTGTCACACATCAGCGATAATCACTTACTTGGCCTGAGCATCAGTCGCCTGGAAAATAATTATGGCATACCGCTAGGCGTGCATCACCACGAAGAGGAAGAAGAACACGAAGAGGAGCAGGAAAAAATACGTATAGACTTGCAACAGACCCGCTACCACCTCAAAGGCGAATTTGATGATCTTAGTGACAATATTGATGCAATAAACTTAGAGTTAGCCTACAGCAATTATCAACACACTGAACTGGAAAATGGCAAGACAGGCACTCGCTTTACCAACGATGGCTGGGAAGGCCGACTGGAGTTACTGCATACCCTGCCTGGGAACTGGCAGGGGGCCATTGGTATACAAGGAGGTAATAAAGATTTTGCTGCTGTTGGATCCGAAGCATTTCTCATGCCGGCTAACACCAGAAATTATGGTTTTTTCTGGCTCGGAGACTTGCAACTAGACCGCGGGCATATTGAGCTTGGTCTGCGTGTTGAGCACCAACAAATTGATCCAGACAAGCAACCACAGCTATCACATACCAGCCACAGCTTTTCCAGTACCGCGCAATGGGTGCTTTCCAAAGGCAAACGTTTGAACTTCAGCCTAACCCGATCGATGCGCATGCCCAGTGTTGAAGAGCTAATGGCCAATGGCCCCCATTTAGCTACCGGTCAATTTATCATCGGTAACCGTAACTTAAATAAAGAAACCAGCCTTAACTACGAGATGGGCTATCATCATCAAAACCCACATTTTCATATAAGCGCCTTGGCTTTTTATAATGATATTGATAACTTCGTCTATCAGCGCAGACACGGTGACTCTCGAGAAGATCTGCCAGTATTTTTATATAACCAAAGGCGCGCTGTTTTCAGAGGCGCTGAGGCTGAACTGGGTCTAGTGTTAAGCAAACAGATCAGTCTCGATCTATTTGCTGACTATGTACGAGCAACCTTCAAGGGAGCGGCGAAAGGCCAGCGCGACATTCCTCGTATTACCCCTGCGCGATTTGGTACCAAACTGGCATACCATGACAAAAAATGGCGTGCCAATGTGCGCCGAACACATGTAAAAAGTCAGAATCACCCGGGCGAAGGTGAACGGGCAACTAAAGGATACCACCGCTTAGATGCTAATCTCAGTTATCAGTTCAACGACCGTCGCTTTAATTATACACTGTTTTTGCGAGGCAACAACCTGCTGAATGAAAAAATTCGCAATGCTGTCTCCTTTCTGCGTGATCGCGCCCCTGAACCGGGACGTAATCTGGAAATAGGCATTAGAGTTACTTCCTGATCTTATTGCGAACCCACTTAGATAAACTACTGCGGCAGTGAACAAGTAAAAGCAGCCTTGATTATTTTTTAGAAATTTCTAAGCTGCCTATGCGGCAGTGAACATTTGGAAAGCTTCGCGAATCTGGTTAATGGTTTTCTAAGCTGCCTATGCGGCAGTGAACCTTTTGTTGTTTTTGCCTAGATGGCGCCCTATTTTCTAAGCTGCCTATGCGGCAGTGAACATTTTACTGTTCCGCAGGTGGTTGCACCCAGCTTTCTAAGCTGCCTATGCGGCAGTGAACATATAAAATCGCTTTGTATGTGCCTATCGACATTTCTAAGCTGCCTATGCGGCAGTGAACGCAAAGCAGATAGCAGGGGTGACGAGAGCATGTTTCTAAGCTGCCTATGCGGCAGTGAACTTGCCAATTTACCTGGTGTGAGCCCCGCTGACTTTCTAAGCTGCCTATGCGGCAGTGAACAGCAACAAAATGCGCTAGATGACATAAAATTATTTCTAAGCTGCCTATGCGGCAGTGAACATTGCACATTGCAAGATTTAAAAGATCGTTTCTTTCTAAGCTGCCTATGCGGCAGTGAACTTTTAGCCCGCGTATTTTCTGGAGCAACCCATTTTCTAAGCTGCCTATGCGGCAGTGAACAACTCGCACACAAAGCAATTGCCACTTGGCAATTTCTAAGCTGCCTATGCGGCAGTGAACCTGTTCCGCTGCTTAAATATTCGTTAGTGTCATTTCTAAGCTGCCTATGCGGCAGTGAACAAATTAATGAAAGAATCAATGCGATATCGACATTTCTAAGCTGCCTATGCGGCAGTGAACTTTTTTTCAAAAACCGCCGCGTGCGTTTGATCTTTCTAAGCTGCCTATGCGGCAGTGAACCCAAGGCAAACTTTTGCCGACGCAAGAGGATTGTTTCTAAGCTGCCTATGCGGCAGTGAACTCAAAAGCTATCGTCTGCGCGGTCGGGGGCAATTTCTAAGCTGCCTATGCGGCAGTGAACTTTTGCATGCGATAATCTAGCCACTTTTTCATTTTCTAAGCTGCCTATGCGGCAGTGAACGTTAGCTATGAATATAGAACACGCGTGGGAAGTTTCTAAGCTGCCTATGCGGCAGTGAACCAGCATAAAAAACGCCATCAGCGCTCAGATTTTTTCTAAGCTGCCTATGCGGCAGTGAACGCATTAAAATTACCGCCAGCAACCCGCACATATTTCTAAGCTGCCTATGCGGCAGTGAACTGGATCAGTTTCTTCAATGATAGCAATTGCATTTTTCTAAGCTGCCTATGCGGCAGTGAACATTGGCCACCACGCTGCAGGAATTATGCCCGATTTCTAAGCTGCCTATGCGGCAGTGAACATATCGCAATCATTTACGGCGGCGCAGGGCTATTTCTAAGCTGCCTATGCGGCAGTGAACCAATGACATTAGCACAAAAAACTTAATGAACTTTTCTAAGCTGCCTATGCGGCAGTGAACCGGTAAGGGCTATTCATTATTAGAAATGAGTTTTTCTAAGCTGCCTATGCGGCAGTGAACAGCTTGTCCCAGCACAGGGAACCTTTCAATCATTTCTAAGCTGCCTATGCGGCAGTGAACATACGTTAGCACTGAAACCCCTTGCCGTGTCATTTCTAAGCTGCCTATGCGGCAGTGAACATTTATTCGACATTGCAGATGCAATCGGTAAATTTCTAAGCTGCCTATGCGGCAGTGAACGCCGATGGGTTGCCAGTATTTGTAGATAAGTATTTCTAAGCTGCCTATGCGGCAGTGAACCTCGTTAAAATTCGTTTAAAAATTTTTAAATATTTCTAAGCTGCCTATGCGGCAGTGAACTGAAACAGATGATGCTTTGCGTTTACGTCTTATTTCTAAGCTGCCTATGCGGCAGTGAACGGCAGCACTACTTTTAATATTCCTGATTTGCGTTTCTAAGCTGCCTATGCGGCAGTGAACTAAGAGACTTAGCCGAGTTTTTAGAAATCTATTTTCTAAGCTGCCTATGCGGCAGTGAACTTAAAGAGAAAAAAATAGCGGAGGGCATTCATTTTCTAAGCTGCCTATGCGGCAGTGAACATGACAGCACATTGGTTGGGTTTTACGCCACCTTTCTAAGCTGCCTATGCGGCAGTGAACTGTCAGGTGCACAGGAACTGTGCTATCGCTATTTTCTAAGCTGCCTATGCGGCAGTGAACCTTATGTTAACGCTGTATGCAAGCCCGGAATATTTCTAAGCTGCCTATGCGGCAGTGAACTTCAAACAGCAGCAGCATCAGACTTAGTCTCATTTCTAAGCTGCCTATGCGGCAGTGAACGCGTATTTGCCGGAACGGTGCACAGTTTGTACTTTCTAAGCTGCCTATGCGGCAGTGAACCTGTCTTCAGGTTACCTGCTTCATCTCGTGGCTTTCTAAGCTGCCTATGCGGCAGTGAACTAACAATGCATTAACTGCAAAAACGGGTAATTTTTCTAAGCTGCCTATGCGGCAGTGAACCCATCCCGCTTTGATCAATGGCAATTCTGACTTTTCTAAGCTGCCTATGCGGCAGTGAACCCAATAAAACATGCTTGCTGTTGGAAAAGATCTTTCTAAGCTGCCTATGCGGCAGTGAACAGAGTATTATAAATAAGAAATGATCTTTGGGTTTTCTAAGCTGCCTATGCGGCAGTGAACGTTGTCTTTCGGCAGCAGAGGCAGCAGCAGGTTTTCTAAGCTGCCTATGCGGCAGTGAACTTTTATCTTTGTAAGCTTTCATCGTTTTTTCAGTTTCTAAGCTGCCTATGCGGCAGTGAACGCATATTCTGACCTGTACGCAGCGATCAGTACTTTCTAAGCTGCCTATGCGGCAGTGAACTTAAAATCAAAACCACCCAGAATCTTTACAACTTTCTAAGCTGCCTATGCGGCAGTGAACAGCAGATTGTCAATATTGCAAATTTTGCAGCATTTCTAAGCTGCCTATGCGGCAGTGAACAAGTAAAAACCGGCAGACTCGCAGAAGAAGTCTTTCTAAGCTGCCTATGCGGCAGTGAACAATCAGTGATGTGTTAACGCCGCTCGCAGCCTTTTCTAAGCTGCCTATGCGGCAGTGAACGTGATTTTAATGACAAAATCAAGCAGCACAGATTTCTAAGCTGCCTATGCGGCAGTGAACGTTGTCTTTTTTGGAATAAAGCCACTGATACATTTCTAAGCTGCCTATGCGGCAGTGAACGAACTGAAACCGCGCGCAGTATCAGGGTTCGCATTTCTAAGCTGCCTATGCGGCAGTGAACAAGACCTGGCTAAGCAGGCAGATAGACAGGGTTTTCTAAGCTGCCTATGCGGCAGTGAACATTACAGACACTGGAAGGGATTCGATTCAGAATTTCTAAGCTGCCTATGCGGCAGTGAACCCGCACAGACGATAGCTTTTGAATCAGAGTGATTTCTAAGCTGCCTATGCGGCAGTGAACGAAAGCCGGGGAGCAAAGCACTATCGTGAACATTTCTAAGCTGCCTATGCGGCAGTGAACAACTCAATGATAATAGCCCCAACCCTTATCGCTTTCTAAGCTGCCTATGCGGCAGTGAACTTAAAGAGAAAAAAATTGCCTCAGAGATTAGTTTTCTAAGCTGCCTATGCGGCAGTGAACTCGGCCACCATGCAGCTGGCATCATGCCGGAATTTCTAAGCTGCCTATGCGGCAGTGAACTGACGTTTTCTGCTAATTACAAGCCATATTCTTTTCTAAGCTGCCTATGCGGCAGTGAACTCTGCCAGCTTGCTTTGTTCTGCTGGAAAACATTTCTAAGCTGCCTATGCGGCAGTGAACTTGTTGCGATTGGTGCGTTAAGCGCAGCAATATTTCTAAGCTGCCTATGCGGCAGTGAACGCTTGATTGTTGCTGCTAATTCTTTGTCTCGACTTTCTAAGCTGCCTATGCGGCAGTGAACTCAGCGATGTGCTGACACCGCTGTCGCTCTGGTTTCTAAGCTGCCTATGCGGCAGTGAACTATCGTTAGATCCGTCGATTGCCGCAGTCGCATTTCTAAGCTGCCTATGCGGCAGTGAACTTTTTTTTAAAAACCGCCGTGTGTCTTTGATCTTTCTAAGCTGCCTATGCGGCAGTGAACCAACGCGCGTATTGTCTAAATAAGCGAAATCTTTTCTAAGCTGCCTATGCGGCAGTGAACATACAAAAGTTAACTTAACTGCGAACGCGAAATTTCTAAGCTGCCTATGCGGCAGTGAACATCAGGTGAGCAAGTACAAATGAATAATTATTTTTCTAAGCTGCCTATGCGGCAGTGAACGAAGGAATGAGTGTTGAAGAGAGTTAAAGACGTTTCTAAGCTGCCTATGCGGCAGTGAACAACCGTCCCAGCCGCAAGCATAGACGAATGAATTTCTAAGCTGCCTATGCGGCAGTGAACAGCCTGCCACAAGGACAAGGCTATTTGGATAATTTCTAAGCTGCCTATGCGGCAGTGAACGGCACTGCTTTAGCCGAAGCAATTATTTTATTTTTCTAAGCTGCCTATGCGGCAGTGAACTCGATCCCAATGCATTTTGCAATTCTGACCGCTTTCTAAGCTGCCTATGCGGCAGTGAACGATCCACAGCACTGCGCGTGATTTTTACAATTTTTCTAAGCTGCCTATGCGGCAGTGAACAAAGACAATTCAGCACTTTAAGAGCCGAGGCTTTTCTAAGCTGCCTATGCGGCAGTGAACGTCTGCGCAGTAGGGGGCAATAGTAATAATTATTTCTAAGCTGCCTATGCGGCAGTGAACGCAATTCGTTAAGCTTTTTTAAGATATCTGGCTTTCTAAGCTGCCTATGCGGCAGTGAACCACTTCTGTTGCTTGAACGCGTATTTGACCCATTTCTAAGCTGCCTATGCGGCAGTGAACCTGGCATCGTCTAATGCAATCGCCCACAAGTCTTTCTAAGCTGCCTATGCGGCAGTGAACAATCGTAGCGCCCGGCCGTGACTTGATCTGTTTTTCTAAGCTGCCTATGCGGCAGTGAACCCGTAGGAGATAAAAAAATGACGATGGTTACATTTCTAAGCTGCCTATGCGGCAGTGAACTTGGCGGATTGCTTAAAATTGTTGAGCACTTCTTTCTAAGCTGCCTATGCGGCAGTGAACATAATAAAGATCGGGCTAGGCGGCTATGTGCTTTTTCTAAGCTGCCTATGCGGCAGTGAACCGTTACCTAAGACAAGCACCAAGTTTACCTGATTTCTAAGCTGCCTATGCGGCAGTGAACGAGCGCATTAAAAATACCAATGCCTATTCCCATTTCTAAGCTGCCTATGCGGCAGTGAACAATTCAAACCGGCTCACACGAGATTATTTTTTTTTCTAAGCTGCCTATGCGGCAGTGAACCTGGCGCTACGACAGTAATTTGAGCGGTAACCGTTTCTAAGCTGCCTATGCGGCAGTGAACTACCTTGTGCGTTTAATTGGGAAACACAGATGTTTCTAAGCTGCCTATGCGGCAGTGAACGTAATTACCCCCAATGTTGGGGGCTTAGTTCGTTTCTAAGCTGCCTATGCGGCAGTGAACTTAAAATCAATGCATTGGAAGTGACTTTGCCATTTCTAAGCTGCCTATGCGGCAGTGAACGAGTGAAATCAAAGATCAATTTGTGTTCGTCGTTTCTAAGCTGCCTATGCGGCAGTGAACAATGGCTTAGCGACAAGTCGAGATTTAAAGTCTTTCTAAGCTGCCTATGCGGCAGTGAACAGCAGAATCTTTTTGTTCCGTCTTGCCCGACCTTTCTAAGCTGCCTATGCGGCAGTGAACAAATGACGCTATTGCGCGCAGTGACCAGTATTTTTCTAAGCTGCCTATGCGGCAGTGAACGATCAACTGCATCTTCAGCTAGTATTACAGTTTTTCTAAGCTGCCTATGCGGCAGTGAACTTTATTCGCACAATTGAAGAAATCGACAAAGATTTCTAAGCTGCCTATGCGGCAGTGAACACATGGCAGTGAAAGAAATTGTAATATTTTTTTTTCTAAGCTGCCTATGCGGCAGTGAACTTGAGAATTCAGCAGAAGCAGAAGCGAGCTACTTTCTAAGCTGCCTATGCGGCAGTGAACCGAGCTCACCCGCTGGTTTTTTAATTTGCGATTTTCTAAGCTGCCTATGCGGCAGTGAACTTCGCGCTGCCACCGACTGTTATGTGATCAGCTTTCTAAGCTGCCTATGCGGCAGTGAACGCTCTGTATATGCTGACGCTTGCACCGGCACTTTTCTAAGCTGCCTATGCGGCAGTGAACAAGCCACGGGCACAGCAACTATCACAGGCAACTTTCTAAGCTGCCTATGCGGCAGTGAACTAACCATAACTTCATTAAGGCTAGCTAAAACAAGGTTTAGCAGCAGAAAAGGGTGCTTTACCCTTTCTTTGTATACTTGATTATAACTAACTGATTTTATTCAATTTTTTAAAGAGCGAAAAAATAAAGGTCAAAACCAGGGAATTGTTGCTGTCTTGCTTAAACCAAACTGGTCAAACTCACCCTTAGCAGCGGACTCCTGTAAATCTCCAAAGGCAAGATAGCGCCTATATTTGTGCCCTGTTGATATGCTCTGCAATTCCAAATAAGGGTTATCCAGTCCGGTAGCAAACATTTTTGCTCGGTATCTTCTGATCTCATCATCATGAACTAAGCCACGTTTGATTAGCCGCCTCAACTTTGACTCAGTCATGGTGGGCTGCACCCTAGAGATAATTCGGTATTTTGCATCCACAGGAACAGCTCTGGCCTCCGCTACTTCACAATAACCCACCAAGCTACCAAGCCAGTTACTTTCTTTAAAGCCTTGCAACCGCTGCTGTATACCGTGTAAGCGCATTACTCCACCCAGAAGAACATCGTACTCAGGAAAGCTAACGCCAATGTCTGTTGATTTCATATCAAACAACACCTTGTGGAGCTTGGTGTAAACCATGTTAAGCAAACAGTTTTGCCGCATTTCAGCATCTGGGTTAATACGTATATCCAAATAGTAATCCACAATACTCTCCCTATCTTAATCTTACGTCTACACGTGAAACGTAGGCGAGCCCTTTTTTGCCGAGGTAAAAGGCTGATACACCTGCATTATCAATCATCTCTTTTAGTTCATTGGCTTTGGCTAAATCAATATTCAGTTTAATGGTGAGCTGACCAGAGGCTTTTGTTAAATAATGTTTTACCTTACCTTCACCTTTCACATATTCTTCCCTGATATATGGCCCGCCATAGATCAGTTTTTTAGGACCTGTAGTGTACCTATCCATAAAGTCTTTTGGGGTAAAGCCGTTATGTGAGATACCGCTAATACCTCTCTGTTTGGATTTTGCTGATTGCATATCAAACCTTTCCGCAAGGCGCCTTAGCTGAAGATAAAGCGCAGAGCAGTACATGTTAATTACAAGCAGTTGACCTTTGGCATTTTGTGCCTTGTACTGCTCAAAGTGCTTGTCCAAACAGTCTGCTGTTATTTTCGCTTGATCAGAATTATCCAAAGGTTTTATTTTTTTAATTTCTCTAAGCTTGTTAAGGATACTTGTCGGATCCAAACCAATCTGAGTTGATACGATTGTGTTATTCAGCACAAAACTAAAAAGCTGGTCAATATCTAAAGCCAAAACCCCCCAAAATTCTTTAGAATAGTCTGATTGAAATATAGGATTATTAACCTTAATCATGCCAGTAAATGAGTTTTGGTCAGTGCTACCTGTCATATTACGGATATATACTGTTTCCTGATTAATTGCTTTTGGGTTGTCATGAAAAGTTATTTTATCCTCAATATTAGCAAAATAATCTGTTGCATCACCTAATGTTGAGCGTGTTTGGTAAAGTTTACGTTGATCACCAATTAAACGGTTGAGTACACCCATCACGGTGTCTTTAGTCACTGGGCGAAAGATGAAATTTTCTTTCTTTTTCAATTTGCTCATTGAAGCGATGAACTTCCGTCCTTTTTTGGGCAGATTCTTGTTGTTATCACCATCAAGAAAAGAATTTCGCCAAGATGCTTCGTAGTCAATGACAATATTCATTCTTTCTCTTGTGCCTCAAAATAAGTGGCAAAATCCTCTCTTTTTTTTGATTGAATCTCTTCTGGTGAACGTTTAATTCTCATCATTTTGTTGCTGTCGTTGTAATCAACTTGTACCTTGTCCACATACATGTAGGCTTTTGCCTGACGAATGGATAAATTACTGATCATATCCACAGTTTGGTCAATCAGAATGCTGATTGCATCATTATTGAGCAGAATGCCCGCCTCTCCAATATTAAAAATGGTGCCTTTTCTTACATAATTAGAATGAAAAACAGCTTGTGGCTCGAGGTTTGAATGCAAACCTCTTATAAAATTTTCAATAGCAATGGCTACCTGTTCACCTTCGTCATCTTTAATACTCATAGCTGCACGGTCAAACTTGTTGTCTAGAGAAATAAACTGTAATTGTTCAATGCTGATTGAACCGTAAGATTTATATTTAGTATCGCCAAAAGTTGTTTTAGAAAAGAATGAGGAGTTATCTCGCTCACCCGCTTGCCCAAACTGTTCAAAATTGCCATTTCCCAACTTATCAATAAAATCTTCCAGCAGCAAGGGGCTGGTGCGTTTGCACTGACTGGAAGGAACAACATAGCCGCGTATCAATCCCGTTATGGAAGCAAGAACATCTTGCAAATTGTTTTTATCCGCATAGTGCAGGTCATAAGCCTGAGAACGGAATAGATGATGGCGGATACAGTTCTGGCTGATGTACAGTGGTGTTTCTTTGAAGTTAATATCAGTAGCTTGCTTTTTGTACTTATAGCCAGTATCTTCTTTTACTTTTCCGCTTAAATTGCTATAGCCTCTCAATTTAGGCAATGTGTGGTTATCAGCTTCTTTTCCATCATCACCCGTTAGAGTCGTCGGTCCATTCCAATTTATCACGCCATGCCCTAATGCAGTGATTTTGAAATCCACACTTTTAATGCCAGTAATTTTTTCCATTTTGCTCTCCATAAATTAAGTAAGATAATTATTCCGCTGTTTCTGGTTGAAGACTTTGCTTGAATCTTGCAAGCGACATTGCACCCACTGGCTGTTTATTGCTGGTTATATAATACACAGATTGAGTATGTGGTTCACTTTTCACAATATTAAGATCGTTTGGCGTATAGCTCAAATAGATGGGATTATCTGGCGAGCGGGCTTGTTTGATGAGCTCCCATTCATTACGTGCTTTTTTAACACCCTGTTCTTTTTTGATATTGTGATGTTTTTTACGCATAAATTGCACCAGATTGTTATCGTCTTCACCGTATCCCCGCATCGCCTCTATTGAAGCCGTCAGAGTGGGTTCATTAAATGTTTCATCGCAGGCATAATCTTCGGTTATATTTAATGTTAAATCCTCTTTCACTTCACAAACTGCCATCTGCACAAAGCGATTATCACCCCGTAAAGAATTGGCAGATATTTTCACTACGCCCCTGCCGCCCTGCCCCCATTTGGATTTTGGTGGCACAGAAATTGGGTCAATAACCTTGTTATTGATGAGCTTAACGCTTGCTTTCAGTGCTTTAATAAAATCTTGCTCTAAACACTTCATCGCTTGTTTGTCATTGTAAAACGCTTGGTAAAGCCAGTAAAGCTTATCAAGTTGCACAACATTGTTATCATCTAGCTTATCTTTTAGGAAAGTTAGCCAAGCTTTGGTGCTTTGCCAGACACATAACTGATTGAGGAATTTGGCACAACTGCTGGTCAGCTTGCCGCTTTCTTCAATGCTTTTCGGTAACACGGTAATATATGGATTTACTCCGCTGTTTTCACCAAAGCGATCCAGTCTGCCTAAACGCTGTAGCCAGTTTTCGGGACTGGATAATTCGGTCAACATTTTGTTACAGGTGATATTAAGCGATGCTTGCATAATAGGGCCGCTACGTAATACTGCATATTGTTGGCTACCATTTTGTTTGAAGCTATCAAAGACTTGGTTAAACCAATGGGCTTTATCTTGCTTGGTGTATTTTGAGTGCAACAGTATGCTATTTTCCGTTGTATGGTGTTGTAAATAGCCCAGCTGTGCATCCAGTGCTGTATTTGTGATAACAAATGTGCGCTCTTGCTGCGATTCTGCTAGCAGTGGGCTAGGCTCTTCTGTTTCATCATAGCTTGTAAATTCGATGCGGTATTTGGAGTGATTAAAACTTTTAATAGAAATAATGTCTTCCGCATCAATACCCAACAAATCTTTTGTATAAAGATAATGAGGTGTGGCAGATACCAATAGCGTATTGGCGTGTTTTCCCTGCTGTTTTTTTGCTTCAATCAATTCGGCAAATAATAGGTTGAAGGCAAGCATAGTGACCAGTTCATGAAACTCATCAAAAACCACATGGGCATTCATAAAGTGGATGAAGGTGTCCACATGGCCGTGAGAGCGTATGGAATTCACTACCTGATCGATGGTAGTGATGACAATATCACCAGTGAAATAATCGCTTTCATTACTATCTGGCGTATTATCGAAGGTTTTATCATCACTACCACACAGTATCTTTTTATATTCACCGGTAAAAATTTCAATCCGGTTATTGGGTAGGTATTGTGAGGTTATTAGGTCATGTACTATCCCCAAGCAAACTTGTACCCGAGGACAAATCCAGATGATCTTTTTAGCGTCTGTTTTCATTGCCCATTCTAGGGCTATTTTGGTTTTTCCACAGCCTGCAGGTCCCTGCAGTACACCAATATTGGCAGAGTCATTGATAGAGGCAATTTTTTGTAAATTAGCCAGTGATATCGCTGCCTTGCTTTGTACTTCATTGCGTTTGCTGTTCGAGTGGATGCTTTCAAACCCTTGTAGACATTGCTCTATTGCGGATGTGAGGGTGTTGCTTTCATAGTTATTTCTGTCTAGCAATTCATACAGAGAGCCGTCGCTAAGATAGGCTTCTAGATCATCACTTAAACAGCTTGAAACCAAGCGATCAGCACTGATAACCGATGTTCTGACCAGATTATGTAGGGCGTTTGTGCGGACATTAGATTGGAAATCTTCTATTGTTTCTGCAATATCGTCATATTTTTTGTAATCTGGAAGCGCGGGATTTGATGGCAGATTAAAAGTTTTGCTGAACTCTGGTAGAGATGATTGCAAATCAAACTTTTTAGCCAGAGAGATAACATCGCTCAGCACCTCATAAGCTTTGCTGTAAATATCCTCAAATGTTTCTTGTTGCAATGAACTCTTGAAAATGCGGTAAATGTTTTTGGCATTGGTGAACTTATCATCCTTGCGAAAAGGTTTGGTGTGATGCCAATAGATACCGTGTGCTATTTGTTCACGCTGACAATCATTCAAGGTGCTATCTTCATATATTAAAGACTTCGCTAATACCCAAGAAATCTCTTGATGGCGAGGGTGTTTTTCAAAAGAAAACTTGGTGGGTGAGTCTATATGTACACCGTCTTCGGGGATAAAATCCTCAGTAGTTTTACCGAGTTTCTTATTCAGCCAGCCCTGAAATTGCGGATCAATTTTACCAATATCGTGCAAAATACCCGCAATAAACGCGGCCTGTTGAATTTTCTCGCTGTCTATGTGCAAATTTTTAAGCAGTTGCTGGGCAACAAAACCGACAGCAAACAAGTGGTGGCTCAAAGGTTGCAAGCCTGTATTAGCTAACAGGCCGTTAGTTTGAATCGGTAATTTATCCATGATAACCTCTTTGGATGTGTAATTAACGGGAACCGCGCCCTCCGCATTAAACGCACTTTTGCGCCCGACCACCCAAAGTAACTGGCTTCTGGAGCGGCTACGTATCCAATGGCAACTTACCGCAGTGCTGCGGCTGGCGGTTTGGCGCAGCATTTTGCCAACGGTTTGCAAGCCATCTTCGGTGATCAGGGTTTGCCAAGTGTTGTTGCCTATGCGATCGGCAAAAGCATCAAGCACGCGGCGGGTTTTGTTAAGGGCATTTTTTTCGCATTGAGATATGAAAGTTACCATCATGGGCATCAATCCTCATGAGTTTTAGTCTTATCTATGCCTTGTAAGGCGATGGCTTTGACGGTATCAAACATAAAGTCTAAGGCATAGTGATCGGTAAAGGCTTGCAACACCTGTTGACGAAAGCCCTGCTCAGTGGCTTTTTCTTTAGCACAGATAAATGCCCAGGGGAGTACAAGCGCATCTTTCACTAAATCGGCAACATCAAATACCAAGGCACCGCGGCGGGTTTTGCCGTGCATAACAGCAAAGCCGTGGGGAATTCCCAGTACCCACAGGCAGCTTGCTGCTAAACCATAGGCTAAATAGTTGCCATGGTTGAGAAAAGCATTAGCGTTATCAGTGGCATTCTGTTGTTGGCGTATAAAGCCAGGGCGGTTAGTGTTGCTAGCGGCGTGCTTATAGAGCGCTTTGGTAAGTTTGGCTTCAGTAGTTAAGAGTTGATTGACAATTACAGCATGTTCTGTTTGTTTGTTAAAACCTTGCAAAGCAATCTGCATATCACTATTTTGCAGATTAAAGCCCTCGTTTTTTAATTCGCGATCTTTGTACCATATTTTTTGCAAATAATCAATCCGTGCATGCTGGATACGTTTGCCAGCAGCTAGACGCTTGGCCTCATCAAACCAGAAAGATAACCAGCCTTGCAAATATTCGGTAGGACGGTATTCGCTTTGTGGTGAGAGCCATTCAATCTCGACACCAGCATACAGCGGCGTGCCACTGCCACCACAAAAACCAACCAGTACACCAGCTTGAGTCAGCATGCGCATCGCTGCCTGAGTGATAGACGTACCTGTGCCCAGCAGTAATACTGTAGTATTAGCAATAGGTATATTGTAGTAGAGATTTTCTTTATCGGCTTCAGTGAGGTACAGCACTCGACCATCTTTCTGCATTACCCGGCAATGCTCTAAGTAATACATGTTGGCACGCTTGGAGTGCAAAATGGTCTTTAAGTCAGATGATGAAAATTGATCCATAGCATTTTATAGTAGTGCACAAACTGATTAAGCTACAACACTCCACATAGATATATGAGTTGTTATCAGACATAGCAGACACAACGCATTATAAGATAAAATACCCGCTATTGTCAGAGCAACTTATTAGGAGCGGAACTTATGGGTCGTCAGTGGGTGTGTCTTGTTTGTGGCTTTATTTATGATGAAACCGAAGGGTTACCAGAAGAGGGTATCGCGCCTGGTACAGGCTGGGATGACATACCCGATGACTGGGTGTGCCCAGAATGCGGTGCCGGCAAGAAAGATTTTGAGATGGTAACAGTCTAGTAGTCGCCTGCAATAGCACAATTAACGAATTTGCTATAACGGAGCTGGTCGTATGTTGACCAACCTGACAATTTTAACATTACGCAACATTAACAGCATTAGCATACAAACTACCCCCGGTATCAATATGATAGTAGGCGATAATGGGGCGGGGAAAACCAGTTTGCTGGAGGCTGTCCATTTGCTAGCACTAGGCCGCTCATTCAAAACAAGGGCCCTGAAACACATCGTCCAGTTTGAACAACATCAAAGCCGTGTTATCACAACAACACAGATGGGTATATCAATAGGCGTACAAATTGATGTAAACAGAGGTCTAACAGTAAGAGCCAATAACGCACCACTAAATAGGTTATCAGAGCTTGCCACCCAACTACCCTTGCAGCTTATTCCTGCTGATTGTCATCGCTTTTTTGAACAGGGGCCACGTTACCGCCGCCAACTGGTTGACTGGGGGTTGTTTCACGTGGAACCACAATTTAATCATCACTGGCAATGCTACCGCAAGATACTGCAACAGAGAAATGCAGCAATTCGCCGGCAAAAGCATACAAAAGAAATACAACTATGGGATGATCAGCTTGTATCACACGCTGAGAAAATAGCCAGCTACCGACAAGAACAACTGACTGCCTTGCTAGCACAATTTGAAACAATATTCTCATTTTTATGCCCGGACTATCAGTCTGTCACATTCTCCCTCCACTACCAGCACGGTTGGGGCAAAAGCAAAAATCTTGCCGAATCGCTGCGATCTGCAATAAAAACAGATCAGAAATTAGGCTATACTCGGTTAGGTAGCCATGCTGCTGATTGGCATTTCAGCATGAACAATACTAATCCATCGCATATTTTTTCCCGTGGGCAACAAAAACTGTTTTATCTGGCGCTATGTATGGCACAAGCAAAAGTTAAGCAACAGGCGACAAATAATAATAGTTTACTGTTATTTGATGACATTAACTCAGAGCTGGATAACGAGCATCAACAACGTGTGCTGCAGATATTATCATCATTACCAGCACAAAGTTTCATCACTAGCACTAATACCTCGTTGGCTGACAGTGCCATGCAGACGTTCCACATGAAACAAGGTGCGCTTGTCTAAGCCGCTTGTATGGATGATAAATGATATAAAGCAAGCAGAAGCCATAGTAAGGTAATCAATCCACAAAAATAAGTAGTCACATGCTAAAATAGGTGCCTTTGAGCAGGCGGCTGACGTCCTCTTATTAATTCAGAAATATACAGTACAATATGGTAACTAAAAAAGAAGTAAATACTTACACCTCGTCAAATATTAAGGTATTAAAAGGCCTAGATGCGGTCAGAAAACGTCCTGGTATGTACATAGGTGACACTGATGATGGCACTGGTTTGCACCACATGGTGTTTGAGGTGTTAGACAATGCCATTGATGAGGCACTGGCAGGCCACTGTAGTAACATTGATGTACGTATTCATCCGGATGATTCAGTATCCATTGCTGATAATGGTCGTGGTATACCAGTTGATATTCACGGTGAAGAAGGGGTATCGGCTGCTGAAGTGATTATGACAACATTGCACGCTGGCGGTAAATTTGATGATAATTCGTACAAAGTATCAGGCGGTTTGCATGGGGTAGGTGTATCAGTTGTTAATGCGCTGTCTAAAAAACTCGCCATGGAAATATGCCGTAACAATAAAATTTATCAGCAAAGCTACACAGACAGTGTACCCGATAATCCCATTGCTGAAGGTGGATATACTGATGCGACAGGCACTATGATAAGGTTCTGGCCTAGCGAAGACATCTTTGCCAACGTCACATCATTTGATCGCAAAATACTGGCAAAACGTATTCGCGAGCTGGCTTTTCTGAACTCGGGTGTGCTTATCGTGCTAACCGATGAACGCGATGCGTTTAGCGAGACATTTCATTATGAAGGCGGTGTCAGCGCCTTTGTTGAGCATTTGAGTAAAAATAAATCGCCGGTTGGCAGTATTGTCAATATAAGTGCTGACAAGGATGAAGTAATCGTTGATTTATCAATGCAATGGCATGACTCCTATCAGGAAAATGTGTATTGCTTTACCAACAATATTCCGCAGCGTGATGGCGGCACCCATTTGGCTGGTTTTCGCGCAGCACTCACAAGGACATTAAACCAATATATTGAAACTGAGGGATTAGCAAAAAAACTGAAAGTAGCCACCAGCGGAGATGATGCCCGTGAAGGTCTGACGGCAGTTTTATCAGTGAAAGTGCCCGACCCTAAATTTTCATCACAAACTAAAGATAAGTTAGTATCGTCAGAAGTCAGAACCATTGTTGAATCACTGGTGAACGAACGGTTTAATGATTTTCTGTTAGAAAACCCCACAGAAGCAAAACTGATTGCTAATAAAATGATTGATGCTGCCAGAGCCCGTGATGCAGCGCGCAAAGCGCGCGAGCTAACCCGCCGCAAAGGGGCGCTGGATATTGCTGGGCTACCTGGCAAGCTGGCGGACTGTCAAGAGCGCGACCCAGCCTTGTCAGAACTGTTTTTAGTAGAAGGCGATTCTGCTGGTGGTAGCGCTAAACAGGGCCGAGATCGTCACACTCAAGCTATTTTGCCGCTAAAAGGCAAAATTCTTAATGTTGAACGAGCACATTTTGACAAAATGATAGGATCAGCAGAAGTAGGCACACTGATTACTGCTCTTGGTTGCGGGGTTGGTAGAGACGAATATAACCCTGATAAATTGCGCTATCATCATATTATTATCATGACAGATGCTGATATTGATGGATCGCATATTCGCACATTATTGTTAACGTTCTTCTACCGCCAAATGCCAGAACTGGTTGAACGGGGACACATTTATATCGCCCAACCACCACTGTATAAAATTAAAAAAGGCAAACAGGAGCGCTACTTAAAAGATGATGCTGAAATGGACCGTTATCTTACCGAACTGGCACTGGCTGACGCAACATTATACCCAGGAGGCAAGCCGGCTATATCAGGGGAAGAATTAACACTGTTAGTTGAAGAATATCAGGTAATTATGTCAATAATAGCGCATTTATCAAACCATTATTATCAACCATTCCTGCAACAGCTAGTTCAGCAAGAGACTATTCCAGATATAAATGATAATGCCAAAATAACCATGTGGCTGACCACTATTGAGCAAAGACTTAACAATGATTTGCTAACAGGTGCTAACTACAAACTGTGGGTAGTCAGCAGAAGTGACACATCAGCGACGCATATTAACGTACAGTTCAGCCGTCATGGCATTGCTACCCATCATCATATTCCAAGCGAATTTTTCGCTAGCTCAGAATACCAACGCATCTCAACATTTGCTGAAAAAATAAATGGTTTACTTGCCAATGATGCCCGAGTAGCGCGCGGTGACCGCAGCAAAGCGATTGCAGATTTTACCCAAGCAGTAAGCTGGTTGCTTTCAGAAGCAAGACGAGGACAAAACATTCAGCGCTATAAAGGATTGGGCGAAATGAATCCAGATCAGTTATGGGAAACTACTATGGATAAGAGTAAGCGCCGACTATTGCAGGTGAAAATTGCAGATGCTATCACTGCCAATGAAATCTTTACTACATTAATGGGTGATCATGTTGACCCCAGACGCGAATTTATTGAAACAAACGCATTGCAGGTGACCAATTTAGACATTTAAGCTATCGCTTTTTATAGTATGCAGGATGTTTTGGCTTGTCTGCCGTCATGGCTTAGAAGTATCTTTGCGAGTCATATTATTAATTATTATCGGGCTTGATCAGTGCTTTAATGCCAATCCCTGTCATTGCTAACACAACAAAATAACTGATTATCGCGCCAATAATGAGGCCTGACAACATCACTACTCTTTGCCACGCCGTACTATCAATCCATATTATGGTTTCAGGGGTCAACCAGAATATAAATGCAAGCATAGCGCTGTTGGCGATAACAAGTTTAACGGCAAAAGACCACCAGCCAACCTGCGGTTGATACACTCCTGATTTTATGAGCCCCATATAAAGTAAGCTGGCATTAAGTGCCGCTGATAATGCTGTCGCGAGCGCCAAACCGACATGGGCATACTGTATCATTAAAATGATATTAAGCAGCATATTAACAACAAGGGCAACTATAGCAATTTTTACTGGTGTTTTAGTATCCTGACGAGAAAAATAACCCGTTGCTAATACTTTTATAAACACAAATGGTAACAAACCTAAAGCATAAGCCATTAAGCTTAAAGATGCCTGATGCGCATCCTCAGGAGTAAACTCACCGTATTGAAATAAGGTCAGAAGCAGTGGCTGGGCAAGCCAAATCAACCCTATAGTTGCTGGTGTAGCGATAACAAATGTCCAGCGCAGCGCCCAGTCAACGGTTTGAGAAAACGTATCTTTAGCAGCACTAACATGCTTTGTTGATAAATTTGGAAGAATAACTGTTGCCAGAGCAACACCAAATATGCCCAAAGGAAACTCAACCAAACGATCAGAATAATATAGCCAGGAAATACTGCCAGTAACTAAAAATGAGGCTAACAAGGTATCAAACAGTAAACTTATCTGAGCAACTGATACTCCAAACATGGCAGGAAGCATCAACCTCAGTATTTTTTGTACGCCACTATTTTTCCATCCCCAGGCTAGTTTTGGCAACTTACCAATCTTGATAAGAAAAGGGATCTGAAACAAAAGTTGCACTGCTCCACCAAGAAAAACTCCCCATGCCAGAGCCATTACTGGTTGATCAAGCTGTGGCGACAGCCAGATAGCACAGCCAATCAGCGATAAATTTAAAAATACCGGAGTAACAGCAGGCGCAGCAAACCGACCAAAGCTATTTAATATAGCGCCAGCAAGTGCTGTTAGGGATATAAAAAACAAGTAAGGAAAAGTAATTTTAAGTAGCGCGCTGGCTAGCCCTGTTTTATCTGGATCGTTTAAAAAACCAGGTGCAAAAATGACAATTAACAAGGGTGCTAGCGCCACACCTAATAAAGTAACAATAAACAAAAAAACGCCTAATGTACCGCTTGTTGCTGCAATCAGTTCTTTAAGGTCAGTATCGCCACGATGGCGATACTCGGCAAGCACAGGAATAAAAGCCTGAGAAAATGCACCTTCAGCAAATAATCTGCGCAAAAAATTGGGTATTTTGAACGCCACAAAAAATACATCGGTGTCAAAACCAGCACCAAATAAACGGGCAATAACAATATCACGGACAAAGCCAAATACGCGTGACACAAATGTCATGCTGCTGACAATGACTGTTGACTTGAATAATCGCTCACTCATGCTTTAAGTTTTGCCAGCCTGATGACGCCTTAGTTCATTTGCCCCAACCCCAACGAAGAATATCAGCTGAACCTATCTGGCAGCACAGCAATAACAGCTGATACATTTTAGCCATGTTGCAATCTAGGGTTTTTTCTGTGATGCCTCAATTTTTTTATTAAGTACGTCAATATCATTTTGCAACTCAAAAATAATTTCTTTCATATTGGTGATATCGTCGCGCAGTTTGCGAGCTTGTTGCTTGTTTCGTGCTATATCTTCCAATAACCCCGGCGCCACTAAGCCAGTAGTATCAGTCTCCCTTTCCCTAATTGCTGCCAGTGCTGTTGCAATGTCAATAACCAGCCAATCAGTCCTCTCTTTACCTGTTTCAGGATCATAGTAATAAGCCTGTCCTGGCCCTAAAGCAACACGAATCGCTGGTGCAGAATCCGAGCTACGATTCCCTGGCAACAGCGGGTTTAAACGCTGATCTATCGGCTGACCAGTGATAGGGTCTTTTTCCACATATAGTTGGTGTACTAGGCCAAAAATAATGTTGAGCTTGGCATCTCGCACAAACACACGACCAGTAGTTGTTTTCAGTTCTTTCGCCAGAGTACCAGCATGAGATCCAATGGAAACAAAATTAATGTCTTCGTTTGGCCCTGTCTGACTCAAACCAGCGGAAATTGCTGTGCCCAATATTTGCAACTCACCTAGCGAGAAAAGAGGCATCTCAACTTCTCTGAATAGTCTTGTTCCACTGACAGTTAATAATTGTAATATGGAGCGTAAATCATCACTGGTCAGTGAAATTGGCTGATCATTGGGCAACGCATTTGCCACATCCTGATTAACGATTTTGACATATTGCAATTTTGCCTGCCATAAAGTCCGACCATCCTGAGCCAACAAAATATCATCTTCTGTGAGCTGGCTGTCTCGCTTAAACGTGCTGCTACAGCCGCTTAACCCAGCAGCCAGCGCAATACTGACTACAGAAATAAAACTTAGCCTGATACTGCTTCGCATAATGTTTCCTCTTTATTCTTTATATTGTGCCGCTTCAGGCTTTTGCTGACGACAAAGCAAGGCCTTTACTGCTATCTGCGGATTGTGCCCGTTAAATAGTATATTACATACTTGCTCAACTATTGGCATTTCTATGTCGGCCTGTTGTGCTCGCCGCAACACTTCACGGGCAGAAGAGATACCCTCAACTGTTTCTGCTTCAGAAACAGCTTGTTCCGCTGTCATACCGCCGCCAATAGCTAAACCAAGCTGCCTGTTACGACTTTGATCATCGGTACAGGTCAAGATCACATCACCCACACCTGACAAACCAAATATTGTCTCCGTCTGCGCCCCCAGACTGACTGCTAGGCGCAACATTTCGGTCATACCTCTCGTAATCAGGGCAGCCCGTGCATTAGCACCATAACCCAAACCATCTGCAATACCTGCGCTGATGGCTAACACATTTTTCACAGCACCACCAATTTGCACACCCAAAGTATCTCGGGTCGTATATGCGCGTAATGTAGGGCTGTGTATCGCCGCTGCCAATGTCTGATTAAACCAGTCATCCTGAGATGCAACCGTTATTGCTGTTGGCAAATTTTTTGCCACCTCATTAGCAAAAGAAGGGCCAGAAATAATTGCTAAAGGATGAGAATCCCCAATAATTGTTGCGGCGATATCAGATAAAAATTGTCCCGTTTTGGGTACCAGCCCCTTTGTCGCCCAGCTTATTGGCATGCCTTTAGCAATATATGGCTTTATGTTTATTAACACATCAGTAAAAGCACCACTTGGCACAACAACAAGCACATGCGCCGCTGCACCTAAAGCTGATGTAAAATCGGTGGCAACCGCTAATGTGTCAGGAAAAGGCAACCCTGGTAAGTAGCGTTCATTGCTTTTTTGCGCCTGCATAGATGCTGCATGCTTAGCATCCCGCGCCCACAACAAAACATCATGCCCGTTTCTGGCAACGGCAACCGCCAATGCCGTCGCCCAGGCACCCGCACCAACAACAACGGTAGGAAACAGATGAGTGGCTTGATCTGACAATGGTAGGGATCCGCGGCCTGTTAGTGTTTCACCTCTTGATGGCTGCTATCTGCAACATTCTTATCTTCAGCCTGCTTTTTTGCGTTCTCAATCTGATGCTTGTACAAAGCATCAAAGTTCACTGGCGCAAGCACCAATTGCGGAAATCCGCCTTTTAGCACAATATCTGAAATAACCTCTCTGGCGAAAGGAAATAGAGTATTTGGACAATAGCTGCCAACCAAAGGACCCATTTCTTCATCGCTGTATCCAGCTAACAAAAATATACCTGCTTGTTTTACTTCGGCCAGAAAAGCAACTTTGTCTCCTGCTTTTGCCGTTACCGTTACTGTCAAGGTAATTTCATGGTTTTCTTCATCAACACGTACATATTCATTGCCTAACTGTAAATCCAGCTCTGGCTTCCAATCGTCACGAAAAATACTTGGTGTATTTGGCGTTTCAAACGAAATATCTTTGGTATAGATTTTCTGAATAATAAACTTAGTTTCTTTTTGGGCTTCTGGCTTTACATTTTCTTCGGCCATTTTATATCCTTAAAAATTTAGTTAATCAAGATTAGTAAGTAAGTTGTTTAATCGACTAGATTTATTAATCGCCAATAGATCAGTATATCCGCCTATGACTTCGTTGTTTATAATTATCTGCGGCACAGCCCGCTGCCCAGTTACTGCTATCATCCGCTCGCGTTTTTTAGCATCGTTATCAATATTAATTTCTTGATATTTAATATTTTTGCTGTCCAAAAACTGCTTTGCCATAGTGCAATACGGGCAACGGACAGTAGTATATATCTCAACATGTGCCGTCATAACACGTATGCCTTTAATTAAATAACGGCAATTTAGCATCTCGCCAGCTATTAATACCATCTTTCAATATATAGATATCAACAAACCCTTTGCTGCGCAATTGTTTAGCCACAGCGCCTATTGACTGACCGGCCTCGCACACTAAAATGACAGGCTGACCAGTAAATTTTAATTTAGCAACCCTATCAGGCAATACTGACAATGGCATGTTGACTGCGTCAACAATATGCGCTTTGGCAAAAACTGGGGCCTCCCGTACATCCAAAAAAAAGCCTTTTTGTTGATTAACTAACAATACAGCTTGTGCTGGATAAATCACACTGACGCCTGTCAGTTTAACATAGGACAATGTGAACAAAAGCGCCAAAGACAGCAACACAAACAGTGCTGTCAACAGCCAATGACTAGCAACAAACTCGCCCAAATTCTCCACAATACACCTTAACAATATTGCAACACGATCTGACTCTAACAGGTAACTAAGCTGGTCCTGTAGCACCTGGCTGATTTGCTGTCTAGGCTGACATCACATCTTTAGGTGGTAAGTAAGCCATGTTGGCTTAAATCATAACGCCCTTGCGTAACGGTCATCTAATTGTACAGTATTTTCAATACTTTGCGTGTATTTGCATCAAGCCAGCTTAATAAAACGATGCTGCGGCCACTAAAAACACGAGTCAATTTGTTGGGCAGGGCGAACAACCAGAATAATCGCTATGCTAAATTGTGCAAAGGTTTACAACTCTGCTATTGGTGTTTTAAACTCAACTTATCTTTAAAATGCTGAGGTTATTTGTTGTGTCACAAGGATTTATTCCATGAGCTGCCATTATCGTCCATTGGTGCTAATTATCCTCGATGGTTGGGGTTATAGCAGCGATCCAGATCACAACGCAATCTACGGCGCCAATACACCAGTATGGGATAAGTTATGGCAAAATTGCCCGCATACCTTGATTAGTGCATCCAGTGAAAGCGTTGGTTTACCTGATGGTCAGATGGGGAATTCAGAAGTCGGTCATCTCAATATGGGTGCTGGTCGGATAGTACATCAGGATATTCTTCGTATTGGCAGCGCTGTCGACTGCGGGTCTTTTTTCAACAACAGCGCGCTGACAACTGCTGTTGATCTTGCGCAAAAAAATAACAAAGCAATTCATATTATGGGTCTATTATCGCCTGGCGGCGTACATAGTCATGAAACCCATATTCATGCTATGGTTAAGATGGCAGTAAGGCACAATAATCAACGGGTTTATGTACATGCATTTCTTGATGGTAGAGACACACCACCCAAAAGCGCACGTGCTTCAATAATCAGTCTGACAGAAAAATTTAATCAACTTGGTGGGGGCCAATTTGCCTCGTTAATAGGTCGCTTTTATGCGATGGATCGCGATCAGCGCTGGGATCGTATCGACAAGGCCTATCGCCTAATAACAGAAGGTGAGGCAGACTATCAGGTAACTGATGCGATCAGCGGCCTTGATATGGCCTATCAGCGCGGGGAAACTGATGAGTTTGTCAAAGCTACTGCCATTGCTGCTGATAAGCGGCCTGTTAAAATCAATGATAGTGATGTTGTTATTTTTATGAACTTTCGTTCCGACAGAGCACGACAATTAACCAGTAGCTTTATTACGCCTGATTTTGATAGTTTTGCGCGTAAACGCACTATAAGCCTAGCGAGCTTCGTCACACTGACACAATACAAAGAAGATTTTACGTGTCCGGTTGCCTTCCCTCAAAAAAAGCTGAATAACACGCTGGGCGCACATATATCATCTTTGGGCTTGCGTCAGCTCAGAATTGCTGAAACTGAAAAATATGCACACGTGACTTTTTTCTTTAATGGCGGACAAGATGTTGTATATACAGGTGAAGATCGCATTTTGGTGCCTTCCCCTAAAATTGATACCTATGATTTGCAACCAGATATGCATGCTAATAAAGTGGCGCATAAACTGGTAAACGCGATTTTAAGCAAGCAATACGATCTGGTTATCTGTAATTTTGCCAACGCTGACATGGTCGGTCACAGCGGTTGCTATGCTGCTGCTGTAAAAGCCATTGAGACCCTAGACAACTGTCTGAGTCTAGTATGGTCAACATTGCAAAAAGTAGGCGGGGAAATGATTATAACCGCCGACCACGGCAATGCAGAACTAATGATGAATGCCAAAACAGGTCAGCCCCATACTGCCCACACTAATAATCCAGTGCCCTTTGTTTATGCAGGCCGGGCAGCATCTTGCGCCAAACAGGGAACATTGGCAGATATTGCGCCAACAATATTATCACTGATGGGTCTGCCCATTCCTGATGAAATGAACGATAATTTGCTGGTCAGCGTGCGCAATGTTGGTGGTTAAAAGATATCCATTTTTATGGGCAGTAATAGCCGGGTGGTTGCTATTATTATCCATGTCCTTTTTATGGGCAAATGAAGCCCCTGATCAAAAATTAAAAGAAGTGCAAGCAGACATTGATACATTGTCTGGGGCGCTGAAAAAAAAAGCAGCAACAAAAGCTAAGCTCTATCAACAATTAAAAAAACAAAGCGAGGTTATAGCTAAGCTTGGGCAAGAACTATACATACTTAATCAACACATTCAGCAAAATGCTGAGAACCTACAAATACTTAAACAAAAACAACGGCAACAGCGTAAATTACGCCTAAAACAATTACAAATGGTTCAAAAACAGCTTCGGGCTGCCTATATTAGTGCACACACTAGTTATTTAAAGGCGCTACTAAACCAGGCGAATATAACAAAAATAAGCAGATTCAATATTTATTTTCATTATTTTCACCAAGCGCGCCAGAAGCAGCTGTACAATATTGATACGGTCCTGCAACGCTTGATCAGTAATCAAAAAAAATTAACCATTGCTCAAGCGCGCCAGAAGCAGCTGTACAATAATAAGCAGAAAAAACAAAAAAAACTGCAGGAAAGTAACCAATTGCGCACGGCCACACTAGATAAGCTAGATGTTCAGCTAAATAACCAGAACGCCCGCTTAACTGATTTACGTGAACAGAAACTGTCATTACAGGCACTGTTAGCATCGCTCTCTACAAAAAAAGTAGTTATTGATGCCCAGTTTGCCAAAAATAAGGGGGTTTTTCCTTGGCCAATAAAAGGAAATATTGCTGCTCACTATGGCAGTTCACGTAATCTTGGTACAATGACTTGGCAAGGCTTAATGATAAAAGCGCCAGTGGGGGCCAAGGTAATTACTATTGGCGATGGTCACGTAGTATTCTCTGGCTGGTTACGTGGCTTTGGCCTACTGTTAATTATTGATCATGGCGATCAATACATGACCCTGTATGGCAACAACCAATCGCTACTTAAAAAAGTTGGTGACATTGTAAGCGCTGGTGAACCAGTTGCGTTAAGTGGAGAAAAATTGACAGGGCAGTATGGTGGTCTATACTTTGAAATCAGGCATGCAGGCATTCCTACCAATCCAATACAGTGGTTAGATAAACAAAGTTAATTTGAGGCAAATTATGAAATTTTCCAAACGTGATCTAGGTTTGATTGGCACTGGTATCATTCTTGGCAGTACGCTGATAGTTGGCCAAATAGTATTTGCTGAAAAGACTGATAAAAAAGCAGAATTACCGCTTAATGGTCTGCAAGCATTTTCTGAAGCCTTTGGTCGTATCAAAAATAACTACGTTGAAAACGTAGATGACTATGAGTTACTGCAAGATGCTATTCGCGGTATGCTTTCAGGGCTTGATCCACACTCATCATATCTGGGTCTTGACGACTTTAATACATTAAGAGAGAACACGTCTGGTGAATTCGGTGGTCTTGGTATTGAAGTGACTATGGAAAACGGCTTTGTTAAAGTTATATCCCCTCTTGATGACACCCCTGCAGATCGCGCTGGTGTCCTTGCTGGCGACTTGATTGTTCGCCTGAACAGCGCACCTGTCAAAGGTATGACCCTTGATGATGCTGTTGGCATAATGCGAGGCAAACCAGGAGATAAGATCTTACTCACTATTGTCCGTGAAACACAAAGCAAGCCAATTAAAATTGAGCTTACCCGTGCCATTATTAAATTGGAAAGCGTTAAACAAAAAATGCTTGAACCCGATTATGGCTATGTACGAATAAGCGCCTTTTCTAATCCTACAGGCGCGAGCATAAAAGCAGCAGTTAAAATACTTACAAAAGAAAATGAAGGTCAACTAAAGGGATTGGTGTTAGATTTGCGCAACAACCCTGGCGGACTGCTAACCGCAGCGATTAGTGTATCAGATGCCTTTATCAGCAAAGGGGTGATTGTGTACACTGATGGCCGAATCAAAGATGCCAAACAAAAATTTAATGCCAAGCCGGGCGATATACTCAAGGGTGCACCAATCGTTGTTTTGGTAAATGGCGGGTCTGCCTCTGCTTCAGAAATTGTCGCTGGTGCTTTACAGGATCACCGCAGAGCTATTATTCTGGGCACTAAAACTTTCGGCAAAGGCTCTGTGCAAAGTGTGATACCCCTGGTGGATGGTGCTGCGCTCAAGATGACTACTGCCCAATATTTCACGCCATCTGGTCGCTCAATTCAGGCCGAAGGTATTGTTCCTGATATTAAGATTGATCGGGTTGAAATTGTCTCATACGACGAGAAAAACGAATTTTTACCATTAAGGGAGCGAGACTTATCGAAACATATTGAAAACGGTAGTCCTGAGGAGAGGGAAGGAATACAAAATAATGGGGACGCTGATATAGAAGAAACTAAATCTATTCCATTGGCCGTATCTGATTATGCACTGTCTGAAGCGCTGAATTTGCTTAAGGGGGTCAATATTCTAAGTCACTGATAATCACAGTTCACATCAGCTTCATTTGGCTTAGAGTTTTCTCGGTTCACAGTACATACGGTACTCTATACCCGCTTATATCCTAAATGCTTCAATTATCAATGACGTCATGCTCAACGTTAAGAATAGTGTTGTCTTTTTCCGTTATACGAATAAGCTGGCCATTAACTTCTGAGCCCATAGCCATTTCAAGCAACCGATAATGTACATTGCCCTCAATTTTGGCATGGGATGCAAGCTCAGCGTAATCAGAAACATATACATTGCCTGTAATATGGCCATTACTTAAAAGATTGGAGACACATACCTCTCCTTCAACTGCGCCATCATCACCTAGAGTAAGCACCGATCCATCGTCACCTGTTGCACTTATATTGCCAGCAACACTACCATCAACACGCAAACCACCACTGAAACTAATATCACCTCTAATGTGCGTGTATTGCCCAATAAGCGTATCAATGTGTGCTGATTTCGGTTTATTTTTTTTGTTTTTAAACATGTCTATCTCCCGTTTAATTCACTAAAGCTGCCAATTAAATGTTTTGGATAATATTTGTTTATTGTGCTGCCTCAAGCTGACAGTTATACTAGAAGGTATTTTTTCAGTCACTTCTATTTGTCCACTAAGCATTTGAACATGCTCAAGTTCTAGCGCATGTTTGCCAACGACTAGCTGCTCACCTTTGGTATTAAGCATGATAGTGACAGTGCCAGTAATCGGTTTATTAATACGTTTTCCTTGTGTGACTGCCAGCCGATAGGCGACCTTGTTTGGCTGTTCGGGATCAGTATGTAGGTGAAGCTTGCGAAATTGTAACTTACTATTACCATTTCCCTGGATGACACCCTGATAAAACAATAATTCTTTTTTTAGCAGTACGATATTGTGTTGCAATCTAGCTACTTGTTGCTGTAATTGCTTGTTTGTGGCCTGCTGAATAGCCCAAAATTCCCGTTTTTCCATTCTCGCTTGGTCATTGCGGATTAATTGTTCGTTCTTGATAAGCAATTCACGGTTTTGTTGTTTGAGCGCTTTGATCTGCAAGATCGCTCCTTTGGTTGCCTGATATTGATAAATTGACGATAAAACAACGGCCCCTATCACAGCCACCAGCACTATCAGCGCATTACGAAAAGGCTTGGGCTGACGACGAATTTCATACTTAGAAAGCGCTGACATGTTTACGGCCTAAGGCTGTATCGCTATATTATTAATTGCTAGTGACTCACTAAAACCAAACATTATATTCATGGTCTGAATCGCCTGACCAGCTGCACCTTTAACCAAATTATCGATAACAGATAACACTACAACAGTATCACTATCAGGCGGCTGATGCACTGCGATGCGGCAGATATTTGCCCCCCGAACACTACGAGTATCAGGGTACGATCCGCTAGGCAATACATCAACATAAGGCTCGCCATCATAGCGTTGCTCAAATAATGCCTGCAAATTGGTAGGCGCAATAACTTTGCCATAAAGGGTAGTGTGAATACCTCGAATCATTGGCACTAAATGGGGTACAAAGGTAAGGTCTACCTGACCAGCAACAGCAGCCAATCCCTGTTCGATCTCAGGATGATGGCGATGACCAGTGGTCACAGCATAGGCTCTCATGTTTTCAGATGACTCGGCAAGCAATAAGTTCATTATTGCTTTTCTGCCCGCACCGCTGACACCTGATTTAGCATCAATAATAAGATGATCACGATCAATTATGCCATTTTCTAATAAAGGCAAAAACCCAAGCAAGCTCGCTGTTGGATAGCATCCTGGCGAAGCAACTAATTGGGCAGATTTTATTTTCTCACGATTGATCTCTGGCAACCCATACACTGCCTTATCAATGATCTGCGGACAGACATGGGTAGCATTGTACCAGCGCTCCCACAACCGAACATCCTTGAGGCGAAAATCTGCGGACAGATCAATGATACGGGTACCGCCGCGATCTATAAGTGCAGGCACCATGGCCATTGAGACTGTATGTGGTGTTGCAAAAAAGACCACATCACAGGCCGCAAGTAAATCAGCATCTGCTCGCTGAAAACAAAGATCAATATGACCACGTAAACTGGCAAACACATCGCTCACTCGTGTACCAACTTCGCTACGCGAGGTGATAATATGCAACGACACTTCAGGGTGTAGCGTGAGCAGGCGCAACAGCTCCAAACCCACGTATCCATTAGCGCCAACAATACCAACCTTGATCATTAGTAATCTCTTAAAATAATAAAACGGTAGTGCTACATAATAAAAAAGCAAACGGCGGAGAGAAAGTGTCTACCCGCACTTTACACCTGCTTACTAGTGGCGAAATTGGCGTCTGCCAGTAAAAATCATAGCAATACCGTGTTCATCTGCTGCGGCAATCACTTCATCATCACGCACTGATCCACCAGGCTGAATCACCGCACTAATACCTGACTCGGCTGCTATATCCAAACCATCACGGAAAGGAAAAAACGCATCAGACGCCATCACCGCACCAGATACTGCCAGACCGGCATCTTGTGCCTTCATGAAAGCAATTTTACTACTGATAATGCGACTCATTTGCCCAGCACCAATGCCAATAGTTTGGCCTTTTTTAGCATAAACAATGGCGTTTGATTTAACAAATGCGACCACACGCCATGCAAACAATAAATCTGTCATCTGGTCATTTGAGGGCGTTTTTTTAGTCGCTACCTTTAGGTTATCAAGAGCAGTTAGCACAGTATCTTGATCTTGCAGTAAAAGCCCTCCTGCAACACGCTTAAAATCAAGTTTTCCGTCTTGTTGCGCTGCAAAACTACCGCAACAAAGCAAGCGAATATTTGTTTTCAAGGCAATGGCACCAGCTGCTGCATCACTAATAGCAGGCGCCACAATCACTTCAACAAACTGGCGGTCAACAATAGTGCATGCTGTTTCTTCATCCAACTCACGATTAAAAGCAATAATGCCCCCAAATGCCGACTCAGGGTCTGTGTGGTAGGCTAGATCATAAGCGACAGAAAGAGTGTCAGCCATTCCCACACCACAAGGATTAGCATGTTTAACAATAACGCAAGCCGGCGATTCTGCAAACAGTTTCACACACTCAAGCGCTGCATCTGCATCAGCGATATTATTGTATGAAAGCGGCTTGCCTTGCAGTTGTATAGCAGCAGAAATAGTGCCTGTTGGCGGAGTAGATTCAGTATAAAATGCAGCCCGTTGATGGGGATTTTCACCATAGCGCATTGTTTTAGCTTTATTTAATTGTATGTTAAAAGTGCGTGGTAGGGTATCGCCAGCAGGGTTGTTAATTTTGCCCAGATAGTTAGCAATAGCATCATCATAGCAGGCAGTATGCTCAAATGCTTTTGTAGCCAAATTAAGACGCATGGCATCATCAACTGCCCCTACTTTTGAAAGTTGTTCAAGCACAAGACTATAATCACTCGGATCAATCAGCGTGGTCACTGAAACATGATTTTTGGCAGCAGCACGCAACATAGCCGATCCGCCAATATCAATGTTTTCAATGGCATCTTCCATGGTGCAGTCATCACTAGCAACAGTAGCTACAAATGAGTATAAATTAATAACGATAAGGTCAATGGGCAAAATATCATGTTGAGCCATTATTGCTTCGTCTATACCACGACGTGCTAACAAGCCACCATGTATTTTAGGATGTAGTGTTTTTACCCTGCCATCCATTATTTCCGGAAAGCCAGTGTAGTCAGATACTTCATATACTGGCAGACCAGCCTTTTTAAGCAGCCTAGCAGTGCCTCCTGTTGAAAGCAGCTCTACACCCAGTCCGTGCAAATGCTGCGCAAATTCAACTATGCCAGACTTATCAGAAACGCTTAGCAGGGCACGTTTAATCTTGTTCATTGACGCTCTCTAATTTAAGTAACATTAAGGTCATATAATCTTAACTTCTTGCGCAAAGTGCTGCGACTAAGGCCTAATATCTCAGCAGCACGACTCTGATTACCATTAACATGATCAAGTGTTATCTTTAGAAGTGGCGCCTCAACCTCGGCTAATATAATAGCGTATAGGCCGGCTGCTGGATAACCATCTAATTGCTCAAAGTATTTTTCTAAAACAGTGACAACACACTCACTCAATGGTAAATATTGGTTCTCTTTTATAATCAAAAAATGAGATAATTTTTTGCCTTTATCTTTTGTCATATGGCCAGAGTATCCTGTGCTAACTGAGCAAAAAACTGCTCAGTAAAAATGACTTTTTGCTTGCCCACAGCGCTTTGTTGGTAGTGATCATCTCCGACACCACCATACCAACACCTAAGCGACGGCATAATTGACGAAAAGGCCGGTCTGTCACCCCAGCCATAGGCGCTAAAAATAACTTATTCGGCAACACATAATTTCCTATTGCCAAATCAGTCATGACGCCAACCTGCGATCCGCACCCATTCGTCATTGACAACAGGCACATCCATGTCAAACCATTCTTGGTAGTGCTCACTAATCATACTGGACCGGTTGGTTAACACTCCGGATAACACAATGGAGGAATCTGGCTTTGTTAAATCAGCAAAATGTTCCGTCAATGATTGCAATGGTGGCGCCAAAATGTTAGCAAGCAATACATCACATCTATCAGCCGGACAATCACTAGGTAAACAGGTATTAATGTAAACACCATTGCGGCTGGCATTGATCCGAGTCACCTCGGGCGTGCGGATCAAGATCAACCCCCAACAACCTTATCGACAACAAGTAACGCGGCAGCAATTGTTAGAACCCCACTGCCGCAACCATAATCAACAAAATATTTTTCCTGAAAGTTGGTTTGATCCAACCAACACAGGCACAAATCCGTTGTTGAATGACCCCCAATGCCACGCTAGAGTCAAGCACGATAGCCACAGCATTTTTTTGTTGTGGACGGGTGCACACACCAGCTAGGACAAACCCATAGTCTATCGCCAAAACACATGGCATGAAAGCCAGCCATTGATTCATACGCCCAGTCTTTGTCTGCAACTGCTTCAATATGATAGTCCTATAATGCTTGAGGCAATAACAAGATCAGTATTGATAGTAGTATTAAATAAGGCTATAGCACTTGTGTTCGCTGACCACAGCGGTATGTCATCAAGATCAGTCTGATAAATTAGTTGGTTGGTATTATCCTGAAAAGTAACAGCGCTGGCACCGCATTCTGCCGTGCTCTTAAAAACAAGTTGAATATTGACCATTGGAGGCTACATTCCCAGTTTTTTTTCAAGGTAATGAATATTAGTGCCCCCTTGCTTAAAACTATCATCGTTCATGATGTCTTGTTGCAAAGCAATATTGGTTTTAATGCCCTCAATGCCAAATTCACTTAGTGCATTTCGCATACGCGCAATAGCAGACTCTCTCGTCCTACCATAAGCGATCAGTTTGCCAATTAATGAGTCATAATTAGGAGGCACATGATAGCCACTATAAATGTGGGAATCTATCCTTATGCCAGCACCGCCAGGTGCATGATAATAGGTGATTTTTCCCGGGCTGGGCATAAAAGTTTTGGCATCTTCGGCATTAATTCGGCACTCTATAGCATGACCATTAATAACAACATCCTCCTGAGATAACGAAAGTGGATCGCCTGATGCGATACGTATTTGCTCAGCAACCAGATCGATATCAGCTACACGCTCAGTAACCGGATGCTCAACCTGAATGCGAGTATTCATTTCAATAAAATAAAATTCACCATCCTGATATAAAAACTCAAATGTACCGGCACCACGATAATCAATAGCGATACACGCTTCAGCACACAACTTACCGACTTTTTCGCGTAGCATAGCGGAAATACCTGGCGCAGGTGATTCTTCAACCACCTTTTGATGACGGCGCTGCATGGAGCAGTCACGCTCACCTAAATGGATTGTATTGCCATGCTCATCAGCCAATACCTGAAACTCAATGTGGCGAGGATTTATTAACAGTTTTTCCATGTAAACCGTATCGTTTTGAAATAATGACTGAGCTTCACTGCGAGTTAATGCAATAGCGTTGACAAGATCAGCATTACTATAAACTTCCCGCATACCCCTGCCGCCGCCGCCGCCAGAAGCCTTAATCATAACCGGATAGCCAATTTCATTGGCAAGACGAAGATTAGTCTTATTATCATTACCCAGCGGACCATCAGAGCCAGGCACACAGGGCACGCCCGCCTTTTTCATTGCCTTGATAGCCGATACTTTGTCGCCCATTAAGCGAATTGTTTTGGCGCGAGGACCAATAAAAGTGAACCCACTGTACTCTACACGCTCGGCAAAGTCTGCATTCTCAGACAAAAAACCATAACCAGGATGGATAGCAGCGGCATCAGTAATGTCTGCAGCGCTTATAATTGCAGGCATATTCAGATAACTATCAGCAGATGCCGCTGAACCAATGCACACGCTCTCATCTGCCAGCAAAACATGTTTCAGGGTCCGATCCACATCAGAGTGAACAGCCACTGTTTTAATACCTAACTCTTTACAGGCACGCAACACCCGAAGAGCAATCTCACCACGATTAGCAATAACAATCTTATTTATCACAGTGTTTTCATTACCAAATCAATTAACAAAGCACGATGCCAGAAAGCGCTATTCAATAACAATCAATGACTGGCCAAACTCAACAGCCTGACCATTTTCAACCAAAATAGCAGTTACAGTACCGCTATGATCCGTCTCAATTTGGTTAAAAATTTTCATCGCTTCAATAATACAGAGAGTATCGCCTACCGCAACAGTTTGTCCGACCTCAATAAAAGCCTTGATATCCGGCGATGATGAACGATAAAACGTGCCAACCATTGGTGATTTAACAGTATTGATTTCAACATGATCGCTTTCGGCAACAGGCACGACCGGATCAGCCGTGCTAGGAGCAAGGACAGAAGAAGCAGCTAAGGCAGGTGCCGATCCAACGCGACTAATTCTTACTGCCTCATTGTCCCCTTTAACTTCAAGTTCGCTAATATCTGACGCCTCAACTAGCTCAATAAGTTTTTTTATTTTACGGATGTCCATGTAAGTGATAACCCCTATTCGGTAATGTGTCTTATAGCAGCCTGCAATGCCAACTCATAGCCATGGACACCAAGTCCACAAATAACACCAACTGCAATATCAGACAGATAAGAATGGTGGCGAAAAGCCTCTCTAGCATAAACATTTGACAGGTGTATTTCAATGAAAGGAACGGTCGTAGCCAATAAAGCATCACGGATAGTAATACTGCTATGGGTGAATGCAGCAGGATTAATAATAATAAAATCTACATCATCTGAATGCACTGACTGAAGCTTGTCAACCAAAGCATGTTCGGCATTACTCTGAAAGCTTTCCAGTTGATGGCCCAATGAGGTAGCCTGATCAGTCAATTTAGCAACAACCTCAGTTAAGGTGATTAGTCCATAGTGTTCTGGTTCACGAGACCCGAGAAGATTTAAATTAGGACCGTGCAGTACTAAAAGCTTTGCCATCAGATTTATGGTACATAAACTAAAATTAAAATTGTGCACCAGCAAATATAAATTGTCTAGTTTTTAAGCAAAAGGAGGGTTATTTAGCTTGATCTGGCAACGAAGCAAGATGAGTAAGCATACGAGATGCGCTTATACTGCCAATCCAGCGATGGTGGATATATTCATTGCCATCTCGGTCAAAAAAGAGCAGGGCGGGCGGGCCAAATAAACCAAAATGCTTGAGCAGCGCCTTGTGCTGGTCAGTATTATCAGTCATATCAATCTGGAAGGCATTAATCTCTGCTAGCATTTCAACCACACGGCTATCATGAAACGTAGTAGTCTCCATTATTTTACACTCAACACACCAATCAGCATAAAAATTAACCATAGCAGGGGAGTCAGTGTGAGATAACTGCTGTTGCAGCTCCATCAGGCTACCGACTTTAATGAAGGTTGCCCTTGCTGAACGCTTTATGCTACCAGTTGCAACTATGGCGTCTAGGGGTTGCCAGAGATTGTGACTACCGCTTGTACCACCAACAATAAGCAGGCTCCCATAAATCAGTAATAGCAGACCAATGCCCTTCCACAGTTTATACCAGCCAGACACACCCATATTGAGCGCATTAAACGCGCCCATATATACAGCGGTAACAATGCATAAGCTCCCCCACAACAAAAGCGCCATCCATCCAGGAATAATACGTTCCAGCATCCAGATAGCAAGCGCCAGCATCAACACACCAATAATGGCTTTAATGGCATTCATCCAAGCACCCGCCTTGGGTAATAGCGCGCCAAAACAAGTGCCAATAATAAGAAGGGGCAATCCCATACCTATGCTGAGGGCAAACAAGGCCGCACCACCTAACACTGGATCGCCCTGATTACCAATAAATATGAGTGCGCCAGCCAGCGGCGGTGTGAGACACGGCCCCACAATTAAAACGGACAACAAGCCCATCAGCCCAGCACCAATAATATGGCCACTTTGCCGGCGATGACCAAATTGATGCAAAAACTGCCGCATGCTCTGCGGCAGTTGCAAATCGAACAGACCAAACATAGACGAAGCTAGCACAATCATTAAGGCACTGAAAGCACCTATAATCCAGCTATTTTGTAACAGCGCTTGGATGCTTTCACCCAAAAACCCAGTTAGGATACCAGCAATACTATAGGTGATCGCCATGGCCAATACGTATACTGAAGACAGTATAAATGCCCGCTGGCGGGTCACCCTTTCGCCCTTGCCAGCAATAATAGATGATAAGATGGGAAGCATCGGAAAAGTACAGGGGGTAAAAGACAAGAGTAAACCCAGTACGAAAAAACCAGCCAATACTTTAAGTATATTACCCTGGACAAGGCGTTGAGCGATGCAATCTTGTTGAGATAACATTGCGCCTGGCCTGCTTATTATCGGCTCATTCTGCATGCTGATCTGTGGTGGATTGCCTGACCTAGCCAATATGTCAGATATATTAATAGCAGGTAACAATAAACTTACGTCACGCTGAACTGGTGGATAACAAATGTTAAATGTTGCCGAACAGCCTTGATAGTGAGCACGCAAGATGACCTCTTCCTCTTGATTGCTTTTTTGCAAGGACAATAATACCTCAATATCTTGATAATAAACGTTGGTTGGTCCAAAAAACTTATCTGTTCTGGTTTCACCATCAGGCAGTGAAAAAGACAATAACTGCACCCCGTCGTTGCCAACAAGCTCAAAGCGGATCTTGTCACGATAAAGATAGTTACCTTCAGCAATCTGCCAACTAGCTAAGACCGACTTGGCATCGTTAATATCAGCAGAAAAAACAAATACTGCGTCAACACTTAAGGGGTTATCTGCATTCAAGCCAAGCATATCCAACAAGCCCGACTGAGCATGAAAGGGGACGATAAAAAAAATCAGTAATAAGAGGTTTTTCATGGGTAGAACCTGAATACAGCCACTAATTCTACCAAAAGCAGCAAATTTTGCTGACTAAATATCATACCAAACGCCCCTTTAGGTTTATTGAGGAACAGCTAAATAAAATTAGGCCATGGCCCTAGGCAATTTTAAGCGCATACGAAAAGCGACAGAAGAAATTTCACGGTATGTTACAAAATTAGTTAAAATCTATAGCAAATAACGAAACACAGCCCTGTTAGCGAGATCAGGATTTACAGCGCAGACAAGGCTAGCTTTCGGATATGTTTCACGTGCACCACTAGGATAAACAGATAATATTTATGGCAAAAATAAAAATTGGTATGGGTTTTATTATTGGCTCAATGGTTATCTGGTTAGTTGACAGGTTTTCATCCTTTGTTTCAAGCTTTTTGGGCAGAATGCTTTGTGGCAATCATTATATGCGGCCAGCAGAGAATGTTATCGGTGATATATCTTGTGGGTTTAATGCTGATATGTATCTTGTTGTTTTTCTCTTTGTTATTTTTTTAATTGGTATTATATTTGTTGTCATTGCAAAAAATAGCAGAATAAACATTTAAGAACCCGATGAAACTTATCCGCCTGTGTGGTAAATATACCAGAAAGGGAAATTTGCCATTAAACGCCTAATATGGTTAAGCACCTTTTGAGAGCAAACCAACAAAGTTAATGAAGTCAAACACCGAACCACCAACATTCAGCAAGAGCGTTATTGTTGTTATCTGGATTGTATTATTGTCGCTAGCAACTTTTACTTTTAATAAGGTTCTTGATGATATTGACAACCCCAATCAACAGCTATTAGTGTCCGTTGACAACTATGGCAATAAAGCAATTACCTTAAAACGAAACCGCTATGGTCATTATATGGCTACGGGCAAAATTAATGGCTACTCCGTCGATTTTCTGGTTGATACTGGCGCAACGCTGGTAGCGGTACCTAAGCATATTGCTGCTAAGCTAAATCTTAAAAGAGGCCAAGTATTTCACAGCCAAACGGCCAACGGGACAACACGTTCTTATAACACAACAATTGACAGGCTTGCACTAGGTGATATTATTATGACCAACGTACCAGCAGCTATTGTTGTTGGTATGGAATTTGATGAAATCTTACTTGGTATGTCATTTTTAAAACATCTACACCTGACACAACAAAATAACACATTAACTATCAGTGTGCCGAATAATATGGAAAGCTAAAACACTCCTAATGATAAGAGATAATACGCTCTACCTCACGCCTTGATCCAAGAACAACGGGTACGCGCTGATGAATGCTGGTTGGCTGGATAGTCATAATACGCTCTCGCCCAGTTGAGCTCGCTCCTCCGGCCTGTTCGATAATAAAACTCGCGGGATTAACTTCATATAACAAGCGCAACCTACCGCTACTGGCTACGGTTTTGCTGTCTGATGGATACATAAACACCCCGCCCCGAGTCAATATTCTATACACCTCTGCTACCATAGACCCAATCCAACGCATATTAAAATCTTTCTTGCGATCGCCTTGGGCTCCCTGTATACACTCATCAACATAACGTTTAATGGGTGCCTCCCAAAACCGCTGATTTGACATATTGATAGCAAACTCCGTCGTATTATCAGGAATCATCATCTCAGGATGGGTTAACACAAATTCGCCAATATCACGATCTAGGGTGAAGCCATTCACGCTCTCGCCGATTGTTAGAATCATCATGGTGCAAGGACCATAAACACAAAAACCAGCACAAACTTGTTCAGTGCCTGTTTGCATGAAATCGGCCATTGTTGGTTTGACAACCCCCTGCGGACAGCGCAATATTGAAAAAATAGTGCCCACAGACATGTTAATATCAATATTGGATGAACCATCCAGAGGGTCAAAAACAACCAGATAGTTACCCTTGGGGTATTTATCAGGAATATGAATTATATTAGTGTCTTCCTCTGAAACCATCGCTGCCAGATGGCCAGTCCAGATCAAGTGGTCAATAATGACATCATTGGCAATAATATCCAGTTTTTTTTGTATTTCACCCTGCACATTCTCAGATTCTGCCACACCACCCAAACCAATAATGCCACTACGGCCTACTAAGTGAGAAATTTTTTTGCATGCGCTGATAATGTTATGCATTAGCCCAGTAAACTCACCGGTAGACTGTGCATGATCCCGCTGTTTTTCAACGATAAATTGGGTAATTAATTTGCCTGTGCCTGACATAAAAACCCCCTATCAATATCTCATTCAAGTTTAATTAGTATCTCGCCCATACCAATACCAGCTACATCGCCAGCATAGCGTTGCGCGCGCGAGAACGGTTCTATGCTGGCAAACGCGTCGTCTAATTTAGCAAACCAATTGAACAGTAAGGGCAAAAAACCCAGTGTGTGCGTGCCACAGTCATTAAAGTTGGCGGAAATACCTTGTGATGGCTTGTTAGTTAATAGTAGCGTACCCCGCTTCATAGCGTAGCCCAAATGCGCGCCTACATCCCCCAAGGCTACAACAGTACCTGCAATCATGCGACTGCCACAATAGTCACCGGTATTACCTTCAATTAAAATCACGCCACGACGCATATGGTCGCCTGTACGATCACCAGTATTGCCAGCAATAGCTACAATACCGCCCGTCATGCCATTTTTATGACCAGGGCGGGCAGCACCGACAAAGTCACCGGTATTACCATTAACTTTTATCTGCCCTGCCTGCATTTCACAAGCAGTATAAATATCAGTGTTGCCTGTTATATCAATCTGGCCGCCGTTTAACAGGATGCCAAGGTAAGCACCTGCGTCTCCCTCCACTACAATCTGACCAGTTGTCATGCTATAACCAATAAAATCAAGCTTATCACAACTATTAACAAACCTGATGGTCATCGCATCATCGCCAGCAATACTAAACAGGTTGTCAACACGCTCTGTGGTATTTCCTACTATAAGGCAAATAGCAGCAATTTCCGCCAACGATTTATTAACGAGCGTATCTACTGTTAATGGCGAACAATCGATACGCTGTTCAGGCGTCTTTTTGAGTGTGAATGTTAGCGCACTCATATCATAATATCCTGCAAATGAAAATGAAAAGGGCCAAGTTTGCCGCCATAATTACCAGCACTAATTCTGCGAACGCCTTCTTTAGCGCCCAAATCACACACCGCCTGTATGCCAGCCCGCATTGCACTGGCGACATCTTCTTGGGTCAGACCATCTATCACAATCTCCATAACCGACTCAATATCTGTTGACAGCTGGGTATTAGTTTGTCCTTTTAATGTTGGACAAAAAACATCATTGGTTGATGCGCCTAATGCCTTAAATTTTGATCCCACTTTTGAGCCAGAGCGCACAACGCCACCAGGGAACGGCATAATCACGTTGGGTATGTTATGCATTGCACTGATTGCAGCCTCACAGGCCGCTAAGGCTTGCGCCTGTGACTCGGCCAATACTAAAAAATTACCGCCACCTACTGAGTCCTTTATGCCAGTTTTTTCCTGCACTAAAAACTCACCATCCATAACTGGAATTCGCCAATAACGCTTGTCACCGATCATTTTTGCAATTTGAAAGCCATCACCAAAATAACGTAAATTCTGGCCCAAAGCTATGTCAGTTTCACTATCCAGACCAGAAAAAAGTGCTGATGTAGGAGCAGTAAGCACACACTGACCAGACCTAGTCTCAACCTGCTTAGCAAGGGCCTTGCCACCCATGGCGAAAATAAGCACAGCTACACCAGGGCGGCCATCAGGCGTTTCGCTTGGTGTTAGCTCTCGCTCAACACCAGACTCGCAACCGCAGGCAATAACTGATGTTGCAAAACCAGTAAACGCCTGAGCCGATATCCTTGCCCATTTGGTATTAAGCGCGGTAATAATCAAGCGGGTGGCTTTCATTGGAAACGCCTCAGCAAACGTTGCATCAATGGTAATACCGTTGATGATCATATTGATCCCGGTTTATTTAATGGTTGTATAACCAAGCTACCCCTACCATCATCTACAATTTCATCTTTGCTGATCTTAAAGTTGGTCATTTTTATCGTATGGTAACGATCAAAATAGGACTTTAGGTCTTGTTCAATACTGCCATCGTATTCTGGCTTAACAACATGCGTACTGCCCCAATTAATATCTGTCAAAACCCCACCCTTAAACACTATTGAGCCATTTTTAAATACGTAATCAGGGGCGCTAAACATTTTTTCGCGATCGGGGTTGTTGGTATAAACGGTAATATCTGCTACTGCGCCAACCCCAAGATGCCCTCTATCAGCAAGACCAACCAGTTTAGCAGCACTGGCACGCGTCATAATGGCAATTTCGTATAAGGAGTATTCGCGATCCAAGGATGCCAGATGACTTGCGTTCTGAGCATCCGGGTGCAAAGTTGCGAGCACATCATTACGAAATGATTTATCCATCAACAATTTAATCAAATGTGGATAACTAATAAATGGTGCACCATTAGGATGATCAGTCGTCAAAAAAACACGCCAAGGATCATCAATCATTAAAAATGTCTCTAAACCAATCATCCATTGCAGCGCATTCACATAGCTTTGATCTTTATATCTAAACGGCACCACACCACAACCAGCATCACATTCTATGTCCATGGCTACCCATTTGTTGGGGTGGGCATGCGGGTGAGTGGCGTATTGGTGCATGGTGTCACCTGATGCAGTAACAGTTTGCCCAAATAATATCTGACCAACATCCACCGTGATGTTTTTATTTTTATTAACTATTTCAGCAATTTCGGCAGCGCCTGACGAGAAATTAAAATCACCCTCAGTGCCATAACTATGAAACTGAATATGGGTCATATGTATTGGCAAGCCATCAATACCCTTCATGGTATTGATCGTTGTGTTCAGATTACCGGGGACACCTAAATTACAACCATGAACATGCAGCGGATGCGGTATACCCAGCTCTTTCACTGCTGTTGCCAGTCTTAACAGAATGTCACGAGGTGTCACACCATAATATTGGTTCTTTTCATCCAGATCCAACTTGCGTTGATTAAACTTAAAAGCGTTAATGCCACCAGGATTGACCACTTTTACCCCAATAGCCTGACTATGGCAGATAATCCAAGCAACATAGTTATTAATTACCTGTTGATCTTTATTGGCCGCCATCATACGCAATAAAAAATCATCACTGCCTAACATAACGTAACCGCCTTTATCAATAATTGGTGTATCGTGCATTTCCATGTGGGCATGACGAGCATTAATTGGTAGAATTGCTGGCTCAAAACCAGCGGTATAGCCCATTTCAGCATAACGATGACCAGCGGTTAGTGTGTTTGGCACGGTGTGACCGCAGCCTGAACGCGCTAATTCGGTATGTGCTAAAAAATCAGTGGCAGTATCCTCTGGAAACATTGTCCTAGCAATATTTATTTTGCCGCCACCAATGTGAGTATGCACATCAATCGCGCCCGCCATTACTATTTTGCCAAGCAGATTTATTTCTTTAGTTATTTTTTCGCCTACAGGCTGAGCAACAATGTAATTGTCTTTAATGTAGATATCGCGAATTTCACCATTGATGCCGTGCATAGGATCATAGATTGTGCCGCCAGTCAGCTTGGTTAACATGTATTAATATCTCGTTACACTATTTGATAAATAGCCGTTAATACACTAAATACGCTTGGCAGGCCGCTATCGCGCATTTTCTTTAATGGCACTGCCACCGCACTATCAGCACGAAAAGCGCAGCCATCATGATCGATACCCGGTGTTCCTATAGGAATAAACACTTCTGGTTCTTGCTCAAAAACCATACCAGAACGACCAAGCACTACAGTTTTAGCATTGGATTGTGGTGGCGTACGGCAACTGCTGAAACTGGAAACCCATAACAATACATCCGTTTCATTGTTTGCCAACATGCGGTTACTATTAGCAAGATAAGGATCATAGTTGGGATAGTCGCGATTAAAACTTACCCTTACCGGATAACCAGACCGCCATGTGCACACCTGGCTGGCTGTTATACTTCCCTGTTTACCGCCCAGCGGTAAACAGCTTGAGCGCGTATAGGTGTTTAGGTCTTTTACCATCTCACATACCGTCTGTACGGTAATCTCAGCATGGTTAAAAGTCAAATCGGCGGCTGACCAAACAATAACGGAATAACTAGCACATTTTAATTGTTTGGCCAAATTAGCAAGATCGTCTACCGCTATGCCGCCAACATACCTGGCCTGAATGGTTTTATTGACGATTAGCGCACGTAATACAGATGTTACTTCTGGCAAGTCAGCGTGATCACACTGAATAACCTGCGCTCTTTTACCGTCAGGTGATGTCGACGCGCATCCTGATGGGTTTTTACCAAGATACACTACCTGCCGAGACCCAATATCCTGATCAAACATACTCTCTTTGTTCCACACCATGCGCTCATAAAAGCGCGGGAAAGCTGCCTCAATATCACTGCCAACCACCAGCAACAAATCAGCTCGGTTTCTGGTTTCTGTCAATGTAGTGGCCACCCAACCTGTATCCTGCAGCACCAAAGTATTTACTAGTGTTGCAGCCGAGTCCATATGATCGATAGTGGCACCAATTTTATCTGCTAATGCTATTGCTGATCGGGCACCATTTACATCTGTTGCCATGCCGGCAATAACAGGTTGCCTGCTTTTTGCTAACAGGCTGGTCACGTAGGTAACTGCTCTTTCTAATGAAACAGTCTCACCTTTTATCCGCGGGGAAATATCAGTAATAGGCGACTCAAAACCAGTCTTGGTGATGGGATCACCGTTTTTTATGACGGTTAGTATCTTACCTTCTGTCTTGATTGTTAAATCATCTACAGCAAGTCCACAGAAAGGGCTAGGCACATCTTGCCAGATTGTTGATGTTGTTGGTTCTGTCATCACAAAAAGTTATTTTTTATCGTCATATTTAATATATTTAAAGCGCTGATCTGATGGTGTTCCTTCAAATGGTCCTTCCTCTTCACCTGGTTGCCAATGCACAACCTGCTCTATTTTTTTGGCCAGCTCAAAATCCTTATCAGTAATACCTTTAGCGCTATGCGTTGTTAGTTTTACAACCACAAAGGCATACGAGGCGCTTAAATCAGGATGATGCCATGCCGCTTCTGCCATGTGACCAACGGTACTAATCACCATCAATGTACTTTTCCAGCCACTGGTTTTATATTTGCGGCGAATCCAGCCATTTTCAAAATACCAGTGCGGCAGCTCAGTGATCAATTTTTTATTGATTTCAGCTTCTGTATATGTTTTTTGTTTGTGTTCGGTCATGATAGCTCCTTTTGATAATATATTAGTTTAGCTGTCTAGCTATGTTTTGCGCGCATTAACAAAAATTCTATTTTGTTTTGTTGTAGTTGTTTTTGCAATATATCCACCTGTTGTCGTCCGACTATTGGGCCTATCTGTACGCGATGCCATGTGTCCTTGTTGTCAATAGTGACCTTTTGTATCTTTGATGTGATGCCCAGAAAAGCTAATCTGGCCTTTAGGCTATCCGCATCAGTTAATTTTTTGAATGAGCCCGTCTGTAATATATAGCTTATTTTTTTCTCTGTCTTTTTTGTTTTTTGTTGCTGGCTAGGTATAGCAACTACGGGGGTTTTGTTATCTTCGGAATGATTAACAACTGTTTCTGTTTCCGGCAACAAAGTATAAAACTCAAACAGAGGCTCTGCTTTTGCTTCTTTTTTTGCTATCTTCTTATTAGCGATCAATCCATTACCAACAAAGTCAAAATCCGCTATCTTGTCGTTCAAGCATATTAAAAGCGTGATAAGCACGCCAACAGTAATACCTATAAACATTGCCTTCCATGCAAACGGTGGTGATTTTCTGTTATTACGCGCATTTTTAGCCATAACTACATACTCTCTGGTGCTGATACTCCTATTATACGCAGCCCATTTTTTATTACCTGTTTTACTGCAGCTATCAAAGTTAACCGTGCACGGCTTAGCTCAATATTATCAACGATAAAATGATGGGTATTGTAGTAAGCGTGAAAATCACTAGCTAAGTCTATTAGATAGCGCGCTAAAAGATGAGGCGCATAATTTAAAGCAGCCGACTCCACTAATTCCGGATACTGCGATAATTTTTTCAATAGAGTGTGTTCCTTGTCCTCTATCAAACAACTAAGATACTGTCTACCTTGTTCCTCACTCCATTCTAAATCATGTTGGGTTAACTTATTAAAAACACTATTAATCCGAGCATATGCATATTGCACATAATAAACGGGGTTGTTGTTGTTTTGCGATTTAGCCAACTCCAAATCAAATTTCATGTGTTGATCAGCGCCATACAATACATAAAAAAAGCGTGCTGCATCTCTACCTACTTCTCTTTGTAATTGTCGCAAGGTAACAAATTTGCCGCTACGTGTTGACATAGCTACTTTTTTTTTACCCCGATACAATACGGCAAATTGCACTAATAATACATTCAGTTTGTGCTTATCTTGTCTCACCGCCTCCAAAGAAGCTTTGATGCGCGACACATAGCCATGATGATCGCTACCCCAGACATTGATCACTATATCAAAACCGCGCCTTAATTTATTCAAATGATAAGCAATATCTGAGGCAAAATAGGTCATTTGGCCGTTATTGCGCACAACTACGCGATCTTTTTGATCGCCGTACTTTGTTGATTTAAACCACTGCGCTTGGTCTTTTTTATATAATGCTCTGGCGCCTTTTAGTCTTTCTATCGCTTTATCAGCTTCACCAGATTTCATTAATGATTGTTCAGAAAACCAGTCATCATAATCAACACCAAAATCAGCAAGATCGCGCCTAATGCCAGCCAAAACAGAGCTTAGACTTATATCAAATAACAAGCGATAACGATCTGTGCCTAATAAGGCTTTTGTGTTAGCAATCAAGCCATCAATATGTTTATCTTTGTCACCTCCATGGGGCTCATCAGCTGGAATATTATTAAAGAGACCTGCCGCATCATGGTAAAATGCATTATTCTTAGTTTGTTTTAAGTCTCTGGCAATATCTGCCACATACTCCCCTTGATAACCATTACTAGGGAAAATAACCTGTTCGCCGCAAAAAGATAAATAACGTAACCACACACTAGTTGTCAGAATATCCATCTGTCTGCCAGCATCATTGATATAATATTCACGATGGACATTAAAACCAACAGCAACTAAAAGGTTAGCTACTACTGACCCATAAACCGCGCCACGACCATGACCAACATGTAGTGGCCCTGTTGGGTTGGCAGACACAGACTCAATATGTACAGATTTGTCTGCGCCTAACTTACTACAGCCAAAAATATCGCCTTTGGTAAGAATATCAATAACAATTTGCTGAACAGAGTCTGCTGATACAGTAAAATTAATAAAGCCGGGGGCAGCAACCTCCACCTTGTTAATAAAATGAGCATCGGATAACCGCTCTACGATGAGTTTCGCTACATGGTGAGGTTTTTTCTTGGTTAAACCTGCCAGCACTAGTGCAATATTACAGGCAAAATTACCATGTAGTTTATTTCTGGTGGGGTTAATCTGTATTTCCGGAAGCTGCACCGCCGGTAACAACCCATCAGTAATTAAATCAGATAATGACTGCCGGATTAATTTTTTCAGCCTGTTTTTCAACTTCAACCCTTGCCAAATTAATCAAGACTAATTTTACCGTATCATAAACTATCAGGTATGATTTTCCATTAAAACAAATCTACAGGGTCAATATCAATTGACCATCTTATTGTTTTTGCCAGTTTTAGTGCTGATAATTTATCTATGGATATATCTAATAACTGGTGTATCCGTTTTTTATCTAATGAAGATAATAACAACTGGGCACGATGCCGCCCTGCTTTTTTTTCCATAATAGCTGGCACGGGACCAACTACAGCTACCTGTGTTTTATGTTGATTTAATATCATCGCCACATCAGTCAAAAACTGCATTGCTAACTGCTGTTGTTTGTTTTCTGCCCTAATAACACAAAGGGATCCTGTTGGCGGTAAAGCTGTAGCTTGTCGTTGTTGTAATAGTTTTTCTGCTATATATGTATATCCTCTACTTAACAGGTCCCGCCAAAACTCATGGCGCGGCTGTTGAGTTTGAATAAGCACTTGTCCTCTTTTTTTAGCTCTTCCTGCTCTACCTATTACCTGAATAATTAACTGGGCTAACACCTCTGTTGCGCGAAAATCAGCACTGAATAGGCCTTGATCAGAATCAAGCACACCCACCAATGTAACATCCTGAAAATCATGGCCTTTAGCAAGTATTTGTGTGCCTACCAATATTTTGCTACCGCCTTTTTGTATAGTGTTTACTATATTAACAAAGGTATGTTTTTTATGTGTGCTATCGCGATCAATCCTCAGTACTGGTGTATTAGGAAAACAGCGCTGTAAAATTTGCTCTACTTGTTCGGTACCAACACCGTAAGTACGTAAATCTGTAGAATGACACCCTGGACACCGCTTAATCAGCGCAGAGATTAAACCACAATAGTGGCATATTAAAATATTACGTTTTTTATACACCACCATACGGGCATCACACTGCTGGCAGACTGCCTGCCAATGACAGCTACAACAAAATAAAACAGGAGAAAACCCGCGACGATTAATAAAAAGTAATACCTGATTATTGTTGGTTATCTCAGTTTGTATAGCACTATACAATTCACTTGATATAATTTTATCAGGCGGTAGATTTGAATTATCTATTAATTTAACATTTGGAAGTGTTGCGCCTGTAGCTCTTTTTGTTAGCATTAATAACTGATAACGTTGCTGTTTAGTATAATATAAACTCTCTAAAGATGGCGTAGCACTACCCAGCACAACAGGAATAGCTAACTGTTTTGCATTAATAAGCGCGACACTACGTGCATGATATTTAAGCCCATCTTGCTGTTTATAGGCCTTGTCGTGCTCTTCATCAATAATAATTAATCCGAGCTTAGTTAATGGTGCAAATACAGCTAAACGCGTACCAACAGCAACATCAACTAACCCCTCTTTTATTAACAACCATGATTGTTTACGTTCATTGTCTGAGATAGCTGAATTTAAGGTAACAATACGCGCGGAAAGACGTCTGCGAAAACGATCAACAAGCTGAATGGTCAAGTTTATTTCGGGCACTAAAACTAACACCTGCTTATATTCAGCCAACATTCGCTGTGTTAGTTGAATATATACTTCTGTTTTACCGCTACCAGTTACACCTTGTAATAAATAAGGAGAAAATGTATTTCTGTTCCTCCAGATATGGTTAACAGCTTGTTGTTGTTCATCATTTAATTGAAAAGGGGTTGATGATGGTAATGATGCTTGAATTAGTGGTTTTTTTATCTTGGTTTGTTTATTAATAATTTGTTTTTTTTGCAAACTAATTAAAGAAGACTGACATGGCCCTATCTGTTTATATATTTCTCTTTGGCTTAGGGATAAAGAATCACATTGTAAAAGTTGTATAATTTGCGCTTGTTTTTTACCCAGTGATTGTATATCTGGTTCACCAATTAGTTGCCATATTGTTTCGGTTAAAAGTTTAGCTGGTTCACTTGATTGTAGTTTTTTAGGTAATGCAGTTTGGATACATTCACCAATAGGATGATGATAATAATTACTTAACCATTTAATGAGTGATAATAAATGATTAGGTAATAACGGTTGTGTATCTAAGTATTGAATAATGGTTTTTAACTTTAACTTGTCATCTGAGATATCTCTTTCACCAATGCCTACAATTATACCAATAATGGTTTTCGCGCCAAAAGGAACATAAACCCTGATACCAATTTGCGGCTTAAGTTTTGTTGGAATAGGTAAATAATTAAAAACTGTTCTTAATGGACGAGGTATGGCAACATATAAAATAATATTCATTTAAGGTTTTTATTATGCTTATTATCTGCTTTGCAAAAAAGTGTTTTAGTCTAAAAACCCTTATAAGCAAACGGTTACACTTGTGCAGCTTTTATAGGTAAGCTATATATTTGTGGTAAATATTCTGTGGATAAAGTATACATTTATCCACAACGTTAATTTATGTTTTAGTTATCCACAGTCTATACTATTTTTATACAAGGGTTATTGGTTGTTTTTATTTTGTACCATAAACAAAAACTTAAAGCGGTTAGTGTATGACGTTAGCTATTATAGTAGCAACTGATAAGCAAGGTTTAATTGGAAAAAACAACACCTTACCATGGAGGTTGTCTGCTGATTTACGTTATTTTCGCCGTGTGACTATGGGTAATGCCATCATTATGGGGCGACGCACGCATCAATCTATTGGTAAGGCATTACCCGGTAGAAAAAATATTGTGGTAAGTGCAAACAGTAATTATCATGCTCAAGGTTGCACAGTTATACATTCAATGGCGGATGCTTTACAGGTATGTAAAAGTACTAGGGAAGTATTTATAATAGGCGGCGCCTCATTATATCAACAACTGTTGCCGCACATAGATAAATTGTATTTAACGCTGGTCCATACCAAATTAAAGGGCGACAGCTATTTTCCGCAGTGGGATAAAGCTAAATGGCGGCAATTAAGTCGCGAAGATCATCTAGCAGATAGTAACAATAATTACGACTACAGTTTTATTGTCTATCAGAGAACAGGGACACAATTTAATTAGTCTTGGGGGTTCTTGGTAATAGTTAGAAATGTCGCCATCAGCATTCACATAGTCCAACTTAAAGTGGATTGCCAGATAGTTTTTGGCAAAAGCGGCTACATCCTTACAATTTTCCAAAAAAGAAGCAAACTGTAATTCAAAATGACTATCGCCAATCACGCGGTTAAACCCACTTTTGTTCGGTATTAAGTGATATTGATTGTTAACCATAAACGGGCGCGTTTGCCGTAGCTTAATCATGTCTTTTATCTCAGTATTACCTGTATCTTGTACAGTTAGGTTGTTAATAGTTTTCTTAAACGTTTCAATCACGGTCTTACTTGCCACTGGTTCCGATAAATTACGCGGAGTGTTGGTGGATTCTAAATCAATTTGCTGATCAAATAAGTGATCCTGAACAAAGCACTTAACCTTGCTATAAAGGACATTCTGGCCACTTACTAGCCGTAAGCTTTTCATAATAGTTTGTACAAAATAACCCAGCACACTACGATAATCGGTGATCGTTTGTACAAAAATCGCGCTGTTGTTATGTTTGGGTGTGACAGTCGCATCCAGCTGTAAACTCAGGTTACTGCCTTAACTGCCACCTTGCGCCTGCCGGGTGCGCATTTATGGGCGGTGCTGATAAGCTCCAGCGATCGGTCTTTTTTCGTACGAAAACTTCGCCTGTTTTGCCGTTCCAGATTAGCTCAATCTGGCGTTTGTCATCAAACAACATAAAACGGTATTTATTGCCTATCACCCTTTTTTGGTAGCCATCTCGCAGCAAATAGCCCACACTCAAACAACAACCAGATAGGTATTGCCAGCAAGGTTTGTGATATGACATCCGGTGGCGTTAATAACATACCAATTAAAAATGCACCAATAATAATATAGGGCCTTTTGTTGGTCAAACTTTCCGCCTTAACCACCTCAGCTTTAATTAAAATTAGCGTAATAACAGGCACTTGAAACGCTAAACCAAAAGCAAAAAACAGGGTGAGAACAAAATCTAAGTAACTACTGATGTCAGTCATTACTGCCACACCCTGAGGCGCAGTTTGGGTTAAAAACGCAAACATCAGCGGAAACACAACAAAATAAACAAATCCCATACCAATGAAAAACAGCAGTGTGCTGATAAATAAAAGCGGGTAGATAATTTTGCGTTCATTATCATATAAACCAGGTGCAACAAACATCCATGCTTGATACAGCAAAAAAGGGGTAGTCAGTAAAATAGCAACAAATGTTGTTAGTTTGATTGGGGCTAGTAATGGCGATGCTACTGCGGTTGCTATCATTGTATGACTTTCAGGTAGCTGCTTTAATAAGGGAGTTGCTAAAAAATAATATAAATCGTTGGCAAAGGGTATCAGGCAAAGAGTAAACAATAATACAAGCAAAATGCTTTTAAGTAGCCTATTTCTCAGCTCAGCAAGGTGAAGCAACAATGGCTGCGTTTTATCCAATGCTTATTTGTCGTCTTTTTTGGTGTGGCGATCGCCTAAGTGGTTTGTGGCTATGGCCTGTTTAATTTCTTCATTGTGTAGCTCCCGGGCGATGTTGTTGCGAACTGCCTGCATCGCTTTGTTTACACGATTAATCCATAGCCCTGCTTTGCGTAAAGCGGTGGGCAGGCGTTCAGGGCCCACCACAATCAACGCAATAAAAGCCAATAGGAGTAGCTCACTAAAACCAATGTCAAACATGGTGGGGTATTGCGGCACCTAGTTGTTTTTTTGTTTAGCTGTTGGGTTATCAGTGCGATCATTATCGCTGTCTGTGACTGCCTTATCAGTGGATGTGTTTTCATCCCCTTCGTTAATGGCTTGCTTAAAACTTTTTATTGCGCCACCTAAGTCACCCCCTAAGGATCGCAATTTTTTAGTGCCAAACACTAAGACAATAATGCCTAAAATAATTAATAACTGCCAAATACTAATTCCACCAAATCCCATAGTTGATACCTCTAGTTAAACTTACTTAAACCTGTGCCACCTATCAGGTGAATATGTAGGTGGTTTACCTCTTGCCCGCCACCTGGCCCAGTATTGATAATAGTACGGAAGCCGTTATCTAACCCCTGGGATTTAGCAAGATCAGGCAGCTTAGTCATCATGTGTGTTATAAGTGCATGATGCTCATTGCCAAGCTCAATTAAACTTTTAATATGTATTTTTGGCACTACCAGCAAATGAATGCTGGCTTTGGGGTTAATATCCTTAAAAACAAACAATCTGTCATCTTCAAACACAGAAGACGATGGAATATTACCAGCAATAATTTTGCAAAAAAGACAATTAGTCATTAGTTGCTTCTGCTTGTTTTTTCGTCAATACCAGACAGGCCAAAACGACGACTAAGCTCAACCAGTATGGACTCAGGGTTGATGCCGTGGTGAACTAGCAACACCATGCTGTGAAACCACAAGTCAGCGGCTTCATGGATGATTTTTTGGTTATTGCCATTTTTGCCAGCGATAATAATTTCAGCAGCTTCTTCACCCAGCTTTTTAAGTATGACATCGTCACCAGCCTGATAGAGGCCGGCAACATAAGAACTATCAGCAGCAGCATTTTTTCTTGATTCAAGCACAGCGGTCAGCTTAGTTAATATATCATTCATTATATAGCTCTTTCGGGTTTTTCATTACCAGTTCGGTAGTTTGCCATTTATTATCATGTAGTTTTTGATAAAAACAATGATAGCGACCAGTATGACAAGCCACCCCTTTTTGGATTACTTCCAGTAAAATGGCGTCGTTGTCACAATCTAGGCGGATAGAATTAATCTGCTGATGATTGCCAGATTGCTCACCTTTGCGCCAAATTTTTTTGCGTGAACGAGACCAATAAACGGCGTGGCCTGTTGCGATAGTGAGTTCCAGTGCCTCTTTATTCATCCATGCTAAAGTAAGCACCTGTTTTGTGTTGCTATCCTGAGTAATAACTGGCACCAAGCCCTCTTTATTCCAGTTAATTTTAAGCAAGCTATTCACTATAATCTAACCGCAATACCTTGTCTAGCCATATACTGTTTGGCTTGTTGTACGGTGTATTCACCGAAATGAAATATACTGGCTGCCAGAACAGCGTCTGCTTTTCCTGATGTTACACCATCAACCAAATGCTGTAAGTTGCCAACACCACCAGAGGCAACAACAGGTATTGTAACAGCATCACTCACTGCTCGAGTTAACGCTAAATCAAACCCTGATTGGGTACCATCGTGATCCATGCTGGTCAACAATAACTCTCCAGCACCCAGCTCAGCCATTTTTTTTGCCCAGGCGACAACATCTATTCCTGTGGGCTTGCGTCCGCCATGGGTAAGCACTTCCCAGGCAGCAGACTGGCTGTTATCTGTAATCCGCTTGGCATCAATAGCAATAACAATACATTGTGAGCCAAACCGGCTGGTTGATTCATGGACAAATTCCGGTTTGTTAACCGCTGCTGAGTTGATAGCCACCTTGTCAGCACCAGCGTTCAGCAAGCGACGAATATCTGTAATGGAGCGCACGCCACCCCCTACTGTTAGGGGAATGAATACCTGGCTCGCAACAGTTTCAACCACGTTTACTACCGTGTTACGGCGGTGATGGGTAGCAGTAATATCTAAAAAGGTGATTTCGTCGGCGCCTTGATCATCGTAGCCTTTGGCGGCCACAACAGGATCACCAGCATCACGAATATCAACAAATTGTACCCCTTTTACTACGCGACCTTCATCAACATCAAGGCACGGGATGATCCGTTTGGTTAATTCCATTTAACTATCATTTTTAGAATAATTCTGCACTGGATTAAGTTTATCAGCCAGTGCCTGGCTTTTGGCTAGATCAATGGTACCTTCATAAATGGCACGACCAATAACAATACCTGCCACGCCTTCCTGTTCATAGCGACATAATGCTTCAATATCACCGTAATTAGTGACACCACCAGAGGCAATAACTGGAATATGAATAGCACGCGCCAGATCGCGCGTTGCCTCAAGGTTAACGCCTTGCATCATACCGTCACGGCTAATATCAGTGTATATAATGGCATCAACTCCATCCTGCTCAAAGCGTTTTGCCATGTCAATAACGTTGTGGTGTGATAATTTTGACCAGCCATCAATCGCAACCTTGCCGTCTTTGGCATCCAAGCCAATCATGATGTGACCAGGAAATTCTGCACAGATGTCGCCAATAAAGTGTGGTGCGTTGATTGCTTTAGTACCAATAATTACATACCTGACACCAGTGTTCAAGTATGCCTGTATAGTATCCTCATCACGAATACCACCACCAACCTGAATATCCAGATCAGGAAACGCCGCACATATTTGTTCTATTACATCAGTGTTGGCAGGTTTACCAGCGAAGGCGCCATCAAGATCAACTATATGTAATCGCCTTGCCCCACAATCAACCCATTTTTGGGCAACGGCCAGTGGGTTTTCTGAAAAAACGGTGCTATCACTCATGCGCCCTTGTCGCAAACGCACACATTGACCATCCTGTAAATCAATGGCCGGAATCAACAACATAATGGTTTCTCCATAGTAATCAGTGTCTATGCTCCGCCTTGCCAGCGCAAAAAGTTGCCTAACAGCTTCAGTCCACTATGCTGGCTTTTTTCCGGGTGAAACTGCACGGCGAATACATTATCCTTACATAAAGCCGATGTAAATATATTAGTATAAGTAGTGGTAGCGGTGACTACACTATTATCACTGGTGCTGACAAAATAACTGTGCACGAAATAAAAATAACTATCCTGTTCAATGTTTTGCCATAAAGGATGGTGCGCGGTTTGATGCACCTGATTCCAGCCCATGTGGGGTATTTTAAGGTGCGGCTTTTGTTTGTTGTTAAACTGGTGGCTGCCCCCAGAAATAATATCTAGGCCAGCTACACCATTATTTTCTTCGCTGTAAGACAGCAGTAGCTGCATGCCAATACAAATGCCTAAAAAGGGCTTTTCATCAGCTGCTCGACGAATAACCTTGGTTAGGCCCAGATTATTTAATGCTGTTCTACAGGGGCCGATGGCGCCTTGACCGGGGAAAACAACATGGCTAGCAGCGAGAATGCGATCAGGGTCAGCGGTTACCTCAATGCTGATATTACGGTCAGAGACGGCTTTCAATGCTTTTGACACTGAGCGTAAATTACCCATACCGTAATCAATGACTGCTACATGAGACATAAAACCATATACTGATTCATAATCAGTTTTACTTAATTATACCCTCGTTATGCCAGCCAGCAGCGAAAATTCGCACAAAATATCAATCATTTTTACTCCCATGCTTTTTGTAGGTGCTGTCGTTAATCATATGTGTCTAGTTTTCAGCAACCGCGGATGTTGGAATGGTGCTGCTTTTAGCGACATCTGTTTCACAAAACCCCTTTGGTGGAAGGCAACTGTTCTATGGTGTGCTGATTCAGCGTGATTGCCATACGCAACGCGCGACCAAATGCTTTAAATATTGTTTCAGCAATGTGATGGGTATTTCTGCCCCTGATTGCATCAATGTGCAATGTCATAGCGGCGTGGTTGACCATGCCCTGGAAAAATTCATAAAACAGCTCAACATCAAAGTCACCAATTTTGTCTCGCCTGAAATCAGCAGAAAAGGTGATACCTGGCCGACCGGAAAAATCCAGCACAACGCGAGATAGTGCTTCATCCAAAGGCACGTAAGCATGACCATAACGGGTAATGCCTTTTTTATCGCCAAGGGCTTTTTTTAATGCTTGACCAATGGAAATACCAATATCCTCAACTGTGTGGTGCGCATCGACATGCAAGTCGCCATTTGCTATCATATTGATATCAAGCGAGCCATGACGGGCAATTTGTTCCATCATGTGCTCAAAAAAAGGCAAGCCAGTTTTGGCGCTGAACTGACCGCTGCCATCAAGATTCAATGTGACTTTTATTTGTGTTTCCAGTGTGTTTCTTTCAACTGTTGCGCTACGAGATGCCATGCTATGTCCGACAAAATAAAATTAGGAGAGTTATAATAACCGTTTCAGCCGCTTGTTAAAAGTATGCCGATCAGTTTGGCCTTAGCATGCTACTTGGCAGATTAAAAGACTAAACAGTAGCAAGGACTTCAAGTTGGTTTTACATTTGTCAACATTTCTGGCTGGGGCGGGGCATTGCTAAACGAGTGAGTTGTTGAGAATATGGTTACTGGTTTTTGCATGTGGCAAGAGCGTATGAATTGCTTGCAGGTTTGTCTTGCGGCTGACTTTCTGGTACGGTTTAGTTGCTTATAATTTGTGAACATGTTTTGTAAGAGAGCAAAGCAAATAGTGGACAATAAAATTAATACGAGATCCGATGGCCAGCCTGAAAACACCTGTGTGTAATTTTGGCTTGCCAGCAATAGATTTTGCTCTGCGGGACACTGATGGCAAGCTGTGGACCCGAGAGGACTGCCGAGGTAAAAATGGTTTGTTGGTAATGTTTATTTGTAATCATTGCCCCTATGTTCGGGCAATATTGGATCGTCTGATAAGAGATACGAGTGCGCTCAAACAGTTTGGGGTTCATGCAGTTGCAATTATGGCCAACGATCCAGTGCAATATCCAGAGGACTCATTTGCCAATATGATAAAAGTTGCCAAGCACTACTGTTTTCCTTTCCCGTATTTATTTGATGAGACACAGCAGACTGCGCGCGCCTATGGTGCAGTATGTACGCCAGATTTTTTTGGTTATAACAGAGATTTGCATCTGCAGTATCGTGGTCGTCTGGATGTAAGCGGCAAAGCCGCATCGGCAGATGCACGGCGGGACCTGTTTGAAGCCATGAAGCAAATTGCCAGATCAGGTAGGGGTCCAGAGAAACAACTGTCCAGTATCGGCTGTTCGATCAAATGGCGAGCAGCATAATACAGATTATGTACAATATATCTTAGGACGCGGTAAGCGCGTCCGGTTTTATTTTAGGAGGAATTGAAATGGCGACACGCAGATACTTAGCTAATGCAATCCGTGCTTTAAGCATGGACGCGGTACAAAAAGCAAACTCCGGCCACCCGGGCGCCCCTATGGGTATGGCGGATATTGCTGAGGTGCTATGGAACGATCACCTAAAACATAATCCAGCTAACCCACAGTGGGTGAACAGAGATCGATTCATTTTGTCTAATGGTCACGGATCCATGTTGATTTATTCATTATTGCATTTGTCTGGTTATGACCTGCCAATGTCTGCAATAGCTTCGTTCCGGCAACTGCACTCGCAGTGTGCTGGCCATCCAGAGTACGGTTATGCACCGGGTATTGAGACAACGACGGGGCCCTTGGGACAGGGTATTACCAATGGTGTTGGTTTTGCTATGGCTGAAAAATTGCTAGCCCACCAGTTTAATAAACCGGGCCATGGGATTGTTGATCATTATACTTATGTGTTTATGGGCGATGGCTGTCTGATGGAAGGGATATCGCATGAGGCGTGCGCGCTCGCTGGTACTTGGGGGCTGGGTAAGCTGATAGCATTCTGGGATGATAACAACATTTCTATTGATGGCCATATTGATGGTTGGTATACTGATGATACCGTGAAACGCTTTGAGGCCTATGGCTGGCACGTTATTTCTGTTGATGGCCATAATCCAGACGAAGTTAGTACAGCGATTCTTGCTGCCAAGGCGGCTGAGGACAAACCCTCCTTGATTTGTTGCAAAACTATTATCGGCTTTGGATCGCCCAATAAGTCAGCCAGTCATGACTGTCATGGCGCTGCTCTGGGAGAAGAAGAGGTAGCCCTGACTCGAGAAGCACTAGGGTGGAATTCGCTCGCATTTGAGATTCCGGCAGATATTTATGAAGGCTGGGATGCCAAATCATCTGGTGCTGATAAAGAAGCTGCATGGCAAGCTCAGTTTGATTCTTATAGACAGGCACATCCTGAGTTGGCTGCTGAATTTTCTCGCCGCATGTCTGGTGATTTGCCCGATAATTGGCAACAGGTGACGACAGCATTTATTGCCAAGGCAAATGAAGCAGCAGAAAGTATGGCGACTCGCAAGGCATCACAAAATGTCATCAAGGCATTAGCGCCAATATTGCCTGAGTTTTTGGGTGGTTCTGCTGATCTGACTGGTTCAAACCTGACAAGCTGTCCTAGTTTTACTCATATAGTTGGCAAACAGCCCGGTAATTATATTTCTTATGGTGTGCGTGAATTTGGCATGTACGCTATTATAAATGGTATGGCCTTGCATGGGGGTTTGTTGCCGTTTGGTGGTACCTTCCATATATTTTCTGATTATGCAAGAAATGCACTGCGCATGGCGGCACTGATGAAGATACGCACTATTGCGGTGCTGACCCATGATTCTATTGGTCAGGGTGAAGATGGCCCGACACATCAACCAATTGAAACTACAGCTTCATTGCGCTACATTCCTAATATGAATGTCTGGCGTCCATCTGACTCGGTTGAAGTGGCTGTTGCCTGGGTGTGCGCGATTGAGCGCAAAGATGGCCCAACAGCTTTGGTGTTAAGTCGCCAGAGCATGTCCGGACGCAAGCACACTGTTACTGATTTTGAGCTTATACGTAAAGGGGGCTATGTGCTGGCTGATGCAGACGGTAGCGCAGATATTATCCTGATCGCTACGGGTTCAGAAGTTGATCTGGCAGTTAGGGCGCAGACGGCATTAGTTGATGATGGCATTAACGTACGTGTTGTTTCTATGCCATCCACCAATGTATTTGATTGTCAGGAACAAGCTTACAAAGACAGTGTGTTAACGCCTGGTGTCAAGCGTGTTGCGATTGAGGCAGGTGTGACCGATTTCTGGCGTAAATATGTTGGCTTTGATGGCGGGGTTGTTGGCATTGACACATTTGGTGAATCTGCGCCGGGTGGTGTACTGATGGCACACTTCGGTTTCACGGTTGATAATGTAGTTAAGGCTGTAAAAGAAGCGCTCTAACGTTTCACTGATAGCATAGCAGATTGTGGCCAGCAGGCTTGCCTGCTGGCCATTGTTTTTAGATAGCATATCATTTGTGTTGTTGAGGGGTTTTTAAGGGATGACGATTAAAGTAGGGGTTAATGGTTTTGGGCGTATTGGTCGCATGGCGCTCCGTGCTGCAATAACACACTTTCACAATATTGAGATAGTGGCAATTAATGGTTTACCAGATCCGGAATATTCAGCGTACATGCTGCGGCATGATTCTGTGCATGGTCGTTTTGATGCTGATATTGAGACAAGTGATGATTGTTTGATGGTAAACGGTAAGGTTATTCGGCTTACTGCAGAGCGTGATCCTGCAAATCTTAAATGGAGCGAAGTGGGCGCTGACCTCATTATTGAGTGTACTGGTTTATTTTTAACTAAAGAGTCATGCCAAGCTCATCTGGATGCTGGCGCAAAAAGGGTTGTGCAATCTGCACCTCCTAAAGATGATACGCCCATGTTTGTTTACGGTGTTAACAGCAAACAGTACAATAGCGAGCAAATTGTATCAGCGGCATCATGTACAACCAATGCATTGGCCCCCATTGCTAAAGTTCTTGATGACAGCTTTGGCATCGTGCGCGGTCTTATGACAACAGTACACTCAGCTACAGCGAAGCAAAACATAGTAGATGGATCATCAGTAAAAGACTGGCGGATTGGTCGCAGTGTTTTTGAAAACATTATTCCCTCATCAACAGGGGCGGCTAAAGCAGTCGGTAAAGTATTACCAGTATTGGATGGCAAATTGACCGGTATGGCGCTTCGTATACCAACAGCAGATGTATCAGTTATTGACTTAACTGTTCAGTTACAACAAGAGGCATCATGCGAATCTATTTATCAGGCGATGAAAACAGCATCAAGAGGAGAATTGAGCGCTATTTTAGCGTGTACTGACCAACAGCTTGTTGCCGCTGATTTTCGGGGGCATCCTGCCTCGTCGGTATTTGATAAGGCGGCAACAATTGCGCTGGATGATACTTTTTTCAAAGTTGTTGCCTGGTATGATAACGAATATGGCTATACCTGCAATATGCTGCGCTTAGCTGAGCTGGTTGGTAAACAATAGATTTATTGATGTCAATAAACTAGTTGCTAATCTGATAACAATTATTTCATTATAAAATTTTATTGGCCGAATCTTAAAAATTTAAGCAATTTAACTTTAAGATAATTAACAAGCTATATGTCAATAATCAAAATGACCGACTTGAATTTAGCGGGTAAGCGCTTACTGATTCGTCAGGATCTTAATGTACCAATTAAAGCGGGGAATATTGTTGAGAATACCCGGATTCGTGCGGCCTTACCAACAATAAAGATGGCAATAGCGGCGGAGGCCAAAGTTATGATTATGTCGCATCTTGGCAGGCCAACAGCAGGGATATATGAACAACAATATTCACTTGCGCCAGTCGCTGACTGTTTGACGACATTACTTAAACAGCCTGTTCATCTGGAGCAAAATTGGCTTGAAGCGGATCAGACGACCATACCAGATGGTGAGGTTGTGTTATGTGAAAACGTTCGTTTTCATATCGGCGAAATAATAAACGATGACGCTCTGTCACAGCAAATGGCAGCATTATGCGATGTATTTGTTATGGATGCTTTTGGCACGGCTCATCGTGTGCATGCTTCAACTTACGGTATTGCAAAATATGCACCTATGGTGTGCGCAGGCCCATTATTATCAGCCGAGCTGGAGGCGTTAGGCGGGGCGCTGGATAGCCCGGCAAGGCCAGTAGTTGCTATTGTTGGTGGTGCAAAGGTATCAACAAAACTAGCGCTTCTGGATACATTGTCGCATGTCGTTGACAATTTAATTGTTGGTGGGGGGATAGCTAATACCTTTATTGCGGCAGAAGGCAACAGCGTGGGGTGCTCTCTGTATGAGCCTGATTTGATTGCTACTTGTAAGGCGCTAACAAAATATGCCCACGGACGAGGCAGCGTTATTCCTGTGCCAATTGATGTTGTTTGTGGCAAAGCGTTTGCTAAAGATGCAGAGGCGACAGTTAAAGCAGTGACAGCTATTGAAGATGACGACATGATATTTGATGTTGGGCCAGAATCAATCGACCAGTTAACTGACATAATTAAAGGTGCTGGCACAATTATCTGGAATGGGCCTATAGGCGTATTTGAGTTTACGCAGTTTGAACAGGGTACCAAAGCGATCGCCAGTGCAATCGCTAGGTCGGATGCTTTTTCAATTGCAGGTGGTGGCGATACGCTGGCGGCGATATCTCAATATAAAGTTTGTGACAATATTTCTTATATTTCAACTGGAGGAGGCGCTTTTCTTGCGTTTTTGGAGGGCAAACCATTGCCGGCAGTTGCTGTACTGGAAAGGTGCACCGATTGTTAGCGCAATACATTGCCTGATTGATTCCATTTTCAGTAAATTTTTCTTCTAAGAATCCCTTTGCGTAGTCTTTATTTTGAAGATACTTAATTGTTGGGAAAATTATTTTCAATGTGTTTTGTTGGCTTGCCAGTCAATACTCTTTAAAACTGTTTCCTCGAAATTAATTGATACTGCTCGTTTGTTACAAACTTTACTTTAACTTCCTCTTCCTGTCTTCATATTTGTCTTGAGTTGAAGAACTTATAAAGTCTTTTGCTTTGGGGCCTAAATCTGATAATATACATCTATCACACATGAGATTATTGTAAACGCATTTGTTCTTTGCTGACCATCAAAGAATATCAACCCTTGAATCTGATTACGTTGTTCACTAAAACCAAAGATCCACAGAAATACGCTTCTTTACAGGAGTGGATGGTATGGCGTTGATTTCGTTAAGACAATTATTAGACTATGCAGCTGAATATGATTTTGCTGTTCCAGCGTTTAATATCAACAATATGGAACAGGTGCATGCAGTTATGCAGGCAGCTAACGAAGTAGATAGCCCTGTTATCATGCAAGGATCTGCAGGCGCACGCAGTTACGCAGGTGAGCCCTTTTTGCGTCATTTAATTCTCGCGGCTATTGAGCAATATCCACATATTCCAGTGGTGATGCACCAGGATCATGGCTTTAATCCATCTGTCTGTATGCGCGCCATTCAATCTGGTTTTAGCTCGGTTATGATGGATGGCTCGTTAATGGAAGATATGAGCACACCTTCATCATTTGACTACAACGTTAATATAACACGAGCAGTTGTTGATATGGCGCATGCATGTGGTGTTTCTGTTGAGGGGGAAGTTGGTTGCCTAGGTTCGCTGGAAACAGGCATGATGGGCGAAGAAGACGAGCATGGATCGCCAGATAAATTAACCAGCAAACAGCTATTAACTGACCCTGATGAAGCGGCGGATTTTATTAAACAAACAGAGGTGGATGCACTAGCGGTTGCTATTGGTACAAGCCATGGCGCTTATAAATTTACTAGGCCACCAACAAGCACTGTACTTGCGATTGACCATATGAAAAAATTACAACATCGTTTGCCAGACACCCATTTTGTGATGCATGGTTCAAGTTCGGTGCCACAAGAGTGGCTGACAATCATTAATGCCCACGGTGGCAATATAAGCGAAACCTACGGCGTGCCGGTAGCAGAAATTATTGAAGGCATTAAATATGGTGTGCGCAAGGTTAATATTGACACTGATCTACGCATAGCATTAACTGGTTCTCTCAGGCAATATCTAGCACAGGAAGAAAATGCAGCCAATATTGATCCACGTAAGATTTATAAGGCGGCAACTGCCGCTATGCAAGCGATTTGTCAGGCACGTTATGAGGCTTTTGGCAGTGCAGGTCACGCAGGTACAATCAAGACGATACCGTTAGATCAAATAGCTCGACGCTATGCTAATGGTTGGTGAGTTTGTTCCAGCTTCAAAATAACAACCGTTTTGTGCATTAAGTAAGCATGTTTGGTTGACTGAAAATAGAGTAAAGCAGACAATTTAAGGTAAACTATACCTTTAAAGCGGCAGGGGCAGGATAAATATAGTGCAACAGTTGTTGGCGATTGCTACTGGCGGTGCCTTGGGTTCATTGTTGCGGTTTGGTATGTCATTAGGCATTGGTCGATTACTGGGCCATGACTTTCCTTACGGCACGCTGATAGTCAATATTGCTGGTTCCTTGTTGGCCGGTATTTTCTTTGTATTAATTGTAGAGCGTGGCTTGTTTCCTGAGTGGCGAGGATTGATTATGATTGGGTTTTTGGGCGCAATGACCACCTTTTCAACATTTTCTATTGAAACATTGATGCTGTTAGAGTCTGGTGAGTTAAATCGGGCACTATTGAATGTCATGTTAAATGTAACATTTTGCTTAATTGCGGCATGGTTTGGGTTAATAATGGGCAGGCAGTTATAGTGATACAGACCATAGATAATCAGTGTTGGTTTCTGCTCAGGCTGGAACCATTGGCATGTTAGATCCAAAACTGTTAAGAAATAACCCCAAAGAAGCCTCAATGCTGTTAGCGCGCCGAGGTTATATGCTGGATGTTGGCTTGCTGGTAACGTTAGAGCAACAACGTAAGCAGGCCCAGCTTGTTGCGCAACGCTTGCAAACCGAACGTAATAAGCGATCTAAAGCGATAGGTAAAGCAAAGGCGGCGGGTGAAGATGTTGTGCCTCTATTAACACAGATGAATGATCTGGCTACTCGACATAAAGAGGCAGAGGCACAATTAGCGACAGTATTGCAAAAAATTACTGATGTAGCATTAGATATACCCAATATTCCTCAGGATGACGTGCCTATTGGCAATGATGAGCTTGATAATAAAGAGTTGCTACGCTGGGGTGAGCCAGCATTATTTGATTTTGAGCCCAAAGATCATGTTGATCTGGGCGATAGCTTCAAAGAGATGGATTTTCAGACAGCGGCCAAAATCAGTCAGGCGAGGTTTATGATGCTCACTGGGTCGCTGGCACGGTTGCAGCGGGCTTTGATTCAATTCATGCTCGATTATCATATTGAGCAACATGGCTACACAGAGACCTATGTACCGTATTTAGTGAATCCTGATTCTTTACGCGGGACAGGACAATTGCCTAAGTTTGCTGGTGATCTCTTTCCATTAGCCGGTGTTGATTTGTGCCTTATTCCTACAGCCGAGGTGCCAGTAACCAATATTGTTCGTGATACCATTTTGCATGCTGATCGCTTGCCATTAAAGTTTGTCGCGCATACGCCTTGCTTTCGTAGTGAAGCAGGCTCTCATGGTCGTGATGTGCGAGGTATGATTCGTCAGCACCAGTTTGAGAAGGTTGAGCTGGTGCAAATTGTGCGATCAGGGGACTCTGATGCTGCGCATGAAACATTAACTGAGCATGCTGAGGCTATTTTGCAAGAACTGGCGTTACCTTATCGCAAGGTCATGTTATGTACGGGTGATTTGGGTTTTTCAGCAAGCAAAACCTATGATCTGGAGGTATGGCTGCCCAGCCAGAAAAACTATCGTGAGATTTCTTCATGCAGTAATTTTCAAGATTTTCAAGCACGTCGCATACAGGCGCGGTGGCGCAATCCTGAAACCAGCAAGCCAGAGTTGGTGCATACCGTTAATGGGTCGGGCTTGGCTATTGGTCGTGCGCTTGTGGCGATAATGGAAAACCATCAGGATAAACAGGGACATATCCGTATTCCTGAGGCATTGCGCCCTTATATGAATGGGCAGGCATATATTAGTGGAAGCGTTTAGCATAGTTCAGAAGGCCATTATCTGGGTAATCCCTGTTATTTTTGCTATCACTGTTCATGAGGTGGCCCATGGTTGGGCGGCATTACAGCTAGGTGACCGTACTGCTCAGATATTGGGCAGGCTGACGCTTAATCCGGTCAAGCATGTTGATCTGATTGGCACTGTATTGGTGCCGGGTCTATTATTTCTGATGGGTGGGCTTATATTTGGTTGGGCTAAACCTGTGCCGGTAACCCAGCAAAATTTGCGCAAGCCGAAATCAGACATGATTTGGGTGGCATTGGCTGGGCCTCTAGCGAACTTGATAATGGCTGTTATATGGGCGTTTATGGTTAAGCTAGGCATGAATGTATATCAACATGGTATCGCCATAGGTGAACCGATGGTTTATATGGGCATAGCAGGTGTATTAATCAACACTATGCTGATGTTATTTAACCTGTTGCCATTGCCCCCATTAGACGGTGGGCAGATTTTGGTTAGTGCGTTACCAGACAGACTGGGCTGGCAGATTAGCCGTGTTGAGCCTTATGGTTTTTTTATATTATTAGCGTTGCTTTATTTTGGTGTGATTAGCGCAGTACTTTTGCCCCTTATGAATACATGTATTGGTATGTTGGCAATGGTTGCTGGTTTACCACCGCTTTTATTTTCAATTCTTTAGAAAAATGACATATAGCCAGGATAACACATTGCATACAACAGCATTACAATCTCGTCGCGTAGTGTCTGGTATGCGGCCAACAGGTCGGCTTCACCTTGGACATTATCATGGGGTATTAAAAAACTGGATTAAGCTGCAACATGAATTTGAGTGCTTTTTCTTTGTGGCTGACTGGCATGCCTTAACCACCCATTACGAAACGACCAGTGCTATTGAAGACAATGTATGGGAGATGGTAATTGATTGGATTGCTGCTGGTATAGAGCCTTCAACAGCGACATTGTTTTTGCAGTCAAAGGTTCCCGAGCATGCCGAATTGCATTTGCTATTATCTATGATAACTCCGCTGTCATGGTTGGAGCGGGTGCCATCTTATAAAGATCAGCAAGAAAAACTGGTCGGGAAGGATTTATCAATGTATGGCTTTTTGGGCTATCCATTGTTGCAAAGTGCTGATATTTTAATTTATCGTGCCGGACATGTGCCTGTTGGTGAAGATCAGTTAGCACATGTTGAAATTACCCGTGAAGTAGCGCGTCGTTTTAACTATATTTATGGTCGCGATCAAGGATTTGAACAAAAAGCAACAGTTGCCATAAAAAAAATGGGTAAAAAAAACGCCAAGCTGTATATAGGTTTGCGAAAATCTTATCAGGAGCAAGGTGACACAGATGCGCTGGAAACAGCACGTGCATTGTTGAACAACCAGCAAAACCTTACCTTAGGAGATGCTGAGCGCTTGTTTGGCTATCTTGAAGGCGGCGGTAGAGTCATTTTGCCTGAACCCCAGGCGCTGTTAACACCAGCAGCAAAAATGCCAGGATTGGACGGTCAAAAAATGTCTAAATCCTATGGCAATACGATCGCCCTATGTGAGCCAGTTGATTTGCTAGTTGATAAGATCAAAAAAATGCCAACAGACAGCAACAGGGTACGCAGAGCAGATCCGGGTGATCCTGACAAGTGCCCAGTTTGGCAATTACACGATATTTATGCTGATGCTGATCAAAAATCTTGGGTACAAAGGGGGTGTCGCACAGCACAGATTGGTTGTATAGAGTGTAAGAATCCATTGATCGACGCAATTAGGTTAGAGCTACAGCCAATTCGTGAACGTGCCGAGGATTTGAGCCAGCGCCCAGAGGATGTACGCCGTATTATTGCAGAAGGGAGCACCGTTGCTCGTGATATAGCCAGTGATACGATGAGAGAAATACGTGCAGTCATGGGCTTAGGCTATAAGTAGGCGCAATGCATTGAAGCATTGATGGCTGAGAGAATTCAAAAAACACTGGCACGAGCAGGTTACGGCTCTCGCCGCCGATTTGAGTCACTAATTAAAGATGGCAGAGTGACAGTAAATGGTGCTATAGCCAAATTGGGTGATAAGTTAAAACCAACTGATAGCGTGCGTCTTGATGGAAAATTACTTTCGGTAAAGCGTTTATCGCACAAGCCACAACAGACATTGATTTATAACAAGCCTATTGGTGAAATATGCACTCGCTATGACCCAGAGGGACGGCGTACTATTTATCAATCATTACCCCTACTTAAGCAGGGTCGCTGGATAAGTGTCGGTCGTTTAGACATCAATACCAGTGGACTTCTTATTTTAACGACTGATGGCGAGATGGCAAATGCGCTTATGCATCCTTCAAACAGGATGGATCGTGAATATGCTGTTCGCGTAATGGGCATAGTAACACCTGATATGATACAAAATTTGCTTGACGGGGTCAGCTTAGTAGATGGAAGTGCTCGGTTTTCGGATATTCAGGATTCTGGTGGCAAGGGTGCTAACCATTGGTATCATGTTGTGATTCAGGAAGGCCGTAATAAGGAGGTACGTAGGTTGTGGGAAAGCCAAGGTGTTCAGGTTAGTCGCTTGATGCGAGTAAGGTACGGGCCGATTATGCTGCCAAAGCAGCTAAAAACAGGTAGGTGGATTCTGCTGTCCCCTAATGATTTAGCAGTATTATATGGGCAAGTTGGCTTACCACCAGCAATCAATTAGCTTCCATTTCAAAATCAAACTTGACAAATTAAATCAGTCTGCAACGCTTGTTAAGAAATAAAGGAAAGAAACGACCTAAGGCTGATCTCCTTAAACTCTTAGAATATGGTTACCTTGATAAGGGTGACCTTGCTTCTTTGTGACTATCAAGAAGGACATATAGTTGAAGGATATGAAGCTACTGTTTGCGGAAAACGGCTTGAATGGAAAGGAAAACAATATTCTATGAGTGAGCCGGTGCAATAAAAATAGTACAAGTGTCAGACATATGTGAGATTGCTACCTAAAGGAAAATAGCCTGTAGTAGCAGCCTCTAAGATCAGGCGATAGCTATTTGTCAGAATCGGCACTGTTTTATTGCGCTTTAACAAGCTGGCCGTTGATTGTTAGGCTGTCTTTACCCATCAGATAAAGATAAGTATTCACAACATCTTCAGGCTTAGCCAGATTAGTCGGATCAATCGCTGGAAATGCACGGACATGAAGTTCGGTATGTACGATACCAGGATCAATGCAGTTTGACCGTCCATAATTGCTGGCCTCTAATTCATCGGCTAACTGCTTGCTAAAGGATTCAATACCAGCTTTAGCTATCCCATAGCCAGACCAATATGCCCTATCTTTGCGACCGTCAGTAGTAAAAATAACCGAAACTGGTTTTTGCCCCCGTTGTAGCAGAGGCAGGCAGGCGCGTGTCAATAAATAAGGTGCGGTAAGATTAATATGCAGCGTTTCTAGCCAAATTTGCTGATTCTGATGCTGTATTGGCGCCAGCTGACCAAGTGATGCTGCACAATGGACCATGCCATCAAGTCGGCCAAAATTGTCGTCAATACGGTTAGCTAAATCATCATAATCAGAGGCGCTGGCACCTTTTAAGTCAAGGGGATAAATAGCCGGCAGTGATTCACTTACTGCAACAATATTGTCATACGTTTTCTCCAAAGTAGCGATGTTTTTGTCAAGTATAATGACTGTTGCGCCATGGCTAGCGTACGCTTTGGCTACAGCACTGCCAATACCTTTTGCTGCCCCAGTAACAAGGATGATGTATTCTTTAAGAAGCGAAGGAAGAGGTAGGTAATGACGGGGCATCATGAGCACTTTTCTACAAGGGTGCTGATATTGCGCCAAATTATAACAAAGTTAATTTGATTTAAGTTGATTGCAATAACTGCTTAGCGCAATTTTCGCCATTACGGATAGCGCCTTCCAAGGTAGCGGGGTAGCCGTTAGCAACAAAATCGCCTGCCAGCCATAACCCATCAATATCAGTTTTGCACACCGGGCGGGTTTTTTCTATATCGATTGTACAAGCAAAGGTAGCCCGTTTTTCACAGACAAGCAAGCTATCTTGAGCTGTTTTTGGCAGAGGTAGGGTTTGATGGAGCTCATCACATACCTGCTGGATAAGTCTAGCTTTCGGCATACGTTCGTGGCTGCCGTGACCACTGATAACAACGGCAATCAGACCGGGCGATTTTGCATTTGCATCAAACACCCACTGACTTATGGTCCCAGTCATCCCTATTATAGGCGCCGGCAGACAAATGTTATTTGGGTATTGCAGATAGATAGTATAAATAGGGTGCTCGGCGGGCACTGCAATGTTAATATGGGGCAGAAGAAGCCTGACTAGCTGTGATGAGCTCACAGCAACAATAATATTGTCCACAGATAATTCCCGACCATCATTTAACTTAACTAGATGAACTTTATTATTTTTAATAACAATGTTTTTTGCGCGGGTTTGCAGATCTATTCTGTTGCCATATTGCTCAATATAGCTGACTGCAGCACAAGGAAATAGGTTGCCCAATGCTGGTCGCGGAATAAGCAGATCTGAAGACATGTTGTCTTTTCCTAAGCTGTCTTGCAGCACAGTAGCCAGAATATGCGCTGAAGCCTCTGCTATAGGTGTGTTTAACGTCGCCAGACACAAAGGTTCCCATAATTGTCTGATGAGATGATCCGGTTGTTTAACTTTATGCAGCCAGTTGCTCACGGTTATATCGTTTTGTGCCAGCAACGTGGGTATATCTGATTGCAAGCGGGCAACCGATAACAGCCCTGATAAACCAGCACTACACACAAGATTCCATGCTAAGGATGCAGGCCATGGCAGATAACCTTTCGTTGACAGTTTAAGCGGTGGTAGCCTAGTATCATAAATAGTGATATTAAGGGGTAGGCGCTGAAATGCACTACCAATGTCAATGCCAATATATTTCATCATTGCCAGCATGCGGCTATAGGCACCAATCATTAAGTGTTGACCATTGTCTATCGTTGTATTTCGCCATTTTATATTGCGTGCACGGCCACCGGGCTGTTTGGCAGATTCAATTAAATGGACAGTATGACCGTGTTGCACCAAAGTTATTGCTGCTGCAAAACCACTCCAGCCACCACCAATAATAAGCGTTGTCATTATTTTGCCGGATACCTTTTGCGTTCATAGCGAGCACTTTGCCAGGCAATCCATAGCTTTTTAAGCGTTGTCAGCGCAATACGTTTTTGCATGACCTGAAATCGGTTACGTTCAATTTCTGTAAGCATGGCGCGATAAATAGCTGCCATGATAATGCCCACACGTTGAGCATGACGATCTGAGTCAGGCAGGATTTGCATCGCTCGTTGGTAATATTGCTTGGCTCTTCCAGCTTGAAATTGCAGCAACGCAATTAATTCTGGGCTTGATTTAAGGTTAAGCACCTCATCTTTGTTAACATTAAATTGTGCCATTTCTGTCTGCGGCAGATAGATACGGCCGCGCTCAGCATCCTCGCGAACATCACGAATAATATTGATAAGCTGTAGGGCAATCCCTAAGTTTTCGGCGTATTTAAGCGTCTGCCTATTTTGATAGCCAAAAATTTCAGCAGATAACAAACCAACAACACCAGCGACACGATGGCAATAAAGTGCAAGATGTTTAAATTCTGTATATTCATTTTGAGTCAGATCCATCGCCATACCATCAATGATTTCGATAAAGTACTCTTCTTGCAAGTCAAACGTCTGCAATGTTGTTTGTAGCGCATTGCCAATAGGGTGGGTAGCTTGACCGTTAAATGTCAGATGAATTTGCTCTCTCCACCACTTAAGTTTGCTTTGGGCGGCATCAGCATCCACAATGTTATCAACAGCATCGTCCACTTCACGGCAAAATGCATATAAAGCAAACATCGCTTGACGCTTTTTTTCAGGCAAAAATAACAAGCTGTAATAAAAGCTGGAACCACTGTTGGCGGCTTTTTTTCGGCAATACTTGTCAGCCGTCATCGTTTTAATGGCCTCGTTACAATTTAGGATAGACCAGGCCAGATTATATCAATTAGCCTATGAGGCAAATAAGGCGTAGTTTGTGCCCGAAAAAATGTCTTGTTATCCGTTGCTTTCACAATGATCTTCGGCAATATCCCGTAAGGTTTCACCGGCTTTATTTACCCAATAACGACTACTCCGAAGCGCTTTTGGTCCTTCATTGTCTGGGTGCGCGTCTTCGGATCTTCGTTGGTCCAGTTAAGAAGCATTCATTGCCATCCTTTGCTCAAGTTTTCCGGTTATTTCTGTCTGAAAGACTGGATCGTTTTCTCGAAAGTGTACATAGTCAGGAAGATCATTTTTCAAGAAAATTTTATCGCCCTTTTGCACAAGACCGTTTTCAATAAGTATTTTTATTACGTTGGCACGACGACTTTTTTCAGACTGCCCTTTAACCTTTTCCTTTATCTTAATTAGATATTTCTCGGCTTCCTTAAGAGGGATTATCACTTGTGGAACAATAACAACCTGCTCATTTACTTTATAAGGTGTTATTTTTACACAGCTAATATCAATATCCGCTTTTCTTAACCACAGTACAGTTGCTGTGATTTCCTGAGAAAATCCTTCGGAACGTAAAATAATACGCGATTTATCAGCAAGCTCTGTAAAGGGCTTGGATTCAACAAATTCATCAATTTGATCGCGTGCTTGTTCCTCTGAAAGTGTTTCACCGCAGTACTCTATGTAATATGGTATTAATTTTTCTACCGTCATGGAGGAAGCTTCTGCTGCGTAGCGTATTGCCTGTAGGTCAGCGTAATCTGCCGTGGAGGTTCGTTTTAGCTTAATGACAATCAAGTTAACTTTTTTATCAAGTGCCAACATATCTAAACGATTATCGCTGTTTGAAAAGCCACTGAACTGCTTGGTTACAATCAGCAGATATTCCACCAGCATTTCTGGATTTGTGCGCACCCATTCTTCAATATGTTTTCGTTCCCAGATGACTAACTCGGTAAAGCTACCTTCATTAATCTTGCTGGCTTCAATCAAATTAGTTGCTATTAAAAAAATCATTATTTTCTCCTTATACGCACATAATAATGGCTAGCTAGTAATGGCGTTTTACAGCCAAATCAGCAAGCGAAATCAGTGCTTGTTTATATGTGGAGTCATTAATAACAGCCAGCGCATTTTTGGCTTTATCTGCTTCCTTTTGGGCAATCTTGTGTCCGTAATCAATCGCGCCCGTTTGCTTTAAGATAGCGATAATATCGGTTATTTTTTCGCAATTGCCCTGCTCAATGGCATTACGAATAGTGGTTGTTTGTTTCTTGCTGCCTTTTTGCATGGCAAAGATTAACGGCAGTGTTGGCACGCCGCCTGCAAGATCATCACCAGCGCGTTTGCCAATGGACTGGCTGGATTCAGTGTAATCTAATACATCATCAATCAACTGAAAAGCACTGCCAAGATGCAGGGCATATTGTGCCATTGCTGCTTCAATATCAGGATCAGCATGGCTGATAACGGCACCTAACTTTCCAGCTGCCTCAAATAGCTTGGCAGTTTTATAGCGGATAATTTCCAAATAGTGCGCCTCTGTTGTGTCAGCTACATTTAAGCTGAGCAATTGTAATACTTCGCCTTCAGCGATAATATTGGTAGCGTTCGACAAGATTTGCATTAAGCGCATGGAGTTCATCTCTACCATCATTTCAAATGAACGGGTATATAAAAAATCGCCAACAAGTACACTGGCTTCATTTCCCCAGACAGCATTGGCCGTTTTTTTCCCGCGGCGCAATTCTGACCCGTCAATAACATCATCATGGAGCAAGGTAGCGGTGTGGATAAGCTCAATAATGACAGCAAGATTAATGTGTAGTTGTTTTTTGTACTCACAGGCACGAGCGCATAAAATTGCCAACGCGGGACGCAATCTTTTCCCGCCACCTTTGACAATATAGTGGCTTAGTTGGTTGATTAGGGTGACATCAGATTGCAGCCGATTCTTAATCATCAAATCAACTGCAGCTAGGTCGGCTTCTATCAGGCTGTAAATGGATTGAATATTCACTAAAAACAGGCTAAAAATTTTACCACTCAAAGCTGGTTACTCTCTCATGCGCAGAGACAAATCGCAAATATTTAAGCAATGATTTGTTCTCTTTACTTAAAGACGGTATAATGAAAGGCCTTAATTTGCTAAGAATAATTTTTTGGAGACTAGCGATGTACGCTATTATCGCGACTGGTGGCAAACAATACCGAGTCAAAAAAGGCCAAATACTCCGCGTGGAGAAGCTATCAGCGGATAGTGGCCAAAAGATCGAGTTGGACAAAGTGTTGTTGGTTGGCGGAGGAGATAATGTAAAAATTGGCACCCCATACGTTGATGGTGCAAAAGTGATGGCAACTGTTGCCGAAAACGGTCGGAGCGATAAGGTAAAAATTATTAAGTTCCGTCGGCGCAAACATCACCAAAAGCGGATGGGCCAACGGCAGTCTTATACTGAAATAGAAATTATGGGCATTAAGGCTTAAAGTATTGCGCAGGAGACTTAATAAATGGCACATAAGAAAGCGGGCGGTAGCACTAGGAATGGTCGTGATTCAGAATCAAAGCGGCTTGGTGTCAAGCGCTACGGTGGTGAGGATGTAGAGGGCGGTAATATCCTTATTCGTCAACGTGGTACACGCTATCATGCTGGTCGTAATGTGGGTATTGGCAGAGATCACACCTTATTTGCAAAAGTTGCTGGCAGGGTTCTTTTTGAAATTAAGGGTGCCAATAACCGAACCTTTGTAAGCGTTATTGATTAGCTGATACTGTCAGTTTTTTGCTTTCAATAACACAAAAAGCCTCGCATGTGCGAGGCTTTTTGTTTCTAAGATTTGTTTATTATATACGCAAACTAAGCCTGCCTAAATTTAAATCATGAAATTTGTCGATCAAGCGAAAATAACAGTTGCTGCTGGTAACGGAGGCGATGGATTCTTAAGTTTTCGCCGCGAAAAATATATCCCGTTTGGTGGCCCTGATGGCGGTGATGGCGGTGATGGCGGTGATGTATATTTGCTTGCAGATAAGCAGATTAACACCCTTGTTGATTTTCGTTATCAGCGCTATTTTAAGGCTGATTCTGGTGAGATAGGCAAGGGCAAGCTGTGTAGTGGCGGACGTGCCAGTGATTTGGTTATTAGGGTGCCAGTGGGTACTGAAGCTTGGGACGATGATACCGACGAGCTTATTGGTGATTTAACCAAAGATGGTCAGAAATTACTGGTGGCAAAAGGCGGTTGGCATGGCTTGGGTAATGCACGTTATAAGTCCAGCACTAATCGCGCACCCCGACAAACTTCGGCAGGTTCTTTGGGAGAAGATCGGTGTTTGCGTTTAGAGATGAAGCTGTTGGCTGATATTGGCTTAGTAGGTTTGCCGAATGCAGGTAAGTCAACGTTTATTAGCCAGGTGTCTGCAGCGCGACCAAAGATAGCAGATTATCCATTTACTACTCTGTACCCAAACTTAGGTGTGGTAACGATGAAGGATATGCGCAGTTTTGTGATTGCCGATATACCTGGCTTGGCTGAAGGTGCGGCAGATGGTGTTGGTCTGGGTATGCAATTTCTTCGCCATCTGACGAGGGCCAGACTGTTGGTGCATATGGTTGATGTAGCACCAGTCAATCCAAAACATGACCCAGCAGAAAGCATCAGAATTATCAATAAGGAATTATTGCGCTATAGTGAGGCATTGGGCTGTCAGGATCAGTGTTTGGTGCTCAATAAAATTGATTTGGTGCCAAAAGATATTCGCCAGGAAATCTGTGACGACATAATTAAGCAGTTAAATTGGCGACAAAATGTGTTTCAGGTCAGTAGCCAGTCGGGCGAAGGTTGCGATGCTTTATGCACACATATTATGGATTATCTGGATAACTCAGATGAAACCAAATACGAACAGAAGGCAGCAGCGCAAACTGAGACAGCAAAGGACTTGGCGTAAATGAAAACCCCGCGCCAGCAACTTATTCACGCCAGACGTTGGGTAATAAAAATTGGCAGTGCTTTGCTGACACGTGCAGACAAAGGTCTAAATTATGAGCGCATTCGTTGGCTTAGCGGCGAAATTGCACATCTGCGATCACAGGGAAAAGAAGTTGTTTTAGTGACATCAGGATCAATTGCTGCTGGTATGCAAAAACTGGGATGGGCACAAAGACCACAAGTACTACATCAATTACAGGCCGCTGCTAGCGTTGGCCAGATGGAACTGATTCAGGCTTATGCGTCAGCGTGCAGGCAATATAATATTTATACAGCACAAATTTTATTAACTCATGCTGATTTATCTGATCGTCGCCGTTATCTTAATGCGCGTAGCACTTTACGTAATTTGTTGGCGCTGAAGGTGCTACCTGTGGTTAATGAAAATGATGCCATTGCTACAGATGAAATTCGCTTTGGTGATAATGACAAGCTTGCTGCCATGACGATTAATTTGGTTGAAGCGGATGTGTTGGTCATTTTGACAGATCAAGCTGGGCTGTTTGATTCGGATCCAAGAAAAAACTCTGCTGCCAGATTGATTACTATTTCGGCAGCTAGCAATAATGTGCTGGATAGTATGGCAACCTCAGGGACGGGGGCGCTAGGTCGGGGAGGCATGATGACCAAATTATCAGCTGCGCGTCTTGCATCCCAATCAGGCGCCATAACTGCCATTGTGTCTGGCAAAGTCACCAACAGCCTACAAAGGCTTGCTACTGGTGAGGATATTGGTACTTTATTATGGCCTGATACTGGGCCGATGACGGCGCGTCAACAATGGCTTGCAAGCAGCTTGCAACCGCAAGGACAAGTTGTGTTAGATGACGGGGCTGCCCATGCTATTTGCAACCAAGGCAAAAGCGTTTTGTCTGTTGGTGTTACGACGGTACAAGGCGCTTTTAATCGTGGTGATCTGGTGCTGTGCCTTAATATGCAAGGTAAAGAAATCGCCCGTGGCCTGATTAATTATTCTGCTAAAGAAGCCAGCTTGATGAAAGGCAAACCAAGCGCAACTATTGAAGCATTATTAGGCTATATTGACGAGCTAGAATTGATTCACCGAGATAATATGGTGATCACTGTTTAAACTTCAGCAAACCGTAAATACTAATTTAACGCAAACCAAGAATAATAACGCTTGCTTGTTATGCGTCTCTATCCTCCTTCTTCAAGGACCAATTAAAGCTATTTTTTAATATCACGTCCATTAACGCTTTTGTTTTCTGAGTTCTTCGTCCCGCTTAATGCTTGCTGGGGATCTTAATGCCTGAATTGTACCTGATAGGTCTCTACCGCGAGTTTGAATTAGCAAGAATACAGTGTGACCTGACTGGATGTCAAAACATTTAAACTCTACTGTTTTATAATCAGAGGCATCGCTATGAATGTGATTCTGATAATTTCTAATTAACTCAAAGCATAAAAAGTTTTGTCAGATAACGCGTCTGCGATTTGTAAAATAGTACGCACTCTCGGAATTAAAAAAGGCAATAACGAAGTGTCTTTTTCTGCCAATTGGCACCAATCTGGAATGTCATCAGAATCGAATACATTCTGGTATACGATGAACAGGCCGTTAAAATGATTGTAGTTGACAACCCTAAAAATAACTTCAAATAGTGCATGATCTATCCATCAAATTTTTCTGTTTCAGTCAATAATTATTAGCGTTCCATCCAATAGACATTATTGCTTAATTCCTTGCAAAATACGCTTATAAGGTAAGAGCCGCATCGTCTTTTAGTAGCAAACTGATAGCTCTCTGTCCCTGGATTTCTATTTTTGTGGCATACGACAATGGAGTTTAAACCTTGACTAAATTTAACTAGTCGTTAGATAATGATCATTAATATTTGGAGATTTTTTATGACGAGCGCGCCAAACAGCGAATTTGATATGCCAAGCCCAGTGATTTTTACTGATGCTGCAGCGAAAAAGGTGAGCGAACTTATCGCTGAAGAAGACAACGACCAGCTTAAATTGCGTGTTTTTATTACTGGTGGCGGCTGTTCTGGTTTTCAATACGGTTTCACCTTTGAGGACAATATCAATGAAGGTGATACCCAAGTGGAAAAAGCAGGCGTTACCCTGTTAATTGATCCGGCTAGTTATCAGTATCTTGTTGGCGCAGAAATTGACTACACTGACGGGGTTACTGGTTCTCAATTTGTTATCCGTAATCCTAATGCTACAACTACATGTGGGTGCGGCTCCTCATTTTCGCCTTAGTGACCACCTGTTGAAAATTATTTAAGCAGAGGATCGTATTATAAGTATTTTTTGTTAGCTAGTGTTTACTTCTCAAACATCAAGATAGCCGTGTGTCTCTACCTCTAAAATGTTTAATCATCTCATTGCACTTTACCATATGCGTAGCATGTTAAATATAACTACTGATAAGGCTTTTTAGTTAGTAAAATATATTTCAATCCCCAAACTCGCAGTTTAAGCAAACAAAAAATAAGGTATCAACAAAACAAGTATGATTGATCTACTGTTCTACCTATTTATCTATCCCATAGAATGGGTTATGCAGGCTGTCTTAACAGGGCTGTTTTTCCTAACGGGCAATTACGGCTTGAGCATTATCGGCTTAAGTATTGTTATCAATGTGTTAATTTCGCCACTTTACTATCTAGCAGAACATCTCAAAATCCAACACCAACTTGAATTAAACAAGCTAAAGCCAAAAATAAACTTAATCAAAAGCAAACACCAAGGTCAGGAACGACATCTTTATTTGTCCGCTTTATACAAGATTTACAACTACCATCCGCTTGAAAGCGTTAAAGCCTCACTTGGTCTGTTATTACAAATTCCATTTTTCTTTGCTGCTTTCCATTTACTGGGTAATTATCCTGTATTTGACGGGATTAGTTTTGGTGTTATCAGCGATTTAGGCCAAGCTGACAAATTGTTATTTGGTCAGAACTTACTACCAATTTTGATGACACTTATCAATCTAGCATCTGCTTATTTTTATAGCAAAAACATGGCTAAGTCGGATCAGTATCAACTTTGGGGCCTGTCGGTTATTTTCTTAGTTGTATTGTATTTTGAGAGTGCAGCATTACTGCTTTACTGGACGATGAATAATGTATTTTCTTTGGCAAAAAACTGGCTTGAGGTGCAGTTTAATGTAAGTAGGGTTAAAGAAGGCACAGTCAAATTTTTTAACAAAGCACAAGATTTTTTTAAAACTGATAACGCGATGATAATGCTTGTGTCTATCTTTTCTTTTTTAGTGCCAGTTATGCATTTTTATGCCTTTAACAAGCATAAATTTGCTTTTGATTACCGTGTTTTCATCTTGCTTTCTCCCGCTTTATTGATGATAGCTTACGGCCTATTGTGTAAAAGATATTTTCCTAATTATTGGCAAAAACTCTTGGCCATGGGTGTTATATCAATTATGGTTGTTTATGCTTTTAATCCGATTTGGATACGTTATCAGAATGAGTTAGGATTTTTTATCTCACATAAAATAAAAATTTTTCTGTGTTTAGCTACATTTTTTACAGCACTCGCTTATTATTACTTTCATAAACTTAAAATTTATATAGTTATTTTGTTGGTATTAGTTTTGGGCTTTACAGCACGATTTATTAGCCAGCGACCCTATCAGGAGACCGATCATACTTCGTTAAAGCAATTAGCAGAGGGCTTTCTTGACTTATCACTCAAACAAGGCTTTAAGTCTAAGCCTAATATCTATTATTTGGTGCCTGATTCTTACCCTTCTTATGAGTCCCTGTTAACTGAATTTAAATCCAAAGAAGATACTTTTAATAATATTGATTTTTATCAACAATTGGAGCGGCACGGCTTTAAAACCTATAAAAATGCCTATTCTAATTATGAGCATACTAATAGCTCAATGTTTGCTACATGGATGATACGTCACCATTATAACTATGCTAATAGGAGTAAAGAATTAGATACTGCAGTTGCAGGCAAGAATAAGGTATTGGCGACACTGATTAACAATAATTATCATATTTATCATAATTATAATTGCCAAAAGTTTTATCCAACTATTTATTGTTTGCCCAGCTTTGAATTACAGCATAGCCTTTATTTAGATATTATTAGTTATTATCTTGGCTATAAGATGACTATAAAACTTTATAATGTAACACGGCAGAAAAATACATTACCACTCGTATCTTATGATGGCGTAGATGATTTTAGTAGAGTAATTCCATTAACCCTTAAAAAAACTAGCCCTAAATTTGTTTATATTCATGGTAGTGGGTTAATGGGCACGAAGCCTCTTAAAGAAAGCGCTGCTCTAGTAAATAATGACCTGTTGTCAGCTGTAAAACTGATTCAAAAAGAAGACAGTAACGCAATTATTATCATTCAGTCTGACCATGGATCAAGACAATCATGGACATATCGTAGCAAACAAAGCAATCAAACCGCTCAACAGGTATTTGGTATTTTATTCGCAGTTAAATGGCCAAAAGAATGTCAAAGATTCAATCAAGTTAAGGCATTAAGCCCGGTTAATTTATTTCAATATGTTTTTGCCTGTACTATGGATATTGACAGGCCAAGGCACCTTGAAGCGAATGATAGTTATCAATATGGTCTTCAGCTACGACATCTGTGGAATAGTGAAATTGATAAACAAACCTGGAAGCGAATTGAAAATGGTATGATCTTAGAACAGCCGATTAAGATGTCACCAGAAGACATATCCAAGTTGCTACAAAGCGAAAGCAGTAATTAAGGAAAATAAATGAAAAAAGTATATGTAAGCTTAATAGCAGATTTATTACATGCAGGGCATATTAGAGTTTTAACCAAGGCAGCAGAATACGGTGAAGTAACTGTGGGGCTATTAACTGCCAGCGCAATTAATGAGTTAAACGATAGTGCTTATTTAAAATATAAACAAAGACTCGCTGTTGTGCAGAACCTTTCTATGGTTAATAAGGTTATTCCGCAAGAGACTGCCGGCTATCAGGATAACTTACTTCAATTGAAGCCTGACTTTGTCGTGCATGGTGATGACTGGCAAACTGGTTCGCAAAATCAATATCGTATACAGGTACTGGAATTATTAAAAGATTGGGGTGGTAAGCTGATTGAAGTTGAATATAGCAGTGATATCAGCGATAACAATATTAAAAATCAGTTAATGAAGCTGGGCGTTACCACAGTAACTCGCCTGAATCAGTTACGGCATTTCCTTCAGCATAAAAAAGTTGTTCGCATTTTAGAGGCGCACAATGCTTTGAGTGCATTAATTGCTGAACATACCGAAGTGATAAGGAATGGTGAATTGGTTAGCTTTGACGGTCTTTGGGCAAGCTCATTGACTGATTCAGCCGCTAGAGGTAAGCCAGATATTGAAGCCGTTGATATAACTGCGCGCATTAATACGGTCAATGATATTTTTGAAGTGACCACCAAGCCAATGATTTTTGATGCTGATACAGGCGGCAAAACTGAGCATTTTGAATTTACAGTCAAAAGCTTGGAACGCACTGGGGTGAGCGCACTGGTGGTTGAAGACAAAACAGGCCTTAAGAAAAATTCTTTATTTGGTAATGATGTTGTGCAAACTCAGGACAGCATAGAAAATTTTTGCGACAAAATAAGTAGAGGCAAGGATGCACAAATCAGCGATGATTTTATGATTTTTGCTCGTGTTGAATCTTTAATTTTGGAAGCAGGTATGGCAGATGCATTAAAGCGTGCTGAAGCTTATATAAAGGCAGGTGCTGACGGGATTATGATTCACTCACGCCGTCAGGACCCAGTGGAAATTATAGAATTTATGCAAAAATTTAGAGCTGGCGACACTGCCACGCCAGTGGTTGTGGTCCCAACCAGTTTTAATACGGTAACAGTAGAAGAATTTATAGAGATGGGAGTTAATGTGGTGATTACCGCTAACCATATGTTGCGTGCTGCTTATCCTGCGATGCTTAAAGTTGCACGATCAGTGCTTGAAAATGGTAGAAGCCTAGAGGCTGAGCCTGATTGCATGAGTATTAAAGAAATCTTAGAATTTATCCCGGGCACCAAATGATGACTTAACGATCGCCTGTAGATTTACCCCTGCGGGCTAACTGGCAAATGGCGATCCATATCGAGATCTTAAGCTTTAAACTCTCCATGGTTTGTTCATATTGCCAAATAATTGGATTTAAAAAACAAATTTTCTCAATATGGGACAATCAAATTATAATTTAATGTAATCATAAACTATGATTGAAAAAAGAATAATGGTAGATATGTCCGCTACCTTAATCCATCATGGACACATCCGCTTATTAAAAGAGGCGGCGGAATATGGCAAGGTCATTGTTGGGCTGACTACCGATGCTGGGATTATCAATAAAAAAGGCTACCAGCCTGAACTTAACTTTGCCTGCCGACAGGAAGTGTTAGAGGCTATTCAATATGTTGCGGAAGTGGTACCCGTGCCGTGGTTATTAGATGAACACATTTTGGATAAATACAGCATTGATTTATTAGTGCATGGCGATGATAATTCTAATCTGATAAGCAAAGACAGATTATTGATTTTGCCCAGAACAAAAGGTATTAGCAGCACTCAGATGAGGCGAAATGCAATGCGCGCTATTACCCAGAAAAATAATCAAAAACTGATGCTAACCCCTGGCCCTGCGGTGGTGTTATATGAGAATTTACAGCATTTGAAACCCTTATTTGGTAGAGGGGATGATGAATATACCGCTATGGCAGAAACGGTTACCAGTTGGATAAAACGTTTAAGCGGACAAGACGAAGTGGTAGCAATGCAAGGATCGGCTACTTTAGCCCTAGAACTGGCAGCGCATAGCTTTGTCTCTGGCAACGTTTTATTGATTTCAACAGGTTATTACAGTGATAGATTAGAGAAGCTATTGCCGCCAAATTGCCAGCTAACAATATGTAAATACGAAGATATAGAAAAGATAACAAAGCGTTTTGATTGGATTTTATGTGCTTATACTGAAACTTCGGTGGCATTTAAAGTAGATTTGCAAAGCGTTAAAAATAAAGCGGATGCATGCGGGGCAAGATTATTTATTGATGCCACGGGTTCAATTGGTCTGGAAGATAATCATCACTTAGCTGATGCGATGGCATTTAGTTCGTGCAAAGGACTATTTGGTTTAACAGGTGCCAGTTTTGTAGCACATAAAACTAATTTAAAAGCTAATGACTCTAGTTTATTTTATTTTAATTTAATCACCCAGAGAAACAAAATGGTTACAGGGCCTTATCACGCCATTGCCTCACTATATGGTGTGATAGATAAGCATGATATTTTCAAGCAACGAGTGATTGATAGTAAAAATGCGATTTTGCAAAAATACCATGATATTGTTCGCCATGATAACCAGCCACTACTTTGCACTTATTTAGAGGGTAAAGTGGTGCCAAATGATGATAACATTGTTTTGTATGCGCCACGTTCCGAGCTAATAAGCGGTTCGGTGATTTGTCATTTTGGCGACATTTATAACGAGACCCTTAACCTTACTTATAAGATAAGTGTTAAATGCTAGACACCAACACATTGATTGATTTGTTAGTCTCGCGTAGCTATAGCCATCTTTGTGTCGTGCCGTGCAGTTTTGCTAAAAATATTATCAATGCAGCCATCAATCATAATGGCATTGAATATACCCCATGCGCCAGTGAAGCAGTGGCATGTTCAGTGGCTGCAGGACTTAAAATGGCAGACAGGCGCCCCATTGTGATTGTTCAGTCTTCTGGGCTTACCAATATGGGCAGCTGTATCACTAGTCTGTTAAAACCCTATGGCGTTACCTTTCCAATGATTGTTAGTTGGCGAACCTATAAAGCGGGCGATAGTGAGATTCAACACCAACATCTGGCCACTAAACTACCCGATTTAATCAAAGCTTATGGTTATGATTACACGATTTTAGATAAAAATGATATTGGCAAGGCGATTGAGCAAATTGATCATGCTGATGCAAACTCGTTTATTTGCGTGCTTGAAGCAAACACTTTTGCTAAAGCTGAGCTACAAAAAAAACATCAGTTGGATTTATCAAACTATACGTCGCGTAGCGAGTTTTTAAAACAATTAAATATAGCATTTAAAAACAGTGAAACCCTTTTTATTGGTACTACCGGGAATACGGCGAGGGAGATGTATAGCTTTATGCCAGATACCCATAATTTTTATATGGCAGGTAATATGGGTGGTGCATTAAGTTTAGGTCTGGGCGCAGCCAAAGCGGGCAAACACGTGATTGTTTGTGGTGGAGATGCAGAGTTTGTTATGCATATGGGAGGCTTAAGTACTGCTGGTCGTTACGCTGATGAGATTGATTTAACTTATATTTTATTTGATAATCAATCCAATAAATCCACAGGCGGACAAAACACTTATCAACGTCATATTGATTATATAAATATCGCTAAGAGCACCAATTTTTACACTGATCAAGCTGCAATAAAGGATGTCCCTGCTTTTGTCAGGGCAATTAAAAACAATAAAAACAAAACTGGGCTAAGGTTTGTTTATGTCAAGTGTGGTTTTGATAATGAATCACCCAGACCGCCACTTGATATAGTCCAGGCAAACAGAGTTTAATTAACGGTAATATTTTTTATGATTTTTTATAATAAGCCTATATTTATTGTCTTAGGATTGTTGTTATTTCCCAGTCTTGCTTTTGCATATTTGGACCCAGGCACCAGCAGCATGTTGTTATATTTTATTATTGGGGTTTTTGCCACATTAATTTATTCAATAAAAAACCTGTTTTTCAAGGCAAGAGTATATATTTATCGTCTTTTTACCAAAGAAAAAATTAGTTTAACGGATATTAAGAATATTGTTTTTTATTCTGAGGGTGGACATTATTGGCATAATTTTAAGCCCGTTATTGAAGAATTATCAAAAATGGGAGTTAAATGCAGTTATTATACTAGTGATAAAAAAGACACAGGGCTGACTTTTAAATCCCAACATTTTGATAGTTTATTTATTGGCAATGGGCGCTTATCAATCATGTCGCTGAATTACCTGAAAGCCAAAATATTAATAATGACCACACCACAACTTGAGGTGATGCACCTTAAACGATCCAAAACAGTAGATTATTTTGTTCATTTAGTTCATGCACCGACTGATGTATTTAACTACAAACCTTTCGCTTTTGATTTTTTTGATTGTGTAATGTGTTCGGGGCAACATCAAATTGATCATTTGCGCTTGATTGAAAAAGTTAGAAACACACCTGCTAAAAAGTTACTCAAAACTGGCCTAGTTTACTTTGATGAATTGCTAAAAAATAAAACTGAAAATCAGCATAAAAGTCAACAGAAAATAGTTTTAGTTGCGCCCACTTGGGGAGAGGGCAGTTTACTTAATAAAGCCGGTTTTAAGCCTTTGGCATTATTAACGGAGGCGGGATTTAAAGTTATTTTGCGTCCTCACCCACAATCTTATGTTAATGACATTGAACTGATGCAAGGGATTGAAGGTCAGTGCGATAAAGATGATTTAATAAAGATCGACAAAAACCCCAATGCACAAAACGTGATGCGGCAGGCAGATATTATGGTGAGTGATATTTCAGGGATTATCTTTGATTTTGCCTTTGTTTATGAAAAACCAGTGGTAGCATTTAGCAATATTTTGGACCAGAGTCGGTTAGCAGAGATTACTGAGATTAACGCCATAGAAGAAACGCAAGCTACTATTTGGGAGGTTGAAAAAATGAAGGAAATTGCCACTGAAATTAACATTAAGCAAGTGGATAATTTACCAAAATTAGTCCATCATGTCCTTAACGAGGGCGTTATTCATAATATCAAAAAGCTCAGAGAAGAATCTTTATTTAATTATGGCACTGCTGGTAAAATCGCTGCTGAGCAAATTAAAGATTTATTGGTTACAGTAACGAGTTAAAGATTAATCAATGCTTGTCCTGTTGGTTCCTCATTTGCCAATACAAAAGTCAGCAAAGATTTGATCCAGCAAGTTTTCATTGGTGAAGCTACCTGTTATTTCGCTGAGGGCCTGTTGTGCTAGCTTAAGCTCTTCAGCAAGCAGCTCGCTAGCGCCCATTTTTTCAAGGCAGTTGTATCCAGTTTCAACTGCCTCACGTGCACGGGCAAGTGCGTCTAGATGGCGGCGGCGGGCAACAAATGTGCTTTCATCTTCAGGATGATAATCAGCGGTCTTGCACAGGCTTTTTTTCAGTAATGCTAGCCCAGAACCTGTTTTAGCAGACAGGTATACATGAGTAATACCTTCCTGTTTAATGATTGACGGCTGTCTACCGCTTTGATCAATTTTATTATGGACAATGGTGAGTGGAATATGCGCTGGTAATGTTGAGCGGATTGCTTCATCTTTGCTTGTGATACCCTGATTGTCATCAATCAGCAATAAAATATGATTAGCCTGAGCAATTTCATGTAGTGCTCGGCGGATGCCTTCCTTTTCAATAATATCACCTGAATCGTGCAATCCGGCAGTGTCAGAAATGCGTAATGGCAAACCGTCAATATGGATGTCTTCTCGCAAAATATCGCGCGTAGTGCCAGCGACCTCAGTTACAATCGCTGGATTATGACCAGCCAGCTGATTGTGCAAGCTAGATTTTCCGACATTGGGCTGTCCTGCCAATACAACATGAATACCTTCTCGCAACAGTCGGCCCTGTTTGGCATTATGCTGAATACTGTTAATAGTCGCCAATAGCCCCTGCATTTGCTCATTTACCGCCGTATCCGCTAAAAAATCTATGTCTTCATCACTAAAATCAATGGCGGCTTCAACAAACTTGCGCAGCTCGGTTAATTGCAACAATAGTTTATCTATTTGTCGAGAAAACAAACCTTGTAGTGATCGCACGGCGCTGCGGGCCGCTTGTTCACTTGAGCTGTTGATCAGATCAGCAATAGCTTCAGCTTGTGTCAGATCTATTTTGTTATTAAGAAAAGCCCGTTTTGAGAACTCGCCGGGCTTTGCCATTTTTGCACCAAGTTTAATCGCGTATTGACACAGTCTATCAAGTATTAATGGATTGCCATGCCCTTGCAGCTCGACGACATCTTCTCCAGTGAATGAAGCAGGATGGGGAAAGAACAGTACAATGCCACTATCAATAATGCTGCCATCATAATCTTTGAAATTGCTGAATTGAGCAAAACGTGGCAGCGGTAATTTTCCGCATATTTGTCGTGCTATCTCAGCGCTTTTGTCACCAGACAGGCGAATGACACCAATGCTACCTGAACCTAGCGCGCTTGCTATAGCGACAATAGTATCCATTCTTAGTTTATAAGGCACCCATTTTGCGCGTAATGTACCACTGTTGAGCAATTGACAGAATGTTATTGACCACCCAGTAGAGCACTAGACCTGACGGGAAGAAAGCAAAAAATACTGTAAAAACAATGGGAAATATTTTCATAACCATAGCTTGTGCCGGGTCATGTGGCACCGGATTAAGCTTTTGCTGGAAAAACATACTTAAGCCAAATAACAACGGTAGAATAAAATAGGGATCAATAGCAGTTAAATCCTGTAGCCAAAAGATGAAGGGCGCTTGGCGTAATTCTATGCTTTCAACCAATACCCAATAAAATGCTAAAAATACTGGCATTTGCACTAAAATAGGCAGGCAGCCGCCTAAAGGGTTGATTTTTTCAGTACGATATAAATTCATCATTGCCTTATTAAATTTTTGTTTGTCATTACCAAACTGTTCTTTTAGAGCTGTCAGTTTTGGTGTTAGTTTGCGCATTGCTGCCATTGATCGGTAACTTGTTGCTGATAAACGGTAAAATACCAGCTTTATCAGCACGGTCAGGAATACGATAGACCAGCCCCAGTTATTAGTCAGCGAATGAATCCATTCCATGACCATGAATAATGGCTGTGAAATAATGGTCAACTTGCCGTAATCAACTGTTAAATCAAGATTGTCCGCTACTTTTTCCAGACGTTGATGCTCTTTTGGGCCAAGGTATATTTGATAACTGGTTTGACCACTGTCACCATTTTTTAGGCGCAAGGTTGGCATTTTAATGCCGGCAATATAGTTACCTTTGTTGATCGATCTGCCATACAGGTCAATTTCCTGGGCGTCGGTTGGTGGAATTAGTGCCGCTACAAAATAATGTTGCAACATGGCTGACCAGCCCGTAGTCGCTTTTCTGTTAAATGCGCTGTCGTCCAGATCATCAAAATCAATTTTTTCATATTGATTATATGGTGATGAAAACACAGCGCCAGTGTAGGTATAGATAAATCCTGAATTCCCTTGCGGCTGGTTGCGATTAAACTGTGCATAGGGATAGGCTGAAAATACATCACCGCTGTTATTTTCAATGACGTAATTGACATCAACCAGATAACTATTACGTTTGAACCGATAGATTTTTGTTACCCTAAGGCCGTTTTCTGCTTGCCAATAAAGGGGCACAACCAGTTGATTTTGGCCTTTGGTCAGTTCATAGTTATATTGCTCAGCCGAATATTGTTCGTAATGTGTTGGTGCTACTTTGTCAGAGCGTAAACCAGACTGAACAACAAAGAAATGATCTGTTGTGTTATTTAGAAACTGAACCACGATGTGTGGTTTATTGGATTCAGCTGGATAATTTAATAAAGCCAGTTCCTGAATATCCCCGCCTTGTGTATCAATATGAAGGTCCAATACATCAGTTTTAATATGAACCCAGTTATTGCTATTAGCGTCTTGTTTTCCATGCGCAGGTATCCTATTTTTAGGTTTTGTTATTGGCATATCTGGTAAATCACGTTGTTGCTGTGTTGTTGGTGCTAGGGTGCTTCTGTCAGTAGTAGTTTCTTTTTGTGCAATTTGCTGCTGAGGACGAACATAATCCTTTTGCCATGCCTCCCATAACAATAGCGATACCATCAGTAGAGCAAAAATTAGGAAGATTCTGACATTATCCATTAGATATATGTTTTTTTATTTTGGGAACAGGATCAAAGCCACCACTATGCCAGGGGTGACAACATGATACTCTTTTTACGCCCAGCCATACGCCCCGAAGAATGCCAAAATAATTAATTGCCTCTGCCATATACGTTGAGCAACTTGGCTGAAAGCGGCAGTTATTGCCCAAAAGTGGGCTAACCAATAATTTGTACCCCCGGATAAGGGTAATCAGGGTTTTTTCCATTGTGTTTCCACTGTCGCCCAATATTGTGCTAATGTCATGTTAATTTTTGCTGTGTCCAGTTTGTCACTATCAGTACGTGATAACACGACAATATCAATATTAGCAAACATGGCTAGGTGATGACGAAAAGATTCACGAATAAGCCGTTTTACCCTATTGCGCCGAACTGCCAATCTAATATGTTTTTTTGCTATTGCTAAGCCAAGCCTAGGATGCCCAACTGAATTATCTATTGACAATATTGTCAAACCTTTGCCATTAATCCGCCCTGCCTGACGAAATACCTTGGCATAATCCTGCGGGTTATTCATTTTCATAGCCCGGCTGAATACTGCCAATTCACGCTCCTTAAACTTAAATTCTAGGGACTACTTTAACTTCATACTGCAAGACGTGCGCGACCTTTAGCTCGGCGAGCGTTAATCACACGGCGACCCCCGGCTGTGGCCATGCGCGCGCGGAAACCGTGGGTATGTTTGCGTTTGATATTGCTAGGCTGAAAGGTTCTTTTCATTTCGTCAAGCTCCAATGTAATTTTAAAATGCGTCTAATTATCTTGTTCATCATAAAGCTAAAAGCGCGGAAATTGTATGTTTTACGTCCTCACAAGTCAAACACGGTTTATATTTATTTTTGTTGCTAATATCTGCCGCTGGCATTATCATTAAAAATAGTTTTAGCTGTTTGATATGATTGCTATATCTGGTAAAGCATAGCATAGTGCTTTGCTTAAAGACTTAGCAAATCTCCGTCAATTTTTACATTTAAGGAGCTCAGGTGCCATCATCTCTGTGGGAGCAGTGTTTGTCTCGTCTGGAATGCCAACTATCAGCGCAACAGTTAAGTACTTGGTTGCGTCCATTACAAGCGATTGAAGAACAAAATACCTTACGCCTGCTAGCGCCCAATCCTTATGTACGAGGATGGGTACAAGAGCAACTTGGAACCGAAATTCTCCAACTCGTTCAAGCATTGAGCCAAGGCGCCATTCGTTCAGTTATTATTGATGTAGGCGCTAACTATGACAATAGCGACACCCCTAGTTCTCTTACGTCGAATACTGATACAATAAGACCAGCAGAAGGCTCGCTTATCAATCCAAAATTTACGTTTGAGTCATTTGTGGAAGGGAAATCAAATCAAATTGCGCGAGCGGCATCATTGCATGTTGCTGATTGCCCAGGAGACAGTGACTACAATCCACTGTTTCTATACGGCGACACAGGGTTAGGTAAAACCCATTTAATGGGTGCGATTGGCAACAAAATCAGAAAAGACAACCCTAATGCCAAGGTAATCTATTTGTCTTCTCAGCGCTTCGTACAAGACATGGTTACTGCGCTCCGTCAGAGCTTGATTGATAAGTTTAAAATGTATTACCGGAATGCTGACGCGTTGCTTGTTGATGATATTCAGTTTTTTGCCAAAAAAGAGCGCTCACAGGAAGAGTTTTTCTACACGTTCAATAGTCTGTTAGATGGTCAGAAACAAATTGTTCTAACCTGCGATCGCTTTCCCAAGGAAGTACAGCATCTTGATGAGCGATTGCAATCCAGGCTTGGCTGGGGCTTAACTAGCGCGATTGATCCGCCTGATCTTGAAACACGCGTTGCTATTTTGATTAACAAAGCGCAGCAAATGTCGGCTGAACTGCCGCAAAGCGTTGCTTTTTTTATTGCTCAGTGTATTCGTTCCAATGTGCGAGATCTTGAGGGAGCATTAAGGCGCATACTTGCCTTCTCGCGGTTTACCAATCGCCCTTTATCTGTTGATATGGCGCAGGAAGCATTAAAGGATTTGTTGGCACGACACCAAAGATTGGTTACCTTGGGCGGTATTCAAAAAACGGTGGCTGAATACTTTAAAATTCGGGTTTCTGACCTTTTGTCCAAGCGGCGAACCCGATCTATCACGCGTCCTCGGCAAATTGCTATGTCGTTGTCAAGAGAGATGACCAATCATAGTTTGCCTGAAATTGGTGAAGCATTTGGCGGCAGAGATCATACTACTGTGTTACATGCCTGCGACAAGATTGCTATACTCAAAGAAGAAGACAACCGTATTGCTGAAGATTATCGTAATTTATTCCGAATTTTATCGGGTTAATTATAAGAGGCTGACATGCAGTTTACAGTAAATAAAGAATCTATTACTCGCTCACTACAACTAGTATGCGGCATTGTTGCCAGACGGCCAACCCTCCCCGTTCTTTCACATGTGTTATTAAATGCAGGCGATAGCCAGCTAAAAATGACGACCACTGACATGGAACTGGAAATGGTGACTGCTTGTGAGGCGACGATCAGCAAAAAGGGCAGTATTGCCGTACCTGCACGCAAGATTTTTGATATTTGCCGCACCTTGCCTGAGATGGCAGAAATATCACTAACATTGACCAAAACGGGCAAGGCAACGGTAACATCAGGTACAAGCCGGTTTACCTTAAACACTTTGCCAGGTGATGACTTTCCTGATGCCGAGGGTGAGGACTATACCAGCGAGATAAACATAGCCGAATCAGCATTGAAATCGCTTATTGATGAAACCAGTTTTGCAATGGGTAAGGATGATGCACGCTATTACTTAAACGGGATGCTTATGGCGGCAGAAGACAATAAATTATTAGCAGTGGCTACTGATGGTCACCGTATGGCGTTAGCCACTACAAAAACCATCACTACCACCAAAGAGAAAAGTAACATTATTATGCCGCGCAAAGCAATAGTGGAGCTTGGACGCTTATTAACTGAAGATGATAGCGTCACGATGGCATGGGGAGATAAAAGCGTTAGAGTCATCATGAATGGGGTAAGGATTACTTCTAGGCTGATTGATGGCCAATTCCCTGATTATGAGCGGGTAATACCGGCTGGGGGCGATTTATGTCTGAAGGCAACGCGCGAGGCATTAAGGTCTGGTCTGATGCGCGCTGCTATTTTAGCAAGCGAGGGTACGCCAAGTGTTTGCTTTAGCATTGATAAGGGGACACTCAGAGCTACTACCACAAGCGACGGTGAGCAGGCAGATATTGATATAGACATTGACTATGCTGGCGAGCATTTGGAGATTGCTTTTAACAACACTTACCTGCTTGATGTGTTAGGCACTATGCCTGCTGACAAGGTACAAATGACATTCACCAACAACACCAGCAGCGTGCTGATTGAGCCAGTGGAAACTGACGAAGGACGGCAGAGGCAGTATGTTGTGATGCCAATGCGTTTATGAGGAGGCTAGATAGTTTGACTGCGGTGCGGCCCACCTTCAGTTTGATTAGTGTTTTAATTCACCCATCACCACTTTATTTTCAGCTACTTTCTTGACTACGTCTGAATAATAATCATCCCTGAAATCATTGATGACGCGCCTGGCATCAACAGGATCAACGCCACTACCTAGTAACACTTTTTCAGCTAAACTTAAACTGGTTTCCAGTGTTTCTGATACTACCGTCGTTGTCCCCTGGCTGATAAGATTAGCGCAGTGGAGCCTGTCTTTAGCACGTGCATGAATTGGCAGGCTAGGATAATACTGTCTGACAAATGTCACTATCCGAGAAATTTTGTCCCGATTTTGAATGGAGATGACCATGTTTTTAGCGCCTCCTGTATTCACAGCTTGTAACACTTTTATGTTGCACGCATCACCATAGAATACCGGAAAACCTTGCGCGTGGGCTTTTTTCACCCGATCTTGGCGCATCTCCAGGGCAATATAAGGCACATTCGCTCCACTTAATAACGCACCAATTCTTGCGCCTACTTGACCAAAGCCAGCAAGTATGACGTACCTTTCTGCATCGTTAAAAAAATCAGCAGAGCGTTCTGCCTGTTCTGATTTAAGCTTATAGAATTTGCTTAATAGAGCATTGGCAGTTTTAACTGATACAGGGGTTAGCGCCATACTGAGGGTAATAATTAAGATCAGCATTTGACTTAATTGTGCGTCCAGTACGCCGGTAAAGGCAGCAAAGCCAAACATAACAAAGCCAAACTCGCCACTTTGTGCCAGTAGCACACTAACCTGTATTGCCACATCATGGCGAGCGCTGCCTATTCTGGCGAGTATATACATAACTAATGCTTTCGTTATCATCAATGCAAAAGTCAGGCTGACAATGATGATCCAGTAACTGGATAATAAATCAAAGTTAAAGCCCATACCTACAGTGATAAAGAATAAGCCGAGCAGTATCCCCCTGAATGGTAAAATATCTGCCTCAATTTGGTGGCGATACCTTGATTCAGCTAACATTAAGCCAGCTAAAAATGCACCCAATGCCATGGAAAATCCTATTGATTCCATCACCCAGGCGGTACCCAGCACAAGCAGCATTGCAATGGCAACAAATACTTCTGGATCGCGGCTTTCTACTATACGTCCTAATATGGGGTTTAGTAAATAACGACCTGCCAGCAATAGCCCAGCAATGGCGGTTATAGCATATAATAGATTAAAACTTGTTTCCACAGTGCTTGTGTCGCCAGCAAATGCTGATATCATTGCCAGCAAGGGAATGACGGCCAGATCCTGCAAGAGCAGTACAGAGAGTGACATCCGCCCCATCAGGGTCGAAATACCCCCCCGTTCAGCAAGCAATTGCAGACAAAATGCTGTTGAAGATAAGGCAAGACCAAAGCCAATAATACTTGCACTTTTTGGCGGGATATCAAGGAAGAGTGCCACACCGAATATCAGGCCAGCAGAACATAATAACTGGCCAAGACCTAACCCTATGACCATATGGCGCATCTGCCATAGCTTTTCCGGTTTCAGCTCAATGCCAAGAATAAATAGCAATAGTATCACGCCAAATTCGCCCAAATGACGAATTTGGTCAACTTCAGTAAATAGCGCTAACCCCCAAGGACCAAGTAAAGCACCAATAGTGAGATAGCCCAAAATAGCACCTAGGCGGATAGCATGAAAAACGGGTACGATGACAACTGTTGCCAGTAAAAGTACCAGCACATCAATCAGATAGTTAGTTTCTTCACCCATTTATTGGGTTCCCTTTGAGATGATTATCGCTTGGTAACGGCATCTGGTTTAACATCAAATCCAGACCATGTTGGTAGGCATCCATGACCTGTTTATCTTTGCCCTGGGCAGTCAGGACTTCTGCCAGTAACTTATAGGTTTCACCGCGGGCACCGTACTGTAGACTGGATTTTAAATATTCTTCTGCCTTTCCCCATAGCTGGTTTGCTTTCGCTAACCGACCAAGAGTCAACAATAACCACGGATTTTTTTGTTGTTTTTGCAACCATTTCTCGGCAGTTACTAATTGTGAAATAACGTCTTTTTGCTCAGTCAGCCCATAGTAATAGACCAGCTGATCATTCCATTTTTTACGCAAACAGTTTTCAATTAATTTAGCTGCCTGGGACATCTTACCTTGGCTTATCAAGCCTGAAACGTACACTGTTAAAGTATTAGTTGCCTGGCGTATTTTTCTGGGTGTTTGTTGCCAAATTTTCTCAGCAGCAATCCAATCATTACACCCTAATGCCGCTTGTAGCTGTTGGATTGTTGCGTCTACAAATAGTGTGTTGACATCGGTTACTGCTAGTATGTGGCATTTTTGCAAGTCAGATAGCACTTCCCGTGCTGCCTGCCATTGATGCATGTTTGTATGGATCTGTTGCAGTAATCGCAGAACGTAAGGGTGTTTTGGTGACAGCTTGCGCAAATATTCAAGTGTTGCCAAGGCCTGTTCTTTTTGATCATCCATGAGTTGTAATTCAGCCTGTGCTAAACCTACTGCAATATAAGCACCTGCGGCTGTTTTATGCGCTAAGCGCAAATAATTGTCTCGTCGATCGGCAGCGCTTTGTTTTTGCGCTGCTCTAGCTGCCGCTAAATAATGAAGCATAGGTGCATTACTTTGGCCTGCATGGCGTAGTACTTGTTTTTCAGCTTCAGCCCAACGGCCTTCTTCCAGCGCTATTAGTCCACGATGTAATGTCTGTGTAATACGATAATGCAACCTAGTGCGCCGCCATCCCGTCAATTTTTTAGGTGTTTGGCTTATAAATACAATACTTCTTAGCGTCAAGTATCCTAGGAGAAATAATATGACCAGTACCACTAAAAACACAATTAATGATGTTGCTAATTGCCAGTTGCCATATTGTACTAGCACAAAACCAGCATCGTAACCAACAAGCCAAATTAAACTTGCTACGCCAATTAATGCCAGTGTAATGATGATTACTGTTTTCATTGTTGCTGATACCGATCAAGCCAGCGTAAAGATCCTGAAATATCTGGCACCGGCTCGCTTATAGTCTCTGACCGTAATGCATTTATTGTTGCCAGCATTGCATCGCGTTCTTTGCCAATGAAATACTGCTGTAACCATTTATCTGTTGATATTAGACTGCTATAAAACACTGATTCTTTGCTCGAAAGTAATGCCATGCGCGCAGTTTCTAGCTTTAACCGCAAATTTTGGTACAGGAAATAGCGTTGATCAGGAGGCAAAAAAACCTCATCTTCTCGTCGCTTATGACGGATAATCACCAGTGATTTTATCTGTTGCCATACATGCGATAACAGTGTTTGCCAGTTAACAGATGGCCCTACTTGTAAAGTTTTTTTATTAGTATGAGCAGTAGCAGTTTGCTTGAAGTCTGTTGGTAGCCTCAGGGTGTCAATAGCAGCAATCATGCTATGTAGCTGGGCCGCCATGCCTTCTATATCTACTTTGGTAACAGCGATCAAAGCAAGTCTTTCGCTACTAATAAGCGATCTGAGTGCATACAATCGTGGATCGGCCAATGTCGCAAGGCGTTTATCAGCTATAGTTAGTGACGTTATAGCATTCTCAATATTGTCTGTTAACAAGACACTTTGATTGGCGGCACGCAACAAAAACTCAACTTCTGCCAATACCCATAATCGCAATACATCATCATCTGTAAATTTTTGTGATTCAATCAGATCATCAATTTTTTTAGCTAACACTGTAACTGACTGGGATAAGGTAGTAAATTCTGCTATATGTAGCTTTTTTAGCTGTGTCAGATCGTTATTCTTTTCTAACTGTTCTATGCGTTTTATCAGTACCGCTGTTTTTTTTGCTTGTCGCTCTTGGATAAGCCACTCTAAACCAGCAATAAACGCCAACAAAATAAACGCCATCCACCATAAACCTCTTTGTCTTGGTTTTACCGCCTGACCTTCTTCATGTTTTTTAGTCTCAACAGCTTCAGTGGTTATAATGTTATCTTTTTCCATTTATGTTTCCCAATATGTTTATTTGCTGCATTACTGCAGTATCACTGGCATCATAGCTGACTAATATCTTTGAAAACCCTAGTTTTACAGCATATTGCTTAATACGTTCACTGACAACGATAAGCCACTTCCTTTTTAAGTTTGCATAATTAGTAAGCACACATAAATTATCCAGTCCGCTGCCGCTGGTTATTATTACGCAATCTGCCATTTTTGCTTGGGCAATATCAGCATTTGCTGGTGTTGTCATGTGTCGTTGGTAGACCTCTATGTAGTTGATTTTAGCACCTCTTTGTATCAACTGATATGCTAGCAACTCCCGACCGCCCTGTCCGCGTACAATTGCTATCTTTTTACCGCCAATGTTGTTAAACTCTGGCATTGTTAACAAGCTTTCGCTACCTGCAACCCCTAGTGGCATTATATCCACTGACAAACCAGCACCATACATAGCATTAGCAGTGGCTGGGCCAACAGCGATTAAGCGGGCAGAAGTTGCCAGTGGCTGATGCAGGCCAGCAACAAAATATAGCGCCGCATATTGACTGACAAAAATAATCATGTCGTACTCAATCAGTGGAATACGGTTCCAGTTTTGTGCTGGTATTGGTTTAATCGTTATTACAGGAAAAGCAAAAGGCTGTCCGCCAGCGGCAGCAATCAATCGGCAAAGTTGCCGCGCCTGTTGCTCTGGTCGGGTAACCAGCACTTTCAAGCTATTTAATGATCCGTCAGTTACCATAGGCATCTGCTAGTATTGTGTCTGCCCCTTTTAGCAGTAAGACTTCTGCCACGCTTTTACCTAAAGATTCAGCATGATTAGGCTTAGCCGTAGCCTCGGCGCGTAGCAGCTTGTTATTATCAGCCTGCCCAACCAATCCGCGTAGCCAGATTTCACCATCCTTAAGCATGGCATAACCTGCTATTGGTAACTGGCAACCGCCACCAAGGCGCTTGTTCATTGCTCGTTCCGCGCTGATGGCGATTGATGTGGTGATACACTGTAGCGGCGTAAGCAGGTCATTCATTTTATGATCATCAATGCGAGCTTCGATACCTAGGGCGCCCTGACCAACAGCAGGCAAACTTTGTTGTGCTGTCAGCGCGGTACAAATCCGCTTAGAAAGACCCAGTCGTTTTAAACCAGCGGCAGCTAAAATAATGGCATCGTACTTGCCGCCATCTAGTTTTGCTAAACGTGTATTTACATTACCGCGTAACGGCACAATGGTTAAATCTGGTCGGTAAGCGCGCAGCTGGCATTTACGGCGCAGACTTGATGTACCCACCTTTGCCCCTGCTGGCAATTGCGCCAACGTTTGGTAGTTGTTTGATACAAAGGCATCATGCGGGTCATCTCGCTTACAAATCGCTGCCAGATGCAAGCCAGATGGCAGTATGGAAGGTACATCTTTCATTGAGTGTACCGCAATATCAGCATCGCCAGCCAGTATGCGTTGTTCCAGTTCTTTAACAAATAAGCCCTTACCGCCCATTTTGGCTAGCGGCGCATCTAATATCTTGTCGCCCTGGGTGCTCATTGGGATCAATTCAATCTGCATATCAGGATACCGATTAGAAAGCTTATGACCTATAAACTCAGCTTGCCATAGAGCCAGTGGGCTTTTCCGTGTTGCAATTTTTATCAGTCTGTTTGCCATGTGTTTCTAAACCGCAGCACTTGTCATCGTGTGCAAACATAAATTAAAAACTGATTTTAGCATTTATGGCATGGTCACCGAATAAGCGCGCTATAATTACTATTATGATCTGTTATTCAGGATTTGTGCTATGACATCATCCATGAAACCACTATCTTCTGCTCGTCTGATACAGCCTACCAATCCTAAGGTAGAAGTGTTTGCTGCTTCTGTTCACTTTGATCGGCGTATGTATCGACAAGATATTGAGGGCTCAATCGCACACGCCAGCATGTTGGCTCATATTGGTGTATTAACAAGCGATGAGCGTGACAGCATTATTACAGGACTGGAGACAATTTGTGCTGAGATTGATAATAATCAATTTCAATGGGAAGTAGCGCAGGAAGATCTGCACATGAATATTGAGGCGCGACTCATTAACTTGATTGGTGATGTGGGTAAAAAATTACACACAGGGCGATCGCGCAACGATCAGGTTGCTACTGACATGCGATTGTATCTGCGCGATATGATTGCCACCATCAGAGCACAATTGCAGCGTTTGCAGGATGTAATATTAACTGTTGCTGAACGTGAGGCCGACACTGTTTTCCCGGGGTTTACTCACTTGCAAATAGCGCAACCAGTTACGTTTGGCCATCATATGATGGCCTGGTATGAAATGTTGGTGCGTGATGACGAACGTTTGGGTGATTGTGTTAGGCGAGTTAATTCATCACCATTGGGTGCAGCAGCATTAGCGGGTACCACCTTTCCAATTGATCGCGCAATGACTGCTAAATTGTTAGGCTTTGATCGTATTTGTCTGAACTCTTTAGATGCGGTGAGTGATCGTGATTTTATCGTTGAGTTTAATAGTGTTGCCGCTCTTTTGATGATGCATCTGTCACGTTTTTCTGAAGAACTTATTATATGGTCGTCCACCCAATTTGATTTTATTGATTTAGCTGACAATTTTTGTACTGGTTCATCCATTATGCCGCAGAAAAAAAATCCTGACGTACCCGAACTTGTCCGTGGCAAAACCAGTCGCGTTTATGGCAATATGATTAATTTGTTTGCTTTAATGAAAAGTCAACCGCTTGCTTACAACAAGGATAACCAAGAAGACAAGGAGCCTTTGTTTGACACCATTGATACTTTATCAGAATCGTTGCAAGTGTATGCTGATATGATGAGTAAACTTACCGTTAAACGAGATAACATGCGTCGCGCCTTGCTACATAGTTATGCAACGGCAACTGATCTGGCTGATTATCTGGTCCGTAAAGGCATCGCATTTCGTGATGCGCATGATGTGGTTGGCCGGTTGGTCGCCTATGCTATTGAACAGCATAAAGATTTATCAGCACTTACCTTGCAAGAGTTACAAACGTTCTCTGGCGAGATCGGTGATGATGTATTTGCTGTATTAACTCCAGACGGATCAGTGACGGCACGTGATCATATAGGCGGTACTGCGCCAAACAAGGTAAGAGAGGCTGTCAGGTGCGCGCGCTCGAGAAGGCGCTGACCATCTCCAGACGGTTTAATCCATTAATGTCAGCGGTATAAGTGTTGGTGAGTGATATTCGCGGGCTCCTAGCAAAAATGGCTGTAGAATTGACAGCAGGGCAAGCCCAATATTGTATGGCATTGGATGAACAGCGTGTGCCGATTAACCCGCTGGTAGGCAAGATCATTAGCCTGACTTTTACCGGTGAGATTCGTTGTCAGGCATGTGGTCGACTGACCAAAAAAAGCTACAGTACCGGTTTTTGTTTTCCCTGCATGCAACGTCTAGCACGTTGTGATGTATGCATCGTTAAACCAGAGCTTTGTCATTATGCCAAAGGCACATGTCGGGAACCTGATTGGGCTGATACATTTTGTATGCAGAGCCATATTGTTTATTTGGCTAATAGCTCTGATGTCAAGGTAGGCATTACCCGAGAAAGTCAGTTGCTAACGAGGTGGATTGATCAGGGCGCTATCCAGGCACTGCCTGTTTTCAGAGTGAAAAGCCGCTACCAGTCTGGCTTGGTTGAGGTTGCACTTAGAGCGCACGTATCTGACAGAACAGATTGGCGTAAAATGCTAAAAGGTACTACCAGAGCGATGGATTTATTGGCCAGACGTGATGAGTTAACTGTGCAATGTAAGCAAGCAATCAAACATCTGCAACAGCGTTTTAATAACACAGATATTGTGCCAATATTGACGGAAAAAGTGGTTGATATTGACTATCCGGTCAAACGTTATCCACAGAAGATAGCAGCGCTTAACTTTGATAAAACAGCGCATATAGAAGGCTTATTAACAGGTATAAAAGGTCAGTATTTGATCTTAGATACTGGTGTATTAAATATCCGTAAATTCAGTGGTTATCACATTACCATGAGCTATTAATCGTCATGTATCCATTATTTCGTAATTTACTGTTTCGACTTGAAGCAGAAACAGCACACTATCTGGCGCTAAGCAGTCTGAAAATGATTAAAATGAGCGGGTTGGCGCGTTTGGTCTATCCTAAAACACAGACGATGCCGGTTCAGGCAATGGGACTCAATTTTGCTAACCCAATTGGTCTGGCAGCAGGGCTGGATAAAAATGGTGACTATATTGATGCTCTCTCTACAGCTGGTTTTGGTTTTGTTGAAATTGGCACGGTAACGCCAAGACCACAAAGTGGCAACCCTAAGCCGCGTCTGTTTCGCTTGCCACAGGCGCGAGCGATTATCAACAGAATGGGGTTTAATAATTTGGGCCTTGCCTACTTGATTAAGCAGATGCAGCATGTACATACCAAGACCATTATTGGTATCAACATAGGCAAAAATTTTGCTACACCTGTTGATAGTGCGGTGGATGATTATTTAATTGGCTTACGAGAGGTATATGTCCATGCTGATTATGTCGCTATCAATATTTCATCGCCCAATACACCAGGACTAAGACAGCTACAGTTTGGCGATGCGCTGAAAAGCTTATTAGCAACATTAAAAGAAGAGCAGGCCAAATTACAGCAGCAATACCATCATTATGTGCCTATGGCGGTGAAAGTATCACCTGATCTTGAGCTGGAAGAGGTTATAGCGCTGACACAGGCCTTTGCAGATTATGAGATTGATGCTGTTATTGCCACCAACACGACAATGGTGCGCCAAGATTTGCAAGCATTGCGCTATGGCGATGAAGCTGGGGGGTTGAGTGGTTATCCGTTATTCAAACAATCAACCGAAATTGTTCGCCAGTTCAGGCAGGCATTGCCGAAGCATATACCAATCATCGCATCAGGCGGGGTTATGTGTGGTGAAGATGCCGCTAAAAAAATGGCAGCGGGCGCTTGTCTGGTACAGATATACAGCGGTTTTATCTACCATGGACCACGCTTAATCAGCGACAGTATCAAGGCAATAAAAGGTGTGCGCAGTCATGTCGCCAATTGAAGCGATCAGAAGCTATCTTTCCACCTTCTAAGCGCAGCAAACACCTGAATTTTTGATGGTAATGACTCGCCGCTAAATTGTTCAACAGACTGGATAACACCGTCATGATCGCAGCGCAGAAAGGGGTTGGTTGCCAGTTCTAATGCCAGGGTAGAAGGGATGCTGGGCAGGTTTTGTTGCCGTAATTCGGCTGTGGCATCAATCCGTTGCCAAATGGCTTTGTTGTCAGGCTCAACAGTGGCAGCAAACTTAAGATTGGCTTCGGTATACTCGTGAGCACAATAGATTTTAGTCGCTTGTGGCAGCTTTGCAATCTGTTGCAATGATTGAAAAAGTTGTTCGGCAGTTCCCCCTAACAATCGGCCGCACCCACCACCAAATAAAGTGTCACCGCAGAATAGACAATCATCCAGCAAAAAGGCAATATGGTCAGCAGTATGGCCTGGCAGGTTGAGAACGCCAATAGCAGGAAAGGCAGTATTAATTACCAGATTATCCTGATTTAATGGGTGGCTGATAGCGATATCTGATTGCCGTGATGGGCCATGAACGGGCACATTGTACTCTTTAAGCAAAGTCTCAATGCCACCAACATGATCATGATGATTATGAGTAATCAGTATGGCTGACGGTATCAGCCGTTGCTGTTTAATGGCTATTATCACTGGAAAGGCATCGCCAGGATCAACAATGAGTACCTCGTTAGTATGTACTGCCTTAATCAACCATATATAATTATCATTAAAGGCGGGAACAGCAGATATATACAGCATTGCTAGGCGATGGTTAAAATCTTAAGAGTATTGATTGTACGCTTATTTAAGCTGTTTATACCAGCATCTGCTTAAAGCTTGCTGATTTATATGGGATTTGCATTGCCAATTCAATTAAAACGAGAGAATATACAAAAATGGATGAAGTAGCTATTTTTACTGATGGTGCCTGTAGCGGTAATCCAGGCCCTGGCGGTTGGGGGGCTGTGTTGCGCTATGGCAGGCATGAAAAAGAGCTTTCTGGGGGCGAGACTGATACCACTAACAATCGTATGGAGTTGATGGCCGCGATCAGGGCGTTGGAAGAGTTAAAGCATCCCTGTACGATATGTTTGACCACTGATTCTCAATATGTGCGCAAAGGTATTACCGAGTGGCTAGCCGTTTGGAAACGCAAAAACTGGATAACTGCCAATAAAAAACCGGTGAAAAATGTCGATCTCTGGCAGCGTCTGGAACGGGTAGCCGAAGCACATGATATCGAATGGCGCTGGGTCAAGGGTCATAGTGACCATCCTGACAACGAGCGTGCCGATAAGTTAGCAGTAGCAGCAATAGATAAGGTAAGGCGCGACGATGAGCAAAGCTATTAGCAGGCAGGTGGTATTAGATACTGAGACGACAGGCTTAAAGGTAGCCGATGATCATCGTATTATAGAAATTGGCTGTGTTGAGATCATTAATCGCCGCAAAACTGGCGAGACATTTCACCAGTATATTAACCCGGAGCGAACAATTGACATTGGAGCCGCTAAGGTGCATGGCATTACTGATGAATTACTGCTGGACAAACCTAAGTTTAGTGATATTGCTGATGATTTTTTTCTTTTTATAACTGGTGCTGAGCTTATTATTCACAACGCTGAATTTGATATTGGTTTTTTGCATCATGAGCTTAAAAAAATCAACTCAGAACAGCCCCGTATTGACGATATAAGTGCGGTATTGGATACGCTGAAAATGGCGCGTGACAAACATCCAGGGCAAAAAAACAGCCTTGATGCGTTATGTCAGCGTTATGCGATAGATAACAGCAAGCGTACACTACATGGCGCATTGCTTGATGCTGAGATATTGGCAGATGTCTATCTTGCAATGACAGGCGGACAAGTTAGTCTGTCGTTGTCATTGACAGCTCGCGGTTCGGTCACTGGCAGCAAAGTGAGTAATCATGACAGGGCAAAAGGTGAGATAAGCGCTAAACCACTTAAGGTGATTAAGGCCAATGATGATGAGCTTAAGCGTCACCATAAAACCTTAGCTAGTCTGGATAAAATTAGCCAGGGCCAGTGTGTATGGTTGAAGCAATAAGATTCAAGAGGCTGTAGCGTTTATTGCTACAAACGTGGCTTTATGCTCTGGGAGATAGCTAGGTAACCGCTATCCAATGTATAACTGATTGTAACTACATTAATTGCTGTTATGCTTTGCCGCCTCAAGCTTAATCAGCATCAGGTAGTTTTGCATAAGCAAGTTACCATGATAATTATAAATCACCTTTGAGCTCAATCGTTATGCCTTTATAACAAAAATATAAAGGAATCATGTATAAGATGTTGACCAACACTTTAACAGTCTATAACCGCTTATCATAGTGTAAGCGTCTCTCCTAAGATAAAAATGATCATTCAGGCTTGAAATTGTTGCTGAGCGCCCCCAGTTTAGCTAAAAATTTTGGATGATTAATCTGGAAACAGTTATGAGTAATGAGCAAGATCAAAAAGCCCCTGATAGGACGGAATCAAAACAAGATCAGCAAGGGCAAGCAACATCAGGGCAATCGGTTGAACAACCAGATGATGCGTTAATTGCCCAACAAGACCCTGAAGAAACAGAACTGCAACCACAGCAACAAGCACAAACAGAAGATAATGATAATATTGATAGGGCAGCATTGTTGGCAGATGCCCTCAAACAAATTGATTCCTATAAAGATGATTTGTTACGCGCTCATGCAGATATGGAAAATTTACGCCGCCGGCAGGCGCGTGATCTGGAAAATGCACACAAACGGGCGCTGGATAAATTTGTCGAAGAATTACTGCCAGTCTGTGATAGCATGGATCTGGGGCTCAAAGCTGCTGACAGCAGTGATGCCTCATTAGCATCCGTTCGTGACGGTCTGGAGATGACTATGAAGATGTTTTTGGCCGCCATCGCCAAGTTTGGCTTAGAAGAGGTAAACCCAGAAGAGAGCGATACCTTCAATCCTGACTTACATCAGGCTATGCAAATACAGGAGGCAGAGGGCGTGCCAGCAGGTCAAGTAGTCACTGTTGTCCAAAAAGGCTATCAGCTTAATGGTCGGCTGTTACGCCCCGCAATGGTTGTGGTATCGGCATAAATTAATAACAGTGTCAGGACTTGAAAATCGTTTTTGCTCCCCCACTTAATGTTTAGTAGCTGATATAGCAAGCATTCAGGGATAAATGGAGAATGATATGGGTAAAATTATAGGTATTGATTTAGGCACCACTAACTCTTGTGTTGCTGTGCTGGAAGATGGCACACCGAGAGTGATTGAAAACAGCGAGGGCGATCGTACCACACCATCTATCGTTGCCTTTACTAAAGAAAATGAGGTATTAATTGGTCAGTCTGCCAAGCGCCAGGCTGTTACCAACCCTGCTAACACAATGTTTGCTATCAAACGATTAATAGGCCGTAAATTCAGCGATGATGTTGTTCAGCGCGATATTGATATGGTGCCATACAAAATCGTTAAAGCCGATAATGGCGATGCGTGGGTTGAAGCTAATGGTAAAAAAATGGCACCACCAGAAATTTCCGCCCGGGTATTGATGAAAATGAAAACAACAGCAGAAGAATTTCTGGGTGAAGAGGTAGCTGAGGCGGTAGTCACTGTACCTGCCTATTTTAATGATTCACAGCGCCAGGCGACCAAAGATGCCGGCAAGATTGCAGGGCTTGATATCAAACGCATTATCAATGAGCCAACAGCGGCAGCGCTGGCGTATGGTATGGATAAAAAACGTGGTGATTCTGCGATTGTTGTTTATGATTTAGGTGGTGGAACCTTTGATATATCAGTGATTGAGATCGCCGATATTGACGGTGAGCACCAGTTTGAGGTGTTGGCAACCAATGGTGATACCTTCCTAGGGGGTGAAGATTTTGACCAGCGGGTGATTGAGTTTTTGGTTACTGAGTTTAAAAAGAGCCAAGGTATTGATTTGGCAAGTGATCCGTTGGCATTGCAGCGCTTAAAAGATGCTGCTGAAAAAGCTAAAATTGAATTGTCTTCTGGTCAGCAAACAGATATCAACCTGCCCTATATAACAGCCGATTCATCAGGACCTAAACACCTAGAAATTCGCTTGACCCGTGCCAAGCTGGAATCACTGGTTGAGGATTTGATTAAACGTAGCCTGGGGCCATGCAAAAAAGCGGTTAAGGATTCTGGTTTGTCAATGAATGATATTGATGATGTGATTTTAGTTGGTGGGCAAACACGTATGCCCAAGGTGCAGCAAGCGGTTAAGGAATTATTCGGCAAAGACCCACGAAAAGATGTGAATCCTGATGAAGCGGTGGCCTCTGGCGCTGCTATTCAGGCGGCTGTATTGGCTGGTGATGTCAAAGATGTATTGTTGCTGGATGTTACGCCTTTAAGCCTGGGTATTGAGACAATGGGTGGCGTGATGACAAGGCTAATTGACAAAAATACCACGATTCCTACTAAGGCAAACCAGACGTTTTCAACGGCAGAAGATAATCAACCGGCAGTGACTATTCATGTACTGCAAGGTGAACGTGATGTCGCCTCTGCCAACAAATCGCTGGGTCGTTTTGATTTGGCTGGTATTCCGTCAGCACCACGCGGTCAGCCACAAATTGAAGTCACATTTGATATTGATGCTAACGGTATTCTTAATGTATCTGCTAAAGACAAAGTGACTGGCAAGGAGCAGTCTATTGTTATCAAAGCATCAAGCGGCTTATCTGATGATGAAGTTGAAAAAATGGTGAAAGATGCCGAAGCACATGCTGATGAAGACAAGCGGTTTCAGGAGTTAGTCACTGTACGCAATAATGCTGATGCTTTAATTCATTCAACCAAGATTTCAATCGCTGATATGGGTGATAAACTGGATGCCGATGACAAGGTAAAAATTGAAACAGCAGTTGATGCGTTGCAGCAGGCAGTCAACGGTGAGGATAAAGCCGACATTGAAGCCAAAACAACTGAATTAACAGAAGCAGCAGCAATCCTGGTAGAGAAAGCTCAGGCTGACAATAATGCAAAAGATGTAACTGATGCAGAGTCAGCAGATGATGTTGTTGATGCCGAATTTGAAGAAGTTGACGACGATAAAAAATAATTTTTAACTAGATTATAATGACAAAATAAACAGGCGTAGCGACCCTACGCCTGTTTTGTGTTATGTGAAGGATACAGACTTAACCCGAAGCGATGGCTAAACAAGATTTTTACCAGACACTTGGTGTTGCCCGCACAGCAACCGATGCAGAGCTTAAAAAAGCCTATCGCCAGATGGCAATGAAGTATCATCCTGACCGCAATCCTGATAACGCTACTGATGCAGAAGCGCGCTTCAAACAGGTTAAAGAGGCCTATGAGGTGCTGTCTGATCCACAAAAACGCGCGGCTTATGATCAGTTTGGTCATGCAGGTGTTGATCAGTCTGCTGGTGCACGCAGTAGCGGCACTGGCGGATTCGGCGATATTTTCGGCGATGTCTTTGGCGATATTTTCGGCGATGCCGGCAGTGGCGGCGGCAACCAGCGCAATCGCGGCGCAGATTTGCGCTATAACCTAGATTTGCCACTTGAGGATGCGGTCGTCGGCAAGACGGTGAAAATTCGCGTTCCTGTGCATGTACGCTGTGAGTCTTGCGGTGGAAGTGGTGCTAAAAAGGGCACCCAGCCTGTAGCATGTACTACCTGTGATGGTCATGGTCAGGTGCGCATGCAGCAGGGTTTTTTCTCTTTGCAACAACCATGTCCACATTGTCGCGGCACAGGTCGGGTGATTAAATCACCATGCAAAACCTGTCGTGGTGAGGGACGAGTGCAAAAATATAAAACATTGTCAGTGAAAGTACCTGCTGGTGTTGATACGGGCGATCGCATCCGCCTTTCTGGTGAAGGCGAAGTAGGCCCTCATGGCGCAGAACCAGGCGATTTATATGTTGAGGTCAATGTTAAACGGCATGATATATTTGCCCGCGAGGGTAGCGATTTATTTTGTACTGTGCCCATTGCTTTTGTCACAGCCAGCTTAGGCGGCGAGCTATATATACCGACCCTGACAGGTAAAACCAGCCTTAAAATACCTGAAGGCACGCAAACCGGGCAACAATTTCGCTTGCGTGGCAAGGGCGCAAAGTCAGTACGTGGAGGTGCTACTGGTGATTTAATTTGTCGGGTGGTGATTGAAACACCAGTGAAGCTGTCAGGCAAACAGAAAAAAATATTGCGTGAATTTGACCAAACACTACAAGGCGACCACAGTAAACATAACCCCAAACACAGCTCATGGCTAGATGTGGTTAAAAAGTTTTTTGATTGACATAGGGGGAGGGGTATAGCTAAATAATAATGGCAACACGTATTGCAATTAATGGTGCTACTGGTCGCGTGGGTCGCTGCCTTATTAAGTCAGTTTCCCAGACAGAAGGACTGGTATTGAGCGCTGCGACCTGCCAGTCAGCAGCGTCAAAAGGCTCGGATGCTGGCGAATTGGCTGGTATTGAGCGGTTGGGTGTTGCTGTTACCAATGATATTAATACTGCCGTTGCAAATGCTGAGGTGATGATTGATTTTACGACACCTATGGCAACGCTGGCACTGCTTAAGCCTTGTATTCAACATCACTGCCGTCTGGTCATTGGTACCACGGGTTTTACTGAAGCACAAAAAACAGCCATTGCTGATGCCGCCAATCATATCGCCATTGTGCTTGCGCCTAATATGAGTGTTGGCGTTAATCTGCTGTTTAAGCTATTAGAAATGGCAGCACAGGTGTTAGGCGATGAAGCAGATATTGACATTATTGAAGCGCATCATCGCTATAAAGTGGATGCCCCTTCGGGCACGGCATTACACATGGGTGAAGTGGTAGCAAACGCATCAGGCAGAGACCTAGCAAAATGCGCGGTATATGACAAGCAAGGACATACGGGCGCGCGTGATGTTAATACCATCAGCTTTGCGACTATACGTGCTGGCGATATTGTGGGTGAACATACTGCTCTGTTTGCTACTGAAGGCGAACGCATAGAGATAACCCATAAAGCAGCCAATCGGATGATTTTTGCCTTTGGCGCTATGCGTGCAGCGCGCTGGGTTTTAGCCAAGCCTCAAGGTCTTTTTGATATGCAGAGTGTGTTGGCGCTGACAAAATAAGCATAGCGCGGCTGTATTTTTGTGGTATTCCCACACTTTTTTGTCATTCCCTCTAATGCGGGAAGCTATTTGTCTTTACATACAAGGCTAAAATCATCATGGAGCTTGCCCCTTAGTTGGACGGGGTAACGGCCTTGCGCAAGTATGGCCAGCGATCAACAGTGTTGATAGTCACTAGCAAAACACTAGCGGGCACGTTTTTGCGTTTCTTCTATGGTGCGGGAGCTCATCGTGTCAACAGTAGCATCTCTTAATTTAGCCCCCCTTATAGCCGCGGCAAGGTTAGCCCATATATAGGCAAGTGTAGCATCTGGGCACACCTTTATCGTTGCTTCACGCTCAGATTAAACTGCGCCTTAGCATCACCCTTCATCAGCAAACTTGCGCGTTTCATCAAGTGATCTAGCATTACTGTAAGGTATCGCTAGAACGCATAACATAAATAGCGTGGCGGTTATTTTAATTAGAGCGGGTATAGGCACGATTTTCCTCTATAATAGGACTAAAACTCTGTGCAAAGCAGGGATTTGGCATGTGTGGCTTGTGTTTTAAGCCTGCTGGATATTGTCATCATACTTGTCTATTATTTTTTTTACAACATCAGGGTTTAACAAGGTAGAAATGTCGCCCAAGTTTGCATGATTACCCTGCGCTATTTTAGACAGTATTCTTCGCATTATTTTGCCAGATCTCGTTTTAGGCAAGTCATCTACTATCAATATACATTCTGGTTTGGCTAGTTTACCAATTTCATTTTCTACAGTTGCGGTTACTTCTGCGATTATTTGCTGTTCGCTTAATGCCCATTCACTTTCTTTACAGACAACATAGGCAAAGACAGCTTGCCCTTTTATAGCATGGTTTATAGCAATAACCGCAGATTCAGATATTGCTGCGTTTTTGTTGATAGCATTTTCTATCTCGGCAGTACCTAATCTATGACCAGATACGTTGATAACATCGTCTATTCTGCCTATTATTCTGTACATGCCGTTTTCATCTATTTTGGCGCTGTCTCCAGTTAAATAAAATTTGCCGCTACCAAAATACACGTCCTTACATCTTTTATGATCGCCATAGATAGTTTTTAATATGGACGGCCAAGGAAACTTTATTGCCAGGTAGCCTTCTTGGTCAGGCTGATTGATTTCATTACCCTGTCTGTCTACCAGAAAGGGCTGGATGCCAGGGAGCGGATAACCAGCATAGGTTGGCTTCATCGGTGATATATTGCCTAAACCAGAAATCATGATACCGCCCGTTTCTGTTTGCCACCAAGTATCTACTACTGGGCATTTTTCTTTGCCTACATTGGTGTGATACCACTTCCATGCTTCTTCATTAATCGGTTCTCCTACTGTGCCTATGACTTTTAGCGAATCTAAGCTGTAAGGCTTTACATGCTCATCACCAAGCGCTATCAGTGCCCTGATGGCAGTGGGTGCAGTATAGAATTGAGATATGCTGTATTTGTCTATTATTTGCCAGAATCTACCTGCATCAGGGTAGGTAGGTACGCCTTCAAACATCAATGTGGTCGCGCCATTTAATAGTGGGCCGTATGTGATATAGGAGTGCCCAGTTATCCATCCTATATCAGCAGTACACCAGTGTATATCGTTTTCTTCATATTGAAATACATTCTTAAAGCTATATGCTGCGTACACCATGTAACCACCGCACGCATGTAATATTCCTTTGGGTTTGCCAGTAGAGCCGGATGTGTAGAGTATAAATAGTGGGTCCTGTGCATCCATCTCTTCTGATGGGCATACTGTACTTACTGTATTGAGTTCGTCTTTTATCCATTTATCACGTCCTGCCCGCATAGTGATAGCTTGATTGGTTCTGGTGGCTACTAGTATAGTATCAATCGCTATATCTTTTACCGCATCATCTACTATTGCTTTTATAGGTATTTGCTTCGCACCTCGGTATGCACCATCTGCTGTTACGATTATTTTTGCTGAACAATCTTTTATTCTGTCAGCTAATGCAGTAGCAGAGAAACCGCCAAATACAACAGAGTGAACTGCGCCTATTCTTGCGCATGCCAGTACGCATATCATCAGTTCTGGCACCATGGGCATGTAAATGATGACTCGTTCACCCTTTTTGACATTATTCTGTTTAAGTACATTGGCAAACTTACATGTCTCATTGTAAAGCGCTTGATAGGTTAATTTGACTGATTGTTCTTCTGGATTATTGGGTTCCCACAACAGTGCAATTTTATCGCCCCTGTCTTTTAAGTGTCTGTCAAGGCAATTGTCGGTTATATTGAGCTTACTGCCCTGAAACCATGCTATCTCAGGCACGCTGAAGCTATATTCCAGTGTTGTGTGCCACTTTTGCTTCCATAAGAAGCTATCCGCAATTTTATCCCAGAAAAGATCAGGATTTTCAACACTTTCCTGATAAAGGCGCCTGTACTCTTCAAATGATCTAATTTTATCCATCTGTCAATCCTTATGCCTTTTGGTAAACATAAAGTAATAATAATAGAAAATTAACAATAGTGATATTAAATTGTTACAATATGATCTCTGGCAACATACTAAGGAGCTTCTCTCGTGTCATATACCAAACCAACCTTTAAAGCTAAGTATGATAATTTTATTAACGGGGCATTTTTACCTCCAGCAGATGGACGCTATTTTGATAATCACTCGCCGATTGATAATGGCTTGATTGCGCAATATCCACAATCAAATAAAAAGGATGTAGAAAAAGCAATTGATGCTGCCAATGCGGCAAAAGAAAGCTGGGGCAACATGCCTGCGGCAGAAAGGGCCACGCTTCTTAATAAGGTTGCTGATATCATTGAAGAAAATCTTGAAGAGCTGGCTTTGGTAGAAACCTGCGATAATGGCAAACCTATTCGTGAAACACTCAATGCAGACTTACCTTTGGCAGTGGATCATTGGCGTTATTTTGCTTCAATTATTCGCGCTGAAGAAGGAACAGCAACTGAGCTAGATCAGCATAAATTATCATTAAATATCAAAGAACCGCTAGGCGTTGTTGGTCAAATTATTCCCTGGAATTTTCCGCTGCTTATGCTGTCATGGAAATTACCGCCTGCGTTGGCTACTGGCAATTGTGTTGTGTTAAAACCCGCCGAACAGACTCCTTCTTCTTCTGCGCTTTTAATGGAAAAAATTAAAGACGTATTTCCGCCAGGGGTTGTCAATATCGTATATGGTTTTGGCCCAGAAGCTGGCAAACCACTGGCCTCCAGCGCAAAAGTTGATAAAGTCGCTTTTACTGGCGAAACTACCACCGGACAGCTCATTATTCAGTATGCGTCTAAAAACCTTAACCCGGTAACGGTAGAATTGGGGGGTAAATCGCCTAACATTTTCTTCAGCAGTATTGCAGATGAAGACGATGATCTGTTTGACAAAGCAATCGAGGGCGCGGTTATGTTTGCCCTTAATCAAGGTGAAGTCTGCACTTCCCCTTCTCGTATACTGGTTCAGGAAGATATTTATGCCAGGCTTATGGATCGAGTTGTTGCCAGAACCGAGGCCATCGTACAGGGCAACCCTTATGATGTAAACACGATGATAGGCGCACAGGCCTCTAAGGATCAGTATGAAAAAATTCTTTCTTATATTGATATTGGCAAACAGGAAGGTGCTGAATTGTTAGCAGGTGGTGGTGTATGTCAATTAGAAGGCCAGCTTGCGGGCGGTTTTTACATCCAGCCAACCATTTTTAAAGGGCACAACAAGATGAGAGTTTTCCAAGAGGAAATTTTTGGCCCTGTTGTTTGCGTCACAACATTTAAAGATGAGCGGGAGGCTGTTTCAATGGCCAATGATACCTTATATGGTTTAGGTGCAGGAGTTTGGACGCGAGATGCCTACCAGTTTTATCAGGTGCCAAGAGCTATCAAAGCAGGTCGGGTTTGGGTTAACTGCTATCATGATTACCCTGCTCATGCGCCATTCGGTGGCTATAAAATGTCTGGTTTTGGCAGAGAAACTCATCTTATGATGCTCAATCACTACAGACAAAATAAGAATATGCTGATGTCTTATGACAGGAAAAAGTTAGGTTTCTTCTAAATCATGACAGGCCATAACGTGGCGGCTACCCAGCGGGTTACCATTAGCAAAGAAGCTGCAAAAGTTGTCCGTCAGTTGCAGGGTGAACATGGGAATTTGGTATTTCACTTAAGTGGTGGGTGTTGTGATGGTTCAAGCCCCATGCTGCTCAATGCTGACGATATGTATATTGATGATAATGATGTACTGATGGGAGTTTTGGTCGGCATAAACTTCTATATGAACAGGTCTCAGTTTCAATATTGGCAGCATACTTTTTTAACGGTTGATGTTGTGGCAGGGCGAGGGTCTAGTTTTTCTCTGGAAATTCCACTTGGCTTGCGTTTTATTATCTATTCCAGATTGCTGACCGAAGAGGAACAGACGCGGTTTAACTGACCAATAAAAAAGCAGTTTCCTGATGACCAGTTTAATAGCCTTCACCTTGTTGAGATATATACAATGAGGTGTTTGTTGCTATCAGATATAGATGCTTTTAATGGAAGGATGTAGTCCCTAAATAAATTTTGGTACAGGTCAAGATGCCATAGATCAAAGTCGTGTCTATATTTTTTGTAATAGGTTCAAAATCATCTATCAACCGTTCAAGTTCTGCCAATGTAATCTACTAAACATCGACTTGTTTTTATAAATGAAATAAGATTGTGGCGCTATGTTTTTTCCCATTAAAATTGCTGGCATAGTCACCAAATTTCTGACAAACGTTGTAAACGAATCACGGATTCCTAACAAAGATAAGTCAATACCAGCACTTTTTAAGATATCATCTGTGTGTGAACTCCCTAATGAGGGGCGCGTTATAATGGATTTTTGGATAATCATAAAGTCCGCTCATTTTCATTTGCCAAAAAGCAGCTTTTGACAGAAGAATACACGTTTTTTGTTATAACAACATAGCCACAACTTCGCTCTTGAGTTAAGGCGATTTCCGTTACTGTTGCCTTAGAGTATAATGCTAAAATTGCCAAGTCTATGACTTGGCGAAGGTAGGATTTAGAGGATGCTAGCTTGATATTAAGCTCATTGTGTATAAAATGGTTGGTGTGGCTTTAGACAAGAACAAGCCACATGACTCTGCCAGTGGCATCCGCTTTTTGTAACCATGTTTTATTGTGATATAAAGCAGGGTTATTGTGCCGCAGTGGGGGGGTTGAAGCCTTGACTTATATCAACCCAACACCATTTGTTTTAAAATTCACCGGTACGTTGACTATGACAGGATTGGCATATTCTATATTGACTTTGTCTATCTTTTTCACTGCATCAAATTTAATCTCAACTTCTTGTTGAGGCGCAGGATAAACTGTTACCAATTCTTGTTGTAGTCCATCATAAAAAGTCATTTTATTAATAATAATATCAGTATCGAGTTCAAAAACAGCCAGATCTGTGCCGTCCATCTTTTGCCCGACCCCTGTCTGATTAAGTTTTACATAGTTGTTATTAAACATAATTTTTTGCGATATATCAGTAACTGTAATCATACCGCTTGTATGTTTTTTGCTATTCTCTGGTGGGTAACAATACAGGCTAACATTGGCTTTAACGCTGATATATTGTGCATTTTTATCGGCGATTGCCGTGACGTTGATAGGTACGATAATTGAATTTCCTTCAATTTTACTGCTATAAGTATCGATGTTATTTTCTTCTGCGCTACTAATATAATCGGTTGTCTGCCTCCTTCCTCTGGCTAAGATATCAGTGCCCCTATCATCAACAAAATTAATTAATTTGGATGCGTTGCCATCAATTTTAAAAATGCCATTGGGCACAGTAATACGCAGTTTAATGGCAGTTTTAGGTATGCCAAAAAAAGAGACCTCGCCTTTTTCTGTTAGAATGGACATCAGGCTAATTTCAGGTATGGTCTTTTGAGCGTATACGCTTGTTAAGCCTGTAAGACATAGCGTCAAAAATGCATATTTTATACTGTTGTTGATCATATTCACTACCTTAATTATTACAAAGAAACACTTTTAGTTAACGTATTGCCACTGTGCCTAATTTATTAAGAAGCCTTTGACTGAGTGTTATGCCTAGTTTGTCAATAAAATTATCTAGGTAATCAGGAGATGGTGTATAGTTGATAATATTTTCAGCACCAATCTTGTCTCTGGCTACGGTACTACTATTTGCTAGACCGTCAATCAATCCCAACGGTAATGCCTGTTCACCCGACCAAACTAACCCAGAAAACAGTGTCTCATCGTTTGCTAAACGATCGCCCCTTCCAGCTTTGACAATATCAATAAACTGTTGGTGAACATTACTTATCATGGCACGAGCATGTTGAACATCACTGTTTTTGATGGGCAAAAATGGATCAAGGAATGCTTTGTTTTCACCTGCTGTTAATGAACGACGCGTGACACCTAAGCTACTAATAGCATCAACAAAACCAAAACCATCCATCCTAACGCCAATAGAGCCAACAATACTGGCTTTATTAGCATAAATTTCTTGGGCAGCAACCGCAATATAATAACCGCCAGAGGCGCATATATCCTGAATGACAGCATAGACTGGGAAATCAGGGCGGGTTTTTTGCAAGCGCTTAATCTCATCATTAATAATGCCGGCCTGTACTGGGCTACCACCCGGTGTGTTAATACGAAGAATAAGGCCACGCGCACCTTCATTGTTAAACGCATCCCGAACAGCAGTTAAGATAACATCAGCATTGGCGTCAGCATCAGCAGCAATGATACCGTTAATTTCAACCAGTGCAGTGTGCTCAGTATTATGAAATAGTATATCGTTATCTGGCATCATGACAGCGAGCACAGCAGTTAGGTAGAGCAGTATCAGCCCCTTAAATAAATAGCTCCAGCGGCGGCTGGTGCGTTGTTCTTTTATTGCCGAGAATACCAGTTTTTCCAGTACATCATGTTCCCATGCATTTTTAGATTTGCCATGATCTTCAGGCTTGCCGTTACCAAATAGGGCCATGTAAGTTACTCCTCACAAATGGGCACTAATAAACTATTCTAGCAAATATTCAGTTGTCAGAATAGATAGAAACCTAATTATCTATGTCGCTCAGTTTTTACCCTTTAGCGTTAGTTTTAGGGCGATGTTAATATGTCCGCTTGTTATTGTCGGCTAACCATTTTTCAACCTAGTACAGATCATGAGTAACTGCCTTTGGGCCTGCATGCTGTCAATGCGTCAATGCTATGTGCCTCGTGGCTGACAGCAAGACTATCTGTGCTAGATACATGTGACATTTGCAGATCAAACGCGGTATCATCAATCATTAATGCTTGATGGGCGTTGATACCAAAATGCGCGATTAATTATGTAATCATTTGTGGGTGAGCCTTTGAATAACATTCATCAGCACAGCGTGTGGCGTGAAAGGACCGTCTTAAATTGTTAGTGGCAAGGGCTTTAAACATTGACGGCTTTTCCCAGTAGCAATAGCAAGAAAATAGCGCTGCCTATACAAGAAGTTTAATAAGGCGATGTGCATTGTTGAACAGGGAAGTATTATGAGCGCTTTTAGCCATGTTTCAAGGTATGTATCAACTAAATTGTTACTGGTTTGTCCATCAATATTGGGGTAAGGAGCTTGCATTACATAGCTTAAGCTCAGACCAATAACGTAACTGACGATCGCTTGTTTCAGTGGCGTTAGCCCCAGACGCTCTAACGCTGATTGTATACAGTAAATAATATGACCAGTAGAATCCGTCAAGGTGCCATCCCAGTCAAATACGATAAGTTGGTAACGTTTCATTTTTATTGTCTCAGTCTGTTCAGCACATATTGTAATTCAGTTGGTAACGGTGCCTGCAGGTTCAATGATCGTTTGTTAATTGGGTGTTCGATACCCAGCTTCCATGCGTGCAAAAACAGCCGTTTTAAACCAAACTGTTTCATCTTTTCATTAAAGCTACGTTCGCCATATTTAGTATCACCAGCGATAGGGTGCTTAATATGCGCAGCATGAACACGAATTTGATGTGTTCTGCCAGTATGTAATACAACTTCGCTAAGTTGCATCTCTGAAAAAGGCTCAATCGGAATGAATATTGTTTTGGCGTATTTTCCATTCGGGTCAACACATGCCATGCGTTCACCAGATGTAACGATATTTTTTTGTATTGGCTGATTGACCAATTTTTGTTTGTTGCCCCAGTTGCCGCTCATCAGCGTGAGGTAACACTTATCTACTGTATGATTGATCATTTGCTGTTGTAGGTTGCGCAGGGCGGTACGATGTTTGGCTAAGAGCAAGCAACCTGATGTGTCACGATCAAGGCGATGTACAAGCTCCAGATAAGGCATCTCATTACGGATAATCCGCAAGGCTTCAATAATACCCTGATTAATGTTGTTACCAGCATGTACTGCTAGTCCGTAAGGTTTATTGAGTACCAGCAAGTCATCGTCTTCCATTAGCACACTGTCTATGATCTGTTGTCTTATGAGGCTATTAACAAATGGCCTGTTAATTTTTGCGGTTGTAGTTGTACGTAGTGGCGGAATACGCACAGTATCATTTTTGCATATTTTATAGGTTTGTCTGATTCTGCCTTTGTTGATACGTACCTCGCCTGTCCTGATGGCACGATAAATACGGCTTTTGGGCACGCCTTTTGCCAGATTTAATAAGAAGTTATCAATGCGTTGCCCTGATTGATCGGCAGAGACATTGATAAATTGAACAGAACCATGCTTGCTGTTATCGCTAGTCATCAAATTGTCTGGATTGCTTATTGCTGATAAGATAAAAAACTGCTACAATTAACTAGGCTGGATTTCATTCTAGGCTGAGATGAAAACTGGCAGATAGCATGTCGCTCCCAAACAGGTTGATGCGGTTAAGCATCCAAATTATAGGCTTTGCCATGCTAAAAACAGCATGGCAGGAACTTTTACAGACCAAGAGTTTACAGGAATTTAAAGAAACACAATGGTTCCCATGTCTGATCCAAAGATTATAAGGCAGGATAATAGAGTTGTAAATTAATAGTCGCTACTGGCAGTTGCATCTTAAGGGGCAAACATTGATGATGAGACAGAACTATAATGTCTTGGCAGTGGTTGTTAGTATCAATGCGGTTAAAAATCATACAAACGCAGGTTATTTATTGACTATTTAAGTTACACTAAATTTAAGTCTTACTGATTGGTAACTTGCCCATATACAATGGGTGAACGATGCGGGAGCCTCAATTTAAGAGGTTCACAAATGAAACGAATTTTAATTAACGCAACTCATAAAGAGGAGTTGCGGGTGGCAGTCATTGATGGCCACCATCTGTTTGATATACATACTGAAGTTCCAGCTAAAGAGCAGAAAAAAGGTAACGTATATAAGGGTAAAATTACCCGAGTAGAGTCTAGTCTAGAGGCTGTGTTTGTTGAATATAGTTCAGAAAGACAAGGATTTTTGCCATTCAAGGAAATATCCAGAGATTACTTCAGTAAAGCGCCAAGTGGCAGATCAGATTCCGCTAAAGCACAAGATTTACTTAAAGTTGGTCAAGAGGTTATCGTTCAGATAGTCAAAGAAGGGCGAGGTAATAAAGGTGCAGCATTAACTACATTTATCAGTCTTGCTGGTCGTTATTTAGTATTAATGCCGAATAGTCCACGTGCTGGCGGTATTTCACGTCATATTGATGGTGATGAGCGTACTGAATTACAAGCAGTAATAAGTGAACTCAGCGTTCCTGAGCGCATGGGGATGATCGTACGTACCGCTGGCGCTGGCAAGCAGCTTGAAGAGTTGAAATGGGACTTAGATTATCTTGTGCAATTGTGGGCAGAGATAGATAAGGCAGCACAAGGACGCACTGCGCCATTTCTTGTTTATCAGGAAAGCAATATCGTAATTCGTACTTTACGTGATTACTTACGTGAAGACATCAGTGAAATCTTAATTGATTCCCCGTTTGTTTATCAAACGGGCTATGATTTTATGCGTATGGTCATGCCCCGTGAATTAAATAAACTCAAGCTATATCAGGGCACTATACCTTTATTTACACGTTATAGAATTGAAAGCCAGATTGAGTCTGTACTTAGTCATAAAGTGCATTTACCATCAGGTGGCGCATTAGTGATTGATTTAACCGAGGCACTAACATCAATTGATGTTAATTCTGCTAAGGCAAACAAGGGCAGTGACATTGAAGAGACCGCATTTAATACCAATCTGGAGGCAACAGCAGAAATTGCCCGCCAATTACGCCTACGTGACTTAGGTGGCTTGATTGTAGTTGACTTTATTGATATGGCTTCCAGCCGCCATCAGCGTGATGTTGAAAACCAGTTGCGCGATCATTTCAAAGCAGACAGTGCGCGGGTACAAATCGGTCGTATTTCCAAATTTGGTTTGCTTGAAATGTCTCGGCAACGATTACGTCCTTTACTAGGCGATTCACATCAAGAAGTCTGCCCACGTTGTTCAGGTTTGGGGCATGTCCGTAGCGTTGAATCACTAGGTTTGGCAATGCTTCGCCTATTTGAAGAGGACGCCGCTAGGGAGACTGTAGCAAAACTGGTCGTCCAATTGCCAGCCTCAGTTGCAACATTTTTGCTTAATGAAAAGCGAGGACAACTTGATACAATTGAGCGTAACTATGGTATCAAGTTATTGGTAGTGCCAAACCCTAACATAGAGACACCCCGCTATGATATTAAACGCATTCAAGGTGTTGGACAAACTGTAGTCAGCTATAATATTGATCTGGTTTCTGAGGCCGAAATGCTCCCCACAGTTCAGCAACAGCCGATACTTGAAAAGCCAGCAATAACGGGTATATCCCCTGCTGATCCGGCGCCCAAACCGGCAAACAAAAATAAGCTTGGCTTATTAAAACGCCTATGGGCTATTTTTTCTGGACAAAACCACAATCGTGTTGCTGATAGTGCTAAGACAGAGAAAACAGTTGCCAGCAAACCCAGATCTAGTCAAAACAGGCGACCACGTAACCGAAATAATAATCGCCGTGGCCCTCGTCAGCGGCGAGATCAGGGTAATATTACACAGACAAAACAGTCAGCCGCCGCTATATCTGTGACTGAAAAACGCAAACATGAGGCTGCTGGCGGAGATAGCAATTTCAAGCAAGGCTCATCCCTGAATGTCCCACATTCAAGGCGTGCTGATCTTCGTTAATTATGCTTGTTGCAAGAAAACGTTAAGTAATAAAGTGATGGTATAAAAAACAACGGGTATAATATATTGCCTGTTGTTGCTTTTATTGATGATATTAAAGTGCGGTCATTATTGCAATAATAAAAAAGCTGGTAAAAAATGCTCAGGTAACAGATAATACAATCCGTTGTTTGGTGATTCAATCAGCAAAGATGCTAATGAGTAATAAAACAGATAATGGTGAACTGTCATGTTTGTTGGGGCGGCAGCTAATACATAATAATAAGCAATGCGAGGTTGTGGAGTTGCTGGATGACACTGAATTGGTGTTGCAGGTGTTGCAACACGATACCAGCATTCAGGCCAGCCAATATGGTGAGGGTCATCGCACTGTACCTGTTACCTATATTGTGCCAATATTTGATGAAACAGGCAGCCTGCATCCAGACCTTAAACTGGCCGGGGTAAAATTATCGCTTTGCAAATAAGCGGCGCACCGCGCGTAAATCTTGATCGCTATCAACACTTTGCCCACTAGGTTCTTTTGCCATAGTCAGGTGAATTTTACTACCATAATAGATGGCGCGTAATTGTTCTAATGATTCCTGTTGCTCAAGCATGCACGGGCTTGATTGACCGAACTTTTTTAAGAAGCCAGCGCGATAACCATATACGCCAATATGCTGATAATAGGGCAAGTCAGCCGCCAATGAGATTGCTTTATTACCATGATCGCGCAGATATGGAATCGGCGCGCGACTAAAATAAAGCGCATAACCACGGCTATCCATCACGACCTTAACAACATTTCTATCCAACACCTGTTGTTGATGGTTAATTGGTGTATACAAGCTGGTAATATCAGCATTTTGCTGTTGGTTAAGGTCTGTTGCTACCTGATTTATTAGGCTGGCAGGTAAAGATGGTTCATCGCCTTGTACATTGACAACAATATCATTATCAGTAAAGTTGCGTATTGCAGCAACTTCAGCAAGCCGGTCAGTGCCGGATAAGTGACTGGCTTTTGTCATGCAGACATCGGCACCAAATTGCTTGGCGGCTTTTTGGATGCGTCTGTCATCAGTAGCGATAATGATGTTGCTGGCAAGGCTTTCTGTGGCTCGCTCATAAACATGCTGGATCATCGGTTTGCCGGCAATATCAAGCAGGGGTTTGCCTGGCAAGCGACTAGCGCTAAAACGTGCAGGAATAATAACGTTAAACATGGCTTAAAAACGGGTTAAGTGATTTATTTAGTAAAACATTGATACATAAAGATACATGTCTGCTACTGGATAAAAAAGAATGTTTGGTCACGGTATTTTATTTATTTATTGTAAATCGTGTAATTGCTAGCGCGCTTTGCTGTCTTTTAAGGCAGCGTTTTCCAATATTTGAGCTATAGGCAGTATCTCCTGCGCTATTCTTTACCCCAATATCTGCCCCTGCTGTCAGCAATATGGTGATTATTGCTGAGTTTTGATTAAAGTTTGCTGCCGCCATTAAAGCAACCCAGCCGTTTTTATTTCGTGCCTTAGCATCCATACCCCTTGCAAGTTCCATTGCTTATACCTTTTACGCTTGCGGTTTGCTAGTATTGATTAGTTAACCAAATCATTATCATTGACACATTGATTGACTGTCAGTGCTATCAATACCAGCAAAAAGATTTTGTGTAACATTGCTTGTTTTTCTGTCTGCTATTGTCTGTTAAGTGTAGGCTGGTTTATTGGTCACAAGCAAATACGCTATTTTAGCTTTAGCAATAAACAGCCAGTAGCAATTTATCTGTGGGTATGTATTGTGCTTGAAATTATGTAACCTTAACCATTGGTTATTTATCGATCTTTAGTTTACGCGCTTCATCTGGCAGCATAACTGGAATATTGTCATGAACAGGATAGGCTATAAGGCAATCAGCGCAGATAAGCTCTTGTTGAGGCTGATGATAATCAAGTTCACTTTTACAGTTTGGGCAGACTAAAATAGCAAGTAGAGATTTATCCATAGGATACTTTCCTTAGCTTTTCTATCAAAAGAGCATCCAGTTTACCGCTTATTGTCGCTGATATGGGCACATACCACATATTTTTGGTGGCAAATAATCGGCATTTGACCGCATCTTTTTCAGTCATCAGTATAGGATAGCCATCAGCAAAGGTGAGATCGCCGTGTTGATAGCGATGGTGATCGGCAAAAGGATGGCGTAATAAAGTTAGCCCCTGCTGCTCTAATTGGCTAAAAAAACGATCAGGGTTACCCACACCGGCAATAGCATGTAATGGTTGAGCGCTGAAATCAGCTATATCTTTGCTGATAGTCTCATCAGCTAAGTTAATTGTGGTATGTTGCGTTATCGTCATCATAAAAGGGCAGTAATCATTACTTTGGTTGTAGATAATAAAATCTAAGGTTTTTAATCTTGATAGCGGTTCGCGCAATGGGCCGGCAGGCAAACTCAATTGATTACCAAATAGCCGCATACCGTCCACGACAGCAATTTCTATATCGCGTGCTAATGCTAAATGTTGTAGCCCATCATCGGCGATGATGACATCACAGCTATATCGGTTCAGCAGCATTTGACCTGCCTGTGTGCGATTGGGTGAAACGCCCACTGGGCAAGCTGTCTGTCTGCTGATAACAATAGGCTCATCGCCAACAATGTCTGGATTGCTTTTTGCCTTAACATCAATCGGGTAGTGCAAAGCGTGACCACCATAGCCACGGCTGATTATGCCCGGCTTAAAACCAGCCTGCTTTAATTGTTTGACTAGCCAGATAACAGCAGGGGTTTTGCCAGTGCCGCCGGCAGCGATATTGCCTATAATAATGACTGGTACTTTCAGTCGATATTGCTTTATTAGCCCAAGACAATACAGTGTTTTGCGCACTGCAATGGTGACAAGATATAAAAAGGATAAAGGCAGCAATAACCAACGCACAGGATGCGGCTGATACCAGCTATTTATAAGCCATTTAGTCATTTAGCCTTGTTATCCTGAAATTGCAGGCGATGAAGTTCTGCATAGTATTCATTTTTAGCAAGCAATTCGGTGTGGGTGCCTGTCTCAATAATTAGGCCATTATGTAGCACAATAATCTGATCGGCATTTTCAATCGTTGATAAACGATGAGCAATCACCAGAGTAGTGCGTCGTTTCATCAATGTTTCCAGTGCTGCCTGCACATGACGTTCGGCCTCAGTATCCAGCGATGAAGTGGCCTCGTCAAGAATCAGGATAGGTGCATCGTTGAGTAGCGCGCGCGCAATAGCAATACGTTGTCGTTGACCGCCAGACAATAACACTCCATTTTGGCCAACTTGCGTTGCTAGGCCATCAGGTAGGCGTACTATAAATTGCCAAGCGTGCGCTGCTTTGGCTGCAGCAATAATATCCTGTTCGCAGGCATCAGCTTTTTGACCATAGGCAATGTTGCCTGCAATAGTATCATTAAAGAGTACAACCTGTTGATTAACCAAAGATATTTGCGAGCGCAGATTTTTTAGTGTTAGTGTATTAATATCAATACCATCAATTTGAATCTGTCCTTTAAGGCAGGGATAGAAGCGTACCAGCAGATTAACCAGTGTTGTTTTACCACTGCCTGAATGACCAACAAATGCGATAGTTTGCCCTGGTTTTGCAGCAAAAGAAATACCGTTAATGACGTCGCCTTTCGCATCATCGTAAGCAAAGTGGACATCATAATAACTGACGTTTCCTTGTGCCCGGCCATCAATAGTTTTATTACCAGTATCTGCTTCGGCCTCCATATCAAGCAAGGAAAAAATACTATGCGCTGCAGCTATACCTGCTTGTATTTTGCCGTTTATTTTTGTCAGCCGCTTTAATGGCGTTAATATCATAAACATTGCAGTGACAAACGAAATAAAACTTCCTGCGGTTATCTTTTCCAACATACCTGGCAATGTTGCCAGATAAATAACGATGGATAACCCCAATACGGTCATTAGTTGAATGATCGGCTGGCTGATTGCATCAGTCGCCACCATTTTCATTCGTTGTCGCCTATTTTGTTGGTTTACTTGATCAAAACGGTTGCCTTCGTATTGTTGGCCGGCAAAGATTTTAACTTCTCGATGGCCTTCAATTATTTCACTGCTGATGTGGCTAACGCTGCCCATAGAGTCTTGAATAGTTTTGCTGATATGGCGGAAGCGGCTACTGATTATGTAAATCAACCAGGCAATAGCGGGCACAGTTGCTAAAATAATCAGTGAAAGTATACCGTTTAAATAAATCATCCATGCCAGTAAGCCGATAATTGTTAGTGTGTCACGAATTAAACTTAACAACGCATCCGTGGTAGCATTGGCTACCTGCTCAACATCATAAAGTAATTTTGACATTAATATGCCCGAGGTGGTTTTATCGTAAAAGCTGGCAGGCAATGATAATAGATGCTCAAACATTTCTTGGCGTAATGTTTTGATAGCATTACGCGCAATCCACCCCAGACCATAAGAAGTGATAAAGTTAGCCGTGCCTCGTACCAAAAATAACGTGATAAGGATCAGGGGAATTAGTTTGATGGTGGCACTGTCTCGCTCAACAAAGGTGCCGTCCATCAGCGGTTTCATAATTGCGGCCAAGCCAGTTTCGGTAGCGGCAAATACCAACATGGCAATAACGGCAATGATAAAGGCAAACCAATAAGGTTTTACATACGTTAGTAAGCGTTGGTAGATTTGGCCAGCATTTTCTGTATCTGCGGGTTGGTGTCTCATTCAGGCTGACGAGTTGCTAATGTTAAACGGTTATAACCCAGTTGCCGCGATGTATCCATAATTGTTACAACATGCTGATATTCTGCACTGGCATCAGCACTGATAATAATATGCGGGTCAGCATCCTTCCCTGCTGCTTTTTTTAGTCCATCAGCGATTTTTGCATGAGTCAGGTCATCAAATACGGTATCGTTAATACTGAATGTACCATCAGTAAACACAACTATATCAATAGTAAGTTGTTCTTGCTCCGTTGGCTCTCCTGTTGCTTCAGGCAAATCCACTTTGAGAGAACTTTCTCGCACAAAACTTGTTGATATCATAAAAAACAACAGCAACAAAAAGACAATATCAATCATTGGGGTAATGTTAACGTCAACTTCTTCTGGCCGTTGGTTTGACAGCTTCACAATTTTGCATCCTCATTGGAGTCTTTATTGCTATGCAATATGTCAACAAGTTTAATCGCCTCTTGCTCCATGTGGATAATGAGGTTATTAATTTTTGCTTTAAAATGGCGATAAAAAATAACGCTAGGTATGGCAATCATTAAACCGAAAGCGGTTGTTAATAATGCTTCAGAAATGCCGCCAGCCAAAGTGTTCGGATTGCCCACACCTTCGGTAGTAATGACAGCAAATACTTTAATCATGCCAATCACGGTCCCTAACAAGCCTAATAATGGTGAAATAGCGGCAATCGTACCAAGTGTATTTAAGTTGCGTTCCAGCGTGACAGCTACATGCCGACCAATATCTTCAATCGCTTCTCGTGTGGCGTCTCGAGAGCTATTACGGTGCATTAAGCCAGCGGCAAGAATCTGGCCTAGTGGTGAGCTGTTATATAGCTTGTGAATTTTCTTATTATCAATTTGATCATTACGTAGCCAATGCAAAATTTCATCAGTCACATCAGTGGGCGATATACGTTTGGCCTGTAAGACCCAAAAGCGTTCACCAATAATTGCGCTTGCCACTATAAGACAAAAAAACAAGGGGTGCATGATCCATCCACCCGCTGTATAAAACTCTAACATAATCACTCTCTATGCAAATATAAAGCTTTATAATACGCGAAAAGCGCTTTATTCAGTAGCCTTAGATCGCCAAATTTTGGCGGATGCCTGTCGCCATGTCCTTGTCAGTGAGTATGAATCAGCCGTCATCTTGAATTGTATGGCGCCATGATCGGCGCTATTTAGCATAGTGATACCCTTTGTTTGATAGCGATCAACAACCGCCTCTGCGGGAAATCGGTAGCGGTTATGGTAGCCCAGTGGGAATAAGACGATATCAGGTTTAACAGCGTGAATAAATGAATCACTTGAAGACGTATTACTGCCGTGATGCGGTGCAACAAGTATGGTTGACCGCAATGCGTTACCATAGCGTGCCACCAGTTTTTGCTCAACAGAATATTCAATGTCAGCAGGCAGCAGTATGCTATTTGCCTGATTTGCGATCTTGAGCACACAGGAACGATTGTTTTTGCCACTGGCGACAGGGCTGCTAGGGATGTCATCTGGATGAAGCATCGTAAAATCAACTTCATCCCATTGCCATGATTGGCCAGCATAACACGGTGTTGCATTGGGTAATTTTTCGGTAGCACCACTCAAAACAGTAGTAACCGCCATACTGTTAATCAGCGGAATAGCGCCGCCCATATGATCATTATCGCCATGACTGACAATAAGTGTATCAATTTTTTTAACCCCTTGGTGCTGTAGAAATGGTTTGATAACCGTAGTGCCAATGTTAAAACTATCACTAAATTTGGCGCCGGTATCAAACACCAGTGTATAGTTATGTGTTTGCACAACAGCAGATAATCCTTGCCCGGCATCCAGTAATATAAACCAGAATTCCCCCTTGTCTGGTCGGTCAGGTTGTACTAAAAATAATGGTGAAAAACCGAACAAACCCAGCCATTTAGCTGGTAACTTCTTCGGTGTTAGCAGCAGTAATGTGCCCAGAATAATGGGCGCCCAGTACACTATCGGAATTGGTAAGCTCTGCCAGTGCGAGTAAGATAGCGAGGCAAGATAGCGCAGTATCATCCATAAAAGATTAAGTGCATATTCAGCAATATCCAGCAAAAAAGCCCCTACAGGCTCAATCAGCCATAGTAAGATGCTGGCAGCCAGCAGTATTGGTACTACAAAAAGGCTGATAACTGGTATGGCAATGAAGTTGGCAAAGGGTGCAATGATTGATGTTTGCAGAAAAAATATCAGCAGTAGCGGGGTTAGTCCCAAGGCAATCAGGGTATGGATTTTTGCCCACTGCCAGCGTGGCGCAGGAAAACGGTGTTGACTGACAAACAAGATAATCGCCACAGCGGTAAAGGATAACCAAAAACCAGCAGATAATAATGATAATGGATCAAACACCACGATAAGTAGCAAGCTGATAGTCAAGATGGTACTGGTGGGTATAGGGCGACGAACCAATAATGAACCCATGAAAATGCCTACCATGATAATTGCACGTTGACTGGGTATGGAAAAACCGGCTAATGCTGCATAAAAAAAAGCGATAACAAAACCACCAATAGCAGCTGCTTCATTGGCAGGTAATCGCAACAGGCACGCCGTTTTTCGTGACCAAAGCCAGCGAAATAAGAAAAAACCAATAGCAGCAGCCAGACCGATATGTAAACCGGAGATAGCGAGCAAATGGCTGGTGCCGGACAAGCGTAATACTTGCCATTGCTCCTGAGTGATGTAGTGACGCGCTCCAGTTGTCAACCCTTGAATAAGGGCAAAATTTGGACTATTGGTGAGATGCCTGTAGATATTTGCGGTTAATGTTTGTCTGAGCGCATCTATGGAATAGAAGGCAGGGAGATCAACGCGCTTGTTTTCAGGGTTTTTGCGCACGTAACCTGTTCCACCAATTTTTTGTTGGAATAACCAGCCTTCATAGTCAAAACTACCCGGATTTATCAGGCCGCGAGGTTGTTTCAAACGCACAGTTAGCTGCCATTTTTCCCCTGCATATAAGTCGTCCGGGAAAGGGCGATACCAATTCAAGCGCAATTTATCAGGTAAACCAACAGCAGGTTTATCAGGGCTGAACTCAAAGTTAATTAGCTTATGCCCGTATTCGGGAATACTGTCAATAGTGCCAACAACAAGTAAATCCTGACCGACTAAATCATCCGCCAGTTGATTATTGAGTGTGTAGCTGGTATGGAATAATACCCATAATGCCCCTAGGCAGGTAACAGCCAGTAATCGGGTACTGTTAAACAGTAACAGTATGGTGACAAGCAAAAGCCCCCACAGCCATTCAATAGCAGGCATAAAGGGCAACTGTAGAAACAGCAGGCAGCCCAAGGTAAATGAAATAGCTATTTTAATCACGAGTGCCTTATAATATCAGGTGAATATTCACCTACAGTTAAAAGTCATATGCCTCGTAAATTTCTTAGGCGCATCATGCCAGATAATAATGCCATGAGTAAGCATCAAAATCTGCAAAAATTTGGTCAGCGCCTCGCAGAACCAAAATTATGGCATTTGAATCGCTATTCCGTATCAGGCGGTGTTGCTATTGGTTTATTTATTAGTTTTTTGCCTATTTTTGGTCAGATGCTCGCTGCAGCAATGCTAGCTATTATTTTTCGGGTTAATCTGCCAGTTGCGGTATTTAGTACCTGGTTCAGCAACCCGCTTACCTATGCACCTATTTTATTTGCTTCCTACAAATTAGGCGCATGGTTGTTGCAGCTTCCTGTAAAGGAGCACCCGTTTGATACGTCGTGGGAGTGGGTAATCCATACATTATTACCAATTTGGCAGCCTTTGTTGTTGGGGTCATTAATATATGGCATTGCCGCCGCGTTGATAGGCATGAGTGTAGTGCGTTTGATTTGGCGTTTAATCGTTATTAGAAGTTGGCGCGGGCGGCGCAGGCTATAATAAGTTATAGCTAATAATTTTGTTTGATTTTTTATTTTGAAAAATACGCGAATATATTTAGCTTAATTTGCTATTATAATCCCTTTAGCCTATGTCTTGAGGCTTTAATATCAAGTCGCAATGGCTTTTGTAGATATCAATTTGACGTGGTAAATATAGTGCTTATACTTAAGTAAGTAGATGATTTTACGCTTTAGAAGAGTCCCATGAGCCAAGAAAATAGCTCCCTTTTTAAGAAAAGCTCAGTAGTTAATCAGGAAAAACTGAACAAAATAGTTTTTATTGCTCTAAGTCTTGGAATATTTTTGGTGGATTACATTTCTGTCTTGGCTATCTGGGACTATCTACACACCGATTCTCATGGAAAGCTTTCAGCACTCTTCTGGTTGTTTGGGGATGCGGCGCAGGCGTATTCAATGTGGTTAATGAGTATTTAGCCAAAACGAATAATAAGTTAAGGTAAAACTTACCTCTGCTTGACAAGCTTAACCATCTGGCATGAGCTTGCCATCAACTAGCGTCATTGTTCTATCCATTTGGGCAGCAAGCCTGCTATCATGAGTTACCATTATCAATGTGGTGTGCAATGACTCATTCAGGGCAATAATTAAATCCAATATATCGCCTGCTGTACGCTGATCCAGATTACCAGTGGGTTCATCAGCTAATAAACAGTCAGGCTGGGTAATTAATGCGCGCACCAACGCGATGCGTTGACGTTCACCACCTGATAGCTCATCTGGCTTGTGATTAAGGCGATCCCCGAGACCCACTTTCTCCAATAATGCTTTGGCCTGTTGCTGAGCATATTGCCGTTTTTCGCCGCCAATTAAAAGTGGTATTACCGCATTTTCCAATGTAGTAAACTCTGACAATAGATGATGAAACTGGTAGACGAAACCTAAACATTGATTACGTAGCTTACTTAACGCATTGATTGACAATGCATTAATATCTTGTCCATGAATTTCAACGCTACCACTGTTGGGCTTATCCAGTCCGCCCAGTAAATGCAGTAGCGTGCTTTTGCCTACGCCAGATCGGCCAATAATAGCAAGGCGTTCACCTTGATGCACAGTCAGGTTAATATCCTTGAGTACATAGGTTTTCAGATCACCTTCAGTAAACTCTTTAGTAAGTTGTTTACATTGCAGCAGGATGCGACTAGTCATAACGTAAAGCTTCAGCAGGGCGGGTTCTGGCAGCTTGCCATGATGGGTAGAGCGTTGACAATAATGACAGTATAAGGGCGACAGCGCCAATGATGGTGACATCATGCCACTGTAGATCTGACGGCAGATTGCTGATGTAGTAAACGTCAGCTGGTAAAAGCCGATAACCCAATAACCGTTCTAAAAAGGCTGTAAATGCCTCAATGTTATACGATAAGGCAGCTCCACCAATGATACCAATAAATGTGCCAATCACGCCGATTAAGGTGCCTTGAATTATAAAAACGGTCATGATATTACGAGGGGTCATACCAAGTGTACGTAAGATAGCAATATCAGCCTGTTTATCAGTCACCATCATGATGAGTGTTGATACGATATTAAATGCAGCAACCGCAATGATCAGCGTAAGAATAACAAACATAACGGTTTTTTCAGTTTTGAGCGCTCGGAAAAAATTGGCGTGTTGATAAGTCCAGTCTATGACGCGATAAGTGCTTGGTAAATTAGTCGACAGTTCACGACTAATCTGCGGTGCCTTATAGATATTACTTAACTTAAGACGTAGCCCCGTTATTTTATCGGGAATACGAAACAATTTAGCCGCATCGTTGATATTCATAACAGCCAATGCGCTGTCATATTCGTACATGCCTATTTCAAACACACCTGCGACATGAAGTTGCTTTAATCTTGGCATTATGCCTGCGGGCGTTGTCGTGACACGTGGGGTAATCAGAGTGATTTTATCGCCAGCGACAACATCCATTGCGGTGGCTAAATCCTTACCAAGAACGATGCCAAAACTGTCAGGCACCAGTGAATAAAGTTGACCTTGAATCATTTTACTATCAATGTTAGAAACACGGCTTTCAAGATCAGGGTTGATGCCACGTATAAGCGTACCTCTAACACGATTGCTTTTGCTTAGCATTGCCTGACCTTCAATGAAGGGTGCTGAATCAATTACATTGGTAAAATCATTTACTTTTGCTTGTAGTTGTTGCCAGTTTGTGAGCGTGCCACCCATGCCAGTAATAAATGCATGTGATGTCATACCCAAAATGCGTTTACGTAGCTCTTCTTCAAAGCCGTTCATCACTGATAGCACTGTAATTAATGCAGCAACCCCTAGCGCAATGCCCAGCATTGATGTTAGAGAAATAAACGAGATAAAGTGATTTCGGCGTTTAGCACGGACGTAGCGTAGCCCAATAATTATACTAAGTGGCTTAAACACAAAGACTTACCTTACAGTAACAACTTTAACACCATCTTTGCTACCGAGTAGCAATATATCAGCAGTGCGCATAGCAAATAAGCCATTAGTCACAACACCAACTATATCATTTAATTGTTTTTCCAGTTTTATCGGCTCTATAATTTGCCAGCCGTGCACATCAATAATGACATTGCTGTTATCAGTAATGAGCCCTTCACGGTAAACAGGTTGACCGCCCATTTTTACAATTTCACGAGATACATAACTGCGCGACATTGGTACCACTTCAACCGGTAACGGGAACTTGCCAAGCACGTTAACCAATTTACCTGCATCAGCAATACAAACAAACTGAGTGCTAGCCGCAGCAATGATCTTTTCACGGGTGAGCGCACCGCCCCCTCCTTTGATTAACTGTAAATTGTGATTTGATTCATCAGCCCCATCAACATACACAGCAACATCATTCGTCTGGTTGAGATCAAATACCTTAATGCCATGTTGCTCCAATCGCTCGGTTGATACGCTGGAGCTTGAAACCGCACCTTCAATGCGACCTTTAATGGTAGCCAGCGCATCAATGAAATGATTAACAGTTGAGCCAGTACCAACGCCTACAATACCATCAGTATTAATATAGTCTAATGCTGCATAGGCAGCTTGTTTTTTCATTTCATCGGCAGTCATGTTAATGTCCTTATGAAATTGATTGGTAAACTGGCATTAATTATAGAGATAAATAGCGAGTGATGTTAGTGTTAAGTACAGAATTACTGGTATCGTTTATTATTTTTGAAGAGCTTGTATGGCAATACTAACTGAATATTTAGCCAGAATAACGCGTGCATGTGTATATGATGTAGCGCTTAAAACCCCACTGGATAAAATGTCCAGATTATCGCAGCGGCTCAATAATGCTCTGTGGTTAAAGCGCGAGGATCTGCAACCGGTATTTTCTTTCAAATTGCGCGGGGCTTACAACCGTATGCATAAGCTTAGCAAAGCCGAGCGAGTGCAGGGGGTGGTGACGCCCTCTGCTGGCAATCATGCGCAAGGTGTTGCTTTGGCAGCAAATAAAATGGGCATTCCGGCGTTAATCGTGATGCCAAAAACCACTCCACAGATTAAAATTGATTCCGTTGTAAACATGGGCGCTGATATTGATTTGCATGGCAATAACTATGATGATGCCTATAGTTATGCTTGCGCTATTGCAGCGCAGCAAGAGCGCACCTTAATTCATCCTTATGATGATCCTGATGTTATTGCCGGCCAGGGAACAGTTGCGTTAGAGATTATTCAACAGCATCCTGATCCGATACATGCAATTTTCGTTCCTGTTGGCGGTGGCGGCCTGATTGCTGGTGTTGCTGCTTATGTTAAGGCGATCAGACCAGATATTAAAATAATTGGTGTTGAGTCTGATGATGCTGCTTGTTTGTACAAAGCGCTAGCTGCCAATAAACGAATTATACTTGATGAAGTTGGCCTGTTTGCTGACGGTACAGCCGTACAGCAAGTTGGCGAAGAGACGTTTCGTATTGCTCGCCAAATGGTGGATGATGTGATTGTGGTGAGCAGTGATGAAATTTGCGCTGCCATTATGGATATTTTTGATGATACCCGTTCAATTGCCGAACCGTCAGGGGCGCTTGCTATTGCGGGCGCTAAAAAATATGTTGCCAGTAAAGAACTTAAAGATGAATCTATTATCGCCATTGACAGCGGCGCCAATATTAATTTTGATCGTCTGCGCCATGTTGCCGAAAGAGCTGAGTTGGGTGAAGAGCGAGAAGTGTTATTTGCCGCAATAATAGATGAAAAGCCAGGCAGCTTTCAAAAGTTTTGCAATATTTTATCAGCGTGGTTAATTACGGAATTTAATTACCGTTATGCCGATACACATCAAGCCCATGTATTTGTTGGTGTACAAGTAGAGAGTGAAAAGCGCCATAATTTATTTGATACTTTAGATCATGCTGGCTATAAGTGGCATGATTTCAGCGATAATGAAATGGCGAAACTCCATGTTCGCTATATGGTCGGCGGCCATGCCCCGCAAGTTAATGATGAAAGATTATATCGTTTTGAATTTCCTGAGCGACCGGGGGCGTTGTTACGCTTTTTGACTAGAATGGGACAGCACTGGAATATCAGCTTGTTTCATTATCGTAATCATGGTGCTGCCTATGGCAGGGTGTTAGTTGGTGTACAGGTAGTGAATGGTGGGCAGGAAGAGCTTCATAGTTTTTTGCATCAATTAGGCTATCGCTATTGGCAGGAAACAGACAATCTCGCTTATCAATTTTTCTTAAAATGACAGCATGTTTTAATGAATAAATACAATTATGCAGATGATATCTTGTTTTATGTTTTTTCAGTATGTAAAAAAGTAGTTAAGCCGCCTAGCCTTAGTGTAATAACTAAAGCTACGCTTCTGTTATAATAAGGCTCAGGTAGCACGTAACTTGCAACGTTATAAAGCCATGAATCACTGCATGGATGAGTAGCTATAGCTAGCATTTAAAAAGAAAGTAGTCGAAATCAGGTAATCTATGACAAAAGAACAACAGATTGAAAGTACCTTAATTGGCAAACTGAAAGGCCTCAAATACGCCTAATCGTGAGGGTATACGTGACAAGGCAGGCAATGCTTGAGCAGAATTTCTGTGAAAAGTTCTAGATAAAAAGCTGTTCCGCCCGTCATAGGTAGGTGTATCCTCAGTCGTATATTGGCTCTTACAGAGCAAGGTGGTACTGGTGACCTTAGGGGGCCAAGTTATAGTAGTAGAATTCTTTCCAATCATCGTGATACCTATAATAATACTATGTTTTAAATCTATTTACTTGTATTATTGCCCAAGGTCTATGGCTTTTATTAAGTTATGTAAGCACAGAAAGCTTTTATCCTAAAAACAAGAGCATTGCACTCGGAAAATTACTTGCTACGTTTCTAAATTTTCCAGTAGACAAGGCATTAGCTCACTAAAGCTTATGATCGCGAAGAAAACATCAAGAAAGAAATTATAACAAGAACTCAGAAACGTAGAAGCGCAACATAATGTAAGCGTTCTTTATGCAGTCGAGCCAAGTAGCAAGGCTTGGGGGATTTGAGTCTCCCAATACCCACTATGACGTAAGGTTTGTATATGCTCACCCATGTATCTGTTGACCTTGAATACAAACGTGATGTTGTAGAATGTGAAACTGTAGGTGAGATTGACATAAATGGCTGAAATATAAGAAAGGCGTTACAGCTTTTCTCAAAATCAAACTCAACTTTTGCTGAGTGGCTACACTCTCCCATCGTTTACTTTGATGATAATTTTTTTGCTCTAGTCGCTAGTTAGAGGTAGTTATGATATCCGCCAGCAGTCTCCGTAATCTTTTTGAAGCAGCTATTGTTTTATTAAAAATATCCTGTTATATTTTTCTTAACTACTTTTTGACAACTTTAACAATTTATTGCTAATTGTTAAAAGCAGTTATACCTGTTTTTTCCAATATACAAGGTTTTTAAAAAATGCATTTTCATAAAAGACTACGTGAGTGCATTGACGAACAATTTAATGGAGTGTGGAGCCGATTATCTGAAGCATCTGGCGTAAAAAATCAAACACTACAGGCCATAAAAGAGGATCAGAGCCAAGAGCAAATACAATATATTCGTTAGCCAAAGCACTAAATGTTTCCTTAGACGGGCTATTAAGCGGTGATGAAAATGTGCCCCAGTTAAAAAATAATAAAGAAAAATTGAATAACGGTAAAAATTATTTAAAATCAATAAATTATGAAGATGTGGATCAACAATTTGATAAAAAGATCGAGCGATCCTTTTCTGAAAAAAGAATCGGATCAATAATTAATGATGGGTTAGCAGCTATATCGCAGTTCGACGTGTCATTTCCCCCAGGCTTAGGCCAATATCCAGAAGATCATCCCTTAACGATAAATAATCGCACTTTTAGCATCCAATGGCTAAATAAAAAAGGGCTGCAACCAGATAAATTAGTATTGGTAAGAGTGCAAGGCGACTCATATGGAACCATTACTTGAAGATAAAGATATAGTAATGATTGATCGTGCTCAAAATAGCCCACAACACAAGATACCGCTAGCTTTCAGACTAGAAAATGAACTATACATTAAATTGTGCCAGAGAGATGGAGCGGGCAACTTAACAATGATTTCAGTTAATAAGTCCTACCCTGATATTATTATTAACAAAGACAATCCGCCTACTGATTTTGAGATATTAGGCGCAATAGTTTGGCAGGCGCACAGTTGGATTTAAGGCACTTAAAAATACAATTTAAATATTCTTTAAACACTGTTTAAACGTTGTTTTAATTGTCGCCAACCATGTGTCTATTTTTAGCTAAATTGAAGATACTTAAAAAAGTCGCCATTCTAAAAACAATTAACCGACCCCCTCAGCGCACTTGCTAAACCTTTGTTATAGCTAACTTTAAACCGTTATTATTCGTTATTACCCGCTATTACCCATTATTCGCCAACCATGTGTTCTCTTACAAGTTATGAATGACATCTACTCTATAGAAAAAGGAATCTATCACCATGAGAACATGACCAAAACGCACTATAGACCGTATCTCAAAAAAGAAGTTGCGCCATTAAAAATATTTCTATACTTCTTCGCTCTTTACTAGCAATCATGTAGCTGAAAAAATTTAAAACGTTGGCACTGTTGAGTTTGCAAGCTGCGTACTCTAATGCCTACAGGGCAAGCATGGGCCATGCAATCTTTAACTTGCTTGAGAGGAAGCATGGAAAAAGAACTTATTTCGCCAGTATCTGAATTAAAGGCGTTTCTAGAATCTGAGCTTGATCGGTTAGAGAGTTATCAGGGTTCTCCAGAGTTACACAATTTCTGCATAGAGCCGTTAAACTCACCATTCCGTGTAAGCCTAAGCTAACAAGTCAATCTAACCACCTGTCTTTGGTGCACTTCACCAAGCATTATATGGTTTTGATCGCCTCTCGAAAGACTGTGTTTGAAAAGCGTTGTTAATTTTGCCCAAATGCATATGCCTCTAATTTACCTACTTCTTTTCCGCTTTTGCAATAATGACTTGTTTTACAGACTTGTAGGGTAAATCAGTGTTATTTTCCATAATTTCACTTAATTTTAGCTCAGTGCGCAATTTGTTTTGGTGTAGTGCGGTCCAATGCTTTTGCTATAATTGGGACTATCAAAAAAACCTGATCAATGCGTACATTTGCAGTAGCCATGATTTTGCTCCCAATGTAAAGACTTAAGAAGTAATATTGATTGCCTATATGATGTCTTACACTAACTGGTAAGTCTGTTAGAAATCCTTACGAAAGTAAATGTTCAGACTATTTTTATTGATGAAATACTTGCCGTATTCGCTGTCGCCACGGCCCAGTGTCGTTATAAAATAGGCGCCAGTGGTAAATTTTTGCTTGCTGATGTATTTTATTTCGTTGCGCCAAAGGGCACATTTATCAACCCCCATTCTTACAAAGCTATTGAGTTCAATATCGGCAAATGCTTTACTGATGCGTCCCATAATATATTTTTGTCTGATACCTTCGGGCGTTATGATAGACATATCCCATACTATATTAGGCATTTTGGCGGGCAGCATTGATCTATCGGTTATCGCTACATGATTGTTTACCATGTTTTTGTAAGTTCGCCACTGCCTTTCGTCCATTTTTCTTTTGTCATAGCCAAATTCAATGATTACGTTTATATCGCTTAAAGTCGTGTATTGCATTCCGAGCATTAAGCGTGGGTATAGTACGCTGTCCCTTAAACGGTACTGCCCAATGGGGTTGCTTGTGGCAATATAGCTAGCGTTATTATCATACACGCCTTCATGAATGCCGAGCCCGGTACCTTGTCTGATAAATGCTGATCCGTGAATTTGTAGCGCATCATTAACCATGTGCCTAAATCCTGCGCCAACACCTATTCTGCCTCTTTGTTTTTTTTGGCTGACAGCGGTTATGTCAGTGTCATTGCTGATTGCCCGATTATATTTAATAGCTATGTAGCGATTGCCTTTGTTAGTTATTATGTCTTTTTTTACATTGTCATCGCCAAGATAAAAGGTGGTTGTGCTGCTATCGCCAACATAGTTGACAGCGATAGCGTGTAAGCCGGTTTTATTGTCTAATGGATTGGATAAAGAAGAATTTTCACGATAGGGATCCACCACTGCCAAAGGGTTAAACTCATAGCCAAGTTGCCAGTTTTCTACAAACTTACCTATCCGCACTGACCAGCTTTCGTTAATGTCAAAATCGCGATAAAAGTTTTGTACTTTTATATCATGCTGTTTTGTCTTATAACCCGAACCTTTATCATCTTTCAGTTCAAAATAACGAATGTCGTAAACAATTTGTAGAGGCGCCAGATAACCAGCCAATCCAGCAGCACGTGTTGTTTGTCTCCCTGCAACAACGTTTTCGTTAAATCCTTTCCAGATGACTGTACGGGATTGAAGATCACTTTCCTGCAACAGGTAGATTTGTCCAGATGCAGCAGGGAGGATCAAAAAAAGAATAAGCGTGATTAAAAAATTGGTAGCTAACATGAGAGGGCTTTAATCTGTTATTTATCGTATACAATGAATCAATATTAGTGTTGGTCAGCAACTTTAAGCTTATTGTTATAAACAATACTGATCAGTCAGATATGAAGTGTGGTTTAATTAGTTTATCCTGCCACGCATTCCTGTGTTAGTAAATAATCTTTTGGGTAGTTTTTTTGCCTCAATTGACTTAAACACCATTTCAGTTTTACTGTTTTCCATATTAGGCGAGTAGTAGATTATTTTACTGACTTTTCCATCGTCTACCACGTACGAGAGCTGTTTAAATAACTTTCCACTGGCGAGAAAAGCGTCCGCTTTTTGCGGTGCATTATCTTTTTTGGCAACCCAAAAGTGCATTTTGACATAAGTAGCATGTTTGGATTTGGCTGTTAATTCCAGTACAAAAGAATCCTGTTCCTCATTGATAATCTCAGCATTGTAGTCGTTCGCAAATCTGAGACTTGCCAGATCACCATACGATGCTTGCCCAAGCAAGCGTTGCAGGGGAGTAATTCTGACCGGACGAGATGCTCTTTTCAAGGCAATAAACATACCGTTATTAGTCAGTAAAACACGGTCGCCACTATTGCGTCCTGATGTCATTTCAATCAAGGTTTTGCCCATACCGCTATTGCTGTAAACCATATAGGTTTCAGTATCTTTAAGCGAACCGTTTTTAAACGAGTTAATGACAACATCCATTTTGGATTGCACAAATCTTGACCGGTAGTTATCCGATTCGGCTAAAATATCCATTGCTTTACCGCCAAATGCTGTGCCAGCAAAAAAAGGCTGAATAAATATCAAGGTTGCGATGATTTTTTTAAACATGATTTATCTGGGTAACTACTTTTTTCTTCAGCACATTATTAATGGGTAACAGGGATGCTAAAATGCCAATAATGAACATCACTAACATCGTTAGTGCGATTGATAACAAGGTCGGTAATATCATGAGTGGATATTCAAGCGTCCGGCCTGGCGGTGGGGGCATCATGTAGCCTGAGTTATTAACAACCGCGGTCAAGATTATGGTGAGGATGATGCCAATCAGACTGCCAATAAAGCCAATAATAGCGCCTTCAGTCATAAAGTTCATTTTAAGACGCGCTGCTGTGATACCAAAAGCCCGTAGCGTGCCAATTTCTGGCACTCTTTCCATGACTGATGTCGCCATTACATTTGATACAGATAACAAGACAACCAATAGAATAATTGAGCCCATTACGATGAATATGCTGTAGTAAATATATTTCACACTTTTAAAGTAAGGCGCCAGTTCATACCAAGGCTTGACGGCTAAATTGGTGTCCAGCATATTTTTTACAGTAGGCACCATTTCGCGGGTTGCCTCAATATCATTTAGCTGCAATACGATATTGCTTACTTTATCAGTCAAAAGAAGCTCTTGTGCCTTAGTAATAGGCACTTTTAATTCCAATGTATTAAGAATGGGTATGTCAGTGTTATATATACCTGCTACAGTCATATCAACAGCATTGAGGCCGCCTTCTACAGTAGATGTCAGCAAGGTAACCCTATCGCCAACGGTGGCTTGCAGATTGCGCGCCAAATCAGTCGCTAACAGCACTTCGTAGGCGTTTGCTTTTAGATTACTGCCAGTTTCAATATTGCCTGATTGATTGCCGGCACTCAAACGGCGTTCCTTGCCCGGCTGGATACCTGTTCCCCTGAAAATAGTACTCACATCACCTTTTGATACAATGCCAGAAAAACTTAGGCGCTTCATAGCCTGTCTGATTATCTGGTGATCGGTTAAGGTTGCAATAGTCTTATCAGCTTTTTCACTCGGCATACCAAATTCAAGTACTGTTTCTTCAAAATCACTGTACATGCGGCTATCAGCAATCTGCATATTGCCGATACCACCTTGTACGATAGCGAGCGTCAGTCCCCAGAAGGTAAAGTTAATAAAGCCATAGGACAGAATCACTGCCATTGTACCCACTGCCACAGTCAACATTGCAGTGACTGAACGACGTTTGTTTCTAATGACATTGCGTAGCGCGATATTAAACCATTTCATGGTACTTTTACCTTGCCATCAGCGATGCTAACGATATTGTTTATTTTGCTTAGCAATCTGTCGTCATGGGTTGAAAATAAAAAGGCCATTTTTAACTCTTCATTGAGTTGCAACATTAAATCAACCAACTGGAAGGTATTTTTACTATCTAGGCTGGCTGTAGGCTCATCGGCTAGAATCAATTTAGGTTTTCCCATGAGCGAACGGGCAACCGAGACACGCTGTTGTTGTCCGCCAGATAGCTCGCTAGGTTTATTGTACATTCTGTCAGCCAGACCAACTTGTTCTAGCAGATATTCGGCTTGCTCTCTTAGTTGTTTAGCGCTTATGTCGCTTTCTATTGATGACATTTCTACATTTTCAATTGCATTTAACACCGGCAATAGGTTATAGTTCTGAAAGATAAAGCCCAGATCGTTGGCACGCAATCGGTTTAATTGTGTTTCATTGTTGTAATCAATACGCTTGCCGGCGAGCATGTAGTTACCCGTTGTTGGTTCGTCAATTGTGCCGATAATATTAAGCAAGGTTGATTTTCCTGAGCCGCTGGGGCCTACAACCGCGGTGAAAGCGCCCTCCTCAACCATTAAATCAACCGCATTTAAGGCGATAGTCTTTGATTCACCTTCACCAAATATTTTAGTGATTCCTTGAAGCTCTAATAACGTCATTTTGTTATAATTTGTTGAATTAGGTTAAAAAATACTAAGCTAGATAATGTCAAATTCTATTGTTGTATCACCTTCTACAACAAATGATGCTGCCTTGAACTTGGGTGGGCCAAACTTGGCACGGACATTATTGGAGAACCCATAGGGTTCGGTTGGTACGCCAATGAATGGTATTCTGCCCATTTTACCATTAGAATTTAAATCCTGATAGGCAGAAATTGCGTAGGTACCATTAGGCAGCTCGATCTTAAACTCCATGAGGTTGGCGGTGACTTTTTCTGTAATACCTTCTTGTTTAGCACCATTAAACATTATCATCTCAAGGCCAGAATCATCAGACGGAAACTTACTGGCGTTCTCTTCTGCAAACACACCTATCATGACGTTGCCTTTTATCTTATCTATGTTGACGATAATTGTTATTTCAGCCGCCCAGCTTCCATTTATTTGGAACGCACTAATTAGAATAATGACTTGCTTTAACAGTAGTTTCCATGCGCTTTTCATTGTGCTTACCTAAATAATTAACCAAAAAGGCTAGGATTTAGTCATTTAAATCGTTAATTAGTTCCCTATAATACCGTTGGGCATAAGTTTAAGTTATCTTGAACCTAATTGCTTTATGAATTATGTCTATCAAAAACAATTTTACCATTAATCAATGTAGCAACAACTTGGCTGGAAAATAGCCAGCGTTGAAGGGGGCTATTTTTGCCTGAACTTATGAAACTTGATGGCTGACACTCATAGTGAGCATGAGGGTTAATCATGCAGATGTCAGCCTGTGCACCAATACTGAGATGTCCTTTATCAATATTTAATATATTAGCCGGCTGGTATGTCAGGCTGGCAATGGCCTGGTGCATTGATAATTTATCATCTGCAACTAATTTCATGGTAAGAGGCAATAGTGTTTCCAGCCCCGATATTCCTGGCGCCGTTTCAGCAAAAGGACCTAATTTAGCGTCACTATTTAGTGGCTTATGATTGGAACAGATCGCTGAGATGGTACTATCACGAATGCCTTGTCGCAGTTTTTCCCGATCATGGATACTTCGTAATGGTGGAGTAACATGGCTTAAGCTGTTGTAGTTTGCAACATCGTGCTCACTGAGATGCAGTTGATGTGCGTTGACATCAGCAGTAACAGTTAGGCCAGTTTTTTGAGCATCAGCTATCATGCTTACAGCTCTTGCTGATGAGAGATTATGAAAATGTGCGCGAACACCGGTTTGTTCTATCAACAATAAGTCTCGACCGATAGCGATAGTCTCTGCTATCTCTGGTATCCCGCCCAGCCCAAGCTTAGTACTGATGACACCTTCGTGCACACATCCTTGAGATTGTAACCAAGGGTCAGCGGCGTTAATAAACAGGGTAAGATCAAGTGTGGCCGCATATTCCATTGCGCGACGTTGAATCAGCGTATTTTGAATTGGTTGCAGTCCATTACTGATGCCAATACAGCCAGCCTCCTTTAGTGCCAGCATTTCGCTGAGCAGTTGACCATCAAGCTGTTTGGTAAGTGCGCCAATAATGTACACCATAGTTCGGCCAGCGTGTTTAGCACGATTTTCTATCAGTTCAACGGCCGCCGGATTATCAATAATAGGCATGATATCAGGCGGCACACACAGTGATGTAATCCCGCCTGATACCGCTGCTTTTGTTTCGCTGTCAATGGTACTGGCATTGATTTCGCTTAAATGAGCATTAAGATCAATAAGTCCAGGACAGACAATGGTATCGCTGGCATCCAGTATTTGATCAGCATTAAAGCCATCATAATGGCTTCCAACAGCTACAATTTTACCGTTATTAATAAAAATATCGTGTTGCTCATCCAGTTGGTTGGCGGGATCAATAATATGACCATTACGTATGTGTACTTTCATATCAGTTTTTCCTGCTATTAGACTGTAAAGCTAATGTCATTGACATGATGGCCATCCGTACCGCAATACCGTGGGTCACTTGTTCCAGAATAACAGACTGAGATCCGTCAGCTACTGATGAGGCTATTTCGACACCACGATTGATGGGGCCTGGGTGCATGACGATAGCATCAGGTTTAGCCATCTTTAGTTTATCATCAGTCAGGCCATAGCGAGCGAAGTATTCATCAGTGCTTGGGAGTAGCCCGCCTTGCATGCGTTCATGCTGTAGTCTCAGTATGATAATGACATCAGCATCAGCCAGTCCGGATTCTATGTCATGGTGAGCCTGAACACCAAGGAGGGAGCAATCTGTTGGCAATATTGTTTTAGGGCCAATAACGCGAATTTCGCCTGCATTCAAGATGGTAAGTGCCTGGATTTGTGAACGTGCCACCCGTGAATGCAAAATGTCACCAACGATAGCAACGCATAGATTTGAAAATTGGTACTTATGGCGACGAATAGTAAACATGTCCAGCATTGCCTGCGTCGGATGAGCATGACAGCCATCGCCAGCGTTAATAACACTTATATGGGACGCAATATGCTGTGCAATAAACTCGGCAGCACCACTTTGATGATGTCGTACAATAAATAAATCGGCGTGCATAGATTCCAGATTGCGCAGTGTATCTAGCAAACTTTCACCTTTGGCGGTGGATGCAGTGCTTATGTTGAGATTAATGATATCAGCGGAAAGACGCTTTGCTGCTAATTCAAAAGTCGTGCGTGTGCGTGTGCTGTTTTCAAAAAACAGATTGACAATCGTTTTTCCGCGTAGTAACGGGATTTTTTTTGCCTGGCGATTAGAAATACTGGAAAACTGTTCAGCTCGATCCATGATGCCAGTCAGTAGCTGTTGATTTAAGCCTTCAATAGTCAGAAAATGGCGCAAAAGACCTTTATCTGTCAGCTGATTGCTGGCCTTCAAGTTATATTTTCTCTTGTGTTGACGTTAAGTTTCAGAATGCCGCCATTTTCTTTGGTCAGTTTAATATAATGTTTGGTATCAACCCTAATTGACTTGCCAATAATATCAGCTTTAAAGGGCAATTGGTGGCCATCGCGTTCTATCAGAACTGCTAAAGTTACACTAGCAGGACGACCATAATCAAAAATTTCATTAAGTGCTGCACGCACAGTGCGACCACTATGCAATATGTCGTCAACCAGTAATAAATGGCGATTATCAATATCAAAGGGTAGATCGGAAGGAAGCACTTGTGGGTGCATTCCAATGTGCGTGAAATCATCACGATAATAGGTGATATTCAGCATGCCCAGAGGTGCAACAAAGAAGTCTGACGATAAACGACTGGCGATCTGTTGAGCAACCCAAACGCCACCAGTATGAATACCAATCAAAAGTGGCTGTTTATCGTCAAGTTGCTGGCGAACATCTTCAGCCATATTATTTATTAGCGTATTTATATCAGCAGCAGTTACTGGTACAGTCATTGTTGGTTTAACCATGATTGAAGTATAAGTTGCGCTGAGATACAATCAATATCACCACGAATTTTAGCTTGCAGCTTACTATGAATTTTAGATTGTGCCAAAGATTCATAAGTTGTTAAGCGCTCATCTTGCCATTCAACCGGCATACTAAAGCGACCGCTTAGTCGCCTGCCAAATATGCGTGCAGCTATCGTCATTTTTTGTTCGGAGCCATCCATATTGAGCGGTAAACCAACAATCAAAATTTGCGGTTGCCATTCGTTTAGTAATTTTTTGATATCATACCAGTTAGGCATGCCATTACGTGCTTTTATGACCGTGAGTGGAGTTGCAGTTCTGGTTAATTCTTGACCAACGGCAACCCCAATATATTTCAAGCCATAGTCAAAGCCAATTAATGTGCGAGGTGTCATCATTTTGGTTGTGTGGTGATTGGGAGCAGGTTTTCGCAAAACTTTCTCAACCGTTTGGTTACTTGAAGAAGCTGAAACCAACCTGGAATAAACGCTCAATTTCGGTAATATAGCTTTTGTCAGAAAGAAACAGGACAATATGATCTTCAGCTTCAATGATGGTGTCGTGATGCGGGATCATGACCTCATCATTGCGGGCAATGGCACTGATAGTTACGCCAGGGGGCAAAGCAATTTCACCAATACGACGACCAATAACTAAAGATGAGCTTTTATCGCCATGGGCAATGGCTTCTAGTGCTTCAGATGCACCATGTCGCAATGAATGCACTGCTACGATATCACCCCGACGAATATGGGCTAATAAACTACCAATGGTGGCCTGTTGAGGTGATAGTGCGATGTCAATACTACTACTTTCAATTAATTCAACGTAGGCAATACGATTAATCAGTGATAATACTTTTTGCGCGCCAAGCCGCTTTGCCAGCATTGCTGATAAGATATTAGCTTCATCGTCACGGGTGAGAGTACAAAAAAAATCAACTTTTTCAATGTTTTCTTCTTTGAGTAGTTCTTCGTCAGCCATGTTGCCTAGTAAAACAGTCGTATTTACCAATTGCCCTGATAATAATTCGGCACGCTGAAGATTAGTTTCAATTATTTTTACTCGGTAGTTGTTTTCTAATGCTGCGGCCAGTCTGGCACCAATTTGGCCACCACCGGCCAGCATAATATATTTATAGGGTTTTTCTAGGTGGCGCAATTCAGCCATAACAGAAAGCATATCCTTGCTTGCTGCGATGAAAAAGACTTCGTCATTTTCTGCAATAACTGTATCTGCTGTCAGATCAAGGGGCTTACCATTTCTAAAAATAGCGGCTACTTGCGTTCTTGCTTTTGGAATGTGCTTGCGTAAATTTTTTAATGGGTTTCCTACCAGTGGGCCGTCATGAAGTGCTTTGATTGCAACCAACTTAATGAGGCCACCAGCAAAATCCAATACTTGTAGAGCATCAGGATGTTTAACCAGCTTTACAATATAATCAGTGACGATTTGTTCGGGACTAATCAGCATGTCAATACTGACGGTATCGTTGTTAAATAATTTGGGCGTAGCAAGGTATTCGTTACTGCGGATCCGGGCAATTTTGGTAGGGATATGGTAAATATTGTGACAGATTTGACAGGCTATAATATTGGTTTCATCGCTATTAGTGACTGCCAGCACCAGATCGGCATCTTCAGCGCCTGCAAGCGCCAACACCCCCGGATAAGAAGCTTTGCCGTGGATAGTGCGAATATCATGGCGATCCTGAAGTGCTTGTAGCAGATCATCGTTGATATCAATAACAGTAATATTGTCGTCTTCACGCGCAAGGCTTGCTGCTACGGATGAACCTACCTGACCAGCTCCCAGAATTAGAATATTCATAATATTATTTTAAATCTGTTTAGCATCTATACCAAGGCTGCGTAATTTACGATAGAGGTGGGTACGCTCTATGCCAGCTAATTTTGCTGCTTTACCAACATTACCACCGCTTTGCTGCAATTGGTGCAACAGATAGAGGCGTTCAAATTTTTCACGGGCTTCCTTAAGTGATAAATCGTAGTGGATATAACTGTGGTAGCTGTTGGTATCGTTCCCATCTGATAACGGTTGTAGCACCAGATCAACAGCATCAACATCAACATCATCAGTCTCACCAATTAGCAGCAGGCGCTGGACAATATTTTTTAATTCAAGCACATTACCTGGCCATAGATGGTTGCGTAGTCGATTCTGAGCGGCAACAGTAAAATGGCGATAGGGCAGTTGAGATTGGATATTGTACTCATCAACAAAGTGATGAACAAGTTTAGGTATGTCTTCAGCATGTTCTCGTAAAGGTGGGATTGACAAGATAATGCTGTTGAGTTGATAGAATAGCGATTGTCGAAAACGATCATTTTTAACGGCTTGTTCCAGCGGATGATGGCAGGCGCAGATGAGTTGACAATTGACAAATTGATTGCTTTCCAGCATATATATCAGTAATGCTTGTGCTTTGTCAGATAGATGCGCAACATTATCAATATAAAGGCATGTCTTATTAATAATTGTAGCTAGTTTAGCGCTGTCTAGGGGAAATGTTTCGGCGGTTAATTCAATAAATTTACCTGTTGTGTACTTGCCTAATGCATGCAAATAGTGGGCAAAGCGATGTTTTCCTGATCCGCTTTCGCCTATCAATAAAACAGGCATGGTATGTTTTGCTAAACGTTGGGCTTGTTCAATTAACAAGGTAATTTGAGGACTTTTACCGATGGGTTTTTGTGTTGCACATAGCCCTTTTCTGTATTGTTTGGCCTGATTTTCAAGAACAGTTTCAATGCTATGCAGCAGCTTGGCTGTTGACAGGGGCTTTTCAATAAAATCTTTAGCGCCAAGACGAGTAGCCTGTACAGCGGTTTCGATTGTACCGTGACCAGACATCATCACAATGGCAGTATTAGGACTCTGTTCTTTAAATTCTTGTAACAGCGTGATACCGTCAATATCCGGCATCCAGATATCAAGCAGTATTAGGCTGGGCTGTTGTCTGGAAACTGCTGAACGTGCTGTTTCGACATCTGAAGCTGTGGTGACGGGATAATGCTCGTCTTCAAGGATATCTTTAACGAGTTCGCAAATATTCAATTCGTCGTCAACAACTAATATACTAGGTTTAGTAGTCTTGTTCACGACTTAACATTCTCCGTAGGGTAGCCTGATTGTTATACAAGTTTCACCGGAAGGTAAATTTTCAGCCCAGACAACACCATTATGTTCCTCAATTATTTTTTTAACAACGGCCAATCCTAATCCTGTTCCTCCGGCTTTGTTAGTTGTGTAAGGCTCAAATAATATACTGATCATATTGTCAGGTATGCCCGGACCATAATCACATATTTTGAGTTCCAACCAATCAGCATTGTGCTGCTCAATACGAGCATACCTGATCTCAATGGTAACAGGTAAATGTGCATCTTCACCAGCCTCAATTGCATTTTTAATCAGATTATGTAGCGCTTGCCTGAAGCGGTTTTTATCCACTGTCATAGTCTTAATGGCGGGGTTTTCTATAAGAGAGAGACAGTTTTTGTTGGTATGCTGATATAGTATTAATACCTCATTAATCAGTTCAGTGATGACATAACTTTGCAAACATAATCCTGAGCTGCGGGCATAGTCTGCAAAATCATTAACCATACCCTTCATCGCTTCAACTTGTTTAATTATGGTGTCAGTCAGCTTAGTGAGCAAATCAGTTTGATTTTTTGGCAATAATGGCAGATATTTGTATTGTAATCTTTCTGCAGAAAGTTGGATGGGTGTCAGTGGGTTTTTAATTTCATGAGCAAGCCGTCGCGCGACTTCGCCCCAAGCGGCATTACGTTGCGCCTGTATTAACGCAGTGATGTCATCAAATACAACTATCCAGCCAGTATTATTGGGTAGTGGTGTGCCATGGCACATAAGTATTTGTTGTTTGTCTGGATCCAGTATCAACTCTTGTTTCCATATAGTTTGTTGCTGCATCTGTCTGGCAAGAATCTGTGTGAAATGCGTCAGGCGAGACTGTTTTTCGCTGAGCTGGTTAAGCGGCAGATCAAGTAACTGTTGCAAATCGTAGTTTAAAATGTTGCTGCTTGCGATGTTTGCTGTTTTTAACAGCAAACTATCATCTAGCGTAATAACGCCACTGGAAAGGCTTGTTAAAATAGTAGACAAATAATTGGTTTGTTGTTCTAACTGTCGGTGACTTCGCTGGCTACTGTTGCGTGCATAGGCTAGTCGTTGCGTCATTTGATTAAAAGAATCAACCAGAAAGTTGATTTCATCATAATCTACTGCGGATACTGGAGAAAGCTGGGTATTGTATTTACCTGACGCAACTGCTTGCGTACCCTCAGCAAGTTCCTGTAATGGGTAGACAATTCGCCGTGAAATCCAGATTGCAAACCAGACTGATAGTAGCCCAGCTAATAGTATGATAAGACTTAAGGTAAGTATAAAAATAGAAATAAGTGGTTTTCGCAGATAACTGAGCTCTTTGTAGTCTGCATAAGAAGATTGTACTTTTTTACCGAGCATGTTTAAGCGCTCATTAACTGGAAACATAGCATGTAGTATGTAGTCGCGTTGTGATCCAGGTGTTTTGGAAAGTTTTACAGCAGCACGTAATCGTAAGATACCATTATTACTAGGTTCTGAGGCTATATAATCTTCACCTTTTCGTAGCTGATCAAAGATGGCATTGTTAGGCTGACTTGGTGCGATAATGGAAGGATTGTCGCTACTGAAAATTAGCACCTGCCCATCCATGTTCCAGATGCCAAGCTCCAGCGCGCCACTAAGTCGGGCTAATTCGCGTAAACCATGATCAAGATCATTTACAGGTAAGTCACTGAGCACACCTGCCATAAATCGGGTTTGTCTGAGCAGGGTACGCATTCGGATACCAAGTGCTGACCTGCCTAGTTCCAGCGAATTATCTAATGCCTGATCAACATCAACATGAAACCAGTTATTGATACCATTTTGCAGAAAGTAGATTGAAAAGCTATAAACTGTGGTGCTTGGTACTAGAATTAACAAAGCAAACAGACTGACCAGACGAACAGTTAGACGAGACCCCGGCTCTTCTTGTTTGAAATCGTGATACAGTTTTATCAGACTTTTAGTCAAAATAATGACTAGCATGATCAGGCCAATAATGACCAAGCTTAATATAGTCAACCATAAATAGCTTAATCTGTAATTGCCTTCTGTGTTGACAGTCGTTATATAGGCAAGGGTCACCAGTAAAGATATGATTACCAAATAAAGCTTTATATCTGAGCCAAGCTGTCTAAATTTTATGGCCATGTCGCCTTCTTCCATGAGCTGGTCAGATGCCACTTAGTTGATGTAAGCGCAATTGGTCGCATTGGTCCTGGCAAGGCATGCAGGTCCAAGCCACTACGGATTTGTAGAGTAAGATTACTGGTATCAAGGGTATGTTGCTGTGGCAAGCGGAATTTTTTTATTGTACCAAGCGCTGATAGTGCTGATTGCAGGGTTGGAAAATTGCGTAAGTGACTGGTATGCAAATTTTTGAGGGTATACTGTTCAGATAGTGCATGATAACTTAACTCGTAGCGTATCTCTGTTAGCCATACGCTTTTTTGCCACTGCCAAAAATGTTGCAAAATAGACACACTGCGAACTAATTTGAACTCTTGTAAAACACTAATGGAGATACCGTTTTCTATTGCTTCTTTTACGCTTTCAGTAAGTGGGTATTTTATGTATGCCTGTAATACGTAATCATTTTCTATTTTTATTATGCGTGCAGACTCAACACTAAAATTTGTTGCTTGACTGTCTGCGCTAAATAATGACAGTAAGCCAGTCAAGCTAATCAATAACAGACAGCTAGCGTTGACGAATACAGGCATAATAAAACCCGTCCAGTATATCATCGCCTGGCAAACGCTGATAACCAATAGATACAAGGGATGCTGGCTGTTTAGAGATTATCTGTTCCTGCGCATTGGCATGACGTTGCAAGAAATTCATCATTCGTATTTCATTTTCCTCTTTTAACGCCGAACAGGTAGTGTAAACTAGCAAGCCATCAGTTTTAAGCAAAGGCCATAGACTCTCAAGCAACATCTGTTGTTTTTTGGCCAGCGCTGCAATATCTTCTGGTCGGCGCAATACTTTAATATCAGGGTGACGTCTGATAACGCCAGTTCCTGAGCACGGCGCGTCAAGCAAAATGCGATCAAATTTCTGACCATTCCACCAGCAGTTAACGTCACAGACATCTGCGGCAATTAGGGTTGCGGGTAGTTTTAACCTAGTGATGTTTTGCTTAACCTGCTGTAGTCGCTCTGCATCAATGTCAACTGCAACAACACTATTATCGGGTTGAGATTCCAGAATATGGCCGGTTTTTCCACCTAGTGCCGCGCAGGCATCAAGAATATATTGCCCGGGCTTAATATCAAGCAGATTGGTAAACAGTTGGGCGGCACTGTCCTGAACAGAAACATGGCCATCAGTAAAACCGGGCAATTTTAGGGCATCGCAGGGAGGATCAAGCAATATTCCCTCTGGGGTTTGTGGCAACAATTTACCATCAATATTTGCTTGCTGTAATTGTGCCAGATAAGCTGTTGGTGAATTATAGTTCTGGTTAATGCGCAACATCATTGGTGGTTGCTGGTTATTTGCATCAAGTATAGCTTGCCTGTTGTCTGGCCAATCTTGTTTTAGCTTGTCAATCAACCACTGTGGGTGCGCATAGCGTGTTGATTCCTGAAGGGATATTGGATTTTCAACAGTTTGTTTGTCACGTTGATAGTGCCTGAGACAAGCGTTAATTAACTTGGTAGCCCAAGGTTTGCCTAGTACTTTGCAAGCATCAACAATTTCGTTTATGACTGCGTGATCGGGGATTCTAAGCGTACGCAATTGATATAAGCCGCAGAGTAGCAATGCTGAGATATCTGCATTCCTTTTTTTAATGGGCGTATTAAGTAGTTGGCGAGCAATCGCTTGTAGCGTTAGTTGCCAGCGGATGACACCATAACAAAGCTGCTTACAGAGGCTTCGATCATGTATCGCCACATTAGCAAGTATCTTTTTTAATAAGCCGTTGAGTGAACGATGCTGATTTAACACAGCATTGATAACACTGGCGGCATGAGTGCGTGCCCTAACCAAGATTGTCACCTATAGAGAGTTTATGCGCATTAATAAAATCAGCAACTGACATCGCTTTTTTCCCAGGAATCTGCACTTGTGTTAGCCGTAAAACCCCATGTCCTGTGGCAACATCAATTCCTTGCGAACTTGCTGCCAGTATTTCTCCTGGGGCGACCGTATGTATTTTTTGTATAACTAATGCAAACCAAACGCGCAAGGTAGTGTCTCGCCATATTGTTTGTGCGATAGGCCAGGGATTAAAAGCACGCACCTGTTTGGCAATAACATCAGCACTTTGTTGCCAGTTAATGATAGATTCATTCTTGGTTAGTTTATCAGCATAACATGCTAACTGGCCATTTTGATGTGCAGGGTTACTTTGTAACGTCTCAATATTGCTTAACCCTTTTAGTAGCGCGCTAACCGCGATTTCAGTGAGACGATCATGCAATATTCCAGCAGTATCATCATCGTGAATCGGGCATGCTGTTTGTAACAAAACAGGTCCAGTATCAATGCCAGCATTCATTTGCATAATACATATGCCAGTTGTGGTGTCGCCAGCCAGAATAGCCCGTTGGATGGGTGCTGCACCGCGCCAGCGAGGTAGCAATGATGCATGAACATTGATACAACCTAATCTGGGTATATCTAGTACGGCTTGAGGTAGCAATACACCGTAGGCAGCCACAATTATCAAATCAGCACAATAGCTTCGCAGTTTTGCCCGATCGATATCATTTTTAAAGTTGTGTGGCTCTTCAACTGTAAGGTTATATTGGGTGGCAAGGTGCTTAACCGGGCTGGCAGTTAATTTGCGCCCCCGACCAGCAGGACGGTCAGGTTGGCTGTACACGGCACATATATCGTGGTCAGCACACTCAAGAAGTGCCTCTAGTATTTTGGCTGCAAAATCAGGCGTACCGGCAAAAATAATACGCATAACCAGTCATTTTTGTTTACGTCGCTTTCCCGCGCGTTTTTGAATACGTTGGCGTTTTAAGTTGCTGAGATGGTCAATAAATAATTGACCATTCAGATGGTCCATTTCATGCTGAATACAGGTAGCCAATAAACCATCAGCATCAAGCTCAAACGTTTTGCCATCAATATCTAGTGCTTTGATATGTAGCGTATCCGCCCGCTTAATCACCCCGCGGGCTTCAGGTATCGAGAGACAACCTTCTTCATATTCTCTTTCGCCTTGCTTCATTGTTATCTTTGCATTAATGAAAATCAAAGGCGACGATTTTTCTTGCGAGATATCAATCACGGCAATATGTTTTTGTACGTTGATTTGCGTTGCTGCCAAGCCAATACCAGGGGCATCATACATTGTTGCAAACATATCATCGGCTAGCTTAAGAATGTCATCAGCTATATGTTCAATAGGTGCCGCTTTCTTTCGCAAGCGAGGATCAGGAAATTGCAGTATTTGTCTTATTCCCATTGTGGTTGTTTAACTCATGTGCTGAAAATAAATTAATATTACCACCATTTGTTACGATTCGCATGGACACCTTAATTGTAGCGGTAGCCATAGTCGCAGATATAAACTGGCTAATAATGTACTATTTGCTTGGTCTTGCCGTCAGGCAAGTATGGTTAAATGTCAGGTTATTGTGCGTTGCTTGATCTCCAATGGGGTAAGTTAGAGCATTCTGCTGGACAGGTTTCTTTAGTTGCTGCATGAGGTTTAACTTGCTAAATCCTGGTGCATAGTTGCGATAGCTGCCAATAGTGTTTATTCTTAGTAATGAGCTGGTTGCTTTAACTTGCTTTGACTGAGGGTTTCTTTATGGTATGTCATTTTTTTGTAGGTATATTATCTGCGATGTTAATTATGTCAGCAGCAACAGCAGCAGATATTGAGCTAAGGCCGGATCACCCACAAAAGTATGTGGTTGTTGAAGGCGATACTTTGTGGGATATCTCAGCGGTTTTTTTGCGAGATCCCTGGCACTGGCCTGATATTTGGCAAGCCAATCCGCAGATTGAAGATCCGCATTTAATTTATCCCGGCGATATAGTTTCCCTAGTGTATCTTGATGGTCGTCCTACTCTGGAGTTGTCTCGCAGTCGAGCCTTATATAAATTGTCACCAGATGCGCCAAAAGTAAGAGAACTTATGCTGGAGAAGGCAATCCCAAAAATTCCGGTGGATGTCATTCGTGTGTTTCTAACTCAGCCACGTGCTGTCAGTGACAATGAGTTGGCATTAGCGCCTTACGTTGTTGCAGTTCCAAACGATCGCTTGACCGCTTATAGTGGCGAGAAGGTGTACGTCAGTAATCTGGATAGCGAACAAGGAAATCGCTACAGTGTATTTCGTGGCGGTAAACCGTACAAGGATCCTGATACTGGCGAAGTATTGGGATATGAGGCAATGTATATGGGCGATGCAAATGTGACCAAAGTTGGTGAACCATCAATAGTTCAGCTTAATAACGTAAGACTTGAAGTTAGAGTTGGCGATAGACTGTTGCCATTTATTAACGAAGATTATGGTGAAAATTTTATTCCTAGGGCACCTGAACAGCCAGTAGAAGGGCAGATTATTGCTTTTTCTGGTGATGGCGTATCTCAGGTTGGGCGCTATCAGACAGTTGCGCTTAATCTTGGTGCGCAAGATAATTTACAAAGAGGTGATATCCTGTCAGTATTGCAGACAAGTGGCACTATGCTTGATCTTGTAGCAGCAGACAAAAATGCAGTGGTAACATTGCCTGATGAACGTGTAGGTACGGTGATGGTATTCAGCGTTTTTGATAAAATCAGCTATGCGATTATTGTAGAGGCCGATTCGCCTATCTATATTAATGACAAAGTAAGTTATACTGAATAGATTCTCAGATAAACAGCAAGCACTAGCCTGCTGGCTGGCGCTATACCGAACACCAGGCATAGGGCCGGCTACTTTTTTGCGTTTGTTATCGCAATTTGATGATCCGCAGATCATTTTTGCTGATCCTGAAAAAGTACAGGGGTTATCTGAACGTATTAGATTAGCATTACAGCGACCTAATTGGGATCGGGTTGACCAGGATTTAACTTGGTTTTCGCAACGAGATAGACATATTATTACTCTCCGTGATCCATGTTATCCTGAATTATTAAAACAAATCCCTGATCCGCCTGGTATGCTGTTTTTACAGGGTGATGCTGGGTTATTGTCAACATGGCAGATTGCGATAGTTGGTAGTCGGAACCCCTCTGCTACAGGCAGCCAAACCGCTTATGAGTTTGCTCGTTATCTTGCTCGGAGCGACGTTGCAATTACCAGTGGTCTGGCCATGGGGATTGATGCAGCCGCACATCAAGGTGCGTTAGTTGCCCAAGGCGCTACTGTTGCAGTAATCGGTACCGGATTAGATAGCGTTTACCCTGCTAAGCATAAGGATCTGGCTGGCGAGATAGCTGATACGGGTGTAATTGTGTCAGAATTTGCCTTAGGTATGGCACCTAAAGCAGAAAATTTTCCGCGGCGCAATCGTATCATCAGTGGCTTATCTTTGGGTGTATTGGTTGTTGAGGCAGCATCGCGCAGCGGCTCATTAATTACTGCTCGCATGGCTTTAGAGCAGGGACGGGAGGTATTTGCTATTCCTGGATCAATCCATAATCCGCTGGCAAGAGGTTGCCATCAATTGATTCGTGAAGGCGCAAAGCTGGTTGAATTTGCAACAGATATCACCGAAGAGCTGGGTATGCTAGCAAATGTAACCGCTGATATTAAAATACCAGCAACAAAAAATAATACTATTGCGCTTGAGACAGATGATGATTATCAAGCTTTATTTAAATATTTAGGACATGATCCCATAGAGATGGATGCATTGATAACGCAATGTGGATTGACAGCAGAGGCAGTTTCTTCCATGCTGTTATTATTGGAACTTAAAGGCCAAGTTGAGTTATTGCCCGGCAATCGTTATGTTCGCCGTCAGTAATAAATGCGTTGTTATAACTGTTTGCAAATTGCTTAGATACTGATCAATATAAACAGGCTAGGTAAAACATGAACGTAAGCGGACAAAATAATGCAGTTTGTCCTCCTAAATTGGATAGCCATGACAACGATGATCTTATGAAGAAACTTACCACACAAGATTACACCATATCACTGGCAATTAATACATTATTATGCCAAGCAGGGAACAGCATGGATTGATAGTGGGTAGTAAGGTTGATTATTTTTAAAGGAGTAGCCGGCTCTGAGATAACATTAGCTGTGGATGCTGTTGAATTTAGCGCAAATGAAATTCATTATATTATATTGTTTCATCAGCCAAGTTGAGAGTCTGTTTGTAACTAGATAAATTGTAATAAATATCATTGTCATTTCGTTTTAAAGATTAATAATTATGTTAAATAAGCTGGTTATTGTAGAGTCGCCCGCCAAAGCGAAAACGCTGAAGAAATATCTGGGAAAAGGTGTTGAAGTTCTTGCTTCTTATGGCCACGTTCGGGACCTGTTGCCCAAGGAAGGCGCAGTTGATCCTGACAATGATTTTGCGATGACATATAAGATGATTGACCGAAACAGCAAATACGTTGATGCTATTGCCAGTGCAGTAAAAAAAGCAGATGCTTTGTACCTTGCCACCGATCCAGATCGTGAAGGAGAGGCAATTTCATGGCATGTATATGAATTGTTAAAAAAGCGCCGAGCAATCACAGATAAACAGGTACATCGGGTTGTTTTCTATGAAATTACCAAGCAGGCAGTCAATGATGCGGTAGCTAATCCACGTAAACTGTCAATGGATATGGTTCATGCCCAGCAAGCCCGTCGTGCGCTGGATTATTTAGTAGGATTCACTTTATCACCGCTTTTGTGGAAAAAAATTCGTCGCGGCTTGTCGGCAGGTCGGGTACAAAGTCCGGCACTGAAGATGATTGTTGAACGTGAACTTGAAATAGAACAGTTTGTTCGTCAGGAATATTGGATAATTGAAGTAGATGCGATAGTTAAAAAAGCAGCATTTGTGGCGAAGCTGACTCACTTTAACGGTGATAAACTGACCCAGTTTACAGTCAGTAATGACGAACAAGCTGCCGCTATCGTTGCCACATTAAATAAGCTAGCAGCAGGCAAGTTATCAGTTATCAATGTTGATAAAAAGCAACGTAAACGCGGCCCTGCGCCACCCTTTACTACATCGACCTTGCAACAAGAGGCATCACGTAAATTAGGTTTTGGTGCACAACGTACCATGAGTGTTGCCCAGCAATTATATGAAGGAGTTAACATTAATCAAGGGGCAACTGGCTTAATTACTTACATGCGCACCGATTCGGTTACATTGGCAGCAGAAGCCACCAAAGAGATTCGCCGTTATATCGCCGATACATATAGCATGGATTCCTTGCCTGATAAGCCGCAGATTTACAAAACTAAATCAAAAAATGCCCAGGAAGCACATGAGGCTATAAGAACAACATCAATTGGGCGTACACCACAATCTTTGGTGACTTATTTGTCAGCAGATCAATTAAAATTGTATATCTTGATTTGGCAACGTACCATTGCCAGTCAAATGATGCATGCAACTCTGGATACGGTTGCCGTGGATTTAAGCTGTGGCGAAGGCAACATCTTTCGTGCTAATGGACAGGCATTAGTTAATCCTGGTTTTATGCGTATTTACCTTGAAGACAAAGATGATGCTACTAAAACAGATAAAGATGACAAACTGTTACCGACAATGAATGTAGGTGATGTTGTTGATCTAAAAGTTATTCGTCCTGAACAGCATTTTACCGAGCCACCACCACGTTTCAGTGAAGCTAGCCTTGTTCGCAATCTGGAAGAGCATGATATTGGTAGGCCATCAACATACGCCAGCATTATTTCCACTTTATTGCAGCGTGATTATGTGGAACTGACAAAAAAGCGCTTTCATCCAACTGATGTTGGTCGCGTGGTTAGCGAGTTTTTAACCCGTCATTTCACCCAATATGTTGATTATCATTTCACTGCAAGAATGGAAGATGATCTTGATGCAATTGCCCGTGGTGAAAAAGAGAGGGTGCCTTTGTTACGCGAGTTTTGGAACCCCTTTAAACAACAGATTGAGACCAAAGACCAAGAGTTAAAGCGTAGTGACGTTACGCAGAAATTATTGGATAAAAACTGTCCCAAGTGCGGCAATAAATTGGCCAGCCGCTTAGGTCGAAGTGGTCGCTTTATTGGCTGTACTGTTTTTCCGGATTGTGATTATACCTGTAATATTGATGGCGAGCAGATTGTTGCTAACGAGCCAGAAATAGTCACTGATCGCACGTGCCCTGAATGTGATGCTGCTCTATATGTGCGGATTGGCAAGTATGGTAAGTTTATTGGGTGTAGAGGTTACCCCAAATGCAAGTATGTTGAATCAATTGAAAAGCCCATCAAAACAGGCGTTATCTGTCCACAATGCAACAAAGGGGAGATGCTTACCCGTAGATCCCGTCGTGGCAAGATTTTTTATTCTTGCTCTGATTATCCAAAGTGCGATTATGCTCTGTGGAATGAACCAATAGCAGAGGTATGTCCAGACTGTAAGCACCCTATTCTTACTATAAAAACAACTAAAAGCCGCGGTACTGAAAAAAACTGCCCAGAGAAAACCTGTGGTTATAGCGAAAAGATTGACCCTGCTTAATAGTTGCAGGATAAATTACATTAAGGCTTTTCTCAGGGATATTGTGAATGGGGGCTGGGAGGAGGGTAGCATAGCATTTGCTAGTGTAAATTACATATTTATTCGGAAATTTTAAGGAGAGGTTTTTATTATGGATTTAAAGAAATATGGATCTGCTAGTTTCTGCTATGGTTTTAGGTATTTTTTGCTAACCGTTTAATAACAGTAGCTATGTTATCATTGCGCCCTTAGCAGCATAAAATTAGCGAATTGCTGTTAAGCTTAGGTTTTGAGAGTTATCTCCGAATAGAGAATTGATTATGCCATTTAATTTGCTTAAATTTGGGTTAAGTCGCACTTTTAATGAGCCGCGTTACTTTGAAGATTGTCAGTCGGTTAAAAACAGTTATGACGTAGTTATTATAGGCGGAGGCGGACACGGTCTGGCTGCGGCATATTACTTGGCAAAAGACTATGGCATTAACAATGTTGCTGTGCTGGATCGGGGATACATAGGCGGCGGCAATACTGGCAGAAATACTGCTATTGTCCGCTCAAACTATCTGACGCCGGAAGGGGTCGCTTTTTACAATGAAAGTGTAAAAATGTTTGAAGATTTATCCCAGGAACTCCAGTTGAATCTGTTTTATTCTACCCGTGGACACTTTACTTTAGCGCATTCCGAAGGATCAATGCGTACAATGCGTTGGCGAGCCGAAGTTAACAAACATGTTGGCGTTGATAGCGAGATAGTAGGTAGGGATGACATTGCTAGAGTCTGTCCTCAGATGGACTTAGATTGTGCTGGACAGGCCCCTGTTTTTGGTGCTTTGTATCATAGCCCTGGATCAATAGCTCGCCATGATGCAGTTGCCTGGGGCTATGCAAGAGGCGCAGCAAAATATGGCGTTGATATCATTCAGCAAACTGAGGTGCATGGTATTGATGTGCAGAGCGGCAAAATACAAGGCGTAGACACAAGTAAAGGCTATATATCAACTAACAGCGTGCTATCAGCAGTCGCTGGTTTTACCCCGAGAATTACGGAGATGGTTGGGGTAGCAACACCAATAACCATACACCCGTTGCAGGCGTGTGTCAGTGAGCCAATGAAACCATGGCTAGACACCATTATTGTTTCAAGCAGTCTGCATGTTTATGTCAGTCAGTCATCGCGCGGTGAATTGGTAATGGGATCATCTCTTGATCCGTATGAATTACATTCCACCCGATCAACCTTTGATTTTGTTGAGGGTCTGACATCACATATTATCGACATGTTTCCGTTTCTTGGCAATGTTAAAGTAGTGCGCCAATGGGCAGGAATGGCAGACTTAACTCCCGATTTTTCGCCGATTATGGGCAAAACCCCTATTGATGGTTTTTATCTAGATGCTGGTTGGGGTACATGGGGATTCAAGGCAACGCCCGTTAGTGGTAAAACAATGGCTACAACCATAGCCAATGATGCAGCCCCTAATTTGATTCATTCATTTCGTCTGTCACGATTTACAGAATATGAGTTGACTGGTGAAAAAGGTGCTGCCTCGGTTGGTCACTGAAATTAGAGAGAGAAACAGGTATATGAAACTACTCAACTGTCCAGTAAACGGCATGCGCCCAGTAAGCGAATTTATCTATGGTGGTACTTATCGTGAAATGCCAAACCCGGGTAAGGTGACTGATGCTGAGTGGGCGTCTTATGTACATAATCGCAATAATGCGCCAGGGACAAAAAAAGAATGGTGGTATCACAGCCCCAGCGGCACCTGGTTTATTGCCGAACGCAACACAATGCGTGATGAAGTGATTGATACCTACTTGGCCAATAGCATTATTGCTGTAGGGTCAAATTGATGAATATGCGTATTACCAAGCAGCCAGGTGAGTGGCTACATAGAGATAAGATTATACATTTTACTTTTGAGGGTGTGGAATTTTCCGCATATCAGGGCGATACCATTAGTAGCGCTTTGTGGGCATCTGGTGAAAAAGTGCTAGGGCGTAGCTTTAAGTATCATCGTCCTCGCGGTGTATTGAGTCTGGCGAACCACGATATTAATGTGCTATTGACAGATGGCGAAGATACCAACATTCGTGGTGATGTTGTTGCGGTAAAAGATGGTATGGTATTGCATGCTGTCAATACAGTTGGTGGCGTCAAAAAAGACAAGAATCGCTTTATTGAGCTACTTGGTCGATTTTTACCCGTAGGGTTTTATTACAGGACGTTTTATCAACCCAAATTTATGTTTCCTTTTTGGGAAAACATTATTAGAAGGACAGCGGGTTTGGGCGCGGTTAACTTTGACTATCGTCATATTGCCAAACCAAAACTGAATGAACATTATGATATTTTGGTAGTTGGGGCCGGCCCTTCTGGGCTGGCGGCGGCATTAGGCGCATCGTTTGCCAAAAACTTAAAAGTCCTAGTTATTGACGAAAATAAGCAAGCCGGTGGCAGTCTTGGCTATGATCGTGCTGGTGATGACGTATCGCGATTAGAAATGGAAGAATTGCTGGCGCAGGTTGAAAAGGCAGAGAACATAACCTTGCGCACTCAGGCATACGCTGCTTCCTATTATACCGATCATCTGATACCAATCGTTGAGCACCATGGCATTACTAAAGTAAGAGTCAGCGCATTGATTGTTGCAACTGGTGTTTTTGAGCAACCACCAGTTTTTAGAAATAATGATTTGCCTGGCGTATTAAATGGTTCAGCTACGCAACGTATGATCTATCGTTACGGTGTTAAGCCCTTTAGTCAGGGAGTTGTGTTTACTGCTAATGATTACGGTTATCGTGTTACTCTTGATCTGCTTAAATCAGGTATAACGGTAACAGCGTTAATTGACATGAGAAAAAATAGTCAACCTGATTCGTTTTCTGATACGTTAAAAGAGCACAATGTTGCTGTTTATATTGGTCACTGCATTTACGAAGTGATAGCCAGTAATGATGGTATGAGCGTTGCTGGTGTTATTGTTTGTCCTTTTGATGAACAGCATAATCAGACTGATCAGCAAAAATCATTTAAGCTGGTTTGTGATGGTGTCGCTATGAGTGCTGGCTGGGCACCAGCGGCATCTTTGTTGTACCAAGCGGGTATACAGATTAAGTATGACTATTCAATAGAGCAGTTTGTACCAGATACATTGATCGATGGTGTATTTGCAGCAGGCAGAGTCAATGGCATTCATGGCTTGCAAGAACGTGTTACTGATGGTGCGCGTGCAGCGGCAGACGCATTGAACTATCTGGGCGTGGATCATGCGCCATCTATTTCAGTGCCTGCGAGCAATATTACCTCTCCCAGTCATCGTTTTCCTATTGTGCAGCACCCCAAGGGTAAAAACTTTGTTGACTTTGATGAAGATATTCAGGTAGTTGATTTTGTTAATGCTGCTAAAGAAGGTTTTGATAATATAGAATTACTGAAGCGATTCACTACAGTAGGCATGGGGCCCAGCCAGGGCAAGCACTCAAATATGAATGCAATAAGAATTCTGGCAAAGACTAGAGGGTTGCCGGTAGAGGAGATTGGCACAACAACAGCGAGACCCTTCTTTCACCCAATACCAATAGGTCATTTGGCTGGCAGAAGCTTTCATCCAAAACGTCAATCATCTTTACAAGCATGGCATGAGAAGGCTAATGCTGTGTTTGTTGATGTGGGTGCATGGTCACGCCCTGCTTATTATAACAGCGCCAGTGGATCGGTAGCGGAATTGATCCAGCAAGAAGCATCTGCAGTAACTAACAGCTTAGGCATTATTGATAATAGCTCGTTGGGTAAAATAGAAGTATGCGGTCCGGATGCGGCGCGTTTTCTTGAACAGTTTTTCACTGGCAGATTTATTAATCAACGGTTAGGCCAGGTCCGCTATGCCTTGGCGCTGGATGAATCTGGCATTATTGTTGATGATGGCCTTGTCAGTCGTATTGATGACGAATTATTTTATATAACAGTAGGGACGAGTAATGCCGCTGTTGTTTATCGTGACATGCAGCGCTGGTTGCAGGTTTGGCAGTTGGATGCTGTGTTAATTAATGTGACAGGGGTCTATGGCCTTATTAATGTTGTTGGGCCTAGGTCAAAAGATGTACTGACAGATGTGATGAGCGAAGATATTTCTGCGGGCACATTTCCAGCTAATACAATAAAAGAGTTAACTATAGCTGATTTATCTGTTCGTGTTATGCGGGTGCGTTTTGTCGCTGAACAGGGCTATGAGATCCACGTGCCAGCAGATAGCCTGTTAACTGTTTGGCAGATGATTATTGAGCGAGGATCAGACCACAGTATTCGCGCATTTGGTACTGATGCCCAGCGATTATTGCGTTTGGAAATGGGGCATTATTTGCTCGGCTATGACAGTGATGGGTTAACCACCCCCTTTGATCTGGGTTGTGAATCTGTTCTGGCAATGGATAAGCCATTTTTTATTGGTAAGCGGAGTCTGGACATTATCGCCAAGAAACCACGCAAACAGCGTTTGGTTGCGTTTACGCTGGATAATAATTTTGCTGGTGAAGTGCCACAGGATTGTAACTTGGTGATAGCAGATAATAATATTCATGGGCGAGTTACTAGTATTGCTTATAGCAAAAATACTGGCAGGCATATTGGCTTTGCCTATGTCAGATATGACAGCACCACTCCTGGGTCAGTTTTTACAATCAGGACAGACAATGGCTCAATGGTGAAAGCCACAGTTACTGATTCTTCATTTAATAGCATACAGGGACGCTGATATGCCTAATATGATTAAAACTTCTCCTGCAGCCTATTATCAAAAGGTATTGAAGCCAGATTGGGACGTTGTTAACCAGACCCAAATGGCAATGAAATTTGATACTGCTGAAGCTGAACAAAACAATAGACACGTATTGGGGGTGACAGATGTCAGTTGTTATCAGCGCTTTGGTGTTAAAGGGGCGCGGGCGGGTGACTGGCTGACATTACAGGGGTTGAATATCCCGCAACATAGTAACACATGTATGCAAGATGCCCATACGCTAGTATTGCGCTTAGGCAGTGCAGAGTTTTTGCTTGAAGACCAATTGGCTGGACATACCTGTACAAAACTTGAACAGTTATGCCAGCAGGGTAAGATCAGCCGTGTGTATAAGGTAGCGCATGCTGATGCTGCATTTATTATCAGTGGCGACAATGTTGTTAACATGTTATCCGAATTGTGCAAATTAGACTTGAGCGCTAATGTGTTTACAGCTGAACAGGTCATTATGACCCAAGTTGCTGATGTCGTGGCAATTATTGCTCACCAGACAATTAATGGTATATCAGTATTACGTTTGTGGTGTGATGGCACATTTGGCGCCTATATGTGGAAAGTACTACATCAACTTGCAGAAGAATATGGTGGTGGTGCCGTGGGGCTGGCTAATTATGTTAGCAGTGATAATTTCTAAACTCTTAAATTTGAGGTAAAAAATGAATAAAGCACAAGCAGAAAAATTTCTTAAAGAGAATAATGTTAAGTATATATTGGCACAGTTTGTTGATTTACATGGTGTAGCAAAGGTAAAAACAGTGCCTGCCGCTCATTTGGACACAATTGTTGATCCGGGTGCAGGGTTTGCTGGCGGTGCTATTATTGGTAGCGGTATTTTGCCTAATGGCCCTGATTTTTTTGCTAAAGGTGATTTGTCCACCCTGACGCTGGTGCCTTGGCAAAAAGACTATGCACGCCTCATTTGTGATGGTTATGTTGAAGACAAGCCTTATCTGAAAGATCCTCGTGTTGTTTTGAAAACGCAAATGGCGCGGTTAGAAGAGAAAGGCTGGTTTTTATCAACAGGCCTAGAACCCGAGTTTTCATTGTTAAAAAGAAGCGGTGATGGTGAGATCATACCTGCTGAAAATAGTGATACATTGCAAAAACCCTGCTACGATTATAAGGGTATTACCCGTAGCGCCAAATATTTAGAACGATTAACCGAAGTTTTGACAGAGGCGGGGCTTGATATCTACCAGATTGACCACGAAGATGCCAATGGCCAATACGAAATAAACTATACCTATGCCGACTGTCTGAAAACTGCAGATAATTTCATCATGTTTAAAATGGCAGCTAGTCAGATTGCCCATGAAATGGACATGATTTGTTCATTTATGCCTAAGCCATTTATGCAAAAACCTGGCAATGGTATGCACATGCACATGTCTATTGGCGATAGCAACAAGAGCTTATTTCACGATGATAGTGATGAATCTGGCCATGGCTTGTCTGAACTGGCCTATCAGTTTTTGGCTGGTATTACCGCGCATGCACCTGCGATCACCGCTATAGCTGCGCCAACAGTTAATTCCTATAAACGTTTACGGGTGGGTTACTCTCAAACAGGCGCTACTTGGGCACCAAGTTATATTTCTTATGGGGACAATAATCGTTCAACCATGGTGAGAGTACCGTATGGTCGCCTTGAGCTGCGTTTACCAGATGGCAGTTGCAATCCTTATTTGATGACAGCGGCGGTGATTGCTGCTGGTCTTGATGGCGTCGCTCGTAAATTACATCCCGGTCCCAGTCAATCAGACAACCTATATGATAAGAGTGCAAAAGAACTTGATGCAATGGGTATTGGTGTTTTGCCACAGACACTGGAAAGTGCGGTAGATGCCTTGGAAGCAGATGCTGTACTGTGTGAAACATTGGGCAAGGGCATTGTTGATGAGTTTATTAAATTAAAGCGTAGCGAATGGGATGATTATCAGCAATATGTTTCTGGCTGGGAAGTTGATCGTTACGTAGAATTTTTCTAGTAATTAGGAGAGCAAAAATGTGCGGTATCGTAGGACTGTATCTTAAAAATGACAAGTACCAGCATAGACTGGGTAAATTGTTTGAGCCTATGCTGGAGGCAATGCACAACAGAGGCCCTGACAGTGCCGGTTTTGCAATTTATCGGGATAAAGTTGCTGGTGGCGAGGAGAAGGTGATATTACAGCATCCAGATGAAAATTATGACTGGCACAACTTGGTAGGCAATCTGACAAAAGACACAGGTAAAGAGGCGTGGCTATCCAGTATTAATAGCACGCATGCAAAAGTTGTTACTACAGCCAATGGTGATGAGATCAGAACCTGGTTGCAGGCTAATGCAGATGATGTGAGCGTTATGTCAGTTGGTTCTAAAATTGAAATATATAAAGAATGTGGTCCACCGGCTGAGGTGGCGAAACGCTTCGATTTAGCATCAATGCAAGGCACGCATATTCTTGGTCATACAAGAATGGCTACCGAATCGGCGGTGACAACACAAGGATCACATCCTTTTACCACTGGTGAAGATTTGTGCCTAGTGCATAATGGTTCGTTATCTAATCATAGCTGGTGGCGAGAACAGTTGACTAGAAAAGGCCAGGCTATTCAAACGGGCAATGATACTGAAGTTGCTGCTGCTTACCTTGCTGATCGGTGTGTTGAAGGAGATGATTTACAGACATCTATGGAGCGCGCGGTAAAGGATTTAGACGGCTTTTTTACTTTTGCGGTAGGTACAGAACATGGTTTTTCTGTGGTACGTGACGAATTTGCCTGTAAACCAGCAGTACTTGCCGAAACAGATAACTATGTAGCAATTGCATCAGAATATCAGGCGCTATCTTCTTTGCCTGGCATTGACCAGGCAAAACTCTGGGAGCCTGCGGCAGCAAAGGTTTACTCTTGGTAAAAAGGAAATTATCATGGCGGAATACGATTTAACTAAAGACGATTTAACGGATGTGAATTATGCAATGCAACATGCTGAAGCAGGTGATAAGTTTGCTATTGGCAACCCGAAGGGCACGCATAATATTGCTGTGGGCTTAACCAGTGCGATAAGCGTAAACATTGATGGGCCAGCCGGCTATTTTTGCGGTAGTATGAATCATGGGGCAACGATTGTAGTCAATGGTTCCGGTGGTCAAGGTATTGCTTCTAACATGATGGGTGGTAAGGTTCATGTCAGGGGCAACGTTGGTGCATCCTGTGGGGCAACCAGTCATGGCGGTCTGATCGTTGTTGACGGCGATGCTGGAGCGCGTTGTGGCATTGCTATGAAAGGATCCAATATTGTCATTAAAGGTTCGGTAGGCCACATGTCAGGGTTTATGGGTCAGGCAGGTACGATGGTAATCTGTGGTGATGCTGGCGATGCACTGGGTGATTCCTGTTATGAGCTGACTGTCTTTGTTAAGGGTACAGTCAAGTCGCTTGGTACAGACTGCGAACAAAAGCTGATGGATAGCGATGCTGCAGCCTTGTTACAAAAGTTGTTACAGCAGGCTGGCGTTACTCTTTCCCCTGCTGATTTTAAGCGCTATGGGCCAGCGCGCAAACTTTATAATTTTAATGTTGATGACGTAAATGCTCATGATCCTCGTAGAAAAAAAAGCCAAGTTGCTATGGCTGCAAATAAAGGCAGATATGCGCACAATAACCAGTTCCCAGCCCACGTTATTGCTGAGATTCAGCGGGCTGCCAATGAAGGTATCTATTCCATTCGTGGCGGCGGTGCTAAGCGTAAAGTGCCTAATTTTGATGATTTATTATTACTGGGCTCATCAGTGTCACGTTATCCGCTTGAAGGCTATCGCGAGAAATGTGAGACTTCGGTTTTGCTGGGTACGCGCTTTGCTAAAAAACCGATCAGCCTTGCCATTCCAATTACTATTGCTGGTATGAGTTTTGGTGCGCTATCGGCGCCTGCTAAAGAGGCATTGGGTCGTGGTGCGTCAGAGGTTGGTACATCAACTACAACGGGTGATGGCGGTATGACGCCAGAGGAGCGAGGACAGTCCAAAACGCTTGTCTATCAATATTTGCCATCTCGTTACGGTATGAACCCTGTTGATTTGCGTAAAGCTGATGCAATTGAGGTGGTGTTAGGACAGGGCGCCAAACCTGGCGGCGGCGGTATGTTGTTGGGACAGAAAATATCTGATCGTGTGGCACAGATGCGTACTCTGCCTAAAGGAGTTGATCAACGCTCTGCCTGTCGTCATCCTGATTGGACAGGGCCTGATGATTTAGAAATAAAAATCGCTGAGATTCGTGAAATTACTAACTGGCAAAAACCGATTTACGTTAAGGTTGGGGCGACACGCACTTATTATGATGTCAAGCTGGCTGTTAAGGCAGGGGCTGATGTGGTCGTTGTTGATGGTATGCAAGGCGGCACTGCGGCAACGCAGGATGTATTTATTGAGCATGTAGGTATTCCAACACTACCAGCAGTGCGTCAAGCAGTGACAGCGCTTAAAGAAATGGGCATGCACCGCAAGGTTCAACTTATTGTATCTGGTGGCATTAAAGATGGTGCTGATACGGCAAAGGCATTAGCAATGGGGGCCGATGCAGTAGCGGTCGGCACAGCCATGTTGCATGCGTTAGGTGATAATGCACCTGAATTAGAAGAAGAATACAATAAATTAGGCACGACGGCGGGTCATTATGATGCCTGGCATAAAGGTCGGTGCCCGGCAGGCATTTCAACTCAGGATCAAGATTTAATGGCGCGCCTTGATCCGTTGCTGGGCGGGCGCAGGATAGCCAATTATTTAAGATGTATGACGTTGGAGCTACAAACACTGGCCCGTGCTTGTGGTAAATCACATGTGCACAACTTAGATCCTGAAGATTTATGTGCGCTGACAGTTGAATCAGCAGCGATGGCGGGTGTGCCATTGGCAGGAACACGTTGGATTCCAGGCAACAGTGGTCACATTTAAAGACCTAACAGCAGATAGCGAAGGTTAACAGCGTTTAGTGTTATGCTGTTTTATGGCAAGATAGTCTAGGAGGGATTTTTGTTTGTGCTGATGCGTTATTTATTTCATGAATATCAGTTTGGTAAAAACTGTTTGGCACCGTTGCTAGCCAAAATGGCCGGCGTAAAACGGCTACCTTTCTGGTGACTGGCTTTAAATCATTAACTTTTAAACTGATAAGAAGTTAGAGAGATCAAGTTGCATACTTGATATATTAAAATTTTATTGAGGACTTAATAATGGATAATGAATTGTCGGCTCTGGGGATTATATTCACAGAGTTTTATTACTGGGTCACCGTCGTTTTCATGTTTTTGATTCATGCTGGCTTTTGTGTTTATGAAGTAGGCGTGTCTAGACGCAAAAACCATGTGCATACACTGATGAAAAACACGATGCTCATTCCGTTAGTAACGGTAACATTTTATTATTTCGGCTGGTGGATTTATTTTGCCTTTCCGAATGGGCCATGGATTATAGGTGATCTTATCGCCGCGCCGTGGGCGATAGCCAACAGCGAATTAATGGGTACCCATATGGGCGGCGCACCTGCCACTGATGCATTAACAGCAGATGATACAGGGGGCTGGGCACGTATTAACGGTGTATTCTGGGCCGCATTTTTGCTGTTTTCGTGGACAGCAGCATCTATCGTATCGGGTGCCTGTATTGAGCGGATAAAGTCAGGTGCTTTCTGGATTTTAGCCGTTTTGATCGGATCGGTCTGCTGGATTATTGATGCAGCATGGGGCTGGCATCCAGATGGTTGGATGGTACAGGTATTAGGTTATCATGATGCCTATGCTTCAGGGGTTATTCATGCCATTGCTGGTGGTTTTGCCTTAGGTGTATTAGTCATTTTAGGCGCACGCATTGGTCGCTTTGGAAAAGATGGTTCTGTGCGGGTGATTGCGCCACATAACCCATGGCTGGTGACCGTTGGTTTATTCTTAATTTATACTGGTTTCTGGGGTTTCTATGCCGCCTGTAATGTACCTATGTGGGATATACAATCGGGTGATGAGGTATTTTTCTCTGCTACCAATATTTATCTTGCGCCAACTACGCTGTCAGCGATTACCTTTAACTTCTTAATGTCGTTATCAGGTGGGTTGTTGATGGGTTATCTGATATCTAAAGGCGATGCTTTCTGGACATATTCTTCTGGTTTAGCGGGTATCGTTGCCGCTTCAGCTGGTAATGATCTTTACCACCCTGTACAGGCTATGTTTATTGCCGCAGCGGGTGTATTTTTTATGTACAAAATGCACTATTGGGTTGAGCGCAACTTCCAGATTGATGATGCGGTTGGTGCCGTGGCTGTTCATGGTTATGCTGGTTTCTTTGGTGTGGTTATTGCTGGATTTATGCTTTGGGGTTATCCGGCATCACCTAGTTATGATGCGCTTATTTCGCCATGGGGACAATTTCTTGGTGCTGTCATCATGTTTGGCGTGCTCGGCTTTATACCCGGTATTATTGCGGCAAAAATTCTCCACTCGTTTGGTGCCTTGCGCATACCGCCTGAGGTTGAGTTAGCAGGCCTAGATGTAGCAGCAGAGATTGCTGCTGAAGCAGGCAATCAGGATATGCTGGCTGCTGAAAAAGAATATGCCCGCAATGCTGGTTTGTTGAAATAAGTGTAAATTGATAATTTAAGGAGAGCAATTATGAGTACAGGTAATGTTGAAAGTTGGACTGGTAGCATTGTTGATATTGGTCCAATGTATCCTTTCGTTGGCACTGAAACGTTGCTGTTCATACTGGGACTGTTATCCTGGTTACTATGGCATATCATTCAATTCCGCGCTGAGAATCGGAATCTTGATGAGGAAGTAGCAAAATGTTCACAGATCATTAAGGATAGATTGGGTTAGCGAAGTTGTAGCTCAACTAATTTTCTGTGTTAAGTAAAAGCTCGCCTGATCATGTTTTTTATTGCTCAGGTGGGCTTTTTATTTATAAACGAATGGCTATAACACGATAAGATTAAAATTGATTTTATTTTTAAGGATTGAATGAATATATGTTGAGACAGGCGCTTGCCGTTTTACCTACGCGCCCGGCGGTCATTCTAGCACCTTGTATAGCGTTGTTGGTGCTTGGTTTATATTATATAGATCGGCATCAAAATTGCTTGGCACAGGCTGACTTTCGTCGTCATTTTATGCATGCTATGAATGAGGCTAGCGAAATTAGTGGTGGCGATGTCAATCTTATGACAGTGACTAGTTTTTCCTGGGATACATTGCAGATATTGACTGGATATAAACCCAACTTAAACTATATTCAAAATTGTCCTTTTAATTGGGATTGGAGCAAAGAAAAATTACAGCACTTGGTCGACAATCAACGCTTGACCATGCTGGTATTTACTGCTAAGGGGATTGTTAGCAGGTATTTGGAACTAGATGGTGCACTGATTGATTTTGAGCAGGTAAAAAATCGCTATAGTAACAGTGAAGCAAAGTTTAAAGTGGTGAAGGATAGAGCAACAGACACATTAATGATACGAGAGAAATAATAGCCAATTATTTTGCTAATTATGCACAGATAGACAGCATATCCTTAATAAGGTATAAGTTATTTGTTATAGGTAGGTTGCTCTGACTTAAGTTAAACATGATAATTTTTTTGGTTGTAACCATCGTTTTCTACTATTGTTTTAGATATTTTTTGCTAACTATTTGCGGTGTATCTGTGCTACAATCTTAGCAGTGATATTTCGTCAGCTTTATTAAAGTAAGTGTTAAGTGGCAGAATCTCACTCGGTGCTATTTTTAAGTTTATAAGCGTTTGCGGGCACACTTAAAAACGCTGCGATATATTTTGCTTAGATTTAGATTTACAATTTTTATGAGGCTTATGTATTATGAAAAAATTATTGCTACTATTAGCAGCTACTGGTACTTTATTTGTAGCAGCATCAAGCACAATGGCTTGGGAAAGCGGCGATCACTCAACCAGCGCGACTGTTTGGCTTACAAGCGACTATGTGTGGCGTGGTTATTCACAAACGGATGAAGACGCTGCTATTCAAGGCAGCTTTGACTATGCCCACAGTAGTGGTTTTTATGCAGGGGTCTGGGGGTCAAACGTTGGCTTTGCTAAGGATGCTGATATTGAAATTGATATTTATGCTGGGTTTGCTAGTGATCTTGGCAGTGGATTAAGTTACGATGTTGGTGTATTGCGCTATATTTATCCTGGTACCTCAAGTAAATCCAGTGATGGTAGTGGCGATCTTGACTGGAACGAATTTTACGGTTCTTTAGGTTATAGCTATTTCACAGTGGGTGTTGCTTACAGCAATGATTTTGCTAACTCAAGTGAAAACGCAATATACTACTCTGCTGGTTTTGATTATGAATTGCCGCAAGGTTTTGCGCTGAGTGCTGGTGTTGGTTATTATGATTATGATAAGAAAATCTATAAGGATAATAAAGTGACTGACTACCGTGTGGGCGTGTCAAAAGATCTCGCTGGCTTTACCTTTGACCTGACTTACACAGATACCAATAGCGATGGCGAAAAGTCATACGGTAAGGATATTGCTGAAGGCCGTGCAATATTTACCGTTTCCAAATCCATGTAGCACAGCTTTAATGCTTTATTAGCTGGCTTTGTTTTTAGTTTGCCAGTCTCTATAACCTGAAAAGAGCGTGTCTTTTTTGTAAGATGCGCTCTTTTTGAATGTGGCAGGTGTCCTTGAGATAAAAAAGATAAACATTAATTATTGGTTGATGCCTTTTCTATCTTGCTGGCCTTTCCTCTTTAGGTATTTTTTGCTAATTGTTTAAGCATTATGCCATGTTATTATCTTAGACTAATGATGCCGATTAGATTAGCACTTTAGTGGCAGTATTTAATTTGGTGAGTTATGCTTTAGCAGTTTTAGCTTTTAGTGTAGCTCTTTGAAATAGTTTTTTAATCCTTTTTAATCCTGAGGTAAAAAAATGAAATATAAATCGCAAGCAATAAATGTTCAGCAACCTTCAATGAATGTAGAAGGCGTACCTGCGTGGCTGGGAGATACTTTTGTGTCTGACGATAAGGATAAAACTATCTGTGCTGGTTTTTTTCGCTTAGAAGCAGGCAGCCCATTAAAATATACTTACGACTATGACGAAATGAAATGCATTGTTGATGGTGAATTTATTATTACCGAAGATGCGACAGGGCAAAAAGTGCATGCTAAAAAAGGTGATGTATTTTATTTTGCTAACGGCGATGCCATCACCTTTGAAACACCTTCTTTTGGTGTTGGTTTTTTCTGTGGTCAACGTGATCCTTTATAGGCTTCAATAATCTAGTGCAGTTCTATTTTTGGCCTCATAATTTTGCACCAGCATTACTCTGTGGCAAGCAGTTTTTCAGTATAATTATTTTTGCCACTATGCCCTTTTGCTGATGCATGAATATTCCCCAAGGTCACAAGTTAAACCTCATCAGTGCCTTTTATGGCAACTTTATTAATATGGTAAAGCTGTTATATTAAACTTAGCTGATGAGTTAGATAGCAGAGATGATTTATGGCAAGACATTCGGTTTTAAATGACAGGCATAGGGCGCTTGGCGCTAATCTTGATGAGGAATCGTGGAATGGTATGCCGATTCCTTTGCGCTATAGCAGATCCCCACATGATGAGGTCATTGCTGTCAGGACAAGAGCTGGTTTATATGATGTGAGCGCGCTCAATATAATCAATATATCTGGACCTGATGCTGAACAGGTAATAGATAGATTGGTTGCTGTGGACGTCACAGCGATGACTGACGGTGAGTCGCGTTTAGCGGCTGCTTTGGGTGATGAGGGTAGTATTTGTGATGACATTATGGTTATCCGCTATAAAAGTGATACGTTCCGTTTATCCCATGGCAGTGGCGCTACACCAGAGAATCTGGCGATGTTAGCTCAGGGGAAAAATGTGACGATTGTACCTGATCACGATGTACATATTTTATCGCTTCAGGGGCCGAAATCATTAGCAGTTCTGGCGCCACATACCAATTTTGAGTTGTCCGCCTTACCTTATTTTGAGCACAAAAGAGCACAAGTTTTTGGCTATGATGTCTATGTGGCGCGTGGCGGTTATTCTGGTGAATTAGGCTATGAAGTGTATTGCACTGCTAAAGATGCAGTTGCTATTTGGGACAATATACTTGAGGCAGGTCGGGAAGTTAACGTAATAGCAGCTTCGTGGGATTCATTGGAACTGGCACGTGTTGAGGCCTGTCTATTGTTTTTCCCTTACGATATGCCAGAAGGTGACACTACGCCGTGGGAAGTCAATATGGCGTGGGGAGTTGATGTTAATAAAAAAGGCGATTATCTCGGTAAACAAGCTGTGCTTAGGTTGCGCGGTCGTGAACGTGTCAAACATGTAGGCGTGATCTGTAACAGCAATATGGCCGTTGATTCTGGCGACAAACTGTTTAAAGATGGTCAAGAGGTAGGCATAGTGACCACTGCCAGCTTTAGTGAATATTTGATGCAATCTATTGCCATGGTTCATATTAAACCGGAGTTTTCCCAGATTGGTACGCAGGTAGCCGTGCAGGGTAGCCAAACGTGTAGCGCACAGGTAGTTCAGACACCATTTTATGATCCTGGGCGCCTTAGGACACATCCGGAACAATATCAACGACAATCGCTATATACAGGCGGCCTTGATAACATAATGGCAGTTTAGAGCGGGATCTATTTTGTGAATCGACAGTACTGGATTAGAAGCAAGCCTGTTTATTCAACTCTTTACTGGCGCTATCAGGCCAGCCAACATATTGTGGTTGCTGAAGGTGATGGCGGTGGTATGGCGATAGTTAAGCTGTTACAGCAAAAGTATCCTAGTCAGCCAGTCAGCGGTTTTTATGTCTGTGCAGGCCATTCACCAAAAGAGTATGGCAATATTATTGCTCATCTGACAGATAACGAATTTACCAATTTTGAGGATGTAAAATCTGCCTTGTCAGCTTTAGAAGACATGTTGTCTGCTTGCCGAATGGGTTCACAATTTTATGTTGCTGGTACCGAGCAGTTTATTTGGTCAGTGGCGCATATATTAGCGCCCTTTGGTGTTCAGGATGACGACATAGTAAAAGAATTGTGCGGTACCTTGGCGCGCCCCGTTTATTGTGTACATTGTCAGACAATCACTCAGGATGTGCATGACAATATTACACCATGCAGTGGCTGCCAGAAATATTTATTTGTACGTGACCATTTTTCCCGTAAGCTGGGTGCCTACATGGGGGTAATGGTTGATGCTGAGCAGCCCGGCGATATACCAGATATACAGGAGGTGTATCCATGAGCACAGTTAAGGTATCTGTGGCTGCTGTGAGTCAAGTTGCCGAATCTATAAAACAGTTTACCCTGGCAGCAAGCAATGGCGGAGAGTTACCATTATTTTCTGGCGGTAGCCATATTGTTGTGGAGATGAATATAGACGGACGGATTCACCGTAATCCTTATTCGTTGATGAGTAATCCTGAACAAAACGATCATTATCAGATTGGAGTATTAAAGCAACAGCTTTCTCGTGGCGGTTCAGTATTTATGCACGAGAAAGTTGAAGCTGGTACCGAGCTTAACATTAGTTATCCAACCAATTTGTTTACCATTTCCAGGTTATCGAAGAAAAATGTTCTTGTTGCTGGCGGCATAGGCATTACTCCATTTATGTCGCAGATATATGATTTGAACAGGTTAGGCTTAGATTATGAACTACATTATGCCTATCGCAAACCTGAAACAGGCGCTTTTCGTGATAAGTTACAGCAGATGGCGGCAGAGAAGAGCAAATTTTATGTTGATAGCGAAGGATGTAGATTAGATATTGCCAAATTACTCTCTGTACAACCACTTGGTACACACGTATATGTTTGTGGGCCACAGTCAATGGTGGATGGTGTGATTAAAACCGCTAGAAACTTAGGTTGGCCAGAAAAACATATCCATAGTGAAAAGTTTCTAGCGCCCAAGCCGGGCAAACCTTTTGTTGTCAGCCTAGCAAAATCAAGATTGGACGTTGAAGTATCCAGCGATACGAGTATGTTGGAGGCAATGGAAGAAGCCGGTGTTGATGCGCCTTATCTTTGTCGTGGTGGTGCCTGCGGGCGTTGTGAGCTGGATGTTTTAGAGTGTGACGGCATAATTATACACAATGATCACTATCTTTCTGAGCAGGAAAAGCGATCAGGCAAGAAAATTATGCCTTGTGTGTCACGTGCAGAATGTAGCCGTATAGTAGTTAATATTTGAGGTGTAATGATGGGTCAAATCTTTAACAAGGAAACATTCCGTGATGATTATACATATGCTAACTCGCCCAAGGCTATTAAGCGATTTCCTTTTCCTTTTGCTGAAGACGAATATATGTATTCTGTTAATATTGAGCGCCATGTTGCCACTGATCCGGGATCAGTGACCGAGTTTATGATTGATGTTGATGAACATTATGTTGCCGAGTGTGAAGATCGGGCAATCACATTGGCGAAAGACAGTAACCGTCTTTTGTGTCTGCCCCACATGATGGATGCACAATGGGATGTTCTGGAGCTTATTATGACGTGTTTTAGCAAGGATTATCCCGAGCAATTTAACTTGCAGAAAAAGGGCAATAACTGGTCGTGGGTTAATAAGCCGCTCAATATTAAAGACGACTTTGTATTTGGCGATGTTAGTTCTTTACCAATGGAGCCATTGGAATATATTGGTCGGCAGGTCCAAGGGGACTGGGTATTAATGGATCAGCGTGACGATAACTTATTTGCTGATGCTGGTATCATAACCAGTCAGGCTGATTGGTCAATGGCGGTTGATTGTGGCATGTCATTTAAGGAATGGCACGGCCCTGTACCTATTGCTGATGAGTTAGGTGTTTTTGATCGTGCACTTAAATACCTATTGCATCTGCAACTTGGTAGTCCAGTAAGGCGCTTAAACTGGACGATGACCATTAATCCGCGCTTAGATACTGCTCCTGAGACTGCCCCTGTTTGGGCCCCTGAACAAACCGGACTGACGCTTGAAAATATTGCTGATAAGGCACACTTAAGGGTTGAGCTACAAGGGTTGTTTCGCTTGCCAAGAAGTAATGCCATTGCATTTAGCATCCGTGGCTATTTAATCAGTATGAAGGAACTGGTAACTTATCCACGCTGGGCAAAACGTATGCACCGTGTGTTGCGTGATCTCAACCCAGAGCTTGCCGAGTACAAAGGCATTTCTGACTACCAGAATCTAGTAGTAGAACACCTATCGCAGTTTGATGATGGTGAGGAATTAGGTTTTGGTACTCACCCAGAGTAAGTTGCCAAGTCCATATAATCTTTTAAGGTTAGATATTGGCTTTTTAATCTGACAGCAGATTGGTCAATATCGAACGCAGACTGGATATAACACCCACATCTCCAGGGAAGCCGATCTATTAAATACATCTTGCTTAAAGTGATTTTAAGCAACCCGTTATAACTTAGGACAACACATGAATTGCGACATCCGAGATAAAGCGGGATAAAGCGGGATTTAGCGGGATAAATCCAACAATAACAAAGGTTTAGCAAGTGCGCTGAGGGGGTCGGTTAATTGTTTTTAGAATGGCGACTTTTTTAAGTATCTTCAATTTAGCTAAAAATAGACACATGGTTGGCGACAATTAAAACAACGTTTAAACAGTGTTTAAAGAATATTTAAATTGTATTTTTAAGTGCCTTAAATCCAACTGTGCGCCTGCCAAACTATTGCGCCTAATATCTCAAAATCAGTAGGCGGATTGTCTTTGTTAATAATAATATCAGGGTAGGACTTATTAACTGAAAGCAGATGCAAGCAGTGAAGACCGCCCGCCCATACTGGCGTTACGAACATAATGACGGTGTTGAAAACCCCAGGCCTGAACATTTAGCCTGGGATGGTTTAGTTTTAAAGGCAGATGACCCCTGGTGGAATACCCATTACCCGCAGAATGGCTGGGGCTGCAAATGTCGGGTCGTTACGTTAAATAAACGTGATATGAAAAAATCAGGCAAATCACGTGCTGATCAAGCACCCAAAATTGAATACAAAACGCAAAAAGTCGGTACAAGCGGCCCCAGCCCCAGAACCGTTAAAGTGCCCAAAGGGATTGATCCCGGCTTTGCCTACAATCCAGGTAAAGCCGCATGGGGTGAAACGGTCAGTGATGCGATCATGGACGAATGGCGCGCTAGCAAAAATAAATGGCAGCCGTTAATTCAAGCAGGTTGGGCGGAGGCAGGCCGACCCGAGAAAATCCCCATGACCCAGTCATCTGTGCAACCGATAAAAAAATTAGCGAGTAAGCAAGCGGTATTAAATTATTTAAATCAGCAGTATGGCGAACAAAATCTATTTAAGACAAGCGGATTACCGGTATTATTAAATAGCAAAACATTAGCTGATCATATCGATGTAAATCGTAGCGAATATTTACCATTTTTAGCTGATCTATTAACCAACCCTTATGAGGTGTGGCTTAATTTTTACAAGCACAAAAGCACTGGCAGAATTGCCTTGCGCACCTATTTTATTAAAGGTTATCAGTTGGAAAAAGACCGCTACCTGCTTACAGTAGCTAACGCTAGGAAGGGTTATTTAGAGGGCTGGACGTTTTTTCAATCATCAAAAGCAAGCTATCTCCAAAACCAAAGAAATGGACAATTGCTACATGGGGATTAGGGGTGCGCTAGACTGCCATTGCAGACAGCCTAAAACGGCTTTTGTGGGGCTGCGCCATGTGTACTTGTGCTGGGTTGCCCAGTATCCGATGACTATAGAGGCACACCTCAGTATCAGACCTGATGTATAATATGATAAAACAGTTTAAATATTGCTGTCAACCTCAAAATGCAAAAAATACTGAAGAATATATTGATAACTATGTATGGGCGCGCTGACCCACACTTATGTTGGATATACTGGACGTAGCTCATGTTGCTCAAGGACAGATTTTTACGCTAGTGGGGCAGCAATTCTCATATTTCTAAGATGTTTCAAGCCTTTAATGACAGGCTAGCGTCAGCATTCTTTAAAACGATATTAGAAAGCAAACAATTACAGCTGATAATAAAAATCCCATCAAAAATCAAAAGACTTAGTATTCTTGCGGTAATAATTGATGAAAAGGTATCAGAAAAATTTGAGTATAAAGAGTTATTGTCAAAATTAGTTGACGAATCAAAAGAAGAATTTTTTACAGAACTGAAACCAAATTTTGGCAACTAACAAGTGGCGCGACTTGTTGCAAACCAAGTGTCGCTTTATCGCAATTCATGTGTTGCACTACACGTTATAATTAATTTTTCGGTATGACGGTCAGCGTTATCTAATATGTAGACTGGCGTTTTGGTGATTTTTATTGTTGGCTAATCAAGTCTGCTGTTTATTTTGATTGAGCAAGATGCTTTTACCAGCCAAACATATGTTTATCAAGGATAAGCAATAATGAGTATTATCAAAGAATTATTAAAATATTATGGGTATATGATTCTGATATTTTTTATTGGTCGACTAATATTATTTACTATTTATTTTGATGATTTTAAAAATAGTAGCCACTATTGGCTGACTTTTATTTATGGCCTCAGGATGGACACGATAACAGCATCAATGCTGCTGGTTATTCCGCTTGTTTTGCTTAGTTTGAGCCCAAAGATACTGGCAGGGTTTATTGGCAGGTTGTTAACTTGGTATTTTTTAATTGTGTTGTCAGTGCTTATTTATATTGAAAACGCCACCCTGCCATTTTTTGCTCAGTATGATGTCCGGCCTAATTATATATTTGTAGAATATCTGCAATACCCCAAAGAAGTATTTGGGACGATATTTGCTGATTACAAGTTAGAATTAACGATTGCTTTTGCCATGCTTGGCATCTTTATCTACAGGTATCTAAAGCTTAGTAACAATCAGTTTTTGTATGTGTTTGATACTAGATATCTGACAAGAACAGCATTATTTTTACCAATAGCGTTTTTATTGTTCGTTGGTATCAGATCATCTTTTGGTCATCGCCCTGCCAATAATTCGGATGCTATGTATTCATCCAACAGAATTATTAACGAAATAACCAAAAATTCAATTTATAGTATTGGCTATGCTGTTTATACCAATAAAAAGCACGGAAGCGGTCAGCTTATCAAACGTTATGGCAAGATGGATACTGACGAGGCCTTAGCAAGGGTCAAGGCAAGTTTGCATATCAGTGGCATCAATCACCATAACCCTGATTCTCCTTTGTCTAGGCTGGAAAAAACCCACTTTAAGACTGATAATCCTAAAAATCTGGTTATCTTTTTACAAGAGAGCGTTGGTTATCAGTTTGTTGAGGTGATCGGTGGCAAAAAAGGCATTACTCCATACTTTAACCGCTTAAGCACGGAAGGTATTTTATTTAAAGATTTATATTCAAATGGCACTAGAAGTATTAGAGGTATTGCCGGCAGCGTAGCGGGCAATTTTTCTGTGCCGGGGAAAGGGGTGCTTAAAAGAAATAAATCACAGCGTAATTTTTTTACAATCGCATCATTACTGCGGCCATTTGGCTACCATTCCATGTTTATCTATGGTGGAGAAAGTCGCTTTGACAATATGAAAGGCTGGTTTTCGGGTAATGGTTTTAATGAGATTATTGACCAGTCCCAATTTAATAACCCATCCTTTATTGGCACTTGGGGTGTGAGTGATGAAGACTTGGTTATAAGGGCTAATCAGGAATTTATACAACTCCACAGCAGAGGCAAAAAATTTGTAGCGGTGATGTTTTCCACATCAAACCATTCACCATTTGATTTTCCTGATGGTAAGATAACCTTAGTACCAGGGGTAGAAAAAAGAACTGATACCAATGCAATCAAGTATGCTGATTATGCCATTGGTCAATTTATCAAGCTGGCAAAACAGCAGGACTATTATCAGGATACTGTGTTCGTGATTGTATCTGATCATAATGTGCGCGTGTATGGCGATGAGATGGTGCCTGTTAGTATGTTTCAGGTGCCGGCGATGATTTTAGGTGGCGGTATTACACCTATGGTGTATGAAGGTATCGCCACTCAGCCTGATGTGCTTGCTACCGCACTGGATCTTATTGGGTTAGATTTAACTTACCCTGTCATGGGGCACTCAATTTTCAGTGACCAGAAGCAGGACATATCACTTATGCAATTTTATAACAATTACGCACTGCGCAAAGGCAATAAGATAGCTATTGCTCGGCCTGATAAACAGCCCGTTACTTTTTTATATCAGAATAAACAACTGATAAAAGCTGAATCTGATTATGAGTTAGAAAAAGATGTATTAGCATTTATTGTCACATTAGATTACCTGTATAAAAACCAGTTATTTAGGTAGCAGGTTATGATCACAGCACCTGCTGCCGTGATTATAGTGCCAATATCAATATTTAGATTTGGGATAAAACACCATACAATAAAAGCCCAAACGCTTAAAGCCGGTTGACTTAAAAGCCGCTAAATGCTACGTTTATCCTTAAGTTAAGTACATAGCTTGCTATGTACTTAACTGATAAAAACATGGTGGAGATCAATCTTGCATTATTTAAAGTTATTTTTGGGTCTATCAGTTATATTGTTAGTCACTGCTTTATCACCATTGCGAGCAGATGAAAGCAAGGAGCTGATTGCTCAAATTCAACAATTAGCTGATCAGGGTGATGCTGAATCCCAATTTAATTTAGGCCTCATGTACGCTGAAGGCATGGGCGTACCTAAAAATAATGTTACCGCCTACATATGGTTTAACCTTGCTGCTAGTAATGCATCTGGTAATGTCGCTAATGTAGCAAGAGAAGCAAGAAACCTCGTAGCTAATAATATGACTGATAGCGAGAAGCTAACAGCACAAAAACAAATGCAGTGTATCACCCAGCACAGTAATGGCAATTATATCTATAATCAGCGTTGTAATCAGTTTTGATATTGTGTTTTAAAGCCCTGTTTATTTTTTATTAGTTGGGCGTTGCCAGCCAGCTATTGATTTTTGCTTTGTTTTAGTTAATGTTAATGCTTTTTCGGGTGCATCTTGGCGTAATGTTGTTCCTGCGCCTATGGTAGCATCGTTACCTACGGTAATAGGCGCGACTAATTGACTATCAGAGCCAATAAATACATTATCACCTATTGTAGTTTGATATTTGTTTATGCCATTATAATTGCAGGTAATGGTGCCTGCGCCAATGTTGACATTACTGCCCATCTTGGTATCACCAATATAGCTTAAATGATTAATTTTGGAATGACTGCCAACCGTAGCATTTTTTGTTTCAACAAAATTGCCTACTTTGGCATTATCTGCCAGCTTTGTACCTGGCCTTAGCCTTGCAAAGGGACCAACGGTAACGTTACTGGCAATTGTACTTGCATCAATCATACTATTTGGCAAAATAGTGCTACCTTTGCCAATAGCTGAGTCTTTAATAATGCAGTTAGCGCCAATGTGAACATTATCTGCCAGCGTGACATTGCCTTCTATAATTACATTGGCATCTATGAATATATCTCTACCTGCTTTTAATGTACCACGAATATCTATACGGTCTGGGTCAATGATGGTTACGCCGCTTTCCATTAAGGTATTTGCCTGTAACTTCTGATAGTGCCGCTCCAGTTGCACCAGTTGTTGACGGGTATTGACGCCAGCAGCTTCCATATTATCCTGACAGCAGACAGTATTAATGGCGACACCATCTTTAACCGCCAATGCCACGATGTCAGTCAGGTAATATTCACCCTGAGCATTATTGTTTGTTAATTGTTCCAGTACGCCGATTAACCATGATGTTGGCAATGCCATGATGCCAGTGCTGACTTCCTGTATTGCTTTTATTTTTGCGTCTGCATCTTTTTGTTCGGTGATGCACACAACATCATTATTTTGCTTACGCACGATCCGTCCATAACCGGTTGGATCGTCTAATATGGCGGTGATTATTCTTACACTTTGTGCGCTACCACAATTTAATAGTGCTGTTAATGTTGCTGGTTGAATTAATGGTACATCGCCATACAGCACCAATACTTGCTGCGTCTTATCAAAAATTGGTGTTGCCTGCATAACAGCATGACCAGTGCCGTGTTGTTCTTTTTGGTGAATCAGTGTTATGTTTTTTTCTTTCAGCAATGGCAATATTTGTTCAGTACCGCTGCCATATACCACACCTAGCTTTTCAGGCGACAACAGTCTTGCCGTATCAATCACATGTTCAATTAAAGGCTTTGCTGCCAATATGTGCATGACTTTAAGTCTTGCTGACCGCATTCTCGTGCCTTTGCCAGCCGCTAATATGATGATACTTAATGACATTTGTAAGTTAATACATGTATATTAAATGGGCACTGGTTCAGTATTAGCGACCTTTGCCTTTGCGGATACGTTCAATACTGCGGAGTTGTGCCATGGCTTCAGCTAATTGGGCTTGAGCCTGCGCATAATCTATTTTGGCATCAGTATCTTCCAGTACGCGCTCTGCGGCAGCTTTTGCTTCCAGCGCTGCCGCTTCATCAACATCATCAGCGCGCATTGCAGTATCAGCCAGCACGGTCACGACACCAGGCTGTACTTCAATCATGCCGCCTGAAACGTAAAATTGTTCTTCTTTATTGTTGATTAGTACACGTACCTCCCCTGGCCTTAGGCGAGTGAGCAGTGGGGCATGGCGTGGATAGATACCTAGCTCGCCCATGATAGCGGATGCAAAGACGGCCTCAACTTCACCAGAAAAAATCTCCTTTTCGGCACTTACAATATCAGCATGTATAGTCGTTGCCATGGTTGCTCCCCTTGAAACTAGAGGGTTTTTGCTTTTTCAATGGCTTCTTCAATTGCGCCAACCATATAAAATGCCTGTTCTGGCAACGCATCGTATTCGCCACTAAGGATGCCTTTAAATCCGGCGAGTGTATCTGCTAATGCTACATATTTTCCTGGACTACCGGTGAATACTTCTGCTACAAAGAATGGCTGTGATAAGAACCGCTGAATTTTACGGGCACGTGATACAGTTAATTTATCTTCCTCAGACAATTCATCCATACCAAGGATAGCAATAATGTCTTTTAGCTCCTTATAGCGTTGCAATGTACCCTGAACACCACGTGCAACCTTATAATGCTCATTGCCAACGATTAAAGGATCTAGCTGACGGCTGGTAGAATCAAGGGGATCAATAGCCGGATAAATACCGAGCTCAGCAATCTGACGAGATAATACAACCGTTGCATCCAGATGCGCAAACGTGGTCGCTGGCGATGGATCTGTCAGATCATCAGCAGGTACATACACTGCCTGGATGGAGGTGATAGAACCGGTTTTAGTGGAGGTAATACGCTCCTGCAATACACCCATTTCTTCAGCCAGTGTAGGCTGATAGCCTACTGCAGAAGGCATGCGACCCAAGAGCGCTGATACCTCCGTACCCGCCAAGGTATAACGATAGATATTGTCAATAAAAAACAGTACATCACGGCCTTCGTCACGGAAGCTTTCGGCCATTGTCAGCCCAGTTAATGCAACCCGTAAACGGTTACCGGGAGGCTCGTTCATTTGACCGTAAACCAATGACACTTTGTCAATTACATTTGATTCTGTCATTTCGTGGTAAAAATCGTTACCTTCACGAGTACGCTCACCGACTCCAGCAAATACCGAGAAGCCATCATGTTCAATGGCGATATTGCGGATAAGCTCCATCATGTTAACAGTTTTACCTACGCCCGCGCCGCCAAACAGACCCACCTTGCCACCTTTGGCAAATGGACAAACTAAATCAATAACCTTAATACCAGACTCCAGTAATTCGTTACTGGTAGACAATTCATCAAAACCAGGCGCTTTACGATGGATAGACATTTTGGTCTCTTCGCCAATAGGGCCTTTTTCATCAATTGGCTTACCCAGTACATCCATGATGCGCCCCAATGTTTTTTGACCAACCGGTACCTTAATTGATTCACCTGTGTTGACCACAACTGCATCACGCTTTAAGCCATCTGTTACCCCCATGGCAATTGCACGCACAATACCATCGCCTAGTTGTTGCTGTACTTCAAGTGTTAGATTAATACCGTCAACAGTTAATGCATCATATACTTTTGGCAGGCTGTCACGCGGAAATTCTACATCAACAACGGCACCAATAATTTGTACAACCTTTCCAGAGCTCATCTATATTCCTCTTTGTAATATGTTTCCGGGTGTCATCCTGATTTGTTTGTCTTATACTTTTATACTGCGGCTGCACCAGCAACAATTTCCGATATTTCTTGGGTGATAGCTGCTTGACGTGCCTTATTGTAAACTAATTGCAAGTCATCAATAAGATCACCTGCATTATCTGATGCGCTTTTCATCGCAATCATTCGTGATGCCTGCTCACAGGCAATATTTTCTACAACCGCCTGATAAACTAATGACTCAATGTACCTGACCAATAAATTATCCAGCACATCTTTGGCATCAGGCTCGTAGATATAGTCCCAGTGATGAGACATTTCCTGGTCCGGCTGTTCAGGCTTAGCAGGCAGTAATTTTATTGTTTTATTTTCCTGAGTCATGGTGTTTACAAACTGATTAAACATGAGATACAGACTATCCATGTGTCCTTGTTCATAAGCGTTTAACATGATTTTGACTGTGCCTATCAGATGATGCGGTCTTGGCGTATCACCCAATTGAGATGCCTGACCTACGTGATTAACTGGCAGGCGGCTAAAAAACGCTGATGCTTTCTGACCAATAGTACACACGTCAATAGCTAATCCTTGATCAGCTTTTTCTTTAATGGCATTCAGCATCGTCTTAAATAAATTATTATTCAGGCCACCACACAGACCGCGATCAGACGATATGATGATATAGCCAATCCGTTTTTTTTCTGCCCGATCTTGCAAATAAACATGCTTATATTCTGGGTGTGCATGAGCTAAATGATTGATAACATTGTGAATTTTTTCTGAATAAGGGCGCGTTTCTACCATACGGTCCTGTGCTTTACGCATTTTACTTGCTGCAACCATTTCCATTGCACGGGTTATTTTCTGCGTATTTTTGATACTTGTTATTTGAGAACGTATCTCTTTTCCGCCAGCCATATCAGCTTACCAGCTACCTGTTGTTTTAAAACTTTCAATCGCAGTACGTATATCGTTTGAGATAGACTCGTCAAAATCACCAGTTTTATTAATCCCTGCCATCAATTCAGTATGGCTGGATTTCATGTATGACAGTAATGCTGCTTCAAAGGAACCTACTTTTTCCGTGTCAACATCGTCAATAAACCCTTCATTGGCAGCAAACAATGATACTGACATTTCAGCAATTGATAGTGGCTGATACTGGGGTTGCTTCATCAGTTCAGTGACTCGTTGACCACGTTGAATTTGATTGCGTGTTGCCTCATCCAGATCAGAAGCAAATTGGGCAAAAGCTGCTAATTCACGGTATTGCGCCAGATCAAGACGGGTACCGCCGCCCAGTTTTTTGATAACTTTAGTTTGCGCTGCGCCACCAACACGTGATACTGACAATCCAGCGTTAATTGCTGGTCGTATACCAGCGTTAAACAAATCTGTTTCCAGAAATATCTGACCATCAGTAATTGAAATCACATTAGTCGGGACAAAGGCAGACACATCACCGGCTTGTGTTTCAATAATAGGCAGCGCAGTTAGTGAACCTGTTTTGCCTTTTACTTTGCCATTGGTGATATTCTCCACATAGTCAGTATTCACGTGTGATGCCCGTTCCAGCAGGCGAGAGTGAATATAGAAAACATCACCAGGGTAGGCTTCACGACCTGGCGGACGTCTCAGCAGTAATGATACCTGACGATAAGCCCACGCCTGCTTAGTCAAATCATCGTATACGATCAGTGCATCCTCACCTTTATCGCGGAAGTATTCACCTATTGAACAACCTGCATAGGGGGCAATAAACTGTAAGGCTGCTGAGTCTGATGCGCCTGCAGCGACAACTGTTGTATATTCCAGTGCGCCATGTTCTTCAAGCTTGTGCACAACGTTGGCGATTGAAGAGGCTTTTTGACCAATGGCAACATAAATACATTTAACACCTGAATCCTTTTGATTGATGATGGTGTCAACCGCAATTGCTGTCTTACCTGTTTGTCTATCACCAATGATAAGTTCACGCTGTCCACGACCAATTGGAATCATGGCATCAACAGATTTCAGGCCAGTTTGTAGCGGTTGGTCCACTGATTGACGGGCAATAACACCTGGTGCTACTTTTTCAATAGGTGCTGTACCCTGACTGACAATCTCGCCTTTGCCATCAAGCGGTTGGCCTAATGCGTTGACCACACGACCCAGCAAACCTTCACCGACTGGTACTTCCAAAATACGACCAGTGCATTTGACACTATCGCCTTCTGATATGTGCTGATAGGGGCCTAACACCACCGCGCCGACAGAATCGCGCTCCAAGTTTAATGCCGTACCAAAAGCGTTACCAGGAAATTCCAACATTTCCCCAGACATCACATCGGCTAAACCATGAACACGAACAATACCGTCAGTAATACCAACGACAGTACCTTCTGTGCGCGCTTCAGCTGTCCCATCAAAATCTTCTATACGTTTTTTGATTAGGTAGCTGATTTCTGCTGAATTTAGTTGCATATTTAGGTTCCCCTATAGCCCAAGTTAGTAGCTTGTTGCGTTGGCCAGTCTGTTTAGTTTTCCCAAGGCAGATCCATCAATTACCAGATCGCCCGCTTGAATAATTGCACCACCCAGCAAAGATTCATCAATATTTTCGTTTAATATGATTTCCTTTCCCAGACGTTTTTTTAATGCTGTTGATATGTTTTTTATCTGGTGAGTAGTCAATGTTTTTGCTGTGATGACATCGGCTGTTATTACTTGCTCTGATTCTGCTAGCAGTGCTTCATAAATTGTAGCAATATCTCCCAATAGCCGAAGACGATTGTTTGCTGCTAATAACGCCAGCGTATTGTATGCATCACCATTCATCAAGTCGCCAGCAATGTCTGCTACCAGCGCAATGACTTTCTCGTTATCCACTTTTGGATTGGCGATAATAGATTGTATGCTAGGATCTGCAGTACATTGCGCAAAAATTGCTAGCAACTGTGACCAGACCTTGAGCTGATTTTTTGCATGAGCAATGGCAAATACTGCATGTGCATAAGGACGGGCTATAGTAATTGCTTCGGCCATATTTATCAGCTCATTTCTGGATACGGGTTACCAGATCTGCCAGCAATTTGGTATGGGCTTTTGCATCAATTTCGCGACCCAGTATTTTACTTGCGCCTGCTATTGCAATGCCTGCTACCTGAGATCTTAGCTCATCCTTTAGGCGATTTGTTTCTTGTTCAATTTCTACTTTGGCGGCTGCTAAAATGCGTTCGCCTTCAATACGTGCAGCATTTTTTGATTCGTCAATAATTTCGTTGCCACGTCGTTGCGCTTGAGTAATAATGTTGTTAGCTTGCTGTTTTGCCTCGCCGACTAACTTTTGGGCATGTTTTTCCCCCTGTTCCTTTTCATGTTTGCCCCTTTCTGCCGCGGCAAGGCCTTCGGCAATTTTCTTAGTTCGCTCCTCCAGAGCTGCCATAATGGGTGGCCACACATACTTCATGCAAAAAGCAACGAAGATAGCGAATGCTATCATTTGCCCGATAATAGTCGCATTAAGATTCATAGATGTCCTCTACGCAGATTGACCTTGCGGGTAAACTTAAGTTATTTATCCTGCAAGTGCAAACATAATATACAGTGCCAAACCAACTACAATCATTGGTATTGCGTCAACTAGTGCCATGACAATGAAAAATTGGGTGCGGAGCATTGGGATTAATTCAGGCTGACGGGCAGCACCCTCTAAAAAGCGACTGCCCAAAATGCCGATACCAACAGCTGCACCCAGTGCGCCCAAACCTGACATTAATGCACCTGCAATGTATAGTAGTGCTGATTCCATAGTTTTTCTCCTAACAAAAATTTAATGATGTTTTTGATGCGCCATATCCAAATACAAGATGGTCAATGTCATAAATATGAATGCCTGTAAGGTGATAATCAAGATATGGAAAATTGCCCAGCCGATCTGTAACAAAATGCCAAATGATGCCATAACAGCGCCAGCGCTGAACATAATGGCGATCAGGATAAAAATCATTTCACCTGCGTACATGTTGCCAAAAAGACGCAATGCTAGTGAAATTGGTTTGGAAATGAGATTGACACCTTCTAGCACAAAGTTAGCTGGTATGGCCCATTTACCGAAAGGCTGTAATGTCAACTCGCCAACAAAACCGCTAACTCCTTTCATTTTAAGGCTGTAGAACAGTACCAAGGCAAACACACTAAGCGCCATACCAAAAGTAACATTGGGGTCTGTAGATGGCACCACTTTAAAAAAAACAGCATGGGGATCCATACCGAATACTTTCGCGCCAATCATTTTTACTATTTCAGGCACCATGTCAATAGGTAATAAATCCATTAAATTCATTAAAAATATCCACAGAAAGATAGTAAATGCCAGTGGGGCAATCAGTGGATTACGGCTGTTAAATGAACTGCGGACGCTGGTATCAACAAATTCAATAATCCATTCGGCGAAGTTTTGCGCTCCATAAGGCGTATCTGTCACGATGTTTTTTGCGATGCGGCGGAAAAACCACATTAACAGTGCACCAAGCAAGAGTGTCATAACCATACTATCTACATGGATAGCCCAAAACCCCATGCCATTAGCTTCGGTTGCATCATGAGCAAGGCCCCATGAGCCATCATGACGCTGACCAAAGGTCATATTCTGTAGATGGTGTTTTATATATTCGGAAGATGTAAGTGTTTCACTGGCCATATGTTTGTTGCAGACTTTTTAAGTTTCCAATTATAAACGCAAGTTGCATGACAATAAAGCCGGTTATTAATGACATAGCTGATAGCCTTAGCAGCGCAAAACCGATTACCAGCAACGCGATTGTTGTTATCCATCGCTCTATAACGCAACGATAGGCTTTGCGCAGATTGATAGCAGCATTTAATCTAGCATGCTTTGCCGCATCAAGCAGGTGCCATTTTTGCAATATAGTATTGATGACTGCAATGCTGCCGCCATACAAGCCGGCGATAGCATGAATACTGCTATTCTGCCACCACAGAATAACCAGCACCGTGACTGCCAGTATTATACCCTGAGTTTTCAACAGACTAAGCTTTTTATTATGTTAGTTGCGTTGTAGTAGGCCATATCGCTTTTTTGTTTGAGTAAACCCAGCATTATATAGACGATTAGCTTATCTGGTCAATGAAATCTCTCAACAATTTTCTTTAGTTCTGCCATATCGCTATAACTAATGACTAATTTACCTTTGCCACCTGCTAACTGTTTAACGGTAACATTCCGTCCTAATTTATTGCCTAGCAATGTTTCTATTTTATTGAGTTCTGCCAACATAACTTTCGGTTGCTGGTTTTGTTTCTTTACTGATGTTAAAAGTCGTTTAACCAGTTGCTCAGTTTCTCGTACTGACAGTGCTTTTTCAACAACAGTTTCCGCAGCATCTGATTGCGTTCTGCCTTCTAGTGTCAGCAATGCCCTGGCATGCCCTATTTCCAGATCACCATTTTCTACTAACCGCCGGACATCTTCATTTAAGTTACGTAACCGTAACAGGTTAGATATAGTTGATCTTGATCGGCCTACGGTTTCGGCTATCTGCTGGTGGGTCATAGAAAATGCTCTGTGCAAACTATGCAGAGCATTTGCTTCTTCCATTGGGCTTAAATCTTCTCGCTGAATATTTTCAATAATTGCCATTGTCATTGCATTGCGATCATATACGTCACGGACTAATACCGGTACTGTATCTAGGCCAGCTATTTTCGCCGCTCGCCAGCGTCGTTCACCTGTTATAATTTCATAGCGTTCGCCGTCAATAGGACGCACAACTATTGGCTGGATTATGCCTTGAGATTTAATTGAATTGGCGAGATCAGTCAGTGATGATTCAGCCATATCAATCCGTGGCTGATATTGGCCAGATTGGAGTATATTCAGAGGAAAGTATTGCAGACTGTCATCTGAACTATTATCCGCCTGATTAACATTAGCCAACAGCATATCTAGACCTTTTCCCAGCCCGCTTTTTTTCTTTTTCATCTTATTTTCCCGTTTGTATTAAGTTCATTTTCACGACCTATAAATTCATTTGCCAGCACCAGATAAGCAATTGCGCCACGTGATGACCTGTCATAATTGATTATTGGCATACCGTAGCTGGGCGCTTCTGCCAATCTCACGTTTCTGGGAATAACTGCACGAAACACTTTGTTACCAAAATGGTTGATAAGTTGTTGCGATACCTCAATTGCTAGCTTATTTCTGACATCAAGCATGGTTCTAACAAGGCCGGTAATACCTAGTGTCGGATTAGTGCGTTGTCTAATACGTTCAATGGTTTTTAATAATGACGACAAGCCTTCAAGTGCATAATATTCACACTGTACTGGAATTACGGCACCTTTTGCGGCAACCAACGCATTAATGGTTAACATATTTAGCGATGGTGGACAATCAATGAATATAAAATCATATTTTTCCCGCATTGACTCCAGGGAAAGACGCAAGCGATGCTCGCGTAGCTTACCATTCATTAGCCCTAATTCTGCCGCTGTTAGCGATTCGTTTGCGGGTATCATATCAAATGATATATCGTCTGCTGATACGATGACGTCAATCGCTTTTGCCCCCGTCATGATGATATTATAACTGCTCATTGCCAATGTTTTTTTGTCAATGCCGCAACCAGTTGTTGCGTTGCCTTGAGGGTCTAAATCAACCAGCAATACTTTTTTGCTGTTTTCTGCCAATGCCGCTACTAAATTAATGGCGGTTGTTGTTTTACCCACCCCACCCTTCTGGTTAGTTACTGCGAAAATATTGCCCATGCTAATGATAGTCTTTATTTTTAACGATGCGTACTATATGTCGCTGATTCTTGCAATAAGGTACTTTCAATGCCACCAAATCCTTAACAGTATATTTGCCATTAACATCAGCCAATTCATGCTGACTGATCATTCCTTTCATCAACAATAGACAGCCGTCATCTTCACAGTGCTTGCCTGATAAAATAAGTGTATCGCTAATTGTTGCAAAAGCACGGGTTGTGACTGTGGTAAATTGAGGTAACTTAGCGTTTTCAATACGTGCATTGATAACAGTGATATTGGTCAGGTTAAGTTCGGCCTTGACCTGTTGCAAAAAACGGGTTTTTTTGCCATTACTATCTATTAATGTCACTGGTAGTGATGATTTTGTAATAGCAACAGGCACACCAGGCAAACCAGCACCTGAGCCAACATCAAGTAGGCTGCCATCATCTTCTATTATATGCGGCACAATTGCCAGGCTATCGAGCAAATGACGGTTGATTATGTGATCTTCATCACCTGTTGATATTAAGCTGTAAATTTTGTTCCATTTAGCTAATAATGAAATGTAGCCTGCTAATTTTTCACACTGAAGTTGGGTTAATGGTAATCCTAATGCAAGGCCGCCCTGCGCTATTTTCTGTTCTGTTCTGTTAGTCATTTTCTTGCTTAATTATGTAGGCATTGCGTTTCAAATACACCAGCAAGAGCGAGATTGCTGCTGGTGTTACCCCTGCTATTCGCCCAGCCTGACCCAAATTATTGGGCCTGACTTGCTGTAATTTTTCACATACCTCGTTGGATAAGCCATGTACATTTTTATAGTCTATTTCAGCAGGTAATGTGGTCATTTCATATTGTTTTAACCGCTCTATTTCTTTTTGTTGCCGCTTTATATAGCCTGCATATTTTGCCTGAATAACGATCTGTTCAGCGACATCAGTCGCTATTCGGCTGCTTTTTCCTAATAATGTCAGCAAACCATGGTAGTCAACCTTAGGCCTTTGCAGTAACTCTAGCGCTATCACTGCTTTATTAAGCGGTTCATTCAAGACCTTTTTCGCTATATTTTGATCTATCTTTTCTGGGCTTAATACGGTTTTTTGCAGCCGCTTCGTTTCTTTGTCTATTGCTTTCTGCTTAGCGTTAAACACTGCCCAACGCTCATCACTTATCAAGCCCAGCTCACGTCCTTTTGGTGTCAGGCGCCTATCAGCGTTATCTTCACGGAGTAGTAAGCGATATTCCGCCCGGCTGGTAAACATACGGTATGGTTCATTGGTGCCTGCTGTAATTAGGTCGTCAATCATAACGCCAATATAAGCCTCATCTCTTCCTGGGCACCACGGCGCCATATTGCGCGCTTTTAGCCCTGCATTTAAGCCAGCAATCAGACCCTGAGCCGCTGCTTCTTCATAACCTGTAGTACCATTAATCTGTCCGGCAAAAAATAACCCTGCCAACTGTTTGGTTTCCAACCAGGGCTGCAAATCACGCGGGTCAAAAAAATCGTACTCAATTGCGTAACCTGGTCGGGTAATATGTGCATTTTCCAATCCTTTCATTGATCGCACAATGGCATACTGCACATCAAAAGGCAGGCTGGTTGAGATACCATTAGGGTAGACTTCACCACAATTCAAGCCTTCTGGCTCCAGAAAAATTTGATGCGACGTTCTGTCAGCAAAGCGCACTACCTTGTCTTCAATTGAGGGACAATAACGTGGGCCTGTTCCTTCAATCTCACCGCTATACATGGGTGAACGATCAAGATTATTGCGAATAACTTGATGGGTTTTTTCGTTAGTATGGGTAATATGACATGGTATCTGGTCAGGATGGTCAGATGCCTTGCCCAAAAATGAAAATAGCGGTGTTGGCTTATCTCCCGATTGTTCGTTCAGCACTGAAAAGTCAATACTGTTTGCTGCTATTCTAGGTGGTGTTCCTGTTTTGAGCCGTTCTACTCTTAGAGATAACGCCTTTAATTTTTTTGCTAATGCGATTGAGGCTTGATCACCAGCGCGCCCACCAGCATATTTTTTCATTCCTATATGAATCAGACCGTCTAAAAATGTACCTGCGGTCAGCACAACTGATCGTGCTGTAAAATGCAGGCCAGATTGGGTAATAACCCCGGTTACTTTTTCCTTGTCAACAATCAGATCATCCACCTTTTGTTGCAAAAGGTATAGCTTAGGCTCGGACTCCAGATAACTGCGTATTGTCATTTTGTAAAGCGCGCGATCTGTCTGCGCTCGCGTTGCTCTTACTGCTGGCCCTTTACTGGCATTTAAGATGCGAAACTGAATGCCGGCTTTATCAGCCGCCTGCGCCATGCAGCCGCCAAGTGCATCAATTTCTTTCACCAGATGACCTTTGCCAATACCGCCTATGGCAGGGTTACAGCTCATTTGACCTAGGGTGTCAATATTCTGGGTCAGTAGCAGGGTGTTTACGCCTTGTCTTGCCGCTGCCAAGGCAGCCTCAGTGCCAGCATGACCACCGCCAATCACAATCACATCAAAATTGTTTTGGTAATTCATCAAAAAATATAGCACGTAGCCTTATAGCTTAAAATAAGTGCTATATTCTATCAGCTACAATTTTTCACGATAAGTATTGATATATTAAATTGGGGCAACCCCAAAACAAATTACACTTATATGGCAAAAAAGAGGCACGACAAGGGCGTAAAATGGGTCACTTTAACGTGTTAGCAGATAATACTGATAAAGCACTGGCAATCGCTGAACAGACATTTAATAAGTTAAAACGCCTATGAGTTTAATGCCAGTAGCCTATTTTTTGCTTAAAGCAAGAAAGCAGATAAAGTGTAACTAAACAAAAAGAGCCAAAATAATTCCTTTTAGCTTAAGCAGGATGCCAAGCCAAGTAGCTTTACATCCAAGTATTGGCTAATAATGTTTTAGATCATCTTTGGTTTGCTGCGAAATGACTTGAGCTACTCCTAATAGTACATATAGGCAGCCATGACCTTGACTAACTGATCTACATTGTTGTTTAACAAAGCAGATGTGCCTGCTTCAATACTATTAAGCTGGTAATTGACATGTTTGTACCAATTGCCTATCTCCAACTGATTATTGATGGTATCTTGACCAAATCCATTAGCAAGTACATACACGTCATCATCTGTGTCAACTACTAGGGTGTCACCACCATCAGCGCCAGTTAAGCTTCGTCACCTACCCGACCACTTAAGCAATCATTACTACCTAGTGCTCTGATAGTGTTATCAATAGCGCTTTCGCCTAGGTCATCATCATGCGTATCACTGTTAATTGTTGCTATAATTTTCTTTCTAGTTATTTTTTATCAAATACTCACAAAAACTGTCTGTATAGATTTGTTTAGTTAGGTTAAAGTTATCGTTAAAAAAGATGTTAGCTAGGAAAAGCAGATTAATGTGCTGATGATTTAGGATAGGTGCAAAAACAATTAGTTCTTTTTTATTTTCAATTAATTGATTAAAAGTGATTCTTTCATGTCAGTCTTGATAGTATAGCTTTATTTATCTTGGTCAGATTCTTAACATTTTATGAAAAAACATACTGGCATTAGACGTATCATGCATGCATGTATGTATTCATGGCATGGCTTAAAATCAGCCCTTAGCTGTGAAACAGCATTTTTGCAGGAATTCATTGTTGCTGTATTGCTTGGGGTGTCAAGCTTTTACCTTGATGTATCTGCGTATGAGCGGTTGGCTATGTTAGCCAGTTTGGTAGTTGTACTTATTGTTGAGTTATTAAACTCTGCCATTGAATGTGTCACTGATCGCATTGGATTCAATCACCATACTCTTGCTGGTCGCGCCAAGGATTATGGCTCATTGGCGGTGTTTTTCAGTATTATGATTGCAGTTCTTGTGTGGCTGGGTATTTTACTGTAAATGTTGGTGTTGATGGGCGTTTATTGTGATGAATATCCCGGCTATTATCATTGGCAATGACAGTACCTGGCCCATAGTTAGCCAGTTTAACGCCAGATAACCATATTGCTCGTCGGGCACGCGGACAAACTCAACGATAAACCTGAGCAGGCCATATCCGATTAAAAATAAGCCAGATACCGCTGCTAACGGTTTAGGTTTAAGCGAATACCACCATAAAATGATAAACAGCAGTAAACCTTCCAATGCTGCCTGATACAGCATAGAGGGGTGACGCGGCATGTTTCCTGCCGCTGGAAACACTATCGCCCATGGCAGACTGCTTGCTTTGCCCCATAATTCACCATTAATAAAATTACCAATACGACCAAAAAACAAACCAATTGGCACCATAGGGGCAATGAAATCACTGACTGCAAAGTAATGCTTGCCGCTGCGTCTGGCAAACAGCCAAAAGGCTACCAGCACCCCAATAAGACCACCATGAAATGACATACCACCCTGCCATACCTTAACTACATTAAGAGGATGTGATAAGGTATGCGGTAAGCCGTAAAACACTACATAGCCTAAACGTCCACCAATAATCACCCCAAGCGCACCATAAAAAAGCACATCTTCTACTTCTGCTTTTGTCCAGCCATACCTATCTGCGCGCAAACGCCCCAACCACCAAGCAGTGATAAAGGCAAGCAGGTACATTAAGCCGTACCAGTGAATCTGTAGTGTTCCAATGGACAGGGCAACTGGGTCAATGAAGGGGTGACTTATCATGCTCACGCCATGAAAAGTAACATGCTGCAAGTTATCAACGTCTTTATTTAATTTTGCTTACGGAAAAACCGTCACCTAAATTTTTAGGCTTGGTTTTCTTCGCCAATAAACGTCTTATAGTCTTGTAAGTTTTGATCGTTTGTTGCATCAGTCATATTGGTATGCCCTTATGATTTATCGTGTGATGTCATAAGTTAAGATGGTAACAATTTTTGGCTTAAGCTGCTAGTCTTAAGCTAAATCCAGCATAGAATTTGCTATTATTTTACGGTATGCAACGCAACGATTTTCAATTTAACCTGCCCACTGACCTAATTGCGCAGTTTCCAGCAAAAGAGCGTACCGATAGCCGTTTATTGGCGCTTAATGGTAATAGTGGACAGACAACAGATTATTGCTTTGCTGATTTACTAACCTTGTTGCAAGCCAATGATTTATTGGTGTTCAACAATACTAAAGTCATGCTAGCACGCCTTTTAGGCAAGAAGGTCAGCGGGGGTAAAGTGGAGGTGCTGGTTGAGCGTATTTTGGACGACCATCACGTATTGGCACATATTCGCAGTAATAAAGTCCCTGCTGCTCGTGCGCGCCTGCTATTAGAAAGCAGTCTGGATGTTGAGGTAACAGCGCGGGAAAAAGGGCTGTTTAAGCTATATTTTCATGGCAGCATGACCGTTACTGCCGCGCTGGAGCAATATGGACGATTGCCCCTGCCGCCTTATATTGAACGTGATCCATTGCCTGCTGACAGGGTACGCTACCAGACTGTGTATGCTGAGCATGTTGGCGCGGTAGCGGCGCCAACCGCAGGATTGCATTTTGATAAGATATTATTAGAGCGCATTGAAAAGCTGGGGGTAGCGATAGCGCATATTACCCTGCATGTGGGCGCAGGTACATTTCAGCCGGTTCGAGTGAATGATATAAGCCAGCATACCATGCATTCAGAGCGCACTTATGTATCAGCAGCGGTGTGTGATAAGGTTAAGATGGCACGCGCTAGGGGCGGGCGGGTTATTGCGGTTGGTACGACCAGCGTCAGAGCGCTAGAGAGTGCTTCACGCTGCGGTGGAATAACTCCATTTGCTGGTGAGACTGATATGTTTATTTATCCAGGTTATAAATTTAACAGCGTGGATGTGATGATTACTAATTTTCACTTGCCAGTATCAACCTTGCTGATGCTGGTGGCTGCATTTGCCGGTAAAGACAATGTGATGACAGCCTATCAGCATGCCATTGACTGTCAATATCGGTTTTTTAGTTATGGTGATGCAATGTTTGTGACTAGGAGAACAGTATGAGTGTGCTGGATAATATTCGTTTTGTATTGGTAGGCACCAAGCATCCTGGCAATATAGGGGCATCAGCAAGAGCGATGAAAACGATGGGGCTTAGCAATCTGCACCTGGTTGCACCAAAAAAATACCCAAGTGCTGAGGCAACAGCGCGTGCCTGCGGTGCTGATGATGTATTGGTGAGCGCCGTTATACATAACAATCTTGATAATGCCCTGTCAGGGTGTCATTATGTATATGGCATGAGCGCGCGACTACGCCACCTGCCGTTACCGATAGTCAGTCCACGTGAAGCGGTGATAATGATGAAGCAACATCAGGATAGCACCCATATTGCAGTGATGTTTGGTCCTGAGCATTCTGGATTGGCTAATAAAGACATGGATCGTTGTCATTATTTAATCAACATTCCCGCCAACCCTGATTACAGTTCATTAAATTTAGCATCTGCCGTGCAGGTATTGGCGTATGAAGTTAATGTGATGCTTGCGCCAAGGGTAGTAGCGAATGCTGTTGGTGAAGATTGTGATTCTGTGACTGCGGACGATTTGGAGCAGATGTATGCCCATCTTGAGCGTACATTAACAACAATAGGATTTTTAAATCCAGACAACCCACGTAAGCTGATGCGCCGTTTGCGGCGATTATTTAACCGATCGGCATTGGATCGTAATGAACTGCATATTTTGCATGGTATTTTACGTGCTGCCGAAACCTACAAAGGAGAATCCTCATGACTGAAAACATAAGTTTGTGGCAGCGGATAAAAGAAGATGCTGCTTGTGTATTTGATCGCGACCCTGCTGCCCGTAATGTGGTTGAGGTTGTGACTACCTATCCTGGTGTACAGGCACTGTATTGGCACCGGTTGAACCATTGGTTATGGGTACATGGACTCAACTGGATAGGACGGTTTTTTGCAGCAATCAACCGTTGGTTAACCGGCGTTGAAATTCATCCTGCGGTAAAAATCGGTCGTCGATTTTTTATTGATCATGGCATGGGTGTAGTGATTGGCGAAACGTCTGAAATCGGTGATGATTGCACAATTTATCATGGTGTGACATTAGGCGGTACATCATGGAAAGAAGGCAAGCGTCACCCAACTCTCGGCAATAATGTAGTAATTGGTGCTGGTGCTAAAGTGTTAGGCCCAGTGTTGATTGGCGATAACGCGCGTATTGGCTCCAATGCCGTTGTTGTTAAAGATGTTGCTGCTGGCGATACCATAGTGGGTGTGCCTGGTAGAGCGGTGACGTTAGAGCATAGTGATGCGCACAAAGAGCAGCAAAAACTAGCGCAGTCAGTCGGCTTTGATGCCTATGGTACATCCAACGAAACTCCCGATCCAGTTGCTACAACAATACACGGCTTAATTGAGCATATTGATGAGCTTGAGCGGCGTATTGATGCACTGACAAACGAAAATGTGAAAGGGGAGGCCATTACAAAATCTCAACATCGTATGACCGCACTCATGGCATGGAGAATAAGACATGGTGATCTGGTTGGTCTCAAGCCTAGGGAGATTGCCGCCAGACATGGCTTAAAGCGCACGCAGGTTTACTCAGTTAAAAGTAATTATACCTTTAGGAAGATTAAGGAAAACTCTTTCACGTTGCAGGATGTTGGCGAGAAAGAATAGACAGCTTTTATCGTAGTGCATAATAAAGTTGACCAAAATAGTCAGTCATGTAATGATTAACCCCTGAATAAACAGGGTTATTTTATTTATGCGACTAACAACCAAGGGCCGTTACGCAGTTACAGCGATGCTTGATTTGAGCGTTAACTATGACAAAGGCTTGATTACATTGGCTGATATTTCTGATCGTCAGGGTATTTCGTTATCATATTTAGAGCAATTATTTGCCCGTCTGCGCAAGCATAAGCTGGTAAAGAGTACCCGCGGCCCTGGCGGTGGTTATCAATTGGGTCGTTCGGTTGACAGTATTACCATTCTTGATGTGATGTCAGCGGTTGATGAGGAGCTAGACAGTACCGCCTGTGCGGGTAAAGGTGACTGCCATGATGGTGAGATGTGCCTTAGCCATCATTTATGGCTAAGTTTGAGTGAAAATATCAGCCAGTATTTATCCAGTATCACCTTGGCTCGGGTTGTAAGCGATTATCAACGGTCGCATGATAATATCGTGATTAAATTTGCTGGTCTTGAACACTAAGTGAAACATGATTACACTGACTGAGTCTGCAGTTGATCGTGTTCATGATATGGTGATGCAACGTCAATCAGCCATCGGCCTGCGTATTAGCGTGGTTAAAAGCGGCTGCTCAGGATACAGTTATGCTTTGGATTTTGCTGAAAGTGTTTCTGCTAATGATATTGTTGTTGAACAGGATGATGTCAAAGTAGTGATTGACAAGGCAAGTGCACCGATTCTGAATGGTATTGAACTTGACTTTGTCAAACAGGGACTCAACCAGAGTTTTAAGTTTAATAACCCCAATGTTGTCTCATCGTGCGGTTGCGGCGAAAGTTTTAGTATAACCAAATAATCAGATCTGTGGCGCGTTCACATTACTATGCAAAACAGCGATAATTTGTCGTTTGATGCAAACCATATCTGGCATCCTTATAGCAGCGCAGACAATCAGTTTCCAGTTCATGAAGTTATATCAGCAGATGGCGTTCATTTAACGCTGGCTGATGGTCGTCGAATAATTGATGGCATGTCATCATGGTGGTCAGTAATTCATGGCTATAATCATCCCCGCTTAAATCAAGTTGCCAAACGGCAAATTGATCAGTTAGCACATGTGATGTTTGGCGGAATAACTCACCAACCAGCAGTTAATCTTGCCCGCAGGCTAATTAATATTACCGCTACACCATTACAGAAGGTGTTTTTTACTGATTCTGGCTCTATTGCAATTGAAGTTGCCATCAAAATGGCCATACAATACTGGTTTGCTCAAGGAAAGTTAAAAAAACAGCGTTTACTAGCACACCGCAGTGGTTATCATGGTGATACCTTTGGCGCTATGGCGGTATGCGATCCCGATAATGGTATGCATACATTGTTTTCGCCGGTATTGACACAACATTTATTTGCTCCTTCACCAACCTGCCGATATGACCAAGATTGGCAGGATAGTCATATTGCTGAATGTCACCAGATAATAGAAACACATCATCATCAGTTAGCGGCTGTTATTATTGAGCCTTTAGTGCAAGGTGCTGGCGGCATGCGTTTTTATTGTCCGGAGTATCTGCGTGAGTTGCGTGTGCTCTGTGATCATTATGATATTTTGCTGATTTTTGATGAAATCGCGACTGGTTTTGGGCGTACTGGCAGTTTATTTGCCTATGAGCAGGCAGGCATTTATCCTGATATTCTTTGTTTAGGTAAAGCGCTAACGGGTGGCTATATGACCTTGGCGGCAACATTGTGTTCAGATAAGGTTGCGCATGGGATTGCTTCTGATGGCGCCGGTGTTTTGATGCATGGACCTACTTTTATGGCTAACCCATTGGCGTGCTGTATTGCCGCTGAAAGTATCGCTGTTTTAATGGAATCAGATTGGCAGCAACGGATTCATGCTATTGAACAACAGCTTGTCACCGAACTCTTGCCCTATCAGGCAAGCTGTTTGGTTAAGGATGTGCGTATAAAAGGGGCAATTGGTGTCGTTGAGCTGTACGGTTGTCTTGATGATGACATGAAGTGGTTACCGACATTTATTGTCAATCAGGGCGTATGGATAAGACCGTTTAAAAATCTGATTTATATTATGCCACCGTACATTATTGATCAGGCTGATTTAACAAAATTAACGCGTGCTATCGGAGCTATTATAGAAAGGCTTGATACTTAGTTGCTATAATTTAGCTAGCGATCATGTAAAATTAAAGGTCGCTTATTTTTTGTTCATCATGTAAGTTTGGATTGGAACAGGTATGACCTTTGTTGTCACAGAAAATTGCATAAGGTGTAAATATACGGATTGCGTAGACGTTTGTCCGGTAGATTGTTTTCATGAAGGCCCTAATTTTCTGGTGATTAATCCAGAAGAATGTATTGATTGTACCTTGTGTGAGCCAGAATGTCCGGCAGAAGCTATTTTCTCTGAAGATGATTTGCCTGATGATCAAGGTGAATTTTTACAGATTAACGAAGAGCTTTCCCAGTTATGGCCTGTGCTTTCTGAGAAAAAAGATCCATTAGCTGATGCTGAAGACTGGGATGGTAAACCGGATAAAAAATCATTGCTGGAGCGTTAAATATTAAGATGAGTCTGAAGGAACTTACTGGTTGTATGTTAATGCTGCTAACGCTATTGCAATTTAAAATTGCGCTTTTTCACAGATGATTCTTAGCCACTATTGGAATTTTTACGATGTGGTCGCTTTCTGTGTCTGCTGGTTTTCTTGTTATTGACAGGATTTGCGCTTTGCCGATGTATTTATTGTTTGCTATAAAAAACCTACTAACATTATCAGTCATAAAGAGGCTACCATGAGAACGGTGCTATTAGGCGCACCCGGATCAGGCAAAGGCACGCAGGCAGCAATACTGGCAAAAAAATATGCTATCCCCCAAATTTCTACTGGTGATTTATTAAGATCATCAGTAAATGTTGGCTCTGAACTGGGCAAACAGGCGAAATCAGCGATGGATTCTGGGGTGTTAGTTTCTGATAATATTGTCGTTGATTTGATTATAGAGCGTATTGCTCAAGATGATGCAAGTCATGGTTATATACTTGATGGCTTTCCGCGCAATATCGCCCAGGCAGAAGCACTTGATGTTGTACTTACTGAACTCAAACCTTTACAGGGCATTGTATTGCTTGATATTTCTGCTGAAAAGCTGGTACAGCGTTTAACTGGGCGGCGTACCTGTAAAGCGTGTAATGCTATTTATCACGTGCAACTATCGCCACCCAAACATAAAAATATCTGCGATGTATGCAATGGGCAACTATTCCAGCGTGCTGATGATAATGCAGATACGATCAATAATCGCCTTGCTGTTTATCAGCAACAAACAGCAGCACTGATTGACTACTATCAAAAGCAACAAAAACTATATCGTATTACAGCTACGGGCAGCGTTGCTGATATTACTGATGCGATCAGCGATTACTTTGATACGCTTTGATACAGATGTGACTAGGCGGTCAGCATACTAGATTGCGAGTAGATGCTAACATCAGCTATGCCTGATAAGTGGAGGCTGCGGTCGGAATTGAACCGGCGTTTACGGAGTTGCAGTCCGCTGCATAACCACTCTGCCACGCAGCCCTTTAGAACAACATGAAAAAGCCGCAGCATTGACTACGGCTTTTAGAATTTGGAGCGGAAAACGAGATTCGAACTCGCGACCCCGACCTTGGCAAGGTCGTGCTCTACCAACTGAGCTATTCCCGCTTATAACGGGTCAAGATTATAGGTGAAAGTTCTTCACTGTCAACCTTTAGGCGTTAATAACGACCATGCTGATTTCAGGTAACTTATCATTGAGATTATTGTCAGCAGCGTTGCTATGTAAAGCAATATTACTCCTATAGCAAATATCGGCCAACCGAATAACGGATTATAAAAAATAAGGCAGCCAATTGAACACATTTGAATTACAGTTTTTATTTTACCAGCCTGCGACACGTTGACGAGTGATGCCTGACCCAAACTGGCAGCCCATTCGCGTAATGCAGATACTGCAATTTCGCGACCAATAATAATGAGTACTGGAATTAAGATATAGATTTCCGGTGACTTGTATAGTACTAATACTAAGGAGACGGCGACCAGTAGCTTATCCGCTACCGGATCAATAAATGCGCCGAATGGCGATATTTTATTGTGTTTTCTTGCTAAATAGCCATCCAGACAATCCGTTAATGCGGCGATAGTAAAGGTAACGGTCGCCCAAACTAACGCTTGTTTATAGGGCAGAAAAAAAAGTACTATCAACAGAGGAATACATGCAATACGCATCAAGCTCAAAGTGTTAGGTAAATTCAGCATTAAAATTTAGTTTTGTAACATGATGAAGGTGTCTGCCCATCCTACCATGAAATTATCCGTTTTCTTACTTAGTTATTGTCATGTAACATATCATGCACTTTTTGCGCCAACGCATTACTGATACCTGCAACTCTTGTCAAATCTTCCACGCCCGCCCTTTTTAGTGCTTGCAAACCGCCAAATTGGTACAATAATTTTTGCCGCCGTTTTGGTCCTATACCTTTTATTTCTTCTAGTAATGATGTTGTCATTGCTCTAGCATGACGTTGTCTGTGGCCTGTTATGGCAAAACGATGCGCTTCATCACGCACTTGTTGCAATAAATGCAAGGCCGATGAATGGGCGGGTAAATTAATGTGCTGTTGACGACCTGCTAATAATACTGTTTCTTCACCAGCCCGTCGTGTTGGGCCTTTAGCAATCGCTGCTATATCAATATCAAGCTGTAATTCGTTCATTACTGTTTGTGCTGCCGTTAATTGACCTTTTCCGCCATCAATCAGCAGTAAATCAGGTCGTTTTCCCTCACCCTTTTGTAGACGGGTAAAGCGCCTCAGCAGCGCCTGGCCCATCGCTGCGTAATCATCACCAGGGGTAATATTGTTAATGTTAAACTTACGGTAATCACATTTTATAGCCCCCTGTAATCCAAATACTACACATGATGCCACTGTTTTTTCACCGCGCGTGTGACTAATGTCAAAACATTCTAATCGTTGCGGCATTTCATCCAGACTAAATGCCTGTTGTAATGTCTCAAAGCGCTGTAATAAGTTCGCCTGGCTGGATAATCGCTGTCTAAGGCTTATACTGGCATTGGTCATTGCCATCTTCATCCAGTGCATACTGGTACCGCGTTGTGGGCAGCGCAGACCTACTCGATGTTGCGATTCTGATCGTAATACCGCTTGCAATAACGCCATATCATCTGGTGCATGACTCAGCAAAATATCATCAGGCACCTGCCTGCCCAAGTAATACTGGGGTATAAATGCTGATAATAACTCATTGGGCGAGCTACTGACTGGCCCTTGAGGAAAGTAGCTTTTATTGCCTAAATTGCGGCCACCGCGGATAAAACAGACCTCAACAACTGCCATACCTTCTTGCACCTTTGCTGCCAGTACATCAATATCGCCTTGCTCTGAGCTGACATATTGTTGCGCCTGCACTCTGCGCAAGTTGCTTATTTTATCTCTGATAGCGGCAGCGTCTTCAAAACGTAACTCATTAGAAGCGCGTTCCATTTGCTTAGATAGTTCCTCAATAACTTGATGGTTTTTGCCAGCAAGAAACAGCATCGTATGATCAACATCCTTTTGATAATCGTGCGCAGATATAAGATCAACACAGGGCGCTGTACATCTTTTTATCTGATACTGCAAACAAGGTCTGGAACGATTTTGGTAGTAGCTATCATCACACTGTCTGACCGGAAATATTTTTTGTAACAGGCTCAGACTTTCTCGTACTGCACTGCTACTGGGATAGGGACCAAAATAGCGTCCCTGTTTTCGCTTTATACCGCGATGTAAACTCAGCCGCGGAAATTTATTTGCCGAAACAAATAAGTAAGGATAGCTTTTATCATCGCGCAACAGAATGTTGTAACGCGGCATCAATTCCTTGATCAGGTTATTTTCCAGAATAAGCGCTTCATTTTCGGTATGAGTAACAGTAATATCAATGTTGGCAATTTGGCTCACCATTGCCTGCGTTTTTACAGTTTGGCCTGCTTGGCGGAAATGGCTTGCTATACGTTTTTTTAAGTTGCCAGCTTTGCCAACATAAAGCACCTTGCCTTTATTATCAAGCATACAATAAACGCCAGGTTGACTAGTCAGTGCACCTAAAAACGCTGCTACGTTAAACTGACTATCGGTTACACTTATCTTGTTAGCCACCAGTCTGATACCTGCTTATTTTCAGTAGCCAGTATTAACCATAAGCAGATGCTAACTATTTTTTTAACCATGCTTCATTAATATTTATTATGCAGACAAGCCTTTGATTCGGACTCTTTTATTATCTCCCATATTAGCCCTGAGGTACAACAATCTTTTTTAGATGAATCTGTTGCTGTTGTGACGGTGCTTTATGCTAATTTTTATGGGAAAATGACGCACCTTTAATAACGAACCTGATTGCAGATCATCTTAAATTCAACATGATAAGTCCGTTACAACCGCAGTTACCAGCTAAAACGAATGATTATTATCAGGCAGGCCAGCTGTACGGTAGTGCTCAGGGTCTACTGCTGGCTAACGTAGCGCGATATCATAACGGCCCTGTTTTAGTATTAACTGACAGCACTGCCTCTGCTCATCGTCTGGAGATGGAAACACGCTTTTATATGACAAAGCAGCAATTCACCATTTTGCATTTTCCTGATTGGGAGACACTGCCTTATGACAGGTTTTCACCGCATCAGGATATTATCGCCGAGCGCATGGAAACGCTCCAGCAACTGCCTCATTTCAAGCGTGGTATTGTATTTGTGCCCATTACCACTATTATGCACCGTATTACTCCTCGTGAATTTTTGGATAGCCATAATCTAGTACTGAATGTCGGTGATACGCTCAATAGCCAGAGCTGGCAACAAAAACTGGAAAGAGTAGGTTATCAGCGTGTATCTCAAGTGACAGAATATGGTGAATTTGCGGTTCGCGGTGCCATCATTGATATATACCCAATGGGTAGCCAATACCCTTATAGAGTTGATTTGTTTGATGATGAAATTGATTCGTTGCGAACGTTTGATCCGGACACACAGCGTTCAATTAATATTACTGACTCTATTCAGTTCCTACCTGCTCGTGAGTTTGCTATTACCAATGACAGTATTATGTTATTCCGTCACCAATTCCGCCAGCACATTGGCGACAATTGCGAGCGCAGTCTGATATACCAGGAAATCAGTGCAGGCAATATACCAAACGGCATTGAGTATTATCTGCCGCTGTTTTTTCAGCATACCAATAGTGTAATTGATTATCTTGCTGATAACGTGTTGATGGTTAGCACGCAAAACCTGCACCAGACCGCTAGCGATTTTTGGCAGGAAGTCAGTCAGCGTCACCAGCAATACGCTGACGATCAGGAAAGACCAATATTACCGCCGGATTTGTTATTTTTTAAGGCGGACGAATTGTTTGCCAGTTTTAAGCATTATCAACAGCTTTACTTACAGGCATTTGAGCTGGCACCAGGCACGGATATTTATAACTACGCTACTGTTGTCCCGCCACAATTAACTTTAAGCGTCAAACATAGCCATTCATCCGATGTCTTGCGCCAGTTTATTAATGAATTTCATGGGCGTATATTATTCGTTGCCGAAACACTAGGTCGTCGTGAAATAATGTTAGATTTATTGCGCAATTATAATCTTGCCCCTAACGTTTACCTAAACTGGGATACATTTTTAGCCGACGACAAAACTTTGGGTATTACTGTTGCCCCCCTTGAACATGGCTTGGTATTACCGCAGATTAAAGTAGCTGTTATTGCCGAATCACAGCTATTTGGTGAGCAAGTGATGCAACGTCGCCGCCGTAACCGCAAAAAACATAATGCCAATGCTGTTATTGGAAATTTAGCGGAATTAACAGTTGGTGACGCTGTCGTGCATGAGGATCATGGTGTTGGCCGTTATCTTGGTTTACAGCCATTAGACGTTGGCGATATCACAGCCGAATATGTCATACTTGAGTACGCTGAAGGCGATAAACTGTATGTACCCATCGCCGCTTTGGATTTAATCAGCCGCTATTCTGGGGTATCGTCTGATCTTGCGCCTTTGCATAAACTTGGCTCTGGTCAGTGGGAAAGGGCTCGCCGAAAAGCAGCACAAAAAGCACGTGATGTAGCCGTAGAATTACTTGATGTTTATGCGCAGCGCGCTGCTTGTCACAAGCTGCCGCTTGATCGACCAGACGATCAATATGCGCGTTTTGCCGTTGCTTTCCCATTTGAAGTAACAGTTGATCAACAGGATGCAATTGATGATGTCATTGCTGATATTGCATCAGATAAACCAATGGATCGGTTGATTTGTGGTGATGTTGGTTTTGGCAAAACCGAAGTGGCTATGCGCGCTGCATTTTTAGCTGTGCAATCTGGTAAACAAGTGATGGTGTTAGTGCCTACGACGTTACTGGCACAACAACACTATGAAAATTTTAAGGATCGTTTTGCTGATTGGCCTGTTCATATTGAGATTATGTCTCGTTTTCGTTCTAAAAAACAACTGGATACAGCTAAGACAAATATAAGTAATGGTACTGCTGATATTATTATTGGTACTCATAAGCTGATTCAGCAGGATATTAATCCCAAGCAATTGGGCCTTTTTATTCTGGACGAAGAGCATCGTTTCGGCGTCACACAAAAAGAGCATATCAAAAAATATCGCACCGAAATAGATGTACTTACCTTGACTGCCACACCCATTCCACGCACCCTAAATATGTCAATGTCGGGTATTCGCGATCTGTCTGTTATTGCCACTCCGCCCGCCCGCCGTTTAGCGATAAAAACCTTTGTGCAGCAATGGCACACTGAGCATATTCGCGAGGGAATATTGCGCGAAATCAGGCGAGGAGGCCAGGTGTATTTTCTGCACAACAAAGTAGCAGATATCAATCGTATTGCGCGTGAAATTGAACAGATTATGCCTGAAGCTAAGGTAGGTATCGCCCATGGTCAAATGCGTGAACGTGAATTAGAGCACATCATGCTTGATTTTTATCATCAGCGATTTAATGTACTTATCTGTACTACTATCATCGAGACAGGCATTGATATTCCATCTGCTAATACTATCTTTATTAATCGTGCTGATAAACTTGGCCTGGCACAGCTCTATCAGATTCGTGGTCGCGTTGGTCGTTCACACCATCGTGCTTATGCCTATCTGCTTGTACCGCCAGAAAAAGCAATGACTAAAGAAGCTGTCAAACGTCTGCAAGCCATCGAATCTATTGAGGATCTGGGCGCGGGCTTTAATCTGGCAACGCATGATATGGAGATTCGTGGGGTGGGCGAGTTACTAGGTGATGAGCAAAGTGGTCAAATACAGGAAATTGGCTTTGGCCTTTACAATGAGCTATTGAAGCGTGCTGTCAGTGTTTTACAATCAGGCAAACAGCATAGTCTTAATGCTAACGATCGTCAATTTATTGATATTGACCTGCATACACCCGCGTTAATTCCTGTTGATTATCTACCTGACATACATGCGCGGCTGATGCTTTATAAACGCATAGCAGCAACCTTGGATAATAATGAATTGGATGAATTGCAATCAGAAATAATTGATCGTTTTGGGCTATTGCCAGCACAGGCACAAATATTAATGGCTGTCCAGGCTTTGCGCTTCAAAGCTAAGTTGCTCGCTATTCGTAGAATTGTTGTTCATGATCAGGGTGGACGCATCACCTTTGCACAACAGTCTGCGGTTGATCCAGCGACGATCATCCAGCTGATTCAATCAAAGCCATCAGTTTACAAGCTGGATGGCCAAGATAAATTGCGTTTTATTGGCGACCTGCCAGAGCCGTCAGATCGTATAGCAGTGTTAGATCAGTTACTGGACAGATTATCACAACCGGTATGAAATCAAGTTACAGAATGGTTGATCACCACGCTGGCGGCTGTACTTGCTGATTGCAATGCTGCTAAAATTGTTTGGCAGTTTGTCTTGGCATCTGCCAGCGTTAAAGCAGGCGTTTTTCTGTTTAAAACGCAATCACTAAAATGGGCAATTTCAAGTTCAAAATGATTAACTTTTGCCATGAGTTCAACGCGATGATATTCACCGCTGTCCGTCCACCATGTCACTACAGGTGAATCCTTTGGGTTTTGCCAAACGGTATGACATCTAACGCCTCCTAATGTGCCAATAATCTCGTATTCACTGCACCGAGCACGTTCAAAACTAATATCAAAGTGGGCGTATTTACCATCGTCAAAATCAAGCACACCACTTAAGCTGGTATCAGCACCACTATCAATGAACTTAGCCATGGCTACTACTGACACTGGCGCGCTATCAAACCACTTGCGGGCACTATGAATGGCATACGGCCCAATATCCCACATAGCGCCACCGCCCTGAGTAACGGCTTTTTCTAGGCGGTAAAGCCGTGCTGGTTTCATCGGAAATGAGAAACAGGTTTTTACTGTACGTACATCACCAATATTGCCTGCTGCTATTATCTTACCTACATAGTCATGTTGTGGGTGAAATACATACATAAATCCCTCCATTACATTGACATCATGTATAGTCGCTGCCTGGGTAATCGCATCAATATCACCTACTGTTAATGCCATTGGTTTTTCAATTAATACGTGTTTGCCAGCAGTAATGGCTTTTAGCGCCCATTCGGTATGTTCATGATTTGCCATAGGTAGATAAATAGCATCAATGTCTGGATCGTTCAGTAACGCATCAGGATCATCTAAACAATGTATCTTATTCTTCTTCTGAGGCGCATATTTGGCAACTAAGTCACTAGCCGCACCTTTTCTGCGGCTGGCAATGGCCATTAGTTGCGCATTCTCTGCCGCTAAAATCGCTGGCAATAATCGCTCATTAACACGTGCGGCACCTAAAATACCCCAGCGTAATACAGATCGCTTAACCATTTAAGAATCCCCTTAAAAATATACAGTTTTAAGCTTTATGCTAAACGGTGCTATTATGCCCCTGCTGCTTACATCAAACAATATTGGTGTTTTTATCTGTATCTTAAACATGTAAGCGTACACTATATTTGTTATAAAAAATTGTGAGGAATGATTATGACCATTGAAATTGGACAACGTCTCCCTGCCGCTCAATTAAGCGAAAGTACTGAATTCGACAGTCAGTCTGGTTGTGCGCTTAATCCACAAGTCCATGATGTCATTGCGGCAACGCAAGGCAAAAAAATTATTATATTTGGTGTGCCAGGTGCATTCACTCCGCTTTGCTCGGAGCAACATTTACCGGGTTATGTTCAGTATGCAGATGATCTCAAGGCAGGCGGTGTTGATGAAATCTGGTGTATGGCAGTTAATGATGTGTTTGTTATGGCTGCCTGGGGCAAAACGCAAAATATAAATGGTAAGGTGAGAATGATGGCTGATGGTAGCGCTGAGTTTTCTAAAGCACTTGGCGTGGATCGCGATCTGACCAATAACGGCATGGGTATTCGCTGTCGACGTTTTGCTATGCTGGTTGACAATGGTGTGGTGAGCTATATTGGTGTTGAGGGATCGGGAGAATTTGGCGTATCTAAAGCCGAAACACTATTAAGTCATTTATAGCGTTGGCAGGCATTACCTGTGATTTAAGCTTTGCTTATTTTAGAGATGGGGTAGATGGTGCCAATAAGTTTAATTTGCAACATTTTCTTATAAGCAAATGATGGCATCGCAAGGGTAAATATTTATGAAGCAAACGGCTTATTTAGTCATTACATCAATTTCTCATCAAGAAAGCGCTGTACTAAAACAGTATGCGCTAGAGTCGAAAAAACATAATGTGGCGTTTATTGTTATAGGGGATACCAAAAGTCCAACAGACTTTTTGCTGGCAGGGTGTAATTTTTACTCGTTAGCAAAGCAAAAAAGTTTACACTTTAGCCTAGCTAACATAATACTTGAAAAGCACTATGCAAGAAAAAACCTTGGCTATCTTATAGCTATCAAAGAGGGTGCTGACGTTATCATTGAAACAGATGACGATAATTATCCCTTAGATTCTTTCTGGGATAAGCGCGAAAAAACAGTTGCTGCCCATCTAATTGAAGATAAAAGCTGGGTAAATATCTATAAGTATTTTACAGATTATACTATCTGGCCCAGAGGCTTTGCTTTGGAAAAATTGCAGGATTCATTACCTGATCTTGCAGACAAAGATAATGTCTTATGTCCGATTCAACAAGGTTTAGCAGATGACAATCCCGATGTTGATGCCATTTATAGATTGACATTACCGTTACCTATTACATTTAACCAAAGAGAAAATATTGCCATAGGCAAGAATACAATATGTCCGTTTAACAGCCAAAATACCACATGGTTCAAAGAAGCCTTTCCATTGCTGTATTTACCTTCTTATTGTAGTTTTAGAATGACAGATATCTGGCGTTCTTTTGTTGCGCAAAGAATTGCCTGGGCGTGTGGCTGGCATATTTTATTTCATAATGCTACGGTTTATCAGGACAGAAACGAACACAATTTAATGAAAGATTTTGCAGATGAAATATCAGGCTATACCAATAATTTACAGATTATAGATAATCTTAATGATCTAAGTTTACAAAAAGGAATAGATAATATCCCTGACAATATGATCGCATGTTATCAAAAATTAATTGATATGCAGCTAATTGATGCAAAGGAAATGCCCCTTCTAACAGCATGGTTACAAGACCTGCAATGATGGCCTGCTCCAAGAAACCAACTTATATTCTTCTTAAAATATCATGACACGCTTTTGACCGAAATTAGCTAGCTTTTTTGTGACCATTAAGCACATGTTCGTTTGACATTAGAATAGAGAGTGTATCTAGCCGGCACACTATTAAAGTCCATTAATAGTGATAGTAGGCAACATTTTTTAATTAGCTTCGCCCTCTGGCAGTGTTACTATAAGATCATCCTTAACGAGTAACACTTTTGATGCCAGTTGATAAAAAATACCATGCTCAACAACACCAGGCGTACTGTCTAATGACTGCGTTAATGCGGGTACATCTATAGCGCCATCAAAATGCACATCCAATATCAAGCTACCGTGAGAACTCATTGCCAGACCGTTACCACCAGCACCGCGCCTCAGTGTTGCTTGTCCCCCTAAGTTTTGCATGCTTTGCTCTACCAGTTGCCAGGCAAATGGCGGTACCTCCACTGCAACAGGGTAGCGATCGCCGATTTGTGCCACCAGTTTACTGTCGTCTACCAGCACATAAAATTGGTTACTTGCATTGGCCAGCAATTTTTCTTTCACCAGATCAGTGCCGCGCCCTTTAAGCAATGTCAGCTCAGGGGTTACTTCGTCAGCGCCATCAACATACAAATCAAGAGTTGATAATTGTTCAAATCCGATCACAGGCAGACCCGCAGTCTGTGCTTTAATTGCGCTGATTGTTGAGCTTGCTACTGTCATCACATTTAGTTTTTCTTGCTGCTTCCTACGTGCTAGCGCTTCAATAAAATAATCAGCGGTTGATCCAGTGCCAAGACCAACAACCATATCATGTTTGATCAGGCTGGCAGCATGTAAGGCAACCCGCTGTTTATCATTATCAGCCATATTTGTTTTCCAGTAGTTGTCGTTGCGGTTATAATACATCAATTCGTGCTCTTTAAGAGTATTCTTAAAATTCCCTAATAGCGCGTAGCGAAAATAAGGACCAGCAATGCCTGATATAAGCAGCATTATCAGTGACATTAAGCAGCGCACCGGGCAGGTATTCGGTAATTATTGCCTGAACCATGTTGGTGGCGGTAGCATTAACGATTCCTATTGCTTACAGGCTGCTGATACCAATTATTTTATTAAGCTTAATCAGCCTCAGCTTGCTTCCATGTTTAGCGCTGAAGCAGAGGGGCTGGCAGAAATGGGCGCATTAAATTGTGTTCGTGTACCTGAAGTTATTTGTCATGGTCAGACTGATAGCCACAGTTATATTGTGCTGGAATATATTGCGTTAACCAGTCTGCATAGTCATGCAAGTCATTTGCTTGGCAAAGAGCTTGCACACATGCACGGCTTTAAGCAGTCTTTTTACGGCTGGCATACTGATAACACCATTGGCAGTACGCCTCAATACAATGCAAAGGCAGATAACTGGTCAATCTTCTGGCAAAAAAACCGGCTAGAAAAACAACTTAATTTTGCCAAAAAAAATGGCTATAGTGGACGCATTCAGGATGATGGTAGAAACCTTATTGATAGCGTGCCCTTGTTTTTTACCAGCTATTCACCCGAGCCAGTGCTACTACATGGTGATTTATGGGCAGGCAATGCCGCCAGTGATAATGTAGGTAACCCTGTTATATTTGATCCTGCCTGTTACTATGGTGACCGCGAAACTGACATAGCAATGACTGAGTTATTTGGTGGCTTTGGTGGTGGGTTTTTTGCCAGCTATCACGCTGAGTATCCGCTTGATCCAGACTATCAGGTAAGAAAAACGCTGTATAACCTCTATCACATTTTGAATCATCTGAATTTGTTTGGTAGCGGATACCTTTCGCAGACCAAGGCAATGATGGCACAGCTTTTGGCAGAAATCAGCTAGTATCTCTAAACACTGTCACTGAAATACTAGTGCAAGTGGGCTTGTACCCATCTCAGTAAGTTAGTCATCTACGTCACGAGACACTGTATGATTGGCGCTCAACGTTAATTGAAGGATGATAGCAAGCACTATCACACCTGTGAAATTTTCAACTCGGGCAAGTTAAGCGTTAGCATTGTATTGTCGTTTTACATAAGTTAGGAACTATTTGTACTACGTATTCTCACCTAGCGTGATATCGTGGTACTGTAGTAAAACTGAGCGTGATGATTATCGCGAGTGTTTAAACAAGACCATCTTGCAGGCTTTATCTAGTCTACTTGGCAGGGTAAAATTTTCAGATCTATTGAGAAATTACTTAGTGATCTGGACAGCTTTCTAGATTACTATAAAAATGAGCTGGGCGTACCCATTAAGGTAAAACTTGCTATGGTAAAATATTAATGGAAGACTTCGCGTAACTGACAAACAAATCTGGAAGGAAAATTAGTTGAGAGTCTGACTTAGGCAGACGTTATCTTGAAAAATAGGTCACTATTCAGATCAACTCTGAAATACTACATTAATCTTGAGGGATTATAATGCGACTCAAACATTGTCATAACTTTCAGGATTTTCGCCGCTTAGCTAAACAGCGGTTGCCCGGGTCTGTTTTTCATTATATTGATGGCGCTGCTGATGATGAACTCACTCATCGCCGTAATACTCAAGCCTACGAAAATTGTGACCTAGTACCCAATGTATTGTCAGGGGTGGCCGAGATCGATATGTCAGTTGAGGTGATGGGGCAGAAGCTAAAGATGCCCATTTATTTGGCGCCAACGGCTTTGCAACGTTTGTTTCATCACGAAGGTGAGCGTGCGGTAGCGCGTGCGGCAACCAAATATGGCACCATGTTTGGGGTATCGTCTCTGGCTACTGTCACGGTTGAGGAAATCTCCGAGATTACCAGCACCGCCAAAATGTTTCAGTTTTATTTTCACAAGGATCATGGATTGAATGATGCGCTGCTGGAACGTGCCAGATCTGCTAAATTCAATGTGATGGTACTGACGGTTGATACCATCACCGGTGGCAACCGTGAGCGTGATTTACGCACCGGCTTTACCTCGCCACTGAAGTTGACACCTAGTTCTTTATTGAGCTTCGCTATCCACCCGATGTGGGCGTGGAACTTCCTTACGCGGCAGAAAATAGATATGCCACATCTTTCCGGTCATGTTGTCCAAGGCACCAATCTGGCAGTGTCAGTGGGTGAATATTTTTCTACCATGCTGGATCAGTCAATGAATTGGGATGATGCCGAAAAACTTTGTGCTCAGTGGAATGGACATTTTGCACTCAAGGGCGTTATGAGTGTGCAAGATGCCAAACGTGCGGTCGATATTGGTTGTACTGGCATCATGGTTTCCAACCATGGTGGTCGACAGCTAGATGGTTCACGTGCTTCCTTTGATCAGCTGGCCGAGATTTGTGATGCTGTTGGTGACAAGATTGATGTGATTTGCGAGGGTGGTATCCAGCGCGGTACCCATGTGCTTAAAGCGTTATCAGTCGGAGCTAAAGCCTGCTCTGGTGGGCGACTATATCTTTATGCACTGGCGGCGGCAGGGCAAGCGGGCGTTGAGCGGGTGCTGGGTAACCTACATAACGAGATTGAGCGCGATATGAAGCTGATGGGCGTTACCCGCCTTGATCAACTCAGTCGTGATAACCTGCGATTTCGCATAACACCTTAAGAAGCTGACGATAACGTTAGGCTATGGCGCCTCGAATAACCATTTGATATTCGGGAGGACAGCTGTTAATTACTCCTTGAGCATGCTTGGGGTTAACACAATGGTAGAGCCATTGATGTATGAAGAAACTTAACTTAAGTAGAGTGAGGTAATTGACATGCTAATAAAAATTTTAGGACTGACTTATGTAACTAAACCGCTTAACTTGATCTTGTATATTTTGCTGTTACTCGTCGCTTGTGCAGCACCACAAACAAAAACTCCCAAAGTTTCCTCAGTTGCTGCTGAAATTGAAGAACGAAAGCAGCGTGAAATGGCAGCGGAAGCATGGATTTCAGCAGAAATGAGACTTTATAGAATAGGCTATCCAATTTTGGAAAATGGTACAGCTCTTTGTAAAGATAAGATTCATCCTTCAATTGGCGTGATTGCATGGAATAGTTACCATTTCAGTGAAGAATGGCAGGATGTGATAAAGAATAAGTATTCAATTAATGACCTCTTGCAGTTTGTCTATGTGATCCCTGGATCTCCTGCTCATGTAGCAGGGTTAAAAAGTAAAGATGTCCCAGTTTCAATCAATAATTGGAATGTGCCTATTGGAGAAGATGCAGAAAAAGAATTTTACAAGTATCTTGCAAAAGTTCTCAAAGATGGAGAAAGAATATCAATATCTGTTCAAAGAGGTCAAGAACAAATATCCATTGATGTAGTGCCCAGAAATGTATGCAAATATGGCTTGCTTCTTAAGCGCGATGATATAAAAAATGCATATGCAGATGGTGAGCGCATCGTAGTTCATAGCGGATTGATGGACTTTTTCAAGACTGATGAAGAAGCAGCATTAGTTATATCACATGAACTTGCGCATAACGCAATGGGGCATATAGATGCAAAGAAGCAAAATTTAACTATGGCTGGTCTTGCAGGTTTGGTTATTGATTTGGCGGCTGCATTTGCTGGCGTAAATACCGAGGGTCAATTTACAGATATAGCTGCAAGAGCTGGAGCAGCAGCATACTCAGCTGAGTTTGAACAGGAGGCAGACTATGTTGGTCTATATTTCATGGCATTGGCAGGTTACGAAATTGATAATGCAGCCAATTTCTGGAGAAGGATGGCTATTCAGAATCCGGAAAGCATTACAATGAAAACATCACATCCAACAACACCAGAACGGTTTTTGGCTATAGAACACGCGGTTGATGAGATAAAAAACAAAAAGCAAGCAGGATTGCCGCTAGAGCCTAGTTACAAAGAAAATGAATAAGATTTAACGTACCTCCAAGGATAGATACGTGTTTGGGTTTAATTTCAAGGGCTATGGCGCCAATTATCAGCTTGGCTCATGATATTAAAATTAAGAAAACCGGTATCTGAATATGTCAGTAAGATGGAATAAAATTGATCCTCTCTCCAAAAAGGACATAAGGAACAATCATCTATTAGCTGCATAATGAGCCAGCCCTTCAAGTACCAGATCGGGATAATGAGCTACGGGCGCTGATAGTAAAGGTGTCAGTTTATCTGCATCACCACCAGTGATCATAAAGTCAATATCATCATTGAGCTGCTTATTTATATCTGTCACTACATGCTTAAGGCATGATAATGCTGTATACAGGGCGCCTGAGGCAGCAGCCCTTTGGGTGTCAAAACTAAGCATTGTCAAGGTGCTATCATTGCTGATATTGGCAATACCGCTAGTTTTGCTGACTAATGATTCACGCATCAATGATAGCCCTGGCACAATCATACCACCCTGATGTACGCCATCTTTGGTGATAACGTCAATCGTTATCGCCGTGCCACAATCAATAACACAAACAGCCCGCTTGCTGTGCTGCCTAGCAGCAATCAGTGCCAGCCAGCGGTCACTGCCTAATAATGACGGTTGTAAATAACCGTTAGTGATCCCGAAGTTCTCAGCTTCACTGACAATAAAAACAGGGGTAATATGCTTTGTTTTCTGTGCCCAATTGCTCAGATGCTCTGCCTGTTCACTGCTCGCTACATTAGATACATAGATAGCGCTGATATTATTTAGTGTACGCCAATTATTATCAATAATGCTACTCACTGATGCTTTATTGTAAGCAAATGCACGGCTTTTTGTCAATGATGCAATAAGTAGTGCCCATTTGATCCTGCTGTTGCCAATATCAATTAGTAATTTCATCATGTAAGCCTGATGCTGACGTGGCTGTTGGACAAGGTGTGTAATTGATTATTATAGCGATAATATAGCTCGCCCTTTTCATTGATACCACAGGCAACAGCGTTAATATGTTCATTGCCGTGGGTTAAGGTAATGGCCTGATCTTTGAGCGCATCGTATCGCTGCCATTGGCTCATAAAATGAGCTAACCCATGCTGCTGAAACTGTTCTAATGTTGTGATCAGTTTTTGAATGATCTGCCCTGCTAGCTGATTGCGGCAGGGCACTTTAACACCAAGTTGTTTAAGGCTGGTTGTTGGTTGCCGGATTTGCTCTTGGGTGGCAACAGGTAATGCAATATTAATGCCAATGCCTATTACCGCATTTAACTCTCTGCCAAAACGGGTTTCTACTAAAATGCCGGCTAGTTTTTGCCGTTTATGCAAGATGTCATTCGGCCATTTGATCTGTAAATCCTGCACGCCTTGATATTCAAGGGTATCTATCACGCTGGTACCAATAGCAATACTAAGGCCATATGTGGTAATTTTAGCAGCAAAGGGCCAGAAAATGGATAAATACAGATTACCTGATGGCGGTGAATGCCAATGATTGCCCTGTCGCCCACGACCAGATGTTTGCATTTCACTTAGAGCTACGGCAGGGTTAGTGTGCCCTTGATCTAATCGTCGCCAGAGCGCATCATTGGTTGAGGTGATAGTATCATGGAGCAGAATATCACCCAGCTTATTACGCGCAGACGGCGCTATAGCTGACTGGATAGCTGCAAGCGAAAGCGCTTCAGGATGTTGTGCAGTTAAAGTAGTCATCAGATTATGCTGCCAATGTTGATAGCTATAGCGCTTGTAGCGCTTTAATAAAAGTTAATATTATAATTGTAAGTCATGGGCAGATTTATCATTTTGCTCTTTTTTGCCTGTTTTAGCATTGAGGCGGATAAATATGACTGCGCTGATGAACACTATAAGACTCAATACTATTTCCAAAACAGCATACGGGTTAATATCTGGCGCACTATATAATTCGCCAATACCGTGGGTGAAGTAAAACAGCATTAAAAATGTTGTCCACGCATAGGTGTAGGCCAAACCATGCAATAGTCCCTTAAGCGGAAACAGTAAAGGCACCAGTGCTATGATTAACCATGCTGCTGTGGGGTAGGTGTCACTATGATCTGCTAGAGTTATCCAGCACACCATGTTAATCATTAAAGCAAAGAAAGCGAATAAAGCTAAGTGTTTAAACAGACCCGCCATCAATTTAATGCTTTGGCTGCTTTGGCGATGCGTTGTCCGAGGGCACGGCATAGCTGTGCCTCGCCATCGCTTAACATACGATCATTATTGCTGCCTGCTAAATGACTGGCACCATAAGGTGTACCGCCATCAGTAGTGGTCATCATATAAGATTCACTATATGGTAGTCCCATCAATAACATGCCATGGTGCAGTAATGGCAACATCATAGACAGCAAGGTTGACTCCTGCCCGCCATGCATGCTGCCCGTTGTCGTAAATACCCCTGCTGGTTTGCCAATTAATGCACCAGACAGCCATACATCGCTGGTATTATCAATGAAATACTTTAACGGGGCGGCCATATTGCCAAAGCGTGTTGGGCTACCTAAGACGAGGGCAGCACAATGTTTCAAATCGTCATTCGTTGCATAGAGATGACCTTGCATTGGCACAGTATCCGCAATTTTTTCATTCACTTTAGAGATAGTTGGCACGGTTCTGATCATGGCTGTGCAACCATCAACGCTTTCAATGCCTCTGGCAATGTATTGAGCCATGTTAAGTACATGACCTGTTCGACTGTAATATAAAACTAGAATATTAAGCATTACAGCAATAGCGACCGCTGCTTTGGTCTGGGAAGGTGCATTACAGTCTGGGCTTTATAAAAAGTGATAATGATTATCATGGTGTATTTGCAGAATAGCCTATTTCTGTTGGTCTGATAGTGCTCCATTGCTTGCAGCCCGGACACTGCCAATGCAGTATTTTTCCTGAAAAACCGCACTGTCCACAGGTATAGCGTTTTTTTTGCTGTAGTAAAGTGTGAATGATGTTCTTAATGAGTGGCACTGGAACAGAATCAGACTGTTCTCCCAGATCAATCAGGTTGTGTAGTCCTTCAGCAGAAGGATGGCTATGCAACTCCTGATGCAAGTAGTCTTGGGCAGCTTTACTACCATATTGTAGCTGAATAACATGAGTCAGCATGAGGCGCACACTGGTCATCATTGGGTGACGATCAAGGGTAGCAGTTAGCCAATCGTTAAAGGCTGGCAGGTCACCTATCTTTTGATAACACTCAAGCAGATTGGGCAATATTTCGGGAATGTACTGGGTGTTTTGCCTCTCAACTTGCAGTAGTGATTTTAGTGCCTGATTAAAATGACCAGCATGAATATATATGCTGGCCTCCAGTAGCGTTGCTCGGATACAGTTTTGATCGTACCTACCCACTCTTTTTAGCAGTTTCTCCGCATTTTCAGGCGATGATGCTAATTGTTGTTCAGCAATCTCGCAGTGAAATTGCGCGATCATTGGTCCAATATTATCTCCACTTTGTGTTTGCAGTTTTTCAGCAATATAAATGGCTTTTTGCCATTTTTTTTCTTGCTGATAGATGCGCAGTAGTTGCTTATATGCTTCAACCGGTGTCGCTGGTCTGGACAAGAGCTCAAGGAAAAACTGTTCTGCACGGTCTAGTACACCTGCGCTCATATAGTCAAGACCTAAACCAACTAATGCCTGATTGTGCTGGGCATTGTCAAGAGAAGACATGGCAATGAGGTTTTGATGAATGCGGATAGCACGCTCAGTCTCGCCACGGCGACGAAATAAATTGGCTAGTGCCATGTGGGTTTCTACAGTTTCACTATTTACTTCCAGCAAGCGGATAAAAATATCAATCGCTTTATCTGGTTGTTCTTCAAGTAAATAGTTCAGCCCTTTGAAGTATTCAGGGCTGATGGCTGTATTGTTATTATATCGCTTCTTATAATGGTTGCGTGCTGCTACCCAGCCTGAAAAGGCGGCAAAGGGAAGAAGTAGCACTAACCATTCCATAAGATTTAAGTTTTATTGATTATCTTTGGCAGGCAACGGCTGGCTTGGGCTTGTAGATCGTTGATTTGTTGCCCATATAATACCAGTTTCTTGTTAAGACGCCTGTTGACATAACGTAATCGCAGACCACCTACATACATGGCAATAGTACCCACCATGACCCCGGTTGCTAATGAGAAAATCAGTGCAACCGCAAGCGGTAGAGTAATTGAGCCTGAATAATAATTAATGGAAACAGGTTCAATGTTGATAGCGGAAAACGCCACACCAGCAACAAAAATAATCACAAAACCAGTGATGGCAATGACTTTACGCATGATAATCCCCTCAGTATGGATAATATAATCATACGTGAATTATAGATATCAGTACAGCAGGAGACCCGCTGCGTCTAGTCAATACAAGCTGATTTAGTGATAAATAAAGCCCTATAATGATGTTGTTTCATCCATCGAAAATAAAGTGTCTGACAAAATGTTCCAACGAAGATGGCTAACCCTGTATTATAAGCTAATCCAGTATAGTTTCTACATTAATAAATATTTTGTGTGAACGTGATTGTTGATATTTCAATTTCTGATCAATCTTGCTGTCTTGTAGATGGTAGCAAACAGCTATTTACATCTGCGGTATCAACCGCATTAAACGGAACAGGTGAGCAAAAAGGCAGCGGTTGCACTCCCCGTGGTTTACATGTTATCAGAGCATGTATTGGCGCAACCCAACCTGAAAATACGGTTTTTGTTAGCAGGCGACCTACAGGTGAAATATACACCCCTTCACTTGGGCTAAAGTTTCCCCAGCGTGATTGGGTACTGACACGCATTTTATGGCTTAGCGGCTTAGAATTGGGTAAAAACCGTTTGGCAAATGTTGATACAATGCAACGCTATATTTACATACATGGTTGCCCGGATAGTTCACCAATGGGCAAGCCGTTATCCCATGGCTGTATTCGATTACATAGTAAAGATATACTGACTTTGTTTGGCTTGGTTGAAGCCGGCACAAAAGTGATCATTCGTGAATGAGGTGATAATTGATGGCATTAGGCCCATTAATGATTGATGTAGCTGGTCTTACTTTAACTGAAGAAGAGCGTGATGTCTTACAGCATCCCCTAGTAGGCGGGGTGATTTTATTTAGTCGTAACTATGTATCACCAGATCAGCTTTCATCACTGGTTACCAGTATTAGGACACTACGGGATCCGCATCTGCTTGTTGCTGTTGATCATGAAGGTGGACGTGTTCAGCGCTTCAAGCAAGGGTTTACGCATCTGCCGCCAGTTGCTGCTTTTGGCAAGCATTATCATATGCTACCTGAAAAAACACGGCAGGATGTTGAATTGGCTGGCTGGCTGATGGCTGCTGAATTAGATACATTGGGAGTAGATTTTAGCTTTGCACCAGTATTGGATCTTGATTATGGCATCAGCGAGATTATTGGTGACAGATCATTTCATCGTGATCCACATGTGGTGGCTGATTTAGCGCGTGTTTATACTCATGGCATGAAACGTGCAGGGATGCCGGCTGTTGGTAAGCATTTTCCCGGTCATGGCGCAGTGGCGGTTGATTCACATGCGAGTTTGCCTGTTGATTTGCGTGATTTTCCAACAATATGGCAGACTGATATGTTACCTTTTAATTGTTTGTGCCAGACAGGATTGGCAGGTGTGATGCCAGCACATATTGTTTATCAGCAAAGTGATAATCTGCCAGCAGGCTTTTCACCATTTTGGCTTAAAAGTATATTAAGGGATAAAATGGGATTTCAGGGAGCTATCTTAAGCGATGATTTAAACATGCAAGGTGCGGCAGTTATTGGTGGTAGCGCTGAACGTGTTCGTGCTGCGCTGTCTGCCGGTTGTGATATGGTATTGCTATGCAATAATCGTCAGGGCGTTATAGAAGTCATTGACAGACTAAAATACACACATACCCCTGCCAGCCGTATGCGTTTGACTGGTTTATATGGTAGCAGCATAATGGATCATGATGCGTTACTTGCCAGCCAAATATGGCAGGAGGCAAAAGAGGCGGTGACCAGTTATGTTACCGATCTTTAAGTCGGAGTGTCTTAAGTGTTAGCAACAATCAATCTCTGGCTATTTATATCCAGTTTATTGTTTACACTGACCGTAGGTGCAGATTCTGTTGCAGCAGATAAACAGATAAGTGCTGACATTCCATCTTTAGCAAAGCCAGCATTAGTAGGCACTGATAGTGCCCAATCACATTTACCTTTTCATATTGAGTTACGTACCCGATTGCCAGAAGTATTAAAGGGTCAGTTTTTACTTGAATATTGGCAGTGGCTGGGCGTTTTTCTGGTTATTTTGTTAGGGGCTTCTGCTGATAAACTGGTCACGTTGTTGCTGGCAAATAATATAAAAAAATGGCGACGATTATCTAACTTTAATAGCGTAGATAGTAATCTATTACAGCCTCTTGGTTTGATAGTGATGTCGCTGATTTGGTGGTTTGGCTTAGGCTTACTGGGCCTGCCTGATACTGCACTTATCATTTTATCTGTTGCTATCAAGTTGTTTATCTGTGCATCAGCAGTATGGGCTTCGTTTCTTCTGGTTGATGTTGTCAATGAAGTATTAGTTGCCAAAGCTAAACAAACGGAAAATCAATTTGATGATCTGCTGGTGCCTATGGTCAGCAGAAGCCTCAAGATATTTATTGCCGTTATTGGCATTATTTTTACCGCGAACAATCTTAACATTGATGTAACTAGTTTATTGGCTGGTTTAGGGATTGGTGGCCTAGCTTTTGCGCTGGCAGCAAGAGACTTACTGGGTAACTTTTTTGGCTCGTTAACCATACTCATTGATCGTCCGTTTCAGATTGGTGATTGGGTAGTCATTGATGATATTGAGGGTTCCATTGAACAGGTTGGCTTTAGAAGTACTCGGGTACGCACATTTTATAATTCGTTGATTACTTTGCCTAATTCTTTATTAACAACAAATAAAATAGACAATATGGGCGCACGCAGATATCGCCGAATGAAAACAATGTTAGGCCTAACCTATAATACACCGCCAGAAAATATTGATGCTTTTTGTGAAGGTATAAGGGCGCTCATTCATCTTCATCCTTACATGCGAGAAGACTATTATCAGGTTTATTTTAACGAGTATAGCGCGGCTTCTCTGGATATTTTAGTCTATGTATTCTGGCAAACGCCAGACTGGAATACAGAGTTGCGCGAGCGCCACCGTTTTTTGCTGGATATCCTGCGGTTAGCAAAACAATTGGGCATTGAGTTTGCTTACCCAACCCAGACGCTATATTTAAAGCAGGATACCACCACTTCTCCTGATTGTGCTTATCAACCTTTTCATCCAGCTATGTCGCAGACTGATGCTTTTGCCAAGGGGCGCAAGGAAGCAGAAGCCATTGTTGATGGTACCTTGGGAAAGGGCGTTAAGCCTGACCCAGTCAAATTTTCCTGATACCGTTTTATTTGCATGTCAGCACAATTTGTTCACTTGCACCTGCATACTGACTATTCGCTGGTTGATGGGTTGGTCAGAATTAAGCCGTTAATTGACGCTGTTGCTGAAGCAGGTATGCCAGCTGTTGCAGTTACCGATCAGCATAATCTATTTGCAACGGTAAAAGTATATATCCAAGCGCAACAAGCAGGCGTTAAACCCATTTTAGCTGCTGATTTATGTTTGCGTGATACTGACGATACAAAAAAAAACAGTCGGTTTGTGCTACTTTGTCAAACAGTTATTGGCTATCAAAATTTGTCACGGTTGTTGTCACGTGCCTATATTGAAGGTCAGTATTTAGGTGTACCTATGCTGAGTCCTGACTGGTTAGAAGGGCAAACAGATGGCCTAATTTGTCTTGCCGGTGGTCGGCAAGGCTTGTTGGGTAGATCACTGTTAAACGGTCTTACTGACGAGGTAGAGCAAAGCGTCCAGCATTGGCAAACATTATTTCCTGACAGATTTTATTTAGAGTTAATCCGTACAGGACGTGAAGATGAGGAGCGTTATATTGATGCTGCCCTAGCACTCGCTTATCGCCATGATCTGCCCGTTGTTGCAACCAATGATGTTCGCTTTATTCGCTCCGATCAATTTGAGGCCCATGAGGCGAAGGTTTGCATTAACGAGGGGAGTATACTGAATGATCCGCGTCGCCCGCGTTTTTATTCTGATCAGCAATATTTACGCACACCTGCTGAAATGATAGAACTGTTTAGTGATATTCCCGAGGCAATTGAAAATACAGTGGAAATTGCCAAGAGATGCAATGTTGAATTAGCACTAGACGATCATTATTTGCCTGATTTTCCGGTATCAGAAGGTATGACAGTTGATGACGTGTTCGTTCGGGAATCTTGTGATGGCCTCCATGATCGTTTAGCAGTGTTATTTCCAGAATCAGATGAGTATGAACGGCGTCTCCCTGAATATGAAGCAAGACTCAAGACAGAGATGGACGTGATCAATAAGATGGGGTTTGCGGGTTATTTTTTGATCGTTGCTGACTTTATAAGCTGGGCAAAAATTAATGACATACCCGTAGGCCCTGGTCGTGGATCGGGGGCCGGTTCTCTGGTTGCATATGCCCTGAAAATTACTGATATTGATCCATTGCAGTATGATTTGCTGTTTGAGCGTTTTTTAAACCCTGAAAGAGTATCAATGCCTGATTTTGATATTGATTTTTGCATGGAGGGTCGTGATCGGGTTATTGACTATGTTGCCGAACGCTATGGGCGCGATCATGTATCACAGATTATTACCTACGGTACAATGGCTGCCAAAGCAGTATTGCGTGATGTTGGTCGCGTTTTAGGGTACCCCTATGGCATGGTTGATAGCTTGGCCAAACTCGTGCCGTTTGAGTTAAATATGACCTTGACAAAGGCGATAGAGCAAGAACCTTTACTTAAAGATCGCTATGATAACGAGGATGATGTTAAGACGCTGATTGATTTAGCGCTGCAACTGGAAGGGCTGACGCGCAATGTAGGAAAACATGCGGGCGGTGTCGTTATTGCGCCTGAAGCATTAACAGAATATACCCCGCTATATTGCGAAGATAATGGGACCAGTCTGCTTTCTCAATATGACAAAGATGACGTTGAAAGAGTTGGTTTAGTCAAGTTTGATTTCTTAGGTCTGAAAACCCTGACCGTTATTGATTGGGCAGTAAAAAATGTCGAGACAATGCTGCCATCTGAAGAAGCAGAAAAAATTGATATTGCTAATTTACCATTAGATGATAAAGCCAGTTATGACTTATTAAAACAGGCTGACACAACTGCAGTATTTCAACTGGAATCAACTGGCATGAAGGATCTCATCAATCGTCTTCTGCCCGACACGTTTGAAGATATTATTGCGTTAGTGGCACTATTCAGGCCTGGACCTTTACAATCAGGCATGGTAGACGATTTTATTGATCGCAAACATGGTCGTACTAGTATTGTCTATCCGCATCCTGATTTAGAACCAGTATTGAAACCAACTTATGGCGTGATTGTTTACCAGGAGCAGGTTATGAAAATTGCTCAGGTACTAGCCGGTTACAGTTTGGGTGGTGCGGATATGTTACGGCGTGCTATGGGTAAGAAAAAACCGGAAGAAATGGCTAAGCACCGCACATTTTTTTTGCAAGGTGCCAAAAAGCGCAATGTTGCTGAAGAAGTCGCTAATTCTATTTTTGATCTGATGGAAAAATTTGCTGAGTATGGCTTTAATAAGTCACATTCAGCGGCTTATGCACTGATCGCTTATCAGACAGCATGGCTAAAAGCACATTATCCAGCGGCGTTTATGGCCGCTGTATTATCAGCTGATATGGATAATACTGATAAAATTGTCAGCCTGATTCATGCATGCAGTGATATGGGGCTTACCGTTAACCCGCCTGATGTGAACAGTAGTAAAATCCAGTTTACAGTTGAAGATAAAGCGACGGTACGTTATGGAATGGGCGCAATTAAGGGCGCTGGTGAGGCCGCGTTGGCCAGTATTGTTGAAGAGCGTGAGCGGAGCGGGCCTTTTACCAGCTTATATAATCTTTGCCAGCAAATTGATACAACAAAAGTCAATCGGCGTGTTATGGAGTCTTTGGTTAAATCAGGCGCCCTAGATTCTTTGGGTAGTCATCGGGCCAGCTTATATGCCAGTTTGGACAAAGCCTTGCAAATCGCCGAACAATATCGTAACAATCGTGACAGTGGCCAAAACGACATGTTTGGATTGATGGAGGTTGATGATAATTCCGTTGCTAAAGAGCCATTAGCTGATAGCGCGTATTGGTCTGAAGACGAACTATTAAGTGCAGAAAAAGAAACCCTAGGTTTTTATCTAAGCGGACACCCCATTGATCGCTATAGTGATGAATTAGTGCAATTTATTCCTAAAAAAATCTGTGAACTGGATCCGCCGGAATCAAGCGGCTATCGTCATGAAGAATCATCCACTATTGTGGCAGGTTTAGTTGAAGCCGTTCGCATAAAGAAAAATAAGAGTGGTAGTAGAATGGCTTTTATTACCCTAGATGATCGATCTGCACGATTAGAGGTACGTATTTTTAGTGATGTATATGAGCATTATCAAGACGCTGTTAAACTTAATCAATTAGTAGTTGTCGAAGCTAAAATAGGGCAGGATAATTTTACTGGTGGCTTGGCTGCAACAGCTAATGCTATTTATGACATTGCCAGCGCACGTGAAAAACATGGACAGGCCTTGATGATAAGTATTAACAACACGCCGGGTGAGGTTGATTGGGTAACGTTATTACGTGATACATTAATGCCTTTTCAGGGCGGGCTCACTCCTGTGGAAGTTACTTATTCCAATCATAGCGCGCATGCACATATTTTATTAGGTAAAAGCTGGTATATTACACCAAGCGATATAATACTGGCTGACTTAGCTGCATTATCAGTAGTTGTTGCCACTAAAATCAAATACAGATAACTATAGGATTGATATGGATGATATAGCGCCATACTTAAAAATGATGGCAAGTAAAGAGGCATCAGATTTGTTTTTTTGCACGGGTATAGCACCGCACATTAAGGTGAATGGTGTTATTTGTCCTGTTGGCAATCAGAAACTTTTGCCGGGCAAAGTGGCAGAAATAGCTGATTCGTTAATGACTGAAGATCAGGCTAAAGAGTTTAGCGAAGTCATGGAAATGAATTTTGCGATACCAATGAAAAATGTTGGTCGGTTTCGGGTCAATATTTTTCGTCAGCGTGGTGAAATATCAGTTGTTATTCGTTACATTAAACCTGATATTCCAAAATTTATGGAAATGAATTTGCCGCCAGTATTGGGTGATATTGTCATGGAAAAGAGGGGTCTGGTACTTGCTGTTGGGGCAACAGGTTCCGGCAAGTCAACGACATTGGCTGCAATGATTGGTCATCGCAATCAGCGTCACAGGTCACATATTTTAACCGTTGAAGATCCGGTAGAGTTTATGCATAGCCATGCAAAGTCTATTGTGCAGCAACGTGAGGTTGGCATTGATACATTGTCTTATGAAAATGCATTGAAAAATGCGTTGCGAGAGTCACCAGATGTTATCTTGATTGGCGAAATTCGTGATATGCAGACGATGAAATATGCGATTTCTTATGCAGAAACCGGGCATTTATGTTTAGCGACATTGCATGCAAATAATGCCGATCAGGCGATGGAGCGCATACTTAATTTTTTTCCAGAGGTTGCCCATCGCCAACTATTATCTGATTTGTCATTGAACTTAAAGGCAGTGGTGTCACAAAGGCTGCTTTCAAGTATTGATGGCAAGGAACTGATTCCTGCTGTTGAGATAATGATAAATTCACCACTGATTGCTGATCTTATCAAAAAGGGCGAGATCGGCAGCATTAAGGATGCGATGAGAGATACTGTTGATGACACTATGATAACATTTGATCAGGCATTGATTACTTTGTACCGTGCTGGCAAAATCAGCTTAGATGAGGCGACAAAAAATGCTGATTCCAAAAACGACTTCAGTCTTACTGTTCGCATGGACAAAAAGAATGATCAGCATGGTGCTAGTGCTACTGATAGTAATGCCAATGAGTTAGTGTTAAGTTAGGCGTTTGTAAAATTTGATAGTAAGGCAATACGTTTATGCAGTTACGCTTTTTAGATTATGAACAACCCATTGCTGAGTTAGAAGCAAAAATTAACGAGTTGCGCCATATGAGCACTGGCGGCGATTTGAATATCACTGAAGAAATTCAAAAATTGCAGGATAAAAGCATTGCATTAACAAAATCTATTTTTTCATCATTAACGCCTTGGCAAAAAACACAGATGGCTCGCCATCCTCATCGACCCTACACACTGGATTATATTGGCAGAATAATCACTGATTTTGAGGAATTACATGGCGATCGTGTGTATGCTGATGATGCTGCTCTAGTGACGGGTATAGGTCGGTTAAATGGCCGACCTGTGATGGTGATTGGTCATCAAAAAGGGCGGGATACCAAAGAAAAAGTAAATCGTAACTTTGGTATGTGTAAGCCAGAAGGGTACCGCAAAGCCTTGCGCGTGATGAAAATGGCCGAGCGATTTGCGCTGCCTTTGATTACCTTTATTGATACTCCGGGTGCCTATCCTGGTATTGATGCTGAAGAGCGCGGACAAAGCGAAGCAATTGCACGTAATTTATTTGAAATGGCGCAGTTAAAAATACCCATTATCAGTGTGGTGATTGGCGAAGGCGGCTCTGGTGGTGCATTAGCGATAGGGGTAGCCGATAGCGTGATGATGTTGCAATATAGTATTTACTCGGTTATCTCCCCAGAGGGTTGCGCATCTATTTTGTGGAAGCGTGCCGAAAAAGCGCCTGAAGCAGCGCTGGCATTAGGGTTGACATCAGATCGCCTGAAGGCACTTAATTTAATTGATGATATTATTGAAGAGCCATTAGGTGGCGCGCATCGCGATGTTGTTAAAATGGCAGATAATATTAAAAAAACACTTGATGAAAAATTAACAACGTTAGCAGATGTACCAATTGACTCTCTTATAAGCGACAGGCAACAACGCCTGCTCAGCTATGGTGAGTTTGCAGATTAATCATTACTCTGGTGTTAAGTCCACAGCATATTATTGATGATATTTTATCACTAGCCTGCAATAAACGTGTTTGGGTTGCTTACAGTGGCGGTGCTGATTCCCATGTATTGCTACATATCCTAGCGACCAGTAAAAGATTACAATTACAAAACATGACAGCGGTTCATGTTAATCATGGGTTACATGTTGACTCAACGAAATGGGCACAACATTGCGCCAGCGTTAGCGCTAGGCTAGGCATTGCTTTTTGCTCTCTTGATGTCAGGGTACAGGGCGTTAAAACACTAGGTCTTGAAGCAGCGGCAAGGCGTGCTCGTTATCATGCTTTACAAGCAAAACTTAGTGAGCGTGATGTTTTACTTAGTGCTCAGCATCAGCAGGATCAGGCTGAGACAGTCCTATTACAATTATTGCGTGGTGCAGGTACAAAGGGGTTATCCGCTATGTCCAAGCAGTCAAGATTAGGTAAAGCGGAACTGCTACGTCCGTTTTTATCTGTTACTAAAAGCGATATTCTTATCTATGCGCGGCAGCATCGCTTACACTGGATAGACGATCCCAGTAATGATGATATTCAGCGGGATCGTAATTATATACGCCATATAATGTGGCCACTCATTGAAAAGCGTTGGCAAGGCGCGGCCACAACAATAGGCCGCAGCGCCCAGCATTGTGCAGACACTAACCATTTATTAATTGAATTGGCCATATCCGATCTGGCAAGACTAGATATTGATTTATCAGCCAACACATTGCCTATCAGTGTATTATTAACCTTGCCGTTTTCACGCTTGTGCAATGTGTTACGTTACTGGATCAGCTGTAAAAAACTGCCGCTACCCACTACAACATTGTTACAAAAAATCATCGATGAAGTGTGTTTAGCAAAGCCAGATAGCAATCCACTTTTGTGTTGGCAGGGTGCTGAGGCAAGACGCTATCGGAATGATCTTTATATCATGCAGCCTTTAGCCAAACATGATAAAAAGCATGTTTATAGATGTTATGATTTTAGTGATATTAGCATCAGTGATCAGTCTATCTTATCGTGGCAGAGAAAGCGTGGCGAGGGTATAAAAGAAGCGTTAATAGCTTCGGGGATCACTATTGGTTTTCGTCAGGGCGGCGAAAGGTTTAAGCCACATGGATGGCCATACCGTACATCACTTAAATCTTTATTTCAAAAGTGGGCGGTACCCCCGTGGCAGAGAGACAGAATTCCGTTAATTTACCATCACCATAGCTTGATTGCTGTGGCAGGGTATAGGGTGGCACACGGCTATGTAGCCAGTAACGATGAGTATGGATTATTAGCGACTGTAAGTGGTTTATAGCCTCTGGTAAACATTAAAGTATCTTATATTTATGTTGAAATGACAGGTTTAGCTTTTGTGGGTCAATTAACGAGGCTAGACCATTACACCTATTAAAACCGTAGCAGCCCCGTTATGCTTGTATTTGCTATATTTTATCACTAATAAGCTAATAAAATCTTAAAATTAGCGAGACACCTAAAGATGACAGAACCAGAAAAAGTAAACCTAAAATCAATGGATATCGTGCAGCAAAAGCGCGAACAGCTTAAAAAGCTATTTCCCGAAGCCTTGGCTGAAAATAAGATCGACTTTGACCAACTTAGACGCAGCTTAGGTGATTGGGTAGCGCCGAGCAAAGAACGTTTTGGCCTTAATTGGCCGGGGCCCGGTAAGGCTGCGTGCATAAAGGTCGTTCAAACCCCAAGCATTGCCACCTTAAAGCCTTGCCGTGCTGAATCGGTAAGTTTTGATAACACAGATAATCTATTTATTGAAGGCGATAATTTAGAAGTGCCCAAACTCTTACAAAAATCCTACTTTGGCATGGTGAAAATGATCTATATTGATCCACCTTATAATACGGGTAAGGAGTTTATTTATCCGGATAAATATAGTGAAACGTTGGCTACTTATTTGGAATATACTGGTCAGAAAGACAGTGAAGGGCGTAGGTTTGCAACGAATACTGACACCAAAGGGTGCTACCATTCTAACTGGCTTAATATGATGTATCCCCGGCTTTATTTGGCCCGCAATCTCTTAAAGGAAGATGGGGTTATTTTTATCAGCATTGATGACCATGAACAGGCGAATCTAAAGGCATTATGTGATCAAGTTTTTGGTGAGGAGAACTTTGTAGGGCAAATTGTTGCTCAGACAAATCCAAGAGGAAGGCAATTAGATAAATTTTTGGCAAAGACATTTGAGTACATTTTAGTGTTTGGTAAAAATATTAATGAAACTAATATTTTAGAAATTCCAAAATCTGCAAAAACTATGAAAGAATATAACCTAAATGATAATTTAGGACACTTTAGGCTTTTGGAGTTGAGAAATAGAGGATCATCTCAATTTAATCGTTTAACTCGTCCTAATCTTTATTTTCCGATATACATAAATCCAAATACAAAAAGCGTTTCATTAATTAAAACAGAAGAATTTAGCGAAGTGGCATTACCTATAAATTCTAGAAATGAAGATGGATGCTGGACTTGGAGCAAAGCTAAAATAGCAAAGGATATTAATTTCCTAATTGCAAAACAGACAAAAGAAGAGGTTTGGAGAGTTTTTAGAAAAGATTACATTCCAGCAGGTGGTGCGACATCAAAAGAAAAGACATTATGGATTGATAAAAATATTAATCATGAAAATGGCAAAGAATTAGTATCATCTTTATTAAAATCAGGAATATTTGATTTTCTAAAGTCGTCTGAAATTATTAAAAAAGTTTTAAGAATAGGAGCAGAAAAAGATGATCTAATTTTAGATTTTTTTGCAGGTAGTGCCACGACCGCCCATGCGGTTATGCAGCTCAATGCTGAAGATGGCGGCAAGCGTAGATATATCTGTGTGCAGCTTCCTGAACCTTGTGATTGTAAGACGACACATGGTTGGCGAATAATGGGTAATAGCGGGTAATAACGAATAATAACGGTTTAAAGTTAGCTATAACAAAGGTTTAGCAAGTGCGCTGAGGGGGTCGGTTAATTGTTTTTAGAATGGCGACTTTTTTAAGTATCTTCAATTTAGCTAAAAATAGACACATGGTTGGCGACAATTAAAACAACGTTTAAACAGTGTTTAAAGAATATTTAAATTGTATTTTTAAGTGCCTTAAATCCAACTGTGCGCCTGCCAAACTATTGCGCCTAATATCTCAAAATCAGTAGGCGGATTGTCTTTGTTAATAATAATATCAGGGTAGGACTTATTAACTGAAAGCAGATGCAAGCAGTGAAGACCGCCCGCCCATACTGGCGTTACGAACATAATGACGGTGTTGAAAACCCCAGGCCTGAACATTTAGCCTGGGATGGTTTAGTTTTAAAGGCAGATGACCCCTGGTGGAATACCCATTACCCGCAGAATGGCTGGGGCTGCAAATGTCGGGTCGTTACGTTAAATAAACGTGATATGAAAAAATCAGGCAAATCACGTGCTGATCAAGCACCCAAAATTGAATACAAAACGCAAAAAGTCGGTACAAGCGGCCCCAGCCCCAGAACCGTTAAAGTGCCCAAAGGGATTGATCCCGGCTTTGCCTACAATCCAGGTAAAGCCGCATGGGGTGAAACGGTCAGTGATGCGATCATGGACGAATGGCGCGCTAGCAAAAATAAATGGCAGCCGTTAATTCAAGCAGGTTGGGCGGAGGCAGGCCGACCCGAGAAAATCCCCATGACCCAGTCATCTGTGCAACCGATAAAAAAATTAGCGAGTAAACAAGCGGTATTAAATTATTTAAATCAGCAGTATGGCGAACAAAATCTATTTAAGACGAGCGGATTACCGGTATTATTAAATAGCAAAACATTAGCTGATCATATCGATGTAGATCGTAGCGAATATTTACCATTTTTAGCTGATCTATTAACCAACCCTTATGAGGTGTGGCTGAACTTTGAGCGGCACGCCGCCAGCGGCAGGATAGCCCTGCGCACCTATTTTATTAAAGGTTATCAGTTGGAAAAAGACCGCTACCTACTTACAGTAGCTAACGCTAGGGGGGGTTATTTAGAGGGCTGGACGTTTATACCCACATCAAGAAAAAGTTACATACAAGCTAGGCGAATGGGGCGGCTAATTTACGAAAAACAGGGGTAGGGTTGGCGACAATGCGGCTGCCGCCCCCTTCCAAGACCGGACGCACCCATGCACGGATACCGGACTATCCTGATGGTAAGGGGTGCATCCCAGCCACATCACAACATCAGGACAGATTTTCATTGTATTAAATTAAAGAAATAAAAGTCAACCCCAAAACGCAAAAAAAATGCTAAAACGAACAGGTTACCAGCTAAAGAATTATTTTTTAACGTTGTTTGGTCAAAAACGGTATTCTTTTTAACTTAAACTTACCTTATAATAATCATTAAATAGAGAAAAGGGAGGTTATTGTATGGTGCTGAATAAGCGAAAACCCACCATCTCAGGCGGGTCTTCTTATTCGATTCATTCTCATATATGCTGAGCGATCAGTCCATGATGATTATAGAGGCATATCTCAATATCAAGTCTGTGTTACGATTATAGTAAATTCAATATTTAAGTGTCAACCCCAAAATGCAAAAAAAATATTAACAAAATGTCAGGCTCAGCATTAAAAATAGATATCGAATACAGCGATAAGAAAATGTTGCAAGCATTAAACCGCCTGGCCGAAGCAGGCAGCGAATTAAAACCTGCGTTTGCTGAGATTGGTGAAGCGCTTCTGAATAGTCACCGCGCCCGATGGAAAAAAGAAGAGAGTGCCGAAGGCGAGCGATGGGCACCGCTGTCAGTTCAGTATCAAAAAAGTAAAAGCAAGAATGCTGACAAGCTATTAATTTTTGAACAATTTTTACACGATACGCTTGCTTATCATGCAGCAGATTCTAGTGTAGAACTCGGCACTAATATAATTTACGGTGCGACGCATCAATTTGGTGACGATAGCAGAAATATTCCGGCTAGATCTTTTTTAGGCGTCAGCGCTGAAGATGAAGAAATGATACTAAACACGCTGCATGATCATTTTGCAGAGACACTTGATTAAAATTGAAATAAATGTCTGATAATATTTCAGCACAATTAAACAAGCGACCTTCTGATGAAGTGCTTGTCGTCACGACTGAAACAGCAAAAGACATATCCACGGTTATTCCCGATCAAGTTATTTTTGATCTGGTGATGGCAGTGAATAATTTTGATAACTGCCATCATCCCTTAAGCATGAGCAGATATTCAGATCAACAGGCAGCAGCAGCGCGATTAAACGCAAAGGCAAAAAGCTTACTCAGGTATTGCAGGCAATACTAGCTATAATAGCGTTTAAAAAACATTCAATCCCTGTTAAATAGCGGTTTAAGACGTTAAATAAGAATAGTTATCATCTCTATTTTTAGCTCAATTTTAGCCAAATGCTTAGCTTTTTGAGCAAAAATAAAAAAACCAAGCGCCATGTTTGCGTTTTAAGCGCTTAAAACACCTTGCCCGATAGTTTGTTGTACTTCATTTTCTCTTTGGCTGCTTTAAAAAAAATGTATCGCTGTATGAGTAGAAAGTATTTGCAGGGGCGATTAAATGAAGCGTTGTCTGCCCCATGCTTTTACATACATTATTATTTTGTTATACTTTTAACTACTTTTTGGGGAGTAGTTGGTTATGGCTGTATCTGTACTAGAAGCTGCTAAGTATTTATGTAAAAAAACCAGCTGGTCACTGTCTAACTTGAAAATGCAAAAGATATTGTATGTTGCCCACATGTATCATTTAGGCAATTATGACAGTCCATTAGTGTACAATCTTTTTGAAGCTTGGGATTATGGGCCCGTACATCCAGAACTTTACCATTACGTAAAAGTATTTGGCGCTGATCCTGTTAAAAATATATTTCATTCTATCCAAGACTTGGTGGAAGGCAGTGAAGCAGAACAAAAGATATTAAATGCTGCTGCTGAACAATTAGCAGATATTTCTAGTGCTAGGTTGATTGCCACCACACACAGGGAGGATGGGGCTTGGGCAAAACACTATATACCTGGTGCAAAAGGTATTGCCATACCCAACGAAGATATTCTGCAAGAATACCGTAGATTCTCAGATAAGTCCGCAGATGAAGGATAAATCAGACAGCGCTGACCCTAATTTGAAAGATGCCATAGCAAAAACTGTAGCAGAAGACGATAAGCTAACAGCAAAGCTTCTTGAAAAACTTGAAGAAGATTTAGAAAAAGAAAAAGACCAAAGGAAGAAAGCGCGTTTTATGTGGACTTTGGTGGCCACAATATTGCTCAATATATGCTTCTTCACATCTATGGAATCTTTTATGGGTCCATTGATAATAGGGCTATTGCAACTGGTTGGATTTACATTAGTGGCTAGAAAGCTGGGTATGCAGGAAGTAGTACAGCTTTTTGATCGTATGTTATCAACTATCGCAAACTCAGCAAAAAAAAATAGTAACCAAACCCGCCCATAGTGTCATTTAAAATCTTCAATCCCTGTTAAATAGCGTTTAAGGCGTTAAATAAGAATAGTTATCATCTCTATTTTTGGTTAAAATTGAGCCAAATGCTTAGCTTTTTGAGCAAAAATAAAAAACCAAGCGCCATATTTGCGTTTTAAGCGCTTAAAACACCCTGCCCGCTAGAAAAACCCTATATAAAAATTCTTAAACAGAACTTAACGAGCTTGAACGTGTATTTAACGCGATGCGGATATAACCCTAGCTCTATCTTGCTGCTATATTGTAGATTTTGCTTATTTCTTAACCTCTTTGAAAAATAAACAGAGTTTGTTATACTGCGCCGGCAATGTCGAGGAGTGTCATTATCAGCGTAAAACCGGTATATGCGTCCAAAATCATATCTGGTGAAAAAACGGTTGAACTAAGAAGAAAGTTTCCAGCCGATGGCGTGAAAAATGGGACAGCATTTATATACTCTTCCAGTCCTATAAAAAAAATCATTGGATATACGACAATTGAAGAGGTGATTAATCTCCCCATTAATGACCTGTGGAAACAACATGGGAAGCAGGCATGTGTAAAAAAAGATTTCTTTTATTCCTATTTTGACGGGCTGGAAACAGGATTTGCGCTAAAATTACGACAACCTATTGCGTTGCTTGAACCTCTTAAGTTGAGGCGGATGAAGGAAGAGTTTTCAGTCTTACCCCCCCAATCTTTCAGATATGCCCCAGATAAGCTCTTAAGCTATACCACTGCATGAAAGCACCTACAGTCAAAGTCCTTATAGACACAAACGTCATAATTGGTCTTGAGGATAATAGAATAGTATCGCCCATCTTCTCTGAGATTTCCCGAAAATGCCAAACACATGGCATTGATATTTATATTCATGAAGGCTCTAAACAAGATATTGAGCGAGATAAAGATTTAGGTCGTCGTAATATTATTCTTTCAAAAATAGACAAATTTTTAAAATTGAGTAACATTCCCATTCCAGATAGAGGCAAGCTAGAAAAAACCTATGGGAACATTTCAAATGATAACGATTATGTAGATGTCGTCTTGCTGTACACACTGCATACAATTAATGCCGTTGATTTTTTAATCACGCAAGATCGGGGAATTCATCAACGTGCTCTAAAACTAAATGTTGCAGATCGCGTATTTACCCTTGAGGAGACGCTCACTTGGTTGCGCGATACATACAGTCGCCACACCGTACCCTTGCCCTATATTGAAGAAAAGCAGTGCCAGCAAATTAGCCAGCAAGATGAAATATTTCAATCATTAAATAGTGATTACCCTACGTTTAGTGATTGGTTTAGAGATAGTTGTGCGAAGCAACATCGCAGTTGCTGGACAATAAGCATTGACAACAAAATAGCTGGTATCGCAATCAGAAAAGATGAAGATTTTCAAGACATACAAAATGATTTACCAGAAATAGGCAATAAATTTTCATCTCATCCCACAAAGATACTGAAGATTTGTACCTTTAAGATTCAAGATAAATACAGGGGAGAAAAACTAGGAGAACAATTACTCAAACAAGTGCTGTGGTGGACACATAAAAATAAATACGACTTTGTATATTTAACGGTCTACCCAAAACATAAGCACCTTATCGATATGCTAACGCAGTATGGCTTTGAATCTATAGGGAGAAAAGAAAAGGAGCTGTATCTAGGCAAGGTTTTCTCTTCTGGCATATTAAGAACGCCTGAGAGTAAACCTGCTTTAGCCTACCATCGTCAATACTATCCTGGGTTTATTGCAATGGATAATGTGAAGAAGTATCTGGTTCCTATTAAGCCTGAATACTATAGAGCCCTTTTCCCAGAAAACGTAAATGATGCCCAACCAGATCTCTTTGGTCCAAATCTGCATGCAGAATCAAGCAAAATTCCAGGCAATGCTATCAGAAAGGTATATGTATGCAATGCGAGCATTGCAAGTATAAAAAAGGGCGACATTTTACTATTCTACCATTTACTAGATAACAGATCATACTATTCCCAGACAATCGTCACAGTAGGTGTAGTTGATGGTTTTGATGTAACCTGTAATCATGGGGAACTATTAAGGCTTACAGCTAAAAGATCAGTATTTAGTGAACAGCAACTAAAAGAATTTACCAAAAATGATACTAAACCGGCCAAAGCGATAAATTTTTTATTGACTAAACATATCGAACCGCCTATTAATTATAGCTCAATGGAAAGGATTGGTATCCAAGGCCCTTATCAATCAATCAGAAATATTTCCCATGAACATTTTCAGCAGCTGAATGTGGAATAAGTATTGTTTAGCCAAATGTTGACACAACATAAAATTATCATCATTGCAGGATTATCTGGCGTAGGCAAAACCTACCTAATGAAGAGACTAGAGGAACAATCAGACATGTTTGTTCGCTTTTCAGCGGGTTCACTGATTAAAAAGCGGCGCTTAACGATGGATAGAGATCAATTACGGTGCTTAAGCTCCAATGAAATTCTTCAAAATCAGTATGCGTTAATTGAACAATTAAACCAAGAATTACAGCATGTCACAGAAAACAAGCTAATTTTAGTTGATGCACATATGATAATTGACTCTGAATCTCAGGTGATCGAAATTCCACTTGATATATTCAAAAAAATCAACCCGTCACAGATTATATTTCTACATGATGATCCAAGCATTATTCTAACTAGGCGTAAGCAGGATAACTGTAGAAAGCGACCATTGCGGTCAATTAAACAGATTACAGAGCAACAAGACAAATCTTTGAAGATGGCGAAAGACTACGCCAGATGCCTATCTATTCCGTTTAAAGCTATTACATCAATAGATGCAATGAGTTTAGGGGATTTATTACTAAGCTAGGGTTTTGCCCACCCTGAACCCCTTCATGTCGCTTAGCTAGAAGCGCTTGCCTATAGTAGCGGCTATGAGCAGACAAACACAAGCACCTAACACGATAGCTGTTGCAAAGAATGGCACTGCTATTGGTATAGCTATTTGCACGCTAACCGCATCAGCAGGGGCGATTCAGTTATTCCCTGCTGGTGAGTTTGGTGCTACTGATGGCAGAGGGCCATGGCGGTTAGGTGAAGCCACTGCTAAAGCACTTATTGATAAAGTAAAAGCAAGAGCAAATGACTTAGTGGTTGATTATGAACATCAATCAATTCTATCTAAAGACAATGGCATGCCCGCTCCTGCTGCGGGCTGGATTAAAAGTGATTCATTACGCTTTGAGATGGATAAGGGCTTATTTGCTGATAACCCAAGCTGGACGACAAAAGCTAAAGCGCATATTAAAGAGGGTGAATACAAATATGTCTCCCCTGTTTTTAGTTATAACCCCAAAAGCGGCAAGATTTTAGATTTACTACATGTTGCCTTAACTAACCATCCTGCATTAGATGGGATGAGTGAAGTCACGCTTGCTGCTGCTACCCGATTTTTAACCCAGAAGGAAAATATGATGAGCAATGATAAAAAAACACTATTAACTAGCCTAGTGGCTATATCTTCGCTTAGTCTTAAAGAAGATGCCACTGATGACGATGCACTTGCTGCTATTACAGCACTCACTACCAAAGTCGCTGATTTGGAGAGACAAATTAAAGATAAAGATGAGTCCATTGCCGCAGCTAAAACTACTGCCAGCGACAAGGATGACAGCACAGATGGTGATGCAAAAGAAGCAGTGGCCACGGCAACCATTACAGAGGCGGTGTCAACCATGAATCAGTATTAGGCGATGATGGCGTGCATGGCTATAAAGAAACAGTGGTCGCACCCAAAATAGAATGCACCATTAGTCATGATAACAACACCAGTCTTATCAATTTAAGCAAGTTAGCCGATGTGCCCATTACCTTTGAAACTGATTCAGGCAAAACTTACATTATTGGCGAGGCCTGGATTACTGAATCCCCTGAGCTTAACAGTCAAGAAGGCAGTGTAGCCCTGACCTTTGAAGGGATGAGTGTGGAGGAGAGTTAAATATGGACTGCGCCCTAGCTGATTTAATTTTTTTATACAACGCGGTTGCGGTCAGCACATTTGGCGTGCTAGCACTGCTTATATGGCGTGGATTGAAATAAGGAGAATGAGATGACAGTGACTGAAATAAAACTGGATTATTCAGTGGAATCTAATGGCATGGGGCTGGATGTCTTAAGCCTGCGCCGCCCACGTATTGGTGACTTGCTTAAAGGCGAAAAAGCCGATGGCAGTGATGCGGCTAAAGAAGTCGCCCTGTTTGCTCGGCTATGTGACGTAGAGATAAACGTAATTGAAAGCCTAGACATGTCCGACTACCTTAAGTTGCAGGAAGCCTATCAGGGTTTTTTGTCTTAAAGCCGGATGATGTTAGAAAGTATTGCATTATCTTGGCAAGCCACACCCATTGGCCATTATCTGAAATGCTTGATATGGAAGTGGCTGAGTTTATCCTTTGGCTTAATACGCTTAGCGATATGTCCACCAAATAAGAAAGTTTTCCCAGAGGTAGCGGATTTGATAAAAAGCGCCACACACCAAACCCCACAAAATGAATGCCGGGATGGCGGCGATACAATTTATAACAAAGCCCGCCATAATCATACCAAACCATTCAAGGGAATTGAGGTTAGTCCAATGTTTTTCACTGGACATGACAGCAAGCAGCGTGCATGCCATCCACATACCAAAGTAGATGCTGCGGGCAATAATGTTTCCCTTGCGATCGCTTTCTTTTATATCCTGATATTCGTCGTCAGATATTTCTCTGCCATAAGACTCTTCCATACGCGCCCGCTCTATTTCATTCATGTAATCTCTTTCAATCATAGGCGCTGTCATGGATAAAACCTTAGGCTTAAGTGTAGTCATTGGTGGCGTCATAGGCAAGTCTTATTTTAAAGCCACGCAAACCGCGCGTGAGCGCAGTGAGATGTTGGGTAATACCTGGCGCGATACGAATAAAAAGTTAGCCGCCACTGGTGATGTTATTAAATATAAGAAAGTCTTGCACGATCTTAAAGCGAAGCAACAAGGGCTTGGGCATTCCAGTGAGCGATTAGAAAGAGGTATTAAAGACGTAGAGCAGCGTTACAAAAAAGCAAAGCGTGCGGCTTATGGCTATGGCATCACCATTAACACTGTTGCCAAAGAACATAAACGCTTAAACACAGTATTAAGAAGAACGGAGATCGCCCAAAATAGCTTAGCAGGCAAACAAAGAGCGCGGGCAAGATTAGGCGAACTGCGCGGCAAAACACTAGGCTTGATGGGTGCTGCTTATGGCTTTGGACGGATGGCAGGCAGTGCGATGAATTTAGAAGAGCAAGGATTATATTTACGCACAGTGATCAATGCTCAAGACGGCGATCGTGATGCCGCCGTAGGCAGGTCATTAAAAAATGCCAGGCAGTTTGCTAAAACTAGCCTAGCATCAGAATCGGAAGTGTTGGATATTGAGTACGCATTAAACAGCGCCAACTTAGAGGAAGAAACCGCAAGAGCAGGCACAGAGCTAGTGCATAAATTAGCTAAAGTAACAAGAGGTCTGCCCAGTCAGGTGGGTGAAATCTTTGGCATTACTTTTAATAATATGGGCAAAAGCATTGAAGGCAATATTGCGCAAAAAATGCAGGTAATTGGTAATGTGCTTGCCAAAACCCAGTTTAAGTTTCAGATCAGAGACTTTGGCCAGCTAGGGGAATCCTTAAAATATGCGGCCGCCAGCGCCTCCAGTGCCAAACTATCATTAGCACAAACAGCAACCGTGATTGGTCAGCTAAATACGGCGGGATTACAAGGATCAATGGCAGGGACCGCGTTTGCAGCGGTGATGCGTAACTTAACCAAAGCCTCACAAAAATTAAATTTTGAAATAGTGCGCGACGAAAAAGGAGAGCTTGATCTGATTGCTACTATGGATAACCTACAAGCAAGGCTTGAAGGTATGAGTACTGATAAGCGAGATCATGTGTTGCAGGGCTTGTTTAGAGATGAAGGCAAACGTGGTATCGTGCCCCTGCTTGATAGCTGCCCATAAAAACATGATGTCTTTTTATTTTTAGTGACTTACAAGGCAAAGAAATATGATGAATAATTTGTATAGCCTGAAAGCTACGCAAACAATTTTGTGTAGCGTAAAATTAAAAAAAGGAGAACGTGTACATGATAAAAGCATCAATCGTCTGACAGTCGTTGCTAATGAATCCTATGAGGATTTTGCTAGGTCGCTACAAAACGAGTTTGAACAAGATGCTGGCATCCGCTTTGGCATACTTAAACCAATATGCTTTGCCAACATTATGCGTGACCAAAATGGAAGTGAGGTAGTTCTTGGACAAGAGACATCAAAAGCGATATGGAATAATTTATTGGTAGCCGGTTATATCAATGAATCAGGTGAAATACAAAATAGCTTTGATCCTAACAACCCTAATTTTGATCTTAAAATTGATGAGCAATATGCGGGTATTAAATCTGCTATTATTGATGAAATACAGCGATACATTTTCAAGCATCGTGTAGTCAATGTGCGCGATCGGCAACGTCTCCAATTTAATAAGCAAGTGTCACTTAGCCCTGAATTTGTAGCTTTGTGGGATAAAATTAAATACCGCACCCGTTACCGCGTTACATTTGATACTAATGATCTGATTAAACATGCGGTAAAACGCATCAAGGCACTGGATAAAGTGAAACCAGTAAAGATTGCCGTGACAAAGGTAGAGGTTGAACTATCAGAGGCTGGCATTAGCACAGATCGTAGGCGGGAGGAAAAAACTTATCAGACTGGCAGTATCAACGTTTTGCCAGATTTACTTGCCTACTTGCAGAAAGAAACTGAGCTTACCCGTCATACGCTGGTGGAGATATTGCAACAATCGGGCAAAGAGGACGATGATGATTATTTAGCAGAGTTTAAACTTAACCCTCAACAGTTTATGACCGCTATTGCAAAGGAAGTAACCAGTGCATTGCATGATCTGATGTTGGAGGGCATTCAGTATGAAAAGATTGCTAACCATTATTGGGAGATGAGCCGCATAGAACAAGAGACTGAAGAAGGTATAGTACGCTATTTGAGCAGTCTTTATAAGGTGCAAAACCAAGAAAAAAGCCTGTTTGATAGGATTGAATTTGATTCCGAAGTAGAAAAGCAATTTGCCCAGGATCTAGATAATAACGAGCATGTTCGTTTATTTGTGAAACTACCTAATTGGTTTAAGATTGATACACCTATAGGACCATATAATCCTGATTGGGCGTTTGTAACAAAGCGCGATAAAAAACTCTATTTTGTGCGTGAAACTAAAAGCACCAAAGATAAGGAAGCGTTACGTATTAGAGAAAAACAAAAAATTGCTTGTGGCAAAAGCCATTTTGACACGATTGGCGTAGATTATGAGGTAGTCACAAAGCTGTCCGAAGTCAGTTTTTAATATACGATAACCTTGCTGATAATTGTGAGTGCTAGCAAACCGGAATTGGTAGCGGGATGTGATAATTTCTCTAGCTTGAATGATTGAAGATATCAGGGTGCGTCAAGCGCCGCTTAGAGGCCTGCCGCATAAAAAAGGTTTTTAGCAATGTTGACTGATTAACGCTGTTAAGGCCTCGTTGTCTCATCCAACGAATGGGCGCCCAAGTGCTGTTGAACGTGTATTTAAAGGCATCCATGGTTATTTGCATAATCAGGTTGTCACCTCTGCGCCTGCGCTGATATTTTTTTAAGGTATGTAGGCTGCCTATCTGCCGCCCTTTTTGCTGGGCAGTGAGAACAATTTCAGCAAGGGTAGCGGCATCCAGTAAGCCGATATTAACGCCTTGGCCTGCCAATGGATGAATAGCGTGCGCAGCATCACCTACCAGCGCAAATCTGTCTTTAACATAGCAATCAGCGTGATGCGATGTAAGCGGGAAACAGGCACGTTCGCTCACCGCAAGGCTCGCACCCAGTTTGTTATCAAAAGCCGCATCCAGTTTATTTTTAAAACTATCATCATCAAGCTTAATCAGTAAGTCAGCTTCTTGTGATATGCTAGACCAAACAACGGCGCATGTGTGTGGGTCTGATAATGGTAGCAAAGCTAGCGGGCCGCCAGGTAAAAAATGTTGCCAGGCAGTATTTTGATGCGGTTTTTCGGTGGTGACAGTGCACACAACAGCAGATTGCTTATAATCCTGACTGTGTAAGCTAATATCAGCCCATTTGCGTAGCGGTGACTGGGCGCCATCAGCAGCGATAATTAAGTCGGCAGTGATTGTTTGACCATCGGCTAGCTCAAGAACATTACCGTTAAATGCGATGGCTTTGTTGGGGCATAACAGTTTAATATTATCTAGCTCCTGACAACGCTGTAGAGAGGCCTGTTGCAGGTGACAGTTTTCAATAATGTAACCCAGTAATGGCGCATTAATATCAGCGCTATCAAAATGGAGTATGCTATCTACTGTTTCCCATACTTTCATATCAGAAAAGTGCCCGATCCGCTCACTGATAAGGTATTGCCAAATAGATAAAGTTGTTAGTAGATATTTACTGACAGGCGTTAAAGCGCTAACGCGCGAATCAGCAGGATCATCTGCGCTTATTGTTGGTATGTTGTGCGCTTCAATTAACGCAATGTTTAATGCTTGTCGCTTGCTTAGGGCAACAGCTAAGGTGGCGCCTACCATGCTGCCACCAACGATAATGATGTCGTAATGCATGGTTACAAAGGCAAGCTTTTGTCCAATGTTATCTGTCTGCTGCCTAAGCCCATACTGTTTTTACTTATCCAGTGCTTGACTGGGGGTAGTATATTAACAAGCGCCAGACCAGCGCCGCGTATAGATCCAAGTAGCGGATTGCTGTTGCTAAATAGATTAACCAGTATTTGCGTCCCCTTAATAACGCATGCCTGATCCTGCTGCTGCTGCTTTTGGTAGCGATGCAAAAGATGCGGATTGCCGCAGTCAATCGGCGCCTTACCAAGAGCATCAGTCAACGCTACAACATCCCGTAAGCTTAAGTTAAAACTCTGACCGGCAATAGGATGCAGACTATGGGCCGCATTGCCAACCAGAACGACACGCCGCTTAAATACCTGTTCAGCCTGCATAAGTTTAAGTGGATAGCTTTGTCTTTGTTTAACTTGCATGAACTTACCCAGTCGGTAGCCAAAATGATCTTGTAATTTAGCTAAAAAGATCTCGTCAGGTAGGGTTAGAATATCAACTTCATCACCAGTTTTTACCGTCCATACTAGGCTGGATTCATTATTATTTGCCAGTGGTAAAAATGCAATTGGCCCGCTGTTGGTAAATCGTTCAAAGGCGCAACCATAATGGGGATGTTGTGTATTGATGATGGCAGTAATGGCTGTTTGTTGATAATCGTGTACTGATGCGCCTAATCCTAATAAATGACGAACGGTTGACTGGGCGCCATCGGCGGCAACGATGAGCTTAGCGGATAGTTTTTGATTATCGTCTAATGTAATTGTCACCTTTTCTGTTTGTTGGGATAATGCAGTGACCCTGTTGGGGCAAAACAGTTGCACACTGCTTTGCTTGGGCAATGCTTGATTAAGTACCTTGCCCAGCGCACGGGCGGTAATAACTTGCCCCAGTGCAGGTACATTTTCTTGTTTTGCTGACAGGCGAATAATACCAAAATGACCACGATCAGATATATGAATATCGTTAATGGCAGTGCAATGCGCGCTCAACATTGACCATATACCCATAGCGGTAAAAATGCGTTGTGAGCCATAGGAAAGCGCAATACCGCGGTCATTGTAGCCGGGTTTTTCTGCTGAATCAGATGGATGGGCTTCAATAACAGCTATATTGAGAGAGGTATTTTTCAGTGCCAGTGCTAGGCTTGCCCCCACCATGCCCCCACCAACGATAATAATGTCAATATTGGTCGCCATGATAACTATTGGGTTGTTGCCATCAGTGCTTCAATTTCGTCAATTTCTTTTGGCGCTGATTTTGATAAAATGTCATGCCCAGTCTTGGTAACCAGTACATCGTCTTCAATACGAATAGCAGTGAAATACCATTTTTTATCAACAGAGGCAGGATCACGTATGTAAATTCCCGGTTCAATTGTAAGCACCATACCTGGCTCCAGTGAACGCCATTTTCCCATTACTTTGTAATCACCCGCATCATGGACATCCATGCCTAGCCAATGGCCGGTTCGGTGCATATAAAAATGGCGATATGCTTCTTTTTTTACTAGGGTTTCCAGTTTGCCTTCTATTAACCCCAGCGCTAATAAGCCCTCAGTGATAACATGAACAGCAGCTTCATGTGGTTGATTCCAGTGATTGCCAGGTTTAACCGCAGCAATTGCGGCTTTTTGTGCATTTAACACGATAGTGTAAAGCGCCTTTTGGCTGGCTGTAAATTTGCCGTTGACAGGAAAAGTGCGGGTAATGTCGGCGGCATAATAGTCGTATTCGGCACCTGCATCAATCAACACTAGGTCATGGTTTTTCAGCTTATGATTATTATCAGTATAGTGCAATATACAAGCATTTTCACCACCACCAACGATAGACGGATAGGCTGGCATGCGACAATTATTTTGCATAAATTCATGTATTATTTCTGCTTCAAGCTGATATTCCCATGTGTTTGGCCGAACAAACTGCATAGCACGAATATGGGCACGGGCAGAGACCTCAGCTGCATGGCGCATCGCCTTGATTTCATGACTGCTTTTGAATAAGCGTAATTCATTCAGGCAGTGCTCTAATGCAATAATTTCATTAGGTGTATGGACACTGTGTTGTGCTGTTGTGCGTAGCTGATTTAGCCAGCTTGTCATGCGTCTGTCAAAATCATGATGTGTGCCCATGGAGTAATAGATTTGCTTTTTGTCTTCCAATAGCCTTGGTAAAATATCGTCAAGATCAGCGTAAGGGTAAGCATCATCAGCATCATAATTGTTGATAGCCCCTTGTTGTCCTGCGCGCATACCATTCCACATTTCTTTGTCAGGATCACGATCACGGCAAAATAACAGGTACTCACCATGATGGCGTTGCTCGGTCACGATGACGATAACCGATTCTGGTTCATCAAAACCGCTAAGATAATAAAAATTACTGTCGCTACGATAATGGTAATTAACGTCACGGTTACGAATACTGACTTTTGCATTGGGTAAAACAGCAATGCTGTTTGGCTCCATCATGTCAATGAACTGTTGCCGACGTTGGCTAAATTCCTGTTTTATCATGTTTATTAATGTCTGGTTATGCCGTCGCCCATATTGGTATGCCTTACAGAGGCTTGTAATTCACCATAAATTAAAAACAGTCCCATACGTATATATTCTGTCAGCTCAGCAAAATGGTTTTCGTTTTCTTCAGTGTTTACCAGATTATCGTCAGCTATTTGACTGATACTGATAATGTCATTGATGTATTCTTTAGTTTCAGCTGATAGCGGGGTGTCATCAGTCAAACCAGATGCACCTAAGCCAAAAATCAGTCCTTGACACCAGTGTGCCAGTGCTAGTAACCGAGAACTAAGTGAGGCATTATCATTGGGAATTGCAAGTTGCAGATCAAGATCCGGACTTTCCAGTGATTGCGCCGTTTGATCAAAGAGCGCAATTAAATTACGTGCTTCGTTTTCGTCAGGATTAAAATCTTCAAATAACCCGTTATACCAGGACATACGGTCTGCCTCAGAGGTCAGGCATAGTAAGCCGCATAATGCACCTTGCAATTCAGCGATACTAGTTTGGCTGTCACTTCCAATATTGCTGGTAGAGAGTGATGGAAAATATAATTCGGACATGTAAATAACCTAAAAAATATTAAGACAATTATTGACCCTATTAGTAGAGTGTGCATATATTAACTACTATTTTCGCACAGTTACTATTATCAATGAAAAAAGAAGTGATGCAGCAATTAGAAAAGCAGGTAGATGAACTGCTCGTTGTCAGTCGGCGAATTCGCTTAGAAAACCAGCAGCTTCATGCTGAGAAGTCAGCGTGGCTTTCAGAGCGCAAGCAGTTAGTAGAAAAAACAAATCTGGCGCGCGATCAGGTTGATAAGGTGATTACGCGTTTGCGCGAACTGGATAATCAGTTATGACATCATCAGTATCCGTTACTATTTTAGGCAAAGAATATCAGGTTGCTTGCCCAGACGAAGAGCAGGATGCACTGTTAGCATCTGCCACATTGCTGCATCAAAATATGGAAGAAATTAAAGTCACTGGCAAGGTTGTAGGTGTTGAGCGTATTGCGGTGATAGCGGCACTCAACTTAGCGCATGAATTGATTACGTTAAAAAGTAATAACGGTAGTGATTTACATGCTATCAACCAGCAGATTTTACATATAAAGAACAAAGTGAGTACTTTTTTGGACGAAGGGCGCCAGATGGAAGCCGCATTGGACTGATATCTTTAAGATAGCCTAATATGTACAGCGCCATATTAGCACTAGCGATAAATATTTGGTTGTTTAAGGTCGCGACCCGCAATAATTATCACAAAGATTAACCCACATAAAGTTTAGGGTAATATACCCATCACTCATAATGAATGAACAAAAATGGAAACAACATGTCAGATACTGAGATTGCACGCAAAGCTAACGTAGGTCCAATTATCCCCCTTGCTGAAGCGCGTTTGGGCTTAGCTGCCTCAGCCCTTGATCCTTATGGCTACTACAAGGCCAAAGTATCATTAGATGCTATGACTGATCTGGCTGACAAGGCAGACGGCAAACTGATTTTGGTGACCGCTGTGAGCCCAACTCCTGCTGGCGAAGGTAAAACCACCACCACGATTGGCTTAAGTGATGCGTTAAATCACATTGGTAAAAAGTCAATAGCTTGTATCCGTGAGCCATCAATGGGGCCATGTTTTGGCATGAAGGGTGGTGCGACTGGTGGCGGTTATGCCCAAGTTGTACCAATGGAAGATATTAATCTACATTTTACCGGTGACTTCCATGCGATTGGTGCTGCGCACAATCTACTGGCGGCGATGGTTGATAACCATATTTATCACGGTAATGACCTTGATTTGGATGTGCGTAATATTACCTGGCGGCGGGTAGTGGATATGAATGACCGTGCGCTTCGTCATATCAATGTTGGCTTGGGTGCTGCCAGTAATGGTTTTCCGCGTGAAACTGGCTTTGATATTGTGGTCGCGTCGGAAGTCATGGCCATTCTTTGCCTGTCAAACTCAATGGCTGAGTTAAAACAGCAGCTTGGCAATATCCTAATCGGTTATTCACGCGACGGCAAGCCACGTTTGGCGAAAGAATTAAATGCACACGGCGCGATGGCGGCACTGTTGAAACAAGCGCTTAAGCCTAATTTAGTGCAAACAATAGAGCGTAATCCAGCCTTTGTGCATGGTGGCCCCTTTGCCAATATTGCCCATGGATGTAATTCTGTTGTGGCGACTAAAATGGCCCTCAAACTCAGTGATTATGTGGTCACTGAGGCAGGGTTTGGCGCTGATCTAGGTGCCGAAAAGTTTATCAATATAAAATGCCGTAAAGCTGGTATAAATCCTGATATGGCAGTGATAGTGGCGACCGTAAGAGCGCTTAAATATCATGGCGGTGTTGATGTCACCGATCTTGCTGAAGAAAATCTACCTGCTCTTGGAAAAGGTATAGCAAACTTAAAACGCCACTTAATGAATATGCGCGATCAGTTTGGTTTGCCGTGCATTGTTGCTATTAATCATTTTCATAATGATAATGATGCTGAGATTACCTTTATTAAAAGTGCAGTACAATCTTATGGCAGCCAAGCAATTTTGGCCCGGCACTGGGCTGAAGGTAGCCAAGGTGGGATAGAGTTGGCGGAGGCTGTAGCAACTGTGCTTGCAGATAAAGCTGGTGCGTGCCATTTTTTATATCAGGATAATGAACCGTTACTGGATAAAATTAAAGCTGTAGCAATGAAGATATACGGTGCTGGTAATGTCGTGACAGATCAGCGTGTGCTTGCTAGGATCGCCAAATTTGCTGATGACTATAGCCATATTCCAGTCTGCATAGCAAAAACCCCTTACTCATTTAGCGATAATGCTGCCCAGCGCGGCATGGTGTCAGGCCACACTATCACGATTAGCGATGTTCGCCTGTCACGTGGCGCTGAATTTTTAGTGGTGCTATGTGGGGATATTATGACGATGCCAGGTCTACCTAAATCACCAGCAGGGGAACGCATTGATATTGGCAGTGACGGCAAGATTAGCGGTTTATTTTAATAACTTGTGCTGTGTTTGCAGTGTTTAGTATTGTGCTAGTTTTGCTATCAATTAAATTAGCAAGTGTGATGGGCGCTAGATATTGTAAGTAATGGTGTTGCGCTTTCCATAAAACGCCCTGTAATCTACAGCTTTTAGATAATAGGCAAGGCGGACTTTTACAGTTGACTGGCTCCAGTGTATTTTCCATCAATTCAATCACCGCTTTGAGTGAAATTTTAGCAGCATCACAGCCTAATATAATGCCACCATTTCTGCCTCTAACTGCTGTTATCCAGCCAGCATGGACTAATTTATTGACGATTTTCATCGTATGACTTTTAGGAATATCAAAGCCATCAGCGATTGTCTGAATGGTAGTAAGACGTTGATGACTTGCTAAATAAATCAATACTCTAAAGGCAAAATCAGTGTGCTTAGTGATGTGCATAATCGGTCATTAACAAATAATCAGTAAATAATTTATTATAAAGTATTGCATCATTAAAAGATATATGTAAAATGTATCATTAAAACATTCATTTTATATGAATGTTTTAATACTGTAATTAGGAGAGAATAACAATGCTAAATCAAGAAACAATAGAGTTGGTGCAGTCAACAGTTCCATTACTGGCTAAACATGGTCAGGAGATTACCCAGAAATTTTATGGAAGGCTATTTACAGCGCATCCTGATCTAAAAAATATATTTAATATGAACAATCAGAAGTATGGCAATCAACCACGTGCTTTAGCTGACACTGTGTTTGCCTATGCAAGTAATGTCAACGATGTGGCAAACCTTGCCCACGCTGTAAAGCGCATTGCTCATAAACATATCAGTCTTGGCATTAAGCCCAAGCAGTATCCTATTGTTGGTAAATTTTTACTGGCGGCAATACAAGATGTTTTAATGCTGCCCGATAATCATCCGACATTGATTGCCTGGCAAGATGCCTATAACTATTTGGCTGATATTTTTATGGATACTGAAGAATCCTTATATCAAGCAGGCGAAAAAACTGCGGGTGGTTGGCGCGGATTTAGGCACTTTATAATTGATAATATTATCGCTGAAACAGCTGATGTGAAATCATTCTATTTAACGCCAAAAGATAACGCTGGTATACCTCTATATAAGGGTGGTCAATATATTGGGATTAAAGTGAAAACCCATGATTCAGCGTTTGAGCAGATTCGCCAATATTCGCTTTCAGGGCAGTCAGGGCAAAATTACCTGCGCATAACAGTCAGATGTGACCCAAAAGGTATCGTGTCAAATTATTTGCATCAATGCGTTAAAGGTGATGCAGTGTTAGTTCAAGTGCCATCGGGCGTCTTTACGCTTGATACTCATGCTAAAAAGCACGTTTTTATTGCCGGTGGAGTAGGGATTACGCCTTTATTATCCATGTTATATGAAGCGATAGCGAGCAGTGTACCTGCTGATCATATTCTTTTTATTCAATGCCAGCGTGATCAGGATCAGCAAATCTTAAAAGAGGAGTTGGCTGTGCTTCATCAGCAGACAGGGTTTTATTATAAAACCAACTTTAATGATAGTGACGAGGGTGATTATAGAGGCTATCTTGATACCGGTATCTTAAATAAATGGTTCAACGAGTATGAGTTTATGCCAAAGGCTAATACGGCTGTTTATTTTTGTGGGCCAAGTCCATTTATGTCGCTATTAAAGGGGTGTTGTTTGAGCTTAGGCTTTAATGAGGGTGCCATCCATTATGAGATGTTTGGCCCAACCACCGCTATTTAAGCGTGAATGGATACATCACGAGCTACATGTTATAGTCCTGACGATTTATACTTAAATACAGGTGAGCGGTGAAAGCAGGGAGCCTAAACTACACTAGGTGAAACTATATTAATCAATCACAGTGATCACAGTGTCAGTCGTGATGGTATCTATGTATTAATAATTGATGATGCGCTTTTGGTTAAATGTTTGCAAGCGGTTGCTCGTTGGTATCATTAAGGTATCCAGTGATAGTCCCGCCTATGATTCTTCATCGGTCGAGTGGTATGGTATGGGCTGGTAGGCGCATGCAACTTTATTGTTGGATTTAAGGCACTTAAAAATACGATTTAAATATTTCTTAAACACTTTTTAAAGTTATTTGCTTTGTCGCACTTCAAGTGTCTCATCTTGTCGCAAACCTACACTATCGTCTAAATAGCCCACAAGACATGCTCTAAACTGTTATTATTACTAACCTGATCCCAATGTATCCCTTAAGTATTCGGTTTTATTTTAGGAGACAAAAACATGAAATTAGTAAAAACTATTATGTTATTCTTAGCGGTAGGCTCTTAGTTTTGTCAGTAAGCTATGTTGCACTTGCGTTAACGGCTATTACAGAAGTAATGGTATTTATTTGGGCCCTCACTGGCGCACTAGCCCAGACAGCAGCACGCTGAATAACTGATTATCTAAAGGGAATTACAATTCTTACACAGGTAAGATAGGCACACGTGATAGCTTCAGTGACCCTAGCTATGATAACAATGGCTTAGGTAATCATCAGCGTGGTGTAGGCATTACTGATTTATGGGAATGGTAAGCGGCCTTAGTGTTTGAAAATTGTTTTGCTCGATCATTATTCTAAAATGCCCTTGTTGTAATTTATATTGATTTAGTGTTTGTTTTTGTCGCGATGGGTTTTAATTAGATCATAGGCTACCTGAATTTCTTTTGCCCGTTCAGTGGCAACAGCGATCATATCTTTAGGCATACCCTGACCCATCAGTTTGTCTGGGTGATGCTGACTCATAAGTTTGCGGTATGCGCGTTTGATTTCCTGATCACTACTTTCTTTGCTCACTCCCAGCGCTTTATAAGCATTACTTAGTGAAGCAGAATCCGCTTTAGTGCCAGAAAAATTGGTTTGATTGGCTACCATATTCAGTATATGTTCAAATTCAGCGCGACTATAGCCAAGCTGAATGCCAATATGTTCAAGCAAGTCCTGTTCAGCAGAATCTATTGCGCCATCTGCTAGTGCTATCACGATGACATATGTGAGGAGCATTTGTTTTAAATTACGTGTATTGCCGCAAACTGCCAGAAATTGGTCTAAAGCTGTATCAATATCAAAGTCAGGATCAGATCCGCGCTTAAATTGAGCAATCGCTACTTTTCTGTGTTCAGCAGTCATTCCTATGTTTTTGATAAAGTGCTCAACATGGCTGATTTCATCCTCAGAGATGTGACCATCTGCTTTAGCAATTTTGCCCATGAGTGCAAATAGCGTTTGTAAAAATACATCCTTGCGCCGTTGATTACTCAAAGGATTGATGCCGCCAATGCCATAGCCTTTAGCACGATCAATACTGCTACCAACAAAATAGCCGATAATAGCGCCGAAAATACCTGAAAATGAAAATCCTAAAATAGCTAAAATAAATTTATACATGATGATCTTGATGGATTATTTTGCAAGTGCGCGCAGCAAAAGCAATGCGCCAATTAGACCAAATAACCAGCTTAATACAGGCATACCCGCAATGATTGTTGACCCGTAACCGTCCAGCCCTTTGATTATGGCAGCACCAATAATAAATGCCGCACCACTAACAGTGGCGCTACTACGGTAACTAGCAGTGCGAATTTCTTGTTTTAGCTGGTTAATATCAGGTGATGATAACTGTAATTTACCTGACTGGGCTTGTTGGGTGAGTTCATGCAACATAGCAGGTAACTTGGGCAATGTTTCAGCCCAGACAGGCATTTCTTGCCGTATATTATTCAAGGCCGCCTTCCAGCTTGTGCGTTCCTGTAGCCATTTTTCCAAAATAGGTTTTGCCGTTTTCCATAAGTCAAGGTCTGGATACATTTGGCGCCCCAAACCTTCTATATTGAGTAGAGTTTTTTGCAATAATACCAGTTGTGGCTGTACTTCCATATTAAAACGACCAGCGGTTTGAAAGAGGCGCAATAATAACTGCCCAAAAGACATTTCTTTAAGCGGTCTGGCAAACAGTGGCTCACATACGCTACGAATGGCAGCTTCAAATTCGTCAATGCGGGTATCGGCTGGTACCCAGCCGGATTTTATATGAAGCTCAGCCACCCGCCGATAATCATGATTGAAAAAAGCCAGAAAATTATCAGATAAATAACGTTGGTCAATAGGAGATAATGTACCCATAATGCCAAAATCAACGGCAACATAATAGGGATTATCGGGATCAGAAACATCTACCATGACATTACCTGGATGCATATCTGCATGAAAATAACCATGTTTGAATGCTTGGGTAAAGAAGATTTCTGTACCAATTTCGGCCAGTCGTTCCAGGTTAACTTTTTTCGCTTTTAGTTGGTCAATATCACTAACATTGATGCCATAAATGCGCTCCTGCACAAGTAAGTTGCTTCTGGTGAGAGACCAGTGAATATCAGGTATGTAAAGTAACTGACTACCTGCAAAATTGCGGCGAAGCTGGTTAGCTGATGCTGCCTCACGGATCATATCAAGTTCATCAAACAGGCTTTTTTCCAGTTCGGCAACCACTGCCCGAGGCCGCAGGCGTTTGCCGTGCGACCAGTAACGTTCGGTTAAATCAGCTATAGCATATAGTAGCGCTACATCACGACGAATATCATGTTCAATGCCCGGGCGAACCAGTTTAAGGATAACCTCACGACCATCAATTAGTCTGGCAGCATGAACCTGAGCAATAGAAGCTGATGCCAGAGGAGTATAGTCAATATGAGCAAACAGCGTGTCCAGCGATTGTCCATCATAGGCTTTTTGAATTAAGTTGCCAGCCAGATTATCAGAAAAAGGGACGACTTTATCTTGTAGTTTTGTCAGCGCATTGGCAATGTCATCTGGTAATAGATCGCGGCGCGTTGATAATAATTGGCCAAATTTGACAAAGATAGGCCCCAATTCTTCTAGGACTAAACACAGTCTGTCACCACGAGGTAATTCATTAGAATGTGTCCAGCGATGTGGCGACAGGTAGCTAAAGAAACGTAATGGCCTCAGCAGATGAATAGTTTGAATAAGTTCATCCAGACGGTGTTTTGCCAACACCTGATTGATCTGGACAAGCCGCAAAACATGCTTTAAGTTCATTCGCTGTCAGTCAGCAGTCTGTTAATGCGGGCTTCAAGCCGGTCAATACCAGCGCATAGTATATCAACATTACGCATATGTTCATTGATTTGTGTCTTATCAGGCAGCATGCAGCTTTCTTCTTGCAGGTATTCAGCTGTTGCCAGTTGTAACGAATGGTTACTATCTTTAAGCCACAATAACCCTTGTTTGATAACATTTGCGATTGGGTGAGCAAGGGTGTCGCCGGTCAGCCTAGCGATCTGGGCTTCCCAGTCAAAATCAAAACTAGCAAATATGTCACGTAACTGTCTGGCAAATTGCACATCACCATGAATGTCAACTTCAGAGGAAAACAAACTGTCTGGCTGGTTAACGAGTTTAATCAGGGTCAGTATGCTGGCAGTAATCATTAGATCAGCTTTCTGGTCGGTATTGTCATCAATGTAAAGTCGCTGATTTTTAATGTTGGCTAAGATAGTTTTATCCATATCTTTGATGTGAATTGCAATAGAGCGGCGGTCAAACTGCTCAAGTTTAACCTGCGTTTCAGCATCTTGTGCCAATGCTATATTGATAGCTGATTCAATGGGCTTAGTGATAATGCTCACAACTTATAACCGCTATGTAAGGCGACGATGCCTGCTGACATATTGTGATAATCACAGTGTTCAAAACCAGCATTCGCTATCATTTGTACCATTGTGTCCTGATCGGGGTGCATACGGATGGATTCAGCTAGATAACGGTAGCTACTTGCGTCGTCAGCAAATATTGCGCCAAGTTTAGGCAGTAATTTAAGCGAATAGGCATCGTATAGTGGTGATAACCAGCCTGCTGGCCTTGAAAACTCTAGAATTAACAAGCGACCACCCGGTCTTAACACACGATACATAGAGTATAGGGCAGCATCTTTGTCAGTGACATTGCGCAGACCAAAAGCAACAGTAATCGTATCAACGCTGTTGTCAGCAAACGGCAAATATTCGGCATTGGCTTGTACATAGCTGAGATTACCAACGATGCCTTGGTTAAGCAACTTATCACGACCAACATGCAACATACTGGCATTAATATCTGCCAAAATAACGTGACCAGTGTGGCCTACCAGTTTGGAAAGTTTCATTGCAAGATCACCAGTCCCTCCAGCAATATCAAGCACTTTATCTCCTGGGCTTACACCGCTGGTATAGAGGGTAAATTGCTTCCATAAGCGGTGGATACCAAGTGACATCAGATCATTCATAAAGTCATAGCTGCCTGCAACCGAATGAAAAACATCAGCAACATACTTTGCCTTATTTTGAGCAGGTACTTTCTTGTAGCCAAAGTGAGTATAGTGTTTACTGGTCATGATCGTGATACTTTTAATCTGAATGATGCTGATAACCTGCCTGTTGCAGTCTTTGTAGATAATGTTGCCAATACTGGTTTTTCTCTGTTGCCAGTTGGTATAAATAATCCCAAGTAAAAAGACCGCTATTATGGCCATCATCAAAATAAATTTTGAGCGCATAGTTGCCGACGGGCTCAAGTTGTGTGATACTGACACCTTCTTTATTGGTTTGCAATATCTCTTGCCCCTTTCCATGGCCGCGCACTTCAGCAGAAGGCGAATAAACCCGTAAATATTCAGCAGGTAAATGATAGTGGTTTTCACCATATACTAGTTCCAGCGTGTTAGATTCTTGGTGAAGGGTAATATTTACTGGGAAAGTATTATTTGCCATGCTTAAAGTTAGAGATTGTTTAACATAGTTAAAGGATATAGCGAGAAAGGTCCTCGTTTTGTACTAGGTCAGATAGTTGGCTATCAACATAGTCAGCATTAATGGTAAGCGGTTTGTTATCACCGGTAGGTACATTAAAAGACACCTGTTCAAGTAGCTTCTCTAATAAAGTATGCAGCCGCCGGGCACCAATATTTTCAGTTTGCTCATTTACTTGCCAAGCAAGTTCTGCAATACGGTTTACCCCTTCATCGGTAAATTCAAGTTGCACATCTTCTGTAGACATTAGTGCAATGTATTGTTCAGTTAATGAGGCATTAGGTTCAGTTAGAATACGAACAAATTCATCAACGCCTAAGGCATCAAGTTCAACCCGAATTGGTAGACGACCTTGTAATTCAGGAATAAGATCTGATGGTTTGCTTAAGTGAAATGCACCAGATGCAATGAATAAAATGTGGTTGGTTTTCACCATGCCATATTTAGTTGAGACGGTGCTGCCTTCAACTAATGGTAATAAGTCACGTTGGACACCTGTGCGGGAAATATCAGCGCCATTGCCGCCTTCATTGTGATGCGTAATTTTGTCAATTTCATCTAAAAATACGATACCATCCTGTTCAACAGCATCAATCACCTGTAATTTAAGATCGTCTTCGTTGATAAGTTTGTTTGCCTCTTCTTCATGCAGGATGCGCAGTGCTTTAGCAATTAATAGTTTGCGCGTAGTCTTGCGTGATGAGTTCATGCTCTGTAACATATTCTGCAATTGATTTGTCATTTCTTCCATGCCAGGCGGGGACATAATTTCAACACCAATACTTGGGGCGTTAAGCTCTAATTCTATTTCTCGATCGTTGAGTTCGCCTTCACGTAGCATTTTACGAAAGCGCTGCCTTGTTGCCGAATCTTCATTACTTGTTTCAACATCACGCGCAGGCCGTAATAATGCATCCAGAATACGTTCTTCAGTAGCATCTTCAGCGCGTGATTGTACCGACTCAATTGCCTGCTTATGCACCATTTTCATTGCTATTTCCGCAAGATCGCGAATAATTGCCTCAACATCACGACCTACATAACCAACTTCAGTAAATTTGGTTGCTTCGATTTTGATAAAAGGCGCATTAGCCAACGTGGCAAGACGGCGGGCAATTTCAGTTTTGCCGACACCTGTCGGGCCTATCATCAGGATATTTTTTGGGGTGATTTCATGTTGCAATTCAGCAGAAAGCTGTTTGCGTCTATAGCGATTACGTAAGGCAATAGCCACCGCTTTTTTTGCTGTTTGTTGGCCAATAATGTGTGTATCAAGTGCTTGCACAATTTGCTTTGGGGTGAGTTCCATATTTTATTATTCACTCTCTAAAGTTTCAATATTGAAATGATGGTTAGTATATACACAAATATCAGCGGCAATCGCCAGACTTTTTTCTACAATATCGTGGGCGCTTAACTGAGTGTTTGCAAGCAATGCTGCTGCTGCTGATTGAGCGAAGGGTCCGCCAGATCCGATTGCCATGAGACTGTTTTCAGGCTCAATAACATCTCCATTACCAGTGATGATAAGTGATGCTGTGCTATTGGCAACTGCGAGCAACGCTTCCAATCGGCGCATTATTCTGTCTGTGCGCCAATCTTTAGCCAGTTCCATGGCGCTCTTTGTAAAATGCCCCTGATGTTTTTCCAGTTTGGCCTCGAAACGTTCAAATAGGGTAAAAGCATCAGCAGTACCACCAGCAAAACCAGCAATCACAGTATCTTTGTACAGACGTCTAACTTTGCGCGCACTGCCCTTCATAATAGTGCTGCCAAGACTGACCTGACCATCACCACCGATTACAACCTGACCGTTACGACGACACGACAAAATAGTAGTGCCTCGGTACTGATCCATATTAAACTCCTCATAGTTGAATTATATACTGGAATAGTATACTATGACAGGTTAGCATAGCTTTTCAGTATTTTAGGGAGCTACCTAATTCTTTTGATGGTAGCTTGGATGTTTTTTGATTTTTAGAATAGCATACCGGATGATTTTGTGGTTGACAACAGACTTGATTTTCCGCAGAATGCTCTCCCTTTTAAGTGGAGGGGTTCCCGAGCGGTCAAAGGGATCAGACTGTAAATCTGACGGCTCAGCCTTCGGAGGTTCGAATCCTCCTCCCTCCACCATGGCAATTAGCGTAGATACTGTGTTTGCGGGTGTAGTTCAATGGTAGAACTCCAGCCTTCCAAGCTGATCACGTGGGTTCGATTCCCATCACCCGCTCCATGCTTGTTTAGACATGCCTGCATAGCTCAGTCGGTAGAGCGCATCCATGGTAAGGATGAGGTCATCAGTTCAATTCTGATTGTGGGCTCCACTAAAAGATTTTTGCTTAGACAGGCTTTTTCTGTCTTTGCTTTTTTTATTAGATTAAGGGCAATAATGTTATGAGAGACAATGCAAGCTGAGGAAACAAATCATGTCTAAAGAGAAGTTTGAACGCAACAAGCCACATGTCAATGTGGGTACAATTGGTCACGTCGACCATGGTAAAACAACGCTGACAGCAGCTATCACCAAAGTGATGGCTGATACTCAGGGTGGTGAGATAAAATCTTTTGCTGATATTGATAATGCACCAGAAGAAAGAGAGCGCGGTATTACCATCTCAACATCACATGTTGAATACGAAACTGCAAATAGACATTATGCGCACGTTGATTGCCCAGGTCATGCCGATTATGTCAAAAATATGATTACTGGTGCCGCCCAGATGGATGGTGCTATTTTAGTTGTCAATGCCGCTGATGGCCCAATGCCACAAACACGCGAACATATCCTGCTTTCTCGTCAGGTCGGTGTACCCTATATTGTTGTGTTTTTAAACAAGGCCGACATGGTTGATGATGCCGAATTGATTGAACTGGTTGAAATGGAAGTCCGTGAGCTATTAGACAAGTATGATTTCCCAGGTGATGATACCCCCATTATTGTTGGTAGTGCCCTGAAAGCGTTAGAAGGCGACACCAGTGATATAGGTATACCAGCCATCATCCGCTTAGCAGAAGCGATGGACAGTTATTTTCCAGAGCCGGAACGGTCAGTGGATGGTGCATTCCTGATGCCGATAGAAGATGTTTTTTCAATATCGGGACGTGGCACTGTAGTAACGGGTCGGGTTGAACGCGGCATCGTTAAAGTTGGCGAAGATCTGGAAATAGTCGGTATTAAGGATACTGCAAAAACGACCTGTACCGGTGTTGAAATGTTCCGTAAGCTGCTTGATGAAGGCAGATCAGGTGATAATGTTGGTGTATTGTTGCGTGGCACTAAACGGGAAGATGTTGACAGGGGTCAGGTACTGGCCCACCCAGGTACCATTAAGCCACATACTCAGTTTGAATCAGAAGTATATATTTTGTCAAAAGATGAAGGCGGACGACATACTCCATTCTTTAATGGTTACCGCCCCCAGTTTTACTTCCGTACTACTGATGTTACCGGTATCTGTGATTTGCCCAAGGATATTGAAATGGTTATGCCAGGCGATAACATCAAAATGAGCGTTACCTTAATTGCTCCGATTGCCATGGAAGAAGGTCTGCGCTTTGCTATCCGTGAAGGTGGTCGCACAGTAGGCGCTGGTGTTGTCAGTAAGATTATTGAATGAGGGGATAAGTTTGGCTGAGTTGACTGACAGCCTTTGCTGTTGATTTCTGACTTGGTCTTTAGTTGCAGGCAGTATGTTTAGGCCAGTAGCTCAATTGGTAGAGCGACGGTCTCCAAAACCGTAGGTTGGGGGTTCAATTCCCTCCTGGCCTGCCATTTGGGTCTTTTTGGATAATATGTGATAATGGCAGATAATGTTAGGTTGACAGTCGCAGTTATAATCATGGTAGTTGCGATTACTGTGTTTTATGTCTATGCTGCACAGTACTCAACATTGTTGCGAGTGATTGGCTTACTGGCTTCTGTAGGCATTTCTTTGTTTATTGCATCAACAACGACGGTTGGTTCGGTCATCTTTGATTATGTTCGGGATACACGCACAGAAGTGCGTAAGGTTGTTTGGCCAACCTCCCAGGAAACCATACAGACGACGATGATAGTGCTGTTGATGGTCATGATTGTTGCATTATTGTTATGGGGTTTTGATTCGTTGTTGGGCTGGGCAGTTCGCGCGCTGACATCATAAGGATTTGCATAATGAGTAAACATTGGTATGTTATACAGGCTTTTTCTGGATATGAAGCACAGGTGAAACGTTCGCTGGAAGAACGCATAGAGCGTTTTGGTCTCCAGGATAAATTTGGTGAGGTATTGGTGCCAACTGAAGAAGTTGTGGAAATGCGCGAGGGAAAAAAGCGCCGAAGTGAGCGTAAGTTTTTCCCTGGCTATGTATTAGTTCACATGGAAATGGATGATGAAACATGGCATGCGGTTAATGATATTCCGCGTGTACTCCGTTTTATTGGCGGTTCGGGCGATCGTCCTGCACCAATCACAGAAGTAGAAGCTACTCAGATTATGCAGCGTGTGCAGGAGGGTACAGAAAGCCCAAGACCTAAGGTGACGTTTGATCCGGGTGAAGTAGTGCGTATTACTGACGGGCCATTCAATGACTTTACTGGCGTGATTGAAGAGGTCAATTACGAAAAGAACAGGGTGCGAGTAGAAGTACTGATTTTTGGTCGCTCTACCCCTGTTGATCTTGAATTTGGTCAGGTTGAAAAAGGCTAACAGTTTCCTAGTTAGCAAGGTTTACTGAGGGAGCTTAAGAGGTGATCTTTACCCGTTTTAGGAGTATAAAATGGCGAAAAAAGTAGATGCTTATATCAAATTACAAGTACCGGCTGGTTCAGCTAACCCGAGCCCACCCGTTGGGCCTGCTTTGGGGCAACACGGTTTAAATATAATGGAGTTTTGCAAAGCGTTTAATGCTAAAACTAAAGGCATGGAGCAAGGCTTACCTGTTCCTGTCGTTATTACGGTATTCAATGATAAAAGTTTTACTTTTATCACCAAAACACCGCCATCAGCGGTTCTACTGTTAAAGGCAGCTGGGCTGAAAGGTGGCAGTGGTCGCCCAAACACTGAAAAAGTAGGCACAGTAAACCGTACTCAACTGGAAGAGATTGCCACAACTAAAATGCCAGATATGACTGCTTATGATATGGAAGCAGCAGTAAAAATGGTTGCTGGTACTGCACGCAGTATGGGACTGGATGCAGAGGGCGTTGAATAATGGCTGCCACAGGTAAAAGAAGCCGGGCAATTCGTGAGAAGATCAATACAAATAAAGTATTTCCAATTGATGAAGCGATAGCGTTTGTCAAAGAACATGCCAATGCTAAATTTGTTGAATCAATTGATGTGGCGATCAATTTGGGCGTTGATTCACGTAAATCCGATCAGGTGATTCGCAGTTCAACTGTATTGCCCTGTGGCACGGGGAAAACAGTGCGTGTAGCAGTATTTGCCCAAGGTGCAAGCGCTGATGCTGCTCTGGCAGCAGGAGCAGATATCGTTGGTTATGAAGATTTGGCAGAATCAATCAAAGCAGGCAATATTGATTTTGATGTCGTTATTGCCTCGCCTGATGCAATGAAAATAGTTGGTACATTAGGCCAGATACTAGGCCCACGTGGTTTGATGCCTAATCCTAAAGTTGGCACAGTAACATCCAATGTTGCTGATGCAGTGAGAAATGTTAAATCCGGGCAGGTGCGCTATCGTACAGATAAAGCTGGAATTATTCACTGCCCTATTGGTAATGCCAGTTTTGATACTGAAGCATTAAAGCAAAACTTACAGACATTGCTTGAAGACATAAATAAATTACAACCAAGTTCGGCTAAAGGTATTTTTTTGCAACGCATCAGTTTATCCAGCACGATGGGGGCTGGTATTATCGTTGATAAACTATCTTTGGAATAATTGGTTTGACAGATATTTGGATCGTTCGGTTTGTGCCGAATTGTCTAAGACCGTAGGTGCTTTAAGTTTAATTGGTTGCATTGATGTAATCTGCCTACGCAGACGGGTTCAGCTACAGAATTTCTGGATGTTGAATACCGTAATAGTGGGAAGAAACAGTATGCTTTTTCCTGTATCAACAGTGTAGCTACTTTACTGTAAAGTTGGTAGCGAGCTCAAGGAGGTAATCTTAGGTGGCAATGCATCTGGAAGAAAAAAAAGCTGTTGTTGCTGAAATTGCTGAAGTGGCAGCAATGGCTTATTCTGCTATTGCAGCAGAGTATCGTGGATTATCTGTTTCGGCAATGACGGCATTGCGTGTTGCAGCTCGCAATGAGAATATTTATTTGCGTGTTGTTAGAAATACACTGGCTAAACGTGCTGTAGAGGGTACTGATTTTGCCTGCATGCAGTCAGGTATGACTGGACCTTTGGTGTTTGGGTTTTCTACTGAAGATCCAAGCGCGGTAGCACGAGTAATGGCTAGTTTTGCTAAAGAACATGATCGGCTTACAATTAAAATGATTTCGCTAGGTGGTAAATTATTACCGCCGACCGAAATTGAGAAATTGGCCAACATGCCTACTAGGGATCAGGCAATTGCTATGTTGATGGGCACTATGAAGGCACCGATTGACAAGTTTGTCCGTACATTGGTAGCACCAACTAGCAAAATGATTTGCATGCTTGTAGCGATTCGTAATGCAAAATAAGCGGCTTAAATCAGGTTTAAGCCGAACATTAATTCTGTACGTTTGAATTTAGGAAATAATCATGGCAAAAGTAAATAAAGAAGATATTTTAGAAGCAATTTCAGCAATGACAGTGGTTGAAGTTGTAGAATTAATTGAAGCAATGGAAAAGAAATTTGGTGTTACCGCTGCCGCACCTGTGGCTGCGGCACCTGTGGCTGGTAGCGTTGATGATGGTGCTTCTACAGCAGAGCAAACTGAGTTTGATGTAGTCATGACAAGCTTTGGCGACAATAAGGTAGGGGTTATTAAAGTGGTTCGTGCCATTACTGGACTAGGGTTAAAAGATGCCAAAGATATGGTTGAAGCAGTTCCAGCAACAGTCAAAGAAGGTTCTGCAAAGACAGAAGCGGAAGCTATTGTTAAGCAGTTGACTGAAGCGGGTGCGAAGGCTGATCTAAAATAAATATTTTTTGTTTTGGTGATTGGTCACCATTATTATGAAGATAGCTAATGGTTTTTAGTCACACTGGCGTTTTCCATTGCTCAGCTTATGTGATGAAGTTAAGTTGGCTTATAAAGTGATGCTAGATTAGCACTGCATTAGTGCGATCAAGATCAAGTTGTTCCTTGAGGTGTAATAAATGACTTATACGTTTACCGAGAAAAAGCGGATTCGTAAAGATTTTGGCAAACGTCCAAGTATCTTGTCTGTTCCGAACTTACTGGCTACACAATTAGATTCATACCAAGGTTTTTTACAGCGGGGTGTGGCTGCTGATGATTTGGCAGACAAAGGGTTGCATGCTACATTTAACTCAGTATTTCCGATAAAAAGTCACACCGGTAAAGCAGAATTACGGTATATAAGTTATCAGCTTGGTACGCCATCATTTGATGTTAAAGAGTGTCAGCTTCGTGGGGTAACCTACTCTGCACCTCTCAGAGCTAAAATGCGTCTAGTCATTTATGACAAGGATGCATCTGCAAAATCAAATGTGGTTAAAGATATAAAAGAGCAAGAAGTATATATGGGGGAAATTCCATTAATGACAGAAAAAGGCAATTTTGTTATTAATGGCACAGAACGGGTAATTGTGTCTCAGTTACATCGATCGTCAGGTGTCTTTTTCAGCAGTGATAAAGGTAAGTCACATTCATCAGGTAAAATTTTATTTAATGCGCGTATTATTCCTTATCGTGGTTCATGGCTGGATTTTGAATTTGACCCCAGAGATAACTTATTTGTGCGCATTGACCGCCGTCGTAAATTGCCTGCAACGGTACTACTGCATGCGCTTGATTATACTGATGAAGAAATCCTGAATATTTTCTTTGATGTTGATATTTTCACCAGAAAGGGTGATGATTTTGAATTGGCGGTTGTATCACAACGTTTAAGAGGACAAATCGCCCCGTGTGATGTCACTTTAGAAAATGGCGATGTACTTGTAGAAGAAGGCAACCAAATCACTGGTCGCCATCTCCGTCAAATGCAGAAAGCAGGCATCAATAGTCTTACTGTGTCAGCAAAATATATGGTTGGTCGTGTTTTTGCTAGGGATATGGTTGACACGGATAGCGGTGAATTGATTGTAAAAGCCAACGAAGAAATTACCGAAGAAACATTGGAAGGCACATTAAAAAAGCTCGTGCAATATAACATTGACACAATTGAAATGTTATATTCAAGTGACTTAGATCAGGGTTCATACATATCTGATACATTACGACTGGATGCGACAACAACGGCACTGGAAGCCAAATTTGAAATCTATCGTATGATGCGGCCAGGTGAGCCGCCCACCGAAGATTCTGCAAATAATTTGTTTGATAAGCTCTTCTTTTCCAGCGAGCGCTATGATCTCTCCATTGTAGGACGGATGAAGTTTAATCGCCGACTCGGACGTGAAGAATTCAACGGTGAAGGCGTACTGAATAACCAGGATATACTGGACGTACTAATTGAGTTGATTGCTATTCGAAATGGCAATAGTGTTGTTGATGATATTGATCATCTGGGCAACCGCCGCGTGCGTAGCGTTGGCGATATGGTAGAAAATCAATTCCGTGTCGGTTTGATGCGTATTGAGCGTGGTCTTCGTGAACGATTAAGTGTTGCCGAGTATGAAGGGTTGATGCCCCAACAGTTAATTAATGCCAAGCCTGTTGCTGCTGCCATCAAAGAATTTTTCGGATCCAGTCAACTATCGCAGTTCATGGATCAAAACAATCCGCTGTCTGAGGTGACTCACAAACGTCGCATTTCTGCATTGGGTCCTGGTGGCTTAACGCGGGAGCGAGCTGGTTTTGAAGTACGTGATGTTCACCCGACACACTATGGTCGTGTTTGTCCAATTGAAACGCCAGAGGGTCCAAACATTGGGTTAATCAATTCAATGGCAATTTATGCACGCACCAATGATTATGGGTTTATTGAGACACCATACCGTAAAGTTATTGGTGGCAAAGTGACCAAGGATATTGAATACTTATCTGCTATTGATGAGGGCGAATACAAGATTGCCCAGGCAACTATCAACTTAAACAGTAAAGATGAGATTCAGGACAATATGGTTTCCTGTCGCTACAGGAATGAATCATTATTGATATCGGCTGATCAGATTCAATATATGGATGTGTCGCCCCGTCAGGTCATTTCTGTTGCTGCATCATTGATTCCGTTTTTGGAGCATGATGATGCTAATCGTGCATTGATGGGATCCAATATGCAGCGTCAGGCTGTGCCCACATTGCGCGCTGAAAAGCCAATCGTTGGTACTGGTATGGAGCGGGTTGTTGCTAAAGATTCTGGTGTTATGGTGGTAGCATCTCGTGGCGGCATTGTTGATTCAGTTGATGCGGGTCGTGTGGTGATTCGTGTGCATGACGAAGAAGCCAGTGATGCTGATTCTGGTGTTGATATTTATCAATTAATCAAATATGCACGTTCCAACCAAAGTACCTGTATTAACCAGCGTCCAATTGTTAAACCAGGCGATGTTGTTGCTAAAGGCGATATACTGGCTGATGGCCCATCAACTGATAAGGGTGAATTGGCGCTGGGGCAAAATATTTTAGTTGCACTTATGCCGTGGAATGGTTATAACTTTGAAGATTCAATCCTAGTGTCTGAACGCGTGGTAGAGGACGACCGATTTACTACAATTCATATTCAGGAAATGAGTTGCCCTGCCCGTGATACCAAACTGGGTATAGAAGAAATTACCAGCGACATTCCTAATGTCAGTGAAGGTGCTTTAGCTAAATTAGATGCCTCTGGTATTGTTTACGTTGGTGCTGAAGTTAAGCCGGGTGATATTCTGGTCGGCAAGGTAACGCCAAAAGGTGAAACTCAGCTAACGCCAGAGGAAAAGTTGTTACGTGCTATTTTTGGTGAAAAAGCAGCTGATGTTAAGGATTCATCATTGCGGGTGCCATCAGGTACCTATGGTACCATCGTTGATGTACAGGTATTTACTCGTGATGGTGTTGATAAAGATGAACGTGCATTAGCAATTGAAAGGGCAGAACTCCAAAGAGTGCGTGCCGATCTCAATGATCGCTATCGTATTATCATTGATGATATATTTTCTCGTTTATATAAAGTATTGTCAGGCAAAGTGGTGGTAAACGCACCTAGCTTGGGTGCTGGATCAGTGCTGACTAAGGAATATCTGAATAAATTAGATCGAGCAAAGTGGTTTGATATTCAGATGCAGTCAGATTCATTAAATATGCAACTTGAACAAGCCTCAAAGCAAATCAAGCAATATCGTCAAGATATGGACAATACCTTTGAAGCTAAAAAGGAGAAACTGATTTCTGGCCATGATTTACCGCCAGGGGTTCAGCGTTTGGTTAAGGTATTTTTGGCTGTGAAACGCCGAATTCAGCCTGGTGACAAATTGGCAGGTCGTCACGGCAATAAGGGTGTTATTTCCAGCGTTGCGTCAGTTGAGGATATGCCCTATATGGCAGATGGTCGTCCAGTGGATATTGTACTTAATCCTTTGGGTGTGCCATCTCGGATGAATATTGGTCAGGTGCTTGAAATTCATCTTGGTTGGGCAGCAAAAGAGCTTGGGCATAAAATTGCTAACATGCTGGATGAGCAGCGAGAGATAGTTGAATTACGTGAATTTTTGGACACAATCTATAACACCAGCGGCAAGCAGGAAGATTTAGATTCATTTTCAGACGATGAAATTATTCAGTTGGCTGATAATTTACGCGACGGTGTGCCAGTGGCAACACCAGCATTTGATGGCGCAAAAGAGGTCGAAATTAAAGATATGCTTGCCTTAGCTGAATTACCACGGAGCGGCCAGACCAATTTAATAGATGGTCGTACAGGTGAGTATTTTGATCGGCCTGTGACCGTTGGCTATATGCACATGCTGAAATTGAATCATTTAGTTGACGACAAAATGCATGCTCGCTCTACTGGTCCATACAGTCTTGTTACTCAGCAGCCACTGGGCGGTAAGGCACAGTTTGGTGGTCAGCGTTTTGGTGAAATGGAGGTATGGGCATTACAGGCTTATGGTGCTGCCTATACATTACAGGAAATGTTGACGGTAAAATCAGATGATGTTGTTGGTCGCACCCAGATTTATAAAAATATTGTGGATGGCGACTATCGTATGGATGCAGGTATGCCTGAATCCTTCAAGGTGTTAACACGTGAAATTCGCGCACTTGGTATTGACATTAATTTGGTTGAAGACTAGATATTAGCTGTAACACATACTGTAAAAATTAGCCGTTTTTTATGGCAGTGGAGAAAACATATGAAAGATTTCCTTAATCTATTGAAGCAACGGAAGCAACAATCTCAACCAGAAGAGTTTGATGCAATTCGTATTGGTTTAGCATCACCGAAAATGGTGAGATCGTGGTCATATGGCGAGGTTAAAAAGCCAGAAACTATTAACTACCGCACTTTCAAACCAGAGCGTGAAGGTCTTTTTTGTTGCAAGATTTTTGGTCCAGTGAAAGATTATGAATGTTTGTGTGGAAAATACAAACGCTTGAAGCATCGTGGCACTGTTTGTGAAAAATGCGGTGTTGAAGTTACTGTTGCTAAAGTGCGTCGTGAGCGTATGGCTCATATTGAATTAGCAAGCCCCGTTGCGCATATTTGGTTTTTGAAATCGTTACCGTCACGTATTTCGCTGTTTTTGGATATGACATTGCGTGATATTGAGCGTGTTCTCTATTTTGAAGCCTTTATTGTTGTTGATCCAGGTATGATCAAAGAGTTAGAGGTTGGACAACTGTTGTCAGATGAGGCCTATTTACAGGCTTTAGAAGAGTATGGCGATGAGTTTGAAGCACATATGGGTGCTGAAGGGATACAAAAATTATTATGTAGCGTTGATATTGAGCAGGAAATTAACGCCATCCGTGATGGTATTGAGAACACAAGCTCAGAAACTAAAATCAAAAAACTGGGTAAACGATTGAAATTAATGGAAGCATTTCGCGATTCTGGTAACAAGCCAGAATGGATGATGATGGAAGTGTTGCCAATACTACCCCCTGATTTAAGACCATTAGTGCCATTAGATGGTGGGCGTTTTGCGACCTCTGATCTTAATGACTTGTATCGCCGTGTTATTAACCGTAATAATCGTTTAAAGCGTTTGTTAGATCTTAATGCACCAGACATTATTGTGCGTAATGAAAAACGTATGTTGCAAGAATCAGTTGATGCACTGCTTGATAACGGTCGTCGAGGTCGTGCTATTACTGGTACCAACCGTATGCCACTAAAATCGTTGGCAGATATGATTAAGGGTAAACAGGGTCGTTTTCGTCAAAACTTACTTGGTAAGCGTGTTGACTATTCTGGTCGTTCGGTGATCGTTGTTGGTCCCTATCTCAAGTTGCACCAATGTGGGCTACCGAAGAAAATGGCGTTGGAATTATTTAAGCCATTTATCTACGGTAAGCTGGGGCGTAAGGGGTTGGCAACAACAATTAAAGCGGCCAAAAAAATGGTTGAGCGCGAAGGAAATGAGGTTTGGGATATTCTTGCTGATGTGATTCGCGAGCATCCCATTATGTTGAATCGGGCACCCACGCTACACAGATTAGGTATCCAAGCATTTGAACCGCTTTTGATTGAAGGCAAAGCTATTCAGTTGCATCCCCTGGTCTGTAGCGCTTTTAATGCTGACTTTGATGGTGATCAAATGGCGGTGCATGTGCCACTATCCCTAGAAGCTCAACTGGAAGCGCGTACATTGATGATGGCAACAAATAATATTTTGTCGCCAGCAAATGGCGAGCCAGTCATTATTCCATCACAAGATGTTGTATTGGGCCTTTATTATATGACGCGTGAATTAGTTAATGCACAGGGTGAAGGTATCAAGTTTGCCGATCCGGCTGAATTGAAGCGTGCTTATGATAATAAGGAGGTAGCATTGCATGCGAAAGTAACGGTTCGTATGGAAGAGACAGATGTGTCATTGCCTGAACCAGAACAAACACGCACGATCCGTGTTGATACTACAGTGGGCCGCGTTGTTTTATTTAGCATTGTCCCTAGGGGATTACCATTTTCTATTGTTGACAAACCAATGACAAAGAAAGCAATTTCTGACTTGGTAAACACCGTTTATCGTCGCTTAGGCCTTAAGCATACCGTTATATTTGCCGATCAGTTGATGTATCTTGGATTTTCTCAGGCGACCAGGTCAGGGGCATCAGTGGGTGTTGATGATATGGTTATTCCACAAGAAAAAGTAGATATTATTGCAGCCGCTGAATCGGAAGTGGAGGAGATTGCCATGCAGTATGCATCAGGTCTGGTTACTGATGGAGAACGCTATAATAAAATTATTGATATTTGGTCACGAACCAACGATAAAATTGCCAATGCAATGATGGATGGACTGGGATCAGATACAGTGATTGATGCCACAGGTAAAGAAGTACAGCAACAGTCAATGAACTCTATATATATGATGGCAGATTCAGGCGCGCGTGGCTCTGCTGCCCAGATTCGTCAGCTAGCTGGTATGCGCGGCTTGATGGCAAAGCCAGATGGATCGATTATTGAAACACCAATTACTGCTAATTTTCGTGAGGGACTGGATGTACTGCAATATTTTATTTCAACCCATGGCGCGCGCAAGGGGCTGGCTGATACAGCACTGAAAACGGCTAACTCTGGTTATTTGACACGCCGTTTAGTGGATGTGGCGCAGGATTTGGTTGTGATAGAAGAAGACTGCGGCACTATACATGGTATTAATATGACACCTATCATTGAGGGTGGAGATGTTGTTGAACCATTAGGTGAACGTGTGCTGGGACGTGTTGTTGCGCAAGATATTATCAGTAATGATAGCGCGGAACCAGTTATCGTTGCTGGTTCGATGATGGATGAGGCTTCCGTTATGTTGCTGGAACAGCGGGGTATTGATCAAGTATTAGTACGTTCTGCCATTACCTGTGAATCTCGTCATGGTGTGTGTGCGGCATGTTATGGTCGTGATTTAGGCCGTGGTCACAGAGTTAATATAGGTGAAGCAGTTGGTGTTATCGCAGCGCAATCTATCGGTGAACCAGGTACACAGCTAACGATGCGCACCTTCCATATTGGTGGCGCGGCATCACGTACAGCTGCTGACAACTCAGTGATATTGAAATTCAAAGGCACCATTCGTTTTCATAATTTTAATTCAATTCCACATGCAAGTGGTAAGTTTATTTCCGTTTCCCGATCAGGTGAACTGCACTTGATTGATGAAAATGGTCGTGAGCGTGAGCGATACAAGATTCCTTATGGTGCTGAAATTAGCGTAGCAGATAATGCAGCAGTTGATACTGGACAGGTCGTTGCTACCTGGGATCCGCACACCCATCCGGTGATAACTGAGGTCGCAGGTTTAGTGCAAATACATGATCTGATAGAAGGTGTTACCGTTGATAAGCAAATAGACGAAGCTACCGGTTTGACCAGTTTAATTGTGCGCGATCTCAAGCAACGCACTTCAGCATCTAAAGATATGCGACCAATGATCAAGCTCGTTGATTTTGATGGTGTTGGCATTTCTTTGCTTGGCACTGATATCCCTGCGCAATATTTTCTGCCAGGCGGGGCGATTGTTCGTGTTGCTGATGGTGAACAAGTGAATATTGGCGATATATTAGCGCGCATTCCACAGGAAAGCAGCAAGACACGTGATATTACTGGTGGTTTACCACGTGTTGCCGATTTGTTTGAAGCGCGGAAATCCAAAGATCCAGCATTAATGGCTGAGATTTCAGGCACGGTCAGTTTCGGTAAAGAAACCAGAGGGAAGCAGAGACTCATTATTACCCCACAGGATGGTGAGCCACATGAGGAATTGATTCCAAAATGGCGACATGTGTCAGTATTTGAAGGCGAGCATATTGAAAAAGGGGAAATACTTGTTGACGGACCAGAAGATGCACATGATATTTTGCGTCTCAAAGGTGTATTGGCATTAGCTGACTATATGTCAAGTGAGGTGCAGGAAGTTTATCGTTTACAGGGCGTGAGGATTAACGATAAGCACATTGAAGTGATTGTACGGCAAATGTTGCGCAAGGTGGAAATTGAATCACCTGGCGATACTGAGTTCTTAAAAGGTGAACAGGTTGATCACGATTCTCTTTTGGAAGTCAATGATGAAATGCGTGCCGCTGACAAACTTGAAGCAACGTATACGCCTATGTTACTAGGTATCACTAAATCATCGTTGGTCACTGAGTCCTTTATTTCAGCAGCGTCTTTTCAGGAAACAACACGGGTGTTAACTGATACAGCGGTAACAGGTAGACGAGATAGTTTAAGAGGATTAAAAGAAAACGTTATCGTTGGCAGACTGATACCTGCAGGTACAGGCCTTGCTTATCATAAGGAGCGTTACCGTAAACGTCACCAAAATGATGATGCAGCTTTGGTTAAGTTGACAGTGGCGAAAGCTGAATCAATTTTTAAGTCTGAGAATGATAGCGATTTATTGGAAAAGACTTCTTAATGATGAAGGCATCTTGACTTGGCCTGTAATTGAGTAGTAGCATATAAGGCTTTAGGTTATATTTAAGATCGCATCGCACAAGAATCCTTCATTTTAATTAAAAATAAAAAATTAAAACGTCACCTTTTGATGTGCTACTGTATTGAATATAGATTGAATATAGGCTTGTAATTTTAGAAATGGCAACGATAAACCAGTTAGTCCGTAAATCAAGATTAAAACAAAAGAAAAAGAATAATGTTCCTGCATTGCAGGCATGTCCCCAGCGGCGTGGCGTATGTACACGTGTTTACACAACAACGCCTAAAAAGCCTAATTCGGCAATGCGAAAAGTTGCCCGTGTTCGCTTAACCAATGGTTTTGAGGTGACATCGTATATTGGCGGTGAGGGCCATAACTTACAAGAGCATTCAGTTGTCTTAATTCGCGGTGGTCGGGTTAAAGATTTGCCGGGGGTACGTTACCATACAGTCCGCGGCGCTTTAGATACATCTGGTGTAGCAGATAGACGTCGCGGTCGTTCTAAATATGGTGCCAAACGACCAAAGAATTAAGTGATCTTTATACTCGTCACGATATTAGGAAAGAATAAATGCCAAGAAGAAAGGTGATTGCCAAACGTGAAGTCTTGCCAGATCCAAAGTTTGCTGACATTGTGTTAGCCAGATTTATTAATGTCATCATGAGAGATGGCAAAAAATCGGTTGCTGAAAAAATTGCGTATAGTGCAATAGAAAGTGTTGCAGACACTAAAGACAGTGATGGTTTGGCAATATTTCAACAGGCACTGGAAAACATTAGTCCAGTGGTTGAAGTAAAATCACGGCGGGTCGGCGGTGCTACTTATCAGGTTCCTGTTGAGGTGCGCCCAGGACGTCGTGTTGCTCTGGCTATGCGATGGCTGGCAGAGGCGGCACGTAAGCGTGGCGAGAAGTCAATGGCAATGCGTTTGGCTGGTGAGTTGGCAGACGCATTTGATGGCAAGGGTGCAGCCGTTAAAAAGAAAGAAGATACCCATCGGATGGCAGAGGCAAACAAAGCGTTTTCTCATTTTCGTTTTTAGTTTTGCGCCTTTTTGTGGATTTGCTTAGTAACAATATAATCATTTCTAGTTTGTGGAGTACTTCTAGTGGCGCGAGGCACACCTATTAACTGGTATCGCAATATTGGTATCGTTGCCCATATTGATGCTGGTAAAACTACAACAACCGAGCGTGTACTGTTTTATACTGGCATATCACACAAAATAGGCGAAGTGCATGAAGGGACCGCAGCAATGGACTGGATGCAGCAGGAGCAGGAGCGGGGTATCACTATTACCTCAGCATCAACCACCTGTTTCTGGTCTGGCATGTATGCACAATATCCACAGCATCGAATAAACATCATTGATACACCTGGTCATGTTGATTTTACTATTGAGGTACAACGTTCATTACGTGTTTTAGATGGTGTGTTGGTCGTTTTTTGTGCAGTTGGTGGTGTTGAACCACAATCAGAAACAGTATGGCGGCAAGCTGATAGATATAATGTACCCCGTATTGCGTTCATTAATAAGATGGATCGCGCTGGTGCTGACTTATTTCGTGTTATTGAGCAGATAAAAACCCAGCTTGGAGCTAACCCGGTAGTGATGCAGCTACCGATTGGTCAAGCAGAAAACTTTACGGGTGTTGTTGATTTAGTGGCAATGAAAGCAGTTTACTGGGAAGACAATAACATGGGAGTTTCTTACGAGATAAAAGATATTCCGCCAGATATGCTGAATGCCTGCAAATCATATCGGGAATTATTAGTTGAGTCAGCAGCAGAAGCGTCTGAGGAACTGATGGATAGCTATCTGGAACAGGGCGAGTTATCAGTACTTGACCTTAAAAAAGGTATCAGGGAACAGACACTCAGCAATCAGATTGTGCCTGCTTTTTGTGGATCAGCATTCAAAAATAGAGGTGTGCAGGCCTTACTGGATGCTGTCATTGATTTTATGCCTTCTCCTGTAGATGCCTCATACAATGAGATGGGTACGCAACAGACTTCTGCTTCTGCCCCTGTGCGTTTTGCTGATGACGGCGAGTCTTTTTTATCACTGGTATTTAAAATTGCTACTGACCCTTTTGTTGGAACACTGACTTTTTTGCGGGTTTATTCCGGTGTGCTTAAATCAGGCGATATTGTCTATAATTCAGCACAGGACAAACAGGAACGTATTGATCGTCTGGTGCAAATGCACAGCAATAGTCGTGAGGAACTGACCGAAGTCAGGGCTGGTGATATAGCAGTTGCTATTGGTCTTAAATACACAACAACTGGTGATACTTTATGTGATCCAAATCATGTTATTACCCTTGAAAAAATTGATGTGCCCGAGCCTGTGGTTTCAATTTCTATTGAGCCAAAAACTCAGGCCGATCAACAGAAAATGGCTAATGCGCTCAGTAAGTTGGCTAAAGAAGATCCCTCTTTTCAGGTCACGATTGAGCAGGAATCTGCGCAAACGATCATTTCCGGTATGGGTGAACTACACCTTGATATCATTGTTGACCGTTTAAAAAGAGAATTCAGCGTAAATGTCAATGTTGGCGTGCCGCAAGTTTCTTATCGTGAAACAATTCGTAACACGATTGAAGCAGAAGGAAAATTTATCCGCCAAAGTGGCGGTAAAGGACAATATGGCCATGTTTGGTTAAGGCTACAACCGCAAGAGCCTGGATCGGGTTACGCCTTTGAAAATGAGGTTACTGGCGGTGCAGTGCCGAAAGAATTTATTCCATCTGTAGATAAAGGTGTACAAGAGCAAATGAAAAATGGTATAATAGCGGGCTATCCAGTTGAAGATGTCAAAGTGACATTATTTGACGGGTCTTACGATGACGTTGATTCAAGTGAAATGGCGTTTAAAGTTGCTGGTTCTCTTGGGTTTAGAAATGGTGCGCTGGAAGCTAATCCAGTGTTGCTGGAACCACTGATGGAAGTTGAGGTCCTTCTTCCTGAAGAGTATACAGGCGAGATAATGGGTGACTTAAACCGTCGACGAGGCGTTTTAGATTTCTGTAACAATTTAGATACTGGCGCAGTGATTGATCATAATGAGTTACCAAGTGGTAGAGTCATGCGTGCTGAGGTACCACTGGCTGAAATGTTTGGCTATGCAACAAGTTTACGTTCTGCAACACAGGGTAGAGCGACATACTCTATGAAATTTGCTCGGTACGCAGAAGTACCGGAGAATGTGACTAAAGAGGTTGTCAAGAAGGGGCGATAACATCCAAGTGAGTGAGGAAACAAATCATGTCTAAAGAGAAGTTTGAACGCAACAAGCCACATGTCAATGTGGGTACAATTGGTCACGTCGACCATGGTAAAACAACGCTGACAGCAGCTATCACCAAAGTGATGGCTGATACTCAGGGTGGTGAGATAAAATCTTTTGCTGATATTGATAATGCACCAGAAGAAAGAGAGCGCGGTATTACCATCTCAACATCACATGTTGAATACGAAACTGCAAATAGACATTATGCGCACGTTGATTGCCCAGGTCATGCCGATTATGTCAAAAATATGATTACTGGTGCCGCCCAGATGGATGGTGCTATTTTAGTTGTCAATGCCGCTGATGGCCCAATGCCACAAACACGCGAACATATCCTGCTTTCTCGTCAGGTCGGTGTACCCTATATTGTTGTGTTTTTAAACAAGGCCGACATGGTTGATGATGCCGAATTGATTGAACTGGTTGAAATGGAAGTCCGTGAGCTATTAGACAAGTATGATTTCCCAGGTGATGATACCCCCATTATTGTTGGTAGTGCCCTGAAAGCGTTAGAAGGCGACACCAGTGATATAGGTATACCAGCCATCATCCGCTTAGCAGAAGCGATGGACAGTTATTTTCCAGAGCCGGAACGGTCAGTGGATGGTGCATTCCTGATGCCGATAGAAGATGTTTTTTCAATATCGGGACGTGGCACTGTAGTAACGGGTCGGGTTGAACGCGGCATCGTTAAAGTTGGCGAAGATCTGGAAATAGTCGGTATTAAGGATACTGCAAAAACGACCTGTACCGGTGTTGAAATGTTCCGTAAGCTGCTTGATGAAGGCAGATCAGGTGATAATGTTGGTGTATTGTTGCGTGGCACTAAACGGGAAGATGTTGACAGGGGTCAGGTACTGGCCCACCCAGGTACCATTAAGCCACATACTCAGTTTGAATCAGAAGTATATATTTTGTCAAAAGATGAAGGCGGACGACATACTCCATTCTTTAATGGTTACCGCCCCCAGTTTTACTTCCGTACTACTGATGTTACCGGTATCTGTGATTTGCCCAAGGATATTGAAATGGTTATGCCAGGCGATAACATCAAAATGAGCGTTACCTTAATTGCTCCGATTGCCATGGAAGAAGGTCTGCGCTTTGCTATCCGTGAAGGTGGTCGCACAGTAGGCGCTGGTGTTGTCAGTAAGATTATTGAATGAGGGGATAATGACAACGACTCAAACCATTAGAATTAGGTTAAAATCGTTTGATCATCGTTTGATCGATCAATCTACCAAAGAAATTGTTGAAACAGCTAAGCGGACAGGTGCTCGTGTCAATGGACCAATTCCACTACCAACCAAGAAAGAACGTTTTACTGTGCTGATTTCACCTCATGTTAATAAAGATGCGCGTGATCAGTATGAGATTCGTACACATAAGCGGCTCATGGATATTGTTGAACCTACTGACAAAACAGTGGATGCGTTAATGAAACTCAGCCTTGCCGCTGGCGTTGATGTTCAGATTAAATTAGAGCACTGATCTGATGGCTATTGGACTTGTTGGCCGTAAATGTGGAATGACACGCGTCTTTACTGAAGATGGTGGATCAATACCGGTGACTGTAATTGAAATTCAACCTAATCGTATCAGTCAGCTGAAAACAGTTGCAATCGATGGTTACAGTGCTGTGCAGGTGACCATTGGTTCAAAAAAACCATCTCGTGTTACCAAGTCGCAGGCTGGTCATTTTGCCAAAGCAGGGTCTTTTGCAGGTAGCAAGATGTACGAATTTGCTGTTGACGATTCATCTGAATTAGAGATGGGATCAGAGATTAAGGCCACTGTTTTTGAGGCAGGTCAAATGGTTGATGTGACTGGCACAACAAAAGGCAAAGGTTTCGCTGGTGTAATGAAACGTTACGGTTTCCGTGGTGGCGATGCAACCCATGGCAATTCTATTTCGCACAGATCAGCAGGCTCTATTGGTCAGTGTCAAACGCCAGGACGTGTATTTAAAGGAAAAAAGATGGCCGGACACATGGGTAGCACCAAGCGCACATTACAGAATTTATCTATTGTTAGTGTTGATGGGCAACGCAATCTACTACTTGTCAAGGGCTCAATACCCGGATCAAAGAACAGTAATGTCATTGTTTGTCCTGCTGTTAAAGCTTAAAGGATTTTAAGGTAAATACTGTGGATGTTAAGTTGCAACCATTTGATGGCGGAAAGGCAAGTAAAATCAGCATTGCTGATACCGTATTTGATCGTGATTATAATGAATCACTGGTTCAGCAGCTGATTACTGCTTATTTAGCAGGTGGACGTAGCGGTACTCACGCACAAAAAAAGCGCTCTGAAGTGCGAGGTGGCGGCAAAAAACCCTTTTCACAAAAAGGTGGTGGACGTGCTCGTGCTGGTACAATCAGAAGTCCATTATGGCGTTCTGGTGGTACAGTATTTGCAAAAAAACCAAGAACTTATACAAAGAAAATTAATCGCAAAGTGTACCGTGGGGCAGTATGTGCAATTTTATCAGAATTGTGTCGTAACGATTCGCTCGTTATTGTCGATAAAATTGAATCAGAAACAGCAAAAACTAAAAATTTACTGACTAAAATAACAGCATTAGGTTTGAAAAATGTACTTCTTGTTGCTGAATCGGTAACAGAAAATTTGGTGTTGGCTTCGCGCAACCTATGTGATGTTGATGTTACTGATGTAGCACAACTTAATCCAGTTGCATTACTGAAATTTGACGTGGTTGTGATAAGTCAAGCTTCTGTTCGCAGGTTGGAAGGGTCGCTGATATGAACTCAGAAAGATTAACAAAAGTGATAGTTGGGCCTATAGTGACAGAAAAGACATCTCGTACTAGCGAACACAATAATCAAGTAGCGTTTAAGGTGTTACCAGATGCCCATAAGCATGAGATCAGGCAGGCTGTAGAAAGGCTATTTGGTGTTAAAGTTATAGCGGTAACAACTGCCCATGTAAGAGGTAAGCTTAAACGCACTGGTCGTATTTTGGGCAGACGTTATGATTGGAAGAAAGCCTATGTCAGCTTGGCAGAAGGTGCTGATATTGATTTTCTTGATAGGGAATAATATCAGGATATATTATGCATGAGGAAATCGGCGATGCCGTTAAAAAAAGCTAACCCTACATCGTCAGGTCGTCGGTTTACCGTGCAGGTCAAAACAGAAGGGCTTTATAAGGGGGAGCCTTATGCTCCTCTTTTGGCTAGAAAAGCCAAAACTGGCGGGCGCAATAAGTCTGGTCGTATCACAGTAAGACATCGCGGTGGGGCACATAAAAAGCGTTATCGCTTAATAGACTTTAAGCGTAATAAGGACGGCGTACCAGCAGTGGTTGAACGCATTGAATATGATCCGAACCGTAGTGCTCATATTGCTTTATTAAGCTATGCTGATGGGGAAAAATCGTACATCATTGCGCCAAAGGGTTTGGCGGTGGGTGATCGTTTGCAGTCTGGTTATAATGCAGATATTCGTACAGGCAATTGTTTAAAGTTATCAGCCATACCATTGGGTAGCACTATTCACTGTCTTGAAATGAAGCCAGGTAAAGGCGCCCAGATTGCTCGTAGTGCTGGTGCTAGTGTGCAGTATGTAGCGCGTGAAAATGGCTATGCGACAGTGCGGTTACGTTCTGGTGAGATGCGTAAAGTGTCACTGGGATGCAAGGCAACATTGGGTGAGGTTGGTAATGGTGAGTATTCGCTGCGATCATTGGGTAAAGCTGGCGCTAAACGTTGGCGTGGTATTCGTCCTACAGTGCGTGGTGTTGTTATGAATCCAGTAGATCACCCGCATGGCGGTGGCGAAGGTCGCACATCAGGTGGTCGTCATCCAGTGTCACCCTGGGGTATTCCTACTAAAGGATACAAAACCCGTAACAATAAGCGTACTGATAATTTAATCGTACGCCGCAGTAGTAGTGGTCGCAAATAAAAGGTCAAGCAGAGAATTATATGTCGCGTTCAATTAAAAAAGGTCCCTTTATAGACCAGCACCTTGAAAAAAAGGTATTAAAAGCAGTGGAAGATCATGATAAGCGCCCAATTAAAACATGGTCGCGTCGATCTATGATTTCACCTGAAATGATAGGGTTAACTATTGCTGTTCATAATGGCAGGCAACATGTGCCTGTCTTTATTACTGAAGATATGGTTGGGCATAAGTTGGGCGAATTTTCACCAACACGGACTTTTCGTGGCCATATCGCTGATAAGAAAGTGAAAAAGTAGAGTGTTGACAATGGCCACGAAAGCGCACTATAACTATGCACGAATTTCCGCACAGAAAGTACGTCTGGTAGCGGATCAGATCAGAGGATTGCCAGTAGAAAAGGCGATTAATGTATTAACCTTCAGCTCTAAAAAGGCGGCAACATTGATGAAAAGTGTACTCAACTCTGCTATTGCTAATGCAGAACATAATGATGCTGCTGACATTGATGAACTTTATGTTTCAGCAGTGATGGTTGATGAAGCTTCAAAGATGAAGCGTATGTTGCCACGTGCAAAAGGACGTGGCAATCGTATTCTTAAACGTACAAGCCATATTACTGTGATTGTTGACGAGAAGTAAGAGAGTTATTATGGGGCAAAAAGTCCATCCAACTGGCTTTAGACTTGGCACAACCAAAGACTGGAATTCTATCTGGTATGCAAATTCATCAGAGTTTTCTGATCTGCTAGATAAAGATATTAAGGCGCGTGACCACTTGAGAATCAAACTATCTCAGGCTTCGGTCAGCAAGATTCAGATAGAGCGTCCTGCAAAGAATGCAAAAATCACTATTCATACTGCTCGCCCTGGCATTGTTATTGGTAAAAAAGGGGAAGATATTGGCAGACTACGCCAGGAATTGTCAGCAATAATGGGTATTGATGTTGATGTTGGCATTGAAGAAATTCGCAAGCCCGAGCTTGATGCTACATTAGTTGCAGAGAGTGTAGCACAACAGTTAGAGCGTCGTATTATGTTCCGTCGTGCTATGAAGCGTGCTGTGACTAATACCATGCGTTTAGGCGCTGAAGGCATTCGTATTAATGTCAGTGGACGATTGAATGGTGCCGAGATTGCGCGTACAGAATGGTATAGAGAAGGTCGCGTGCCGCTACATACGCTACGTGCAGATATTGATTATGGTACTGCAGAAGCAAATACAACTTATGGCATTATTGGTGTTAAGGTTTGGATTTTTAGGGGTGAAGTGTTTGAAGTAAATGCACAAACTGCTCCGTCAGCAGAAAAGTGAGGTTTTACAATGTTACAGCCAAAAAGAACAAAATTCAGAAAGCAAATGAAGTTACGCAACCGGGGGTTAGCTCATCGTGGTACCAAGGTGAGTTTCGGTGAGTTTGGTCTTAAATCACTTGATTGTGGTCGCATTACGGCACGTCAGATTGAGGCAGCCCGTCGTGCGATGACCCGTTATATCAAGCGTGGTGGTAAAATCTGGATCCGTATATTTCCAGATAAGCCAATTACCAGTAAGCCACTTGAAGTAAGACAAGGCAAAGGCAAAGGTAATGTTGAATTCTGGGCGGCCAATGTTCAGCCAGGCCGTATGCTATATGAAATGGAAGGCGTTCCTGAGGATGTTGCGAGGGAAGCATTTCGCCTTGCCTCAGGCAAACTCCCTGTGAAAACAATATTTGTAACGCGGGCGATACTGTGATGAAAGCAAGTGAAATCAGACAAAAATCTACGGAAGATATCGATCAGGAACTTGAGTCTTTGCATAAAGAACAGTTTAATTTACGCATGCAAAATGCCACTGGGCAATTAACGCGCTCTAGTGAAATAAAACGTGTTCGTCGTGACATTGCTCGTATTAAAACCGTGCTTGGTGAGCAAGCCAAGGGGCAAAAATGAGTGAGCAAAAAGACAATATACGTTTGGTAACTGGTCGCGTTGTCAGTAATAAAATGGATAAATCAATTACCGTGTTAGTTGAACGTAAAGTTGCTCACTCTATCTACAAGAAATATGTAAAGAAATCTAGCAGGTTGTATGCCCATGACGAACATAATGATTGTAATACTGGTGACGTAGTTAATATTACTTTGGTGAGGCCTCTGTCAAAAACTAAAAGATGGAATCTGGTTAACATTGTCAGTCGGGCGAATTAGTTATTTAGCGATGCTGGAGTTAAGATCATGATTCAAATGCAGAGCAATTTGGAAACTGCTGATAATAGTGGTGCAAGGCTTGTAGAGTGTATTAAAGTGCTGGGCGGATCCCACCGGCGCTATGCTGGTATTGGTGATGTTATTAAAGTTACAATTAAGGAAGTAGTGCCTCATGGCAGGGTGAAAAAAGGTGAAGTGCATAATGCAGTAATTGTGCGAACATGCAAGGGGGTGCGCCGTCCGGATGGTTCAGTTATTCGTTTTGATAGTAATGCTGCTGTTTTGCTGAATGCTGCTCACCAGCCAATTGGTACGCGCATATTTGGTCCGGTGACCCGTGAACTACGTGGTGAAAAGTTTATGCGCATTATTTCGTTAGCATCTGAAGTGTTATGAGTAGGAATTGCCGTAATGGAAAGATTAAAAAAAGGTGATACAGTTATTATCACAAAAGGTAAAGATATTGGAAAGCAGGGCGAAGTGCTTGCATGTGGGCAAGATAACAGGTTTTTGGTGCAAGGTGTTAACCTTGTCAAAAAGCACATGAAGCCAAATCCGTCACTTGGTCAAGCTGGTGGCATTATTGACAAAGAAATGCCAATACAGGGTGCAAATCTGGCGTTAATTAATCCTGCTACAGGTAAGGGCGATAAGGTAGCATTTAAAATTTTGGACAATGGTCAAAAGGTGCGGGTATTTAAGTCAAATGGTGAAGCCATTGACAACTAAACGTTATGGTCAGGTAAGTTAAGTGAGCAGATTAAAAGAATTTTATCAGGACAATATAGTCAGCAAGCTGATAGATGAATTTAGCTATAAGTCAGTTATGCAAGTCCCTAGACTCAATAAGGTTACCCTTAATATGGGTTTGGGTGATGCACTGACTGATAAAAAGGCATTGGAATATGCAGTGGCTGATATGGAGAAGATTGCTGGTCAGAAAGTGATCATTACCAGAGCAAGAAAGTCAATTGCCGGATTTAAGGTGCGAGAAGGTTGGCCCGTAGGCTGTAAAGTGTCGTTGCGATCAGAGCGCATGTATAATTTTCTTGACAGATTAATTACGATTGCAATACCTAGAATTCGTGATTTTCGTGGTTTGAATCCCAGATCTTTTGACAAACAGGGGAATTATAGTATGGGCGTCAAGGAGCAGATTATCTTTCCTGAAATTGATTACGACAAGATTGATAAGTTAAGAGGTATGGATATCACCATTACAACAACGGCCAGAACGGTTGAAGAGTCACGTGCTTTATTAGCGCAATTTAAGTTTCCTTTTAGAAAATAAATCAGACTGATGGGTTAGGTTATTATGGCTAAACTATGCATGGTAAATCGTGAAATTAAACGCGAGAATTTGGTTAAAAAATATGCTGTCAAGCGTGCCAAGCTAAAAAAGAAAATGCTTGATATGTCGCTTTCTCATGACGAACGTCAGGATGTGGCTAGGAAGTTCCATGCGCTGCCGCGCAATTCCAGCCCTGTGCGTATGAGAAATCGTTGTAATAGTACCAGTCGTCCACGTGGATACTATCGCAAGTTCAGTTTATCCAGAAATAAACTACGTGAACATGCAATGTGTGGCGATATTCCTGGTCTGGTCATGGCTAGCTGGTGATGCAGGTAAGATACAGGAGTTAAAATAGATGAGTATGACAGACCAGATTGCAGATATGTTGACACGTATTCGTAATGCGCAGCAGGCTAGAAAAATAGAAGTATCAATGCCGTCTTCCAAATTAAAAGCAACTATTGCAACTGTATTACAGGAAGAAGGTTATATTGTTGCGCAGAGTGTAAATGATGTTGATGGTAAGTCACTACTTTCAATTACATTGAAATACTTTGACGGTAAGCCAGTTATTGCAAAAATTAATCGTGTTAGCCGGCCTGGATTACGGGTGTACAAGGCGGCTAATGATTTGCCGCAGGTTATTTCTGGTATGGGAGTGGCAATTATTTCAACATCTCGGGGCGTGATGACTGATCGTAAGGCAAGGATGCTAGGTCAGGGCGGAGAGGTCCTGTGTGAGGTCAGTTAGCTTAGTAAATGTTAAGTATTTGGAGAATTTAGAATGTCACGTATTGTCAATGCGCCAGTGAAAATACCAACAGGTGTGGAAGTTTCACTGAATGCTGATAAGGTGTTAATAAAGGGTAAAAAAGGAACACTGGCACGCAGCATCCATCCTGCTGTAAAAGTAACCCAGCAAGGTAAAACCTTACAGGCAGCAGTTATTAAGGGCACTAGGGAATCAGTTGCATTGGCAGGTACAACACGTGCTTTGTTAAATAATATGGTCATTGGTGTCTCACAAGGTTTTGATAAAAAGCTTACTTTGATAGGTGTGGGATACAGAGCGAAGGCACAAGACAACAAGATTGATCTTACCCTCGGTTTTTCTCATCCAGTTCAGTATATTGCTCCTAAAGGTATTCGTATTGAAACGCCAAGTCAAACAGACATCGTAGTATCTGGCGCTGACAAGCAAGTGGTTGGTCAGGTTGCTGCTGATATTCGTGCATACCGTCCACCTGAGCCTTATAAAGGAAAAGGCATACGTTATGCAGATGAATATATTCCACGTAAAGATGCCAAGAAAAAATAACGGGTGAACGTATGAGTAAGCAAGAGTCAAGGCTACGTAGGGCAGCACGATCAAGGGCTAAAATCAGAGCGATTGAAGCATATAGACTCACAGTGCATAGAACGTCGCAACATATTTATGCGCAAGTTATTACTCATGATAGTGCTAAAGTGATTGCTTCAGCATCAACACTGGATGCCGAAGTGAAAAAGGGCTTGCAAAGTACCAGTAATAAAATTGCCGCCGCTGCCGTTGGTAAAGCTGTGGCAGTTCGGACGATAGATGCTGGTATTACTGATGTTGCTTTTGACCGTTCTGGTTTTAAGTATCATGGCAGGGTGAAAGCGTTAGCTGAAGCCGCACGTGAGAACGGCTTGCAGTTTTAATTTCAAGGTATTTACATGGCACACACAGAACAACGACAACAACAAAACCCAGTGACTGATGGTATGATTGAAAAATTAGTCACTATCCGTCGTGTTGTAAAAGTGGTGAAGGGTGGTCGCGTATTCGGATTTTCAGCATTGACTGTTGTCGGTAATGGTGATGGTCGCGTTGGTTTTGGTCAGGGCAAGGCGCGCGAAGTACCTGTGGCAATCCAGAAAGCGATGGATCAGGCGCGTAAAAACATGCATTCGGTTACACTTGATAGTCATACATTACAGCATCCAGTGACTGTGCAATTTGGTGCTGCTAAAGTCTTTATGAAGCCAGCTTCTGAAGGTACAGGTGTTATTGCTGGTGGCGCGATGCGTGCTGTATTTGATGCTGTTGGTGTGTATAATGTACTCGCTAAATCTATTGGCTCAACAAACTCACTGAATGTTGTTCGTGCGACCATTAAGGGCTTAACTGAAATGAACAGCCCACAAGCAGTTGCTGCAAAACGTGGCAAGACAATTGCAGAGATTATGGAAGAATAGACATGGCATCTCATTCCAAGTTAAAGGTAACACTGGTAAAAAGCACCATTGGTCGTTTAGCCAAGCACAAAGGGTGTGTGGTTGGTCTTGGCTTGCGTAAGACAGGCAGTAGCGCGATTGTAATTGATACTCCTGAAAACAGAGGCATAATTAATCGTGTGGCTTACTTGTTGAAAATTGAGGAGCTGTAGGATGCGTTTGAACACGATTTCGTCAGCACTAGGTGCTAACAAGCGTGGAAAGAGAGTAGGACGTGGAATTGGCTCGGGTACAGGCAAGACGTGCGGTCGGGGACATAAGGGTCAAAAATCACGTTCCGGCGGGTTTAGCAAGCGCGGATTTGAAGGTGGACAACAGCCCTTACAGCGCCGGTTACCAAAAGTCGGTTTTATGTCACGCAAATCATCAGCAACTGCAGAAGTTCGCCTAGATACTATTGATAAGTTAGAATGCAATATTATTGATTTGGCTATACTTAAATCTGTTGGTGTAGTGGCAGCAAAGGCCCAGCAGGCCAAAATAATCGCATCTGGCCTTATTGCTCGTTCAGTTATCATTAAGGACATTGCCGTTACATCAGGTGCTCAGAAAGCGATAGAAAATGCTGGCGGCAAAGTAGAGGAATAATTTCGTTGCCGGATATCAGTCAGTATTCATTAGCAGCAGGTAGATTTGGCGAACTAAAAAGTCGATTATTATTTGTACTCGGTGCGTTGCTTGTTTACAGGATAGGTACCTTTATCCCTGTGCCGGGTATTGATCCTGCCGCCCTTGCTATTGTCTTTGAGCAGCAAAAAGGCACTATTCTGGACATGTTTAATGTATTTTCTGGTGGTGCGCTGGAACGTTTATCAGTATTTGCATTAGGCGTTATGCCCTATATTTCCGCATCAATCATTATGCAGCTACTGACAGTGGTGCATCCAAAATTAACGCAGTTGAAAAAGGAAGGCGCGGCAGGGAAACGCAAGATCACCCAGTACACACGTTATGGTACATTGATGTTAGCTTCCTTCCAGGCATTAGGCATTGCCGTTGCATTGGAAGGCCAAAGTGCTTCTGGTGTGAGCGTGGTAATTGATCCTGGTCTGTTATTCAGGATAACTGCTGTTATTACCTTAGTTACTGGCACTATGTTTTTGATGTGGTTGGGTGAACAAATAACTGAACGCGGTATTGGTAATGGTATTTCACTAATTATATTTGCTGGTATTGTTGCCGGATTGCCAGCGGCTATTGGTGGAACATTAGAGCTTGCTCGGACTGGTCAGTTGCATACATTTTTAGTCATTGCCATTGCTTTTCTGGCCTTATTAGTGACAGGGTTTGTTGTTTTTGTTGAGCGGGCACAACGCCGTATTCCTGTCCACTACGCTAAACGACAACAAGGGCGCAAAATGATGGCCGGACAAGTAACCCATCTTCCGTTAAAATTAAATATGGCGGGTGTAATTCCACCTATCTTTGCGTCGAGCATTATATTATTTCCGGCAACTTTGGCTGGCTGGTTTGGTAGCGGACAAAATATGAGTTGGTTGGGGAATATTTCCACCTTGATGTCTCCAGGTCAACCTATATATGTGTTATCTTATGCAATTGCAATTATCTTTTTTTGTTTCTTTTATACAGCATTGGTTTTTAATCCCAAGGAGACCGCTGAAAATTTGCAAAAGTCGGGTGCATTCATTCCAGGAATACGTCCGGGTGAACAGACCTTAAGGTATATTGATACCATTATGGGTAGATTGACACTGGCTGGTGCAATATACATATCTGCAGTTTGCTTGTTACCAGAGTTTTTGATTCTCTATTGGAGTGTGCCTTTTTATTTTGGCGGTACATCTTTGCTAATCATAGTTGTTGTTGTGATGGATTTTGTTTCTCAGATACATTCATATATGATGTCGCAACAGTATGAAAGTTTAATGAAAAAAACACATAAGAAAAATAGCGGCATGTTTGGTTTATAAGGCATAGATCAGAAAATATAAGCATTGAGTACTTAAAGTTGGAGGAAGTGGATGAAAGTTCAGGCATCAGTAAAGAAAATTTGCCGCAATTGCAAAATTGTAAAACGTCGTGGCGTTGTCTGGGTAATTTGCAAAGAATCCAGACACAAGCAACGTCAAGGGTGATGGCACAGTGTGCAGATTGGTGCTTGTTGAGTTTAAAATGTATATGGTACAATTATATGTTTACATTGAAATGTTAGGTATGTAGATGGCTCGCATTGCCGGTGTTAATGTTCCCCTTAAGAAGCATGCTGTAATAGCGTTAACCGCTATTTATGGAATTGGACTTGCTCGTGCACAGCAAATTTGTGCTGCTTCTAGGGTAGCAGAGAATACACGGGTCAGAGACCTGACTGAACAAGAAATCGAAGCAATTCGACAGCAAGTAGCCAGCATGGCTGTTGAGGGCGATTTAAGGCGTGAAGTATCAATGGACATTAAACGCCTCAAGGATCTTGGTTGCTACCGAGGTGTCCGTCATCGTAGAGGTCTGCCTGTTCGCGGACAAAGAACTAAGACAAATGCAAGGACTCGTAAGGGTCCTTGCCGCGCGATTTAAATTAAGATTTACTGAAGGAACTATTTTATCTATGGCAAATTCATTAGCGCGGCAGCGTAAGCGTGTTAAGAAGAATGTAGTTGATGGGGTGGCGCATATCCACGCATCATTCAGCAATACAATTGTTACTATTACAGATCGTCGCGGTAATACGCTTTCTTGGGCTACCTCTGGTGGTTGCGGTTTTCGGGGATCACGCAAAAGCACACCTTTTGCTGCCCAAGTTGCCGCAGAAAAAGCTGGGAAAGCAGCTCAAGATTTTGGTATGAAAAATTTGGATGTTGAGATTAAAGGTCCGGGCCCTGGTCGTGATTCTGCGGTCCGTGCGTTGAATAATTTAGGTTTTAAAATCGATAATATCACTGATGTAACGCCAATTCCTCACAACGGTTGCCGCCCGCCAAAGCGTCGCCGAGTTTAATTACGTTTAGGCATCCGGAGTAGATAATGGGAAAATATTGCGGTCCAACCTGTAAGTTAAGCCGTAGGGAAGGCACTGATTTGATGTTAAAAAGCAGAGGAAATCCAATTGAAAGTAAATGCAAAATTGATCAAAGGCCAGGGCAACATGGCGCTCGAAGAGGCCGAGAATCAGAATATTCGTTGCAACTAAGGGCCAAACAGCGCATTCGTCGTATGTATGGCGTCATTGAAAAACAATTTAGAAATTACTACATTGCTGCTGCTAAAAAGAAAGGATCCACAGGTATCAACTTGTTAGATATGTTAGAGAGACGCCTTGACAACGTTGTTTATCGAATGGGATATGGATCAACACGTGCAGAATCAAGACAGATTGTTGCACATAAAGGGATTCTTGTTAACGACATTGTTGTTAATATTGCATCATATCAGGTACAGAACGGTGACACTGTAGCAGTTCGCGAAAAATCTAGAAAACAGGAACGCATCGTTAATGCTATGTCAGTTGCAGAACAGCTAGGTTTGCCCGAGTGGGTGGAAGTTGACATTAAGGGTTTGTCGGGCCTATTTAAGCGCGCTCCAGAAAGAGATGAATTACCATCAGATCTTGCTGAAAACCTAGTCGTAGAATTTTATTCAAAATAATTTTTAATTAAATTACAGGTTTATTTAGAGGGAAGCATATGACTGCCTATAAGAGCCAATTTTTAAAGCCGCGTATCGTTGATATTGATAAGATTAGTAATACCAGAACGCGTCTGGTTTTAGAGCCACTAGAGCGTGGATTTGGTCATACACTGGGTAATGCTTTAAGGCGTATATTATTGTCTTCCATGGAAGGTGCTGCTGTTGTTGAGGTGTATATTGATGGCGTAGTGCATGAGTATTCAGTTGTTGAGGGCGTTCAGGAAGACGTGCTTGATATTTTGCTGAACATGAAAGGGTTAGCCTTTATTCTGCATGATCAGTCTGAAGCAGTATTAACCCTAAAAAAGGAGGGGGTTAGCAAAGTTACAGCAGCTGATATTCAATTACCGCATAATGTTGAAATAGTTAATAAGGATCATGTTATTGCCAACCTGACAGGCGGTAGCCTGTCAATGACCTTTAAGGTAATTAAAGGCCGTGGTTATGTACCAGCCACTGGTGGACGTGCGGGTGGCGAAGATGAAGATATTATGATTGGTCGTTTGCATCTTGATGCATCATTCAGTCCAATCAAGACTGCAACCTATAACGTAGAAAGTACCCGAGTTGAAAATCGTACTGATCTGGATAAATTAATTATTGATGTTGATACTGATGGTACTCTGGAAGCAGATGATGCCATTAAATATGCATCAACGATATTAAGCGATCAGTTGTCATCATTTGTTGATTTTGCCGTTATCGAAGAAGCCAAAACTGAAGAGAAAGAAGTAGAAATTGATCCGATATTGTTGCATGCCATTGATGAGCTTGATCTTACGGTAAGATCTGCTAATTGTCTCAAGGCGCAAAATGTTAATTATGTTGGCGACTTGATTCAGTGCAATGAAATGGATCTGTTAAAAACACCCAATTTAGGCAAGAAATCACTTGCTGAAATTAAAATTGTATTGGCCGATAAAGGCCTGTCTTTAGGTATGCGTCTTGAAAATTGGCCACCATCGTTTCTGGAACAGGCGTAACGCGATTTAAACAATATAGTTAAGGTAATAAAATGCGCCATCGTCACTCAGGTCGTAAATTAAATCGCAATAGTAGTCATAGAAAGGCTATGTTCAAAAATATGGCTATTTCTCTGGTGGAACAAGAAATTATCCGTACAACCTTGCCTAAAGCTAAAGAATTACGCGGCTTTATTGAGCGGCTGATTACGCTGGCTAAAATCGATAGCGTGGTCAATCGTCGCCTTGCTTTTGCTCGCTTGGGTAATAGACATGTTGTTACTAAGCTGTTTACTGATATTGGGTTACGCGCGTTTTCTCGTCCTGGCGGTTATGTACGTATATTGAAGTGCGGTCTGCGTAAAGGCGATAAAGCACCGATGGCCATTGTTGAGTTAGTTGATCGTCAAAAAGAAAACAAAACTGATATAGCTGAAGCTGAGAGAGACCGCTGATACATAAACCACAATTTTGATGATTAATATAATAGCGTAAGTTGTACGTTTTGCGGTAACAGGCTAAATACATACTTTTTGGTCGCTTCCCTGCTTTGTTTTGCTGGTTTTTGATTACTGTCAGGATGTGCGATATATTCATATTCCAAGGCATTTAATGCATCATGGCTTGCCGATGCGCGTACCGACTAGGCGATTATATATCACCACAGAAAAGCATTTATATGATTGCTTGCATAAAGAAGCACTCAGCAACATCAGTAATCAGCATTTCTACACATCAATAGTATCAACATTTATTCAGTCATTCCGCTTGTTGTACAAAAGATTTTCATTTTAAACGTTGTTTAGTGTGTCGCAATTCAAGTGGCTTATTTTGCCATATTTGCCTTAATTCGCATTTTGTCGCCAACCTAAAAAACAACAATTAACTGTGGGCCCCTCAATGCACTTGTTAAACCCTTGTTATTGTTGGATTTATCCCGCTAAATCCCGCTTGTCGCATTTTATGGGGCCTCTTACATTTATGCAGTAATAAACTCAGATACCTGTGTCCTGCTACACCATCTTGTTGATAAGCGGCATTGAACGCGACTTGTATACAATCTGTTGCTGATAAAAAACCGACTATATTGCCACATTTATCAATACTGGTGCCCCTGAATTTTCAGCTCCAGCATATCCGTGTATGGCACGCAAAATATCCATATTCAGTGTAAAGACATGCTTATTAGCCGACTATAATCTTTACTTTTAATGATGCAAGCATAGCGAAACCATCCTGTTATGTGTTGTATGCTGGTCAGTGTTTATGTTTGGCGCATACTGCCTTTTCTTTTGCAGAACAAGCTCCATTGCAACTATCTGCCAGACCAATCTGATTGAGCCCGCCGCAACTGCCTTTAATTGAAGGGCGCCCAAGTAATACCCCTGCCGCCATTGCGATAACAGCGAGGAGAATAACAACGAAACTGGCAATAAAAATAGTCATTAACCACCAAAATCATCCAGGAGGATATTCTCCCGCTCAACACCTAAATCTTCCAGCATACTTATAACAGCAGTATTCATCATAGGCGGGCCACATATGTAATATTCGCAATCTTCCGGCGCAGGGTGATGCTGTAAAAAATTGTCTCTTAGTACATTGTGAATAAATCCTGTATAACCCGTCCACTTATCTTCTGTTATTGGATCAGACAGGGCAACATGCCACTGGAAGTTATCATGCACTGCCTGTAACGCATCAAAATCCTCTTCATAAAACATTTCACGTTTGCTTCTGGCTCCATACCAGAATGATATTTTACGCTTGCTGTTCAAGCGCCTTAGCTGGTCAAAGATATGGGATCGCATTGGCGCCATGCCTGCGCCACCACCAATAAAGATCATTTCTTTATCAGTATCTTTGGCAAAAAAATCACCAAATGGCCCCGAAATCGTCACCTTGTCACCTGCTTTTAAGTTAAAAATAAACGATGACATTTGCCCAGGCGGAATATTGTCATCCGCGCTGGGTGGTGGCGAGGCAATACGGACATTCAGCATGATAATACCTTTCTCTTCTGGGTAGTTTGCCATGGAATAGGCACGCACGACATTTTGCTTAACATTAGAATTATAGCGCCAGAGATCAAACCGGTCCCAGTCTTCACGATATTGCTTGTCAATATTAAAGTTTTTGTAATTGATGCTGTGAGGTGGACACTCAATCTGGATGAAGCCACCTGCACGGAAGTTAACATTTTCATCAGCGGGCAGTTCCAGTACTAATTCCTTGATAAAGGTAGCAACACTATTATTAGAACGAACGGTGCATTGCCATTTTTTCACGCCAAATACTTCTTCTGGTACCTGGATTTTCATATCCCGTTTAATCGTTATCTGGCATGACAGGCGTTCCCCACCAGCAGCTTCACGCTTGGTGATATGTGATTGCTCTGTCGCCAGAATAGAGCCACCGCCCTCAATGACTTTAACTTTACATTGTCCGCAAGTACCGCCTCCGCCGCATGCTGATGATACGAACAGGTTAGCATCAGCTAGTGCATTGAGTAATTTGCCTCCACCTGGTATGTTGATAGTTTTTTCACCATTGATGTTAATTGAGATATCGCCGGTTGAAACCAGTTTGGATCGTGCACTTAAAATTAATAGCACCAGTGCCATCACAATCCCTGTAAATAGGGTAATACCGAGTATTATTTCTGTCACAACTGTATCCCCGAAAACGCCATGAAACCCAGTGCCATCAACCCAGCAGTAATGAAGGTAATACCAAGACCCTGCAATCCATCCGGCACATCTGAGTATTTAAGTTTTTCACGGATGCCAGCAATGGCGGTAATTGCTAGTGCCCAACCCAAACCGCTACCCACACCGTAAACAGCGCTTTCGCTAAAATTATAATCACGTTCAACCATAAATAATGTACCCCCTAAAATGGCACAATTTACAGTGATGAGTGGTAAAAATATGCCTAAGGCGTTATAGAGTGCTGGCACATATTTATCCATTGCCATTTCAAGAATCTGTACCATAGCGGCAATGACACCAATATAGCTGACAAGGCCAAGAAAGCTTAAATCTATATCAGGGTAACCTGCCCATGCCAATGCACCATCTTTAAGCAAAAATTGATAGATAAGGTTATTTGTTGGCACGGTGATTGTTTGTACCATAATTACTGCAATACCCAACCCTAATGCGGTTTCAATTTTTTTTGATACAGCCAGAAAGGTGCACATACCTAAGAAAAATGCCAGCGCAAGATTCTCTATAAATATTGCGCGAATAAAAAGACTTAAGTAGTGCTCCACCTATATTACCTCAGTACGATGAACCTGATGGATCTGATAATCGGCATGCTCAACCTGCTCTTTTTTAACAGAGCGCACTAGCCAGATAGTGAGACCGATTACAAAAAAGGCGCTTGGCGGTAACAGCATTAAGCCGTTAGGAATATACCAGCCACCTTCATTGGCGACTGGGATGACTTGATAACCAAACAATTTGCCTGCACCAAGCAATTCACGAAAGAAAGACACCACTATAAGAATCAAACTGTAACCCAGACCGTTACCAATACCATCAAGAAAACTCATCACTGGCGGGTTTTTCATTGCATAGGCTTCTGCCCGACCCAGCACAATACAGTTAGTAATAATCAGACCAACAAATACTGATAACTGTTTGCTTGTCTCGTAGGAGTAGGCTTTGAGTATTTGATCAACAACAACAACCAGCGATGAAATGATGGTCATTTGTACGATGATGCGAATACTTGAAGGTGTATGGTTCCTGATTGAGCTGATAATAGCACCAGAAAATGCTGCCACTGATGTTAGCGCGATGCTCATTATGAGCGCTGCTATCATATTAGTGGTGACAGCGAGTGCCGAACATACACCTAGTACCTGAAGGGTGATTGGATTATTATCAACCAGTGGATCAAGTACTGTTGTTTTTACGTCGTTTGTCATTATTATTTCTCCATCTTAGCGCGCATTTTTTGCAGGTAGGGCCCAAAACCATGGCCGCCCAGCCAGTATTTGACCAGATTTGACACACCCTGACTGGTTAATGTTGCGCCAGACAAACCATCAACTTGGTATTCTGCGCCATTAACGTCAGGATTAACATGGCCACGGATAACGGCTATTTTTACTTTGCCAGCATCATCAAACACCTTCTTTCCTGACCACCTCTTGCGCCATTGTGGGTTATCTACTTCGCCGCCCAGCCCTGGCGTTTCGGCATGATCATAAAATTGCAATCCCTGTATGGTATTCAAATCACCTTTTAATGAGATAAATCCATATAATGTAGACCATAGACCATAACCATAAATTGGCAATACCACTTGTTTAATTGTATCGCCCTCTCTGAGGATATAAACAATTGCTAATTTGGCACGACGACCAATGTTAGCTATATCCTGTTTAGCTTCTAATACTATACTCTGGTCAGGGTCTTTAACTGCTTTGCGCACATCATAACTGTCAGGATCAATATCATCATAGTCGCCTGTAGCCAGATTAACTACCTTGGTGTCAAACTGAGCAAACAAACCATTCATATCCGCCTCTTGTGTTAATAAGCCGGTCACTGCCAAGATATTTTTTTTAATATCTGCTGCTTTATTTACCTGTTGCCTAGGTTTTAAGATGACCGCAGAGGTTGACACCAGTATTGAGCAAATCAGACACAATAAAACAGCAACAATCACTATTTTTAGTGGATTATCGTTTGGCATAGTGGCTATTTTACCGATTAACCATTGATTTTTCTTGTGCTCGTTCATAGTCAATTACGGGCTAATCGTCTTTTAATATTGGCCCGTACCACAAAATAATCAATGAGAGGGGCAAAAATATTTGCAAACAGAATGGCTAACATAATGCCTTCAGGAAAGGCGGGGTTAATAACACGAATAATTACTGCCATAAACCCAATAAGCATGCCATAAATCCAGCGACCTGTATCAGTCATGGCTGCAGAAACAGGATCAGTCGCCATGAAGATCATACCAAAAGCAAACCCGCCAATTGTTAAATGCCAGTACCACGGCAGGGCAAACATAGGATTGTTGTCACTGCCTATAGCATTGAACAATAAACTGGTCACGACCATACCAATGAACACTCCAAAGATAATGCGGTAGGAAGCAACACGGGTATATAGCAGGAATGCAGCACCCAATAAACAGGCTAATGTTGACGTTTCACCAACAGAACCTGGTATCATGCCAATAAATGTTTGCATCCATGTAAATCCTTCGTTAATAGCATCCACACCACCTGTCGCACCCAGCGCCAATGGTGTTGCGCCACTGAAGTCATCTATCGCTGTCCAGACAGCATCACCGGACATTTGTGCAGGATAGGCAAAATATAAAAATGCCCGTCCAGTGAGCGCCGGGTTTAAAAAGTTTTTACCGGTCCCACCAAAAACCTCTTTGCCGATGACGACACCGAACATAATACCCAGTGCAACCTGCCATAGCGGTGCTGATGGTGGCATGGTCAGGGTGTATAGCATGGATGTGACTAAAAAACCCTCGTTGACTTCGTGGTTACGCACAGCAGCAAATATGACTTCACACACGCCACCAGCGATTAATGTAGTCAAATAAATTGGCAGAAAATACATCAGCCCGTGCATCATATTGGCTACTGTACTGTTCGCATCAAACTCCACACCCAAAAAGTTTAAGACAGCACCGCGCCAGCTATCAGGATGCGTCATGCCTAATGCCGCCATAGCGCTGTTAGCCTGATAGCCGGTATTCCATAATGCAACCAATATAACTGGGAGGGTTGATATCACCACATACGACATCAGTCGCTTCAGATCAATACCATCGCGTACATGCGCTGATCCGCTGGTATTATTAGCGGGGGAATAGAGAAAGGTATCCACCATTTCAAAAACAGCGTAATACTTTTCGTACGGACCCCCTTTTTGAAAGGCAGGTTCTAATTTGTCAAGAAAACGTCGTAGGCGCGCCATGTCTATCCTTCTTTTTCTATCTCTTCAAGGTTACTGCGTAGCATTGGACCATAATCAAACTTGCCCGAGCAGACAAAAGAACACAGAGCTAAATCTTCTTCATCCAGCTCAAGGCAACCTAGCATTTGCGCAACATCACTGTCTTTTACCACCAATGCGCGTAATAATTGGGTGGGCAAAATATCAAGCGGTATGACTGTTTCAAACACCCCAACAGGCACCATCGCTCTTGGACTACCATTTTGTGATGTGGTCAGGTTAAGGTTTTGTTTACCAATTAGCTTGGAGATAAAGACATTCAAGGCCGAAAACTTATTATTGCCAATCGGTTGTATCCAGCCAAAAAGCTCGCGCTCAATGCTTTCGGCGATGACTGATATTTGCTGATGAAACCTGCCAAGAAAGGCCGCCCAGTTAGCAGCGGTATGACCATGTAGCACTGAGCCGGAAATGACCCGAGATTGTACCTGCTGGATTTCGTTTTTAATAATATCCTCAGTATTGGCACCTAAGCGTGTGCGTAATAAGCGTGGTTTATTGACCAGCGGCCCTGCCAGAGCAATAATACGTTCCACCCACAATCTACCAGTCGTAAACAGTTTGCCAATGGCAATAGTATCTTGGTAATTGATATACCACACTGTCTTATTGGCATTTACTGGATCAACAAAATGGATATGGGTACCTGCCAATCCAGATGGATGAGGGCCGCTAAACGTGTGAATATCAATATTATCCTGCACTTTAGCTGCTGTTTTTGCGCTTTCTGTCTGACACACAATCACCTTGCCATCAGTAAGCTGGGTCAGCACTGTCAGCCCGTTTATGTAATCATTATAATAGTTATCAATAATGATATTGGGATCGGCTGCCAATGGATTGGTATCAATTGCGGTGACAAAAATTGAATGCGGACAAGCTTCTGGGTGGGGTGATTTGCTGTAGGGTCGGGTACGCAGTGCAGTCCATAAACCAGATGCCAGCAGATTATGTTTGACATCATCACGTGTCAGGTGTTTAAGTTGATTATCATCATACTGTGCAAAGGTGATTTCATCATCGCCTTCAAGCTCGATCACAACCGATTGTAAAACCCGTTTAGCACCACGGTTAATTGCTGTAACTATGCCAGCGCCAGGCGCAGTAAATTGTACGCCGGGGATTTTTTTATCGGTAAATAGTGCTTGCCCTGTCTTTACTCGATCACCTGCATTAACTAGCATGGTTGGCTTCATACCAACATAGTCGTTACCCAGTATGGCCACTGAGCATATGGTATTACCATCATCAATACGCTGGGCAGGTGCGCCAGCAATGGGCAGGTCAAGCCCCTTTTTTATAGTGAAATGCATATACGTTTGGCAAAAGACACGGGCGTTAATTGCCCGTTAGTTTTTGTTTTCCCAAGGTTTCGCTTAAATTTTCAGCCTAAATTTTAACTTCCCATTGTAGCATACAGCCTGATTAAAAATGAAAAACCTGTCATGATACATTGTCATAAAATCCTTTTACCATAAGTTCGGATCTGCTTAACAAAAACGCAATAAAATTAAATCTTACGTATGTTATCAATTACACTTATGTTACTGTTTTTTATCCTTGCTAATTTACCGTGGATAAATGAACGTTTTTTGCTAGTTTTTGTACTTAAAGAGGGCAAACCGATCGTCACTAGATTGCTTGAACTAGTAATGCTTTACTTTGCCAGTTTGCTAATCGCCATGGTGGTTGAGGTACGCTTTTCTGGTGCAGTATTTACTCAGCAGTGGGAGTTTTTTGTTGTCACTTTTTGCTTATTTGTGCTGTTATCTGTACCTGGTATTGTCTATCGCTTTCAATGGCTCGTAATTGATAAATAATGGTTTTTAAGCTGTTTCTTACATCAACTCGTAGCTTAAAATTTTGTGTCACCAATTTCAAAGGCCTGTGGTCATTTACTTAATTGGCCAACGGGTTTTACGGCAGATAGTGGCACTAAGGGCCAGTTGTTCGTGGCAATGATAGTGGCCGTGAATGCCTTAGCTTGACAGTGATAGCGGCAACAGGTTTAATAGATTTAGTAGTTTTTTGTACGGCTCGATAGCTCAGTTGGTAGAGCAAGGGACTGAAAATCCCTGTGTCCCTGGTTCAATTCCAGGTCGAGCCACCATGATTTTTAAGTTTAGCTCTACTTTTATCGGTTTATTTGTTGTAAAAAAGATACAATAATAGCTTAATTGATAAAAATGTTGCTTTTTAGTGCAAAAAATGTTGCAAAGTGACAATTTAAGTGGATAATGTGCCTTCAGTTGAGTAATTCAGCTAAATTAAGGGATTTTTTGAGAGTGATCTTAAATTTTCGTTAATAACCTAATTTTTAAGGTGTAAAATATGAGATTTAATAAAAAATTGTTAGCAGGTCTGGTTGCGCTTGCAGCTGGCAGTTCTTCGGCACAAGCTGTGACTGTGATGGCTGAAGATGGCTGGACTTTAGGGGTAAGCGGTCTGATCAACCAGTTTGCAGTATTTACTGACGACAGTAACCGCAAGGATAACGGTGCACAAAGTAATGATATGTCAGAAATTCGTGATGGTTTATTACCTGCATTTATCAACTTTGATGCTAAAGCACCCACGATTAATGGTTTAGATATTGCTGCCCATATTTCTATCAGTCCTTCTACTAACACCAAGTCTCAGAGTGCCAGTACACTTGAGCAACGTGAAGTTTATTTCACTGTAGACGGTTCATTTGGTCAGGTTTTAGCAGGTAAGGCGCTGGGTCTTTATGGTTCGCACGCTATTTTAAATGAGCAGACTATCTACGGAGTCGGCTGGGGCGTTGGTGGTAATACCTATACGACCTTAGGCGGTATTGGTATGGGATATGACTATGCCGACTGGCGGTCACAATTTCGCTGGACATCACCGGATATGAATGGCTTTAAGCTGGCTTTGGCAGTGGTTGATGGCGAAGGCCCTGCGGTATCGCTACCTACAGGGTTAACTGGTCCTTTGACAATTGTAAGTGGTCACACAGATGGTGAGGATCTGCGTTATGAGTATGACTTAACCTATGCGGGTTCATTTGCTGGCGGTAAATTTAAAACCTGGTTCAGCGGCGCTTTTCAGGATCATGATGAGCTTAAATCAGCCGATCGCGCTAAACCTGAAGACGCACGTTACTGGGCAGTTGGCGGTACCTTGTCAGTCAACAATTTTGAGTTTATGGCAGTTTATTCTGATGCTGAAGACTCTGTTTTAGCAGCATCTGGCCTTAACGCTTATGACTTAGATACTGACGGTAATGGTGAATGGAGTCAATATGTGGTTCAGGGCGGTTATCGTTTTGGCAGCACATTGGTATCAGCTAACTACTCAGAGTTAGAAACCGATTCTGCCCGTGCCCGTCCGAACGGTAAAAAATACGATGAAGCAGAGCGTATTACCGTAGGCGTGTATCATGATGTCAATGCTAACTTAAAATTGGTAGCTGAGTACACCGAAGTTGAGCATGATGACAAGGATCGCTTGGATCAAGACATCTTTGCCATTGGCGGCTTTGTTTTCTTCTAAAAAGTCCATTGCTATTTAGCAGCTGACTTGTTGGTTAGCTCATGACAATTGATGAAGCCTCAATCTTTTTATTAAGGTTGGGGCTTTTTGTCAGCTTTTCATTCTTCCTCCCGCACGCGGCTCTGCGTTTCGCATACACTAGTGACAGCAATTTATCCCCATTTCTGCACTTCCTTCCGTCATTCTTAGGCATATGCGGGAATCCACTTAAATTAATTTGTTATACAAATCTGTCCATTCTGGATTATCTCTTATTTTTTAATTTACTTTTCTCTTGTAATGGCAGCTTCTATGGATTCTTTTTCAAGCAACGAATGACGGGGGTGTTAGCCTAGTAACGCGCGGGTAATTGCCTTAAGATCAGTCATCACCCAGGTTGGCTTATAGTCAGTATAGTCAATATCTTCTGCTGTTGATACGCCGGTTAATACCAATATGCTACGTAGGCCTGCATTTTTCGCCCCTAAAATATCAGTATCTAAACGATCTCCTATTGCAACAGTTTCTGCTTTGTTAGTCCCCAATAGTAACAGGGCTTGTTGATATAGTATTGGCGCTGGCTTACCTATGCAGGTTGCAGTGATGCCAGTGGCGGCTTCTAAAGCTGCAATGACGCCACCATTGCCCATAACTTCACCTAATTCGGTGGGCAATGTTTTATCAGTGTTGGTGGCAAAAAATTCAGCGCCAGCACGTATATTTAACGTTGCCGTGGCTAATTTGTCCCATGTCAGCTTGCGATCTAATCCTGCTATGACAGCAGCAGGTCCTTCAGCGCTCTCTGCTTGCCTTATTTGATAAAGATCAGTCAGCGTAAACTCCTGTTCAATCAGCGGTAGGCGCAATCCGTCTTCGCCAATTACAAAGGCGCGCCGGTTATCTTTGGGCGTGTGCTTGGCTAAATAGCGCGCTGTTGCCATACTTGATGTGATTATTTCTTGTCTGGTAATGGTGACACCCATTTTCGCCAGTTTTGCAATGTATTCTTCCTGAGTCAAACTGGCGTTATTAGTTGCCAGCACGAATGGTATGTTAAGCTTGCGTAGTAGCGCAAAAAATTCAGTCATACCATCAGCAGGGTTATTGCCATGCCACAGCACGCCGTCCATATCAACGATAAATGCCTTTACATTGTCAAATTGTGTCATGGTATTTGTACCCCGCATAACGTCAACTATAGCATTATCTTGCTATCTTGATGTAATGTCAGTTTATCCTCAATTTGCAATACTTTAAGAAAGCAGTGGCTATTTCGCTGTTTGCAAAGAGCATTGACACAAGCAGGTAAATTGTCTTATAGTCATCCAGCTATTTTTCAGAATATAGAAACTTTACTTTAATTAACTTTGCAGGAGTATGACAGCATGGCGAAAGCACTTATTCAAATGGCTCTGGATTCTCTGGATTTTGATGCAACAATGGTGCTTGCAGAGCAGGCGGCACCCTACATTGATATTTTGGAGATAGGGACGCCGTGTATCAAATATAATGGTCTTGAGATTGTTTCTGCACTCAAGGCAAAGTTCCCGAGCAAACTACTTTTGGTTGATCTTAAGACTATGGATGCTGGTGAATATGAGGCAACACCGTTTTATGAAGCGGGTGCTGATATATGCACTGTGCTTGGCGTTTCTGATAAAGCGACAATGGGTGGTGTCATTAAAGCGGCAAATGCGAATAATGCTGAGGCTCAGATTGACTTAATTAGTGTTAAAGACAAAACAAAATGTGCAACTGAAGCAGCAGCCAATGGCGCTCAAATTATTGGTGTGCATACTGGTCTTGATGCACAGGCCGCTGGTAAAACACCGTTTGCTGATCTTAAGGCTATTGCTGATCTTAATCTTGGTGTACGTGTGTCTGTCGCTGGTGGTATTAATAAAGATACAATCCAGAGTACAGTACATGCTGGTGCAACCATTGTTGTTGTTGGTGCTGCTATTTACGGGGCTGATTCGCCAGCAGAATCGGCCAGAGAGCTTCGTGCTTTAGTTGACGCCGCATAGAAAAATTGATAACCTTTGCTGGTAGTTTTGTGGTTATCATATGCGCCTTATTAGGTGATGTGAGCGAGGTTCTATGATGAAAAAGAAAGGGTTGTTTGCTTTAATTTGTAGTCTTTTCAGTGGTCTATGCCCATCATCGGATACTGAATCGGCTGATAGCTTGGCAAGTAATGAACCAAATGAATCAACGGCTGATAATCTGACGGGTGTTGAACGTTATATCCGCCGCAATCAGGCAGACGATAACACAATGACAGGTGTTGAGCGTTATATTGAACGGCAACACCAACAGGCTGGCGCGGTTACTGGGGTAGAGAAATATACCCAGAGACAAACAAATGCGCGCCAGCTTACTGGGGTAGAGAAATATATCCGTGATCATCAAAGCTAAGTATTGCGTTATTCGTAACCGCTTAAGCAGTAACATAAAACGCTATTGTCCTTGCTCAGGGTTTTTAATTTGAATTATTTAAGAAAGTGAGGAGGTATGTTGTCATTATGGCAAATTTACTTGATCAACTGAAACAAATGACAGTCGTTGTTGCCGATACAGGTGACATTGGTGCAATACAGCAATTCACGCCGCGTGATGCAACGACTAATCCATCTTTAATTACTGCGGCAGCACAAATGCCTGAATACCAGAGTATCGTTGATGATACCTTAAGAGGTGCCCGTGATACGCTTGGCGCTGGTGCTTCTCCATCTGAAGTTGCCACTCTTGCCTTCGATCGTCTGGCGGTTTCATTTGGTTTGAAAATTCTTGATATTGTGCCACACCGGGTTTCTACAGAAGTGGATGCTAGACTCTCATTTGATACTGAAGCAACAATCGGAAAAGGGCGCGATCTGATTGCCCAATATAAGGCTGCAGGCGTTTCACGTGAGCGTATACTTATCAAGATCGCAGCAACATGGGAAGGTGTTCAGGCTGCTAAGGTGCTTGAGCAGGAAGGTATTCACACTAACCTGACCTTGGTGTTTGGCCTGCATCAGGCGATTGCTTGTGCTGAAAATGGTGTTACTCTTATTTCACCATTTGTTGGTCGCATTCTTGACTGGTATAAAAAAGACACTGGTAGAGATTCATATCCGTCCGCTGAAGATCCGGGCGTACTCTCAGTGACTAGAATCTATAACTATTACAAAAAATTTGGCTACAGCACTGAAGTGATGGGCGCTAGTTTTCGTAATACAGGCGAAATTATTGAGTTGGCAGGCGTTGATCTGTTGACAATCTCACCTGCCTTACTGGATGAATTGCAGTCCACAGAAGGCGAATTGGTACGTAAACTATCTATTGACGGTGCAGCCTTAGATGCCATTGATAAAATTGATATGAATAAGGCAACATTTGAGAGAATGCATGCTGAAGATCGTATGGCAAAAGAAAAATTAGCCGAAGGTATTGATGGGTTTGCTAAAGCACTAGAAGTGCTTGAGGAATTACTTGCAACACGTTTAGCGGAAATTGGAGCTTAATTTTCCAATATGCAATTTGCAGTAACATATGCTCATGCCTGTTGGTTGGTGTGAGCACTGGAAAGGATGCTTAAATTTACACACGGTGATGGTTGCTACTTAAATGGTCGTTGCTTGTCCGTGTCAGTTAAGTTTAAGCATACAGTAATTGATTAGACTTTAGGGAGTATTAACATGGCAGAAATTCAAATGGCGCTAGATTCTCTGGACTTTGACGCAACGATGGCCTTAGCAAAAGCAGTTGCACCTCACGTTGACATTCTGGAAATCGGCACACCGTGCATTAAATATAATGGTGTTAAGCTGGTAAAAGCATTAAAAGCAGCTCACCGGGATAAAAAAATCCTGGTTGATCTTAAAACTATGGATGCTGGTGAATATGAAGCAACCCCTTTCTTTGAGGCAGGTGGCGATATTGCAACCGTATTGGGTGCATCAGATGCAGCAACAGTTAATGGTGTTATTAAGGCTGCCAATGCTAACAACGCAGAAGCACAGGTTGACTTAATTGGCGTTGAAGGTAAAGAAGCGGTCGCCAAAGAAGCAGCTAACAATGGTGCACACATTATTGGTGTACATACTGGTCTTGATGCACAGGCAGCAGGGCAAACACCTTTTGTTGATTTAGCATCAATTGCTGGTCTTGGTTTGAATGTTAAAGTATCTGTTGCTGGCGGTATCAACAGGGATACAATCCAACAAACAGTGCGAGCTGGTGCCAGTATTATAGTTGTTGGTGCGGCTATTTATGGTGCAGATTCACCAGCAGATTCAGCTAAGGAACTTCGCGCTTTAGCTGATGCGGCATAGAGGACATAGTCTGATGCATCGTGATTTGGTCTTAAATAAAATTAGCAATATTCTTGGTGTGACCGATGACTCACATGAGACGAAGTTAATCGCTATGTGTGATACTGCAAATCGCATTTTTGTCTCAGGTGCTGGTCGTTCTAAACTGGTAGGTAACTTTCTGGCGATGAGATTGATGCACAGCGGTTATGATGTGAGCGTGCAAGGTGAAATTGTGACACCTAGTATTCGGACAGGTGACCTGTTAGTTGTCATCTCTGGTTCGGGTGAAACTGCACAACTTGTTTCATTCACTAAAAAAGCACAATCTGTTGGTGCTAAAACCGTTTTGATTTGTTCAAAATCCAGCTCAACAATTGGTGATTTAGCTGATACTGTTATTCGCATTGGTGCTGATGGTAGTTTTGATGCTACCAAAGGCATGCCTATGGGCACCATGTTTGAGTTATCAACCCTCATTTTTCTGGAAGCACTCATATCTCGTTTGATTCATGAGAAAGATATTTCAGAACAACAGATGAGGGCAAGACATGCCAATATGGAGTAATCTTTAGCTCACAACAGTAAAAACGGGCAGTCAGTAGTATTCTGGTTGCTCGTTTTTTGCTGGTCAACCCTCGTGTATATTAAGTCTGAACATCATGGTGAATTTAAGTTCAGGCCCTCCGCGCCGTAGGTTTTCAGAGAATTTTACGCGCTTCCTTTTCGTTAGAAGCCTTGAAAGGGACATTACCACCATGACAGTAGCACAAACATTGTATGATAAGTTATGGCAACAGCATGTTATAAGAACAGACGATAATGATATTTCGCTGCTGTATGTTGATCGTCATCTTGTCCATGAAGTAACCTCCCCGCAGGCATTTGAAGGGCTACGTTTGGCTGGGCGCACTCCGCATCGGCTGGATTCGATGTTGGCAATGCCGGATCACAATGTCCCTACATGGCGACGTGAGCAGGGCATTAGCGATTCTGTTTCCCGTCTACAGGTGGCGACTTTGGATCAAAACTGTCATGACTTTGGTGTCACTGAGTTTAGTCTAGGTGATATACGTCAGGGCATTGTGCATATCGTTGGCCCAGAGCAAGGTGCAACATTGCCAGGTATGACTGTTGTATGTGGTGACTCACATACATCCACCCATGGCGCATTTGCTGCTCTTTCATTTGGTATTGGCACATCAGAGGTTGAGCATGTAATGGCTACCCAATGCTTAATTCAGCAAAAAGCCAAAAACATGTTGGTACAGGTAGATGGCAAGACAAGAAATGGAGTGACTGCTAAAGATATTGTATTGACCATTATTGGCACATTGGGTACTGCAGGGGGCACAGGTTATACCATTGAATTTGCTGGTGAAGCTATTCGTGCGCTTAGTATGGAAGGACGCATGACTGTTTGTAATATGACAATTGAAGCAGGCGCGCGCGCTGGTATTATTGCTGTTGATGATACTACAATTGATTATCTGCGCGACCTTCCTTATGCGCCATCATCTGATCATTGGCAGCATGCTGTGTCTGTATGGCGGTGTTTGCATAGTGATGAAGGTGCAGTATTTGATAAAACAGTTGTGATTGATGCATCCAAAATCAAACCTCAGGTCACCTGGGGTACGTCGCCAGAAATGGTTGCTGCTGTTGACGGTATTGTACCTGATCCAGCGTTTGAAGCTGACGAAATAAAACGCAGTAGCATGGAAAGCGCGCTTAACTATATGGGGTTAAAGGCCAATCAGGAGATTAGTAGCATTCAGCTTGATCGGGTGTTTATTGGATCATGCACAAATGCCAGAATTGAAGATCTGCGCCAGGCAGCAGATGCAGTTAATGGTGGTAAGGTTGCTAGTAACATTAAGCAAGCGCTAGTCGTGCCTGGATCAGGCTTGGTTAAGCAACAGGCTGAACAAGAAGGATTAGCTACGGTATTTACTAACGCTGGCTTTGAATGGCGCGATCCTGGCTGTTCCATGTGTTTGGCGATGAATGCTGATCGCTTGGCACCAGGGGAGCATTGTGCTTCTACCTCTAACAGAAACTTTGAAGGTCGTCAGGGGCTTGGCGGTCGTACGCACCTGGTTAGTCCTGCTATGGCAGCAGCAGCAGCGGTTGCTGGTCATTTTGTTGATATCAGTCATTAACTAAGCTAGCGCGCAGTTATCTATCTAAAACTTATAAACAAAAAACAATGCAAAAGAAAATTAAAATTTTAAGAAGCTTTGCCCGCTGGTGGAAACTACAGGCCTTTTTGCCAACAAAAATGCTGCTAGATATTTGCAATAGTGTAGAAGAAGTCAACAAACATGAAGATTTGTTAATCCATAGTGTTAATATGGGGGAGTTTAAAAACGTAAATAAAACACTGTTGATAAGTGGTGAGCCCTTATTTTTACAAAACCCTTTAATGTCTTATATAAATTATTTACCTTTCAAGTATTTTTGTTATAAATATGCCCCATCATTTATTTTAAATATAAGAATACGCTATATAAGACCTTATTATGTGAATTTATTGTCTGAAATGCAACAGGGTAAACATAAGGATATTTATGCTGTTATTTGCAATGATACCCAAGCAGACAATATTTTTAATATCCCTTATTTTATATTACAGCTTAATGAAGTAACTAATGGATTTGCGTCATTGAGCGAGAAAAAACAGATTGCAACAGTGCCTGAAAAATTTTGTTGTGCTGTAGTTTCAAATGACTGGTGTGTAGAGCGGAACGATTTTTATAAGGCATTAGCTAAGTACAAAAAAATTGATATTTATGGCAGACACTTTTTAAACAATGCCGATAATACAAAAATTTCTGATGTGAGCGATTTTACTAATCATAAGTTATTTAAAACATATAAATTTGTTATTTGTTTTGAGAATTCATATACGAATGAATATATTACTAATAAATTAGTAGAACCTATGATGGCAAACACAGTCCCTATTTATAGAGGGGCACCGAATACCGGCGATTACTTTAATACTGATTCATTTATTAATTATGATAATTATGGTAATTACCAGCAGATGATAGATAAAATCATAGAACTGGATAACGATGATACAAAATACAAATCTTTCCTAGAGCAACCCTATATGACTGCAGAAAACAAGGCGTATATCGACAGTAAAAAACGAGGGCTAAAAGTCTTTTTAACTAAGATTGTAGGTACATTGTAAAAATTTAAGTTTATGTAGACTAAATCAGCAGACTTAAATACTGTACCAGTCTTTTTGTGGCCTTATGAAACTTTAGCAGCGATAAAATTTATATGTCTTTGCCGTTGCTTATTTTGTTACTATTAGCCATAATTATTATCCTGTTTTTAATTTTTGACCAGCGGTTCTATGCCGTTAACCTTAAATTTTATGTTGACTATGATTTAACAAGACAGTGGCAAAGAGATCATCATGAAGAAAATAGAAGATTTTCTTATTGAAAACTTCCCTATAATTATTTTTGCGTTTACAGTGTTTTGGCTTTCCTTAGTTGTTTATGGCTTATTAAGTCAGTAACGGATTTAAGCGCGAAGGTCATCAAAGCAGTTCTTTTAAGTTTATCTGGATGATTTTTAAGTTGCGCTTTGCTTAATTTATGAACAGCAGGTTGAGCAGTGGACAATGCTAAAGAGCGATTACCGTAACAATGACTTTTATTACTTTTGTGTCGTTAAGTGGTGATTTTTTTGCAGTCAGCTATTAACCGGGCCCTTTTGCATAACAGGCTTTTTAGCGTGTTTACAAGTTAAGGATGTATGATGTCATACGAGTATATTCGTTTCTTTTCAGAGATTAGCATTGAGGATGTTGATGATGTAGGCGGTAAGAATGCGTCGTTGGGTGAAATGTATTGTGCACTCACTCCGCAGGGCATTCAAGTACCCAATGGATTTGCTACCACATCTCATGCTTATCACTATTTTCTCCAAGTTAATCAATTAGAGCACCCGATTAATGAAGCACTGGCATCGCTTAATATTGAAGATACTGAGGCATTAGCGGCGGTAGGTCAGCAGATTCGTCAGTGGATTGTGAACGCTGATATGCCAACAGATTTTGTTGCTGAAATAGATCGTGCCTATCAGCAGTTGGAAGGCGAGTATGGTGTTGGCGTTGATGTTGCAGTCCGTAGCTCGGCAACAGCAGAAGATTTGCCTGATGCCTCGTTTGCCGGCCAACAGGAAACACACTTGAACATTAGTGGTAGCGGTGAATTACTGCGAAGTTGTCGTCAGATATTTGCCTCTTTATTTACTAACCGTGCTATTTCTTATCGCACTGATTATGGCTTTGATCACATGTCTGTCGCTTTATCGATTGGTGTACAGAAGATGGTGCGTGCAGACAAGGGATCATCAGGTGTGATGTTTACTATTGATACCGAAACTGGCTTTCGTAATGCCATTCTTATTACTGGCGCGTGGGGGCTGGGCGAGAATGTTGTCCAGGGCATGGTTAACCCAGATGAGTTTTGTGTGTTCAAGCCGACATTGACCGGAGAAAAAAAACCAATTTTGAAGCGCCAATTGGGTAGCAAAAAGCTACAAATGGTCTATGCTGACAGTCACACTACTACAGGTTTTATTCGCAACATTGAAGTTGATCTTGAAAGGCAAAGACAGTTTTGTATTAATGATGATGAAGTGCTAGCACTTGCCAAAATGGCACTCATTATTGAACAGCATTACACTGATAAGATCGGCTGCGCCAGACCAATGGACATTGAGTGGGCCAAAGATGGCGAAACTGGTGAATTATTTATTGTACAGGCAAGACCAGAAACAGTTGAATCAACAAAATCATTGCAAGCACTGGAAAACCATATATTAGATCAGTCTGGTAAGCTTTTGGTATCAGGTAAAAGCATTGGTAGCAAAATTGCGGCAGGTACAGTACGGGTTATTTTGGATCCGGGCCAGATGCACGAATTACAGGCAGGCGAAATTCTGGTCACTGATATTACTGATCCAGATTGGGAACCAGTGATGAAGCGCGCGGGCGCTATTGTCACCAATCGTGGTGGGCGCACTTGTCATGCCGCTATTGTTGCCCGCGAACTTGGTGTCCCTGCTATTGTGGGTACGAACAATGTTACCCGAATTTTAGCGACTGGTGATGATGTTACCGTATCCTGTAGTGAAGGTGATACCGGTTTTGTCTACCAGGGACTGTTGCCATACCGCGTTGAAAATATTGATGTGGCTAGTATTGCCAAGCCTGAACGTACTAAAATCATGCTGAATCTGGCTAATCCTGAAATCGCCTTTGAAGCCAGCATGTTACCTAATTCAGGGGTGGGGCTGGCAAGGATGGAGTTTATCATTAATAACAGTATTGGCATTCATCCGAATGCCTTATTAAATGTTGATAAACTGCCCGCTGATATTCAGAAAAAAATAGCAATGATTACTGATGGCTACGGTGGCCCTAATATATTCTATACGCAAAGGTTAGCAGAGGGTATGGCGACTATTGCTGCTGCTTTTTATCCCAAACCGGTGATTATCCGATTAAGTGATTTCAAATCAAACGAATATGCCGCTTTAATTGGCGGTGATTTGTATGAGCCAGTGGAAGAAAATCCAATGATTGGTTTTCGTGGGGCCAGTCGCTACCCAAGTGATGCCTTTGTTGATGCTTTTGCGCTTGAATGTGCTGCGCTACGTTTTGCTCGTGAGACGATCGGGCTGACTAATATTGCGGTTATGATTCCCTTCGTGCGCACTATTGAGGAAGGTCGTCTTGTTGTTGATTTGATGGCGCAACACGGGTTAGTGCGCGGTCAAGATGCGCTTAAAGTCTATTTAATGTGTGAAATTCCAGCTAATGTTTTATTAGCTGAACAGTTTTTACAGCTTTGTGACGGCTTTTCTATCGGGTCAAACGATTTAACCCAACTTACCTTGGGTGCTGACCGTGATTCTGGTATTTTAAAAGACTATGATGAACGTAATGAGGCAGTATTAAAATTAATTGAGATGGCCATTCTTGCTTGTCGTAAGGCGGGCAAGTATGTTGGTATTTGTGGTCAAGCATCATCCGATTTTCCAGAAATAACTGAATTTTTGGTCAAACATTGCATAGATTCTATTTCATTAAATCCAGACAGCGTGGTTGAAATGACTAATGTCGTCTATAACATGGAACAATCGCTAAAGTAATAATCCAAGCCAACCCGTTGGCTTGAAAAGCAACCATTCTTGCCAGTCAATAAGTGACTATCTGTCCGGTACGCATGATGATAATGTGTGCCACCTGCACGCCAGTCTATCAATTGCCATATCAAGGAAAACCCCGACAGATGATTCTTTGCTAGGTCAGCGCACAAATTACCGATTAAACTTGCTTGTAAATGTCACTTTGTGACCAAAACAACCGACTTAACTATTTAGTCAAATATTTTAAAGCAGTATCCTATATTTATGGCACGCTTTTTGCTGTATAAAATACAGTTATGTTTTTAGGAGGAATAATGATGAAAGAGCAACGCGGCATAATATTAGTGAAACTGATCGTGATACTTGCTGTTATTGGTATTTTGGCTGGCCTTACTTTACCTAGTTATCAAAAACACTATCAGCAGCGTGCCTTTAATGAGGCACTGATGAAGATAGATGATGTCAGAAAGGTGGTTGATGTTTGTTATAACACCAAGAAAAGTATAAGTTGGTGTCATCAGGGTGCTGATAAAGCTGTGCATCGATCAGTACTTGATGTCCAGCGTCACCATAATGATAAAGTGACCAATATATCCGTTGCTTATTGGTATGGTGTGATGGCTATCAAGACCGATACTGGATCAGAATCAGGCAGTCACCATATTGATCTTATTGGTCATGCTGAAGATGGCAGACTTATCTGGGCTATTGATATGGATACCACTGAATGTGATGAGGTTAAATTATGCAAGGAAGGTAGATGGCTGTAGCTGGACTTAAATGGGCGTTATCTAAGTTGATAGGATAGTCCGCAGATGCAGGGGGGGCGCAATAGGATTGATTGACTTGTTATGTGCAACCGCTGTCTGCATAGAATCAGGCCATATAACAACACAGGTGATGTACTCAATTTAAGGCTATCACAGGGCAGTCAATGGTTAGTTTGCTTTGTACAGTATCAGTTTTTTAGTATACTACTAGGCGGTCAGACGTTCTTAAATGGACAGTTGGATTATACTTACAATACTTAAGGAATAATTAAGATGAACTATGCTGCTACGAAAAAACTTGACGAGTCCATATTGAAAGCAAGAGAGGTACATGCCTCCATAATACGAGATGAGCAAGACGGCCTTGAGCTCAAAGCGCTTAATCTTTTGGTTGATTTGGTGAATTTGAGAACAGCTATGGATCAACAGACAGTGGCTACTAGCAATTCCAAAAGTGCTGAAGTGGCACGACAAGAGACGCCGTCGACATTAGAAGATGACATCGATCAGGCTAAAAATAAAATCCCTCAGTGGAAAAATAATCAGAGCTAGATAGTCAACCATGAAATAACCCTCTGCCCATCAGATAAGAGATCGCTATTTGTACAATTAAATATACCCTGTTAAGCATTTACGTTGCTGTCGGCAGATGAGTGAACTTTAATTATGTTGTTGGTGTCAGATTTGTTGATCTATCATAAGAGGACAGAATGATTGAGGGCACATCTTTACGATCTTGGCTGATGTTTTTTATGCTGATGCCTCAGTGGTTGTTTGCTGATGAAGTTCTGACCTTAACACAAGTGCTCAATCAGGTGATGACAAACAATCCCTTGCTAAGGGTGTTTGATTTTCGTGAACAATATCTATTAGGCAAAAGTGCTGCTGCACAACTACTTCCTGGCTACAGTATTGATATTGAGGTTGATAATATTGCTGGTAGCGGTGATTTTAGCGGCACACGTAACACAGAGTTGACTATTGCTTTATCGTCTGTGATTGAATTAGGCGGTAAACCTCAGGCACGAGAGTTTGCTGCTTTTGCTCAGCGCGATTTGGCGTATGCCAAGCAACAAAGCCTTGCCCTTGATCTTATGGGGCGCACTGCCACCCAGTTTATCAATACATTAGCTGTCCAGGAACGGTTGAAGCTTGCCATTGATTCTGAAGCGCTTGTCAGTGATATGCTTGCTGTGGTTACCAAGCGAGTCAGTGCTGGTATTGCACCAGAGACAGAACAGCTACGTGCTCAGGTATCATTGGTTCAGGCTAGTCTTGAAGTAGCAAAATTGACCCGTTTAGCTGATACTCATCGGGTTGCTCTGGCTGCCATCATGGGGAATCAGGGCGCGCATTTTACTATATTGCAGGGCGATCTTTATCAATTTCCTGATATGGTAGACTTTGATGATTTATTTGTCCGCGTACAGCAAAGTCCAAATATCTTAATCTACGCCAGTGAATCACGTTTGCGTCAGGCCGAGTTAGCCCTTGCTCGAGTAAAATCACAGGCTGATATAAAGTGGTCGCTTGGGGTGCGCAGGCTACAGGAGACCACTGATAATGCTTTGGTAGCCACTATTTCAGTGCCGCTATTAACACAGGGGCGTGCTCAAGGGGCAATCCGTTCTGCTATAGCGACCAGAGATGAAATATCAGTACGGCGTGAAGAGAGGTTACTAGTTTTATATGCACGGTTATATGATGCCTATCAAACCTGTCTTCAGGGTATTGATTCTGTCCGTATAATTAAAACACAAAATATTCCAAATCTTGGCAAGATATTGCGCCAAACTCGTGCTGCTTACGAGCGTGGTCGTTATAGTTATCTGGAATTAATTTCTGTGCAGCAACAGTTAATTGAAGCACAAAATAAATTGATTGATGTAGCAACAGCTACTCTGAACGCTGCTGTCATTATTGAACAGCTTACTGCCGAACCATTGTTGCGCAGGTTTAATAGTAGGCAACACGGAAGCGCCGGATGATGCTTAACCATGTCTTGTTGATCATGTTGTTAATGACAAGTATCTGTGGTTGGATAGTTACGGCGCATGCAGCAACAGATAAGCATGCTGAAGACCATCCTGTGCTGGCAGGTCATGATAAGTATGATCACGCCAACGAGCATGCGACAGATCATGTTGAAGGTAGCACTGAGATTGATGAATATCAGGCAGAAATGGCTGGTATCACCACTCAGACGGTTACTTCTGGCACAATTAAGCAAACAGTTAGGCTATATGGTCGTGTTGTTGTGCCATCAAGTAATATTAGCCATATTCGTGCGCGTTTTCCAGGCATGATAACTAATGTTAAAGTGAGCGCTGGTGACAGGGTAAGTGCAGGGGATACGCTTGCTGAGATTGAAGCAAATAACAGTCTAAAGCGCTATACCATTTTTGCGCCTATTGATGGTATTGTCACCGAACGGCATGCTAACAAAGGCGAGCTGGCACAAGATCAAGTGTTATTTTCGCTGGTTAATTCGCGCCGTCTATGGGCAGAATTGCGTGTATTTGAGCAGCAGCAGGCAAGTGTACAGCCACAACAGTTGGTTCGTTTGTCATCGGTAACCTTATATACTGATAGCGCTATTGACTACATTATTCCCAGTATGGATCAACATGCATTTGTTGTTGCTATAGTGACTATTGATAATATCAGCGGTCGTTGGGCGCCTGGCATGTTTGTGAGTGGTGATGTTGTCATTGATGCGCCTAATGTTGCCATGCGGGTTGATAATCGTGCATTACAAATAATGAATAATAAACCAGTGGTTTTTGTACAAACAGGCAATGTTTATGAGGCAAGATCAGTAATGCTTGGTCAATCAAATAATGAATATACAGAAATACTTGGTGGATTAATGCCTGCTGACCGCTATGTTGTTAAAGGCAGCTTTCTCATCAAAGCTGATATTGGTAAATCTGAAGCAGCACATCAGCACTAAGCAATCAGCGTCAAGCCGATGTTAGAAAAAATACTTTACTTTGCCATCCATAAGCGATTTATCACCCTGTCGCTGGTGTTTTTTATTATTGGTGTTGGTGTATGGGGTTATCGCCATTTGCCCATTGATGCAGTGCCAGATATTACTAATGTGCAAATTCAAATTAATACAAAGGCACCTGGCTACTCGCCTCTGGAGTCTGAGAGGCGCATTACCTTTCCGATAGAAACAGCACTAGCGGGTATTCCAAAGCTGGCATATACGCGATCACTATCCCGCTATGGCTTATCTCAGGTGACGGTTGTATTTGAGGATGATACCGATTTGTATTTTGCTCGCAACCTCATTAACGAGCGATTGGCAGCTATCAGAACTAGTTTGCCAGACAATATTGAACCTGTCATGGGACCTGCTGCTACTGGCCTGGGTGAGATATTCATGTACACAGTACGCACCAATCCTGGTGCACGGCAGGTTAACGGGCAGCCTTATGATATGACTGCATTGCGGGAAGTGCATGACTGGATTATCAAGCCGCAGCTTGTGTTGGTGCCTGGGGTGATTGAAGTCAATACCATTGGTGGCTATGACAAGCAATATCACATCACCCCTTATCCTGAGAAATTATTGGCCTATGGGGTTACCATAGCTGACATCACTGATGCACTCAGAAAAAACAATCAAAATCAAGGCGCTGGCTATATTGAGGTCAATGGCGAGCAGTTGTTGATTCGTTCTCAGGGTCAGTTGCGTGATAGTGCTGATATCGGGCAAGTGATTGTAGCGATATTCCATGGTAATCCAGTTAATATTGCTAATATTGCTGACGTTGCTATAGGCAAGGAATTGCGTACTGGCGCAGCTACCCGTGATGGGGTTGAGACGGTGCTCGGCACTGCCATTATGCTCATTGGTGAAAATTCACAGTCGGTCGCTCGCAGTGTTGCCAGCCGATTGGATACTATACGCCGTTCATTGCCCGAAGGGGTTATTCTAGAAACGGTATATGATCGTACTTCATTGGTGAACAGAACCATAGCGACCGTCAAGAAAAATCTGCTTGAAGGCGCATTGCTTGTTATTGTTGTGTTGTTTTTAATGTTAGGCAATATACGCGCTGCGTTAATTACTGCCGCTGTTATCCCACTATCTATGCTAGCGACAATGTTTGGTATGGTAAAAGCAGGGGTATCGGCCAATTTAATGAGTTTGGGTGCATTAGATTTTGGATTAGTGATTGATGGCGCTGTTATTATTGTTGAAAATGCTATTCGCAGATTATCAGAGGCACAAAAGCATCATGGCGGTTTGTTGCCACTACAGCAACGCCTCAAAGTCGTCCATAACGCGACACATGAAGTCATTCGCCCCAGTATTTTTGGCGTTGCCATTATTGCCGTTGTCTACATCCCTATTTTTTCACTGACCGGGGTTGAAGGCAAAATGTTCCACCCGATGGCAGCAACTGTGGTGATGGCGCTTATCTCCGCGATGATTTTATCACTGACAGTTGTACCTGCTGCAGTTGCTATATTTTTGCAAGGCAAGATCAGTGAAAAAGAAAATCCGGTGATTATTGCTACCCGATCACTCTACAAGCCGTTGCTTATCCAGGTAATGCGCTTTCCTGTCATCGTGCTGTCAGCGGTTATTGCGCTGGTGGCTTTTTGTATTTGGTTATCAACAACACTCGGTTCTGAATTTATTCCCCAGCTTGATGAGGGCGATATCGCTATTCACGCCTTGCGGATTCCGGGCACTGGTATTGAGCAATCAGTTGCTATGCAAAAACACTTAGAGGCGCGGCTGAAACAATTTGCCGAAGTAGATAAAGTATTTGCTCGTGTTGGCACCGCAGAAGTGGCAACTGATCCCATGCCGCCCAATGTATCGGACAATTTTGTCATCTTAAAACCGCGTTTACAGTGGCCCGATCCAGGTAAAACCAAGACAACATTAGTTACCGAAATGGAAGCGGCGCTGATGACAATACCCGGTAGCAAATACGAGTTTACCCAACCCATCCAGATGCGTTTTAATGAGCTTATTTCTGGGGTGCGCGCTGATTTAGGTATTAAAGTTTTTGGTGATGATCTTGATAAACTGGCTGCCACTGCTGATAGCATTGTCACTGTGGTGAGTGCAATTGCTGGAGCATCTGACGTGCGTGTTGAGCAAGTCAGTGGTTTGCCGGTACTTAACGTAACACCTGATCGTGTTGCCCTTGCCCGCTACGGTTTAAACGTCAATGCAGTACAGGATTTAGTCAGCACTGGTATAGGTGGTGAGCATGTTGGGCTGATTTATGAAGGCGATCGTCGCTTTGACATGATGGTGCGGCTTCCTGAGGACTTACGTAATGATATAAACAGGCTTGGTGATCTACCTGTTGGACTACCAAATGATAATGGATTTGTGCCGCTGGCGGAGGTAGCATCGCTTAACATTGGAATACAGCCTAATCAAATCAGCCGAGAAAGTGGTAAGCGTCGCGTTGTTGTGACCGCAAATGTGCGTGGCAGGGATCTTGGTTCATTTGTAAGCGATGTGAAAGCGCGCATTGCCAGTGATGTCAGGTTGCCATCTGGCTATTGGATAGATTATGGCGGCACTTTTGAACAGCTTGAATCTGCCAATAAAAGGCTAACATTAGTGGTGCCTGCTACCTTGCTGATTATTATGTCATTGCTGATTGTGGTATTTGGCAATATAAAGGATGCACTTATTATTTTTTCTGGCGTGCCTTTGGCTCTTACTGGTGGGGTTGTTGCGCTATGGTTAAGAGATATGCCTTTTTCAATATCGGCAGGGGTTGGGTTTATTGCTCTGTCTGGTGTCGCTGTTCTTAACGGGCTGGTTATGCTGTCATTTATCCGTGATATATGGCAACGTCATGGTGATTTGATATATGCAGTTGTTGAAGGTGCTGTAATTCGGTTGCGACCAGTTTTGATGACAGCACTGGTGGCCAGCCTTGGCTTTGTGCCAATGGCGATTAACACTAGCACTGGTGCAGAAGTCCAGCGTCCTTTAGCTACAGTAGTGATTGGCGGAATTATCTCATCAACACTACTGACATTGATTTTACTGCCAACACTATATCACCTTGTTCATCGCCATGATAAGCCAGTCAAGCAGCATGTTAATATCTGATGAAACAATAACGTAAATGTGTATGTAACCCTAAAGCTTGGGGGTTACTCATCCCACCAACCGCCTTTGCAATCTCCGCTTGTAACACATGGGCTAGTTTTATCTATACCCACTACCGTTGTGCGTGAGTTTGCTTTAACACGCATGGTAATTGTTTCATTATCTGTTTTGCTACCTGTTACAATTTGAATATTGATAACATTACTACCCGAATCATAATGGGCACTGAGGCTGCTTATTATTTCTGCACCAACGTTACCTGCATTATCTACTGCCTTTTTCACGCTCGTATTGTTGCTCTGATCGCATTGCTCGAGATCTCTTCTGAGTAGATAGCAATGTTGGATGAGCTTTCTTACAGGACCAGTATTCAGTATTACCTCTCTGTAGGCAATAGATCGCATGTATTGATTATAGTTAGGCAAAGCAATACCCACTATAATGCCTATAATAGACAGTACAATAAGAATTTCTATAAACGTAAAGCCACGGTTTTTATTGTATTTTGTTGTTATTGTTACTGGCATTATAAAAATTAGTTCAACAGGTAGTTTTAAATAGGCTATAAAAGTTTTTAAGCCCTATTCAATTAAGCAATCAAATTGAGTGATGCCATTTTTCTGGCGGCACCAAAATCATTTTTGCCGCTTCCTAGTTTAGGGATGTAATCTACAGCGATTAATAATGCTGGTGTCATTAATTTAGTGATAGTCGTCTTTCTTATACAGTGCTCTAATAAATTTTCTGTAATGTCGCCAGCATATAATAGCACTATTTTTTCACCTTTTTTAGCGCAAGGCAGGGTTGTTGCTAATATTTCAACATTTTCAGGCAATACTAAGCTGATTGCCGCTTCTACAGCACCGAGGCTAACCATCTCACCGCCGGTTTTAGCAAAACGTGAGTAACGATCAACGATAACCAGAAAGCCGTCTTCATCCAGATAACCTTTGTCGCCAGTTTTGTACCAGCGTCTGCCATCAATATTAACGATTGCCTCAGCCGTTTTGGCTGGATCTTTCAAGTAGCCCTGCATCACTTGGGGGCCACCAATTAAAATTAAACCATCCTCACCTGTTGCTAATTCTGCCATTGTGTCATGATTGATAATACGTACGTTAGTGCCTGGTAATGGTAATCCTACCGTGCCCTGTTTATTACCTATTTGCATGACGTTGCCAGATAATGGGTAATCAGGCATATTGACATTGGTTGCTGGCGATGTCTCAGTGACACCGTATCCTTCATAGATAATTTTATTAAACTTAGCACTAAAGCTGTCACGCACTTCCGAATTGAGTTTTTCAGCGCCACTAATGGTAATACGTAGTGATGCAAGCATGGATGGCTGAATATGACCATTTTTATTGAACAGTCTCAGTAATGTTGACGTACCACAAAATATAGTTGCCCTGTACCGATTAATACCTTTGGCAATGGTGAGTACATCAGTAGGATCAGGATGGCAAATAGTGGGTATACCTTCAATGAGCGGCAGTAAACCAGTGATAGTCATGCCGAAAGAATGAAAGACAGGCAGGCTGGCAACGATGATATCATTACTGCGAATGTCCAGTACATGTGATACCTGTTTGATGTTTGCCATGATGTTTTGCTGGCTCAACATAATTCCTTTCGGTTCACCTTCGCTGCCACTGGAAAACACAATGATCGCTGGCACATCACAGGCAGGCTTATCAAACAGGGATAACAATAATTTTGTTGGCAGGCAACACGATGCAAACAGACAAAGGCAACGTTCGTAAAGTGTTATACTATCTTTAATATCTTCTAGGTAAATGGGAGTTGCGCATATAAATAAATCGTCCAATACAATTCCTTTTTTTGCTAGTTTCTGGATAAATTGACGAGCGGTATAAATTGTTTTTATGTCAGATCTTTTAACCACTGAACGCAGTGAATCAATGGAGGCAGTGAAGTTAAGGTTGATTACAGTTTTGCCGCTTATAAATGTAGCCATATTCAGTAATAATGCAGTACTGCTGGTAGGCAGTAACAGACCAACATACTGCTCTCCTTTTTGTTTGCTTAGTCGGCGGGCAAACAATAGACTTATTGTTAATGCTTTGCGCCGCGAGATCGTTACATTAGTTTGAATATCAGTTAAGCAATTGGCGTTGCCTTGCTGTTTAGCCCTTCTAACCCATGCTTTTGCAAGTGATGGGAGTGTATCAACGTAGTGTTGCCAAGTGTCTATAGACAGATCGCGTACTGCGTTTTTAACGGCAGATGCGGTTGTGTTCATATTGAGCGGCTTACCAAAAGCAACGATAATTGTTCTGCGCAGGCCATTGGGCCTTTTTAATGATTTTAAGTGATTACTTGCACGTGAGAAGTGACTGCCCCAAAGCCCATGCAGGTAAAAGGGGGCAATGATTCCGTCAACATCGTTAATGCAGTGGCAGAAACCGCGTTTAAATTCACCAAGCTGGCCATTTTTACTGATGCTGCCTTCAGGAAATAGACAAACAACATGACCTTCTTTTAGGTGTTGGTTCACCGTTTCAAGTGCGCCTCTACTGATTTTGTCAGCAATCGGGATTACGCCAAGCAGATCAAGCAGCCATGATAAATACCAGCGCTCATAATATTGTTTTGACATGACAAAATGGATAGGGCGGGAGCTGGCGATTTGCACCATCGCCCAATCTAGCCAGCTTATATGATTGCCTAACATTAATACAGCACCTTGTGAGGGGATGTGATTAAGTCCCTGTGTTATCACACGGTATCTAATTAATACAATACTTTTAAGCATGTACCGAACCAGCGGTTTTGCTAATTTGTACACCGTACAGACAGCGCCCCCCAATGCCACTAATGTAAGCAAATTAAGCAATGTTTTGCTATGAATATTGGTCAGGGAAAATCCAACCGTCACCATTAAAAAACTTGCCATTACAACATGTTGTAACCAGTTATTGCCAGCGATTACTCTGCCTAACGTATAGGCGCGGGCGTGAAATTGGATCAATGAGTTTAACGGAACAATAAACAGGCCACCAAAAACCCCAAATGCAAGAATATTAATTGCCAGTGAGATGTGAGATGTTAGGTGCGTTAATAAATACAAGGTTATCGCTATACCTGAGGCACCTAAAGGAATCAGACCTTTTTCAATGTATTTATCAGAGACCGTGCCAGCAAACAGCGAACCAGTGATAATACCCAGACCAGAGCAGGCGAGCAACCCCTGAATAATAACCGTGTTGTTAATTGTAAGTATTTCTTTGGCGTAAGCCGGAAATGTGGCCAATACAACCTGAGACAACCCCCAGAAAATGGATAGGCCAACAACAGACAGCCAGATAGTTCTATCAGATACAAGCAAACCCAGATTATTTTTTAATAGCTGACCCTTTCGGTAGTGCTGCCAGTCAAATGGTTGTGTCGCTTCTGGCTGTTTATAGTCAGGCACATGAAAGGCAGCATAAAGCTCAATCAGACTTGCCAGTACCAGCAACCAACCTATTGGTGCGATTAAGCGAATAATATCTGCCTCATTAGCAAATACTCGATCGCTAAGCATCGCCTCAAAAAATATTGAGAAGACAAGCATACCCAGTAAAATGGCAATAATCGTTGTTGCTTGCACAATACCGTTGGCGGCTGCCAATCTATTTTTGCCGGCTATTTCAGCGATATAACTGTACTTGGCAGATGAATAAAAAGCACTCTGAATGGCTAATGCAAATGTCATGGCAAACGCCAGTTCAAACCAGCCCAGGTAATAGAAGATAGTAATAAGCACGGTCAAATCAACAGCAACTATTGCTGCCCAGCGCATTATACTGGGTTTTTTGTAGCGGTCAGCTAGTGCGCCAGATGGGCTGAGCAATAGGATAAAAGGCAATAATATTAGGGTATTAACAATTGCAGTCAGGATAATCTGGGTTGTACCATCGTAGATTTTAAAAATAGTGTTCTGAATAATGATTTTATGGCCTAAATCAACAAAGGCATTTAAAAAAATCATCACAATAAACGGAATAAATCCTGTTGTTCTGAATAGTGGATTCATGTTTGTTGCTTTGTTTTAATCTTTATTGTTGCTATTGTTTATCCTGATTATAAGTGATTGTGATTGTAATCAGTGGCATATTGGTAATTATTGCTCTACCTTAAGTATAAGTATCAGCAATATATGGACAAGATTGCCTTTCAATGAGTACATTATAGCAATAGATAGTATTAAAATGGTTGTTGATGTTTGCGCTGTTTTTGCTTTAACTCGGGGCGGGTGCGGGCCCAGCCCGCGCGCTGGTAAATTGCCTTCCAAACACATCAAAAATTGTTGACGATGCGGTTTGAGATTGTTGAGGCAGGTGAACCATTTAAGTACGAGCATATAAAAGTGGGCAAAATACAGAATTGATACTACTGGAACAAGTAATTTTATTGTATGTCCATTTGATAGGCGCTTATGTCAACAAGAAATTTGTCTTGGCAGTCAAACCTAACTTTATTAGTTGCTTTAATTAGGGACTCTGTTAAAAAACAACAGGCATATTGTACTAACACATTTCTAAAAAGCGCTCAGCATCAAGGGCAGCCATGCAGCCAGCACCGGCTGATGTTACTGCTTGACGGTAAATGGGATCGGACACATCGCCAGCGGCAAACACACCTGGCACACTAGTTTGTGTGCCTTTTTTAAGCACAATATAGCCATGCCCCATTTCAAGCTGACCAGCAAAAATATCAGTATTTGGGCGGTGACCAATGGCAATAAACACACCTTGCACATCAACCTCTTGCGTGGTGTTATCTAAATTATTTTTTACCCGTATTGCTGTTACACCAGTATCATTACCCAGCACCTCTTCTAATTCATTATGCCACAGGATATCCACATTAGTTTTGGCAAACAGTTGATTACTGAGAATTTTCTCAGCACGGAATTTGTCTCGGCGATGAATAACTGTTACCTTGGCTGCGATGTTAGCAAGATATAGCGCTTCCTCAACAGCAGTATTACCGCCACCAATCACAGCAACAGGCTGATTTTTATAGAAAAATCCATCACAGGTTGCACAAGCAGATACCCCTTTTCCCTTAAAGGCTTCTTCAGAACTAAGACCAAGATACATTGCTGATGCACCTGTTGCAATAATGAGCGCCTTGCACGTGTATTGACCAGCATCACCAATCAGGCAAAATGGGCGCTCATCAATATTAGCAGTGTGTATATGATCAAAAATAATCTCGGTACCAAAGCGCATCGCATGGCGCTGCATGCGCTGCATCAGTTCTGGACCTTGTACCCCCTTATCATCCCCAGGCCAGTTGTCTACACCCGTAGTTGTTGTTAGCTGACCACCTTGTTCAAGGCCAGTCACTAACACAGGATTTAATGCGGCGCGGGCAGCGTAAACAGCGGCAGTGTAGCCCGCTGGACCTGAACCAAGAATAATTAATCGACAATCCTTGCAGTCAGCCATAGCATCAACCACCTTGAATAGATAAGTGATCATGATAACCGTTATAGTTCGCTTAAGTCAAAGATAGATCATTAATAAAGTTATGCTAAAATGAAACACCTTTAATCTAATGTTCAGACTTTAACTGTATTGGCACAAGCAACACGTATTCCTAATAAAAATAAGCAGCGCAAAGCATTTAGTTCGGTCAACCTTCGTTTGCGTGAAGCAATATTAATTGTTGCTTTGGCATTAGCCTGTTATCTACTTTTAGCATTAGTAAGTTATCAACCTACAGATCCTGGCTGGTCAACAACCGGAATGGGAGATACTGTCATTAACCGTGGTGGTATCGTTGGCGCATGGTTGGCTGATGCATTGTTATACATCTTTGGATTATCTGCCTATCTTTCTCCTGCCATGCTAGTCGTAATTGTCTGGTTATTATTTAGCTGGGGTAGAAAGACATATGCTGATAGTGTTGTTTATTTCTGGATATTAAGAATCATTGGTCTATTGATGATATTGGTTGCCACCAGCGGTATGGCAACATTTAACTTAAGCACCTATGTTGGACAACTTCCTAATGGCTTAGGTGGTGCGTTGGGTAAAGTAGTAGGCAATGGGTTTATTGCCGTGTTCGGTATATCAGGGTCTGGTTTATTGTTCTTTGCTATGCTCTTGGCCGGGGCAACCTTATTTTTAGGCTTGTCGTGGTTAATGGTGATTGATTGGCTGGGTGCCTTTGCCATGAGAGTGATTGCATTTATTTCTTGCTTAATTCGTGATCTTAATTATCGGTTGGTCGTCAGCCATATTAAACAACAGCGAGAGACCACTTTTCGTGAAAAGAACAAAAAAAATCTATTGCGTGACGAGATTCATATAGCCCCTGTAGCTGATGAGCCAATTCAGAGCAAGCGAGAACAACAGGAACGGCAAGTACCTCTGTTTAAGGTAGGTGAAGAAAGAAGATTGCCTACATTGTTGCTGTTAGATAAGCCTGACAACATTCATGCCGGCTATAGCGAAGAAGTGTTACAGGCATTATCCCGTCAGGTTGAGCTTAAACTGAAAGATTTCAATGTTGATGTACAGGTGGTTGAGGTACAACCAGGCCCGGTAGTGACAAGATTTGGATTGAATCTGGCACCAGGCATAAGAGTTAGCCGTATTTCCGGTTTGGCTAAAGATTTGGCACGCGCTTTATCGGTTAGTAGTGTGCGTATTGTTGAGGTTATTCCAGGCAAGCCAGTGGTGGGACTGGAAATTCCCAATGAAGTCAGAGAAATTGTACGTTTGCGTGAAATATTAGGCGCGCCAGTTTATGAAGAAAGTAAATCGTTGCTTATGATGGCAATAGGTAAAGGTGTTTCTGGACATCCGGTTGCTGTTGATCTGGAAAAAATGCCTCATTTACTGGCAGCAGGGACGACCGGATCAGGTAAATCCGTTGCTTTGAATGCGATGATTTTAAGCTTGCTGTATAAAGCAACACCCGAACAGGTACGTATGATAATGATTGATCCTAAAATGCTGGAGCTATCAGTTTATGAGGATATTCCGCATTTATTGACACCCGTGGTCACTGACATGAAGGAAGCCGCTAACGCCCTACGTTGGTGTGTTACAGAAATGGAACGACGCTATCAACTGATGGCGACAATGGGTGTTAGGCATATCAGTGGTTACAATAAAACAATAAAACAAGCACTTGATAGCGGTGAGCCGATTATTGATTCAGCCTTTGAATTAATTGATGGTCAGCCAGCGCAAACATTAACTAACTTACCTTTTGTTGTTGTAATTATTGATGAGCTTGCTGATATGATGATGGTGGTAGGCAAGCAGGTTGAAGAGATGATTGCACGTTTGGCACAAAAAGCACGGGCATCTGGTATTCATCTTATTTTAGCAACACAGCGCCCATCAGTTGATGTAATTACCGGTCTTATCAAAGCTAATATTCCGACACGCATGGCTTTTCAAGTGTCATCACGTGTGGATTCGCGTACTGTGTTGGATCAGATGGGTGCTGAGCAATTATTGGGTCAGGGAGATATGCTATATCTGCCACCAGGATCAAGTCTGCCAGAGCGGGTTCACGGTGCGTTTGTTGATGATCGTGAAGTGCATCGTGTTGTTGAGCACTTAAAACAACATGCTCGACCTGATTATCTTGATGGAATAACTGAGGGCCCAGCCACTGATGATGCTGGCATGACTACAACCGATAGTAGTGATGGCGAACAGGATACTTTATATGATACAGCAGTTAAGATTGTGACAGAAACACGACGTGCTTCAGTATCAAGCATCCAGCGGCGGTTGAAAATTGGTTATAATCGTGCTGCGCGCATTGTTGAGGCAATGGAGAATGCAGGCATAGTTTCAGCGATGCAGGTCAATGGTAGTCGCGAAGTATTGGCGCCGTCGCCTGTAGACGATAAATAGCTAATCAACCATGCTGTTGTCAAGATTGATTAATTAATGCGGATGGATAGTAGTCGGATGGGTGTGTTATGGGGTCAATATATCTTGATTATAGCATTGTATTTGCCGTTTTGTACGTTGGCAAATGAGTCTGCAACAGAAAAATTAATCGATTTTATTCAGACAGTTAACACTTTTAAGGCAAGATTTAGCCAGACTGTGGTTGATGAAGAAGGTAATATCATAGAAAAAGCTGATGGTTTATTTATGTTAAGTCGTCCAGGTCAATTCAGATGGGATTATAACGCGCCTTACAGGCAGCATATCGTAGCTGACGGCGAGCGCATCTGGTTTTATGATGTTGCTCTGGATCAGGTCACTGTATCCTCACAGTCAGCAATGTTAGCGAATACTCCAGCAACGTTGTTATCAGGCGAGCGCGTGCCTGAAGACGTTTATTTATTTACCGATCTGCCATCTCAAAACGGTTTGTTGCAAGTAACATTAACACCCAAAGCGGTCGATACTGAATTTCAAACTATTGATCTTGTCTTTAGCAGTGAGGGATTGAAGCAACTGGTGATGAAAGACAGGTTTGATACACGCACCATACTGGTCTTTAGTCAGACTTTGATAAATGCAGCATTGGCAGATGATGTGTTTGTATTCTCGCCACCAGAAGGCGTTGATGTTATAGGTGAAACAGGTTTATGAGCTTGTTTATTAACGCTGATCATAACGTGCGTTGTCCGCCGCTTGCTGATAGAATGCGTCCAACATCACTGAATGACTATATTGGTCAAAAACATTTATTAGCCGAAGGCAAGCCACTGCAACAGGCTATTGTCTCTGGTTCACCGCATTCAATGATTTTATGGGGCGCGCCAGGAACAGGTAAAACAACGCTAGGAAAATTAATCGCTGGTTATTGTGATATGGAATTTATCACCATTTCGGCGGTACTCGCTGGGGTGAAAGATATACGTGCTGCTGTTGATAGAGCATGGCACTTACATAAAGAGCAGCATCGGGGTACGCTATTATTTGTTGATGAGGTACACCGTTTCAGTAAATCACAGCAAGATGCGTTTTTACCCCATATAGAGGATGGTACGTTTGTGTTTATTGGGGCCACTACTGAGAACCCGTCTTTTGAGCTTAATAATGCGTTGTTATCACGTGCACGTGTGTATGTGCTGGAGACGCTTGAAATTGACGATTTGGGCGAAATTGTTGATCGGGCAATGACTGATAGTGTGAGAGGTTTTGGTGGCAAAGATATAAGCCTTCCTGATAAGTTACGCGACGATCTTGTACAAGCCGCTGATGGTGATGGCAGGCGAGTATTAAATTTATTGGAAATTGCCGTAGCGCTAGCTGAAACTAAAGGCGAACAGACGATTACCGAGCATGATTTAGCAGACATTATTTCAGGCGCACAGCGCCGTTTTGATAAAGGTGGCGAGGCCTTTTATGATCAAATATCAGCGCTACATAAATCGGTCAGAGGTTCAGCGCCAGATGGTGCTTTATATTGGTTATGTCGTATGTTGGATGGCGGATGCGATCCAGTGTATTTATTGCGCAGAGTTGTGCGCATGGCATCAGAGGACATTGGCAATGCCGATCCTCGCGGCCTGCGAATTGCACTAGATGCGTGGGACACCTTTGAAAGATTAGGCTCACCAGAGGGTGAACTTGCGATTGCGCAGGCTGTTATTTACTTGGCGTGTGCGCCCAAAAGCAACGCCGTATATACTGCATTTAATCAGGCAATGCATGATGTGCGCACGCAGGGTTCAGCACCCGTTCCTTTACATTTACGCAATGCACCAACCAAACTTACGACAGACTTAGGTTATGGCAAGCAATATCGTTATGCCCATGATGAGCCAGATGGCTACGCAGAAGGGGAGAATTATTTTCCTGATAATAATGCACCGCCACCACAATATTATCAGCCAGTTAACCGGGGACTAGAGATTAAAATTGCTGAAAAACTAATGCAGTTAAAGAGACTGGATCGTAAAGCTGACAAATAGCTTATTAACTAAAGTGAAGTGAGCCCTTACTAATTTGTTGGTATGGTATGTTTTTGTTTAATAGTTGGATAAATGTCGTAGCGGGTATTTTTACTTTTGATACTGGCAGATGGTGCTTTTCCATCAATGAATGGCGCTGATTGAGGACGCTTGACCACTACTTTTTTTAAGGCTGTCTGTCTGGCAGTGGCAAGTAGCGTTCCGCTATCATCGTCCTTGCCTGCTAACTTACGCAACAGGCGCATCTCTTTTTTCACCAGTGCTGACTTGGCTCGTGCTGGATACATCGGATCCAAATAAATTACATCCGCCCATTGCTGTTTTACCAGATTGGTTAAATAGTCAATAGCATCACTTTTAACAAGTGACATGCGCTGTATAACATCAGAAATCGCATGATTATTTCTGGCACGTTGGAGCGCATCATCAATGAGTGCAGCCATTAATGGGTTGCGTTCTATTAACACGACTTGGCAGCCTAAATTTGCTAGTACAAAGGCATCGCGGGCAAAACCAGCGGTGGCGTCAATGACAGTAGGTACAGCATTTTTTGAGCCAATCGCTTTTGCTAGAGGCTGCTGGCTTAGGGTGCCGCCAAATTCTCTGCGATAGGCGTTTCTGCCGCTGGTGAAGTCAATAAAGGCTGGGCCGCCCAAATCGGCGGCGCGTATTTCAATACGGTGTTCGGTGACAACAAGCTGAGGGTGTTTTTCATCTAACGGTAACAGCGGCAATTTCAGCGCATCAGCTAATGTTGCCGCTGATGATAGTAATACGTTAGTATCAGCGCTGATAGATAAGGGAGACTGATAATTCAATGAATAAATCGCCCAAAGGCGCGACTGCCTTTGCCAGTCGTGATCGTGTTGACTACCTGCTGCTTTATTGTGTCAATAATAGATACAGAACCATCTCCCCAGTTGGCAACATAGACAAACATGCCGTCTGCGGTGATATCAATGCCTTCAGGCGTATCGCCTACATTAATAGTATTGATGGGTGTATGACTTTTTGTTGCAATCACTGACACGGTATTGTCATCCTGATTAGTCACAAACAGGTGCTGACCATCAGGGCTGACAATGCCGCAGTATGGCCATTGGCCAACATTGATTGTATGGGTTACTTGTGCGCGTCTGGTATCAATCACACTCACACTACCTGCCTGCACGTTAACACTGTAAAGAACATTACCATCAGGAGATAAAGCCAATCCAAAGGGAGCATTACCAACAGTAATAGTATGTAAAATTTGCTCTGATGTGGTATCAATAATCATCACAGTATTGTCGTCACGATTAGCAACATAGAGACGCTGGCGATTATCATCAATTACGATACCGGCTGGCGATTTTCCTACATCAATGATGCTTATTATACTGACCGGTTTGTCAGCAATAACCTTGATCTTATGCTGATACCAGTCAGCGACATAAACTTTAGAGCCGTTACCATTACTTACAATGCCGACCGGGCTACCGCCAACGACAATATGCTTGTCTATGGTCATTCTATCTGCTGTTAACAGGGCAACATACTGTCCTTCAGAGTGACTGATAAAGGCACGCTTTCCTTGTCGGTCAATAGCAACGCCTACGGGCCTGTTGCCAGTGGGGATTGTATGAATTACCCGTTGATTTTCAGTGTCAATTACGCTGATACTGTTATCTAACTGGTTAGTAATAAAAGCATAAGATGGTTCGTCACTGTAGCTGGGGAGCACCCATAGGCAGGCAATAAAAAAAGCGACCCCGCAGAATTGTTTTTTTACTGAACCGGTATGATGTAGCTGCATTTATTTTTCCATTAATACCTTCAAGTTCTCCAAACCTACGGTGATCACGCTTTTAACTGTGTTGACAGCATCTTTATCACTTTGACCTTCTGGCGTAGGTGGGTTGCTCATAAATGAGCGGTAAAATTTGGCTTTCCATTTGACTTTTGATCCGCCATTAGCAGGCTCAACAGTTATCCATGCTTTGTATGTTGAAACAGGTAAGGTGAAGTAGGGCGTTTCCTGACCGTTAAACGTAATTGTTTTTACAACAGTCATATTGGTAATTTTGTAGGAAATCAACATATTGCTATCATCGGTCGTTAATAGTTTTTCGGTGATAGTAGGGTTACCTTCAGATATCAATTCCAAGACGCGGACATTATCATCCTTTAATGTGGTGCTGACAATGGCAGGGTGCCAGATATGTAATCCGCCAAAATCCTTCACTACTGCCCAGACTTTTTCTGGTGGGCTGTTAATTATGACCTCTTCTATAACTTGTTGTCGTGTTGGACCATGCGCTTTTGCAATAATAGGGACAGTAATCATTGTTGCAACAAGTAGACATAAAAGTCTTTTCATCGTTATTCTCCAGAATTTATCATCAATATAATTTCAGGCCATTTTTTGGTAAGTGTACTCATTGAAAATAGCGTACACATTTTTACCTTGTTAGCGCAATGTTTTTCGTAAATAACATTTGACTTGAGGGGGCATAACATTGAAAATGCTAGAGATTAAGTTATTTTTTTAGCTATTGGGGCTTGATGTGCATTTGATAAAAATCAGGGATTTGCACTTTTACCGTGGCGATAAAGCGATCTTTAAAGGAGTTAATATAGATGTTTATCGTGGCAAGATCACTGCTATCATGGGGCCAAGCGGTACTGGCAAGACAACTTTATTGCGTCTGATTGGTGGTCAGTTGCGTCCTGACAGGGGCATAATTGAAGTTGATGGTCGCAATATCCACGCTCTGTCGCGCTCAAAATTATATCAATTACGTAAGCGAATGGGCATGTTATTTCAAAGTGGCGCGTTACTGACTGATTTGACCGTTTTTGATAATGTCGCTTTCCCGTTACGTGAACATACTGTATTGCCAGAGACTATGATTCGCGATCTTGTTATATTAAAACTGCAGGCTGTGGGCTTGCGTTGTGCACGTCATCTGATGCCGAGTGAATTATCAGGTGGTATGGCTCGTCGCGTTGCCTTGGCTCGGGCTATTGTACTTGACCCAATGTTTGTTATGTACGATGAACCTTTTGCTGGGCAGGATCCAATATCCATGGGTACATTGGTCAATCTGATTCATCGGATGAATGATACTATGGGTTTGACCAGTATTATTGTGTCTCATGATGTTAATGAGACTGCAGAGATAGCCGACAATATTTACCTGTTGTCTGATGGCGAAGTGGTTGATAGTGGCTGCCCAGAAAATTTAAGACGTTCTTCGTCACCGTGGGTTAAGCAATTTATCCAAGGTCTGCCTGATGGCCCAGTACCATTTCATTATTCAGGTAAAGACTTTAGGCAGGATTTATTTTCTCCAGAGGCACAGGCATGATTGATACGATTCGTCAGCTTGGTCATTGGGGAGTGATGGTTGTTGAAAGATTGGGTCGTGCCCATCTGTTTTTATGGCAAGTATTAGCCTGTCTGCCAAGTTTGTTTTTTCGTTTCTCATTGGCTATTCAGCAATTATACTCTATTGGTGTGTTATCTGTTTTTCTTATCCTGATATCTGGGTTATTTGTTGGTATGGTACTTGGTTTTCAGGGATATAACACGCTTGTTGATTTTGGTGCCGAAGAATCACTTGGTGCACTTGTGTCATTGTCGTTAGTGCGTGAGTTGGGGCCAGTGATGTCTGCATTGCTCTTTGCTGGACGAGCAGGGTCAGCGCTGACTGCTGAAATTGGCTTAATGAAAAGCACCGAGCAGTTATCTGGTATGGAAATGATAGCGATTGATCCTGTTGGCAGAGTGATTGCCCCACGTTTTTTGGCAGGTATTATTTCTGTACCATTATTGGCAGCTATTTTCAGTGCAATAGGTATCTATGGTGGATTTTTGATAGGACATGGTCTTTTGGGCGTTGATGAGGGTGTGTTTTGGTCGCAAATGCAGGCTAAAACTGACTGGTATCAAGATGTAGTCAATGGCCTTATTAAAAGCGCTGTGTTTGGTATTGTGGTAACTTGGATTGCATTATTTGAAGGTTATGATACCACCCCTACTTCTGAAGGAGTGGGCAGGGCAACGACACGCACAGTAGTATATTCAGCGTTTGCTATATTATGTTTAGATTTTATATTAACTGCACTGATGTTTGGGGGATGAGCAGATGAGGCAAGGTAAAAATACTGAAATTACTGTTGGCATGTTTATTCTTGTTGGTCTGGCAGCATTGTTTTTTTTAGCAATGAAAGTGAGTAATTTAGCGGAGTTTACCGACGAAACGGGTTATAAGGTGGTTGCTGAGTTTGAGAATGTTGGTGGCTTAAAGGTACGATCTCCAGTAACTATGGCTGGTGTCAGAGTGGGCCGGGTTGATAGCGTAACACTGGATGCGGACACTTATAATGCCAAAGTAACCTTAAATCTATACGATGAATTTGCTAATATTCCCACTGATACCACCGCCAGTATTTTTACCGCAGGTTTGCTAGGCGAGCAGTATATTGGCTTGGAGGCAGGCGCTGAAGATGAATTTTTGCAGGATGGCGATGTTTTAATTTTAACGCAACCAGCAGTTGTATTGGAGCAGGTTATCAGTCAGTTCTTGTTTAGCAAGGCAGAGGGTCAGTAAATAATAATGATAGTTCAGCGAGTTAAAGCTAAAGTAGCGATTTTAGGTGTGTTGTTCATTATGTTCAGCGGCCAGGGTCAGACTGCTCAGATCAGTGAACCACAGTTGTTAGTTCAACATGTTACTGAAAGCATGTTAAAGGCATTACAGCAGAACAAAGATCAGTTGGAAAATAATCCCAATTTAATTTATTCTCTGGTCAGAGAAATCATTCTGCCTAATTTTGATTTTCATAAAATGGCTAAGTTAGCGCTGGGCAAAAATTGGCGGACAGCCAATAAAGCTCAACGAGAAAAATTTACCCATGAATTTCAGTTTCTGTTAGTGCGTACTTATTCAACAGCTATGATCGAATATAGCGATCAGGATATTAGGTTGCTACCGTTTCATGATGACGTAAGTAAAAAGAAAGTCAAAGTGGCAATAGAAATATTGCAATCTAGTAGCCCATCTATCCAGATGTCTTTTTCCATATACCTTGACAAGTATGATACATGGAAAGTATATGACGTTAAAATTGATGGTATTAGTCTTGTGGTTAATTACCGCTCTGTATTTACTAAGAAAATTCGTGATGGTGGTATGGATAAACTGATTGCTGATCTTGTCAGTAAGAATCGCACAGCAAAAGACATATGAGCAATTCTTATTCCTTGAATCTTGATGCTGATAATGTGCTTCATGTTGGCGGATCATTGACTTTTGCAACAGTGAATGATGTGTTATGTCAAGCGGAACCGTTACTAACAAACGTTGCAACATTTGATATTGACTTGATTGGCGTAACCTTAAGTGATAGTGCTGGTGTTGCTTTATTGGTCCACTGGATGCGTGATGCTGGACAGTATAATAAAGATATTGTTTTTCGCAATATTCCTGCTCAGATCTTGGCAATAGCCAATGCCAGTGATTTAGATACCTTGTTGCCAGTAGCGTGATAATGGATGCCTTGACAATAAAACAATTAATTGAAGTAGGATTACCTGATGCAAAAGTTGAGGTCTGGGGTGATGATGGTCAGCATTTTGATGCCAGGGTAGCAAGCTCTTCTTTTAAAGGTAAGACAATTGTTGAGCAACATCGAATGGTTTATGCAACCTTAGGGGATAGTTTCAAAGATGCGCTACATGCCTTATCGCTAACCACATTACTGCCTGAATAGAATAATCCAGATGGGTGGCATGATTTGCAATAATGGATAAATTAATTATTAATGGTGGTGTTGCGCTTGCTGGCGAAATCCGTGTTTCTGGCGCTAAAAATGCTGCACTACCTATTCTAATTGGTACATTGTTGGCTGATTCGCCGGTGCGCGTTGGTAACATACCTCATCTTCATGATATTACAACAACCTTGGAATTATTGGGGCGGATGGGCGTGTCTGTAACGCTTGATGAGCATTCGGGTGTCATCATTGATCCATTGACATTGACTGAGACAACAGCACCCTATGACTTAGTAAAAACGATGCGAGCTTCTATATTGGTGCTGGGTCCTTTATTAGCGAAATTTGGTAAAGCCTATGTTTCTCTCCCTGGCGGTTGTGCTATTGGTTCTCGTCCTGTTGATCTGCATTTGCGCGGTTTGGAACAGATGGGCGCGCAGATAAAAGTGGAAAATGGCTACATTAGTGCAACTGATGGTGGTGGACTAAAAGGGGCACATGTCTTTTTAAGTCAGGTGACAGTGACTGGCACTGAAAATCTGATGATGGCAGCAACGCTGGCTGAGGGTAGAACCATTATAGAAAATGCGGCACGTGAGCCCGAGGTAGTTGATCTGGCAAATTATCTTAGCAAAATGGGCGCAAACATCAGCGGTATTGGTACTTCAAAACTTGAAATTGAGGGCGCTAAAACACTGCAGGGAATAGACTATGACATTGTGTCAGATAGGATTGAAGCAGGTACTTATTTAACAGCAGCAGCAATTACCCATGGTAAGATAAAGTTGAAAGATACTAATGCAAAAGTCTTGGGATCAGTATTGGAAAAATTGCAGGAAGCGGGGGCTGATATTTCGACAGGTAGTAATTGGATTTCGTTGGATATGCAAGATAAGCAGATTAAGGCAGTTGATATTCAAACTGCGCCCTATCCCGCATTTCCAACCGATATGCAAGCACAGTTTACTGTACTGAATAGCATTGCTGAAGGGCAATCGACAATCGTTGAAACTGTGTTTGAGAATCGTTTTATGCACATACAGGAAATGCAGAGAATGGGTGCCGACTTGCAAGTCCATGGCAATACCGTGGTATGCAATGGTTGTAATAAATTAACGGCTGCACCAGTTATGGCAACTGATTTACGTGCTTCAGCAAGTTTGGTGTTGATGGCGTTAGTAGCAGAGGGTGAGACCAGTGTTGAGCGTATCTATCACATTGATCGTGGCTATGAGTGCATTGAAGAAAAATTGCAGCAATTAGGAGCAAAAATTCGCCGAATTCCAGGTTATTCAGCGAATGAGCAGCATGAATGATACCCTAACATTAGCATTATCTACAGGGCGCATATTTAACGAGACACTACCGCTTTTATATGGCGCCGGTATTACAATATTTGATGATGTGAACATCAGTCGCAAACTCATTTTGGCGACTAATCAAAGCGATATACGTATCATTATTGTACGTCCATTGGATGTGCCAACCTATGTCGAATATGGTGGTGCTGATCTTGGTGTAGCTGGCAAAGACGTGTTGCTTGAAAATCCAGATGCACAGATATATGAGCCAGTTGATTTACAAATTTCCCGTTGCCGACTGATGACCGCAGGGCGAGACAAGCAGATGAATCAAACAGGGCGTCTGAAGGTAGCAACCAAGTTTGTTGAAAGCGCCCGCCGATTTTATGCTGAGCGGGGTCAGCAGGTTGATATTATTAAACTGTATGGCTCAATGGAATTGGCACCATTAGTAGGAATGGCCGATAGAATTGTTGATGTGGTTAATACTGGCAATACCTTACTTGCTAATGGTTTGGTGCCTATAGATCATATTGCTGATATTAGTGCACGATTGATAGTTAACAAAGCAGCAATGAAAATGAAGCATCGCCAAATACAGCAGTTTATTAATAGGCTGTGTGAGCAAGTCAAAACGTGATGCAATGATCGGAATTAAACACTTACATAGCAGTGATACTGATTTCTGGTCGCAATTAAAGGCAATATTGGCTTGGGGCGAGACAGCAGAAAATACTGTGGCTGACACTGTTAAAGATATTCTTTTACAGGTTAAGACAAAAGGTGATGAGGCTGTTTTAGCGTTTAGTCGCCAGTTTGATCTTGTTACAGCGCACACCATAGAAGATTTAGTCATACCGATCTCTGAAGCGCAAACAGCATTGACATCTATTTCTCAGCAAAAGCGCGACGCATTGCAGGCAGCAGCAGACAGAATCAAATGCTATCATCAGCATCAAATGCAGGAATCCTGGACCTATACTGAACCTGATGGTACGTTATTAGGTCAGCAGGTGACAGCATTGGATCGGGTTGGTTTGTATGTGCCGGGTGGTAAAGCGGCATACCCTTCTTCAGTATTAATGAATGCAATCCCGGCCAAGGTAGCTGGCGTGGACGAATTGGTTATGGTTGTACCGACGCCAGAAGGTGATATGAACGAGATGGTGTTGGCCGCTGCGGCTATTGCTGGCGTGGATCATATTTTTGCGATTGGTGGTGCGCAAGCAATAGCAGCATTGGCTTATGGCACTGATACAGTTCCACAAGTTGATAAAATTGTCGGACCGGGTAATATCTATGTAGCAACTGCCAAGACAATGGTGTTTGGCATTGTTGGTATTGATATGATTGCTGGTCCATCTGAAATTCTTGTTATTTGTGATGGTAATACTAATCCAGAGTGGATAGCAATGGATTTATTTTCTCAGGCAGAGCATGATGAAAATGCCCAATCTATTTTAATTTCACCTGACAAGCAGTTTTTAAAGGAGGTACATAAAGCCGCTGATAAATTATTGCCAACAATGGAACGTGAAGCAACTATAAAGACATCGTTGACTGCGCGTGGTGCATTTATTCAGGTTCGAGATTTGGATGAGGCGGTGATGATCAGTAACTTTATTGCCCCTGAACACCTAGAGTTATCTGTTGCAGATCCGCTTGCAATGGCAAAAAAAATAAATCATGCTGGCGCTATTTTCATGGGACGATATACTGCTGAGGCATTGGGTGATTATTGTGCTGGTCCAAACCACGTATTGCCAACATCACGTACAGCCCGTTTCAGTTCACCACTTGGCGTTTATGACTTTCAGAAGCGTTCGAGTTTGATTTATGTTTCCCGACATGGCGCACAGCATTTAGGTCGCGTTGCTTCAGTATTATCGAGGGGTGAAGGGTTAACCGCCCATGCTCGTTCAGCCGAATATAGGCTTGAGGATTGAAAGTTAGATGAGTCGTTTTTGGAGTCCAGTTATCCATACCCTGGAACCCTATATCTCTGGAGAACAAACGAAATCTGCTGACGCTATTAAATTAAATACCAATGAAAATGCTTATGGGCCATCACCAAAGGTGTTGGCAGCAATTAAAGCAGGCGTAAGTGATACGCTGCGTCTATATCCTGATCCCAACGCAACCGAACTTAAACAAACTATTGCACGCTATTACCAGATAGACCAAGATCAGGTGTTTGCAGGCAATGGCTCAGATGAAGTATTGGCACATGTATTTCGAGCACTATTTTGTCATCAGTCTCCATTATTTTTCCCTGATGTTACTTACAGTTTTTATGCAGTATATTGCAGGTTATATCAGATAAATTATCGTACCATTGCGTTAACTGATAAGTTGGCAATTAATATTAGCGATTATGACTACGCCAACGGCGGGATTATTCTGGCTAATCCAAATGCACCTACCGGATCCTTATTACCATTAGAGAGCATTGATAAGTTACTACGCAGCAATACTGAATCGGTGGTGGTGATTGATGAGGCTTATATTGATTTTGGCGGTAACAGTGCTATTAGTCTGATTAATAACTATGACAACTTGTTAGTAGTGCAGAGCCTGTCAAAATCAAGGTCGCTTGCTGGAATGCGTATCGGTTTTGCTGTGGGGCACACTGATCTTATTGCGGCACTTTCGAGGGTAAAAGATAGTTTTAATTCCTATCCACTGAGTAGTTTAGCACTTAATGCTGCTGTAGCGGCATTTTTAGATCAGGATTATTTTGATGAGACCTGCCAGAAAATTATTCATAGTCGCAATTATATGATTGCAGAATTGGCATCTATGGGGTTTGAAGTATTGCCTTCAGCAGCAAACTTTATTTTTGTCAGACACCCGCGCCATGATGCAGCCCACTTGTTAGTCAGTTTACGCAAACAGGGTATTATTGTCCGTCATTTTAGTGATGACAGAATCAACCAGTATTTGCGTATTACAATTGGTCAGACTGGAGAAAACCAAAAGCTATTAGCCGCTATGGATATCTTGATTGACTAAGGCACATTTTCTTCAGTAAGAATTGTTTTAAAATGCATCAGCTCAATCTCATACTGTTTTTTACGTTTGCCCATTTCTGATTTTAATTGGTCAATAACAGATTGGTTATTGGCTATTTCCCGTGCAGTCTTTTGTAGCATTTTTTTCAGGTTATCGCTGATTTTTCCACTATTTATCAGTCGTTGCTCTGAAGCTTTATTTTGCAATATGCGGTAATTTTGTTTCCCTCTTTCCAAGAGTAGCGTCACTTTGTCAATCTGTATCTGGCGATTTTCCAAATCAATATTGCGTTGATCAATAAGCCCTTCTTCTGATCCATAGATAGCTACTAGTTTTTGGATTTGCATTATCTGTTTCTCTACCTTTGCAGACAGTAATGACTTGTCTTTGTGCTCCTTTTTGGTTGTAGAGGCTTGTTCTACTAACTGCTCGTCTATCAATGGCGGAAAGCTTTTTATAACGCGTAAAGATTTGCTATCAAGTATTTGGTAACCTGTTTTAACTACACCTGCAGGAAGCGATTGACTAATAACTGTTACACCATTATCTGAAAAACGAAATAATTGCCCAGCATTTACTGATGAATTGATAAAGAACAGCAACAAAATGACTGATGCAATATTCATATCTATTTGCACTATATTTGGCATAGTACGATAGTGTATAGGTAAATTGAGTTAGCAATAGAATTTAGCAAAGTAGTATTCCTAATCTGATTCTCTGTTAAGGTTAACACTTTGTTTAGCCCAAGTATCACGTAATCCTATTGTCATATTAAAGGTTGGATTGTCACTGGTATGTTCTTTACGATCAGCAACAAAGTAACCTTCACGTTCAAATTGAAACTGGTTTTCTGGCTGACATGTTGTCAACGATTTTTCTACTCTGGCATCAGTATATTCAGTTAAGGACTGCCAGTTTATGCAGGAAATAAAGTTATGCTCAAGAGATGGATGGCTAACAGTAAATAAGCGATCGTATACTCGCAGTGTTGCTATGGCAGAGTGGGTGACAGATACCCAGTGAATCACTCCCTTTACTTTACGATCTTCAGGGTTTTTGCCGAGCGTATGTTCATCATAATGACAGCGTAACTCAATAATTTCATCTGCTTCGTTTTTAATGATACGTTCACAGCGAATAACGTAAGCATGGCGGAGGCGCACTTCTTTACCTAACACTAGGCGTTTGTATTTATTATTAGCCTGTTCACGGAAATCTTGCCGATCAATGTAAATAAAACGCGAGAAAGGAATGGCACGCATACCCATTGACTCATTCTGTGGATGGTTGAGTACTTGCAATGTTTCAACTTTATTCTCTGGGTAGTTTTCAATCACCAGTTTTAGTGGGCGCAATACTGCCATTGTTCGCGGTGCTTTTTTATTGAGCGCTTCGCGGACAGAAAATTCCAGTAATGCCATATCAACAACGTGATCCTTTTTAGTTACACCAGTTAGTTCAACAAAGTTGCGAATGGCTTCTGGCGGGTAACCACGGCGGCGCATACCTGCAATAGTTGGCATTCTTGGATCATCCCAACCAGCGACAATTTTTTGTTCAACCAGTTGAGACAGCTTTCTCTTGCTGGTGATAGTATAGCCAAGGTTTAAGCGGGAAAATTCAATTTGCTTTGGCTGCCGATTTATCGATATATTGTTAATAATCCAATCATATAGTGGCCGATTATCTTCAAACTCCAGCGTACATAAGGAATGCGTGACACCCTCAATTGCATCTGAAATGCACTGGGTAAAATCATACATTGGGTAGATACACCAAGCATTAGCAGTGCGCATATGATGTATTATTTTAATGCGGTAAAGCACTGGATCACGCATTTTGATATTTGGTGAGGCCATATCAATCTTTGCCCGAAGCACCATTTGACCATCAGCAAATTCACCAGCACGCATGCGGCTGAACAGGGCTAGATTTTTTTCTACAGTATTGTTTCTAGCTGGGCTGTTTTTGCCAGGCCTAGTTAATGTACCACGATATTTGCGCATTTGCACCGAGTCAAGATCATCAACAAAGGCGAGGCCTTTATTGATGAGTTCAACGGCATATCCATACAACTGTTCAAAATAGTCAGAAGAATGACGAATGGTGTCATGCCATGTAAATTGCAACCATGTAATATCTTCAGCAATGGCAGTGGCAAATTCGTCACTTTCTTTTTCTGGATTAGTGTCATCAAAACGTAGATAACAGTATCCATGATATTGTTTGGCAATACCAAAATTCAGACAAATAGATTTTGCATGACCGATATGCAGATAGCCGTTGGGCTCAGGAGGGAAGCGCGTTACTACTTTGCCATTATTTTCCCCTTGACTGATATCACTATTGATAATGTTCTGGATAAAGTTAAGAGGTTTGTTTTCCTTGGTAGCGACCATGTAATGAATGATAAGCTTAGTTATTAGGATAATTATTCTACCTGATAGCTTAGCCTGTTACAAAAAGTTAAGAAATTAGTTAGTTATCTTTGGTGCCGTATTGACGATGATAAGCTGCAAAGGCGGGTAAGTGTTGCCTTAAATTGCCGTAGTTTTTCAGATAGTCCAGCAGATCATTAAGGCATATAATAGCTATTATTGGGATATTGTATGCTTTTTCAGCTTCTTCAATAGCTGAATAGGCTGTTGTCGTGCCTCGCTCTTGTCTATCCAGTGCAATGACTACACCAGCGAGGGTTGCATTTTGCCCACTAATAATAGCAACTGATTGGTTTATTGATGTGCCAGCAGAAACAACATCGTCAACAATCAAAATTTTACCAGATAACGGTGCACCAACAAGTTGACCGCCTTCACCGTGATCTTTGTTTTCCTTCCGATTAAATGTGTAACCAACATCTTGTTGATGGCTATCCGCCAAGGCGATTGCGGTAGTCGATACTAACGGAATACCCTTATAAGCAGGACCAAACAGCATATCAAAATCAACACCTGATGCAACAATAGTCTCTGCATAAAAGTGTCCTAAACGTGCTAGATTAGCGCCGCTGTTAAATAAGCCACTGTTAAAAAAATATGGGCTGATACGACCAGATTTAAGGGTAAACTGACCAAAGCGCAACGCACCTATCTTAAGGGCAAATTCAATAAAGTGTTGCTGGTATGTTGTCATTGTTATTGGGCTTGTACTTTATACAGCGCAATTTGTCCGAAAAGATTAGGCAACAGTTTAGTAGCCAGTGTGTCTTTATAGATATGATTGACAATACGCCTGTTTAATACATTGATATGCATATCAGCACATAGTTTTTCAAAGTCATGTACGGTGCAAAAGTGAATATTGGGGGTACCAAACCACGAATTGGGTAGGCTTTTTGATACTGGCATATGACCGCCACAGGCGAGTTGAAAGCGGCACTGCCAATGACCAAAGTTAGGAAAACCTATAACGCTTTCTCTGCCAACACGTACAATTTCTGACAGCAAAAAATCGGGCCGATTAACTGCCTGTAAGGTTTGTGACAGGATGACAAAATCAAAACTGTGATCAGAAAATTGCGGTAACCCATTATTAAGATCGGCCTGGATAACATTAATGCGCGATTTGATGCAATCAACAAATTTAGCATTATCTAGCTCTAATCCGTAACCGCTGATACCGCGCTGTTTAAGATGGCACAACAATGCACCGTTGCCACATCCTAGATCAAGCACGCGCGCACCGTCTGTAATCCAATCGCTGATGGTTTGTAGATCAGGTCTTAAGTTCATGCGGGGTTGCATTCATTGATAATACGCTGCATATAGGCTTTCAATATTTCATGATAACGCGCAATTGGCATTAAAAATGCATCATGTCCTTGAGCTGCCTCAATTTCAGCGTAGGTCACATTCTTGTTGGTGCTCAATAGCGCATGGACAATTTCTTCCGAGCGTGCTGGAGCAAATCGCCAATCACTGGTAAATGAGATTATCAGGCAGTCAGCTTGCATGGGCGCCAGCGTTTTAGCAAGATCCTGAGCAAAGTATTGCGCAGGATCAAAATAATCCAACGCTTTGGTCATTAAAAGGTATGTATTGGCATCAAAGCGCTCTGCAAAAGTTTGGCTTTGATAGCGCAGGTAACTTTCAACCTGAAACTCAGTATCATAACCATAGCGCACAGCACCATCCTGCAGTTCACGACCAAATTTCTTGCCCATAGCTTCGTCAGACAGGTAAGTGATATGGCCGAGCATACGTGCCAAACCTAGTCCATGACGGGGTTTAGTATTATGCTCACTATAGCAGCCAGCGTGGAAGTCGGGATCAGTTTTTATCGCTGTTCTTGCTACTTCATTGAATGCGATATTCTGCGCAGACAATTTTGGTGCAGCAGCAATAATAACAGCATGGCGTAATTTTTGTGGAAAAGTGATTGCCCATTGTATCACTTGCATACCGCCCAGACTACCGCCAATAACAGCCGCCCATTTTTTGATACCGAGATAGTCAGTGAGCGCTGCCTGACTGTTGACCCAATCAGTAACCGTAACAATAGGGAAATTGGGGCCAAATATTTTCTTGGTTTTGGGATTAATGCTGGTGGGGCCAGTAGAGCCTCGGCAACCGCCTAAATTGTTTAAACAAACAACAAACAGGTGTTCGGTATCAATCGGTTTGCCAGGTCCAATACAGACATCCCACCAACCTGGTTTTTTATCATCCATGCTATGGTAACCAGCGGCATGATGGTCGCCTGACAGCGCATGACAAATCAATACTGCGTTAGATTGATTATCATTGAGCTGACCGTAGGTTTCATAAACAAGATCATAACTTGATAGACAACGACCACATTCAAGGTTGATTGCAGTATCAACGTGTAAGGTTGACGGGTTGACCAAGCCAACTGAATCTGCTGGTATCGTATCAGGCATGGCTATATTCTTCAATCTATTATTAACATTTTACATCCATCAGAGGCATATTATAATTTTTAATGCCTGTTTATCAGGCATTATGTGTAGTTTGTTTACCAAGTTCTCGTGACCGTGATGCTGCCGCAGTTAACGCCTGTTTAAATAAATGGTGCAAATCACCTTTTTCCAGTTCATTTACGGCGCGTTCAGTAACGCCGTTTGGTGACGTAACACGTTTACGTAAGATGTTGGGTGGATCATTACTTTCCAGTGCCATTTTTGCGGTACCGAAAGCAGTTTGCAGGCAGAGCAGTCTGGCTTTATCTGCTTTTAGCCCTATTTTTTCTGCGGCGTACTCCATCGCCTCCATTACCAGCAAAAAATAGGCAGGCCCCCCCCCAGATAATGCAGTGACTACATCCATTTCTTCTTCATCGATCCATAATGCAATACCCACTGATTCCAGAATAGATTCAGCTAGTTTGCGCTGTTTTATTGATACAATATTATTTGCACATAATGCACTGGCACCTGCCTGAACCAACAAGGGTGTGTTCGGCATGACGCGAACAATGGCTACATCATGCCCCATCCAATCGCTGATGGCCTGTAAATGAATACCTGCGGCAATAGAAATTAACAGAGTTTCAGTTTGCCAGTCGGTAGCAAGTTGAAGCGCGACTTTGCGTAGTTTTTGCGGTTTAACTGCCAGTATCACCACGACACAATCTTTTACAGCATCGTTATTATCAACGAAGGTTTGAATTTTGGGGTAGCTATCAGTCAACGATTGCAGGCAAGCCGTTTCTGGATCAGACACATGGATATTTTGCGGCTTGAAATGGCAAGCAATCAAACCACCAATAAAACTGTGCGCCATATTACCGCCACCAATGAAAGCAATTTTGCAGTTTTCCATTATTATCCCTTATCTATTACACTATTTTTGTTAGATACCAGACTTAAATCTACTTGAACTATATTGGTCTAGAGCATAGCACGCTTACCAAAAAGCATAGTTCCTAATCGTACCATAGTACTCCCTTCTACTATCGCTGTTTCCATATCATGTGACATACCCATTGACAGGGTATCCACAGTGGGACAAATTGTCGTTAATTTATCAAATAGTTGTCTTGCCTTACCAAATGCTCTTCGCTGCTGAGTCGGATTGTTTATTTTTGCCGAGACAATCATTATGCCGCGCAATGTTAACCGTTCAATTTGATTGATTTGTTGGGCAAAGGGCATCAAATCAGCAGCGGCAATACCCGATTTATCTGTTTCATTATCCATATTAATCTGGATACAGATATTGAGATCGCTAAGATCTGATGGTCTTTGCCTTGACAGGCGCTTGGCAATTTTTAGCCGATCAATGCTTTGCACCCAATCAAAATGAGCAGCAATTATCTTAGTTTTATTTGCTTGAATATGACCGATAAAATGCCAGATTATATCTAAATCTTCCAGCATAGCCATTTTAGCGATTGCTTCCTGTAAATAGTTTTCGCCGAAACACTGTTGCCCTGCGTGGAATAAATCGCGCAGTGTATCAGCAGGCCATGTTTTGCTGACAGCTAATAACTGAACTTCCCTGTTTAATTGACAATTTTTTTCTTGACACAGCTTAATGCGGTTTTTAATTTTATTAAAACGTTGTATAATCATAGTTTAAGTTAGCTATAGTATGTGTTAACTAAGGAAGGGGTTCTGATAATTGGACATTACTGAGTTATTAAGTTTTGCGGCAAAGCATAACGCATCTGACTTGCACTTGTCATCTGGTGAGTCGCCAATGATAAGAGTGGATGGGGATATGAGAAAAATTAATATTCCTGTAATGGATAATAAACAAGTACATGGATTAGTTTATGATGTGATGAATGATAAACAGCGCAGGGACTTTGAAGAAAATCTGGAAATAGATTTTTCCTTTGAGATCGCCAACTTGTCGCGTTATCGTGTTAATGTTTTTACGCAAAATCGTGGTATTGCCGCAGTATTCAGAGCTATTCCTGCACATGTGCTGACTCTGGAAACATTGGGTGCGCCTGAAGTATTTAAAACTATTTCCACTTATGATAGCGGCATTATCTTAGTAACGGGTCCAACCGGTTCGGGTAAGTCAACCACGCTGGCAGCAATGGTTAATTACCGAAATGAAAAGGACAGTAACCATATTCTGACCATTGAAGACCCCATTGAATTTGTGCACAAAAGTAAAAAATGCTTGATCAATCAGCGCGAAGTGCATCGGGATACCTTTAGTTTTAGTGATGCATTGCGCTCGGCTTTGCGTGAAGATCCAGACATTATCTTAGTGGGTGAATTGCGTGATCTGGAAACAATGCGGCTTGCGTTGACTGCTGCAGAAACAGGTCACTTGGTGTTTGGCACCTTGCATACATCATCAGCAGCAAAAACTGTTGATCGCATCATTGATGCGTTTCCAATGGAAGAAAAAGATATGGTACGTGTGATGTTGTCAGAATCATTACGTGCAGTTATCTGTCAAAGGTTGCTGAAGAAAGTAAATGGTGGTCGTATTGCGGCACATGAAATTATGATAGGTACAGCAGCTATTCGCAACTTGATCCGTGAATCTAAAGTACCCCAGATGTATTCTGCTATTCAAACCGGTAGCGATCTAGGTATGCAGACCCTTGATCAGTGTTTGCAGGATTTAGTTAAGCAGGGAAAAATTGTCAAGCGAGAAGCTTTATCAGTCGCTATTAACCAAGATTTATTTTAGCTAGATTGTATGTCTACAATAGTTAGTAATGAAAGCACTGGCTTTACCCAGACAGATAGCAGTGACGCTATCACCATTGAGAAGGTTTTAAAAGCAGCAGTTAAGTACGACGCTTCCGATATATTTGTAACCTCTGGTCGGCCACCAAGTTTCAAGATTAACAGGCAGTTAAAGTCGGCGAGTGCCTCGCTAAGTGATGATGAAACCCGTGATCTGGTAGTGAGCACGATGACTGACAAACAGAGAAAAATGTTTGAGCAGGATAAAGAGTGCAATTATGGTATCACCCATTCTGATATTGGCAAGTTTCGTGTCAGCGCATTTTATCAACGTAATAAAATTGCAATGGTGCTTCATAGAATACGGGATGTCATTCCTAGCATCGACGATCTGCGCGCACCAAAAATCATTAAAGAACTGGCGATGAAAGAGCGGGGATTGGTAATATTTGTTGGTGCAGCAGGTGCAGGTAAATCTACGTTATTAGCATCAATAGTAGATTATCGCAACAGAAATAACACTGGTCATATTCTGACCATTGAAGACCCTATTGAATTTGATCATCAGCATATTAACTGCGTGGTGACTCAACGTGAAGTTGGTATTGATACTGACTCTTATGACACTGCGCTGAAAAATGCACTACGTCAGGCACCTGACGTTGTTATGATCGGCGAAATTCGCGATAGCAGCACTATGGATTACGCTATTAAATTTTCTCAGACAGGCCATTTATGCTTATCAACACTGCATGTTAACAATGCCAATCAGGCAATGGAAAGAGTGATTAGTTTTTTTAGTGAATTTCGTCACAGGCAGTTATTTTCAGATCTGTCGTCAAATCTGATAGCTGTTATAGCCCAAAGGCTAATACCCAAAAAAGATGGTACGGGCATGTGCCCGGCTGTTGAAGTGCTGTTAAACACTCCTTTGGTTGGCGACCTAATCGAAAAAGGAAAATTTTCGGAAATTAAAGATGTCATAAAACGTTCACAGCAGTCTGGTATGCAAACGTTTGATCAAGCGATTTATGCTTTGTATAAAGCAGGCGATATAAGTTATGAAGATGCTTTACAGTATAGTGATTCACGCAATGAAGTTAGGCTACAAATTAAACTTGATATGAAGCCAGGTGAGAAGTTAGCATCCGATCAATCAACAGAACTATCCATAGAGTAATAAAATATAACACAGACCATACTTGATCTGCGCCCTCAATTGTTAACCAGTGATAACATGTGATCCACCGCGGCTTTAATATCGTCGTCGCTGATATCAGGCCGACCACCGCGAGCGGGCATCATATTAAGACCATTGATAGCGCTATTGTACAACGTTTTAATGCCTTTTTCAATACGTGGTGCCCAGTCATCTGCATCACCTAGCTTTGGCGCATTCATCATACCTGATCTATGGCACAATGCGCAGACCTGGCTGACGATTTGCTCACCACCAGCGCTGACTTGGTTCGTTTCTTCAGCAACAGCAACAATAACAGGAGCATCACCAATATGGACATTGCCGCTGGGTTTAATGCGTGCAACAACATCTTTATCTGCCATGCTCTCTGCTGTAACAACTTGTTTCGCCTTATTCTGCATGGTAGCAAGAATGACTTTTGCGCTGCCAAAGATAATAAGAAAAATAATCAGGCTACCGACAAAAAATTTGCTTGATCGTTGTGTATCCATGCTTTAAACCTTACACCTGACATTTAAGCAGGCGATTACGGACACTTATTATACAGTGATTAAGTGCTTACTGAAACTAACATTATTCAATCGCGGTCAAGCAAAGCTTACCAATGGTAGATCCGCTCAATAACGATTGGTGCGCATGATCAATATTCTCAGCCGTCATTGCTCCGATAACCTTTTTCAGGGTGCTCACTAATATTTGCCTGTCAAGCAGATCGGCGATATTGTCAAGGATAGCACCCTGGCTTGCTATATCAGCAGTGTTAAACATAGAATGAGTGAACATAAATTCCCATACGAAACCAGCACTTTTTGTCTTAAGATCAGCTAAATTATGCTGTTTTTTAGTGTCAACGATGCCGCAAATCATGCCTTGAGGCGCGATAAGTTCTACCATAGCAGCAAAGTGTTGGTCAGTATCATTAGCGCACAAAATATAGTCAGGGCGGGCTAATTTTAAGAATAGATACTCCTTGACCATATCCTGCCTATGATTGATAATGTAATCAGCACCCATTTTGCCGCACCATTTTTTCGATTCTGCTCTTGATGCTGTGGCAATGATGGTTAATTTAGCAACATTTTTTGCCAGTTGAATAGCAATAGACCCGACACCACCTGCGCCACCAATGATAAGGATATTTTTGCCTACATTGGCATTGCCGTTAATTTTCAGGCGATTAAACAGTGCTTCCCAGGCAGTTATGCTGGTAAGTGGCATCGCCGCTGCTTCGGCTGCGTTTAGTGATGCTGGCGCCCTGCCGACGATACGCTCATCCACCAGTTGATGACTGGCATTACACCCCGAACGAGTTACATCCCCAGCATAAAATACCCGATCACCAGTTTTAAAACGATTAACCTTTTCACCTGTTGCAATTACTGTACCACAAGCATCCCAGCCAATTATTTTTGGCTCACTAAGCTTCCCATTGATTATAGCTTTAATTTTGGTGTCAATAGGATTGACAGCAACCGCGGCAATACTGACTAGTAAGTCACGATCAGTTACCTCTGGTGTAGGCTGCTCAAAAAAAACAGGCGGTGAGTCGGCATTATTAAATCCATAGGCTTTCATTGGTGATGATCCTTAGTCGAGTTGTTGAAGTTTGGAGTAGTTTTTGACACAGCTATTTAAAGAATCTACCTCATGAATCAAGTGTTTTCTTTGAGTTATGATAGCAGCCGCCTTGGGTACATCAAACTTTTATCAGCCGTATTCTATAATAGTTAGTCGCAAGCCATATCATTTCTACCTTTGGATGTGTTCACGTTACTTTTTTTGGTATTGATTTGAATATATTACCTTTTCTATTATTTCATCTAATGGACGATTTTAGTGAATATAAAAGATAATCGTTATCATTTAATTTTTTAATAGAAAAGTATTATTATGGATGTCTTACATAATACTAAATAAAACTAAATAAGGTATCTTACTGAAAATAAGCCTGCAGCTTATAGTGTGTTTGGCTTTATTTAGCCAAGGGGTTTACGCACAGGAAGATAGCGATTATGTTGATTTTGGCACCTTATCAGTACAAGGCCGCGCTGAGGAATTTTATCTGCAAACTGATACTGATATAGGCTCAAAAATTGATTTGGATATCGTTGATTTGCCGCAATCAGCGCAAGTTTTAACTAGTCAACTCATCATTGATCAGGGCGCACAGGATATTACTGATTTATATCGTTCCGTTGCTGGCGTCAGTGAGTTTTCTTATTCCGGAGTGATGTTTAGAGGGTTTCGCGATAGTGGAAACGTTTTGTACGATGGGGTGCGCGGTGATCCATATTCTGGTTTTTCGGTACCTAGGTTATTCAATGTTGAACGGGTTGAAGTGCTAAAAGGCCCCTCAGCATCGCTGTATGGCGGTGATGAACCGGCTGGTTTTATTAACTATGTCACTAAAAAGCCCAGTTTTGAGCGCAAAACGGAAGTTGCATTAACCACTGGCAGTCATGATCTGTATGGCACATCCATTGATTCAACGGGCAGCTGGACTGACAAGGTTGCCTATCGCTTAGGCGGCTTTTTTCAACAAGAAGATACTTTTCGTAACAATGTTGAAGAAAAGAATAATGAATTAGCTGGTGGTCTGTTATTTTTATTATCAGACAATACCGAATTAATAACCACCTTTGATTATGTTGATCAAGAGTTAGATGGTCATCGTCTGCGCGGTGTACCGACTGATGATGATGGTAATTTTGTCGTTGGCCGTCGCTTTAATACTAGCGAAAAAAGTGATTATCAGAATTTGCAAGCCCTGGTATTGCAAGCTGACTTAAAGCATATTTTCAGCGATACATTGACCATGAATACAACCTTACGTTATCTTGATAACAAACGTAGACAAGCCTACCATGAACCCTATTGGCTTGCCAGCGATGTTAATGGTGATGGTGTGAAAGATGTGGCTGATGGCGAGATACTGGCGCGCCAATATCGTAATCAGTATCGTGCTAATGAAGAATACAGCTTAACCTTAGATTTTGTGAAAAAATTTAAGCTGGCAGATATGGAACATCAGCTATTATTTGGTTCTGATTACCATGATGTTGACACTGAGTATGACTATTTCAGATCGAATGGCACTGGCGACGGCGTACCTAACTTAAATATTTATAATCCGGTATATGATCAGGCTGATCCCAGTACCTACAAGCTGACCAACACAAATAGATACGGCACCAATGCTAATCGCTATAGTGTTTATTTGCAAAACTATACTACCTTGACTGAGAAATGGCGTCTTATGTTAGGGGTACGTTATGATCGCTTCGAAGACAAGACCAAAAAGCCTAAGGCACTGCTTAAGTCTTATGAAAAAGACGATCATTCTGATAGTAGGATTAGTCCGCGCGTAGCAATCAGTTATAAGCCAGCGGTACTTGATAATGGTAGTATTTACTTAAATTACAGTGAGAGTTTTAAGCCGCTTTCTCTGTCAAGGCAGAATGATGGCGGTTCGCTTAATTCTGAAACAGGTGAGCAATGGGAACTGGGCTTAAAGCAGGAGTTTTTTGATGGTCATATGTTGGGCACGGTTGCACTCTATAGTATTATCAAAGAAGATATGGCTGCCAAAAATCCTGATTCAACAAGCAGTGATGATGGCATACCTGATTACGTTACTTTGGGTAAAGTTAAAAGCGAAGACGTGGAATTGACGCTAGTGGGTGATTTAACGCCAGATTGGGCTATTACTGCCAACTATGCATGGAACGATGTGCGAGTTACCAAATTTGTGGATGATCAGCAGGCAAGCAATACCATCAAAGACAAAAAAGACCCTAACAAAAAGAAACAATTTGTTAATGCACCAGAACACCAAGCAGGGCTATGGATGCGCTATGCGTTACGAAAAATAGATTCATCAATTGGCTTTGGCATGAAGTATGTCAGTGAACGTTTTGGTTTTGACAATCAGCGGATCAAGCCTTATACAATATTTGATGCCAACTGGACCACACAATGGAATGACCTGACCATGCAGGTCAATATTTATAACCTGTTTGATAGAACATACGCTGTTAGCGGTTTTAACAATCGGCCTGGTCACTTTCCCTGTGCGCCGCGAGAGGTTATGGTGCAGCTACGTTATGATTTTGACTAGGCTATAGCAAGCACAGCAATGAACCCTCGCCCTTGGTTTAACTGGCATGGCTGGGCAGGGTTTTCAGTTTGGATTTTGCTCAGTTTTGTGCTGGTAACCGGTACGCTTGCGACAGTATCCATCGAAATTGACTGGCTGTTTAATCCAGCTATGCGCAATATCGGTGATATGCCAGACAGGCTTGACTGGGGAGCGGTGTTTGATAATGGCGAGGCTGCATTTCCTGACGATACAATTGGCGCTGTTCTTGCACCAGTGACGGGTTTTGTTAACGTGCAGGCCATTGCAATAAACAAGCAGGGCAAACGTTTTCGCATATTTTTTGATCCTGTTACTAATGATGTCGTTGGTACAGGTCGCTGGCTGAACTGGCAACGATTGTTCCGTCAAACGCATCGTCATTTAATGTTGCCTGTCCAGTGGGGAGTAACCATTGTGGGCATGCTTGCTATTCCTTTGTTTATTTCATTTTTTACTGGTTTTGTCATTTATCGTCGCTGGTGGCAGGGTTTTTTTAAGTTTCCTTGCAATCATGAACATGTATCTAAAAAGTTGCTGATTAAACAAGCACACAGCTATTGGGGTGCTATGCATCGCTGGCTTGGCGTGTGGAGTTTATGGTTTATTTTGTTAATGGCTGTCACTGGTGCTTGGTATCTGGCAGAGCGTTGGGGGCTGGCTGCTTGCTATCCTGAATTACCAAAAGTGACCACTGATTATAAAGTAAAACTGACTGGTGATATGTTAAACAAGCTGATTGATAGCGCAGATCAAATCTATCCGGATTTAGATATTAAGCTGATAAGGCGGCATGAAAAGAATGACAAACTGGTTCTATTTCAGGGACAAGCTGAAGCTGTATTGGTGAGGGATCGTGCCAATCAGCTTGTATTTAATTATGCTACTGGTGAGATGATTGATAAGCAGCGTGGTACTGATATAAGTATGCATCTGCGTATTTCTGAAGCGGCGGATCCTTTGCATTTTGGCATCTTAGGAGGTACAGCCACTCGTTATATCTGGTTTGTGTTTGGTGTGATGCTCAGTACATTATCCTTATCCGGGGTATTTCTGTATGGCTTACGATTAATGCGATTTGCATCTTCGCTAAGGGCTAAACCAGCAAAGTTGGCCTGGCTATATGTCTGGCGACAGCAGGCGTCTATTGTTAAATGGGCGACGCTTTTTATGGTTATACTATCGCTGGTATTAGCAGTCTTTTATTTTTAACTTTTGCTACAAGCAATTGGTTTACAGGGGAAGCCTTAATTTTATAGTTAAAGTTGATAGCATTACACCAGATATTAATGCTGTCCATGGTTGTCAACTCTTGCTGACAGGTTTTTGTAGAGGTAGAGTTGCAATCATTTCATCAACATAGTATGAAGCATAACGAGAGAACCCGATTCAATTTAACGCATTAAAAAATCACATTTTGTGAGCAAAAAACTCAACAAAGGTATCTTCATGTTTTATTGGCATACTGTCGGTTTCAGTCATACCTCCCATTTCTTAGTAATTGCGCGCCTTTTGTACCTCAATATTTTTATTAATGCCTTGCTATAAGTAATAACCTTCTCAAATCTATTTTTTATAAATGATAAGATTTCTAGATGAGCAGAAACATAAAAATATAACCTGATTATCCATATCCCCAATTCTATTTTGAGTTATTGCTATATACTCGCATACATGTTGTAAGGTTTTATGTTCTCTGTTCACCCAATAAGCAGCCGAATTTGATGGAAGAGCGCAGGGAAGATGTGATCTGATATGGACACCTACTACCTTTTACCTTTTTTCCTGTAAAGTTATTATGTGTAAATTGTTCAACTTTTAATCTTAAGTCATGCCTTAGCGTTAACTTATCTAAAAATGGTTTTATATCTCTGTCAAGATTTCTAACGCACCAAATGTTCAAAAATTTTCTACTTAATTTGGCTTAAACCGACAGATAATCAGGTAAATATGATAGATAATGTGATAAACAATAGGCGTTATTGGGGAAAATTTTCGCTTATTTATTATTTTAAGCGGACACCTTCAATTTCATCGGGAACATCAAAATAATGGGTAAAAGCATTTAGATTCTTTATTTCAAGATAAGAGAAATTACACCATGCGATGAGTAAGTTGCAATTGTGCTTCTTAGCAAATAACCATGCGTTCCCAGCGTTAACAATGCAATCTCCCAATCCAGCATCAGTTCTATGCAATATAAAAATTCTTTCCATTCTGGATGATTTAACCTAAATTTAATATGATGGTTCCGCTTTAATTAATTTGATTACCTTTTTTGTGTCAGGCTTAACATCTCGCCATAGCAAAAAAGCCTCTGCTGCCTGTTCCACCAGCATACCTAAGCCATCAATAGCTTTATTGACTCTTCTCTGTTTTGCCCAGTTAATAAAGGCAGTATCAGTATGGCTATACATCATATCATAACAGTAGCTATTTTTAATATTAACGCTATCCGGCAATGGTGGCACTTGACCAGCAAGGCTGGCCGAGGTAGCATTAATGATAACATCAAATGTCCCCTTCAATTGATGATAGTCAGTACCTGAAATAGTACCGGAACCGGCAAAGAGGGTGGCCAGATGCATTGCTTTACTTACAGTGCGGTTAGCGATAATGAGTTCAAAGGGTTGGTATGCTAATAATGCGTGAATAACGCCACGGGCGGCACCCCCAGCGCCAAGCAGCAATAGACGTTTATTTTTGAGTACAACATGGTGATTATTAACCAGATCACGACATAAACCAACACCATCAGTATTATCACCATATAGCGAACCATTAGGATTAAAGGCTATAGTGTTGATAGCGCCAGCACTTGCGCTGCGGTTACTTTTTGTTGTAACCAGTTGCCATGCCTGTTCCTTAAAAGGTACAGTGATATTGGTTCCTTTGAAGCCGGCCTGTTGTAATTGTTGTAAGGCGCTTGTCAATCCATCAAGCGGGATTTCTTTGGCAATATAGTCGATGTCCTCACCTGTCTGGCGAGCAAATTGAGCGTGAATGAAAGGCGACAAACTATGACTGATTGGATGACCAATAACGGCGTAATGACAGGTCATATTGACTCTGTAAGCCAGTGTGCTACATCTTTGGCAAAATAGGTGAAAATGCCATCAGCTCCAGCGCGTTTAAATGCCAGTATGCTTTCCATGACCACTGTTTTCTCATCTAACCAGCCATGTTGCGCAGCAGCTTTTAACATGGTGTACTCACCACTGACCTGATAAACAAAGGTGGGTTTTTGAAAGGTTTTTTTAACACGATACAATACATCAAGGTAGGGCATACCGGGCTTAACCATGACCATATCAGCACCTTCTTTAATGTCAAGCGCTACTTCATGCAAGGCCTCACTACTGTTAGCACAATCCATTTGATAGCTGTGCTTGTTGCCCGATTTTAAGCTGGTAGCGGAGCCGATAGCGTCACGAAACGGGCCATAAAAGCCGGAGGCATATTTAGCGGAATAGGCTAGAATACGGGTATGGAAGTAGCCATGGGCTTCCAATGCCTGTCTGATAGCGCCAATGCGACCGTCCATCATGTCAGAAGGTGCAACAATATCGGCACCGGCTTCAGCGTGGGACAATGCTTGCTTAACCAGCACATCTATGGTGTCATCATTGATGATATAACCTGTGTTATCAATCAGGCCATCCTGACCATGTGTTGTAAAAGGATCAAGTGCTACATCAGTAATAACGCCTAGCTCTGGCAGCTTTTTTTTCAAGGCGCGCACTGCCTTTTGAATCAGTCCTTGTGAATTGTGTGCTTCGCGTGCATCATCAGTTTTAATATGATGAGAAATGACTGGAAATAACGCGATGGCAGGTATGCCTAATCTATAAATGATGTCAGCTTCTTTAAGCAGTAAATCAATACTCAGTCTTGCAATGTCAGGCATTGATGATACTGGTTGACACTTATTGCTGCCAGCTAAAACAAAGCAGGGATAAATAAGGTCATCAACAGTGAGTTGATTCTCTTGCATCAATTTTCGCGAAAAGTTATCACGTCTCAAGCGGCGAGGCCTGTGCGTAGGAAAGCTGCTTATAAAAGGCATATAGCTCACAGTTTTTTCCTGCTACTTAAAAATAAAGGCAATAGTACCATTTTATTGAGCTATGGATTAGTCAACAATGAGGCATTTACCTTTAAAAACCAAAACTAATAGCATGACTTAAAAGGATGGATTAGGACAGGTAAAATTAAGAAGCTTAATCGCTCTGTCAGGTACAGATATAAAGCTAAGACGCTGTAGTATTAATCTATCCCAAAGCAAGATATAACATAATACATACCTAATCTTTTGCATAGACTAATCCGTACTGTTGAGATAAGATTATTAAACTTTTTGCAGGAAGGATTGTATATCCTGCCCTTTAATTTTATCCGGTGGAGGCTTTTGTGCAAACAAGTGCATTACTTGCTCTTGAAGACGGCACGATCTATCGTGGCCAGTCAATTGGTGCTGCTCATCAATCGGTTGGTGAGGTCGTGTTTAATACCTCCATGACTGGCTATCAGGAAATACTCACTGATCCGTCTTATTGTCGACAAATTATTACCTTAACCTATCCGCATATTGGTAATGTGGGCGTTAATTGTGCAGACGAAGAAGCGACTGATATTGTCGCCAGTGGTTTGATCATCCGTGATTTGTCGCCTGTGTTAAGTAACTGGCGCGGTGAGGAGGTGTTGGATACATATCTTGCACGCCATAATGTGGTTGGTCTTGCTGGTATTGACACACGTAGCTTAACCCGTCTGTTGCGGGCCAAAGGAGCGATGAAAGGCTGTATTGTCGCTGGTGATGATATTGACACTGGTGCCGCTATTTTGGCGGCGCGTGGTTTTAATGGGCTGCAAGGTATGGATTTGGCTCAGGTAGTAACAACTGATAGCGCTTATCAGTGGAATAAAGGCTGTTGGCGTTTATCTGGCAAGTCACGGGCGGCTGATGTGCGCTACCATGTGGTGGCCTATGATTTTGGCATAAAACACAATATTTTACGGATGTTGACTGAGCGTGGCTGTCGATTAACTGTTGTGCCAGCACTTACCCCTGCTGCTGAAGTGCTTGCACTTCATCCTGATGGCGTGTTTTTATCAAATGGGCCGGGCGATCCTGAACCGTGTACTTATGCTATTGATGCCATTAAGATATTTCTGATAAAAAACCTGCCTGTTTTTGGTATTTGTCTGGGCTATCAATTATTGGCACTGGCTTGCGGTGCCAATACTGTCAAAATGAAATTTGGTCATCATGGTGCTAACCATCCTGTCCAGGCAATAGCCAATGGAACTGTCATGATTACTAGTCAAAATCATGGCTTTGCCGTTGATAAATCGTCGCTACCTGATACACTGAGCGTGACTCATGTTTCTTTATTTGATGGTTCTTTACAAGGTATTCATCACAATACTAAGCCAGCATTTGGTTTTCAGGGCCATCCAGAGGCAAGCCCTGGTCCGCATGATGGTACAGGTTTATTTGATCATTTTATTAACCTTCTTAAAGCAGGAAGTAACTACATAGAGCACGATGGCAAAGCGTACTGATATTGAGAGTATTCTGATTTTAGGGGCTGGCCCGATTGTTATTGGTCAGGCATGTGAGTTTGACTATTCTGGCACTCAGGCATGCAAGGCGTTGCACGAGGAAGGCTACCGCGTGGTGTTGGTCAACTCAAATCCAGCAACGATTATGACCGACCCAGACATGGCGGATGCAACCTATATTGAGCCTGTTACTTGGCAGGCTGTTAGCAAGGTGATCGAGCAGGAACGTCCCAATGCTGTTTTACCTACCATGGGCGGTCAAACGGCATTGAACTGTGCTTTGGATCTGGAACGTGAAGGTGTATTAGCACAATTTGGTGTTGAGATGATTGGTGCTGATAGCCATGCCATTAATAAGGCAGAAGATCGTGATCTGTTCCGTGCAGCCATGGCCAAAATTGGCTTGGCTATGCCAGAATCTGCTATTGCTCGTAACATGGAGCAGGCACTTAAGGCACAACAACAGTTTGGCTATCCAGCGATTATTCGGCCATCATTTACGATGGGTGGTAGTGGTGGTGGCATTGCCTATAATCAGGAAGAATTTATTGATATTTGCCAGCGTGGTTTATATCTTAGTCCAACATCAGAGCTGTTAGTCGAAGAATCAATCATCGGCTGGAAAGAATATGAAATGGAAGTGGTGCGCGATCGTAACGATAACGCTATTATTGTTTGTTCAATTGAAAATGTTGATCCGATGGGTGTGCATACTGGCGATTCAATCACGGTAGCACCTGCACAAACGCTGACTGATAAAGAATATCAGCTCATGCGCAACGCATCATTGGCTGTATTGCGTGAGATTGGCGTGGATACTGGTGGATCGAATGTACAATTTGCCGTTCACCCGGAGACAGGGCGATTGATCATTATTGAAATGAATCCACGGGTGTCACGATCGTCTGCGCTGGCATCAAAAGCGACTGGTTTTCCTATCGCCAGAGTAGCAGCAAAATTAGCAATTGGCTATACCTTGAATGAATTGCAAAATGAAATTACTGGTAGGGTAACGCCAGTATCATTTGAGCCAAGTGTTGATTATGTTGTGACTAAAGTACCCCGTTTTGCTTTTGAAAAATTTCCCCAGACAGATAATCGTTTGAGTACACAAATGAAGTCTGTGGGTGAGGTCATGGCAATTGGCAGAAATTTCCAGGAGTCGTTACAAAAAGCGCTACGTGGATTAGAGATCGATCGTGATGGCCTGACCGAAATTACCGACTTAACTGCTACTGATGTTGCAAGTACTTTGCGTCGTGAGCTACGTTTGCCAGGATCAGATCGTATTTGGTATGTTGCTGATGCATTCCGTTATGGGTTTACTTATGACGAAATTCAGCAATTAACTAATATTGATCCTTGGTTTTTAGTGCAAGTACAGGAATTAGTTGATATTGAAAATAATCTGCGCAATCAATCATTGACATCCTTAGATAAGCGGGAAATGCATTATCTGAAGCAAAAGGGGTTTGCTGATTCTCGTTTGGCAGCCTTGCTGCAAAAAACAGAAGAACAGGTACGTGGGCATCGCCACCACCTAAATGTGCGACCTGTTTATAAGCGGGTTGATACCTGTGCTGCTGAGTTTGCAGCTACTACCGCTTATATGTATTCAACCTATGACGATGAATGTGAGGCTAATCCGACTGATCGTAAAAAAATCATGATTATGGGTGGTGGGCCTAATCGTATCAGTCAGGGTATTGAATTTGATTATTGCTGTGTTCATGCAACTTTAGCGCTACGTGACGATGGCTATGAAGCTATTATGGTCAACTGTAATCCAGAAACCGTATCAACAGATTACGATACATCTGATCGTTTATATTTTGAGCCGCTGACATTGGAGGATGTGCTTGAAATTATCGAACTGGAAAGGCCGCTGGGTGTTATTGTCCAGTATGGCGGACAGACACCATTAAAATTAGCGCGAGCATTAGCAGCGGCAGATGTACCAATTATTGGTACATCACCTGATGCCATTGACTATGCTGAAGATCGCAAGCGCTTCCAAGAGATGGTTACAAAACTTGGACTACTGCAACCACCCAATCGCCTGGCTTTTTCGTTGGATAGTGCAGTGGCGTTGGCATCTGAAATTGGCTATCCGCTGGTGGTGCGTCCTTCCTATGTATTGGGAGGTCGTGCGATGGAGATTGTGTATAATGAAGATGAGATTAATGGTTACATGAAAACAGCAATTCAAGTGTCAAATGATGCGCCTGTGTTGTTGGATCGCTTCTTGGATGATGCTGTTGAGGTTGATGTTGATGCTGTCTGTGATGGGCAAAATGTCCTGATTGGCGGTATTATGGAGCATATTGAAAAAGCGGGTGTACACTCAGGTGATTCAGCCTGTGTATTACCAGTGTGTAGCTTAAATAATGATATTCAAAACAGGATTCGTGAACAGGTGCGCCAGATGGCACTGGAGCTGGGTGTTGTTGGTCTGATGAACGCACAATTTGCTATTCAGCAAGATAATATATTTGTCCTTGAGGTCAATCCGCGTGCTTCACGTACCGTACCTTATGTTTCAAAGGCAACGGGTGTGCCACTAGCTAAAGTTGCAGCGCGTTGTATGGTTGGTCAAAGTCTAGCTGAACAAGGTGTTAGTTTTGAGGTTATTCCTGACTACCATGCTGTTAAGGAAGCAGTATTTCCGTTTATTAAGTTTCAGGGCGTTGATCCTATTCTTGGCCCTGAGATGAAATCAACGGGTGAAGTGATGGGGGTGGGGAAAACATTTGGTGAGGCCTTTGCTAAATCGCAATTAGCGGCAGGTGTGGTTTTGCCAAAAAATGGTCAGGCCTTTATTAGTGTGCGCGATGCTGATAAAGACTCGGTGACTATCATCGCCAAAGATTTGGTTGATCTGGGTTTTTCATTATTGGCAACGCGGGGCACACAGAATGTAATAGCCCCTGCTGTTGATTGTCAGTGTGTTAATAAGGTTGCAGAAGGTCAGCCACATATCGTTGATATGATTAAAAATAACGAAATACAGTTAATTGTAAACACCACAGAAGGCCGTCAGTCTGTTGTTGATTCTTGTGAAATTCGCCGCGCTGCGTTACAACATCAGATCACCTATACTACAACACTGGCAGCTGCCAGAGCTATGTGCTTGGCATTAAATAGCCGCTATAGTCAGTCTGTGAATTGCCTGCAAACACTACATGGGAAATTACACTAATGGCAGTGCCAATTACATTACATGGCTTGAATCAATTAAAAGATGAGTTGCAGCGGCTGAAGTCCAAAGATAGACAAAAAGTAGTGGCAGCTATCGCTGAGGCCAGAGCGCATGGTGATTTAAAAGAAAATGCTGAATATCATGCCGCCAAGGAACAGCAGAGCTTTATTGAAGGCCGAATCAAAGAGTTAGAAGGCATCTTATCCACTGCCCACGTCATTGAACCTGACACCTTGCCAAAAGATGGTAGGATTGTATTTGGCGTGACAGTTGACTTACTGAATGTTGACAATAATAATGAGGTCACTTATCAGATTGTCGGTGATTATGAGTCTGATATTAAAAAAAATCGTATTTCCATTTCTTCGCCTATTGCGCGCGCACTGATTGGTAAAGAAGTTGATGATATTGCTACAGTTAAAGCGCCCAGTGGTGATATTAAGTATGAGATTTTAGCAGTAAAATATGACATTTAATTTACTGTCCGAGCGCCTGTTGTTAACTTTGTGGGTGGGTGGTGTATGGATAGTCGGCTATCTTGCTATACCAATGGCTTTTGCTTTATTAGGTGATATCAAGTTGGCAGGCGATTATGCAGATGAGTTGTTGTCGGTTGTTAACATGCTGGGTTTAGCGTGCGGATCGGTGTTGTTAGTAACCAAGATCGGCTTACATGGAAAGCAGGCGATAAGGGCATGGCGATTTTGGGTGCTTGCTTTGATGTTTGCGTTAACCTTGATCTTTATTTGTTACCTGCAGCCTGAGATTGTATTGGCAAAACAGCGTAATTCTGTTACTGGTTTAGATACGTTTACTACATTGCATACTGTGAGTGAGCGTGTCTATTTAGCGATCAGTCTGTTAGGAGTGGCGTTAGTAGTCAGTACTGATGAAATAAATAGCCATCATGGCTAGACGATCACTTAGTAATCATTGGATGCGGGAACATATCAATGACCATTATGTCAAAATAGCAAAAAAGGCAGGTTATCGCTCTCGGGCAACTTTTAAGCTGGAAGAGATAGATAAAAAAGACAAATTAATTCGTCCAGGCATGACCGTTGTTGACTTAGGGGCGGCACCAGGCGGGTGGTCACAATATTTGCTCAATAAGGTAGGCGGCACAGGAAAGGTCGTTGCCCTAGATATTTTACCGATGATACCCCTAGATGGCGTATATTTTATTGAAGGTGACTTCAGAGAACAGGCAGTATTGGACAAAATGAATGATGTTATACATAATGAACGGGTGGCACTTGTATTATCGGATATGGCACCCAATATTACAGGGGTAACAGCAATTGATCAGTCTAATAGCATGTATCTGGCTGAATTGGCATTGGATTTTGCCTTGACTCATTTGAATAAACAAGGATGTTTTTTAGTAAAAGTGTTTCAAGGAGAAGGGTTTAAGCAATACAGGCAGGCAATGCGAGACAGTTTTCAGCAGGTAACCGTACGCAAGCCGACTGCTTCCAGGCCGCGTAGTCGAGAGGTTTACTTATTGGGCATTGGGCCGCACCCTTAATTAGTAGTAACAGTTCGTTATCAGGAGTAATTAAACAGTGAATGATATGATGAAAAATATTGCTTTGTGGGTCATTATCGCCTTCGTATTAATGTTGGTTTTTAATAGTTTTGGTCCACAGAGAAACAATCAAAGCGAGATTGATTACTCAACATTCATTGCTAGTGTAAAAAGTGGCGCCATATCAAAAGTTGATATTCAGGATAGAACTATTGCTGGCATATTGGCAGATGGTGGTGAATTCGTTACATATAGTCCGGAGTATGATCCTGGTTTAATGGGTGATTTGATTAATAATGATGTCACCATTAAAGCCAGACCAGCAGAGAAGACCAGCTTATTAATGCAGATATTTATTTCATGGTTCCCCATGTTACTGTTGATTGGTATGTGGGTTTTCTTCATGCGTCAAATGCAGGGTAGCGGTAAGAACCCTATGTTATTTGGTAGAAGCAAAGCTAAAATGCTTAACGAAGATCAGGTTAAGGTCACCTTTAAGGATGTGGCTGGTGTAGAAGAAGCCAAGGAAGAAGTCGTTGAGATGGTTGAGTTTTTGCGTGAACCGACTAAATTCCAGAAATTAGGCGGCAGAGTACCCCGTGGTGTTTTGATGGTGGGATCACCCGGTACTGGTAAAACTCTACTGGCAAGAGCCATTGCAGGCGAGGCTAAAGTGCCATTTTTCAGTATTTCTGGTTCGGATTTTGTGGAAATGTTTGTTGGTGTAGGCGCGTCAAGAGTGCGCGACATGTTTGATCAAGCAAAAAAACATGCCCCTTGCATCATTTTTATTGATGAGATTGATGCTGTTGGTCGTCATCGTGGTGCTGGTATTGGTGGTGGCAATGATGAGCGTGAACAGACCCTTAATCAGCTTTTGGTTGAGATGGATGGTTTTGAAGGCAAGGAAGGCGTGATTGTTATCGCAGCAACTAATCGTCCAGATGTCCTTGATCCTGCGTTATTGCGACCAGGTCGATTTGATCGACAAGTTGTTGTGCCATTGCCTGATATTCGCGGGCGCGAACAGATATTGGGCGTGCATTTGGGTAAGGTACCTGCTGCAGAGAATGTTGTGACCAAGGTAATTGCGCGTGGAACACCCGGATTTTCGGGTGCTGATTTAGCGAATTTGGTTAATGAGGCAGCCCTTTTTGCCGCTAAAGAAAATAAGCGCCTTGTTGATATGGAAGACATGGAAAAGGCTAAAGATAAAATCATGATGGGTAGCGAGCGGCGTTCTATGGTGATGAGTGAAAAAGAAAGAGAAATGACCGCTTATCACGAGTCAGGCCATACCATCGTTGGTCGCCTAGTGCCTAATCATGACCCAGTGTACAAAGTTAGCATTATTCCGCGTGGTCGTGCGTTAGGCGTTACTATGTTTTTACCGGAAAAAGACAGATACAGTAACAGTAAAGAACAACTAGAAAGTCAGATATCGGCACTGTATGGCGGTCGTATTGCTGAAGAACTTATTTACGGCCTAGAAGCGGTTACTACTGGCGCTTCTAACGATATTCAGCGGGCAACGGAGCTGGCGCATAATATGGTTACTAAATGGGGCTTATCAGACAATATGGGTCCGATGTCTTATGGCGAAGACGAAGGTGAGGTATTTCTGGGTCGTTCTGTTACTAAGCATAAAGCAGTATCAGATTTAACAGCAAAACAAATTGACGAAGATATCAGAGCATTGATTTCGCGCAATTATAAGCGGGCTGAAACCATATTAAAGAACAATATAGATAAATTACACACGATGACTAAGCTGCTTTTGAAGTATGAAACCATAGACAGCGATCAGATTGATGCGATTATGGAGAATCGTGAGCCTGGTCAGCCCAAAGGCTGGGATGACAACAAACCATCATCAACTAGCAAGTTTTCAGATACAGACGTATCAGGCGAACCAGTACCGCAACAGTCATAATTTATTGTCAATATATGATATTGGACTGTGCCGGAAAGCCCTTAGATTTAACCCATCCACAAGTTATGGGGATTCTTAATGTAACCCCGGATTCTTTTTCTGATGGCGGTCAATTTTTGACAAAAGATAAGGCTTTAGCACAAGCTAAACGGATGATAGCAGAGGGCGCTGCTATTATAGATGTTGGTGGCGAATCAACTCGACCTGGGGCACTGCCAGTATCAATAGAAGAAGAGATTTCTCGGGTTGTACCAGTAATTGAGGCTATTTCTGCGGAAACAGATGTGCCAATTTCAATTGATACCAGTAAGCCAGAGGTTATGAATGCCGCTGTTAATGCTGGTGCTGGTTTTATCAATGATGTACGTGCATTAAGGGCTGATGGTGCAATGAAGGCGGCGGTCAGGTTAAGCGTGCCTGTTTGTTTGATGCATGCACAGGGTTTACCGCAGACAATGCAGGATAATCCAACATATGATGATGTTGTTGATGAGGTTGTTACCTTTCTGTTACAACGTGCTAATGAGTGCCAGCAGGCTGGCATTGCGCGCGATAAGTTAATGGTTGACCCAGGCTTTGGTTTTGGCAAAAGTGGGCATCACAATCTTCGATTAATGAAACATCTTAATAAAGTGGTTGCTACTTGCTTGCCAGTTCTAGTTGGTGTATCCAGAAAATCGATGATTGGTGATATGTTGAATTCATCGGTTGATAAACGTTTGTACGGCAGCTTATCACTAGCCAGTATTGCTGTATGGCAAGGTACAAAATTGATTCGCAGTCATGATGTATGCGCTACAGTGCATGCTGTTAATGTTTGTAATTATGTTATTGGCACAGATGTTAGCTGAGAAAAAACGATGCTATTTTGGCACTGATGGCATACGCGGTTATGTAGGTAATGGCAATGTCACCCCTGAATTTGTCCTTAAGTTGGGCTGGGCAGTGGGGCGAGTGTTTACTCAAGATCATGATAGCAAGAGCAAGGTATTGATAGGTAAAGATACGCGCATTTCTGGCTATATGTTTGAGTCAGCACTACAAGCTGGTTTGTCGGCTGCAGGCGTTGATATTTATCTTGCAGGACCCATACCAACCCCAGCTATTGCCTATTTGACACGTACATTTCATGCGCAAGCGGGTATTGTGATTAGCGCATCACACAACCCCTATCATGATAATGGCATTAAGTTTTTTTCCAGTACTGGTACTAAGCTGTCTGATGATGTTGAGCTGGCAATTGAAGAGATGATTGATAAGCCACTGGTAACAGTGCAGTCAACAGGTTTAGGCAAAGCCTATCGCATTGATGATGCTGCTGGTCGCTATGTTGAATTTTGCAAAAGCACTGTTCCGTTTGATGTTGATTTGTATGGGATTAAATTAGTATTGGACTGCGCACATGGTGCTACTTATCATATTGCTCCTGATGTATTTAAAGAGCTAGGTGCAGATGTAGTAGTAATTGGCGCTGAACCAGACGGGCTTAATATCAATCAGCATTGTGGTTCAGCACATTTAAGCGCGTTACAGCAAGCTGTTACAGATCATAAGGCTGATCTGGGGATTGCATTTGATGGCGATGGTGATCGCGTTGCTATGGTTGATAATAAAGGTAATATTGTTGATGGTGATGTGCTATTGTTCATTATTGCGCGTAGCCAGCAAAGACAGGGATTACCTCAGCAAGCTGTGGTTGGTACAGTGATGTCAAATTTAGGTTTGGAGCACGCATTAGCACAACATAACATCAAACTCCATCGTGCTAATGTAGGCGATCGCTATGTAGTAGAAAAATTGGAAGAGACAGAGAGTATTATTGGCGGAGAGCCCTCTGGACATATTGTTTGCTTAAATAAGACCACAACAGGTGATGGTATTATTGCAGCTATGCAGGTGTTGACTGAAATGCGCCAAACTGGCAAAAGCCTGTATACGCTTGCCTCTTGTGTGACTAAATACCCACAAAAAATTGTTAATGTTGCCACTCATAAACCCGTTGATCTATCCCATCGTGATATTAAAAATGTAGTTGTAGCGGTAAAAGACCAGTTAGGCGATGATGGTAGAGTGCTTATAAGGCCATCAGGTACTGAGCCGCTAATCAGAATCATGGTTGAAGGGAAGCATCGGAAAGTGGTTGATCAATCAGCAAGCGAATTATCAGCGATAATAGGCGCTTTAGCTCAATAAACTTACAAGGAGAAAAACATGCACGAAAATATTTTGAGAGGCAAACTAAAATTACTGATCGGAAAAGTAAATCAAAATAACGGCAATGAAAAATTATATTTTGCTCAACAAAAAATAAAAACTAAGAACATGAGTATTCTTGGTGGTAATGGGCGTTTAAGAGTTCAGCCAACAGCCGCTGGGTTTACAATATCCTTGTGTTGCACATTAATAAGTGAAATGTATAGTTTTATGGAGGGTCTATTTCAGCGTAAACATGATGGATCTAAGCAGCCCAATGATAGGCAGCCATTTTGGAAGGCAGATGATGACGATCTTGATAAGCTAGAAAAAGCCATGTACCGATATGCTGAGACTAAACCGTAGCAATGATATATCGCAGTAATTTTTTGGGTAATGTAATTTAAGCAATCATCTTGATTTATCGTTAGATGGCTTTAATGTAGCGGGGAATTATAAGCGTTGGAACGAAAACCTTTAATAGCCGGTAATTGGAAAATGAACGGCTCCAGCACCAGTAATATACAGTTACTCCAAGGTATTTTGGCGCATGCCCGTGCATTTGCAACCATTGACGTTGCCTTATTCCCTCCCGCTGTTTATTTGCATCAGTTACAGGAAATATTACAAGATTCCATAATTGGTTGGGGTGCGCAAAACGTATCTAAATACAGACAAGGTACCTATACAGGTGAACTGTCAGCATCTATGCTGAGTGACTTTGGTTGTAAATATGTGTTGGCAGGCCATTCAGAGCGCCGTTCCTTGTATAGTGAAATAGACTTAGATCAGCGGGCGATGGATCGTATTATCGCTGAAAAATATGCAGCAGCCTTGCAGGAAGGCATTACACCTATTGTTTGTATTGGTGAAAGCCCTGAGGAATACGCAGCAGGAAAAACAGAAGAGGTCGTTGCGCGTTTGCTAGATATCGTCATTGAGCAGAGTGGTGTCAAGGCGCTAGCAAAGGCTGTGCTTGCCTATGAGCCGGTCTGGGCTATTGGTACAGGCCGCGCAGCAACACCTGATGAAGCGCAAGATGTTCATGCTTTTATGCGTGAGCGCATTGCAAAACGCGATGTTGGAACAGCGGAATCGGTGAGAATAGTGTACGGAGGTAGTGTTAAAAGCTATAATTCTTCGGCATTATTTGCTATGCCAGATATTGATGGTGGGCTTATTGGTGGTGCGTCGCTTGATGCTGATGAATTTGTTGGTATATGTATGACGCTTGTTTGATTTAGGGTGTGACAGATGGATATTCTACTCATTGTTTTACATATAGTTGTTGCGTTAACCTTGGTTGGGCTTATTTTGATTCAGCATGGTAAAGGCGCTGATGCGGGGGCAGCAGCACTAGGCGGCGCTTCATCTAGCTTATTTGGTAGTCGTGGCGCTGCTTCTTTTTTGAGCAGAAGCAGTGCTTTTCTTGCAACAATTTTCTTTATTACCAGTCTGACGCTTGCCTATTTTTCCGGTAATACAAAAGAAATTGATAGTGTTACCCAGTCGGTAGAAACATCAACAGTACCTTCTGAGCCAATTCCACCAGAAGATTTGCCTAACTTGCCATAATTATGCCGGCGTGGTGAAATTGGTAGACACGCCATCTTGAGGGGGTGGTGGACTCTAAGTCCGTGGCGGTTCAACTCCGCCCGTCGGCACCATTCATCAATGCGCATGTGATGCCAATTTCGCTTAATGATTTTTTGATTAGGTATTCTTAATTACTTAACAAGTCTGCAAGAATGTTTATAGAGAGAGGCCTTGCCTGTATTAGCCAGTTGTAAGTAGCTATGTATGTATACACAGTTCTCAACAGATTGTTTGTAAATTTACTAATAATTTACTAATAATTTACAAACAACGCTTACAGTACCAGCACCCACTGTTAGATAAAACTAACTCTAAATTTCGTTTTTCGTAACTAAAAATGGGGAAATTAACCATGTTTGTGATAAAAAGATTCATAGTGATGACAGTTTTGTCGCTATTTACCAGCGTTATTTATGCCGGTTCGGAAATTGAAACATTGATTAATATGCTTCATAAAAATGGCATAGTGAGTGATGAACAATTTAGCCGTCTGCAGGCCGAGTTAAAGCAAAACCAAATGCAGGTAGTGCAAGAAAAGCAGGCAGTAAAAAAGCAACTTGCTGAAGCAACTAAAGAATCTGATGTTGAGATTAAGGTCAAAGGCGGTGTTGCTATCAAGACACGTGACGGTCAATTTTCAACTAAACTTGGTGGTCGTTTGCAGGTGGATGGTGCTAGTTATGGCGGTGATCCACACATGGGTAATGGTACCGAAATTCGCCGTGCACGGTTATATTTGCAAGGCATGATGTATCATGACTGGGGTTATAAATTACAATATGACTTTGCTAGTACGGGCTCTAATGGCAAAGGTATCAAAGATGCTTATCTTACCTACAATGGTTTGGATAATTGGCAGTTAAAAGCAGGTAACTTCAAGTTACCATTCAGCTTGGAACAGCAAATCAGTTCTAAATATACTATGTTTACTGAACGTTCATTGTTGTCAGCATTCACTGCTGGTCGTCGTATTGGTGCAATAGCTAGTATTAAGAAGCAACATTGGTCGTTGGCAGGAGGCTTGTTTGGTGAATCTTTGACCACCAAAGGTAATACTGATGATGAAGGCTGGAGCGTGGTCGCGCGGGCTACGTTTGCGCCTATTAACCAAAAAAGTAGGATATTGCACTTTGGTCTAGGGGTAAACCATCGCGATACTGGCGATCTGACCAATACAGTATCCTTTAAGCAACGTGCAGAAACACATGTTACAGGTGTTAACATTGTTAATACTGGTAGGTTGACCAATGTGGAAGATCTTTTCACGATGGGTGCTGAAGCGGCAACAGTGATGGGGCCATTTTCGTTACAAGCTGAGTATATCACTACGTCAGCAAGCCGCAATCGTGGCGATAAAGATGTTGATTTTGATGGGTGGTATGTGCAAACCAGTTACTTCTTAACTGGTGAGTCACGGCGCTATAAGAAAGGTGTCTTCAGTGGGGCTACACCAAAAAATAGCTTCGGTGAACTTGGTATAGGTGCATTCGAGTTGGGCTTACGTTACAGTACACTAGATTTGATTGATCGTGATATTGATGGCGGTGAAGTTGATTCAGTGACCTTGGGGTTAAATTGGTATGCAACACCAACAGTACGTGTATCAGCTAACTATGTTAATCTGCTTGATGTCAAAGGTGGCCCAAACGACAAACAGGAACCTCATGTATTTCAGTTGCGTGGTCAGTGGGCGTTTTGACCATAACTTTGTTTGATTGACTGTTTTGTAATAGAGGGTAAAGCAAGATTAACAGCTTGGCAGTTAGTATTAGTTCATTTATTGTGGCGATACTGATAACTACACCAATATATGCAGTTGATCGTTTAAGGCTGTCAACCACAACCAGTACTGATAATAGTGGTCTGTTGCAAGTATTGCATCCGGCGTTTACGGCAAAATATGATGCAAAAGTACATGTTATTGCGGTTGGCACTGGTAAAGCGCTGAAAATTGGTAGTAATGGCGATGTTGATGTTGTTTTTGCTCATGCCCCTGAAGCGGAGTTGAAGTATGTTGAGCAGGGTGATTTTATTAATCGCAAGCCAGTTATGTACAACCATTTTGTTATTGTTGGCTCAACAGATGATCTTGCTGCTGTATCCAGAGCCAAATCGGTCAGTCAGGCACTACAGTTGATTGCATCAGCAAGTGCTGATTTTATTTCCCGTGGCGATGATTCTGGTACCCATAAAAAAGAAAAATCGTTATGGCTGGCGGCAGGTATCAAACCGCAGGGTTCATGGTATATTAGGGCAGGACAAGGTATGGGAGCGGTACTTAAAATGGCTGACGAAAAAAAGGCTTATGCGTTGACCGATCGCGCTACTTATATTGCCTATGCTGATAAGTTAAGTTTAACGGTTCTATTTGCAGGCGATGATGATGCTTTATTTAACCGCTATCATATTATGGCAGTCAACCCTGCTAAATATGGCCATGTAAATAGTGAACTTGCTGCAAAATATATCAATTTTGTAACAGGTACTGAAGGACAGGCTATTATTAATCGTTTTCGCAAAAAAGGACAACAGTTGTTTTATGGTGATACAAATCATTAAGGGGTGTTAAGTCTAGTTTTGCTGTAGCGTTATGGCAACATATTAGATATGTTTGGCTGTGTTAGCTACTATGACCTGGCTAAGTTTAGTCCAAATAAAACGGATATATAACTCAGGCGTCATTAACGCTGCGTGGCCCCCCCTGCGATGACCGACGGACACAGGTATAGCAACGCAAGCGGTGGAGGTTTGGACTATTTATCAGCAAATACGATGTTATCCTCAGGTTAGTTTTTCCACATTTTCTGCGTTTAAGCCACGCTCAGTATTATATGTGCTATAGGTTACTTTATCTCCGGGATTAAGGGCCTGCCAATGTGTATTGACAAGTTTAGTATTATGGAAAAATATGTTTTCTTTGCCATTTTCTGGCTGGATGAATCCATAGCCATCTTTTAAGCTAAAAATGATGCCACTGGCACTGTTATGATTTGTTATCCTATCATCTGGATTACAGGTTCTGGCTAAGGCAATGGTTTTTTCGTAATTATCAAACTTAAGCTCAATTTCTGCTATATCATTCAACATGTCTGATAATTTATTGTAGCTATAATTTGTATGGGAAAACCCTTCATCCCGTTGTTTCAGTGCCAGCCCAATACTGGCGACATTGACCCATCTGTCATTGACAGAATCATCTTCCAAGCCGCTGAGCACCTCCACGATCAATTGATTAATAAACGTATCGGGTTCGTCCTGTGCTATTCTGTTAATACCACTATCTTTCATAGATTCATGCTCATAGTGAATGACTTGGTCAGCAATAGCAGCAAGGTCCTTAGATAAGGTACCGGGCACGGCAAAAATAATCACGCTTTTCCCCAACGCTTTCAATTCTGAAATTAATGGGATATAGTCTCTGTCTCCTGATGCCAGAATAAATGTATCAACTTTGTCGTTCTGAAAAAACAGCTTCATGGCATGGACAATTAAATAACAATCTAGACTACTTTTGCCATCCTGAGAAAGCGGAATATATACCGGCTGAATGCCGTTACTTTGAATATCAGCAATCTCATTTTTAAGCTTTACCCAGTCGCCGAAAGCTTGTATTGATGAAATTCTACCGTAGTCTTTGCAAATATCTACTACTTTGGCCCAGTCGGGGGTTTCTGAGTAGTTGTTAAGGGTAGAATAGCAGATATTTTCTGCATCTATAAATACGGCTACTGAAGATGTATTTTGCATTATTATTCTGTCTGAAGTTATTATTATATCATGCGCTTGTAGAAAATGGCTTAAAGGATGGCAGATTTTCAATAGTTATACCTTGTTATGATGCGTGTTTATAGAGCGCAAAAACGTTTGCCATTTAAAGCAGCACAGACAAAAACTTATCAGATTCAGTGTTGACAAAAGAGGAGATATTGCTCAATAATCCTTATAGCATAGATTATAAACGGAGGTAAATAATGAATGTTCAGGATATTAATATTAGCCAGACCAGTGTGACCAGAAAAATATTAGACCCAATCAAGCCAAGCAGCTACACAAACTGAAAAGTGAAGATGAAAAATGGCATTTGGCGCTGACGATAGTAGAAAAAAACTGGACGGCAAAGAAGTGGATGGTATTATGAAGCAAGTTGCAGCAGGTCAGTCTTTAACTGATGCGTTGCGGGTGGTAGCAGGTGTTGGCGACTTGTTTACTAATGGTCTAGGCGTTCCGCTTATTATACCACCAGCTTTACTGGTGCCATTAACCCGTCGTGCTTGGAAATGTCAGCAGCAAAACGCTGATGCTGTCTACGATTTAGTTAGGAAAGGCTTGGCTGACAATCCTGAAGAAATGGGCGAGGATTTGATCGCTATCGGCGAAAAATTAAAAAGCAAACCTTAGCATTAAGACATGTGTCAGATTTGATTACAGTAATGCTTGCAAGGTTTTTGGATGGTCGGGGCAGAGAGATTTGAACTCCCGACCCTCTGGTCCCAAACCAGATGCGCTACCAGGCTGCGCTATGCCCCGATACCAAGAAAGAGATCGTTAAACAATTCATCATACGCTGATGGCAAGATTTAAGTCAATACTTGTTTTGCTTTACCATGATTGGCTAAACATGCGATTATAACCGTTTTTAATCGCTGGAAGCTGAAAAATAATGAGCGCCTGTATTATAGATGGCAAGGTTGTCGCTGCCAAACTTAAAAATAGGCTAAAACAAGCAATAGCTGATCGCATTGCTGGCGGAAACCGTCCGCCAGGCCTTGCTGTTATCCTGATCGGTGATGATTCGGCATCACAAATTTATGTCGCTAATAAACGGCGTAGCTGTGATGAGATTGGCCTTAACTCAGTCGCGCATCATTTGAATGAATATACCTCCGAAAAGGCGTTATTAACGCTGATTGATAGCTTAAATGATGATAATGCCATTGATGGTATTTTAGTACAGCTGCCACTACCTTCGCATATCAACCCGCAAAAAGTGATTGAACAGATAGCCCCTTATAAGGATGTGGATGGTTTTCACCCCTATAATATTGGTCTACTTGCCCAGCGTAATCCGCAGCTACGTCCTTGTACGCCGAAAGGCATTATTAGCCTGCTTAAAAGCACTGGTGTTGATACTGATGGGCTAGAGGCAGTGGTTGTTGGTGCATCCAATATTGTGGGCAAGCCGATGGCATTAGAGCTATTACTGGCAGGGTGCACTACAACCGTTTGCCATAGTCGCACGCGCGATCTAGCCGCGCATGTTAGCCGCGCTGAGGTGTTAGTCGCTGCGGTGGGTAAACCTTGTTTTATTCATGGTGATTGGATTAAAGAGGGCGCTATTGTTATTGATGTAGGCATTAACCGACTTGATGATGGCGCATTGGCGGGCGATGTAGAGTTTGCTGTTGCTAAAGAAAAAGCAGCATGGATTACGCCAGTGCCGGGCGGTGTTGGTCCGATGACAGTAGCCACATTAATGGAAAATACCTTGCTTGCCGCCAAGCTGCATGATAAGTAGATGCAGTTTTAATACCTATGCCAAGATAATTTCACTGTAATTTATTTGTGTTAGGATAGCTATTAAGAAGCCTGAGCAAATTGATGCAAACAAAAATTTTCGTCATTATCTTGGCTGTTTATTGCCAGTGATGTGAGGAATTAAGTAGTAAATTGTTATGTACTTAATTGACTAGGATTGACTTAATGCGAATTTTTGAAGATAAAAAAATCAGGCTTATAGAAAGCAATGCCTACGTTCAACCATTTGATGCTCTTATTGCAAACACTGATACTTTAAGCTTTCTACAAACTATTCCTGATGAAACGGTAGAGCTGATTGTGAGCTCCCCGCCCTATAACATAGGAAAATCTTATGAAAGCAGAACACTATTTAAGGACTATTTGGGATTTCAAAAAACAGTCATAAAGGAGTGCTACAGAATTCTAAAACCAAGTGGGAACTTTTGTTGGCAGATTGGAAATTATGTGGATAGAGGAGAAGTTTTTCCTTTAGATATTTATTATTACGATATTTTTAAGTTTGATTTTGGAATGAAGCTAAGAAATAGAATTATTTGGCATTTTGGGCATGGTTTACATGCGTCAAAGCGGTTTTCGGGCCGATATGAAACCATTTTATGGTTCTCTAAATCAGATGATTATATTTTTAACTTAGATCCGGTTAGAATACCTGCAAAATATCCAGGAAAAAGACACTTTAAGGGAAATAAAAAGGGTCAACCATCAGGCAATCCTAAGGGAAAAAACCCTGCTGATATATGGGAAATATTATCTGATAATTTTGATAGCTGCTTATGGGGTATACCCAATGTCAAATCTAATCATCCAGAAAAGACAAATCATCCTTGCCAATACCCAATTGAGCTTATAGAAAGGCTGGTTTTGTCTATGACAAAAGAAGGCGGTATTGTCTTAGATCCGTTTATGGGGGTAGGCTCTGCTTTACTAGCCGCATTATTGCATGATAGAAAAGCGATAGGTGTTGATAAAGAAGAAGATTATGTGAATATTACAAAATCAAGAATAGATGACCTTATAAACGGAACATTAAAAAAGCGAGAACTAGGAAGACCCGTTCACAAACCAAGCGGAAAAGAACAAGTTTCACAACTACCAGATGAATGGGGCAAACATATTCAGGAACAGTTACTGTGATTATTGCGGCAGAATATTCTTTTAACAGAGGCAAAGAAGAGATTGAGTCAAAATATCCTAGCTATTTAGAGGAAATAAAATGGGCCATACAGCGTGTTAATGCAGATGTTTGCAAAATTAAAAAAAGCAAAGAAAAGACCATAAAAAATAAAATGCTATTTAGCCCTGTTGCATTAAATAAGCAGTTTAAACAATATTTTATCCCACAAGAATGGAGTAGCTATAAGGTAATATGCAACTACACTAATAAGCACTACGTTGGTGGCTATAAGCCAAAGTCTATTGGCAGATTCCCGCTACAGGGATATGGATTTTATAAAGGGGGAAGTTGGTGTAGAGGTTCAGTTTGGAAAATATGCTTTTATGGTCTATAACGTATGTGCAAAAATGACGATTTTTGGACAATTGGCAGGGATTAAGGTAGGTGTTGAGATAGTTCCCGTCAAAGATTTAGCTGATGAAATGTCAACAGGCGTTAGTTACTTTGAGCAATTCGTATGGGATCTGATAAAACAGAGGCGTTTCAAACATTGATTTACCTGTATTGATATTGGGGGTTGCGCCTTAACCCATCCCAGCATAATAATCGCCATCTTAATTTAAGATTTACGCCATGTGGTCTTACTGGCAGTATCTTCAATAATAATACCCATTTTATTAAGCTGATTGCGCACTTCATCTGCTACCTCCCAGTTTTTTTGTGATCTGGCCAGATTACGCTTATCAATTAACGCGGTAATTTCAGCAACATTATCATTGTTGTTATTTAATAAAAAATCATCTGGTTGCTGTTGTAGCAAGCCTAGTACTCCGCCAAGCGAACGCAATAAACCTGCTAGATAACAAGCACGCTCACTACGTACATCTTGTTTATTCAGCGCCTGACGTACATCTGCCAATATTGACAACGCCAGCGGCGTATTAAAGTCATCATCCATTGCCTGACTAAAGCCATGCCCAAATTCCTTATCGTTCTGCCATGCTATATCTGTCTGCGGATGGATGTTTCGCAATGCAGTATAAAGCCTTGTCAATGCTGCTTTTGCCTGTGCTAACCTATCATCAGCGTAATTGAGCGGACTGCGATAGTGGCTGGTTATAATAAAATAGCGCACTACTTCTGCTGGGTATCTTTGTAATACTTCACGCACGGTGAAAAAATTATCCAGTGATTTAGACATTTTTTCATCATCAACATGTACAAAACCATTGTGCATCCAATAATTGACTGACTTGCAATCATGAACACTCTCTGATTGCGCGATCTCATTTTCATGGTGAGGAAATTGTAAATCCTGACCACCACCATGAATATCAAAATGCTCCCCCAGACAAGTAGCCGACATTGCTGAACATTCAATATGCCATCCTGGTCGGCCTGGTCCCCACGGTGAACCCCACGCAGGCTCATGCGCTTTGGCTGCTTTCCATAACACAAAATCTAGTGGATCGTGCTTGGCTTCATTGACAGCAATGCGTTCACCTGAACGCAACTCATCAATGTGTCGACCTGATAACTTGCCATAATCACTAAACTTGCTGACGTCGTAATATATATCGCCGTTATCAGCGATATAGGCAATGTCTTTGGTAAGCAGGGTTCTTATCATACTGATAATAGCATCCATTGATTCTGTTGCTTTTGGCTCTTTATCAGGCGGCAATACATTTAAGGCGGTAGCATCATGATTCATCTCGGTAATAAATCGTTTGGTTAATGAGTGCACACTTTCATTATTCTGTTGCGCACGGATAATAATTTTGTCGTCAATATCAGTAATGTTACGAACGTAAGTCACCTGATAGCCACTGGCGCGCAAATAGCGCGTGACAAGGTCAAACACTACCATGACACGGGCGTGGCCAATATGGCACAAATCATAAACAGTCATACCACAGACATAGAGCATCACTTTGCCTTGCTCAATTGGAATAAACATTTCTTTTTGCCTAGTCAGGCTGTTATATATACGTAGCATAGCATTTTAAGATATTTGCGCTTTAAGGAGCCTATTTTACGGTATGTTTGCAATGAAAAATACACTTGACCTTCGGTTTGCTCTATTATTAACGGCTGATCATGTAAATTGATATAGATAAAAACCAATTATGAAGCTGTTTTATCACTTTTTAACGATTTTATTGTTAGCATTATTATCACTTTCAATCTATGTCCAAGGAGATGACATTGTGTCACAACAGATTAAGCTAGAAACGAATCACGGCGATATCGTGATTGCCCTAAATACAGAAAAAGCACCTGATACCGTCAGCAACTTTTTAGCTTATGTTGAGGATGGTTTTTACGATGACACTATTTTCCATCGTGTTATTAAAGACTTTATGGTTCAGGGCGGTGGTTTTACCGCAGATTTGGTGCAAAAACAGACGAAAGCAGCCATTAAAAATGAAGCCAGTAACGGTTTAAGCAATGTGCGTGGCTCAATTGCGATGGCACGCACCAGTGATCCTCATTCAGCAACAGCACAATTTTTTATTAACACTGTTGATAACGAGTTTCTTGATTTTCGTGACGAACAGCGACCGCTCTGGGGTTATGCTGTTTTTGGTCAAGTTGTTGAAGGTATGGATATTGTTGATAGCATCAGTAATACTGAAACAGGCAGCAAGGGTCCGTTTACCAGTGATGCTCCTGTTGATGATGTCATTATTATCAAAGCCAGTGTAGTCAATAAATAAGCAGTTTTAGTATTGCCTCTTGTTCTTTTTAAGGAGGTACCTTAACTAAAGAGGTCAGGTCATTTTGACATGAGCACATTATTTATTTCTGATCTGCACTTAAGTCCGGATAAACCAGATCTTACTCAAATAACTGTTAGTTTTCTGCAGGCTCAATCAAGCAATATTGAAGCGCTTTATATCCTTGGCGATCTTTTTAATACTTGGATTGGCGATGATATTGTGCCGCCAGAATTTGAACCCCTTATTAGCCAACTGCAACACTTACAGCAATCTGGCATTAAAAGTTATTTTATGGCTGGTAACCGTGATTTTATGGTTGGCAAACAGTTTAGCCAACTTGTCGGTTGTCAATTACTTGATGACAGCCATATTATTGATCTTTACGGTACACCTACTCTGCTATTACATGGCGATACGCTATGTATTGATGATATAGCTTACCAACGCTATCGTCGCTGGAGCAGAAATCGTTTATTGCAGAGATGTTTTTTGCGCTTACCGGGTAACTGTCGCCAAGGTATCTCCGACAGAATAAAGCAACAAAGCCAGCAGCAAAAACGCCAGAAATCAGCCATCATTATGGACGTCAATCAGGCAGAGGTGAAGCGTACCATGCAAAAGTTTAAGGTGGCTCAATTGATTCATGGCCACACCCATAGGCCAGCCATTCACGAATTACAACTAAAAGGCGTTAAAGCCAGACGCATCGTGCTGGGTGATTGGGAAAATGAGGTGAGTTATTTAAAAGTCAACGCCAATAAGTGTTACCAGTTTGTTGACCCGCGTATAAAATTCAGTGGTTTTTTAACCATGCCCGTCTAATAATTGCTTTAAGCGTGCTGGTGGTATGTAACCTGGCAACATTTGGCCTGACTGCAAAAACAATGTGGGTGTACTAGTGATACCTAATTGCCTGCCCATTTCATAATGTGCTCTTACCGGAGTGTCACAATCAACCGAACCAACTGCTATGCCATTTTTGGCATCTGTCATTGCCTTTCTGCGATCTTTAGCACACCATACATTCTTAGCTATATTAAAGGAGGCTGAATCAATACCAGCGCGCGGAAATGCCATATAACGAATACGAATACCTAAATCATTATAATCAGCCATCTGGCGATGTAATTTACGGCAATAACCACAATCAATATCAGTAAACACAGTAACTACATATGCCACTTCTTCTTTTGGTTCATAAATAATCAAATCCTGTTCATCTAGAGATGACAGTATTGTTTGGCGCACACTGATACGTCTGTTTTCAGTGACATTTGTCCTTGTTGCCAGATCAATGACATCACCACGGAATGCATATTGGGCATCTGCAGAGAAATAGATAATTTCGCCATTAACCACTGTTTCATACAGACCGGTATCAGCTAGTGGTTCTACACTGCCAATAATAGCGCCCGGCATGATGAGCTGTAGGCGTTGCTTCATCGTTTCATTGTCAGCCATTGCTAACCCGCTCAACATTAACAACAGTAACCACATATAATATTGTTTTAACATGGTATTCTCCAATCTCTGAAATGAATCAAATTGTAATATCTGCAACTCAGGATTATTATGACACAATGTACTTTTAACTGCTTAGATTATCAGACCGATCGTCTTGGCGTTAGTTCTAAACCAGCAATACCTTTAATAAGGTTATCCGCGCGGATGATGTTGTGTGTGTAGTTGTTGTAGTCGCCCTTTTGCAATATGAGTATATATCTGGGTTGTTGATAGATCAGCGTGGCCCAGCAATAATTGGACAACACGCAGATCAGCACCATGATTCAATAGGTGGGTTGCAAAGGCATGACGCAGCGTATGAGGCGATAATTTCTTGTCTATCATAGCTTTTTTGGCATAACGTTTTATTAGATACCAGAAAGCCTGCCGCGTCATTGCTTTGCCACGCGTTGTCGGAAATAAGTCACCACTTACTTTACTTTTTAGTAATGACGGTCTACTAATCGATAAATAATCCTGCAAGCAATCCAAAGCAGTGTCACCCAGCGGCACTAATCGTTCCTGATTGCCCTTACCAATACAGCAAATCAACCCTTTTTGCATATTGACCCGATCACATCGCAGCGCAACTAATTCTGATACTCTGAGCCCAGTTGCATACAATACTTCCAGCATCGTGCGGTCTCTCATTCCTATTGGATCATTGACTGAAGGTTGTGCTAGTAAGGCCTCAACTTCTTTTTCAGTCAAAACGTCAGGTAAAGTTCGGCCCAATCGTGGCAATTCAATATTAGCGGTAGGATCAGATAACCTTATCTGTTCACGGCACAGATACTGGTAAAACCGCCGCAGACTTGATAACAGCCGCGCATCACTACGTGCCTTTCTACCTTTTTGCATTCTGTCACTTAGGTAATGTAGAATGTTGTGCCGTGTTGCTGCAACCAGTTCAGTATTAAATTGGCCTAGCCAGGCAGAAAAAGCAAGTAAATCGCGTTGGTAAGCTGTCACTGTATTTTTGACCAGACCTGATTCCAACCATAAAGAATCTAGGAATGATTGTAGATAACGCGGTGCTAATGACTGATCGTCAGTGGCGCTCATGATCAAGTAACCATTTTTTTACTGCTATTGCATCATCATCAACGCGGCCGGCATAACCACCGATTCCCGTAGTTGATACCACTCGATGACAAGGTAACATAATAATAAACGGATTGGCCTTACAGGCACCCGCAATTGGCCTTTGATGCGTTGCTAGTGCATTTGCTATATCAGAATATGTACGGGTTTCACCGAGAGGGATTGTAGGTAGATAATGCCAGACTTTACGTTGAAATTGACTGGCATTGTCAGCTATTGATGCCAACGGCCAATCATTATGTGCAAGGCTGAAATAAGCAACGATCCGTTCAATAATGTCTGCCATCGCTAGTTTGGCATTCTGCGTTGCTGGCTGATGCAAATGAGTTACTTTTGTATCACGACGGTCAGGCACTACGTTTAAGTGTTGAAAATGGATGCGTTGTACAGCAAAATTATCAGCGGTTATTGCCAACTGACCAACAGGCGTATCAACCAGCGTTATTGCGACTTGTGTGTTCATGCAGCCTGTGCAGTATTGTCATCCATGGACAAGTAAAGGCGATATCTGGTAAATCTTGAGTACACGTTTGCTAGGCCCGCCAAAACGATAATTTTAAGATAATTTTGCCTTAATGCGCGCAGCCTTGCCAGCCAGATCACGTAAATAATACAATTTTGCCCGCCGAACATCGCCACGGCGCTTTACTTCTATACCAGTGATTGCTGGACTGTGCGCTTGGAACACCCGTTCAACACCCACGCCACTGGAGATTTTACGTACTGTAAATGAAGAATGTAGTCCGCGATTGCGCTTAGCAATTACAATACCTTCAAATGCCTGCCCGCGCTCACGTTCACCTTCTTTTATTTTTACCCTGACAACAACCGTATCGCCCGCATAAAATGTGGGAATATCCTGTTTCATCTGTTTAGCATTTAACTCATCAATAATAGTATTACTCATTGTTTTACTCCAACTTTTTTCTGCTTGTATTCGGCAATAAATTGTTCTAATAACACTTTCTGTTCGTCAGTTAAGACATCTATAGCCAACATATCAGGGCGCCTTAACCATGTTCTTCCTAACGCCTCTTTGAGGCGCCATTTTCGTATTGAATCGTGATCACCAGTTAACAATACATCAGGCAGTGTCTGTTTGCTTAACTTTGTTGATCGCGTGTAGTGTGGATGATCTAACAGATCGTTCATAAATGAATCCTGCTTTGCTGATTCCTGACACCCTAACACACCAGGCAACAGTCTGGTAATACCATCTATCACTACCATTGCGGCGAGTTCACCACCAGTTAAGACATAATCACCAATGGACCATTCTTCATCAATTTCCTTTTCTATCAGCCTTTCATCAATACCCTCATAACGCCCGGCAACAAAAATTATTGCTTCCCTTGTTGCTAACTGTTGCAAGCATTTTTGATCAATTTTACTACCTTGTGGTGACATATATGCCACTGTTGTTTGTTTTCCCAGCTTATTTTTGGCAGCATGGATAGCCTGCTGTAGCGGTTCAACCTTCATTACCATACCAGGACCACCACCATATGGCCTATCATCAACTTTTCTGTGTCTATCCATGGCAAAATCACGCGGATTCCAGCAAGCTAGGCTCAGCTTGCCTTGCGATACTGCAAGCTTAATCATGCCACATTGAGTAATTGCCTCAAACATTTTCGGAAACAAGGACACTACCCCTAGTTGCATGTTTTGTTTACCTTAAATAGTCTAACCTCCAATCAACCCGAATAAGCCTATTATCCAAATCAATCAGATCAACGAATTTATCCATTACCAATGGAATGAGTTGTTCAGTTTTATCGTTATCATCTTTTACAACCAACACGTCGTGTGCTCCATTCTCAAAAAGGCTATCTACTATTCCCAGCAGGTCATCTTGCATATTAACAACACGCAAACCTATTAGATCAGCCCAGTAAAATTCACCTGTAGCAACGGGCATTAACTGCTGTTTGGTAATTGCCAAAGTTGCATCTATTAGTGACATTGCCTGAGAAGGTTGAATTACTCCCTCTAATTCTATCACGATACCCTTGCCGTGAATGCGACCAGCAGATACATTCATCTTTACCCATTCATTGCTACGCGATATATAAAGCGGTGAGTAATTAAGCAGGTTGCCGCGAGGCTCTGTAAATGAAAAAATCCTTACCCAGCCTTTAATACCAAATACACCAGATATCTTGCCGACTGCAATAAAAGCTTCACAATCTTTCACCACTGATGTGCAATAAATATTTAGCGACTAATTATCAAGCGCTTCCTTGCGTACCCTTAATAAGTTTTGCAACACGTGGTGAAGTTTGTGCGCCCAGGTTAATCCAATGAGTAATACGTTCCATATTTAATCGCAACGTCTCTTCTTGACCTTTTGCCAGCGGATTAAAAAAGCCAACGCGCTCAATATAACGTCCATCACGCTTATTACGCGAATCAGTCACTACAATCGTATAGTAAGGACGTTTTTTAGCGCCTCCGCGAGCCATTCTAATTGTTACCATAATGCCTGCCTAATAGATACTGTTTGGAACAACGCCAAGCTATTCTACACCTAATAATGGATATTTGCAAAGGCTTTCTAAAAGGTCAAGCGGTTGCCCAGCAGTGGCTTGCTGTTCAAGTTGCGCATCATTTTCTCCAAGCCACCCTTTTGACTCATTTTTTTCATCATTTTCTGCATTTGACTAAATTGTTTTAACAGACGATTAACATCCTGAACATGGGTGCCTGACCCCATGGCAATTCGTTTTTTACGCGAACCTTTAATAATATCAGGCTGTCGGCGCTCCTTTTTAGTCATTGAATCAATAATAACGCTAAGCTTATGCAATTCTTTATCATTAATCTGTTCTTTTGCCAATGACGGAATCTTACCCATGCCAGGGAGTTTATCCAGCATTGAACGCACTCCACCCATATTGCTCATTTGCTGAAGCTGCTCGTTGAAATCATTCAGATCGAAGCTGTTACGCTTTTTTAGCTTGGCAGCTAACTTTTCGGCGGCATTTTTATCTACTTGCCGCTGTGCTTGTTCCACTAATGATAATACATCACCCATTCCTAACAATCTGGATACAACTCGATCGGGGTGAAACGGCTCCAGCGCATCTGTTTTTTCACCCACACCCATAAACTTAATTGGTTTGCCGGTAATATAGCGAATTGACAGCGCAGCACCACCACGTGCATCACCATCAGTTTTGGTTAACACAATACCGGTTAATGTCAGAGCGTCATTAAATGCCTTAGCAGTATTTGCTGCATCCTGACCAGTCATGCTATCAACAGTAAATAGTGTTTCAACAGGATTAACAGCATTATGGATCTGCTTTATTTCTGCCATCATGTCATCGTCAATATGCAAACGACCAGCAGTATCAACAATCACCACGTCAATAAATTTTGATCTGGCATATTCAACGGCTTTTCGTGCAATATCCACCGGGTTTTGATTTGTCTCACTTGGAAAAAATATCGTAGCAGCAGCATCAGCTAAAAGTTTCAGTTGGTTTATAGCTGCTGGACGATATATATCAGTACTGGTAACCATTACTGATTTTTTGTCGTTATCTTGTAGCCAATGTGCCAGCTTAGCTACAGTGGTCGTTTTGCCTGCACCCTGCAAACCTGCTATTAGAATAACCGCTGGCGGCTGTACATTGAGATTCAGCGTTTCATTTGCCTTACCCATGACTGTAGTCAATTCATCTTGAACTGCTTTTATTAATATCTGCCCTGGAGTCAAGCTACGTATTACATCCTGTCCTAAAGCGCGCTTTCTAACATTATCAATAAATTCACGTAACACTGGTAAAGCAACATCAGCCTCCAGTAGCGCCATGCGTACTTCACGCAAGGTATCTTTTATATTATCTTCAGTAATACGCCCTCGGCCACGTAGCTTGTGTAATGTATCGCCTAATCTTGCGCTTAAAGTATCAAACATGACTTACCTCTAAATAAACTAACCGCAATAATTTGCCAATAATAGAAATTTGCGCAATTATAACCGATAATGCCAGTTCAGTGACTATGATTGTCTCTGGTTGTCAGGCAGTTTTTAGCTATAACTATAATATAGCTTATTTAAGGGATGCACTATTATGCACATTGCCAACTCATTAGCCTTTCTGCTTTACCTTAGTTGCAGTGTTATATTGATTCGTAATTTTGTAAACAGTGGTCAGCAGAATTTACCATCATTATCTGCTGGTATGATAGCTCTACTTGCACTTATCTGTCATGGTATTGATATTTTTCTGACCATGCATGTAACAACAGGCGGCTGGAATTTAGGCTTGTTTACAACCTTGTCTATCGCGTCGTGGCTGATGGCGTTTATTGCATTTGTTATCGGTCTGAAAATAGTAATTGCTCATCCTGGTATTATTATTTACCCGCTTGTTGCCTTAAGTCTTGTTTTTAAGGCTCTCTTACCTTCCAACCAAATGTTTACTCTATCTAATCCAGCTACAGAATGGCATATTTTGATATCGCTTGCTGCCTATAGTCTGCTTACTCTGGCCGCATTGCAGGCTATCGTGCTGGCTATTCAGGAACGACAGTTACGCAAGCAGCAGCATTTTTTGCTGTTATTACAAAAATTGCCGCCATTGCAATCAATGGAAACAGTGCTGTTTCAATTAATTACTGTTGGATTTGTGTTGCTGACTATAGGCCTAACCACTGGTATAGTATTTGTTGATGACTTGTTTGCCCAACATCTTGTACATAAAAGCGTATTGTCGGTTATTGCATGGTGCGTATTTGCATACGTTTTATGGGGGCGCCGGCGATATGGCTGGCGTGGTAAGACTGCTGTTAAATGGACACTAATTGGCTTTTCATTCCTAGCGCTTGCCTATCTTGGCAGTAAACTGGTTTTAGAATTTCTAATTAAATAAATGCTGGAAGCAATTTCCCTACCTGCGTTATTTGTAGCACTGCTTGTTTTATTGCTGTTTTCTGCCTTTTTTTCCAGTTCAGAAACAGCATTGATGTCGCTCAATCGTTATCGTTTGCGTCATCTTAAGGAGGAAGGTCACCGAGGGGCTATTCTGGCAAGTCGGCTATTAAGCCGCCCTGATCGCCTGATCGGGCTAATTTTGCTGGGCAACAATTTTGTCAATATTCTAGCATCAGCCATTGCTACTATTATTGGTGTAAGACTATATGGCGAAAATGGTATTGTTATTGCCACTCTTGTGCTGACACTGATCATTTTATTGTTTGCAGAAGTCACTCCCAAAACACTAGCGGCATTACATCCTGAACGTATTGCTTTTCCAGCCAGCTTTGTGCTCAGATCTCTATCATTTTTATTGTATCCGCTGATTTGGCTGATCAATATCATTACCAATCGCTTGCTGGCATTATTTGGTGTATCGCCGGAGGATAATACATCCTCAGCAATTAGCAGTGAGGAGCTTCGTGTAGCACTCAGAGAAGCGGGCAGTTTGATTCCTAAAAGTCATAAAAATATGCTGGTTAGTATTCTTGATCTAGAAAAAATTACCGTTAATGATGTGATGATTCCGCGTAATGAAATTGAGGGACTGAATCTTGATGATACGTTGCCAGATATCATTAAGCAATTATCCTATTGTAATCATGCCCGCCTGCCAGTTTATAAAGACAGTATAGACAATATTGCCGGTATCCTCCATGTTAGAAATGCCCTACATTTACTTGCGCAGAATAATCTTACCAAAGAAAGTCTGACTGATATCATCAAGCATACCTATTTCGTGCCTGAGAACACACCGCTTAATACTCAGCTTATTCAATTTCAGCATAGCAGGCGTCACACAGGCCTTGTCGTTAATGAGTATGGTGATATTTCTGGCCTGATTACCCTTGAAGATATATTTGCTGAAATTGTCGGTGAATTTGCTGCTGATGTAATTAATCAGGATAAAGATATTCACCCACAACAAGACGGTAGCTACCTTATTAATGGCTTGGCCAATATCCGTGATATTAACCGCAACAATGATTGGCAGCTACCTACTGATGGCGCCAAAACTATGAATGGTCTAGTGCTAGAGTATCTGGAAAACATCCCGAGCCACGGAGTCAGCCTACGCATAGAATCGTATGTTATAGAAGTCGTTCAAACTGACAATAATACCATCAAAACAGTACGGATCTATCGTGATCCCTTGTGATTCTTGCTAAACCTGAGACTGTCTATGCCAGCCCAGAAATGATGTGATATTCGGGAACGAGGTACAATCCATATCTTGTCAAGAAAAGGAATAACATCAATAAACTATCATTATCTTGACAATAGACAAGATAGAAAACATTTAACAGTAGACGATTTTCTGATATTACTGTTTAACTTCCTTACTAAGGTATTAAGGGTACAAGGATAACGTAATAACTGTTTATGAAATCTTGCTCTATTTTCAAAGGTACCCTAGAGCAAGAGTTTAAAATCTTCTTTTAAACAAGGGTATTTCTATAAAAAATTGGCCATCAGCCATAAAAAATATATACTATTCTGATAACGATATTTTGAGTCGTTCACTCTTTGAAAATAATCATTATGCGAATATTACTGAAATTAGTATTTGTGATCGTTTTTATTGGCATAGCCAGTATTGTTGCCTTAACGTTTAGCTTTGATATAAATGATTATAAAAATGATATTGCTAACGCGTTCAGCAAAACTACCGGACGATCTTTAGTATTTGAAGGTGATATTGATCTGTCTGTTTTCCCCTGGCTTGGGCTTGAGTTAGGGTCGTTATCGCTGGGCAATGCTGAAGGATTCAGCACCAAACACTTTGCGCATGTCAACACTGCTCATGTGCGTATCAAGCTGTTACCGTTATTACAAAAAAGATTAGAAATAGACACTATCATTATTGATGGATTAACGCTTAATCTCGAAAGAAATAAAGACGGAAAGACCAACTGGAGTAGCAGTACTGACGATGCCCTCCATGATAGTGCTACTGGTGACAGTAGTGAAGATGCAATCAGCGATAAGACCATGCCATCTCCGCTATCATCTGACATTATGTCAGCACTTGCCAGTATCAGTATAGCGGGTGTGCGCATATATGATGCCAATATTAACTGGTCAGATGACAGTAAAGGCACAAGTTATCAGTTAAAAAATGTAAATTTTAATATATTGGCAATACTACCCCATGCACCGAGCGCCATTAGCATGAGCACTGAATTTAACAGCAAGAACTTAGCAGTCAGTGGGCGCGCTGATTTGAACGCCAACGTGATGATTGACAGCCACAATCAGCAGCAATATCGTATTAGTGGATTAAACATAACTGCCGAAGCAGCGGATGATGCCTTGCCATTTTCATCTGTAACTGTATCGTTAAAAAGCAATCTTGCTGTTGACAGCAACAGAAAACATATCAGTTTACAGTTATTTGAATTAGTCGCAGAGGTGGTAGATAAATCGCTACCAAATGGAAAATTGGCGTTAGAGGCGAAGGCAAATGCCACTATTGATATCAAGCAACAACAAGTAGCAATAACCGATCTAGCCATAGAGCTACATGACATCATTGTTAACGGCGACATCAAAGCTATTGAAATAGACACTGACAAGCCGCGTTTTAGTGGTCAAATCATTACCAGCACGGTTAGCCTGAAAAAATTAGCTGATGATTTTGCTGTAACATTGCTGCCTGCTAATGACAAGAGTGCATTTGAGTCAATTCAGTTGAGCAGTACATTTAGCGGTTCACCCGAACACATTGATATAACAAAATTGCAACTTTTACTGGATCAAAGCAAATTGCAAGGACAGTTTTCGGTAACTGATTTTACCAAACCTGCTATTAAATTTGATTTAGCACTTGATAAAATAGACATTGATCGCTATTTACCACCTGATGTTAGCAAACAGGAAGGGGAAGCGGCTATAGCTTTACCAGCAACTGCTACAGCTTCTGGTGTAGATAGATTACCGCTGACTGCATTGAGGCAGCTTGATATCAACGGCAGTATTGATATTGGTCAATTAAACATCATGGGCGCGTATGGTAAAAACATCCTTGTCACAATAAAAGGCGCTGATGGACTGATTGCGTTGAGCCCTCTTAGTGCTGATATATACCAAGGTCAATACCAAGGCAATATCAGCTTGAATGCGCAAAGTGACACCTTAAAACTATCGCTAAATGAAACGCTGAAAAATGTTCAGCTTGGCCCTTTACTTGCAAGTCTGTACGGTAATAACATTATCTCAGGCACAGCTGACGCAGAGATAAAACTTACAGCGCATGGCATCACTGCCCAGCAGATTAAACGTACCTTAAACGGACATGGTCAGTTTTCACTTAAAAATGGCAGGTTAGCAGGTATCAGTATTGTTGATGCTATAGCCAAGGAAAAAAATCCAGAGAGTAGGGCAACCACGCCATCAAATACCCAGATTGGCACTGATTTTGCCAGTCTGGCAGGGTCACTGGTTATCACTGACGGTATTGTCCATAATCAGAATCTGCAATTATTGTCACCCTTATTACGCGTAGATGGTGATGGCGTCATTAACTTACCTGAAGAGAATATGCACTACAGTCTTAATGCTATCGTAGATACAGAAAGGCAAATCAGCAAAAAACTCAGCGGTTTGAGCGGTCTGAACATCCCCGTTGTTATCAGTGGTAGTTTTGATAACCCAAAAGTAAGGGTTGATTTAGCAAGCCTAGTTGAGCAAAATGCAAAGACGCAGGCAAAGAAAAGAATTAATGACACGTTAAGAGGTAAATTGGGTGATGATTTAGGGACACTGTTAGGCAAAACACTGGGTATTGACTCTAGTAATGCTGATAGCAATGCGCCAGAAGAAGCAGAAAAATCATTACAGGACAAGGCAAAAGATGCACTTAAGAAAAAACTGAGAACATTCTTTTAAGAACAGGCGGCGACAAACTTTAAGTCACTATAGGCGTATATCGTTTTGGTTGCATCAACGTTCAGCAAAAAATTGTTAGCATGGTTTGACGAGCACGGTCGCAAAGATTTGCCGTGGCAAAAAAACCCTACACCTTATCATATCTGGTTATCGGAAATTATGTTGCAACAAACGCAAGTTGCCACTGTGATAGCTTACTACACAAACTTTATTGCTATATTTCCAACAGTTTACCGACTGGCCAGTGCCTCAGTAGATGATGTGCTCGCGGTGTGGACTGGCTTGGGCTATTATGCCAGAGCCAGAAATCTGCACAAAACGGCTGGTATTATTGTTTCGGAATATAGAGGAGAACTACCCGCGACATTAGCACAGTTAACAGCGCTACCCGGCATAGGCAGATCAACTGCTGGTGCGATTATGTCACTGGCCTATGAACAGCGCTATGCTATCCTTGATGGTAATGTAAAACGTGTGTTAGCTCGTTATTATGCGATAAAAGGTTGGCCGGGCAATAAAAAAATTGAGAATCAGCTCTGGCAACACGCTGAGAAGCTCTTGCCCAAAAAACGGATTGCCAATTATATTCAGGCACAGATGGATTTGGGCGCAACTCTGTGCACTCATACCAAACCACATTGCACCCATTGTCCATTACAGGCAGATTGTTGCGCATTCCAACATAATATTGCGCAACATTACCCTTTTGCTAGGCCCAAAAAAATACTGCCAGTGCGCCAGATTAATTGGCTGATTGCATTGTTACCAACTGGCAAGATACTGTTAGAGCGGCGGCCTAACAACGGTATTTGGGGTGGTCTTTGGAGTTTTCCTGAATGTAGCGCAGGTGATGATATTAAACGTTTATGCATTGATATGTTGGCTGTCAATGTAAATAGCGTTACCCCACAACGTAACATTAACCATACGTTTACTCATTTTAAGTTGAATATACACCCGTACATTATTAGGTGCACAATAAACAGCGATCATATTAGTGAGAATAAAAATGCTATCTGGTATACAATAAGTTTCGCGTTGTTACTTGGGCTACCTGCACCAGTAAAGTCATTTTTGCAGCTTTTACAAAAGAGAGGAAATAATGGCACGCGTCGTTTATTGTGTTAAACTTGGTAAAGAAGCTGATGGGTTGGATTTTCCTCCCTATCCTGGTGAACTTGGCAAAAAAATCTATACGTCTGTCTCAAAAGAAGGCTGGCAAATGTGGTTAGCCCAACAAACCATGCTGATAAATGAGAACAGGCTGTCTTTGGCCGATCTTAATTCCCAGCAGTTTCTTAAGGAAGAGTTAGAAAAGTTTTTCTTTGGTGAAGGATCAGCACCGCCAGCTAATTTTATAGCTGAATAGTTTTTATGTAACAAGAAATAGGATGGAACATGGCAGAGCAAGTAAAAGGAACAGTTAAGTGGTTCAATGATGAAAAAGGTTTTGGCTTTATTGAACAAACTGATGGTCCTGATGTATTTGTGCATTATAGTGCAATTCAAACAGAAGGTTTTAAATCATTAAAAGAGGGTCAGCCAGTATTGATGGAAGTGTCTCAAGGCGCTAAAGGCCCACAGGCTGGTAACGTTGTTCTGAATTAACTTTAACTTCAGTGGGCGTGCATTATCAGCGATAATTAGCCATTAGTAGCGTCATTACTTTTATTGCTGAAATAGTTAGCACTTAATTAGTTAGTATTAGCTTGGTAGTTGCTTGGCAATACATTAATTGTCTTATTGACAAGATTAGCAGGCTGATAAAGGTTAGCTTGGCTTGTTGTTTGTGTTGCGCTCTGTATATGGCTAGCTATCTTATATTTTAACTTGAGATCGAGCTAAATTTAGTTGCTTATTGGTGCGTATATTTTGTCCAGTTCTTCTGCTTGTGTACTGGATTATATGGTCAATAACAGCCGATGCAAAATAGCGTTTGTTTGGGCAATAAATGCACTACAGATCGTGTTTATTTAAGGTAGTTGCCATGCTATTGCGGTTTTTCCGTGATGCTGCAGATAAGCATTTGCTTTGCTGAAGTGCTTGCAACCAGAAAAGCCACGATGAGCAGATAAAGGAGAAGGGTGAGACGCTGTTAATATACTGTGTCTTTGCCTGTCAATCACAGCGCCTTTTTTCTGTGCTGCGCTGCCCCATAACATAAACACTGTATGTTCACATTGTGTATTAATTATAGTAATAATTTTATCAGTAAACTCTTCCCAACCCTTGCCTCGATGAGAATTTGCCTGTCCCTGCTCTACTGTTAATACAGCATTAAGTAGCAGCACACCTTGTTTTGCCCAGCTTTCCAGATAGCCATGTTGGGCAGGGATTACAGCTAAATCAGCATGTAATTCCTCATATATATTGATTAGTGATGGCGGCAGGCTAACGCCATGCGGCACTGAAAAACAAAGGCCATGGGCTTGACCTGGCTGATAATAAGGGTCCTGCCCTAAAATGACTACCTTTACTTCGTCTAGAGGCGTTATCTCCAAGGCATGAAACCAATTTGACGAATGAGGGTAAATAATCTTTTTTTGATCTTTTTGGTTGCGTAAAAATGCTTTTAAACGTTGCATGTAAGGTTGGGTAAACTCATGTGCTAATACTGCCTGCCAACTACGTGCATTCTCTAAAGCCATGTGATTGTGCCTTGCTGTACGTCAAATATCATACAAGCATAGCAGATAAAACATAGAAAATAAGCTATGTGTCACAAAAATAATACCCTCAAGACTGATTGAACAGTTTTTTCCTGATCAATTCAGCACGATGTAATAGTACAAAATTATTGTTGACTGTTATATATTTACAATCTACAATAAACAGATTGGGTAACTGGATTTGAGGAGAGAGTTTTATATGAATAATCAACGTGGTTTTACACTGATAGAGTTACTGGTTGTTATTGCAATCATTGGTATTCTGGCTACAATTGCACTGCCTGCCTATCAGCAATACACAGAAAGAGCCAATTTTTCTGAGGTAGTACTTTCAACCTCGTCTGCTAAGGCAGCGGTTGAGCTTTGCGCTATCACCAAGCGCACATTAAATGGTTGCAATAGCGCCTCTGATGAAGGTGTTAAAGCAGCAACATTGAACACACAAACAGCCAGAGTTAACGGTGTCACGGTTACTGGCCTGGGTCTTATTGAAGCGACGGGCAGAAATTCGGCAGGTACCAGCACCTACATTTTGGAACCAACACTGAGTAATAATCGGGTGACTTGGGTAAAAAAAGGTACATGTATAAATGCGGGCGTTTGTTAGCAACGAAGGCATTATTGGGGCTATTCTATTTCTTTAACTTTAAGCAATCAGTGACCCAGTTAACTGGACACAGGGGATGCTCTTTTTATTGAAATTTGCAGGTAACAGCATTATATTGATATTACTTCAACCATTAACATTGTCTATGTTGTAATATGAACACCTAAAATCATGAATCTGATTAGCGTCATTTTTGTTAATGCTGCTGGCGCCCTGTTATTATTTTTTAGTCTAAATTTGTCTGCTGATGATTTGCCTTGGTATCACGTTGAGATTATCGTATTTGAGCAATTAACCAGCACAACTGATGAAAGATGGTCAGCAGGAGCAGCTTATAAAGTACCATCATCAATATTAACACCACAGAGTAAGACATTATTAATAAGACCATCTGAGGAATTAGCACTGCGAGCTACTACCTCCCGTTTACAACGTTCATCGGCTTATAGGGTGCATTACCATGATGCCTGGCAGCAGGCAGCTATTATAAAACGTGATGCCAAAGCAGTTAAAGTGTCTAGCGATAATGGCCTCGTTAATGGTTATATTAAACTATACCGATCAACTTATCTGCATGTGACCATTGATTTATGGTTAAAGCAAAATTTATCAGTAATGGATAATGATGACAATAATGGTATGAGTTACCCTAACCTGAATGAATCACGACGGATTAAAAAGGAAACACTCCATTTTTTTGATCATCCAAAAATGGGCGTATTATTAAAAATAATGCCAGTAGCGTTACCGCCGCTAACTTCACAGCAAGGAGATACTGTTAGTACAATAGATGATATATTGTTGCCAACCGTTTATGATGTCAGTCAATAACTAACTTTCGCTTAAGCTGCGCGATAAAGCATTGATTGTTTGGCATTATATGTATTTACACAGATAGCGCACGCTATAAAAATAGCCGTTGTCGTTTATAAAGGAAAAATACCAATGTCACAAATTGTCGTCTGTGCCATGTATAAGTTTGTAGCATTGGATAATTATCGTGCATTACGGCAGCCATTGCTTGATTTTATGCACAAACATTATATCTACGGCACATTATTACTTGCCAACGAAGGTATTAATGGTACTGTAGCAGGAGCGCGTTCAAATATTGATGCGCTATTATCCCGTTTGCGCAGTGATCCACGACTGGCAACATTAAGCTATAAGCAATCCTTTGCTGATACTATGCCCTTTCTGCGTTCGCGGATCAAACTAAAAAAAGAAATTATAACAATGGGGGTAACAGGGATTGATCCTGAAGGTAGCGCTGGTGCATATGTAAAACCAGAAGACTGGAATGCCCTTATTAGTGATCCTGACGTTCTATTAATAGATACCCGTAATGATTATGAAGTACAGGTGGGTACATTTCAATATGCGGTCAATCCGCTTACACGCTCGTTCCGTGACTTTCCCTACTATATTAATCAGCATCTTGATCCAAAAAAACATAAAAAGGTAGCTATGTATTGTACTGGCGGTATCCGCTGTGAAAAATCGACTGCCTATATGAAAGCACAGGGTTTTGCTGAGGTGTACCATCTTGAAGGTGGCGTTTTGCAATACTTGCATGATATCCCAGCAAGTGACAGTTTATGGCGCGGTGAATGTTTTGTCTTTGATGGGCGAGTGACTGTCAACCATCAGCTACAAAAAGGGCAGTATGACCAGTGCTATGCCTGTCGAATGCCGATCAAAGGCGATGATAAAAACAGCGAGCATTATCAACCTGGCGTTAGTTGCCCACATTGTATTAACAAAACAACCCTTGGGCAAAAAGCCAAGTTTGCCGAAAGACAAAAACAAGTGCAACTGGCAAAACAGCGGGGTGAGTTACATATAGGTGCCAATTCTGGCAGCACAATAACCAACAACCCTGTTTGGCGACAGGGTTACCATGATGTGGATTACTTCGTGTGATGACATTGTCACTGCGTCTGATTTTTTTATTGTGTTGCTTGTTTATCATCACACCAACGGCAGCAACACCAAAATCACCTAATGCAGCAATTGCCACCGCTCACCCTCTGGCAACTAAAGCTGGATTTGCCATACTAGAGCAAGGCGGTAATGCTTTTGATGCTGCTGTTGCTATCAGCACTGTATTAGCTGTAGTTGAACCAGCAAGTTCTGGTTTGGGCGGCGGCGGTTTCTGGTTATTGCACCGTGCCAGTGATGGTGCCAATATCATGATTGATGGTCGGGAAACTGCCCCTGGTGCTGCGTATGCTGATATGTACCTTGACAGCAACGGCAAAGCAAGTAGAACATTATCACTTGATGGTCCTTTGGCCGCTGGTATACCGGGTGTGCCTGCTGCACTTGATCATCTCAGCAAGCACTACGGTGTTTTGAGTTTGCCACAAACATTGGCACCTGCGATCCATTACGCTAAAAACGGCTTTAGAGTATCAGAGCGCTATCAGCAATTAGCTGGTCTACGCCTACAGGCATTAAAAAATTCACTTGAAAGTAACAGAATATTATTGTTTGATGGCACTATACCAAAAATTGACACAATTATCAGGCAGCACGATTTAGCATATACACTGGAAAATATTGCCAACTATGGGCGCGCTGGGTTTTATCAGGGTGATGTTGCTGAAAAGCTGGTGATGGCTGTAACAGCTAGCGGAGGAATCTGGACATTAGCTGATTTAAAAAATTATCAAGTAAAGGAAAAACAACCTGTAACCGGCACTTACGCCGGTTATAACATCACCTCAGCAGCGCTACCTTCATCGGGAGGCATTGTGCTTATGTCAATGCTTAATCAGCTTGAGCAGCTACCTGTAGCAACATTATCTTCTGAGCAAAAAAGACATATCTTAGTTGAGGTTATGCGCCGTGCTTATTTTGATCGTCGCCTGCTGGGTGATGATGATTTTGTCTCTGTGCCAAGCGAAAAATTACTATCAAAGCCTTATGCCAAAAAACTTGTTAGCAACATTGACTGGCGGCGTTTCAGTATCGCTGACAGTGACGATGATATCCCTGCTCTTAATGGCGAAGGGGAAAATACTACTCACTTCTCTGTTATTGACCAATATGGTAACCGAGTTGCTGCTACGTTAAGCATTAACTATCCCTTTGGTTCTGGCTTTATTGCGCAAGGTACAGGCGTTATATTGAACGATGAAATGGATGATTTCTCAACAGGTGAAGGTATCGCTAATGTGTATGGACTTATTGGTAGCAAGGCAAATGCCATTGAAGCTTATAAGCGACCGCTATCAAGTATGACGCCTACATTTATTGACAACGATGACAGGTTAATGATTATTGGTACACCGGGTGGTAGTAGAATTATTACGATGGTGCTGTTGGGTATTTTAGACTTTATTGCTGGCAAAAAAGCAACTACTATTGTTGCTGCACCGAGATTTCATCATCAATACGTTCCTAATCAGGTGCAAGTTGAGTCTACAGGATTTTCTGACCGGCAATTGACCGATCTTACGAAACGCGGACATAGTGTTAAACAACTGAATCGTCAGTACGGTAATATGCAGATCATAATTTATAATAAACGTAACGGACAACTTACCGCAGCCAGCGATCCACGCGGTGAGGGCTTAAGTCTTGTACAGCATGTTAGTCAAGCTGATTGATAGTTGTCACTGCCTTTTGGTTTTGCAGTCTTTGATGCTGATCGATCATCAATCTTAGTTAATTGCCAATAATTAGCAATTGACTATTATTGATAATTATATTGGGATTGCATCCACTTTTTATGGATGAATATCAGCCCCGTCACTTAATGCTAAAAAGTGATACTTTAATAACCATTATTACTACTTAAGAAGGTGATAGCTATGCTCAAAAAATATGTGCATTAGTGTTGATGACAATAGTGTTAAATTAATAAGCCAATGAGTTTTTGGGTACAGAATATTGGCAAACCGTAACCACGCAAGTGTAAAAATAGGATGGTACCAGATAACTAGCCTATGTTAGATTATGATTATGGTAAAACAATGTAAGAAAAGCTGGCAAATGGCTAGAAAAAGTAGACCCCAGAACAGTGGGCGCTATCAGTGAATATATATCTTGGCTCGCAGAGGAGAGAAATTATGAAAGCCATTTTATTGGCAGCAACAGGGGGAAGATCGTTAGAACACGGTTTTCCAATTTTTTCAAATAAGCCTAAATGTTTATATTCATTTTGTGGACAAATTCAATTGGAACGAATTATCAAACAGTTGTTTGAAGTAGGGTTTAAAGAAGGGGATATCGAGATTGTAGCAGGGTTTCGCTATCTAAAAATTATTGATTTCTTAAAAAAGAAAGATTGGAATATAAAGGTAAAAATTAACGAAAACTGGAAAAAATCAGCATCGTATACTTTACTGAAAGCTATAGAAAACATTCAAGAGAATTGTTTATTGATTACTGCAGATGAGTTAAAAAAACAGAATTTTATGCTCTAATGAGAGCCCATAAGAGCAAAATATTTATCCGTGGCAGTGAGGCTAAAATTTTAAAAAAACATATACCACTATTTAAAGAAGTTGTTCAAAAATATATGTATAAAAAACGATTACAGGTACATATCTCAATTCTAAAAGGATTGTAACTGGTAACACACAAACAGGTGTTGGTTTAGCTCTTATTTTGCTTGAGGTCTCATATGCAATAACTGATTATAAAGAGATAGAGATAGATGTGCATGGTGAAGAATCTGGTTGCTGGATAGATGATCTAGACAGTTTTTATGATACAGATGAATACAAAAATATGAATATTATTTTGAAATGGCTCCACATATCCATTAGTCAAATTTACCGAGTAATTCGTTTCGTTACTACTGGTCTGAATGCAAAAGCATGAATATTTTTTTGAAAGACTTCAAATATTTAACATATCCGTTTCGTCGTATATATTTTTGTTCAAAAAATCTATGTCACATTGATGAGTTATTTGATATCCAGAAAGTTTTTTTATGGCCTATTGTTAATTTGTGCATTAAGTAAAATGTGCTATGCAAAAACAAATATAACCATCATTAACGATATTGAGATTTTTGGTATTAAGCAATGTGTAGTTAATCAAATATAACAGTATTCCCAAAGAGTATATTGCGTGTTCTTAAACTTAAAGAATAGACAGAGCTACCAATTACACCTCGCATGTTACTGGTAGGCCTTAAGAATTTGCTTTAGGTGTCAGCTCGTATATTTTTAAGGAAAACATTGGTGTGGCTATTATTTAGCTATGGCAAAAATCTTGATATGATGTAATTTGCCTTGCTAAAAAATAGGCGTATCATAGTGAGTAAGTCCCTGCGGTGTTTGATAGTAGCGATTAGTTTCTTGATCTATAAGCATATTGCAAAGGAACTGAATAAATAGTGGGCGTGCAGACTTGTCTTGGATGAGTAGCCCGAAGCTGTAATGATGTTCCGACTTGAACCAACGGTTCAAGAACACCGTCCACGTCGGCATTGCGGGGCATTTTCTACGAGTTAGTGTGTATTAAAGAACAATGTCAGTAATGTGTATCTGGTATTCTCATCACGTTTATATCTCCGTGTCAGGCATGACTTAAAAACGATCTGTAAATGACTATATAATAATCTTAAAGTGTATGCGCCCGTAGCTCATTTGGATAGAGCATCGGCCTTCTAAGCCGAGGGTAACAGGTTCGAATCCTGTCGGGCGTGCCATACGAATAACTGCGAGCATGTTGGTGCATTCTATATAAAATGATTAATGAATATAACGCAGCGGCGATAGAAGTATTAACTGGGCTTGAGCCAGTACAAAAACGCCCTGGTATGTATACTGATACCACTAGGCCAAACCATTTAGCACAAGAAGTCATTGATAACAGCATTGATGAGGCGGTAGCTGGCTATGCTACTAGTGTACAGGTCATTTTACATCCGGATAACTCGTTAGAGGTGATTGATGATGGCCGCGGTATGCCAGTTGATATTCATCCGGAAGAGGGCGTACCTGGGGTTGAAGTTATTCTGACTCGTTTGCACGCAGGCGGAAAGTTTTCTAATAAAAACTACCGTTTTTCAGGCGGATTACATGGCGTGGGTGTTGCAGTTGTTAACGCACTGTCATCGCGATTGGAAGTGAACATTCGTCGTGATACCAAAGAATACGCTATTACCTTTGAGCATGGTGTCAGGACTACAGAGCTATTAGAAATTGGCGTTGTTGGTAAGCGTAATACTGGTACAACAGTGCGTTTTTGGCCTGATAAAGCTTATTTTGATTCTGACCATTTTTTAGTATCTCGTTTGCATCATTTATTAAGGGCAAAAGCAGTGTTATGTCCTGGCCTAGTGGTTACCTTTACTGATTTTTCAGGTGATGAAAAAAGCGAAGATCGTTGGTGCTATAGCGGTGGTTTAAGTAGTTATGTAGATGCCATCATGACAGGCGTGCCTTGCGTACCGACAACACCATTTGTTAGTCATATTGAAAGTGAGGATAAGCAGGTTAATTATGCATTGGTGTGGCAGCAGGAAAGTGGCGAGGTGCTGGCTGAGAGTTATGTGAATTTAATCCCAACGCCACAAGGGGGTACGCATGTGAATGGTTTGCGTACGGGTTTGCTGGATGCGTTAAAAGAGTTTTGCGAATTTCGTAGTTTATTGCCACGTGGTGTTAAGTTAACGGCCGAAGATATCTGGGAACAATGTTGTTATGTCTTGTCAGTTAAATTGCAGGATCCGCAATTTTCTGGTCAAACAAAAGAGCGATTATCTTCCAGACACTGCGCAGGCTTTGTTGCTGGTGCGGTAAAGGATGCCTTTAGTTTATGGCTGAACCATCATGTTCTAGATGGCGAAAAAATTGCCGAATTTGCTATTAGTAACGCACAGTCACGATTAAAACGAATTAAAAAGGTAGTGCGTAAGCGCGTGCATGCAGGGCCTACCTTACCTGGAAAATTGGCAGACTGTTCGTCACAGGATGTTTCCCGTACCGAATTATTTTTGGTGGAGGGTGATTCTGCTGGCGGCAGTGCCAAGCAGGGACGTGATCGTGAGTTTCAGGCTGTCATGCCACTACGAGGAAAGATATTAAATACATGGGAGGTTGATTCTGCCCAAGTGCTTGCCTCGCAGGAAGTGCATGATATTGCTATTGCCATTGGTGTTGATCCATCTTCGGCAGATTTGTCAGGTTTGCGTTATGGCAAAATCTGTATTCTTGCTGATGCAGATTCAGATGGTGCCCATATTGCTACTTTACTATGTGCTTTGTTTGTTCAGCATTTCAGGCCATTGGTTCTGGGTGGTCATATCTGTGTAGCCATGCCGCCACTTTATCGTATTGATGTTGGTAAACAGGTGTTTTATGCAATTGACGATGAAGAACGCGACACAATTATAGACCGTATAGAGCAAGGCAAGATAACTGGCAAGATCAGCATTCAGCGTTTTAAAGGGTTGGGAGAAATGAACCCTTTACAGCTGCGTGAAACAACAATGGCACCAGATACACGACGCTTGATTAGATTAACAATAGCCAATGATGACAGTGATACCATTACTGTGATTGATAGACTACTGGCTAAAAAGCGTGCTGCGGATCGTAAGGTTTGGCTGGAGAATAATGGTGATCTCGCGGCGATAGTAAACTAAGGGTAATGGATTTTTGATGATGAGTCTATTAGTTAATGATTTAGAGCAATTGCCAGTGCACGACTTTGCCGAAAAAGCCTACTTGGATTACTCCATGTACGTTATTTTAGATCGGGCATTGCCGCATATTGGCGATGGACTAAAGCCGGTACAACGGCGTATTGTTTATGCCATGTCTGAACTGGGGCTAAATTCGGTATCTAAATATAAAAAATCAGCACGTACGGTCGGTGATGTCTTAGGAAAATATCATCCGCATGGTGATTCGGCATGTTACGAAGCAATGGTTTTAATGGCACAACCTTTTTCATACCGCTATCCATTGGTGGACGGTCAGGGTAATTGGGGTTCAATTGATGACCCTAAGTCGTTTGCGGCAATGCGCTATACTGAATCAAAACTGACAGCTTATGCACAGACATTGTTGGCTGAACTGACCCAAGGCACGGTAAAGTGGGTTGCTAACTTTGATGGTACGATGGATGAGCCAGAGTTATTGCCTGCAAGGCTACCCAATATATTACTGAATGGCGGCAGTGGTATTGCTGTTGGCATGGCAACAGATATTCCACCTCATAATTTAGCGGAAGTCGTCAATGCCTGTTTACGTTTGCTGAAAAAACCAACAACTAAATTAACAGCATTGCTGGATGATATTCAGGGACCAGACTTTCCAACAGGCGGTGAGATTGTATCTTCCAAGGAGGAGATGCTAAAAGCCTACGCCACTGGTCGCGGTAGTATTCGCCAACGCGCTCGTTACAGCGAAGAGGGCGGTAAAATTATCATTAGTGAGTTACCTTATCAGGTGTCTGGCGCTAAAGTCATTGAGCAAATTGCGACTCAAATGGCAGACAAAAAGCTGGCAATGGTAGCTGATATTCGTGATGAATCAGATCATGAATGCCCAGTCAGGTTGGTTATTGTGCCACGCTCAAATCGTGTTGATGTGGACGCATTGATGCTGCACCTGTTTGCTACAACAGATCTTGAACGTAGTCATCGTATCAATATGAATATGATAGGGTTGGATAATAGACCGCAGGTTAAAAATTTGCGCGATTTATTACTGGAATGGCTTGATTATCGCATTGATACAGTCCGTTTACGTTTACACCATCGTTTAAATAAAATCAATGATCGTCTACATGTATTGGAGGGATTACTGGTTGTTTATCTCAATATTGATGATGTCATTGCGATTATTCGATCGGAAGATGAGCCAAAAAAGATACTGATAGCCCGCTTTGATATCAGTGATCGCCAAGCCGAGGCAATTTTAGAGTTGAGGCTGCGTCATTTAGCAAAATTGGAAGAGACAAAAATACACGGCGAAGTAGCTGAGCTTACCAAAGAGCAAAAATCGTTAACACTATTGCTGGGCTCAGAAGCCAGATTAAGGACACTTATTCGTAAAGAGATGATTGCAGATGTGGAGAAATTCGGCAATGATCGCCGCTCTGAAATTGTAGATAAAAGCGCTGCTAAGGCATTAGATGACTACGATCTGTTGCCATCTGAACCACTGACAATTATATTATCAGAAAGTGGTTGGGTGCGTGCGGCAAAAGGCCATGATATCAGCCCTGAAGCATTAAATTTCAGAACTGGTGATCGCTATATGGCCTCTGTTAAGACGCGGAGCAACCAGTTGGTGATATTTTTGGATTCTACTGGGCGCAGTTACGCTGTTGTTGCACATACATTGCCATCAGCACGCAGCCAAGGTGAGCCATTAAGTGGGCGGTTTCAGTGTCCATCAGATGCCAGATTTGTTGCTTTGTTAGCTGGTGATCCAGATAAATTTGTCGTATTATCCAATACTGCAGGCTATGGTTTTATCACCAGACTGGGTAATATGCTGACTAAGAATAGATCTGGCAAATTGTTATTTAATATCCCTGATGGTGCGGATATTTTGCCGCCATTACTACTTGATAATAGCGCTGCTATTCATCTTGCTGTTGTTTCTAGTGATGGTCGGCTGTTGATATTTCCTGCAGGTGATATGCCAGTATTAAACAAGGGCAAAGGGGCACGTTTGATTAATATCCCGCAGCCCCGCTTTATTGCAAAACAGGAAAGTTTGCGTGCAGTTATTACTGTCTCTGAACATGCAAGCATCATACTATATGCAGGAAAGCGGCATATTACCCTTAAGCCGTCAGATATTGCACATTATACCAGTGATAGAGGCAAGCGAGGATATAAACTCCCTAGGGGGTTACAGAAAGTAAGCAGGATGAAAGTGTTGGCGTAGATTAGTGTGCTGCTAACGGATACCTGTTGGCAGGGCGTAAATTTTGGCATGACGTAATTTAAGGGGGGCATTGTGAGCGGACTATTTTCTAAAGAACGTATTGTCGCAGATGAGCATTTTAATAGATGGTTGATTGCGCCGGCTGCATTGGGTATTCACCTTTGCATTGGCTCGGTATATGCGTGGAGTTTATTTAACCCTGCGCTTGTAGCCAGAGTGGGTATTGTCACCAGTGCTGCTGATGATTGGAGCCTTAAAAGCGTTGTCTGGATTTTTACTGTAGCGATTGTATGCTTGGGGTTGGCTGCTGCTTTTGCTGGCAAATGGCTAGAAAAAGTAGGCCCCAGAACAGTGGGCGCTATCGCTGCAACTTTCTGGGGTGGTGGATTTATTGTTGGTGGCATAGGGATTGTACTTGGTGAGTTATGGCTACTCTATCTTGGCTATGGCGTGTTAGGTGGCTGCGGCTTAGGGCTGGGCTATATTTCCCCTGTCAGTACCTTGATTCGTTGGTTTCCAGATCGTCGGGGAATGGCTACAGGGATCGCTATTATGGGTTTTGGTGGTGGTGCAATGATTGCTAAATTCATGATTGGTCCACTAATACGATTTTTTTATGTCGCGCCAGATTATTTAGGTACGGTTAGCAGCCTGAACCTAGTGACCAAAGCGGGTCGGCGTATGACAGAGATTGCTGGTGAGTTACATGAAGTCGTGGTCGTTGGTGCCAATGATGTAGCCAGTATGTTAGTACCTGGGCCAGAAGGTGTGTATCTGATAGGTACAGGTAATATTGGTGTAGCGCAAACATTTTTTACCTTAGGTATTGTCTATTTTATCATTATGATGGTCGCTGCTTTTGCTTATCGTGTTCCCAAAGAGGGGTGGCTGCCAGCAGGCTATGTAGTGCCTGATGAAACCAAAAGTATGATTACTCAGCATGATGTTGATATTGATGAGGCGCTTAAAACGCCACAATTCTGGCAATTATGGCTGATGCTTTGCCTGAATGTAACAGCAGGTATTGGCGTTATTTCAGTGGCTAAAACAATGATGAAAGATATCTTTGGGGGTGCATTGTCAAGCGTCGTGAATTTGGAGTTTGCTGCGACTTATGTGCTGATGATCAGTGTTTTTAATATGTTAGGGCGGGTGTTCTGGGCGAGTATGTCTGATTATATTGGGCGCAAAAATACCTATTTTATCTTCTTTGGTTTGGGGGCGTTATTGTATGCGTCTATTCCGTTTGTTGCTCAAACGGTCAGCGTATCACCTTCTGTTACTTGGCTTGTCATGTTTTATGCTGCAACAATGCTGATTTTTACTATGTATGGCGGTGCTTTTGCAACTATTCCAGCTTATTTGGCTGATATTTTTGGTACCAGATATGTAGGCGGCATCCATGGGCGGCTGCTGACCGCATGGAGCATTGCTGGTGTGTTGGGCCCATTGGCAATTACCTCGCTACGAGAAAGCGCGACAACGAAAGCAGTGCAGAACCTAGTTGATACACTTGATTCTGCGACATTTCAAGCAACATTTGGTGCGGGCATTGATCAGTTAAATAGCCTAGTAGAAGCAAAAACAGTCACCGTTGCCAAGCTAATGGAAATTGTGCCACTAGGTACTATTGATCCTACGCCAAGCCTGTACAATCAGACAATGTATCTAATGGCGCTATTATTGGTCATTGCATTTATTGCTAACTTTATGATGAAACCTGTTCATGCCTCCCATCATATGAGCAAAGCCAAAGCATGACGCGATCAAAAATAATGTGTCAAATTTTACTGTTCCTGTTTCAGTGAAAAATAATAATAGACCCTGCCTAAACACTATTCCCATGGCTGGATTTTTGTCGCTAAACAAAGGCAACAAGGGCAAGGCAGGGATGCATCGCCACGCCGTATTATCAGCAATTTTTATACTGATTGGCAATACATTGGCGGGCTTTTTCCAGCGCGGCATTGCTCATCATAAGTGTAAGCCTATCTCTTAGTTCAGTAGCGTGTGTATTGCCCTCCGCAGGGCGATATTAAGCCACATATGGGCAGTGATAGTATGTTGTGCTACGCCTTCGCCTTTAGAGTACATCACGCCCAGATTATACTGCGCTTGAGCCATACCTTGCTCAGCAAGCTCGCGGGTTTCATTGAAGTTACCAACATAACCGCAAGCGCTTAGCAAAAAGCCCAACAGCAATAATGATGACAAGTTAATGTTACGCATCGTTATAACACCCCTTAAAATTTAGGCACAAGCACTGCCTTACGCTAGCAATTTTTATACTGATTGGCAATAACATTGGTGAGCTTTTTCCTGCACGGCATTGCTCATCTTAAGTAGCAAGCCTATCTCTTAAGTTCAGCAGCTTGTTTATCGCTCCTCGCAGCGGCGATATTAAATCGCATCAACATTAAACCTAACAACAACAAGCCTGATAATAATGCGTTGCGCTTTATTTTTTATTGTGTGACATGGTGCACTATTAGCTTAACATCGTGCATGGATATAGGCTTGGTGTCAATCATGGTGTATAAGCTTTAGGAATAAGTTTCTGTCAACAAGCGTAAAAATATTTTTACAGTACCAAATATTGTATACTACCCTTTTCAAACTTAGGCTTTGGTATTTGTTTTGCCTACATTAGTTTTATTGGTATGTTTGGTTAATTTATTACCTACATAAATGCTGTCAATATGGTAGCGCTGCTTTAGAGAGATGAGATAAGTGAGTGTACGGGAGGTTAGTGCGCGAAAAGCAGGCAATATGCTGAAATTGCCAAGATCTGTTGGCAAAGGCAGGCAGGTTGATCGCCAATCACTGAATGAAGTGCGATTGTTGCTGGGCGATGAGTCTCGGCAAAGAGACCTGTTAATTGAGCACTTACATAAAATTCAGGATAAATACAACCATATTTCGGCAGCGCACCTAGTGGCGCTTGCTTGTGAAATGAAGCTATCAAAAGCTGAGGTGTATGAGGTAGCAACTTTTTATCATCACTTTGATGTCATCAGGGAAGGTGATTTAGCACCCCCTGTATTAACTGTACGTGTGTGTGAATCATTAACATGCGCAATGAGAGGTGCGCAAAAACTGACTGATGCACTTGAAAATGCTATGGATAGTAATGTGCGCATACAACGTGTTCCCTGCGTTGGGCGTTGTGATAAGGCGCCTGTTGCTGTAGTTGGCACAAACCCTATTCCGCAGGCTAGTGTTGTCAAAGTTGAGCGTGCGGTTGATGCAGGGGCAGCCATGCCTGAGCAAATAAATCCAATTAGCTATAAGGCTTATAGTGAGCAAGGTGGTTATTTGCTATACAAAGCCTGTCGTGCTGGCAGCCGTGATATAGAAGACATACTTAAGGTGATGGATGATTCTGGTCTGCGAGGACTAGGTGGCGCTGGTTTTCCTGCTGGGCGTAAATGGCGGATAGTGCGAGATCAGCCTGCGCCAAAGTTGATGGCAGTTAACATTGATGAAGGTGAGCCAGGCACATTTAAGGACAGGCATTATTTAGAGCGCGATCCACATCGTTTTTTGGAGGGAATGCTGATTGCCGCATGGGTAACCGGTGTTGATCAAGTCTATATTTATCTGCGTGATGAATATGCAGCCATTAGGCAAAATTTGACTGAACAATTAGCAGTATTGCGCACCAGTCCGCCAGCGGAAGATATGCCGATTATTCATTTGCGCCGTGGCGCGGGTGCTTATATTTGTGGCGAAGAGTCGGCGATGATTGAGTCAATAGAAGGTAAGCGCGGCATGCCACGTTTGCGCCCACCGTTTGTTGCTCAGGTTGGTCTATTTGGTCGCCCAACCCTTGAGCACAATATGGAATCTTTATATTGGGTACGCGATATTCTGGAAAAAGGGGCTGATTTTCTGACACGTCATGGTCGTAATGGCCGAGTTGGTCTGCGCTCGTTTTCTATTAGTGGTCGGATTAATAAGCCAGGCGTGCATTTAGCACCTGCGGGCATTTCCATGCAGGAATTAATTGATGAGTATTGCGGCGGTATGCAGAAGGGACATAGATTTTATGGTTATTTTCCTGGTGGCGCATCAGGGGGTATTTTGCCAGCTTCATTGGGTAGTGTGCCTATGGATTTTGATACTTTGCAGGAATATGGTTGTTTCATTGGCAGCGCCGCTGTTATTGTATTTTCTGATAAGGACAAGGCATGTGATTTAGCCACTAATGCCATGAAGTTTTTCAGGGAAGAATCGTGTGGGCAATGCACGCCTTGTCGAGTGGGCACTGCTAAAGCGAGCGATTTGATGGAAAAAGCAACATGGGATGAGGACTTACTTGAAGATTTATCCGATGTCATGATTGATGCATCTATTTGTGGGCTGGGACAGGCTGCACCAAACCCTATGCGTAGTGTTATCAGGTACTTTCCTGAGGAGTTGAAATAATGGCAATTAACCCAAAAGAGTTAGAAGTTGATCATAACCTCATTCATTTTGTCTTAAATGGTCAGGCTGTAGTAGCAGAAGAGGGTGATACATTACTTGATGTAGCTAAGCAGCAAGGCATTGATATTCCATATCTGTGCTATTCAGACAGAGAAGGCGCAGATGGTAATTGCCGTGCTTGTATGGTTGAAATTGAGGGTGAGCGAGTATTAGCACCGTCATGCTGCCGTCAACCGACAACGGGAATGAAAGTGCAATCAAACAGTGAGCGTGCGTTAAAATCGCAAAAAATGGTGCTGGAATTATTAAAGTCTGATGTATCTGATGAACCTCACACTTTACACTCAACGCTGGATTACTGGGCAAAAAAACTGGAATTGGGCTTACCGCGTTTTGAGACAAGAAAGCAACCTGTAGCAGATACGTCACACCCAGGTATTGCAGTGAATATGGATGCGTGCATCCAATGTACTCGTTGTGTTCGGGCGTGCCGTGACGAGCAGAATAATGATGTAATAGGTCTTGCTTTCCGTGGCGATCATGCCAGTATTGTATTTGATTTGGGCGATCCTATGGGTGATAGCACTTGTGTTGGTTGTGGTGAATGCGTTCAAGCCTGTCCAACAGGGGCATTGATGCCAGCAGATGATGTAGGCATGTTAGAGGTAGATCGTCAGATTGATTCTGGTTGTCCGTTTTGTGGCGTTGGTTGCCAGATGACCTACCATGTTAAGGATGACAAGATTTTGTATGTTACGGGTCGTGATGGTCCTGCCAATAAAGGGCGTTTGTGCGTTAAGGGGCGCTATGGTTTTGATTATGTTCACCATCCTCATAGGTTGACTGTGCCACTCATTCGCCGCGATGATGCGCCTAAGTCGGCTGATTTTTCTATGGACCCTAATGATACTGCAAAAATTTTTCGTAAAGCAACATGGGAAGAAGCACTAGATTTGGCCGCTAATGGCTTTAAGCAAATTCTTGCTGAACGGGGCAGGCATGCTTTAGCTGGTTTTGGTAGCGCTAAGGGCAGTAATGAGGAGGCCTACTTATTTCAGAAACTGATTCGTACAGGATTTAAAACTAATAATGTTGATCACTGTACCCGGCTGTGTCACGCATCTTCTGTGGTTGCGCTATTAGAATGTTTAGGTTCTGGTGCGGTTTCCAACCCTGTTTCTGATGTAGCAAAAGCAGAGGTTATCATTATTATTGGTTCTAACCCAACAGTTAATCATCCTGTTGGCGCAACGTGGATGAAAAATGCGCTGCGTCGCGGTACTAAGTTAATTTTGATGGATCCCAGATCAACAGATTTATCCCGCCAGGCGACCTATCATCTCGCATTTAAACCAGGCAGTGATGTGCCTATGCTGAATGCGATCATGCATACCATTGTTGAGGAAAATTTGATTGATCCGCAATTTATTGCTGAGCGTACTGAAGGCTTTGAGGCAATGAAAGCCCATTTACAATCCTATACACCAGAGATGATGGAACCTATCTGTGGTATTTCAGCAAATACCTTACGCGAGGTGGCCAGACTATATGCAACATCTTCAGGATCAATAATTTTATGGGGTATGGGCGTATCACAGCATGTGCATGGTACAGATAACGCCCGCTGTCTAATTTCATTAGCGTTAATGACTGGTCAAATTGGTCGACCGGGTACTGGTTTGCATCCATTACGCGGTCAGAATAATGTGCAGGGCGCATCTGATATGGGTTTGATTCCAATGGTATTCCCAGACTATCAACCCGTTGGTGACCAAAAAGCACGCACCTATTTTGAAAAATTATGGCATTGCAATTTAGATAATCAGCCGGGCTTAACGGTTGTTGAGATTATGAATGCCATTCATGACGGTCATTTAGCGGGGCTGTATGTGCAAGGTGAAAACCCTGCGATGTCCGATCCGGATTCCACCCATGCGTGCCAATCTATGGCAATGCTTGATCATATGGTAGTGCAGGATATTTTCCTGACTGAAACAGCTTATCTGGCTGATGTTGTTTTACCGGCTTCGGCATATTCGGAAAAAACAGGTACCTTTACCAATACTGATAGATTGGTGCAGTTAGGTTGTCAGGCTGTACCACCACCGGGTGATGCTCGTCAGGATTTATGGATTATTCAGGAAATAGCGCGTCGCATTGGACTGGATTGGCATTACAGTGGTGCCGCTGATGTATTTACAGAAATACGTAAAGCTGTACCCACTATGGCTGGGATGACGTGGGAACGGTTACAACAAGAAGGGTCAATCGTTTATCCGTGCCTTAAAGAAGGCGATCCTGGTAGTGATATCATTTTCACCGATACATTTCCGCGTGAAAGTGGTTTGGGTAAATTTGTCCCAGCAGATATTGTACCGCCAGATGAGCGACCGGATGATGATTATCCATTCGTGCTCATGACTGGACGTATGTTAGAACATTGGCATACCGGCTCAATGACCCGTCGTTCCAATGTACTGGATGCGCTGGAGCCAGAAGCGGTGGCGACAATTAACCCGTTAAGTTTAGATGAAATGGGGGTTAAACCGGGCGATATGATCACCTTATCAACCCGTCGTGGTCAAATTTCTACTTTGGCAAGGGCTGATGAAGGGGTACCCACAGGTGCAGTATTTATGGCATTTTGTTACTATGAAGCAGCGATTAACAAGCTGTCTAATGCGGCACTTGATCCATCGGCCAAAATACCGGAATTCAAATATTGTGCAGTTAAAGTAACCCCAGGTGGTGAGATAATGCAGTTCCATAGCTATGGTGGCGGACAAGCTGATAACAAGTTGATGTAATCTTAAAAGATGTTAATTTTAAGACAATAAGGGTATTGAGCGATACCCTTATTTTCGTTTTATTCGAGCAAAATGCAATCTAATAATAATTGTAAGTTAAACAAGACACGCAATGAAAATTTTGGTGAGTAATGACGATGGCTATATGGCTGAGGGATTATCTATATTAGCTGAAGCAATGTCCAGAATCGGTGATATTACCGTAGTTGCGCCACACCGCAATTTCAGTGGTGCTAGTAATTCATTAACTTTAGATAATCCATTGCGAGTGAGTCAATTAGACAACGGTTTTTATCGTGTTGAGGGTACGCCAACAGATTGTGTTCATCTTGCTATTACTGGGTTGCTCGATGATGAGCCAGATATAGTCGTAGCAGGGATTAATGCTGGTGCAAATTTGGGTGATGATGTCTTGTATTCAGGCACTGTTGCTGCGGCAATAGAAGGAAGATTTTTGGGTTTGCCAGCGGTTGCAATTTCACTCAATAACCACATAGCAACACATTTTCCAACAGCGGCTTGGGTAGCGAAAAGACTGGTTAGACAATTAAAGAAAACATCATTACCAGCCGATACCATTTTAAATGTGAATGTGCCCGATCTACCTATAGCTGATATCACTGGTTTTGAAAGTACCCGATTGGGCCATCGCCATAAGGCCGAGTCAGTTATTAAAGAATATGATCCTCGTGGTCGCGCCATATATTGGATTGGTCCTGCTGGCAAGGAACAGGATGCTGGGATCGGTACAGACTTTGATGCTATCCGGCGTAATGCTGTGTCAGTAACACCATTACAAATAGATTTAACACGCTATGATGCAATTGATAGTGTGGATACTTGGCTACAGGACATAGTGTAAGTGATCATTGATAGGTGTGGTACTGGCATGACATCACAGCGTGCTCGTGATCGTTTAATTACCCGTCTGAAAGCGCAGAATATTGATAATCATGATGTGTTGGTGGTGATGAGCGATCTTCCGCGACATTTATTTGTTGATCAGGCGTTAGCGGCACGTGCTTATGAGGATACAGCGCTGCCGATAGGGCATGATCAAACCATTTCGCAACCTTTTGTTGTTGCTAAAATGACAGAAGTGTTATTGCAAGGGGCACCGAAAAAGAAAGTGCTGGAAGTAGGTACAGGGTCGGGGTATCAAACGGCGGTGTTGTCACATCTTGTTGATCGTGTCTATAGTGTTGAACGCATTGCGCCTTTGCAGAACCAAGCGCGTGAGCTTTTTTACAAGCTACAACTTAATAATATTAAATTAAAACATAGTGACGGTAGTTGGGGTTGGCCAGAACATGCGCCTTATGATGGCATTATTGTCACTTGTGCGCCTGATTCATTACCTGAAGAACTATTAAGGCAATTGGTGTCACAAAAAGGGCGGTTGGTTATTCCTGTTGGCAGTGGCAGGCAACAATCGCTAAGGGTTATTGTTCGTCATAATAATACTTTTGAAGAAACTGAGCTGGACGCGGTAACGTTTGTTCCTTTGGTTTCTGGGCACATACAGTGACTATTTTTTCATCACTGTATCAGCGGGTGATGGATTGGGCGCGTCACCGATATGCAGTATATTGGCTTGCGATAGTCAGTTTTACTGAATCATCTTTTTTTTTAGTTCCGCCTGATGTGATATTGGCACCAATGACATTGGCCAAGCCAGAAAAAGCATGGTTTTATGCTGGTTTAACAACAGTCACTTCAGTATTGGGTGGGCTATTTGGCTATCTTATTGGCGTTTTTGCTTTTAATATTGTTGAGCCATGGCTGCATACTTTCGGCTATATGGATGCCTATCAGTCAGCAGAACAATGGTTTCAAAAATGGGGGTTTTGGGCAATATTACTGGCCGGGTTTACGCCTGTTCCCTATAAAATATTTACTATTGTATCTGGCGTGTTGGGCGTGACATTTATGCTGTTTGTGATTGGTTCTGTTATTGGTCGTGGTGCACGATTTTTCCTAGTGGCGTGGCTAATGCTATGGGGTGGAGAGGCGCTTGAGTCAAAGTTACATCAATGGATTGATTACATTGGTTGGACAACTATTTTATTAGTTGTAGTGAGTTGGCTATTATTGAACTAAATAATGAAAAAGACGCTTATTGTGTTGTTGATGATAACATTAACTGCCTGTGGTGGTAGCCATGTATTGGCGCCTATTGATGATAAGCGATACAATAGAGGCAAACAAAAACCCAGCATAAGCACGATAATACCAACGTCACTACCTTTAACGTATAAGGTAAAAAAGGGCGATACGCTTTATTCAATTAGTTGGCGTTATGGCATGAATTATCAAGACCTAGCTGAAAATAATAATATTCGCTCACCTTATAAAATTTATCCAGGCCAGACGTTAAAAATCAGACCACAAAAACAGATCCGTAAAAAACGAGCAAGTGTATCAAGAGAGCCTACTACCACTAGAGCACTCCCCAAAGAGCGGATAACCTTCTGGCACTGGCCGACCGAAGGTAAGATAATATCAACCTACTCAGTCAGTGGCGCTGGTCGTAAGGGTATTGATATTGCTGGCATCTCAGGACAAGGCATTGTGTCAGCGGCATCTGGTGAGGTTGTATACAGCGGTAATGGGTTACCAAGATATGGTAGACTGCTAATTATAAAGCATAATAATGTTTATTTAAGTGCTTATGCGCATAATAAAACCTTGTTGGTTAAAGAGGGCGAACAAGTAAAAGCAGGGCAAAAGATTGCCACATTGGGACGCACAGGCACGCAACAAGATAAGCTCCACTTTGAGATAAGGCGCAATGGCAAGCCGGTTGATCCGCTGAAACTTTTACCTAAAAGGTGAGCATACCAGCAAATACAACGTACAACAGATTTAAAGTAGCTGATCTAATTTTGTTTCTGGGTTCTTTTTAGTGTTACTTTGACTTGTCTTTAATATGCTGTGTTTCTTCATTTAGTTTGTGTGCTACTTGTCTACTTGGAAGTTTTCAGCCTGTATATTTAATAGAGCATTTAGACTGGCAAGCGCGCATAGAGGGAAGCAATTAATAACTATCAAAACACCCATTAAAGTAAGTGTTATATTAATCTGTGGGTCTTAATCACCAGTTAAGTGCAAGCCTAACAATGGTCAATTTAATGCTGGCATGCACCTTCCCACTCTTGTCTATACTGCGTAAACGATATTCTAACAACTGAAAATGTTGGCGTTTTTCAATATCCTGTAATCAAGATAACAAGCGACTAAAGGCTGCTTAATTAAATTCCAGTTGAGCTATATTGTTGGCTAATGGCTGATAGTTACTTAATATAAGATTGTAAAGGACCCTTAATTTCGGTTACCTAAATTTGGTCATTGCCCCTATTACCTATTAAAACATTTCTTATTTGAGTTGTAAAAAAGCCATGACCCTATTTTTACCATACGGCATAAGGCAAAAATCAATAATATACTTTCGCTCTATACATATTACGTTACTATAATATAGATATAGCACACACTAACTTTAAGGAGCACTTTAACTTGGAAACCAGCGTAATCATACAAAAAATAAAAGACCTTAAAAGTCGTAGCAATGATCTCAAGGAGTATCTTTGACTATGATGCTAAGGTTGAACAGTTAGCTGAGATAACACAACAATTAGAATCACCAGCGGTGTGGGATGATCCTGAACGGGCAAAAGAGTTAGGCCAAAAGCGCGCTAGCTTAGAACGTGTTATTGCTAAGTTGGCAGATCATCTTGACGCCTTAGATGATGCTAGGGAGTTGCTAGAGCTTGCCATAGAGGAGCATGATCAAGACATACTTGATTCTGTTGATACAGATTTAGTTGCTGTGGATAACGTATTGACACAACTGGAATTTAAACGCATGTTTTCTGGCAAGATGGATGCAGGTAACGCTTATCTTGATGTACAATCAGGATCAGGTGGTACTGAAGCCCAAGATTGGGCAAATATGTTACTCAGAATGTATCTGCGTTGGGGTGAGGAGCGCAATTTTAAGGTCGAATTAGTTGAGGTATCAGCCGGAGATGTCGCTGGGATTAAGAGTGCCACCCTTCATTTTGCTGGTGAATACGCCTTTGGTTTACTCAGAACAGAAACAGGTGTTCATCGCTTGGTGCGTAAGTCTCCTTTTGATTCTGGTGCTCGCCGTCATACTTCTTTCTGCTCAGTGTTTGTTTATCCTGAAGTAGAAGATGATATTGATATTGATATTAATAAGGCTGATTTACGCATTGATACTTACCGCGCAAGCGGTGCTGGTGGGCAGCATGTTAATAAAACTGATTCTGCGGTACGCATTACCCACATTCCAACTAATACGGTTGTCCAGTGTCAGTCACAGCGATCACAGCATAAAAATAGAAGCGCAGCGATGAACTTGTTAAAAGCAAAGCTGTATGAAGTTGAATTACTTAAACAACGTGAAGAAAAGCAAATGGCTGAAGCAGATAAGGCTGATATTGGCTGGGGCAGTCAGATTCGTTCTTATATATTAGATCAATCACTCATCAAAGACTTACGCACCAATGTGCAAACAAGCAACACCCAAGCAGTTTTAGATGGTGATTTAACGTTATTTATTGAAGCTTCACTAAAATCAGGACTGTAAAAAATACCATGATGAAAGATATAGAGCAGGATGAGCACAGATTAATAGCCAAGCGTCGTGAAAAATTGGCTAGGTTACGCAAGAAGGGCTATGCTTTTCCCAACGATTTCCGCCGTGATACAATCAATGCTAAGTTATTAGCTGAGTATGAACACACATCCAGAGAAGACTTAGAAGGGCTTTTTAGGCGGGTTAAAATTGCCGGTAGGTTAATGACTAAACGGGTCATGGGCAAAGCCAGTTTTGCCAATATCCGTGATATGTCTGGTGATATGCAGCTTTATGTTAAGCGTGATAACCTGCCAGCAGATATGTATAGTGAGTTTAAGAGTTGGGATCAGGGTGATATTATTGCCGCTGAAGGTGTGATGTTTCGTACCCAAAAAGGTGAATTGTCAGTGCTGGTTGATAATATTCGTTTATTAACCAAGTCCTTGCGTCCCTTGCCAGAAAAATTTCATAGCTTAACTCATCAGGAAACCCGTTATCGCCAACGCTATGTTGATCTTATGATGAATAAGACCAGTCGTGATACATTCATTATCCGCAATAAAGTGATTGATGGTATTCGCCAGTTTTTAATGGTCAATGAGTATGTAGAAGTTGAAACACCAATGATGCAGGTCATGCCCGGCGGCGCGAATGCTCGCCCATTTATCACGCACCATAATGCATTAAATATGGACTTATTCTTAAGGATAGCACCAGAACTTTACTTAAAGCGTCTGATAGTCGGTGGTTTTGAGCGCGTATTTGAGATTAACCGTAATTTTCGCAATGAGGGACTATCAACCCGCCATAATCCAGAGTTTACTATGCTTGAGTTTTATCAGGCCTATGTTGACTACAATGATTTAATGGATTTGACAGAAAAGATGATACGCAAGGTAACGGAGGATGTACTAGGTACATTACATGTGCATTATCAGGATAACGATTTAGATTTTTCCAAGCCATTTAACAGAATGACGGTGATTGAGTCAATTTTGCATTTTAATCCTGAGATTAATTTAGCGCAACTGACAACATTGACAGATGTAAAACAGATTGCTGAGGGCCTTTCCATTAAAGCAAAAGAAGTGACAAGTTTGGGTAAAATTCAGATCGAGATATTTGAAAAGACAGTGGAGCATCGCTTGATAGCGCCTACCTTTATCACTGCGTATCCAACAGATGTATCACCACTAGCAAGGTGTAATGATACCGATCCATCTGTTACCGATCGTTTTGAATTATTTGTTGGCGGTCGTGAGATTGCTAACGGTTTTTCTGAGCTAAATGATGCTGAAGATCAAGCGGAGCGTTTCCGCGCACAGGTTCTTGAAAAAGAGGCCGGTGATATGGAGGCAATGCAATTTGATGATGATTATATTCGTGCACTAGAATATGGTATGCCACCAACAGCTGGTGAGGGAATAGGGATTGACCGCTTAGTTATGGTGCTCACGAATTCGCCTTCTATCCGTGATGTTTTGTTGTTTCCTCATATGCGACCAGCGTGAGCGATTTTCTGGATGCTCATCTCAAGCCCTCCATGAAGGTAGGGAGCTTTAAGCTTTACAAAAGCTAGAGGAATATTATGGATACATTATACATATAAGATAAGTATTAAGCCATCTGATATAGAAACTGATAATATTAGAGAGGAAGGTTTGTTTTTCTCAAGTATAGCTGATGCTTTAAGTTTAGATAGGTCAAATATTGAAGAAATTAACGAAGATAACTACTTGTCTGAAATCAATAATATTAACAATAAATATTCAAAATGACGAAGGTTGAAGCTATAGCAAAAGTTATGCGGAATAATGGCGGTATTGCAACTTTAGCTATTATTTATAAGGAGATAGAAGAATACTATCCTGCTGTTAAAAATTCAAAATCATGGACTGCTGGCGTTAGGGGAGTTTTGTATAGAGAAGTCTACAAAAATAAAAATTTTAAAAAAGTTGGTGATGGTTTGTTCTCATTAATAAATTATGATGAAAGCTCTCTTATTTTAGATGAGGATAAAGATACAGAAATGCCATTATTAACAAAAATTAGAATAGGGCAAAATAGATTTAGAAATAGCTTACTTCAAGCAATAAAGAAAGATTGGACATCAATAATGGCTTTATACTTTCACCGCTATTTGATACCTTATTTGATAGCGGTTTAATAACTTTCTCTTTTCAGTCAGAAGTGGTAATCTCTAAATCATTAAAACAGACAAATATCCAAAGAATAGGTATTGAAAATAAACAAAAAATTATTGATTTGCCAATAAAGGGTAGGGAGAAATACCTAGAATATCACCATAATAAAGTATTTTTAGGAAATCCAAACCAGATTTAATCAGAAAAATAGCTCAATATCCAGAAAGTTATGTAGGGCTGTTTAGACCCACTAGACCAAAAGCAAAAATAATTCAAAATATGATAATGGCGAAGGCGTGATATATCAAACATTAGAGCAACTGTGCACAGAAACAATACGCCGTATAACAAAGACTTAGCATCTTACATATAGTATACATATATAACAATACTCTAGATAGGGGGGTATGTGTCTTATTGTTTAGTCATGCTGCAAGTTCTGTATAATTAACTATTTATTATTGATGATTATCAGGTATAGCATTGAACGACGATTTCCCCAGAATTAAGCGCTTGCCACCCTATGTATTTAATATTGTCAATGATTTAAAAGCGCACGCACGCAGTGCCGGTGAGGATATTATTGATTTTGGCATGGGCAATCCTGATCAGGCTACCCCGCCACATGTTGTTGCTAAATTAGTAGAGGCATCAAGCAGGTCTGATACTAATCGTTATTCGGCTTCTCGTGGAATTCCGCGCTTGCGTAAAGCAGTTTGCGATTGGTATCAGCGCAAATTTTCTGTCAGTTTAGATGCTGATACAGAAACTATCGTTACGATTGGCTCTAAAGAAGGGTTAGCTCATCTAGCGCTTGCGACCATTGGGCCGGGCGATGCTATTTTAGTGCCTAATCCGGCGTACCCTATTCATCCCTATGGATTTGTTATTTCAGGCGCTGATATTCGTCATGTACCGTTAATTGATGGCGGTGATTTTTTTGCTGAATTGGAAAAATCAGTAAAAGACTCATGGCCCAAGCCAAAAATGTTGGTGCTTAATTTTCCGAGTAACCCAACAACGCAATGCGTAGATTTGGCGTTTTTTGAGCGCGTGATTGCCTTTGCCCAAGAACATGAGATTTGGGTGGTGCATGATTTAGCCTATGGTGAAATTACTTTTGATGGCTATAAGGCGCCATCAATTTTGCAGGTATCAGGCGCTAAGGACGTTGCTGTTGAGTTTTATACGCTGTCAAAAACCTATAATATGCCCGGCTGGCGTGTTGGTTTTATGTCAGGCAACCCGATCCTAGTAGCGGCATTAACCAAAATGAAATCATATTTAGATTATGGTATGTTCACGCCAATTCAGGTGGCTGCTATTGCGGCATTGGATAGTTCACAGCAATGTGTTGTTGATATTGTTGATACCTATAAAAGTCGGCGCGATGTGTTGTGTGATGGTTTAAGCGCTGTTGGCTGGCATATTGAAAAACCAAAGGCAACCATGTTTGTGTGGGCAAAGATACCTGACAGCTATCTTGATCTTGGATCGCTAGAATTTGCCAAAAAATTATTACATGAAGCAAAAGTAGCGGTATCGCCGGGGATAGGCTTTGGTGAATATGGCGATGATCATGTCCGTTTTGCGTTAATTGAAAATGAGCACCGAACGCGGCAAGCTATTCGCGGTGTGCGTGATATGTTTAGACGAGGCAACATCAGGAGAACATAAAAGTGCAGCGAGTAGTAAAAGTTGGCATATTAGGGCTGGGCACAGTAGGTAGCGGCACAGTCAATTTACTGACTAAGAATAAATATCAGATCAGCCGTCGTTTAGGTTTTGATATTAACCTGACTCATGCCGCTGCTACTGATTTTACTAGACAAAAAGATTGTGCTGCTGATGGTATTCAATTAACCAATGATGCAATGACCATTGTAACTAATCCTGAAATCAGCATTGTGGTTGAGCTGATTGGTGGTACGGGCGTTGCTCGTGATTTGGTGTTAGCAGCTATTGACCATGGTAAGCATGTAGTAACGGCTAATAAGGCGCTGATTGCTGTGCATGGCAATGTGTTATTTGCTAAGGCAGAGCAAAAAGGGGTAACCATTGCTTTTGAGGCAGCAGTAGCAGGCGGTATTCCTATCATTAAAGCGATGCGAGAAGGTTTGGCAGCTAACAATATTGAATGGTTGGTGGGCATTATTAATGGCACTGGTAATTTTATTTTGACCGAAATGCGTGATAAGGAGCGTGACTTTGCTGATGTATTGTCACAAGCACAGGCGTTGGGGTATGCCGAAGCTGATCCAACCTTTGATGTTGAAGGGATTGATGCTGCACATAAGCTCACTATCATGGCGTCACTTGCCTTTGGCATTCCCTTGCAATTTGATAAAGCGTATACTGAAGGTATTGGTAAAATATCACCGGAAGACCTTAAGTACGCCGCTGAACTGGGTTACTGTATCAAGCATTTGGGCATTGCCAAAAAAACTAATCAGGGCGTAGAGATGCGCGTTCACCCAACCCTGATTCCTCATCATCGTTTAATTGCTAATGTTGATGGTGTGATGAATGCTGTATTGGTCAAGGCTGATGCGGTTGGGCCAACGCTTTATTATGGTGCTGGTGCTGGTGCTGGTGCAACTGCATCAGCAGTTGTTGCTGACATTATTGATATTGCGCGTACGCTCGATATTGATCCTATAACTAAAATTCCGCCACTGGCATTTCAAAGCGACATGTTAAGCACTACATCTATTGTACCAATAACAAAAGTAGTGACTGCCTATTATTTGCGTATTAACTCTGAAGATAAGCCTGGTGTGTTGGCAGAAATTACAGATATTTTAGCCGATCACGCTATTAGCATTGAAGCTATTTTGCAAAAAGAGCCCAAGCAGCAAGGAGGTATTTTGCCAGTTATTATACTAACTCAGCGGGTACTGGAAGAAAATATAGATGCGGCAATTACTCGCATTGAGGACTTAAGCGCTATCAGCGGTTTTGTGATGCGGATTCGTGTAGAGCCTTTAGGCTGTCAATAAGTTTATTAAAGGGAAAAATAATGTCGCCAACATCGTGTTACACCGGGTTGATTAATCGCTATCGCGACCGTCTTCCTGTTAGTGATCATACTGTATCAATTGATCTTTGCGAGGGTAATACCCCGTTGATTAAGTTAAAGAATATTGCTGATATATTGAAAAAGGATGTTGATATATACGTTAAGTATGAAGGCTTGAACCCAACAGGTTCTTTTAAGGATCGTGGTATGACTATGGCGGTGACCAAAGCCGTTGAGAGCGGTAGCAAAGCTATTATTTGTGCCTCAACGGGCAATACTTCAGCATCAGCAGCCGCATACGCGGCGCGAGCGGGTATTGCAGCGTTTGTATTGATTCCTGAGGGTAAAATTGCTTTGGGCAAGTTGGCGCAGGCGATGATGCATGGCGCAAACGTTATTCAAATAAAAGGTAATTTTGATAAGGGCATGCAGTTAGTAAAAGAAGTGGCTGAACATACTCCAGTGACAATTGTAAATTCAATCAATCCTTACCGCTTGCAAGGACAAAAAACCGCCGCGTTTGAAATTACTGAAGCGCTTGCTGGTGTACCAGACTTTCATTGTTTGCCGGTGGGTAATGCGGGTAATATCAGCGCATATTGGCTAGGCTATAGTGAATATTTCGATGATAAGATTGTCAATACACGTCCTAGAATGGTGGGTTATCAAGCAGCAGGCAGTGCACCATTTTTACGTAGACAAATGGTTGATCAGCCTGAGACAATAGCCACTGCTATTCGTATTGGTCATCCACAAAGCTGGGACAAGGCATGGCAGGCGAAAAAAGAATCAAACGGTTGGTTTGCTGAGTGCACTGATAAGCAGATTTTAGCTGCACAAAAACTATTGGCAGAACGTGAAGGCGTTTTTTGTGAGCCTGCTTCTGCTACTGCATTGGCTGGTGCTATGGTTGATATTGCTAGTGAAAAAATTCCACCAGGCAGTCAGATCGTCTGCACACTGACTGGCCATGGCCTGAAAGATCCAGATACAGCAATAAAACAAAGTGGTGCGGCGCCCGTGTTAACAGTTCGTGCTACACTTGATGAAGTCCGCACTGCTATTTTAACCACGATGGGGGAGTAATGATTACACCTCGTCAGGATGAAATAATGGCGGCCAGAATGCCGCATAATATATTTTTAACCAACCTAATAATGAACCATATCTTATTGTTGACGGCTATCATTGCCTTTGGTTCAACGTATATCAAATTGATTGTGTTAGTGCCCATTTTTTCCTTTATAGCGCTAGGCTATACTTTTTATACTTCAGGTAAAATCAAACGTGAACAGAGCGAATTTGTTTATATTCATTGGCAGATTGCGCGTCGTTGGAGCATATTGTTTGCTGGCGCGATCATGCTGCTTATTATTGTGATGTTTTCTGCATGGCTGGCTAACCAATATCTGGGCATAATGAAAGAGGCTATCTATGCCTTTGTTGCCGGGTTTGCTTTTTTACCAACGATGGTTTTTGTGGTGTTATTAATTATAATAGAATCGGATTCACTGTATTACGCACGCACGGGCAGGTTACCTCAATGGGCACAAAAGAGATTTTTGACTGATAACGCAGATTAGTCTCTCCATGGGTTTCTGCGTTGGCATGCTGCCAGCTTTGGTTTTGCAGAAAAGACGAGTCAGGATAGTCTCAGTTTTTATTGCTGTTTTCCTTGTTGTTGTGCAAATTCTTGCATGAAAGCGATAAGTGCATTAACACCTCGTTCTGGCATGGCATTGTAGATGCTTGCACGCATACCGCCGACGCTGCGATGACCTTTGAGATTGAGCAAACAGTGTTGCTCTGCCTTTGTTAAAAAGGCTACCTCTAATGATCTATCACTTAAGGTAAATGGCACATTCATCCATGAGCGATATTGCCGGTTGACCGGGTTGTGGTAAAAATTGCTGTTATCAATAGCGGCATATAATTTATCAGCTTTGTGTTTATTGGTTTCTGCTATTTTAGTAAGCCCGCCTGATTTTTTCAGCCATTGAAGCACTAATCCAGTGATATAAATAGCATAGGTAGGCGGCGTATTATACATTGAGTTATTGTCAGCTTGCATTTTATAATCAAATATTGTTGGTGTATCTTTAAGTGCATCACCTATTACATCATCACGTACAATCACAATCGTCACGCCAGCAGGGCCGATATTTTTTTGTGCACTTGCGTATATCAAGGCAAATTTTGTTACATCAAGGGGGCGAGATAGGATGGTAGACGATGCATCAACCACTAACGGTACATCGTCAGTATCTGGAATAGCATCAAACTCAACACCATCAATCGTTTCATTAGCAGTATAATGAACATAGGCAGCATAAGGGTTTAGTTGCCATGTTGTTTTTTCTGGTATAGTGGTGAAATGTGTATTTTCTGAACTTGCCACGATGTTGACATCGCAATAGTGCTTTGCTTCAAAAATCGCTTTTTGTGACCATTGACCGGTATTAAAATAATCTGCTGTTTGTTTGCCGCGTAAAAGGTTCATCGGTATGGCGCTGAATTGAGCTGTTGCCCCGCCTGCTAAAAATAATACCTTATAATTGTCTGGGATGACCAAAAGATCACGTAAATCAGCTTCTGCCTTTTTGGTGATGGCTGTAAACTCCTTGCCACGATGACTCAGTTCCATGATGTTCATGCCGCAGCTATGCCAATCTAAAAACTCCTGCTGAGCTTTGCTTAGCACTTTTGCTGGCAGCATAGCTGGTCCAGCACTAAAATTAAAGACATTTGCCATGACTTACTTTCCTTAATCAAGATAAACCGATTTAGTAAAATTGTAGCAAGTTAATATTAAGTTGTAGTGATTGTGTAGCAATAGCTATTTTATTTTGCGTTTGGCAAATCATCTGAAAACACCTGATACTGGCGAGCGGTATTGCTGAGACTAAAAAGAAATTTTAAGCTGGCAAAAATAGAGAGATTAATGTATTAAGATGACGTTTGCCATGTTCAGTGGGCGAAATGTGTCCATGATCATGTTGTAACAAGCCTTGTCTTTCGGCATATTGCAGCGCTTTATCAATATGTGCAATGGGCAGGCTGGTATGGCGGCAGAACAGGGAAGAAGCAAAGCCATCCATCAGCCTCAATGCACCCAGCATAAATTCAAAACCAATATCATCGCTGATAATATTGCTTTCGCTCAGTATGGCTTTTTTGCTTCCTGCGCTATTAATATAGGTGCGTGGATTTTTTTGTTTCGCGCGACGGATAATGCTCTTTTGCGCAGTAATTTTGCCATGTGCACCTGCGCCAATACCTACGTAATCACCAAACTGCCAATAATTCATATTATGGCGACACCACTTATTTTTTTTAGCGTAAGCTGATACTTCATAGTGTCGATAGCCCGCGGCAGCTAATTGCTTTTGATCGGCAATTTGCCGATCAGTAATCAAGTCTTCATCAGGTAATATTGGCGGCTTGCTGTAAAAATAAGTATTAGGCTCAATGGTTAGCTGGTAATAAGAGATATGAGAGGGTGCAAGTGTAATAGCAGTCGCTACGTCCTGCCTAGCTGTTTTTTCAGTTTGGTGAGGTAAACCGAACATCAGATCAATATTAATATTGTCAAAGCCCGCTTTATGGGCCGCAATGACTGCATCGATCGCCTGTTTGCTGCTATGAATCCGTCCTAGTGCGTTTAGTGATGTATCGTTAAAACTTTGTACCCCGATTGACAGGCGATTGATACCTACATCACGATACTCAGCAAAACGATCCGTCTCAAGTGTGCCGGGATTGGCTTCTAGGGTAATTTCAGCATCAGCGCTCAGTGGTAATAATGATCCAATCTTTGCCAACAACTTAGCGTAAGCGCCTGCTGAAAAAAGGCTTGGCGTACCTCCGCCAATAAAAATAGTCTTAATTATGCGACCGCAAATTGCAGGCACTTCTTGTGCTAAATCACGGATGAGCGCATCAATATAGGCCTGCTCTGGCAATGTGTCTGGTAAGGTATGAGAGTTAAAATCACAATAGGGGCATTTGCGTACGCACCAGGGGATATGAATATAAAGGCTAAGCGGCGGCAATGCCGTGAATCCCAATGTTGCCATGGTATCATTATTACCGCAGGTCATAAGATAGCAACTTGAAATTAATTAAGCGATAGCTTATCTATTTTAGCGATAATGTTGTCAATGGCAGAAGGAATATTTTTGCTGCTGTCACCTTTGATTTCACTGCGAAACTCTTTGACCAGTTTGTTGGTTCGGGTATCAAAAATACGCACGATAATGTAAGAAAACAGATAGGTAGGTTTATGTAATCGCCCAATCACGATATAGTCAGCATTGTGCGACTTGCCGAGTTCAGCAGCGCATTGTGCACAATCAAACAAATAGCCAATGCCTTTATCAGCAGCATCTTTATCAGCAGCGGAAATTGTAATAACACTAAACTCTGCTTTATCGTCTAGTGCCTTGCGTAGAAAGTGTTCAATATCGCGTAGTTTTTGCTGATCTTTGGCATTAATGGCGGCGATTTTTTGCTGATCAGAAAGCTGTATTGTCAAATTTAACAACTCAAAATCAGGCACGGCAATTTTACTTGCCCCCCAGGCTAAGTGGTGAGTGAAAAAAATAGATACTATCAGTGTGATAACTTTAGTCTTCATATTGAAACTTCCTGATAAACTTTTTAACTGCCTTGCCACGATGACTCATAACATTTTTTTGTTCAGATGACAACTGGGCAGCACTGCATTTTGCTTCTGGCACCCAAAAAATAGGATCATAGCCAAAACCACCTTTACCCAACGGCGCAGTTAAAATACGCCCATGCCAATCTGCCTGACAGATTAATGGTGTTGGATCCTTTCTATGGCGCATCATTGCTAATACACACTGATAACGGGCAGTGCGCTTGCTTTCTGGTGCTGCTTCCAGTGCGGCTAATAACGCATTACGATTATCTTCATCATTGCTTTCAGTGCCAGCGTAGCGGGCTGAATAAATCCCCGGCGCACCCTGAAGGTAGTCAACCTCAATACCTGAATCATCAGCAATAACGGGTAAATGGGTACGGGCGCAAGCATGTCGTGCTTTTATAATAGCATTCTCAACGAATGTCAGACCTGTTTCTTCTACTGGGATTACCTTAAGCTCAGATTGAGGTATAACGGTAATACTGATGGGCGTGAATAATTCAGCAAACTCACGTAGCTTATCCTGATTGTTACTAGCCAGCACGAGTTTATTCATCATTCTCTCAATGCGCCTGCCTGTTTTTTAATTAGCTCAGCGACGCCCTTATTAGCCAGTGCCAGCATGGATTGTAATTCATTGGGTCGGAAGGCATGGCCTTCTGCTGTGCCTTGAATTTCAATATAGGCACCTGCTTCATTCATTACTACATTCATATCTGTCTCGGCGTATGCATCTTCAGCGTAATCAAGGTCAAGTATAGCCGCACCTTTATAAATACCTACTGATACCGCTGCAACATGACCGAATAAGGGTGATTTTTTAACTTTTCTGCTGACTTTTAAGTGATAACAAGCGTCCTGTAATGCAATATAAGCACCAGTAATGGCTGCTGTTCTGGTACCGCCATCGGCTTGAATGACATCACAATCAATTGTAATAGTACGTTCACCTAATGCTGTCAGATCAATAGCTGCACGCAAAGCACGGCCAATGAGGCGTTGAATTTCCTGTGTGCGGCCGCTTTGTTTACCTCGCGCTGCTTCGCGGGCCGCGCGAGAGCTGGTAGCACGGGGCAACATGCCATATTCAGCAGTTATCCAGCCACTACCCTTATCGCGCAAAAATGGCGGAATACGGTCTTCAATGGAGGCAGTGCATAACACTTTGGTGTCACCAAATTCAATTAAAACAGCGCCTTCAGCATGTTTAATATAGTGGCGAGTAATAGTGATTTGCCGTAACTCATCGAATTGGCGACCACTTGGGCGCATAGACTATTTCCTTATATCTTAAGGATTGTTATTATACTTCTTTTTATTACTTACTAATGCTTTTGGGCTGGAAAAGTATTTCAGTGCGTGTGGAAAAATAGCATGCTACCGTTTGATCTGCATGGTTTCTAAAAACAACAACAGTACACACTTAGATACTTAAGATAAATACATTAAACGATTTTTTGACCATAGGGTAATTTGCTGATCCTTAACATTGATGACCGTAACTAAGATATTTTAGCAGGTAAAAAATAATCGAAAAATATTGCGCAAAAATTGGCAATAGTTGATATTATTTAGTCTCCTAAATTATGACTAAGGATAACAAAATACAAATAGAATAGTGAGTTTATTGTTTCAAGACTTAAATGATATGAATAGCTTAGGAGTTTGAATGGCTATGCGCGGCAGTGTTTTTGTTGTTTCAGCACCTTCTGGTGCAGGTAAAACCAGTTTGGTTAATGCATTGGTGAAAAAGAGACGTAATGTTAGATTGGTAGTTTCTCATACTACCCGATCACCTCGAGCAGGTGAAATTAATGGCAAAGATTATTATTTCGTTGGTAGTGATAAATTTATGCAAATGCGCGATGAAGGCGCGTTTTTGGAGCTGGCAAACGTATTTGGTAATTTTTATGCAACATCATCCAAGACAGTAAGAGCTAATCTGGAAAAAGGGCTAGACGTCATTCTTGAGATTGATTGGCAAGGCGCCAACCAAGTGCGGGAATATTTTCCGGATTGCGTCACTATTTTTATGCTACCACCATCTAAACCCACTTTGCAACAGCGATTGCGTGGCAGAAGCGAAAATGAGAAGGAGATTACTCACCGAATGAAGGATGTTGAATTGGAGATGCGTCATTACATTGAGTTTGATTACTTGGTGGTGAATGAATCTTTTGAGCGAACATTAGACACTTTAATAGCTATTATGACAGCGCATGAGCATTCAATTGCTATTCAGGAAAGAAAGCAAGCAGATTTATTAAAGAGTTTATTAGTTTAACTCACTGTATTTCTGACAATACTAGTTTTTGAGGAATAATACATGGCACGCACGACGGTAGAAGATTGTTTAGAGAATGTTGCTAATCGCTTTCGCTTAGTACTGATTGCATCAAAACGGGCGCGAGAAATTGCCATGGGCGATGACCCTATGGTTGAGATAGATAACGATAAAGATACCATGATTGCATTGCGGGAGATCGCTGCAGGCTTGGTTGATGAGAGCATTTTAGCAAAACCAACTGTTAGTGAATATACCGAAGAAAGGTAACACAAAAGAATACTCGCCAACAGATGATTAGCTTTTTATAGTAGTTCAGGTGCATCCGTAGGCACTTGTGTTGTGAATGTAAAGTACACTGTTGATTCAGAGCTGGCCTTAGTTTATGAAGCTGAACTGAAATTAACTGTTGACGGTTTATCTGCCGCTACAACTAACTACTTAGAATCAAAACAGGTTGACGATATTCGTCGTGCTCATTTTTTTGCTAAGAGGGCGCATGAAGGTCAAATGCGTCATTCTGGTGATCCTTACATTGATCATCCATTGGCAGTAGCCCATGTGCTTGCAACCATGCACATGGATCATGAATGCATTATGGCTGGGCTTTTGCATGATGTTATTGAAGATACAGGCATTAGCCGTGAAACGTTAGCTGCTGAATTTGGTGAACAGGTGGCACTCTTGGTTGATGGCGTAAGCAAGCTGGCTAAGGCTGAATTTGAGACCCGTCAGCAGGCGCAGGCAGAAAATTTGAGAAAAATGATGCTAGCGATGACACAGGACATTCGGGTGATCATCGTTAAGCTGGCAGACAGACTACATAATATGCGTACCCTGAGCCATTTATTGCCAGATAAACGTCGCCGTATTGCTAAGGAAACATTGGAGATATATGTGCCTATTGCCCATAGGTTAGGTATGAATATAATGCGTTGTGAACTTGAGGACCTAGGCTTTCATATTCTGCGACCAATTCGCTATCGGGTATTAACAAATGCTATCCGAAAAACACGAAGAAACCGTAAAGAAATTATCAGTCAGATAGCCACATCTATTACCAGCAGAATGGATCAGAGTGGGCTTAATGGTGATGTCGAGGGACGGGAAAAGCATCTGTACAGCTTGCATCAAAAAATGATTAACAAGCGTTTGTCATTTTCTGAAGTGATGGACATATACGCCTTTCGGATTGTTGTCGAGGATGTTGCTACCTGTTACCAAATGTTAGGGTTGATACATAATCTGTATAAGCCGGTAGAAGGTAAATTTAAGGACTATATAGCTATTCCAAAAACGAATGGTTACCAGTCATTGCATACCGTTTTATTTGGTCCTTACGGTGTGCCCATTGAAGTACAAATTCGTTCGCGCGCTATGGATCAAATGGCAGAAGGAGGCGTAGCAGCACATTGGCTGTATAAAACTGGTGAAAATAGTGGTAGTAATCAATCACATCAATTGGCCAGACAGTGGCTGCAGGGTATTTTGGAAATACAAAAAGAGGCGGGTGATTCTGTTGAGTTTCTGGAAAATCTGCGTATTGATTTATTTCCGGATGAAATTTACGTCTTTACGCCCAAGGGTAATATTATGTCATTGCCACGCGGAGCAACCGCACTTGATTTTGCTTATGCAGTTCATTCTGATGTTGGCAATACCTGTGTTGCGGTGAGGTTAGGGCGGCATTTTGTACCATTAAGCACTCGGCTTGAATCAGGACAATCGGTTGAAATTATTACTTCACAAAACGGCCATCCTAACCCTGCCTGGCTTAACTATGTTATTACAGCTAAGGCGCGGACCAGGATCAGAAGCTATCTGAAGCAGTTACGTAGCGAAGATGCTATTGCCTTGGGTGGACAATTATTATCCAAACATCTGAGCGCATTTTCGCGTAAATTGGATGATATTCCTGAGCAGCAAATTACAGCAGTAGTGAGTGAGTTTGATTTAGGCAGCTTTGATAAGCTGTTAGCGGAAATTGGTTTGGGTAATCGACCGGTATTACCGGTGACTCAAAAACTGTTGTCCGATGATCCAGCGTTAGAAAACAAAGAAAAACAGTCGTTACTGATTACTGGCACTGAAAGCATGGTAGTCACCTTCGGTCGTTGTTGCCACCCTATCCCTGGTGATCCTATTCACGGGTTTATCAGTGCCGGTCGAGGCATAGTGGTTCATCAAGTTAATTGCAAGGCAACATTGAGTCTGCGCGATCAGAGCGAAAAATGGCTGGATGTAGTGTGGGCAAGCAACATTGAGCGTGAATTTTCTGTAGAGATTATTGTCCATATTAAAAATAAACGTGGGGCATTGGCTACCATTGCTACCATTATTTCTGAAAGTGGTTCCAATATTGGCAATGTGGTGACTGATGAGCGTGATGGCGGTTATTATGATTTACATCTAACCCTTGAGGTGTCAGACAGAAAGCATCTTGCCAGGATAATGCGTCGCCTGCGGCGGATTAAATGGTTAGGACGTATTGTACGTAAATAATGAAGCGTGATACTTAAATAAAATCATTCATAAAAAGTCGAGTGAAACGGAGATATATGATGACACGTGAGATTATTCATACTACAAAAGCACCTAAGGTAATTGGTACTTATTCGCAGGCAGTCAAGGCGGGCAATACAGTGTATATTTCTGGCCAGATTCCTCTGGCACCAGAGACAATGATGGTCACTGAGGGTGACTTTGCTGCGCAGGTAAAACAGGTGTTTGATAACCTAGGAGCAGTGGCAACAGCAGCTGGTGGTTCACTGCAGGACGTGGTTAAGTTGACTATTTTTTTGACAGATTTACGCTATTTTAGCGCAGTGAACGAAATTATGACCGAATATTTTCAGCAGCCTTATCCAGCGCGTGCTGCTATTGGTGTGGCTGCCTTGCCCAAGGATGTATCTGTTGAGATAGATGCAATTATGTATGTAGGCCATTAAAACAAGAATGCATCCGAAAAATGGTCAAGGTAAATCAATTATCCCAGCCAGTGACTAAACTAAACGGTGTAGGTAGCAAAGTTGCCGAACGTTTGCGCAAATTGGGCATTGAACAGGTTCAGGATTTATTATTTCATTTACCTCTGCGTTATCAGGATAGAACTAGGCTATTGCCGTTAGGTAGCTTAAAAAGCCAGCAGGAATGCCTAGTTGAGGGAACGGTAACCTCAAGTCAGATTAAGGTCGGTCGTCGCCGTTCATTATTGTGCTATTTGCAGGACAACAGTGGATTGATTGTACTACGGTTTTTTCATTTCTCTCGTGCTCAGTCACAACAATTAAAACAAGGGGTTCGTGTACGTTGCTTTGGCGAGGTAAGGGTTGGAACATCATCATTAGAAATGATCCATCCTGAGTACAATATTATTGCCCCCGATAGAAAACTGCCGATTGCGACTGAGCTCACGCCTATCTATTCAGTTACCGAAGGCATACATCAAATTGGCTTCAGAAACTTAATAAAACAGGCATTAGCTTGTCTTGAGGATATTGAGTTGCTGCCTGAGCTATTGCCGGAATCTGCGCGATTGCATCATGTAGCAAAGGCTTCGCTGGTACAGGCATTATTGCTTGTTCATAAGCCGACGCCAGATGTTAATGTGCAGTTATTGCTGGATCGCCGTCATCCAGCACAAAAGCGACTGGCTTATGAGGAGCTACTTGCCTATCATCTTGGTATGCGCCACATTCGCACCTACAGACAGCAGCATAGTGCTCCAGTGCTAAAGAGCGATGGGCGTTATCGACAGGCTTTGTTACGACAATTACCTTTTGCTTTAACTCCAGCACAAAAGCGGGTCGTAGATGAATTATTAGCTGATATTAGTCAGTCTGTTCCTATGCAAAGGTTGGTGCAGGGCGATGTTGGTTCAGGTAAAACAGTGGTAGCCGCTTTAGTCATTGTAGAGGCATTGTCAGCAGGTTACCAGGCGGTCATGATGGCACCTACTGAGATTCTGGCGGAACAACATTATCGAACGTTGACCATGTGGTTATTACCTTTGGGCATTAACGTCGGTTGGTGCGCGGCTAAGCAGACGACAAGACAACGTAAAGCAGTGCTTGCAGGCCTTTTAACAGGAGATACCCAAATTGTTGTTGGTACCCATGCTTTGTTTCAGGATGATGTTGTATTTGCTAAATTAGGGCTAATAGTGGTTGACGAACAGCATCGCTTTGGTGTACATCAACGTTTATTATTGCGCGACAAAGGCCGTGATGCTAACAATCTGCCACATCAACTGGTCATGACTGCAACTCCCATTCCCCGTACGTTAGCTATGACAGCGTATGCTGATCTGCATATCTCAGTGATTGATGAGCTACCCCCGGGGCGCCATCCAGTAACAACTGTAGTTGTGTCTGATAATCGGCGTGATGAGATCATTGATCGTGTGCGCTGCGCTTGCCAGGAAAATAGACAAATATATTGGGTATGTACCTTAATTGAAGAATCGGAACATTTACAATGTCAGGCAGCGGAAGATACAGTAAATGCGTTGCAAGAAGCCTTGCCTGATGTTCGGATAGCTTTAGTGCATGGGCGGATGAAATTGGCACAAAAAGAGATGGTAATGCAGGCATTTAAATCAGCAGATATTGATTTATTGGTAGCCACTACCGTGATTGAAGTGGGTGTGGACGTGCCTAATGCTAGTTTGATGATTATAGAGAATGCAGAACGATTAGGTCTGGCACAATTACACCAACTGCGTGGTCGTGTTGGCCGAGGCAAGACACAAAGCTACTGTGTGCTAATGTACCGCGTACCATTAACTGGTATGGGTCAGGCGCGACTTAGTTGTCTGCGCGACACCAATGATGGTTTTGCAATAGCGCAGCGTGATTTAGAATTGCGTGGCCCGGGTGAAATTTTGGGAATGCGGCAGACAGGTCTGCCACAATTTAGAGTGGCTAATATATTAGAAGATGTTGATTTATTAGCTGTTATGCCACGAGCAGCAGAAAATATTCTATGTACGCATGCTGATCATGCTGCCATGCTGATAGCGCGATGGTTTGGTGACAGGCTAGATTTCGGTCGCGTGTAGGGTGACAGATGAGTGCGCTATGAATTGCTTGACAAGCTGGTATTTGCCACAAAGACGGTTAATGCCTGATTACTTAGCATCATGGTTGACAGATAGCGGATCACTCACCATGCGTTTAAAATCACATCATCAGAATGATTTTTCTGTCCAAGTATTGGGTCATCAATGGGCAAAACCATTAATTGATGAATGTCACTTATTAAGTATGCGGACATCAGTGCTGGCATACCAGCGTGAAGTATATTTAATGGATGGTGATGCTGCCACTGTTTATGCAAGAACGATTGTGCCCCGTGCTACATTCAATGCAATGCAGTATCGTTTTAAGAGGCTTGGCAATCAATCATTGGGGGAGATTCTGTTTACTGATCCTGCCGTGTGGCGGGCACCAATAGAGATTGCCAGATTACGACCAGGTCAATGGTTATACAATAGGGCATTGTTACAGGCGACCCATCGTCCACCTGCCTTATGGGGCAGGCGATCAGCATTTTATCTAAGCGATAGAAAGCTACTCATTAGTGAGATATTTTTGCCAGCGCTTACAGGTGAGGCATGCGACATAAGTTAATGCCATATATCCGACTGATGCGGCTGGATAAACCAATTGGCATTTTGCTGCTTTTGTGGCCGACGCTATCAGCGTTATGGATTGCTGCACAAGGTTTGCCAGATTTACCAGTGTTAACTGTCTTTGTGCTGGGTGTTATTATCATGCGATCAGCAGGTTGTGTTATTAATGATTATGCCGATAGACATATTGATGGTTTGATTACAAGGACGCAAGATCGCCCTTTGGCAACTGGCGAATTATCAACCAGACAGGCACTTAGTTTATTCTGTGTGCTTGTATTTGTCGCGTTTATTCTGGTATTGACGCTGAATAAGTTGACGATTTATATGGCAGTAGCAGGGTTATGTTTAACTGTCTTGTACCCATTTATGAAACGTTATACCTATCTGCCACAGGTGTGTTTGGGCGTTGCATTTGGCTGGGCAATTCCGATGGCATTTGTTGCACAGACCAATACTGTACCAATGATTGCATGGCTTTTATTTACAGCCAATGTTACATGGATACTTGCGTATGACACTTTTTATGCGATGGCCGATCGTGATGATGATGCCAAAGCTGGTGTTAGATCAAGCGCTGTTTTATTTGGTAATAAGGATACAATGATCATCGTCATTTTACAGGTTAGTTTTTTACTGATTATGGTGCAGGTAGGCATGATATTAGCAATGAGCGCTGTTTATTATCTGGCAATAGTGTTAAGCGCAGGATTATTTATTTACCAGCAGCGATTAGTGGCAGCTAGAAAAACGCCTGCCCAGTGTTTAGCAGCATTTTGCAACAATAACTGGGTGGGCGTGCTACTATTCTTAGGTATTGTTGTCCATTATGGATGGTAGCGGTTGTTGATGATGGTGCGGATACAATGAATAAAAGCAATTACTTGATCCTTTATTTCCTAATCTAAGTTATTTTCATATGGCACCATATTTAGCAGCTTTGATTCCCATGCTTCCATATTTTCTTTAAATCAGCATTGCTGATCATTTGCTTTTTGCATTTCTGGTCAAGATAATAGCCCATAGTGCGGCCAATGGCACAAGTAAGCCCATAAACTAGCGGGATTGTCGTAAAACCAGCTAGAAACGGCAAGCCGACTTTATACAAACCAAACACTATCTGTTGCGCACCCATTCCTAGCGACATAGTACCGATAATTTCTTTGACCAGATCAGTCGCTTTTGCTTCTGATAAGGGCATACCCCTGATCGCACTCAATCTTGTGCTCATGTATGCCTGAATGGGTGTTAGTACAAAAATATCTCCAAACGGAATAGGCTGAGTAGCAACCGCAGCACTATAATAGAGAAAATATGGATGATCTTAGATCGTTAGCTTCCCCTACTAAGCATTAAATAAGACGTATGGCGGTATGGCGCGCCCGGCACGATTCGAACGTGCGACCGCCTGGTTCGTAGCCAGGTACTCTATCCAGCTGAGCTACGGGCGCTTTATTTTTGTCGTGGCGGAGAGCGAGGGATTCGAACCCTCGATAGGGATAAACCTATACGCCCTTAGCAGGGGCGCGCCTTCAGCCGCTCGGCCAGCTCTCCTTTTGTCAGGCCGGCCATTATATCAAAGTAGTTATCCGCTTAGTTAGCAAAAAGTCAGTTTTTCGGGTTATCTTCTTTAGCTTTTGTAGTTTGAATGCGCTCATAAATTTCTTCACGATGAACCGATACATTCCTAGGCGCATCTATGCCAATTCTAACTTGGTTTCCTGTAGCACCCAAAATATGAACAACCACATCATCACCAATGACTAGTGCCTCTCCAACACGACGAGCTAGTACCAGCATAATTTTTTCCTTTATATGTTAATAAGACCTGTGTTTTGTCACAATAAATAACTGATTTTACATGTTAGTTATGAAGAATGTTGCCCAACAACCGTTTGTAAGCACGCCACCCTCCCTTGCAGTCTCTAGCTTTGATTTTAGCATAATATAGCGACATGCATTAGCTTTAGTGTCTATAAGTTAAATAAAGTGGTTTGCACAATCGTTAAATTATATCGGCTCAAGACCATTTAAGGAGATTTCTAATCAATTTTAACAGATATTGATACATATGCTTACCTCTAATATTATAACGAAATTCACACTCCTTCTAATTACAGCGCTTTACAAACATTATAATCCTCTATAATTTAAGGATAAGATATTCTGACAGCTTTATAAAGAATGATTATCAGCTATAACTATCAGCATAAGATACCTCATGTCTGCAATGTTAAGGGGTGTGATAAAATAGCTAAATTAGATTCGCTTCAAATTACTCAGGATGCTAGAAAAAACAAAATATACTGTGGCGATTCCTTCAGTTTATTAGAACAAATTGAAGACGAATCTATAGATTTGATTATCTGTGATGGTCCCTATGGCGTTACTCAGAATAATTGGGATAAAATCTCATCCATCCAAGAATTTAACTTAAATTTAATTAAGAAGTTTGCAAAGAAGATGAAGAATGGGGCGTCACTTTATCTTTTTGGCAAACCTGACTATCTGGATTTTATTGATTATCGCCCTTACCTTACCCTGAAATAAAAAATTGTATGGTATCAGCCCAGTCGGCTTGCTCAAGGTAGGTTGAACTACACAAACAATTACGATGTTATAGGCTATTTTGTTAAGGGCAAGAGGGCGCGTTGCTATAATCTTGATGCTATTCGTGTTGCTCAACTGGTTGAGCTAGAGCACCGAAAAAGATGTGAAAAAGTTCCGTCTGTGGCTAATGGGCAATATGGGAAAACAAAGTTTAATGAGAAGGGGAAAAATCCTGGCGATGCTTGGGGTGACATAAAACAGTTGACCTACAAATCAAAAGAATTGGCTTCAAGGGAAGCATTAAATACGATTCAAAAACCGCTAAGACTTATTGAAAGATTAATTCTTGCCAGTTCTAATCCAGGCGATGTTGTACTGGATCCTTTTGCTGGTGTTGGCACTTGTCCTGTTGCATGCAAAAAATAGAAAAGGGATTTTATCGCGTTTGAAATTCAGCCTGAATTTGTTAAAGCGGCGAATCAAAGACTTTCATTACTTGGTCAAGATCAAGCTGAAATTGGATTTTCTTATAGCACATAAAGTTTATACGCGTATCATTGGTTTGGTTATACAGGCCGCAAAGTTAGCTAGGTCAGTGGGTATACAAAATTTACTCCAACCTGGGCTAGTCAAAGAAATGATAATTGCAGATATACTAGGGCACAGATTGATAACATCTAAGCGAGATGCAGATGCTTGGGACCCTAAAAGCCCTTCAATCGTTTATGAATATCTTTCGTGCAAATAAGGAGGCACTGGACAATTAGATAGAATGTTCAAGGAACCTGAAGACAAAAGACAGGAATCGTTGGAGAGAATTAGGAGGAACAACAAAGTGTATTATGCGGTGTTCTATTAAGAACAACCAAACAAAGGTGAAGATTATTTATGAAATTGAACCTTTATGTCTGATTAAAGAAACAGAACGGCAGTTAGATCGGAGCCGTAATGCAATTTCCCATGTGGGCTTTTCGGAGTCTTGGGTGAGAGCTAACGGTAACATCGTATATCAAGACATGGCTGAGGGAGCGTGACAAAACATTCCAGATAAATCGCCTAAAAGCAGGTGGTTGATGTATTATGTTTAACTAATCTATTCTAGCAACATTAAAACAAAAAATGTAAGATAAGGGCGGTTTAAATTTACTTTTTTGGAGTGACTGATGATGACTACAGGTAAAAAACGGCAACGCTGACTATACTATTGGCAGTGAGCACTGGCTTGACATCTGCATTCGTAAATTCTGATGTCAACACGGCTACATTACTGGACAGCGGCTATATTCAGCTTACTGATCATGATCATGGTGAATATGACAATAAACAGCATAAGCCTAATCCTGACAAGGCTTAGCGACAAACTAACATCACGCTTATAATTATACCAATCAAGGGCGCTGAAGCCCCAGTATTTAATTTTTTGGGGAGGGTTGTGCCCAGTTTTATTTGGCATTGCCAATTATATTAATCTGGCTAATTCCTTGGGTTGTTGACAAGGTAACACTTAAATCTGCCTGTCTGAATTAGGGCATAAAGATGGTACAATCATTCTTCAAAATACTTAAAAACATTAACAGCAACGGCTTAAATTACAAACCCTTATAGTTGTAATTTTCTAAAGAAGATATATATGACTGATTTTATTGATAACGATCCGCAGGAAACACAAGAATGGTTGGATGCCATGGGAGGTATTATTGAGATAGAAGGCGGCGAAAAAGCCCATTATATTCTGGAAAAACTGATTGATATGACCCGCCGATCAGGTGTTAATCTCCCTTATAATGTTAATACCAGTTATGTTAATACCATCCCTGTTGAAAAGCAGCCGCCTATTCCAGGCGATCAGGATATGGAACACAAACTGCGTTCATATATCCGTTGGAATGCAATGATAATGGTAGTAAGAGCTAATACAAGGCCGGGCAATGTTGGCGGCCATATTGCCAGTTTTGCATCGTCTGCCACACTATATGATGTTGGTTTTAACCATTTTTTCAAAGGTGATGATTATCAAAATGGTGCTGATCTTGTGTTTTTTCAGGGCCATGTATCACCTGGCATTTATGCACGTTCTTTTCTGGAAGGACGTTTAAGTGAAGAGCAGCTGTTAAATTTCCGTTTTGAGGCTGCTGGTAATGGATTATCATCTTATCCTCACCCCTGGTTAATGCCTGATTATTGGCAGTTTCCGACTGTATCTATGGGGTTGGGGCCCATTCTGGCAATTTATCAGGCACGTTTTATGAAGTACATACAGGATCGTGAGATTAAGCAAACAAGCGGCAGGACTGTGTGGGCGTATTTAGGTGATGGTGAGATGGATGAGCCAGAATCCCTAGGAGCGCTTACTCTGGCTGGTCGCGAAAAATTAGATAATCTTATTTTTGTTGTTAACTGTAATTTGCAACGCTTAGATGGACCAGTGCGAGGAAATGGCAAGGTCATTCAAGAGCTGGAGGGTATTTTTCGTGGTGCTGGCTGGCATGTTATTAAGGTTATATGGGGATCAGAATGGGATCAGTTATTAGCCAGAGATAAGCATGGTCTTTTGCTGAAACGCATGGAAGAAGTGGTGGATGGTGAGTACCAAAACTATAAATCCAAAGATGGCGCATTCGTACGCCAGCATTTTTTTGGCAAATACCCAGAACTGCTTAGCATGGTCGCGGATATGACCGATCAGGATATCTGGCGATTAAGTCGCGGTGGTCATGATCCAAGAAAGGTTTATGCAGCCTATAGGCATGCGCTTGACCACGTCGGTGAACCGACGGTTATTTTAGCAAAAACCATCAAGGGATACGGTATGGGCGAAGCCGGTGAAGCTCAGAATACTACCCATTCACAGAAGAGCATGGGCGTTGAACACATGAAGGTATTTCGTGACCGGTTTAATATCCCGCTGTCTGATACGGAAGTTGAGGCAATTTCATTTGTTACACTCGCTGAAGACAGTAAAGAGAAGGAATACTTGCTAAGCCGTCGTGAGGCGCTGGGCGGCTTTTTGCCTAAACGTAATCATGATGCACCACCATTGAATATACCTGATCTGGATATTTTTGATGCCATGTTGAAATCAACAGGTGAGAGAAAAATCTCCACTACGATGGCGTTCGTACGCATTTTGACTGCGTTAATCAGAGATAAAACCATAGGTCAAAATGTTGTTCCTATTGTCCCTGACGAGGCACGGACTTTTGGTATGGAAGGCCTGTTCCGTTCATTTGGTATTTATTCATCATCAGGCCAGTTGTATGAACCTGAAGATTCTGGCAAGGTCATGTGGTACCGAGAAGATACCAGAGGCCAGATTTTGCAGGAAGGCATTAACGAAGCTGGGGCAATGGCAGAATGGGTATCAGCCGCAACCGCTTATTCAAATCATCAGGTTAACATGGTGCCATTTTACATTTATTACTCCATGTTCGGTTTTCAGCGTATTGGTGATTTAGCATGGATGGCTGGTGATATTCAGGCAAAAGGGTTTTTGATTGGGGCAACGGCAGGACGTACATCACTTAATGGTGAAGGTTTGCAGCACCAGGATGGTCATGGTCTGATTCAGGCGAGCACCATTCCAAATTGTATCAGCTATGATCCTGCCTATGCTTATGAAATGGCGGTGATTATTCATGATGGTCTGCGCCGCATGTATCAAGAGCAGGAAAGTGTATTTTATTACATTACTGCAATGAATGAAAATTATACCCATCCTGATATGCCTGAAGGAGCAGAGTCAGGTATTCTTAAAGGTATGTATCAGCTTAAGGCAGGCGGTAGAAACAAATTACAAGCGCAGCTTTTAGGTAGTGGCACCATCCTACGTGAAATTGAAGCGGCTGCCAGCTTGTTAGAAGAAGACTGGCAGGTGTCAGCAACGGTGTGGAGCGTTACCAGTATTAATGAGCTGGCACGTGATGGTCGTGCCACTGACAGATACAATCGCCTGCATCCTAGCGCCAAGAAAAAACATAGCTATGTTGAGAAGTGTTTAGGCGATAAGCCTGGCGTGGTGATTGCAGCGACAGATTATATCAGTCTCTACGCTGAGCAGATTCGCCCCTGGATTGAATCAGCATACACTGTGCTGGGTACTGAAGGTTTTGGTCGATCTGACACGCGTGAAAAGCTACGTAGTTTTTTTGAAGTTGATCGTTATCATGTGATTGTTACTACCTTAAATGCACTTGCTGATGAAGGTCATTTAGATCATGAGATGGTAAACAAGGCAATTGAGAAGTACGCTATAGATGTTGATACATTAAATCCGCTTAAGGCTTAAGGAATGACAGAATTAACGGCGATAATGGTACCTGATATTGGTGATTTTGATGAAATAGAAATCATTGATGTGCTGGTGTCGGTCGGTGATACTATAGTAGAAAGTCAGGATCTGATTACTCTGGAATCAGATAAGGCAGCGATGGAGATTCCATCAACACACGCTGGGGTGATACGAGAATTAAAAGTCACAATCGGCGATAAAGTAAAGCAAGGTTCGGTTATTGCTATGATTGAATTAACCAATACAATTCAGGCTATGCCGCTTGCATCGCATGTTGAAGCTGAACCAGAAGTAGGCCCTGTCAGGCCTGTAAAAACTGAGCAGAGTACAACAACAGCAGTTATTCAATCGGTATCACTACCACAAAATGTTATTCCTGTCTCGGATAACGCAGATAATAAGTCAAGCAAGACACATGTTCATGCATCACCTTCAGTTCGCCAGTTTGCCCGTGAGTTAGGCGTGAATTTAAGCTTGATACCTGGGTCGGGACTAAAGGGACGCATTACTAAACAGGATGTGCAATACTTTGTTAAACAACAATTAGGTGCACCTGCTAATAGTATGGAATCGGCTATTCCCACTGTTGATTTTGCCAAATTTGGCGATACTGATACCACTGAACTGACGCGGATTAAGAAAATATCAGGCAAACATTTACATGCCTGCTGGTTAAATATTCCTCATGTTACTCAGTTTGATGAAGCAGATATTACTGACATGGAATCATTCAGGCAGGCAAATAAAGTAATGGCTGCTGAAAAGGGCATTAATTTAACACCGTTGGTATTTGTACTGAAAGTCGTTGTTGCCAGTTTAAAGATGTATCCGGAATTTAATTCATCACTGAGCGACGATAAGCAAAATTTAATCATCAAGCAGTATTACAATATAGGAGTTGCCGTTGATACCCCCAATGGATTAATGGTGCCCGTTATCAAGGATGTCGATCAAAAAGGCTTTTTGGTGCTGGCGAGCGAATTGGCTGAAATAAGTGCTAAAGCACGTGATGGTATTTTGACTGCTAAAGCATTACAGGGTGGTACATTTTCTATTTCCAGTTTAGGTGGTATTGGCGGCAGTTTTTTTACGCCAATTATCAATGCTCCAGAAGTGGCCATTTTAGGGCTAGGCAGGCATAACATGAAGCCAGTGTGGACTGGTGAAGAATTTGTGCCCAGATTAATGTTACCGCTGTCAGTTTCTTATGATCACCGGGTGATAGATGGTGCTACTGGTGCAAGATTTATTACCTGCATCAGTCAAAAGTTAACTGATATCAGAAAGGTACTGTTATGAGCACAGTAGAGTTAGCAGTGCCTGATATTGGTGATTTTGATGAAGTAGAGATCATTGATGTGCTGGTGTCAGTCGGCGATAAAATCACCATTAACCAGGATATTATTACGCTGGAATCTGATAAGGCAGCAATGGAAGTACCAAGCGATGTGGCTGGCACGGTGATTAAATTACATGTAGCTGTGGGGGATAAAGTAGCAGAAGGTAATGCTATTTTGACACTGGAGACTGCTGCCAGTGAGAGGGCACCTAGCCCCCAGAATAAAACTAAAGTGCCAGTGGCCGCGTCAGATGCAGCCCACTTATCAGTGGCTAAAGATGATACAGGCATGCATGCAGATGTTGTTATATTAGGCTCAGGACCAGGTGGTTATACAGCAGCTTTTCGTGCTGCTGATTTAGGGCAGCGTGTCATTATGGTTGAGCGCCATGAGCGTATTGGTGGTGTGTGTCTGAATGTAGGCTGTATTCCATCAAAAGCGTTACTGCATGTTGCCCAAGTTATCAATGAAGTTGCTACTGTAGCTGATCATGGTGTTGTTTTTACCAGGCCTGACATTGATATTGGCAAAATTGCGCAATGGAAAAATGGTGTCGTTGCCAAGTTAACAGCCGGACTTTCAGTGCTGGCAACAAAGCGTAATGTTACTATTATAAGGGGTGAAGGCAAATTATCAGGCGACCATACTATGACGGTTACCACGCAAAAAGGTGATCAGGTTATTTCGTTTGATAACTGCATTATTGCTGCTGGTTCACGGGTGACTGAGATTCCAACGTTTCCAAACGATGATCCCCGCATGATGGATTCCACTGATGCGCTGGATTTGGCAGATATACCGGCAAGGTTACTGGTGATAGGTGGCGGTATTATCGGTTTGGAAATGGCTACCGTTTATCATGCGCTGGGTGCGGGTATAACTATTGTTGAAATGCAGGATAGTTTGCTTCCTGGCACTGATAAGGATATTGTCAAACCATTACTGAAAAGAGTGCAGGCACAATATGATAATATTTATCTTGGTACCAAAGTAGCCAATATTATTGCTAAAAAACAAGGACTTGAGGTTAAATTTGCTGGCAAAGATGCACCAGATACCGCTGTTTATGACAAAATTCTGGTAGCGGTTGGCAGATCACCCAATGGTAAATTGATTGGCGCTGAATCTGCCGGTGTTTATGTTAATGAGCGTGGTTTTATTGATGTCAATGAACATATGCAGACAAATGTATCGCATATTTATGCGATTGGTGATATTGTTGGTCAGCCTATGTTAGCCCATAAAGCCGTGCATGAGGCAAAGGTGGCTGCCGAGGTGATTGCAGGCTTAAAATCAGCCTTTGACCCAATGACGATTCCATCGGTTGCCTATACCGATCCTGAGATTGCTTGGATGGGTATAACAGAATCAGAGGCAAGAGCCAAAAACATAGACTTTATCAAAGGCGCATTCCCTTGGACTGCCAGTGGTCGGAGCTTGAGTATGGGTCGTGATGAAGGCTTAAGCAAAGCATTATTTGATAGAGAAACGGGCAGGCTCATTGGTGCAGGCATTGTTGGTACGCATGCAGGTGAATTGATTGCTGAAGCTGTGTTAGCCCTAGAGATGGGCGCTGATGCTGACGATATTGGGATGACAATTCATCCACATCCGACTTTGTCCGAAACGCTAATGTTTGCTGCTGAGATGGCTGAAGGTAATATTACTGACTTAATGCCGCCACGTCATACGCTACATTCTAAATAAACGATTTAAGGGAAAACAAACCATGTCTGCGGTTAAAAAAGTGGTACTTGCTTATTCTGGTGGGTTAGATACCTCAGTTATTTTAAGGTGGTTACAAGAGGTGTATCGCTGTGAGGTCATTACTTTTACTGCTGATATTGGTCAGGGAAAAGAGGTTGGCACTGCCCGCGAAAAAGCTCAGAAAATGGGTATTGAGCAGATTTATATTGAAGATTTACGCGAACAATTTGCGCGTGACTATGTGTTTCCAATGTTCAGGGCTAATACTGTTTATGAGGGCGAATATCTGTTAGGTACATCAATTGCAAGGCCGCTTATTGCCAAGCGTTTAGTTGGGATTGCTGCGGAGGCAGGTGCGCAGGCTATTGCGCATGGTGCAACAGGTAAAGGTAACGATCAGGTGCGTTTTGAATTGGGTGCATATGCGCTAAATCCTGATATTAAAGTAATTGCTCCTTGGCGAGAGTGGGATTTGAATTCACGTCAGAAACTGCTGAATTATGCTGAAAAGTATGGTATTACCGTTGATATGAAACAGGGTAAGAAATCACCTTATTCAATGGATGCCAATTTGCTGCATATTTCCTATGAAGGCGATATGCTTGAAGATCCATGGCATGAACCAGAAAAATCAATGTGGCGTTGGACTTCTGCACCAGAAAATGCACCAGATAATCCAGCTTATGTTGAGCTAAACTATGCACAGGGTGATATTGTCGCTATTGATGGTGTTTCTATGTCACCCATGCAGGTGATAACCTGCTTAAATAAACTGGGCAGTGAACATGGTATTGGTCGTCTAGATATTATTGAAAACCGCTATGTTGGCATGAAGTCACGTGGTTGTTATGAAACTCCGGCAGGTACTATTATGCTGCCTGCGCATCGGGCAATTGAATCAATGACGCTTGATCGTGAGGTAGCGCGCCTTAAAGATGATCTGATGCCGCGCTATGCCAGCCTTATCTATAACGGTTATTGGTGGTCACCAGAGCGTGAGCTGTTGCAGACCATGATAGATAAATCGCAACAAAGGGTAAATGGCAAGGTTAGATTAAAGCTTTATAGGGGCAATGTGACTGTTGTTGGTCGGCAATCTATGGATAGCTTGTTTGATAAGTCAATTGCTACCTTTGAAGATGATAAAGGGGCTTATTATCAAAAAGACGCTGAGGGCTTTATTAAATTGAACGCATTGCGCTTAAAAATAGCCGCTCGTCATAAAATATAAACGTTTTTACTGGTTGGGCCTTAAGTCAGAAGCTGTCAGTTAAAAACACCTCATCTAGCGGTAGTTGACCGGCTCTGGGGCGCACCTCTTTTCTTTTTTTGCCAATGGCAATCATCATGGTGATGATATGATCATGGGGTAGTTTGATAATCCGCGCAACCTCATCAAAATCAAAGCCATCCATAGGGCAACTATCATAACCCATTTCTTTTGCCATCAGCATAATAGTCATGGCGGCAATACCAGCCGAACGAACGGCCTCATCCCGTTGTGCTTGATGATGATTAGTGTAGTAGTTCTCAATGGCCGGCAGCAAACGATCCTGTATCTCTTTTGGTGCATGACGCCAGTAGCGTTTGGGTTGTTTTTCCCAAGCGTTCAAGTCAGCACATAACACGATCAGTAATGATGAATCGATTACCTGCGCCTGCCCCCAACTAGCATCACGAATCTGTTGCCGTTTTTGTTTATCTGCTATTTGAATGAATCGCCAATGTTGTATATTAAATGCCGTTGGTGACAGGATGGCGTGTTGCATAAGTTCATTTATTTCTGCTTCTGTCATTTGGTGACCGGCGTCAAAATGCTTGACTGAGCGACGGGCTTTAATAGCTTGCTTAACGTTCATAACACCTCTGATTATTTATATTGCAAATGTTAACAGCGACGGGCCTGTTCGGCTGCGTTACCAATATAGCTTGCTGGTATAAGCTTATGCAAGCTAAGCTTGACCTCTTCCGGCAAGTCCGAATTATCAATAAAGGTAAGTAATATTGCTCTGGTCACGTGCTGGCCACGGGTTAGATTTTTTAGTTTTTCGTAAGCATCAGCAATACCATGGCGACGCATCACTGTTTGTACAGGTTCAGCTAACACTTGCCAGTTTGCATCAAGATCAGCCATCATTAGCTCGGTATGCGGCTTTAATTTGCTAAGGCCCTGTAATATGGCACTGTACGCCAAAACAGAGTGGGCAAAGCCAGTACCCAGATTACGCAATAAGGTGGAATCGGTAAGATCCCGTTGCCAGCGTGAGACAGGTAATTTTATTGCCAGATGATCAAAGATAGCGTTAGCCAGCCCCAGGTTGCCTTCGGCATTCTCAAAGTCAATGGGGTTGACTTTATGAGGCATGGTTGATGAGCCTATTTCATCTTTAGCAGCGTCCTGTTTGAAATAGCCGATGGCAATATATCCCCAGATATCGCGACATAAATCAATCAGGATGGTATTAAAGCGAATCATAGCGTGGAACAATGTTGCCATATAATCGTGTGGTTCAATCTGAGTGGTATATGGGTTACAATTAAGGCCAAGACTAGTGACAAAATCATTTGCCATTAAAGGCCAGTCAACATCAGAGTAGGCTATAAAATGGGCGTTGTAATTGCCAACGGCACCATTCATTTTTCCATAGAGAGGGGTAGTGGCAACATGGTCGCGTTGCAATGTCAGGCGCCGCATTGTATTTGCTAGTTCTTTGCCCAGCGTTGTTGGCGAGGCTGGTTGGCCATGGGTGCGCGCTAACATGGCAATGTCAGCATAAGCAATCGCCTTTTGGCGTAACGTATCAATTAACTGATTCATGTCAGGCAAGATGATTTGTTCACGTGCTACTTTTAAGGTAAGCCCGTAAGCCAGATTGTTAATGTCTTCAGATGTGCAGGCAAAATGGATAAACTCACTGATCCTGGTTAGTTCGTCATGCTGGTTAAGCTTGTCTTTGATAAAATACTCAACCGCTTTAATATCATGGTTTGTCTGTCGCTCAATATTTTTAATGTCAGCGGCATCTTCTACCGAGAAATTGGCGACTATGTCAGTCAGAAACGTTTTGGCTTTAGCAGTTAATTCGCTTGCTTCTTTGATAGCAGGATTAGCAGTTAATGTATGCAACCAGCAAATCTCAACCTCAACTCGGGCACGCAATAAACCATATTCACTAAAAAAGGGACGCAATCTTTTGGTTTTATCAGCATAGCGTCCATCAATGGGTGATATCGCAGTAAGCGAGGTAAGGTCCACAAAGTCTCCAGCTAAATAACAACTTGTCAAACAGTCGATTATAGCAGATATACACCTTACTGCTTTAGGGTATGTTAAAATAGTAATTCAGTTGCTAAAGTAACCTCTATGCTTGAAGAATATACACAACATGTCGCTGAACGTGCCGCGCAAGCGTTGCCACCATTACCATTAAGCCCGAAGCAGGTATCAGCCATTGTTGAATTATTGGCATCTTCTGATGATGATAGTGAAACGTTGCTTGAATTATTGGTTAATCGTGTGCCGCCTGGTGTTGATCAGGCTGCCTATGTCAAGGCAGGTTTTTTGGCAGATGTTGCTAAAGGTAAGACTCATTGTGCATGTATTGATCCAATAAAGGCTACCGAATTATTAGGCACCATGAAAGGCGGATATAATATTGCGCCTTTAATTGCTTTACTGGATAATAGCATAACAGCAGACGCTGCTGAAAAAGCGCTGGCAAAAACACTGTTATTGTATGACGCTTATCACGATATTGTTGAAAAATCATCCACCAATGGGTATGCCCGGCGTGTGCTACAATCATGGGCAGATGCCGAATGGTTTACAGCAAACCTACCTGTGCCTGACAGTATCACTCTAACAGTATTCAAAGTGCCTGGCGAAACCAATACTGATGATTTATCGCCAGCGACGCAAGCATGGAGTCGTCCTGATATTCCTCTGCATGCCCAGGCTATGTTGCTACATAAAATGACTACACCATTGGAGGATATTGCATTGTTACAGCAACAGGGCAATCCGCTTGCCTACGTAGGGGATGTTGTTGGTACCGGATCATCGCGAAAATCGGCTATCAATTCACTGTTATGGCATATTGGCAGGGATATTCCTTTTGTTCCTAATAAGCGTACAGGTGGCATTGTGTTAGGTGGTAATATTGCCCCTATATTTTTCAATACAGCGGAAGATTCAGGTGCATTGCCTATTGAATGTGATGTGCAAGCATTGAACACTGGCGATGTGATTAACATTCGTCCTTATGATGGCCACATTGTGAATGTAGCAGGCGATGTGGTTGCTAACTTCACTTTGCGGCCAGCGACACTGGTTGACGAAGTGCGCGCTGGCGGTCGTATATCACTTATTATCGGGCGTAGTTTGACTGACAGAGCGCGGGAGACATTAGGGTTAGCTCCTTCTACCGTGTTTGTTCGTCCAGTTGCTCCCACTGATACTGGTAAAGGCTTTACGCTGGCACAAAAAATGGTAGGGAGGGCGTGTGGGGTTGATGGTGTGCGTCCAGGTACTTATTGTGAACCCAGAATCACAACTGTGGGATCGCAAGATACCACTGGTGCGATGACTCGTGATGAGCTAAAAGAACTCGCCTGTCTCGGTTTTTCTGCTGATTTAGTGATGCAGTCATTTTGCCATACAGCAGCCTATCCAAAACCGGTTGACATCAAGTTACAACATTCATTACCCGATTTTATCAGTACGCGCGGCGGTGTTGCTTTACGCCCAGGTGATGGTGTAATTCATTCATGGTTAAACCGCATGATATTGCCTGATACAGTCGGAACAGGCGGTGATTCGCATACCCGTTTTCCGCTTGGGATTAGTTTTCCGGCGGGCTCTGGTCTGGTGGCATTTGGTGCTGCTTTGGGGGTGATGCCACTAGATATGCCAGAGTCAGTATTAGTGCGCTTTCATGGTGAGATACAATCTGGCATTACCTTGCGTGATCTGGTCAATGCCATTCCTTATGTTGCTATTCGCAAGGGGTTACTTACCGTTGATAAGCAGGGTAAAAAGAATGTGTTTAGTGGTCGCGTGTTAGAAGTTGAAGGCTTGCCCGATCTAAAAGTTGAACAGGCATTTGAATTATCGGATGCTTCAGCAGAGCGTTCAGCTAATGGTTGTACTGTACATCTGAATAAAGTATCTGTCATTGAATTTTTACGCTCTAACATATCACTCTTACAGTGGATGATTAATCAAGGCTATCAGGATAAACGCACACTTGAACGGCGGATAGAAGCAATGAAAGCATGGCTTGCTAATCCGCTATTATTGGCGCCTGATTCTGATGCCGACTATGCAGAGATTATTGACATTGATTTGCATGAGATTACCGAACCTTTATTGGCATGTCCAAATGATCCTGATGATATTAAACCTTTATCAGCGCTTGCTGGTGTGAAAGTAGATGAGGTATTTATAGGCTCATGTATGACTAACATTGGTCATTATCGTGCTGCGGGCAAGGTATTGGAAAATGATGCAGATTTATCAGTAAAGCTTTGGGTGGCCCCACCCACGCGCATGGATCAGCATCAGCTAATGCAGGAAGGTATTTACAGTACATTTGGTCGGGTGGGTGCCCGTACAGAAACACCGGGCTGTTCATTATGCATGGGCAATCAGGCACGTGTTGCTGATTACGCAACTGTGGTATCGACATCAACACGCAATTTCCCTAATCGCCTTGGTGATAGTGCCAATGTCTATCTGGCATCTGCCGAGCTTGCAGCAGTTGTCGCCAGCCTTGGTAGATTGCCAACAGTGGCTGAGTATCAACTCAAGGTAGCAGCAATAGCGCTGATATCTGATGATGTATACCGGTATTTAAACTTTAATGAAATAGACGAATATCAAGTTTCAGCTAATTGATACATTAACATAAATAGCATGTTACTGACTTTATCCACCCTGAGAAACCTCTGCGCTTTTATGCTGATTGTTGCTGTTTGTGTACTCAATTACACAAATGTATCAGATATTATAATTGGTGGGTTAGTAACTGCGTCTTTTTTGTTGCACATCAATAATATCGGCTTTTATATTGGTTATAAACTGTTGTTCTTGGTGTTATCATTGTGCTCTATTGTCGTTGGTATAACGTTCGGTCATACACCAGAATTTTTCAGAATCATTACATTAACACTTATTATTGCTGCATTTCCCTATCATGTCAGCTTAAGCCGGATGCACTATATTGGCTTGCTTGCTGTTGCAATCTATTTATTTGCTATGCAGCTGGGATATGGCTATTTTCAAATAGCCTTTGTCAAAGAATTTATAGATTCTTTTTATCCTATTAGTAGGTTTGGTTATGATGATGGTAGTAAAACTTCCTGGTCCGCTTATGAAGATCCTTCTTTAGGTCTGGCTGACACGAGATACGCTGGTATTTTTTATAATCCAAACATAATGGGACAAACCATGCTTTTTTTATATGCGTGTTTGTTGCCTTATATGCAGGCACGTCAACTGCTCACCAACATGGCTATTTACATGATTTTCTTATCATCAGTAGCGTTTACGGGCAGTAGAACCGCTACAATTATCATGCTGGTACTGGGTTTCTTTTCTTTCATTAAACAGCTTAATTTTGTTAAATTTTTACTGTTACTTGCGGCTGTAATGATATTAGCATTTGTTTTTTTAGACTCTGTGGGTATTTTAAGGGGACTTAATGTAGTAGGTTTATTTGATGGTAGTGATTTGTCAGGTAGAGGCAAAATAAGGTATATGTTGTTATTGTGGGATAAAATATTTAGCAATGAAACTGATTTTTTTGTATGGTTGTTTGGTATTGGTAAAGAAGTAACGTTTTATGATTTTGATCTAGGGTATATGTTTGAGATATTCGGTGTATTGGGTATAATACTTATTATTTCCCTTCTAATAGCAATATATCGTGATACCTTGCAAACATACAGATATGTTTTCTTTCTTTTCCTGATTTCTGTTGGCACAACAGTAATCATTAATTTCAGATTCAGCATATTGATTTTTATTGTTCTTTCGCTGTATAACAGTAGAAATCAGCAACTGTTGAAAAAACGCCAAGGGGTTGACAGTTACACTGTTAATGACACAGTCAGTGCCCGCTTCCGTCTCCGCCACTAATGATACTAATTGACGCTGTCTATATAAATAATTCAGGAGGCAAAGTATTATTAGATTGCCTAGTAGATGAGATTGAACAACATGGTATTAATGTGTTTTATTTGTTTGACGACAGGTGCAGATCGTCATTTTGCACTATTCCAGACAGCAGAAAATTATTTGCTAAAAATGGTATGCTGGCCCGTTATAAATTTTACTTACAACACAAAAAGATGCTTGATAAAGTGCTCTGCTTTGCCAATGTTCCGCCCTTATTAAAGTTGGAAAACGTGATAGTTGCCACCTATTTTCATAATTGCGCGTTGCTTGCTGATCGCTTTTATGATTATTTCGTTGGTAAACGGTTGCACTTATTAGCAAAAATAGTGGTTATATCCTTGTTAAAAAATAATTCTGATTATTGGTTTGTCCAGTCAGATAACGTGAAGCAGTTATTGGCGAAAAAAATTAATATAAACCACAAAAAGATCAACATTCTACCTTTTTACAAGCTGGACAATCTTAGCACCGGTTATGTTTACCGGCAAACTAATACCTTTATTTATCCAGCGGCGAATATAGCTTACAAAAACCATCTTGGTTTGCTGAAAGCGTGGGATATATTGCACAAAAAAGGATACAATCCGCCATTACATATAACGTTGTCAACTATGGATCCAGTGTTGGAAGAGCAGTATTTAACCTTAATTAACAAGGGCGCTAACGTTGTCAATCATGGATTCTTGCCTGCCGCTGAACTGAAAAAACTGTATTTAGCATCTGAATATCTAATATATCCTTCACTTTCTGAGAGTTTGGGTCTACCACTTATTGAAGCAATTCATTTTGGTTGCAAGGTTGTAGCCGCTGATCTGGCTTATGTGCATGCGGCAATCACTCCATCAGCTTTATTTGACCCGACCAATCCTGAATCAATAGCTTTTGCGGTGGAAAGATGCTTACATGAAAAAATGATTAAAAGTGACTGTCTGATAGAGAACAAAATACAAGAGCTGATTGATTTTATTCAATAAATTTAAGTTGATGTGAGGATGTAATATCAAATGAAAATTAATAGTAAGACACTGTTAATAACAGGAGGGACTGGATCGGTTGGTAGAGCATTATTGAACAAATTTCTTGATACCAATCATTTTAATGAAATTCGCATTTTTTCCAGAGATGAGAAAAAACAGGAAGATATGAGGAATCGGCTTAAACATGACAAGCTGCAATTTTATATTGGTGATATCAGAGACATCAGTAGTATCCAGAGCGCAATGAGAGGCGTTGATTATGTTTTTCATGCCGCTGCATTAAAGCAGGTGCCATCATGCGAATTTTTCCCCATTGAAGCGGCTAAAACAAACATATTTGGCACGCAAAATGTTATAGACGCTGCTGCTGCCCATCATGTGAAAAAAGTCGTTTGCCTGAGCACGGACAAGGCAGCCTATCCTATTAATGCGATGGGTATGTCCAAAGCACTGATGGAGAAAGTAGCCATAGCAGCATCAAGAGATGCAGTAAATACCACCGTTTGTTTAACCCGTTATGGTAATGTCATGGCATCAAGAGGATCGGTTGTTCCCTTGATGATTAATCAAATTAGAAATCATGAGGCCATGACAGTGACCGATCCTAATATGACACGGTTTTTAATGTCACTGGAAGAGGCTGTTGAGTTAGTTTTGTTTGTGTTTGAGCATGGTCGATCTGGGGATTTATTTGTTAATAAAGCGCCTGCCGTTAATGTTGGTAATTTAGCGCAGGCAATTAAGGAACTTTGGGGCGGGGCAGATACCCAAATAAAAATCATTGGCACGCGTCATGGTGAAAAGCTACATGAGACGCTATGCACCAGAGAGGAAATGGTCAAGGCTGAAGATATGGGAAATTTTTACCGGATACCAGCAGATAGCAGAGAATTAAACTATGCACAATATTTTAATGAAGGCGAGGATCGTATTTCATTGAGCGAGGATTACAACTCTTACAACACAGAGCAACTAAATGTTGCACAGATAAAAAAAATGCTTGAGAGTAATTTATCCTTTTAAAAAAATTAGAATCGAAATTGTTTGCTATAAATTAGTGTTGCTTGCTTTTATGTTTGTAGGGGATACAGCTGTATTGGTAAGTAATGAAAGAGTAGGGGTTTCATCAGAAAAAGTGATAATAATTTTTGATTCTTTTGCCATACAATTAAGTATTTAAGCATTGCATATATCACTCCCCAAGTTAAAAAGTATCAGTTTACTAAGAAGCCGCGGGTTGTGTTGTCTCGTTTTTTCGGTACCTTCTTAGCTTGATATCAGTTAGTTGGTTAAAATTAAAGCATATGAAAAAGATCAAGGTAGCAACCATTATAGGCACACGGCCTGAAATTATCAGATTGGCCGAATGTATCAGATTGTGCGATAAGTATTTTGATCATCGGTTAATTCATACGGGCCAGAACTATGATTACGAGCTGAACGAGATATTTTTTCGTGATCTACGACTCAGAAAACCGGATTTTTTTCTGACAGTTTCTGGTAAGCATTTAGGGGAAACCATTGGCAATGTTATTGCGAGATCATACGAATTACTTGCCAGTGAAAACATTGAGGCATTATTAATATTAGGAGACACCAATAGTGTACTCAGCGCGATTGCAGCCAAGCGATTGAAAATTCCTATTTTTCACATGGAAGCGGGTAATCGCTGTTTTGATCAGAATGTGCCAGAAGAAATTAACAGAAAAATCGTCGATCATGTTGCTGATATTAATTTGACTTACACGGAGCACAGCCGTCGTTATCTTTTAAGCGAAGGTTGTCGCAAGGATCATATTTTTGTTACTGGCTCACCCTTGCGGGAAGTGCTTAGTAAACACAATAGTGAAATAGATAACAGCGATGTGCTGATAAGGTTAAATGTAAAATCGGATAACTATATTGTGGTAAGTGCACATCGGGAAGAAAATATTGATCTGAAAGATCATTTTGCCCTATTGACAGACGCTTTAAATAGTATTGCTGACAAATATCAAATGCCGGTTATTTTTTCAACCCATCCGCGCACCAAAGACAGAATTAAGATAGACAAGGTAAAATTACACCCGTTAATTAACAATATTCCCCCACTTGGTTTTTTTGATTACGTGAAGTTGCAACAGCAAGCCTATGTCGTGTTGTCAGACAGCGGTACTATCAGCGAAGAGGCAGCGATGATGGGGTTTGCAGCAGTCAGTATTCGCACAAGTATAGAAAGACCGGAAGCAATAGATGCTGGTACTATTGTGCTTGGTGGTATCAGTAAAGATAGCATAATAGGCGCGGTTGACATGGTAAAAAAAATGATCATAGATGAACATACTGATCTGCCATGGGAATACAATATACATAATACTGCTGAACGGGTTATTAAAATCATTCAAGGGTACACTCAGGTAGTTAATAAAGTGATTTGGGATAAGTGAGAAAAATACTTGTTATTGGTTGTCATGGCATGATTGGCCATGTCGTTAAATGGTATCTGGAAGATATTGGTGAATATGATGTTTGGGGGGTAGCAAGAAGGCTTGAGTCAAAAGGCAAGATCATCAATCTGGATGTGGTTGATACAGATAAATTGGTAACTTATTTACAGCGGGAATCCTTTGATATTGTCATCAACTGTGTTGGTTTGTTAAATCAAAAAGCTGAAGAAAACCCGCATTTGGCAATTTGGCTTAATAGCTACTTTCCTCATTTATTGGCATTGTACGGAAAAATATATGGATTTCGCTTAATTCATATCAGCACTGATTGTGTCTTTTCTGGCAAAAGCGGTGAATATAGAGAGCATGATCTTAAAGATGGTGTTGGCTATTATGCTCAATCAAGAGCACTGGGCGAGGTGATTAATCAAGCAGATTTGACATTCAGAACTTCAGTTATTGGACCAGAGCTAAAACAGGACGGTATCGGTTTGTTTCATTGGTTTATGGGTCAGGGTGAGAGTATTATAGGTTTTGCTGAAGCATATTGGTCAGGGGTTACCACCATTGAGCTTGCTAAAGCAGTAAAACATGCTATAGAACAAGGGCTGACAGGCCTATGTAATCTGACCAGTAACACCAAGGTATCTAAATATCATTTACTTAACCAATTAAATACCGTTTTTCGACAGAGCAAAATAATAATTACCCCAAATTCAGATTATCAGATTGATAAAAGTCTCATTAGTACCAGAACAGATTTTAATTATGTTGTACCAGATTATCCTACCATGATTGGGGAAATGAAGCAGTGGATGATAGACTATAAGCTAATGTATGGTCATTACAAACTGTCACATTAACCAAATAAGCTATTGAAAAAATATGGATAATAAATAGTATATGAAAAAAAGAGACATAGCGGACAAAAGAGATAATAAAACGAGACATTTTGTCTAAAAATGGAGTTTTGATGAAGTTACTGATAGTATCCCAATGGTTTTGGCCGGAAAATATGCAGATAAATGATGTAGCCAGAGGTTTGCAATCAAAAGGTAATGAAGTGCATGTGCTGACGGCTAAACCAAATTATCAGCAGGGTGGATTCTATAAGGGTTACGGTTTTTTTAAAAAAGGCGATGAAAAATGGCACGGTGTTAACATTTTTCGTGTAAATATATTTCCCAGAGGAAAAGGATCAAAAGTAAAATTAATTATTAACTATTTATCATTTGTTCTTTTTGGTACTATAAGAGCATTGCTTCATAAAGAAAGTTATGATTTTATTCTGGTATATGGGGTTTCTCCTGTCACCGCCGCTATCCCCGCCATCATTATAGGCAAAAGAAAAAAAAGTCCAGTTTATTTCTGGGTACAGGATCTATGGCCGCAAAGTGTTTCAGAAGCAGGTAATGTTCACAATAAGCACATTTTAACTATACTTGATGTCATTACTAAGTGGATTTATAGGCAGTCAAAAAAGCTGTTAATAAAGTCTGAGGGTTTTCGTAGCTATATTATGGCGCAAGGCGTTGCCAATGATAAAATGATTTATTATCCTGATACCGCACCTGCGTTTTATCATGAGGTGATGCCCAAAGAGGAGATAAAAAAAATACTGCCAAAAACGCCTTTTATGATTATGTTTGCCGGTAATATTGGTGAGGCACAGGGTATTGATATTATTATTGAGGCTGCTAAAGCCATCTATGCTATTAATCAGGCTATTCATTTTGTTATTTTGGGTGATGGCGACAAAAAAGAATACACTATCAGGAAAGTCAGACAATATGGCCTTGATGACAATGTGCACTTATTGGGTTCGTTTCCGCCTGAGCAAATGCCACACTTTTTTGCTTGTGCAGATGCGCTGATACTGTCTTTGAAAAAAAGTATCATTTTTGCCCTGACAATACCTAATAAATTGCAGGCTTATTTAGCGTGTGGTAAACCCATTATAGGTGCATTAGACGGTTCATCAGCCAAGGTGATAACTGATTCTGGATCAGGGTTTGTTTCTGAACCAGGTGATTGTCAAGGTATGATTGATAATATTTTGACTGTTTATAACTTAACTGATGCTGATAGAAAGTTGCTTGGCAGCAAAGGCAGGCAATATTTTGACAGGCATTTTGATCGGGAAAAGCTGTTAGATCAGTTATTGCATCTGGTCAGGGAGTAATAGCATTATGAAGCAAATTATTATATCAGGCATTACTGGTTTTATAGGCAGTAATTTAGATAAGTATCTTAAGGACTATGTCGTTGCTGGTGTGACCAGAGGAAAAAACCATAATCCAACTATGCTGTCATACGATGAGCTTGCACAGAGTGGCTTTAATAAAGCAAGTGCCTTTGTCCATCTGGCAGCAATAGCTCATGATGTAAAGGGCCTTAAAAAGGCAGAAGATTATATTACAGTGAACACAGAGCTAACAAAAAAGCTGTTTGATCAGTTTTTAGCCAGTGATTGTAGCACCTTTATTTATTTGAGTTCAGTAAAAGCAGTAGCAGAGAGCTTTGCAACTGGGTTTTTGCAAGAAGGTACAAAGCCTAACCCTTTAACACACTATGGAAAATCAAAATTAGCTGCTGAAAACTATATTTTAGCTAACAGATTGCCTGCCAATAAGAGGGTGTATGTTTTAAGGCCATGCTCTGTACATGGACCCAATAATAAAGGTAATCTAGATTTGTTATTCAAGTCTGTGTTGCATGGCATACACTATCCTTTCGGCAGATATGATAATCAACGATCTTTTGCTTCCGTTGAAAATTTGTGTTTTATCATCGGAGAATTGATCGAAAATAAGGCCATACCTTCAGGTATATACAACATTGCAGATGACGATCCTTTATCTACAAATGAGCTGGTTACGATGATGGGGGAGGGTATTGGCAGGCCCCCAAAAATTATCAATATACCTAAACCATTGATAAATATACTTGTCAAGATGGGTGATATATTGCATTTGCCGCTTAATTCTCAAAGGCTTACTAAATCGACAGAAAATTATTGTGTTTCCAATGACAAGATAAAAAAAGCGCTCGGTAAAGAATTACCGTTGACAAGCAGGCAAGGCCTACACAAGACAATTGAATGGTTTTTCGAGCAATCCCGTTCATAACTTAGCAAGTATTGCTCAACATACATTAAGATATGGAATACGGATTAATATTATTAATTTTGATTATTGCTGCGCGCTGTTATGCAAGGGTTGCCCTTCATTGTAATATTACTGATATCCCCGATCATAGAAGTTCTCACGATACGCCGATCATCACAGGAGGAGGCGTATTATTTTTGCTGGCTGTCTGGCTCTTTTTTGTTGGTTCTGGCTTTACCTATCCATATCTGATACTGGCAGTTTCTATTATTGGTGTCATTAGCTTTATTGATGATTTGCACGATTTAGGCGTTGCTTCAAGGCTGCCTTTTCAGTTTTTAGCCATTTTGTTGGTGTTGGTAGAAGCAGATATGCTGAATTTGCCATGGTGGTGGCTACCAGTTTTACTGATAGGCGGTGTTGGTTTTATCAACAGCTATAATTTTATGGATGGCATTAATGGCATTAACGTGCTGTATAGCTTTGTTGTTATCGCTGGTTTTTATTTGTTAAATACAAAAGAGGCATTGGTCAATTCAGATTTATTACATTATCTGATCCTGTCTTTACTGGTATTCGGGTTTTACAATTTTCGCAGGAAGGCATGTTTTTTTGGCGGCGATATTGGCAGTATGACTATAGCTGTTATATTATTTTACTTAGGCATTCTGTTTGTTTATAAGTTACAGACACCGCTTGTTTTGTTATTGGTAGCTGTTTATACCGCAGATGCTACTGTCACAGTTTTTTACCGGATGGCAAAAGGAGAGGCGATAACCACCTCGCATCGCCTGCATATTTTTCAAAAACTAGTAGATACATATGGGTATTCTCATTTATCAGTTGCAATGAGTTATGCGTTGGTGCAACTGACTTGCAATTATCTAGTGTACCAAACCTATTTACTGCCACTATCTATACAGTATATGATACTAGGCAGCGCCGTTGCGTTTTTCATCGTCTTGTATTGGCTGCTGTTTGTTGTTATCAGCAAAACTTCCTTCTAGTAGGGGTCGTAATGCGTTTGATAATTGGTATAAGTTAAGCACAAGCTAAAATGCTAGATAATCAACAACTTTCCATCTTTGTCGTCTCAATGCAGGCAGATACTGATCGCAGGGCGTTTATAACTGAACAGCTTAATCATCTGGGATTAAAGTTCAGCTTTTTTGATGCGGTAGATTGCAGACAAGGTATACCGGATCAGTATCAGTATCGCTGTGATCACACACTTGCTTATCAAAGAATGGGCAGAAAGATGTTAAATGGTGAATGGGGTTGTGCCCTATCCCATGCTCTTGTCTATGAAAAAATAGTCGCCGAGCAAATTCAGCATGCCATTATTTTAGAAGATGATGTCGTTTTAAGTGATGACTTTAAACAGCTTGTCACCACTGATGAATTGCAACGTACGCAAGCAGGTCTTATTCTGCTGTATACAGTAACATACTATATTTTTCGTTGGGCAAAATTACAGCGCATCGCTGATTACCGGCTGTATCGGCCTGCTCATCGTATGCATAGTTGTGTTATCTATTACCTTGATCTGCCCATGGCCACCAGACTTAAGCAAGCCACCCAGACTATATCTCATGTTGCTGACTGGCCAATTGATACTCGTTTCCATGCCCGGCTATTAGTGCCTTTTGTTGTTAGTCATAGCCGCCAATTTGAGTCAAACATTGAAAATGGAGGAGAAAGGACAGAGCTCATACGCGCTTATTATGAGGGCAATTCATTATTCAGTATCATCAAGCGACTGAAGATATATAAATGGCTGAGAAGCAAGTTATTTATTAAAATAACTCAAGATTAAATCTTTAAGTTAAGCACAAGCTAAAATGCTAGATAATCAACAACTTTCCATCTTTGTCGTCTCAATGCAGGCAGATACTGATCGCAGGGCGTTTATAACTGAACAGCTTAATCATCTGGGATTAAAGTTCAGCTTTTTTGATGCGGTAGATTGCAGACAAGGTATACCGGATCAGTATCAGTATCGCTGTGATCACACACTTGCTTATCAAAGAATGGGCAGAAAGATGTTAAATGGTGAATGGGGTGCTGCCCTATCCCATGCTCTTGTCTATGAAAAAATAGTCGCCGAGCAAATTCAGCATGCCATTATTTTAGAAGATGATGTCGTTTTAAGTGATGACTTTAAACAGCTTGTCACCACTGATGAATTGCAACGTACGCAAGCAGGTCTTATTCTGCTGTATGCAGCAATGACATGGTATACACCCCGCTGGCTACGACCACAGCGCATCGCTGATTACCGGCTGTATCGGCCTACTCATCGTATATGTAGTTGTATCACCTATTACCTTGATCTGCCCATGGCCACCAGACTTAAGCAAGCCACCCAGACTATATCTCATGTTGCTGACTGGCCAATTGATACTCGTTTCCATGCCCGGCTATTAGTGCCTTTTGTTGTTAGTCATAGCCGCCAATTTGAGTCAAACATTGAAAATGGAGGAGAAAGGACAGAGCTCATACGCGCTTATTATGAGGGCAATTCATTATTCAGTATCATCAAGCGACTGAAGATATATAAATGGCTGAGAAGCAAGTTATTTATTAAAATAACTCAAGATTAAATCTTTAAGTTAAGCACAAGCTAAAATGCTAGATAATCAACAACTTTCCATCTTTGTCGTCTCAATGCAGGCAGATACTGATCGCAGGGCGTTTATAACTGAACAGCTTAATCATCTGGGATTAAAGTTCAGCTTTTTTGATGCGGTAGATTGCAGACAAGGTATACCGGATCAGTATCAGTATCGCTGTGATCACACACTTGCTTATCAAAGAATGGGCAGAAAGATGTTAAATGGTGAATGGGGTTGTGCCCTATCCCATGCTCTTGTCTATGAAAAAATAGTCGCCGAGCAAATTCAGCATGCCATTATTTTAGAAGATGATGTCGTTTTAAGTGATGACTTTAAACAGCTTGTCACCACTGATGAATTGCAACGTACGCAAGCAGGTCTTATTCTGCTGTATGCAGCAATGACATGGTATACACCCCGCTGGCTACGACCACAGCGCATCGCTGATTACCGGCTGTATCGGCCTGCCTGTGATTTAGCTGCTACTGTTACCTATTACCTTGATCTGCCCATGGCCACCAGACTTAAGCAAGCCACCCAGACTATATCTCATGTTGCTGACTGGCCAATTGATACTCGTTTCCATGCCCGGCTATTAGTGCCTTTTGTTGTTAGTCATAGCCGCCAATTTGAGTCAAACATTGAAAATGGAGGAGAAAGGACAGAGCTCATACGCGCTTATTATGAGGGCGATTCATTGAATGAGGGCAATTCATTATTCAGTATCATCAAGCGACTGAAGATATATAAATGGCTGAGAAGCAAGTTATTTGCTGTAATGTGGCGGCTCAAATACAAGTTAATAAAATAATAAAGGTTAGTTATTCAATATTCTGCCTCTCGATCTTGTCTTAAGCATACTATTATCAATACACATTGCTCATCAGTAATGTGTATCGGTTTCTTTTAATTGAGAAAAGTCGTCTATCATGCTACTTTAGACAGCCGATCGTTTACGCTGTTTATTTTAGAGCTACCCACACTATGACCAAGTTTGTATTTGTCACTGGTGGTGTCGTGTCATCCTTAGGCAAAGGGATTGCTGCGGCATCTTTGGCTGCCATTCTTGAGGCACGTGGTCTGATCGTTACTTTAATAAAACTTGATCCCTATATCAATGTTGATCCGGGTACAATGAGTCCGTTACAGCATGGTGAAGTATTTGTTACTGATGATGGTGCTGAGACTGATTTGGATTTGGGTCATTATGAGCGTTTTGTTGATGCCAAGATGACTAAATACAACAACTATACTGCTGGCCAGATTTACGAAAATGTGATTAGAAAAGAGCGTCAAGGCGAATATTTGGGCAATACCGTCCAGGTTATTCCTCATATTACAGATGAAATTAAGCGCTGTATTTATCAGGGTGTAGGTTCCGCTTGTGTGGTAATTGTTGAAATTGGCGGCACAGTAGGTGATATTGAATCGTTGCCATTTTTAGAAGCTATCCGCCAGATAGGTATTGTGTCAGGCCGACAGAATGCATTATTTTTGCATTTAACGCTGGCACCCTATATGCCATCAGCAGGTGAAATTAAAACAAAACCAACCCAGCATTCAGTCAAGGAATTACGCGCCATTGGCATCCAGCCTGATATTTTATTATGTCGGATGGATCGCCCACTACCTGAGTCAGAACGGCGTAAAATTGCCCTGTTTACTAATGTGGCAGAACAAGGGGTTATATCAGCAGTGGACGCCGATAGCATTTATACAATACCGCTGGAGCTACATAAACAAGGTCTTGATGAACTGATAGTCAAACAGTTAAATCTGGATGCTAAACCAGCCGATTTGGTTGAGTGGCAACAAGTTGCAGATAATTTGGATGCCTCTGAAGGTGAAGTTAACATTGCCGTTGTCGGTAAATATATGGATCTTACCGAAGCCTATAAGTCATTGTCGGAAGCATTAATTCACGCTAGTATCCACAGCCAAACCACCGTTACTGTGCATTATATTGATTCAGGAGAAATTGAACAGCAGGGTATTGATGTTTTTGCAGATATCGATGCCATCCTAGTACCCGGCGGTTTTGGTAGGCGTGGTGTAGAGGGGATGATATGGGCGGCGCACTATGCGCGTGAACACGCTATCCCTTATCTTGGCATTTGCTTAGGGTTGCAGGTGGCTATTATTGAATATGCACGCAATAAAGCGCAATTAGTTGGCGCGCATAGTAGCGAGTTTGACCCCGAAACAAAACATCCGGTAATAGGTCTTATTACTGAATGGAAGAACCCAGATGGTACCATTGAACAACGTGATACTGATTACGATATGGGCGGTACAATGCGGCTTGGGGCTTATCCTTGTTTGCTAGAACAAGGTAGTCTTGTCCGTAAGGCGTATGGCCAGCCAATTGTTATGGAGCGTCATCGTCATCGCTATGAGTTTAACAATAATTACAAACATATTTTACAGGATGCGGGCTTAAGATTTTCTGGTATGTCTAAAGATAACACTTTAGTAGAAATGATAGAAATACCTGATCATCCCTGGTTTATTGCCTGTCAGCATCACCCTGAGTTTACTTCAACACCAAGACGTGGTCATCCGTTATTTTTAAGTTTTATCATTGCCACCAAACAGCTTAAAACACAAAGAGGAACAGCATGATGGAGTTATGTGGCAGACAGATAGGCAGCAGACGACCTTTATTTTTAATAGCGGGTACCTGTGTGATTGAAAGTGAAGAGATGACTATGGATGTGGCAGGTTCGTTAAAGGAGATTACTGATAAGTTAGACATACATTTTATTTATAAGTCATCGTTTGATAAGGCCAACAGAACGTCAGTTAAAAGTTATCGTGGGCCTGGCTTAAGTCAGGGACTGACTATTTTAGAAAAAGTAAAGCAGCAGCTTAATGTGCCCGTTTTAACTGACGTACATGAAGATACACCACTGGCTGAGGTTGCCAGCGTGGTTGATGTACTACAAACACCTGCTTTTTTGTGTCGGCAGACTAATTTTATTGTAGATGTATGTCGCCAGGGGTTGCCGGTTAATATCAAAAAAGCCCAGTTTTTAGCGCCGTGGGATATGCAGCACGTTGCGCAAAAAGCATACTCGACCGGCAATAAGCAGATTATGCTGTGTGAACGGGGCACATCGTTTGGCTATAACACCTTAATATCAGATATGCGTGGTTTAGCGGTGATGCGGCAAATGAATTGCCCAGTCGTTTTTGATGCAACCCATTCCGTGCAACAACCGGGCGGTCGCGGTAGCGCCTCTGGTGGTCAACGTGAATTCGTGCCAGTGCTGGCACGCGCAGCAGTTGCCGTTGGGGTAGCAGGCGTTTTTATGGAAACCCATCCTGATCCTGACCGGGCGCTGAGTGATGGCGCTAATTCCTGGCCATTAGCTAAAATGGCGGACATGTTAGAGATATTATTAGCCATTGACAGCAAGGTAAAACAACAAGATTTTATTGAAGATTTAACTTTATGATCAATCAGAGCCGCCCCCGCGTTGTTAAGTTTTCAGGCGGTAGGTCAAGCGGCATGATGTTGCTTAACCTGCTGGAACAAAACCAGCTTGACCCCGTGCGTGGCGATGTCATTATTTTTAATAACACCTCTGCTGAGCATCCTGCCACTTATGTCTTTACGCGTAAGCTAAAACGCTTATGTGAGGTTAAGTATGGTATTCCTTTTTTCTGGACGGAGTACCAGACTTATGAAGATGCAAGGGCTGATGGATGGACGCGCTTACCTACCTATAGGCTGGTCAATGACCAGCCCTATGAAAAATACCACAACCCGAATGGTTACAGGCATAAGGGTGAAATATTTGAAATGCTGATCTCCCTAACGGGCCATGTCCCTAATATGCTAACCAGAACATGCACCCAGTTTATGAAAATCTTTGTTACCAATAGCTTTATCAGTGACTGGTTTTCAGGCAGGCAAAGCATTAAACGCTTAGGTCACGATGGTAATGAGCCTAAAATGACTGATGATTATGTGCTTAAAAGGCATAAAAAAAATAACGGCAGTGTGCCTGATGATATTTTGCTGGCTAAAAGAAAAATGGCAAGAGCTATGCCGCATGTCAGGATTAAGCATTTGTTTCTAGATTACACCCGCGCTGCCTTAAAAATGAATAACCCGAGCTTAAAGGCGTATTGTTTAGGCGGTAAGGCTCAGCTTTATGGTAAAGACTCTTTGCCCTATGTGAGCTTCTTAGGCATTAGAAAGGATGAGGAGATTAGACTTAAAAAGATACGCGCTAGAATAGAAGCAGCCGTCAACACAGCCCGCCGCGCTTTTACCAATCAACCTAACCGTGAAGATGTACAAGCACCGCTCGTTGATAATGATATCACCAAAGATGATGTATTAGCGTTTTGGCATAATCAGCCCTTTAATCTTGAACTACCCGATAGTGGCATATTTTCTAATTGCGTCTATTGTCCGCTTAAGGGCGAAAAGAAGTTAACAGAAGTAGCGCGCGCTGATGGCTTAAATGATCATCATACAATGACCCCTGCCTCTATTGATTGGTGGATACACATTGAACAAAAATATAGCCGTGACCTTAAAGAAGAAGGTAGAAAGACTAAAAGCGATAACCGTTATGTTGGGTTTTTTGGTGGCGTTAAAGCGCTGGTGTATCCGCAGATTAAAGCTAAAGCAGCCAACCCGCTTAATACTGTGGGCGAGGCTGAATATTTAGTGAATGAAGACTATGTACCCTGTCATTGCACTGATTAGGAGCTATACAAATGTCTGAACTTTATTTTAGACCTGGAGAACCAGAGGGCTTTACTTCTAAAAAGTTAGCAGATAAAAAAGACAGTTACAACAATCCTATCAGAGAGCTGTTACAAAATAGTGTAGATGCTGCCAAAGAAGCTAGCAATCCACAATGTATAGTTAGTATTCAAATTAAAAATAATATTACTAAATCAGCCATTCCGAATATTGAAAAATACGAGTCAGTATTAGATCAAGCAGTTGAATATCACGAAAAAAAAGGCAGTTATGGCAACAATTCTCAGCAAGTGGTTAATTCTGTTAAGCGAGCATTGGAGCGAGAAGATTTTACAATTTTGATGTTTACTGATAATGGTGTAGGTATTTCTCCCGATACACTGGATGCACTAATTAGTGGAAATAGTGTTAAACAGGATGAATCTTCAGGCGGCTCTTTTGGTGTCGGGCACTTGACCAGTTATTTTTTATCTTCGCTCCGTTATGTTTTATATGCCAGTAAATATAAGAATAAACATACTCATCAAATTGAAAAATTGTTCAGTGGTTCTCCCATTTTGGCAGGATACCAAGATGAAGAAGGTATTGATAGAGGTAGCGTTGGCAGAATTTTGCAAGAAGTGCCAGAAGTGCCAGAGGATGAATTAAGCCCAAGGTGGGAGTTTAGTAAGGACTTCCCTGACTTTATTGATTTGAAGATGAAGGAAGTTACTACTACTGGCTCTATGGTAGCTATATTAGGTCTTAATAAAGATTGGGACAAAGAAGCAGAATATGCAATTGCCAACAACTTTTTCCATGCTATTAGTAATGATGAATTGACAGTTAGCATCAGTAATAATAATCAAGAATCAGCTATTGATAGCCAGCGCATTAATGAATTGTTATATGAACGTAAAGACGGAAAATCAGCAACAAGTGATAACATATTATCGGGTCAGCATACTTATCAGGCTTGGTTGACAGTTACAGATAATAATTGTAAACAGAATATTAAATTAGATAATGACGATACAGTCTGTGTTTATATTAAAAGTGATATAGAAATCAGTTCATTTATTGCGTTAGTCAGAAACGGCATGTTAATTGCTCGCCACGATAAACTGCTGTCAAGCGAAATAGCTAGTCTGAGAAAAAACGAAAATTTTGTACCGTTTTCAATGATTATCGATGTAAATAGGGAACAATGCCCCAAGTTATTTAGTTTAATTAAAGATGCAGAAGGCCCCTACCATAACGAGCTTATTAAGGGAAAATTATTACCGGGAGATGAAAAAAAATTAAAAAATTTACTTAAAGAGTTGAGCAATAAAACCCAACAATATTTGCAGGTAAGAAATAGAGAAGGGTCTTATGTGGATATGGCGGAGTTACACATTCCCAGTAAGGCAGAAGTGCAAGCAGGTAATTCAGATGGAGCTAGTCAAACAAAAAAAGCTGAGCATCGTAAATACCAACCCAAACCACCGCCCGTAGACCTAAATCACGACCGCAGACCTCATCCACCGGGTCCAACGCCAACAATTATTCATAAGCAATTGAATGTTAAAAAATCAATGAAAATGATTGATAATGGCAACACTATTGATATTGAGCTTAACATAACGCCAAGATTAGATAATAAGACTTTGCAGGACGCGGTATACCTTCGCTTGAGTCTATCACAAGATAATGATGATGGCAAACTAGATAGTGCACTCCCTTTATTGAGCGTATCTTTGGATGGGAAAGATTTACCAATAGAAGCTGAGGTCCAGGCTAAACTAGGTAAATTACAACCACATCAACCCTATAGATTAAAAGCAAGGGTTAAAAAGCCAGATAAGGTTAATAATATCAACGTGGCATTAACACCCTATTTTGGATTAAAACAGGATAACAATAATGATCAGTGATGTCATTTTACCTTTTCCGGTTCTACAACAAGGCGGTGGCGATTTTATAGAAGCAGTATCTTATGAAGTTGAAGTAAGTTATCGCCCAAGCATCCTTGTTGTTACCCACATAATTAAAGGCAATTCTTTTATTGTGGATTTGATAAAAGATAAGAAAGCTAAATTTTCTGTAGTATTATTTTATAAAGACCATGCTGAAAGACAAACACATCCTTATACAGGTGATGTTAATGATAATGATAGCGAAAAACAAATAACTGTCCAGCAAAAAATATCTGTAGATTTTAATTATGCACCAAAGATTATGGCCAATATTGTGCTAATGGAGGAGACAACAATCACGGCTAATAGCAACCAAGGCGTCAATATTTTGTGGGATAATGCTTCGTTCACCATTCCTGCTTATGCCAGATTAGCCCGTTACCCGATATTATCATTTGACAGCGGCAAGTTGGATTCACTGATCTGGAAAGAGGTCGACGAGGATTATTCTAACGGTGCTGTTAAAACAAATGTTAACACGCTTGCTGGACAAGCAGATCGGCCTATAACAATCACCTGTGCCAAGGATGTTTATGACGCCTTAGATAATAAATCTTCTGCTACAAATCGGGTAATAGGAAAATCTATTATTACTCAAGTTTTATGTCATATTTATGCCTATATGAAAAATTTATCAGGTGAGGAAGCAGCAGATATTCACGACGGATTATTGATGCACCTAGATGCGTTAAAAGACAAGACTGGTGAAGACTGGACTGGCGATGATTTTAATGCAAGTTTGGCTGCTACAAAAATGATGCCTTATGCAATAAATGAGTTGAATGACGAGGCTGATGATGAGTGAATATAGGCGTATTAGCGAGCAGGGATGGAATGAGTTTGGCAAGCAGCTTTTGAAAGATAAGGGTTCAGATGAACAGATAGCGTTTTTACAAGCATGTAAGGACGGCAAGGATAATTTTTTGGGATATTTGCATAATAACTTGCTCAGTAAAGAAGATGTTATTGTTGGCGATAATAGCGTGGATTTAGTACACCGCTTTACTGAGCGAGAGTTTAGATCACCCTGTAACGATACTGAAAGAATTATTTGGAACTGTTTTGAAGCCATACCAAAAGTGTTGCTAGCAAGTTGTGGTTTCTGGGCGCAGATGATTATTGATATGCTTAAGTCTGAAAAAATAGCATCCGATTATTTGGCTGGTGATGCAAAACAACTTGACGAAGAAGGCTGTTATGCACTTGATGAGGCTATTCAGTCTGGTGACGCTGGGAAAATAGATAGCCGTGTTCGTAGAGTGTTGCGTTCAATGTGTAACCCAGCGCCCAGAGGAAAAAGGGTTGTATTTGATGACTTTTGTTTAGGTAAAGCTTATTGGCGTTGGCGATGGGCCAGTAAAATATCATTTCAGCTTAACTTAAGCTCTGATGAAGTATTAACGATATTTGATAATACAAGTTACGGCGTGTTTGCAGCAAAAATGCATTCAGGTAGAAGTTATATCAGCCAAGAAAATGTGCTTAGTGGCCTTATTTTGTTGTTAAAAGAAACTAATTTAAAAGATAAAAAATTGAAAAGCGTCATTGATGGTATGTCTTATGTAAGTGCTTGGAAGGCAATAGAAATGCAATTGCCAGTATTAAATAAAAAAGAAATGCAGAAATTTTTGTAGCTAATTTGTAAAGATAAAACAATGATTAATCGCCCTGTTAGGTCAGAGTAACAAGTATTAACGGAGAAAGGAGTGAGTAAAATTATTGATGTTCAAGGCCGTGAAATTTTAGATTCACGCGGTAATCCGACTGTTGAGGCTGATATTATATTGGAAAGCGGCGTTATTGGTCGCGCAGCAGTGCCATCAGGTGCTTCAACTGGAGATCGTGAAGCCGTTGAACGTCGTGATGGCGACCCTAATCGCTATTTGGGCCAAGGTGTGCTTGGCGCTGTTGCTGCTGTTAATGGTGAGTTGCGCCGTGCTGTTGTTGGCATGGAAGTAACCGATCAACAGGCAATTGATAACTGTATTATTGCTGTTGATGGCACTGATAACAAAGCGCGATTAGGGGCAAATGCTCTGCTTGCTGTTTCAATGGCCACAGCAAGGGCAGCCGCTGATCATGCTCGTTTGCCTTTGTATCGCTATCTTGGCGGCCCTGAGGCAACTGTACTGCCAGTGCCAATGATGAATATCATTAACGGCGGGGCGCATGCTAATAATAATATTGATTTTCAGGAGTTTATGATTGTCCCAGTTGGTGCGCTTAACTTTGCAGAAGCGTTGCGCTATGGCACTGAGGTTTTTCATGCTTTAAACAAACTGCTAAATGCCCGCGGCTTCAATACAGCCGTAGGCGATGAAGGCGGTTTTGCTCCTGATTTATCATCAAATGAAGCGGCCATTGAGATTATACTTGAGGCAATTATCAGTGCTGGCTATCAGCCTGGCAAGGAGATTATGCTTGCGCTTGATACAGCCAGTTCTGAGTTTTATCAGGATGGTAGCTATGTACTTGCCTCAGAAAAAAGAGTATTGAGTTCTGAGCAGCTTACCAATTTGTTTGCATCATGGACTCACCAATACCCCATTGTCAGCATTGAAGATGGCATGAGTGAGCATGATTGGGCTGGCTGGCAGTTATTAACCGATAATATTGGCGCCCGCGTTCAACTGGTAGGGGATGATTTGTTTGTCACCAATACAGCTATCTTAGAGCAGGGCATTAGCCATGGTCTGGCTAATTCAATTTTGATTAAAGTGAACCAGATTGGTACATTAACAGAAACCTTTGCTGCCATTGATATGGCAAAAAAATCCGGTTACACCTCAGTCATGTCACATCGCAGTGGTGAAACCGAAGATACCATGATTGCTGATTTAGCAGTAGCAGCGCAGACAGGGCAAATAAAAACAGGGTCGTTATCGCGTTCCGAACGTATTGCTAAATATAATCAACTGTTAAGAATTGAGACGGCGCTAGGGGCTTCAGCAAGTTACCCTGGTTTAAGCGTATTTGATCACACTTAACTTAACATGAAGTTAATAACTGGCTTACTGATTTTTTTATTGCTACTGTTGCAGTTTCGTTTATGGATAAGTGATGACGGCTTGCCATCGCTGTTGCGTTTATACCGCTCAATAGAAGTACAAAAACAACAGAATCTGGAATTGGCGCACAGAAACCAGCTGCTGCTTCTTGAAGTGCAAGACTTGAAAAGTGGCGTTGATGCCTTGGAAGAGCGCGCAAGGAGTGATCTTGGCATGATAAAGCGCGGCGAGACCTTCTTTCAGATTATTGAGCGTGATGACAACTGATACTGTGTGGGCTGTGGTGCCAGCAGCAGGCATTGGTGTGCGTATGCAAGGAGACCGCCCTAAACAATACCTTACATTGCATGGCAAGACAGTGCTGGAACATACATTAAATCGCCTGATAGATCATCCGCGCATTGCTGGCATTGTAGTTGCCATTGCTGAACATGATGCTTGGTGGCAACATCTTAAACTGGTACATGCTGCTATCTATACTGTTACTGGGGGCGCGCAGCGGGCACAATCCGTATTAAATGCGCTCAATAAGTTACAGGTGCTGACCAGTGATGATCCGTGGGTACTGGTGCATGATGCCGTGCGCCCCTGTCTACGTCATTGTGATATTGATCTGATGATTGATAGCTTGCACGGCCATCCTGTTGGCGGTGTTCTAGGTATGCTAATCAATGATACGATTAAGCGTACAAACGACCAACGTGTAATTACAGATACCTTAGACAGACAAGGGTTGTGGCGTGCTGCCACCCCGCAAATGTTTCATTTACATGCGTTAATCCGTGCGTTGCATGTTGCCAGAGATCAGCAGATAACAGTCACTGATGAAGCGAGCGCTATGGCGATAATTGGTTTGCAAGCTGTGATGGTTGCCGGTCATACAGATAATATTAAAATTACCTTGCCGCAGGATTTAACGTTGGCGGCACTATTTTTGCAACATCAGCAAGAGACAAGCAAGTGAGAATTGGTCATGGTGTAGATGTACATAAACTCACCGAGGGTGATGCACTCATTCTTGGCGGCGTAACTATTCCCCATACCCAAGCTATAGTAGCGCATTCTGACGGCGATGTACTAATTCATGCCATGTGTGACGCATTGTTAGGCGCAGCCGGATTGTCTGATATTGGTCACCATTTTCCTGATAATGATGCCGAGTTTACTAATATTGATAGCAGAGATCTGCTCAGGAGAACAGTAGATTTATTAGCTAAAGCAGGTTGGCAGGCGGTTAATGTTGATAGCACCATCATCGTACAAGCGCCTAAGCTGGCACCTTTTATCCCTGCTATGCGCCAATTATTAGCAGAGGATTTAGCCATTGCTACTCATGCTGTCAATATCAAGGCGACAACTACCGAGCAGCTTGGCTTTGTTGGTCGCGAGCAAGGTATTGCTGCCCATGCAGTCGCGCTTATTACCAAAGCATGATATTGCGCTAAAACTACTTTTCTTTTACTGAAAAGTGATTTTGATCTGCTAATTTTACCTGAGACAATATATTTCTTTTGACAGGTCTTTAAGCATAAAAATGGCAAAAAGGCTAAAATATCAGGCAGTGTGTATGTGTCCCATCCCTTGATAGCAATTAAACCAAATGGACTATTTGCCGCTATTTATTGATTTACAGGACAGGCCATGCCTTATCGTTGGTGGTGGCGATGTTGCTGCGCGCAAAGCGGCTATGTTGTGTAAAGCAGGTGCAATAGTAGTGGTTGTTGCTCCCACAGTGTCATCAACTACGATGGACTTAATTGATAATGGCGAAGTAAGCTGGCTGAATGGCGTATTTTCGCCAGAGATGTTAGCTGACAAGGTGTTAGTGATTGCTGCTACTGATGATAAAGCAGTCAATAATAGTGTTTATCAACAGGCAACAGCTAAAAATATATTGGTTAATGTGGCTGACGCTCCTGAGATGTGCAATTTTGTTTTACCGTCTATTTTAGATAGATCACCTATTGTTGTCGCTGTGTCAAGCGGCGGCAAGTCACCGATTCTGGCAAGGCAGTTACGTACGAGGCTAGAAACTTTGATTCCAGAAAGCTATAGTGATCTGGGTCAATTAGTTGGTTGTTATCGTGAGAAAGTAAAAGCTAAGCTACCTACATTGACAATGCGCCGCCGATTTTGGGATGAAGTATTACAAAGCAGTGTTGTCGATCATGCACTCGCAGGAAGGCGAGAATCAGCAGAGCATGAGTTGCAGCAGATGTTAGCTGCTGCAACTCATAACAACGTACTCAGAACTGGTGAGGTCTATCTGGTTGGTGCAGGACCAGGTGATCCTGATCTGCTTACCTTCAAGGCGTTGCGACTCATGCAGCAAGCTGACATCGTATTTTATGACCGTCTGGTCAGCAAAGAGGTATTAGCCTTGGCGCGCAAAGACGCTGAACAGGTGTATGTTGGCAAGCAACGTACCTGGCATGCAGTGCGCCAGGACGAAATCAATCAACTGTTACTAACACATGCTCAACAGGGGAAGCGTGTGTTAAGATTAAAAGGAGGCGATCCATTTATTTTTGGTCGCGGTGGTGAAGAAATCGCCACATTATCTGCTCACAATATTCCATTTCAGGTTGTACCCGGCATCACCGCTGCTTCCGGTTGCGCTTGTTATGCAGGTATTCCGCTGACGCACCGTGATTATGCCCAAAGCTGCACGTTTGTCACTGGACAGCTAAGCGCTGGAGATTTATCGCTGAATTGGCAAGCTCTGGTGCAGCCAAGACAAACGGTAGTTGTGTATATGGGATTAGCGGGGCTGGCTATACTCAGCCGCAAATTGTGTACATACGGTATGGCAGGAGATACGCCAGCAGCGTTGGTAGAGCAAGGCACAACTGTGCAACAAAAAGTATGGGCAAGCACAATTTTTGACTTGCCAGCGCTGGCTAAGCGCGTACGTCCGGTTGCGCCAACATTGATTATTATTGGCGAGGTAGTGAGACTATACGATTCGTTATCCTGGCGTTGATTTAATTAAGGCTATATTCAGGATAATACTGATATAAAATTACGATTATTTCGTAAGATTTTGCAGTGGTTAATGCTGTACTCTGCTTCCTTAATAATAAAAGCAGATTATTTGTAACCGTGAAGAAAATATCATGAAACATGCTTGGCTAGCTTTGATAATCACCCCAATATTTGCCATAACTACTACTATAACTGCCGATGAGCATGACATTAAACTTGATGATATTGAAGTCATTAGTATAACACCGTTACATGGTTTGGGTTTGCCTGCTGATCAGGTTGCCAGCAATGTACAATCAGCAACCTCTGCTGACATTGAAAATAGTCAAAGCCTTGATATTAGTGACTTTATCAACAAAACGCTGGGTAGCGTTAATATCAATGCGGCACAAAACAATCCGTTCCAGCCTGATGTGCAATTTCGTGGCTTTACTGCATCACCGTTAGTAGGTGCGGCGCAAGGTTTGTCTTTTTATCAGGATGGTGTCCGTATCAATGAACCGTTTGGTGATACAGTTAATTTTGAATTAATTCCAGAATCTGCCATTGCTAGTATGAATTTCATGCCAGGGTCTAATCCTTTATTTGGCTTGAATACATTAGGGGGCGCCGTATCAATCCAGACAAAAAATGGCTTTACCCATCAAGGCCATAGCATGGAAGCATATCGCGGTTCATTTAATCGTCGATCAGTCACGATTGAAACCGGCGGTAATAGAGATAAGCTTGGTTACTTTATAACTGGTGCACGCACTAAAGAAGATGGTTGGCGTGACAACTCGCCTTCTGATGTCAAGCAATTATTTGCTAACTTAAGCTATCGTTCTGATGACAGTAGTCTGGATTTGTCGTTGACAAGAGTACATAGTGACCTAAATGGTAATGGCGCCAGCCCTATTGAACTAGCCAAGCGTGACAAAAAAGCAGTATTTACTCACCCGGATAATACTGAAAATGACTTAACAATGGTGACCTTTAATGGCAACAAGTGGCTGTCTGATTCGATGCTTTTGTCAGTTAATATGTACCATAGAGATAGTGATCGCAAAACGTTCAATGGCGATGGCTCTGAACTTAGTATTATAAATAATAAGGTAGGTGAGGATGAAAATAAAGACGGCGCTCTGACTGGCGATGAAGTCATTATAAGCGATGCTGCCGCTGCAGGTTTTCGGGTAAAAGACGATGATGAAGCTAATGTTGCACTTAACAACAGGGGCACAACAACTCAGGATAGCGCTGGTTTAAGTATGCAATTTACCTTCCTTAATACTTTGCTTAATCTTGATAATCAATTTATCGTTGGCGCAAGTTTTGATAATGCAGAGATGCAATATAAGGCTAGCAGTGAAGTTGCTCGTTTCACTGCCGACCGTGGTACCATAGGCACAGGCGTGCTTACTGATGATTCTGTTGTAGATGGTGATATTGACAGTAATAATCTGGGTGTTTTTTTTACAGATACTTTATCAGTCACTGATGAGTTGGCATTAATATTATCAGCACGTTACAACTTAACCCACATTGATATCTCTGGCACCAGCAGAAATGGTGCGGTAAAACTCAATGAATCTGGTAAGAAACATACATTCAGACGAATTAATCCTGCTATTGGTGCTACTTATGCCATCAACAATAATCTAAGCATGTTTGGTAGCTATAGCCAATCTTCTCGTGCACCCATGCCTTCTGAACTGGCCTGTGCTAATAAAGCAGTGCCTTGTGCCTTGCCTAATTCGTTTTTAAGTGATCCGCCATTAGATCAGGTAGTAGCTAAAACATGGGAAGCAGGTGTGAGAGGGGTATTAGGCGATATGGCATGGACGGCAAGTGTGTTTCACACCATTAATCATGATGACATTATCTTTTTACCGGTTGAAGAGAATGAAGCAACGGGTAATTTGAATAACGGCTATTTTGATAATGTAGGCAAAACAAAACGTATGGGTATTGAATTAGGGCTACAAGGAGAATTAAACAAACTAACCTGGTTTACTAATTATTCGCTGGTTGATGCTACCTTTGATTCAAGATTTAATGTGCATAATGAAAATAACCCAGCTGGTGAAGAGACTACCGTCAAATCCGGTGACAGCATACCGGGCATTTCTAAGCATAATGTCAAAATAGGGGCAGATTATGCTTTTACACCAGCTTTGAACGTTGGGTTTGACGCCTCCTATCATTCATCAAAGTACTATCGTGGTGATGAAGCGAATAACAATGCCAAACTAGCAGGCTACAGATTGGTCAACTTGCATGCACGCTATACCGTCAATAAGCATCTTGAATTCTTCGCTAAAGCTGATAATGTATTTGATAGTCGTTATTATACATTTGGCCTTTATGGCGAAGCTGATGAAGCGCCTGGTCTGGACTATCTTAGCGATAATCGCTTTGTAGGATTAGGTACGCCCCGCGCTGGCTGGATTGGCGTTAAGTTATCAATATAGGTGGTTAATTTAACGAACTTTTGTTCATATCATTAATATACAAAAGAGAATAGCAACATGATAAAAGCACTAATTACATCGCTAAGTTTGATGATGGTAAGTACGTTGTTAGTAGCTGGCGGTGGCCCTCACAAATTTGATAAGTGTGTGCATGCCACACTTAAAGAACGCCCTGGCAATATTGTGAAAGTTGAACTTAAAAACGAAGAAGGTAAGCATGTTTATGAATTTAGTGTTCATGGCAAAGATGGTACTAAATGGGACTTAGAATGTAACGCATATCGTGGCCTTATATCCGAAGTTGAGCGTGAAGTGGATAGTGTTCGCCATCCTCTATTCAAGGCTAAAATGAAAATTAGTGAAGCTGATGCAGCTAAAATTGCTTTAGCTATCTATCCGGGAGAAATTGCCAAAGTTGAATATGAGATTGAGCCAAATGGCGCTGCTTCGTATGAATTTGACATTAACACCATTATTGCTGATCAGGAAATGAAAGTTGAAGTTGTTGCTAGCGATTGTAATAATGTTGTTTGTGCTGACACGGTTTTATCATTATCTGAGCGGTTAACTTGGCTATAGCGACCATTATCTGCTAATGTCCATGCCCCGGCGTTATCACTTAGATACAACATGAGATCATCAATGATCTGCTGACGTAATTTTTTGTGGGTAATTGGAAAACATGTTTCAACACGTTTGAATAGATTACGTGTCATCATATCGGCACTACCGGCTAACACATTAGGATCACCATCATTGTTAAAATAGAATAATCGCTCGTGTTCTAAAAAGCGACCGACGATACTGCGAACGCGAATATTGTCAGATAAACCGGTTACCCCTGGTTTCAAGCAGCAGATACTGCGCACAATCAGATCAATTTGCACCCCTGCCATAGAAGCGCGATAACAGGCTTTAATTATTTTTGGTTCAACTAGGGCATTAACTTTAATAATAATATGAGCAGCTTTGCCATCTCTGGCATGAGCAATTTCTTTATCAATGCGCTTTAACAGCCCTTTATGCAAGGTAAACGGTGCATGCAATAGTTTGTGCATTTTAGGGATTTTGCCAAGACTGGTCAACTGAGTAAACAGGTTATTAACATCTTCACCAGTGTGCTTATTAGCAGTTAGCATGCCATAGTCAGTGTAAGTATGTGAGGTATTAAGGTGATAGTTGCCTGTACCCAGATGGCAATAAAAGCTAATTTTAGTATGTTCGCGCCTTAAAACTAACAGCATTTTAGCATGCGTTTTATAGCCAACAATGCCATATACAACATGTACTGCTGCTTGATGTAGCCTTGTTGCCAATGCAATGTTAGTTTCTTCATCAAATCGTGCTCTAAGCTCAATCACCACTGTTACCTCTTTTCCTGCTTGTGCTGCCTTCACTAGGGCATCAACAATCGGTGATTGCGCTCCTGTACGGTATAGTGTCTGTTTGATTGCCAGCACTGAGGCATCATTAGCAGCCTGTTTAATAAAATTAACCACAGGCAGGAGAGATTGATATGGGTGGTGCAAAAGCATATCTTTTTTGCGCACCGTGGCAAATATATCATCGTTAGCTGATAAGCCTGATGGTTGACCCTGCTTAAATGGCCTGAATTTCAAATCTGGGCGTTCAACCAAGGAGTAAATAGCTTCTAGGCGATCTAAATTGACAGGCCCATTCACTAGATACACATTGTCTTTAGCGATGCCGCACTGGGTACGCAGGAATTCTACTAATATATCAGGGCAATTATGGGCAATTTCCAAGCGTACTTCATCGCCATAATTGCGTTGACTTAAGCCATCAGAAACAGCAACCAATAAATTATCATTCTCTTCGGTATCAATTGCTAAATCACTGTTTCTAGTTACCCGAAATTGATAGCATCCCTTTATTTTTGCGTCATAGAATAAATCATCGGCGAAACCATGAATAATTGAAGACAAAAATACAAACTCATGATCTGACCGTTTTTTGCATTTTGTTGGTAATTTAATAATGCGCATTAGTGAGCGCGGTACCTGTAAAATAGCTGAATTAAGCTTATGACCAAAAGCATCTTTACCAGTCAGTGATATGAAAAAATTTAAACTTTTATTAAGCAGACGGGGAAAGGGGTGCGCTGAATCTAGCCCTACTGGAATAACAATAGGTGCCACTTGCTCATTAAAATAGCTATGCAGCCATTTTTTTTGGCTGTCAGACCATGCTTGTCGCCGTAAAATCTCAATTGATTGTTCAGTAAGTTCAGGCAACAACACATTATTAAGCACGCGGTATTGTTCATCTACTAATTCGTGGGCACGATGGCTGATACGCTTTAATACTTCATCAGCTGAAGCTTGATCAGCGTTGGGATGAAAGTTGTCCATTTCAAGTTGTCGGATTAAGTCAGCCACCCGCACCTCAAAAAACTCATCAAGGTTACTACTGGAAATACACAGATAATTTAAGCGTTCTAATAATGGCACATTACTGTTGAGCGCCTGTTGCAAAATGCGCCAGTTAAACTCTAACAGACTCAGTTCGCGGTTAAGATAAAATTCAGGGTTATCAAGATCAATATCAGTCATATATTCATTATAATAAGGCGTTATCTTATTATCTAGTATCGCTTTATCGGGTAAAGAATTACGGGTGAATACCAGCGGCATCAGTATTAACAATTATGCCACCACCTAAACAAGTATCGTCTATATAAAACACGACCGATTGACCGGGTGTTACTGCGCGCTGCTTAGCCTCAAATTGTACGCGAATTAGTCCATCATCATGTTGTGTTATTACGCAGGGCTGATCTGGCTGACGGTAACGTGTTTTTGCCATTGCCCTGCATGGCAAAGGTGGTGGCTGTCCGATCACCCATGACAATTGACTGGCTGTTAATGATTGACTATAGAGCCAGGAGTGATCACCTTGCACCACATAAAGAATATTATTGTCCATATCTTTACCGCCAACAAACCAGGGCTCGCCAGAGCTATTTTTGTGACCGCCAATACCAAGACCTTGCCGTTGGCCTAAGGTGTAATACATCAGTCCATCGTGCTCACCAATCACCTCACCTTCGGCAGTGTGCATTTCACCTGGTTGTGCTGGAATGTAGCGGTTTAAAAACTCACGAAAGTGGCGCTCACCAATAAAACAAATCCCGGTACTGTCTTTTTTGTCATGGGTAACAAGGCCAGCTTGTTGAGCAAGCTGTCGTACTTCAGTTTTTAGCATGTCACCTAACGGGAACAGTGTGTGCGCTAATTGCCTCTGACCGAGCGTGTATAAAAAGTAGCTTTGATCTTTGTTACTATCAATACCTTTTAATAGATAAAAATGCTCATTACGCTCTACCACGCGGGCATAATGACCAGTGGCAATAGTATCACCACCTGATTTGAGGGCATGATCTAAAAATGCTTTAAATTTAATCTTACGATTGCATAAAATATCAGGATTGGGCGTACGACCTGCACGATATTCCGCAAGAAAATCTTTAAATACATGCTCCCAATATTGAGTAGCAAAGTTAGTCTCATAAAACGGGATGTCAAGTATCTTGGCAACGGCATTGGCATCATCACGATCTTCAGTGATAGTACATTCGCTTTCTTCAGCAAAATCAACCCAGTTTTTCATGAACATGCCGGCAACACCGTAGCCTTGTTGTTTTAACAACAGTGCAGTAACGGAGGAATCTACTCCGCCAGAGAGGCCAACTATTATTTTATTATGGGCGGCAGTCATGTAATAAATCAAGCGGATAGTGGTGGCCATCGCTATAACCATGCAGACAGGCAAGCACTAATCGGTTGCAGTGGTCATGCTTGCAATCAGCTATTTGTTGTTTTGTCAGCCATAGCGCTCGCTCAATGTCGCTGTCTAATGCCTGATTGGTGTTATGATGGGAATACATAGCCAAAAAATAATAGCGAATAAATGTAATCAGGCTGACAGAATGCTACCACAGCGGTAAATGCCTACTACTCAGGGCAACAGGATCAAACTGCCACGCTGTTTCTTCTTTGGTTTCATGAATAACGGTATCAATCAGGCTTTCATGAGGTTGCAGATGAGCAGCCGGCTGATTGAGCATTGGCCTGCCATCAATTATGTCTTCTACCATAAGAAATTGATTTTCCGGTTCAATAAGCGCGGAAACGTTAGTATTTGGTGTCCAGATCATTGGCAAGATTTTAGCATGGCTATGCAAGTAGCCAGCTTAAAATTAATCGTTTATCAGCATTTGTCAGATAAAAAGCCTAACTGATATGATTTTGATGGTATATGTTTGTAATACTCTTTAGCAAAAACTATAGATTGCACCCACGCCTTTATTATTACATGCACTTTTAAGTCTCTGGGTCTATGCGCTAATTAAAGACTGGCTAGTTTTTTTGTGAATTTATGGCTAGTTTGTTGTATCAGTTAATTGCTTTAAATGTAGTAAGTTATATTTTTTGGACTTTGCTGGTAGAACAAGACATAATCACTGCATACAAAGGCAGTACGGCAGTTTGCTTATCAGCCATCTTTTTAGCTTAGATAAGAGGGTTATACCTCAAAGGGGTTATCATGTTAGATGCAAATAAAATTGAACAACTTGTCAGTGCAGTTACTGAGGCATTACCTTCTGGTATGGCAACGATACCCACTGATATTAAAAAAAATATTCGCGCTGTGGTGAGCGCTACCTTTGTTAAGTTAGATCTAGTAACACGCGAAGAGTTTGATGTGCAAACGCAGCTATTAAAGCGTACGCGTGCTAAATTAGACGCATTAGAACAGCGCATGACTGTGTTGGAAGCCGGCAACAAACAGCAAGATACTTAAATTAATTGCCCTGCTGTTTTTCCATAGATCATCTTTACATTACTTTAAGTTATTTGTTGGCAGTACAGCTAAAGATTATGATCGCTTTCCTGCTTCAAAAAAACAGCATTATCGGTTAGCGGGCGCTAGGTGTGAACATTGCAATAGTGTATAGCCGCGCAATTGCTGGCGTAGATGCGCCGTTAGTAACCGTTGAAGTGCATATATCAAACGGGTTGCCAAGCTTAAGTATAGTAGGTATGGCTGAAACGGCAGTAAAAGAAAGCAAAGACAGGGTACGGTCGGCGCTAATTAATTCACGTTTTATCTTTCCGCAGCAACGCATTACTATTAATCTTGCCCCTGCTGATTTGCCTAAAGAAGGAGGTCGTTTTGATCTACCTATTGCCCTGGGTATTTTAGCTGCATCAGAACAAATCCCCTTAAATTCATTAGCAAGTAGAGAATTTGCGGGCGAATTAAGTCTGACAGGCGAATTACGTTCGGTACGTGGTGCACTACCAACGGTATTAGCCGCTAATGCTGATCAGCGTGAACTGATAATTCCTGTTGATGATGTTGCGGAGGTCAGCCTGATAGAACATGCTCAGTATCGCCCTGCTGATCATCTTTTGGCGGTATGCGCTTATCTATCTGACCAAAAACCGCTTAATATAGCGGAAAAAATAGTGCCAACTCGCAGAGTTGATTATCCTGATCTTGCTGATGTTCATGGGCAATCTCATGCACGGCGGGCGTTAGAAGTGGCAGCGGCAGGCGGACATTCATTATTATTGAGCGGGCCACCAGGAACAGGTAAAACAATGTTAGCGAGCCGTTTGCCCAGCATTTTGCCAGATATGACTGCGCAAGAGGCAGTTGCAACTGCAACAGTGTATTCTATTTCAGCACAGAGGGGTTTGAGGTTGAAAAATGGCGTCAACGGCCTTTTCGTGCTCCTCATCATACTGCCTCTGCTGTAGCGATGGTGGGGGGTGGTGGTCAGCCAAAACCAGGCGAAATATCGCTGGCGCATAATGGCGTGTTATTTCTTGATGAGTTGCCAGAGTTTGATCGTCATGTGCTAGAAGTGCTACGTGAACCAATAGAATCCGGCAGAATTAATATTTCACGCGCAGCGCAACAGGCTGAATTCCCGGCACGGTTTCAGTTGGTTGCGGCAATGAATCCGTGCCCGTGTGGTTATCTTGGGCAGGCACGTTGCCATTGTACTGAAGATCAAGTGCGCCGCTATCGGGCAAAAGTGTCAGGGCCATTATTAGATAGAATGGATATGTTGATTGATGTGCCCCCCGTTGCTAAAGACCTTATAAGATTAGCGCAGAATAATCAGCAGGAAGAAAGCAGTAATGTTGTTAGAAAACGTGTATTTGTCGCTAGAAAACACCAAATGAAGCGAGCAGGTAAAGCTAATTATTTATTGGCGAATAAAGAACTGACAACACATTGTGCTTTAAAAGATAGTGATTATCAGTTAATAGAACAGGCAATTAATCGTTTAGGTTTGTCTGCACGTGCTTATCATCGTATTTTAAAGGTAGCGCGTACTATTGCTGACTTAGCTGGTTCAGAAAAGATACAAACCCCACATTTAAGCGAGGCAATTGGGTACCGCCGGCTTGATAAGCAGTAGCCTGATTTTCTGTCAATTAAACAGGTTTAGAGGGGTTAATAGTAAAATTAGCACAAAAACTTAACTTTTTAGCTAAGCAAATTTTGCTTAAAAATGGTAATTCTTAATGGCAGATTTTTTTGAAATGCTTGTATACTAAATTGTTTAAGTTGAATGAAAATTTAGACAAATTATGCAAAATCCAAATAACAAAGAAGCAAAAGCAAGGATAAAAATAGACAAACTTCTTGAGCAAGCGGGATGGAGATTTTTTGATAATGAAAAAGGAAAAGCAAATATTGAGTTAGAAACAAAGGTAAAAATAACCCCAAAAGATATTGATAGTTTAGGTAATGATTTTGAAAATACTAAAAACGGCTTTATAGATTATTTGCTTTTAGATGACAAAGATTTTCCTATCTGTGTTTTAGAGGCAAAACAAGAATCCATTGCGCCACTATCAGCTAAAGAACAAGCCAGAGATTATGCCAAAGGAAAAAATTGTCGTTTTATCATTTTATCCAATGGTATTTCTCACTATTTGTGGGATTTAAAACAGGATAACCCAGAACAAATAACTACTTTTCCCAGTCAAGAATCTTTGCAACAAAGATTTGATTATAAAGAAAATATAACAGACCTTGTTGATGAAAAAGTTGATGAAAATTATTTAGCTCCCAAAAAAATCTTGCGTGATTATCAAGTGGAAGCAATTCAAGCACTGCAACAATCAGCTCAAAAAAGCAATAAGCGCTTTCTTTTTGAGATGGCGACAGGAACAGGCAAGACAACCGTTGCAGCAGCGATTTGTAAATTATTTTTAAAAACAGGCAATGCTAAAAGAATTCTTTTTTAGTAGATAGAATTGAGTTAGAAGACCAAGCAGTCAAATCCTTTCAAGAAACTTTTGCAGATGAGTATTTTGTGGGAACGGTAAAAAATAGAAACTGGAATCATTGTAAAATTGTTGTCTCTACTATTCAAACTTTATTAGCAGGGAATCGTTATCGTCAATTTTTTTCTCCTATTGATTTTGAGTTTGTTATCTCTGATGAGGCACACCGTTCAATCAATGGCAACTCCAGAGCTGTTTTTGAATATTTCATTGGGTTTAAACTTGGATTGACTGCAACACCAAAGAGTTACCTAAAAGGTATTGATAAAAAAGATTTGGCGCAAAAAAATATTAGGGCATTAGAGGAGAGAAATTTACGAGATACCTATAAGACTTTTGGTTGTGAAGAAAACCCTACTTATCGTTATGATTTGAATGAAGGCGTCAAAGGTTGTTTTTTGCTCAGCCCTTATGCTATTGATGTCAGGACAAAAATAACCACTCAAATTTTATCAGATGATGGCTATGCTGTGATGGTAGAAAATGAAGAAGGAGACAAGCAAGAAGCAATTTTTAAAAAAGATTTTGAGAGAACATTTTTTAATGAGCCAACAAACGGTGCTTTTTGTCAAAGTATTTTAGAGAATGGCTTACAAGACCCTTTTACGGGTGAATTTGGTAAAACAATAGTCTTTTGTGTCAGCCAAAAACATGCCGCAAAAATTACCCAAATACTCAATCAAATGGCATCTCAAAAATGGCAAAATAAATATAATTCTGATTTTGCTGTGCAAGTAACCAGTCATGTTCAACATTCAGGGCAGTATACTAAAGATTTTTCAGCCAATAAGTTAAGGGGAAAATCTAAATTTAATCATGAACAATTTCCTGATTATGATACTTCTAAAGCCAGAGTTTGTGTAACGGTGGGTATGATGACAACCGGCTATGATTGTCCTGATTTATTAAATGTTGTATTAATGCGTCCTATTTTTTCTCCTACTGACTTTATACAAATGAAAGGAAGAGGCACAAGAAAATACCAGTTTAAATATCATGAGATAGGAAAAACCAAAGACAAAGAAAAGTTTTTGCTATTAGATTTTTTTGCAAATTGTGAATATTTTGAAAAAGATTTTGACTATGACAAACAAATTCCTTTGCCAATTAAAACAGGAAACTTTTATGAACCGCAAGTCCCAGAAACCAAAATAAATCCTGAGGTAATAGACCTTAATGAAAAAGATCATGTCACAACAGAAACAGTTATTTACATTGGCAAAGAAGGAATGAAAATCGACCAAGAACTTTATCCTCAACCCCACCAGCAATTTGAAGAGGTATTGAAACATAACACACTGCAAAAAATAAATGAAGAACAAGGAACAGAAGCCTTAGAGAGATTTATTAAAACAGAGGTTTTTAATCAACCTACTGAATACTGGACAGCAGAAAAAATTAGACAATCATACGAACAAAAATACCAAACAAGAAGAAAAATACCATTGACTGAAATGATTTTAAAAGCATTAGGCTTACAGAAATCTTTCAAAAATCGCAAGCAACGATTAGAGGAAGAATTTCAAAAGTTTATAGATATAGAAAAACCACTATTTTCATCACAACACCAACAAGATAAAAGATTAAATGATTTTTTTGAAAATTATCTTTCTGATAAAGTATTTCGTGAAATCATTGATAGTGAGCAATACGCAGAACTAACCACTTATTCATCTTTTAATATGAGAGAACTAACAGAAATTAAAGAATTATTTCCAATTGCAAAAAATTATGTTAAAGCGTATTTACCTAAAGAAATGGCAGAGTTTGAATGGAGAGAAAATGATTAATGATATTTTCTCACTTACGACTTACCACTAATCATTAACAATTAATAAAGATATGTTGAACAGCGAAACTAAAAACCGTATCAATTCAGCAAGAGATATTTTAGTCGGGAAAATTCCAGACCCTAAAGGCCAAATTGAGCAAATTACTAATGCTCTCATCTATAAGTTTATGGATGATCAAGATAGGGCAAGTATGGAATTAGGAGGTAAGGCGAGTTTTTTTATTGCTGATTTGGAACAATATGCTTGGCATAGACTTTTTGATAGCAAATTATCCAATCATGATCAAGCTATACTTTATATGGAAGGCATTAAAGCATTGTCAGAAAGTAAGCATTTACCAGCGCTTTTTCGTGCTATTTTCAAGGATGCCTACTTACCTTTTAGGGCATCCGATACTATTGCTTTATTTTTGAATGAAATCAAGGCATTTGACTATACTACTAATAGCGAAGAGTTAGGCAATGCTTTTGAGTACTTGCTTTCTGTGATGGGAAGCCAAGGCGATGCAGGCCAATTTAGGACTCCACGGCACATTATAGAGTTTATAGTTGATGTTGTAAGTCCCCAAAAAGAAGAAACTATTTTTGACCCTGCTTGTGGCACCGCTGGTTTTTTGATAGAAGCCTACAAGCATATTAGCAAAGATAGTGAGTTATCCTCACAAGATAAGCAGGCTTTAGGGAGCAATATCATAGGAGTAGATATTGATTCCCACTATGGCAAAATTAGCAAGGGCTAATTTGTATTTACATGGGTTTAAAACGCCACAAATTACAGAAGATGACACCCTCACCAATGATAAACTTTGGCAAGTGAAAAAATATCATTGCATATTAGCTAACCCTCCTTTTATGACCCCCAAGGGAGGCATCAAACCTCATGAAAAATTTACCGTAAAGGCCAACCGTTCGGAAGTGCTGTTTGTGGATTATATTGCTGAACACTTGAGGTTAGCAGGCAGGGCTGGAATTATTGTGCCGGAAGGGATTATTTTTCAAGCTGCAAATGCCTATAAAAGTTTAAGAAAACATTTGATAGAAGACTGGGGGCTCTATGCGGTTGTGAGTTTGCCAAGTGGAGTTTTTCAGCCTTATAGTGGGGTCAAAACTTCTATTTTGTTTTTGGATAGACAATTTGCTAACACTACCAACGAAATTTTATTTTTAAAAGTTGAAAATGATGGTTTTGACTTGGGGGCACAAAGACGAAAAATAGCCAAAAATGATTTGCCTGCTGCTTTGGAAATTTTAAGAGAATGGAAAGAACAAAAAAATATCAATGAACTTCATACAAACCTTACTCATGCGGTAAGCAAAAACAAAATAGCTGAAAATGGAGAATACAACCTCACAGGCGATAGATACCAAGAAACCTTAGATTATAGTAATGCCAATTGGGAATATGTAAAAGTTGGAGATTTATTTGACTCTGGAAGAGGAAGAGTAATAAGCAAAAGTGATATTCAACAAAATCAAGGAAAATATCCGGTTTATTCATCTCAAACAACAGATAATGGAATATTTGGATATATTAATAGCTATGATTTTGAAGGAGAATATTTAACTTGGACAACTGACGGAGCAAATGCAGGAAAAGTATTTTATAGAAAAGGTAAATTTAATTGCACAAATGTTTGTGGTACTTTGAAATTAAAACAAGAATTTGCAGGTAAGGTAAATCTTCAATTTGCTGCTCCTATACTTGATAAAGTTACTTATAAATATGTTATCAGAGTTGGAAATCCAAAATTGATGAATAAAGAAATGGAAAGAATAAAAATCCCCCTTCCACCCCTTGAAGTCCAAAAAAAGATAGTTGTAGAGATAGAGCAGTGGCAAAAAGTCATAGATGGAGCCAAGCAAGTCATAGAAAACTACAAACCCAGTTTTAGAATAGATCCAGAGTGGGAGATGGTAGAGTTGGGGGAGGTTTGTGAAGTTTTGGATAGCAAAAGAAAACCAATAACAAAATTAGATAGAAAGAGTGGAGAGTACCCATACTACGGAGCAACAGGTATTTTAGATTATGTAAGAGATTATATTTTTGATGAAAAATTGGTATTAGTTGGAGAAGATGGTGCTAAGTGGGGAAAAGGAGACAAAACAGCTTTTATTGCAAATGGTAAATATTGGGTAAATAATCATGTTCATGTTTTGAAACCTAATAGGAATAAAATTCTTGATGAACTATTGGTTGAAATATTAAATTCAATGGATTTAAAGAATCACATTACAGGGATTACTGTTCCAAAGTTAAATCAAGGAAACTTAAAAAAAATCAAAATCCCCCTCCCACCTTTGGAAGTGCAAGAACAAATCATTGCAGAAATAGAAGAAGAACAAGAAGCAATAGATGAATGTAAAAAACTTATGGAAAAAATGCAAAAGAAGATTGAGGGTAAAATTGGGGAGGTTTGGGGAGAATAGTTTAATTTTCTTAAGTTACTGCCGGTATTTTTTGTTGAATAGTAGTAGGCAGGCGCATCACCACCATCTTTCTTGCCTCCCGCCAGAAACCTGATAATAACAGCAGCGAACAGCTGATAATGATGCCTACATAAGTGGTGCTATTACCACTACTGGCAAGTCCATAATCACTAAATAGCTCACTAAGCGCAACAATAACGTATATCAATGCTGATACCATAAAAGCTCTTCTATCAATAATCAGCGATATAAAAATCAGTAACAAGTATAATAATACCATTGCTACCATCTCCGTTGTTTCATACCCAAGACTTAAAAAAACTGGGTGTACCAAAAGCGGCGCTGCTGCCATGTGTAGCCAAAATGCTACATCTGACTTGCTGCTTACTCGTTGTAAATCAGTCAGATCCCAACGCATAGCAGTATAAAATACGGTCAGACCGCTTAAGAATATCATCGGTGATAGGTAGCCTTCACTACTGGGTACGATGGTCCGTAACAAGAATATGGCAAAAAATACAACTGTAACAGCGCCTGCGGCAACAGTAATGGGTACTCTGAATCTCTGCCAGTGGAACCAAGTGGCCACTGATGAAGCTAACGCGGCCAGCATAAAAGCATGGTCTGGCAATATGTCTTTTGTTAATAAAACAACAGCCATGAAAGTAGCGATGACAAAGGTAATCAGTAGCGTGATTGCAGGCAATGCCATTTTTCGTTTTAACACAAAAATTTCAGTCAGCGCCCAAGACATAATGGCAACGAGAGCAGTTGCTGCTAATCGGTTAATCTCAGATACTGCCAAGCCTACAGAATATAACAGCAAACCGCTGGCAATTACGACGAATATATCGTTAAAACTTGCCACCAACCTGATGTTTTCTTCGTCCGCTGTATGAGTATTACTACTTGTTGCGCTATCCTGTCTGAATGCTGCTACAGATGTCTCATTGAAAATACCTTTTTTTATTGCACGTTCCAAATCTTCATCTGTATACATATCAAATCTTCATCGTGAAATCTTTTCGGGTAATGTTGCCCTAAGTAGGCAATAACCCAGTATACCAGAAGCCAGTGAACCTAAAATAATGCCCAGCCTTTCATCAAATAGAAAATTAACGCCACTTTCTTCAAAAGCGAGTCCGCCAATAAACAAACTCATGGTAAAGCCTACTCCACATAACGCAGCAGTACCGTACAGGTTAAGCCAGTTCATATCATCAGGTAACCGTGTTAATTTAAGTGCAATAAACAACCAGCAAAACCCCAAAATACCTATCTGTTTACCTAAAAATAAGCCCAGTGATATACCGACTGGCACACTATGCATTAGTTGCTCCATACCTACCCCGGTTAAATTGACACCTGCATTAGCAAACGCAAATACCGGTATCACAAAAAACATAACCACCCCGTGCAGATCATGTTCCATATTCTTCAGGGGTGAATCATCAGAGTTAGACTTGGAATACATGGGTATAAACATAGCCAGAATAACCCCACACAGTGTGGCATGAACGCCAGATTTTAACAGCGCACCCCACATGATAAGACCCGTTAAAATATAAGGGCTTCTTAATGTTACGTTGTAGCGGTTGAGGGCAAACAAGACTGGTAGACAGAGCAGTACAACACCTAAAGCATACAATGATATTTTTGAGGCATAAAAAAACGCGATGATTAAAATTGCCCCAATATCATCAAAAATAGCCAGTGATGTGAGAAACAGTTTTATGCTTATTGGCACACGCGAACCCAGCAAGGCTAATATACCAAGGGCAAATGCTATATCAGTTGCGACTGGTATTGCCCAGCCATTCAAGGCAATCGGATCATCATAATTAAAATACACATAAATCAATGCAGGCACAATCATCCCGCCTGCCGCGCCTGCTGCTGGTAGGATAATATTACGCCTGTCTGCCAGGCCGCCTTCAATAAATTCCCGTTTTAATTCAAGGCCCACCAAAAAGAAAAATACCACCATCAGACCATCGTTAATCCACAGCAAAAGTGGCTTGGCAATTTCAAACGTGCCAGCCTTGAACATCACCAGTGTTGACAGTAACAACTGATAGTAGGACGCAATACTCGAATTAGCTAACAGCAAAGCTAATGCTGTGGCCAGCAGTAGCAACATGCCAGCAGCAGTTTCGCCTGTAAACCATGACTTAGTAGCCATTTACACTGTACCTGTTTGCAGTCTTTGTTGCTGGCGGAAAGTATCGCAATAGGCAGTAACGACACAGATATTACAATGAGGGTTTCTGGCGGTACAGACATAGCGACCATGCAATATCAGCCAATGGTGAGCATCTTGGAGAAATGCATCAGGCACTACCTGCATCAGTTTATTTTCAACGGCATCTACCGTCTTACCTCGCGCCAGACCAGTGCGGTTAGACAGACGAAACAGATGGGTATCAACGGCAATCACTGGCTGATTAAAGGCTGTGTTTAGTATTACATTCGCTGTTTTTCGCCCAACACCGGGCAAGGCTTGCAACGCATCACGATTATTGGGCACTTCACCGTTATGCTTGTCTAGTAACTGACGGCAGGTTTTAATGATGTTATTGGCTTTTGTATTAAACAGGCCAATTGTTTTGATATATTGTTTAAGGCTATCAACACCTAAATCCAAAATAGATTGTGGCGTGTTGGCAATGCGATAGAGTTTGTTCGTTGCTTTATTGACACTGACATCAGTAGCTTGTGCTGATAGCATAACTGCAACCAGTAGTTCAAATGGTGATGTATAATTAAGCTCAGTAGTAGGCTTTGGCGTTTTTGCTTTAAGTGCTGAAAAGAACGCATACCGTTGTGATTGATTCATACGCAATCACCCAACGGCTTCGGCAACACCATTAGTCTCTACTATTGATTGACTGCTTTTTTGGCGGGCATCAATCATGTTTTTCAATGCAACAATCAATCCTAAACCAATAAAAGCGCCAGGCGGCATTAATGCCATTAGGAAACCGCGATAATCATCAAATATCACGATCGTGACATGACGGGCAGCTTCACCAAACATCAGGTGCGCGTCACTTAACAAGGTGCCAGAACCGATAAGTTCGCGCAGAACGCCCAATAACACCAGCACTGCAGCAAAGCCAAGCCCCATCATCAGGCCATCAACCAGCGATGGCCATATGCCATTTCTGGAGGCAAACGCTTCTGCCCGACCAATGATGGCACAGTTAGTTACAATTAATGGGATAAATATACCCAGAATTAAATATAACTGGTGAAACCAGGCGTCCATTAATAATTCAATCATAGTTACAATGGAGGCAATTACCATGACAAAGACTGGCAAACGTGTTTCGCTAGGAATCTGTTTGCGTAATAAGGAAATGATGCCGTTGGATGCAACCAGTGTCAGCAGGGTTGCTATGCCTAACCCCAGACCATTAATGACAGTATTACTCACAGCCAAGAGTGGGCACAAGCCGAGCAATTGTACCAGCGCCGGATTATTTTTCCATAGACCATCACGCATGATTGGGCCATATACGTCGTTCATTGTCTATCCTCTACAACGGCAAACAGTTGATCACGATGCTGGTTGAAATAGATCAGCGCTTTTTTGACTGCGGCAACAACAGCGCGAGGTGTAATGGTTGCACCAGTAAATTCATCAAAATCACCACCGTCTTTTTTCACTTGCCAGCTATATTGTGCAGGATTTTGCAATGATAACCCAGTAAATTGCAATATCCAGTTAGATTTATTTTCATTTATTTTATCACCCAGTCCAGGGGTTTCTTTATGACTGATAGCACGAACGCCAGTTAATTTGCCAGTATAGTTGATGCCAACGAGCAGTTTTATTTTTCCACTATAACCATTTGGCGCAATCACGTTAAGCACAATGGCGGCAGGATCGGCATTCATTCGCGCACGATACACAATGCTGGCCTTATCGTTACCAAGCTCTTTTACCGGCGGCAGGGTAAGTGTATCAGTCAAAATATCGTTATTATATAATTGCTCATCAATAACAGCCTCAATCGCTGCCAGTAAAATAATACGCTCGTTGGCAATAATGCGGTCACGTGTACCGATTTCGGTCAGTGACACTAAACCAGTCGCTGCAACCGCAAATATAGCCAATATCAGGCCAATCTTTGTCGCTGTTAACTGAATGCCTGACATTATGTGCCATAGACCTTAGGTTGGGTATAGTAGTCAATCAGCGGTGTTAGCATATTCATTATCAGTACGGCAAATGCAATGCCGTCAGGGTAGCCACCCCATACTCTTATGACATAAGTGAGGAGGCCGACACCAACACCAAAGATGAGTCGCCCTTTAGCGGTGGTAGCTGCTGTTACCGGGTCAGTGGCAATAAAGAATGCGCCCAGCATGGTGCCGCCACTGAATAGGTGAAACCATGGTGTACCCGTTATTGTTGGTGTAATAAGGTAGGTAATCATACTGATAAAGGTTAGTGCCGTCAGCATTGCGATTGGAATATGCCAGCTGATAACACCACGCATAATGAGAAAAATGCCGCCAATTAAAAACAATGCATTAATCCATTCCCAGCCCTTGCCGCCAACTAATCCAAATAACGGCTCTGTCATAATATGCGTGGGTTTCTGCGACAGCCCAATTTGGGTTTTCATCGTATCTAAAGGCGTTGCTCCCGAAAATGCATCAATACCAACAAGATTTATCTGACCATTAACAATAAGCTGAAAAGTGGTATAAATATCAACATTCTTTTCAGTTAATGTTGCTACTGGTAGCCATGTTGTCATTTCTACCGGAAAGGAAATAAGCAATAACACATACGCCATCATAGCGGGGTTAAATGGATTATAGCCCAGTCCGCCATAGAGGTGTTTTGCAAAAATAATGGCAAACAGGATGCCAACAGTTGTTAACCACCAAGGCGCAAGTGGTGGTAAGGCAATAGCCAGCAATGTTGCAGTGACTACAGCGCTCCCATCAGTTAAAAATGGCATCAGTGCTCGCTTACGCAATGTCAGCATTGCAGCTTCTGTCAGTAATGCGACTGTAATTGCTAGACTGATGGTAATCAGAACACCAGGACCAAAGAAGTAAACAAGCCCAATGACAGCCGGAATGAGTCCCACCAAAACTGTCAACATCTGCACAGTCACAGTATTGTTGCCTGACAAAAAAGGTGATGATAGTTGACTTAAAGGCATCATCTAGTGCTCTGATGCAACAGATGACGGTGTTTGTTGTTTTTCTTTGCCAGATCTGCTGGCGGCTAATGCAGCTTTACGTTGCCGTTGCCGTTCCGTTTTTTGCCGTTTTTCTATTTCCTGCCGTTCTTGTCTGTTTTGATGACGCATACGTGCATTATCTGACTTTTGTTGCTCTTTCTGCTGGTTCATTATCTCAGTTTTGGCAAAGCGGAAATAATGCACTAATGGAATGTTGCTTGGGCAAACATAACTACAACAACCGCACTCAATGCAATCAAATAGTTTGTATTCCCTGGTTTTATCAAACTCTTTGGCACGTGCGTGCCAATATAGTTGCTGTGGTAATAAGTTTACCGGACAAGCAGTAGCGCATTCACCGCAACGAATACATGGCAAAACTGGCGTTTTGGCAGCAGGATTATCAATACCTACCAAAATACAGTTAGCTGTTTTAGTGATAGGCAGATTGTCACCTGACAGGCTATAACCCATCATGGGTCCACCTAAAATAAATGGTTGGTTTGCTTGGCATTTTATTTTAGCAAATGCGAATAATTCGTGCATAGGTGTGCCAAACAATGTTTCAAAATTACCTGCATGTTCAACATCAATACCTGTGACTGTGACAATACGTGAAATCAATGGCTCACCATATTTGATTGCCCGACCAATGGCATAACTGGTGCCAACATTATGACAGACAATACCTAATTCAATAGGCAGGCCATTGCTAGGTACCTGTTTACCGGTAATTGTCTGAATAAGCTGCTTTTCGCTACCAGCCGGATAACGGGTAGGTACTACGACTATCTTTGTATTAACCAAGTTACTCCGTGCTGTCAGTGCCAGTTCCATTGCTGAAACAGCCTCCATTTTATTGTCTTCAATCGTAATAATGCAGCGGTCAGCTTTTAACGCATACTGGATAATTTCAATGCCATCTAGTATGCCATGCGCGCGCTCACGCATCAGCATATCATCGCAAGTAATGTAAGGTTCGCACTCAATACCATTGATAATCAGCGTGTTAACAAGTTGATGTATGCCATGATTTAATTTGATAAAACTGGGAAAGCCGGCACCGCCCAACCCAACAATACCTGCCTCACGAATACGCTGGCGAATAGCGTGATCAGAATAGGTGGTGATATCACCGATTGGTTCTCGGGCGATCCATTTATTCTCACCATCAGTTTCAATGGTAATACACAGTGTTGATAGCCCTGAAGGGTGCAGAACAGGCTGTTCGTCAATAGCAATAACAGTACCTGAACTTGGCGCATGTAAATAGACTGATACATGACCATTAGCCCGGGCAATTTTCTGCCCTTTTAACACGTGCTCACCTACATTGACAATTGGCAAGGATGCTTCGCCTATATGCTGCTGTAATGGCAGAATAAGTTTTTTGCTGAGCGGTGTTTTCCGTATTGCTACCTGAGTAGATCGTCTCTTTTGCCCGTCAAGCACTAGGCCGCCCGGAAAAGTTCCTAGGGTATCAGTCATCATGTATCCCTTAGCTCTAAATCAGTGCGTGCAGGATCTGGCCAGCGCCATGTATTTGGATTTGCTGTAATTGCAACCATGTCAATACAATCTACAGGACAAGGCGCTACACACAGCTCGCAGCCAGTACATTCATCTGCTATGACAGTATGCATTTGTTTGGCAGCACCAAGAATGGCATCAACTGGACAGGCCTGTATGCACAAGGTACAACCAATACAGCGATCTTCGTCAATGACAGCTAATGTCTTTTCTTTTTCAACGCCACAGTCTTCATCCAGCGGCTTGAAATCCATTTCTAACAAGTCAGCCAGCGCATGAATCGTTACCTCGCCACCAGGCGGGCAACGATTAATATCAGCCTCACCGTTGGCTATTGCTTCGGCATAGGGTTTACAGCCTGCAAAGCTACACTGACCACATTGTGTTTGGGGTAGCAATTTGTCAATTTGTTCAACAATGGGGTCACCCTCTACCTTAAAGTAGTTGGCCGCAAACCCTAGTAATAGCCCTAAAGCCAAAGCTAACAGTGTCATTACAATAATAGCGGACATTAGGTTACACTTTAACCAGACCAACAAAACCCATAAACGCCATTGACATCAGGCCGGCAGTGATTAAGGCAATTGCTGCGCCCTGAAAGGGTACCGGTACATCAGCGACAGCAATGCGTTCGCGTATAGCGGAAAAAATGACCAATACCATAGAAAAACCGATTGCACCACCAAAGCCATACAATGCAGATTCTAAAAATCCGTTCTGTTCCTGAACATTTAGCAAAGCAACACCCAATACGGCACAGTTAGTTGTAATGAGTGGCAAGAAAATACCAAGTACCTGATAAAGTAAAGGGCTGGTTTTATGTACAACCAGTTCAGTAAATTGCACAACAACTGCGATTACAAAAATAAAGCTGATGGTACGTAAAAACTCAATTCCCATAGGCACCAGCAGGTAGGTATTAATTAGATAACTGGTGATGGATGACAAGGTTAACACGAACGTAGTTGCTAGCCCCATACCCATTGCTGTTTCCAGTTTACGAGACACGCCCATAAACGGACACAATCCCAGAAATTTCACCAGAACAATATTATTGACCAAAATGGTACTAATTAAGATGAGTGTGTATTCCGCCATACAATAAACCCGTCACAGTTACCAATATCTGACTGCCTGCTTAAGCTATAAGCTAGGCGTCGGGATGATATAAGTTGTTATTAATGGGTCAAGTATAGCTTATTTGATAGCAGTCCAGAAGGGCTATATTCAAAAAAATTATTTTTTATTTATTTTTTATAAGATATTTATATATAGATATGTTGATGTGTTATTTTGATCGGCGTTGCCTTACTGCTGCTGCCAGTTCCTGCAATAATACTTTGCTATTTTCCCAACCCATGCAGGCATCAGTGATGCTTTGACCATAGACTAATTCCTGATCAGGATGATAATTTTGCCGACCAGCCACCAAATTGCTTTCCAGCATGATGCCCATAATACGTTGTTCACCGCCAGCTATTTGCTGTATTACATCGCGGCAAACTGCTTCTTGTTGAACGTGATTTTTACCGCTATTACCATGGCTACAATCAATCATAAATAGGGCTTGTTTATCGGTTTTGCTAATACTGGCTGTTGCCTCCCGAATACTACTGGTATCATAATTAGGCTTTTTGCCACCCCGCAAAATAATATGACAATCAGGGTTGCCAGCCGTTGAGAAAATAGCAGAGTGACCGTCTTTAGTCAGCGACATAAAATGGTGCGGCTTTGATGCTGATAAACAGGCATCTATGGCAGTTTGCAATCCGCCTCCTGTTGTGTTTTTGAAGCCAACTGGGCAGGATAGACCTGAGGCTAACTCTCGGTGAGATTGACTTTCGGTTGTGCGGGCACCAATAGCGCCCCATGAAATTAAATCAGCAATGTATTGGGGGCTGATTAAGTCCAAATATTCGCTGCCTGCTGGTACACCCATTTCAGCTAGATCAAGCAATAATTTGCGCGCAAAACGCAGGCCATCGTTAATCTTAAAGCTACCATTTAAGTAAGGATCATTGATAAGTCCTTTCCAGCCAACTACTGAACGTGGCTTTTCAAAATAAACACGCATGACAATGTGCAAATCATCACGCAGATCAGTAATAAATGGTGCCAGTTTTGCTGCATAATCGCGGGCACCATCAGGATCATGAATAGAGCAGGGACCAATAATCACAATCAGACGGTCATCTTCACCATGAATAATTTTTTGGGCAATCTTGCGAGTATGAAATACTGTTTCCGAAGCGTGATCTGTAATAGGAAACTGGCGGTGTAGCGCTAACGGCGGAATGACTTCCTGTATGCCGTTAATACGCAGGTCATCAGTTGTGTAAAGCATCTACCAGCACTTCCTTCTTTAGCGTTTTAATAGATTTAGACCAGCAACAAGCGCCTCTTAAAGACTAATGCAATACAGGCTGAATAAACAAATTGGCATTTAACCATAAATGTGTCCAAATACTGGCAATATAGCCTAGCAATATAGCCCATGTCCATTTTAGATGGGCAAAAAAGGTGTAAATTCCGCGGGTCTCTCCCATAACAGCAACACCTGCTGCTGAGCCAACAGAAAGCAATGATCCGCCTACACCTGCTGTCAGAGTTACCAATAACCACTGGCCTGTATCCATATCAGGCATCATTGACAATACGGCAAACATAACCGGAATGTTATCAACTAAGGCAGATAACATACCAACTAATATATTAGCGCTTGTTGCGCCTAAGCCTTGATACATAAACTGGGAGACGACTGTCAAATAACCAATCATGCCAAGCCCACCTACACAGAGGATAATGCCATAAAAGAATATTAACGTATCCCAGTTAATACGGCTTAATTCATCAAAGATGTTAAATGATCGCCTGATGTCACCTTCAGCAGACGTTAAATTGTACGCTTCATTATCAGCTAACTGCCTACCCAGTGGTTTGTCGCTTATTTTCAGCAAATAGCTATAAAGTGCCAGCAGACCGAACCCTGACATCATGCAGATAGCAGGTGGTAGATGGAGAAAGTTGTGCCCATAGACTGTTATGGTGATTGTCAGCAAAAATAAACCTACTACAACGAGCGCGCCTTTTTTCATGACAATTTTTTCATTAGGCACATCAGGTTTGCCGTTTGGCACTGCTATTGATATCAGCATAGCCGGAACCAGCCAGTTGACTAAGGCGGGAATGAACAGGCTGAAAAATGCCTGAAATTCAAGCAATCCTTTTTGCCATACCATTAAAGTAGTGATGTCGCCAAATGGGCTGAACGCGCCACCAGCATTTGCTGAGACGACAATATTGATACATGCCAGTACGACAAATTTATGGTTACTGCCACCAACAGCCATGATGATTGTTGTCATCAAAAGGGCGGTTGTCAGGTTATCAGCAACAGGTGAGATACAAAACGCGAGTAAACCAGTTAGCCAGAATATACTGCGCAGAGAAAAACCATGACTTATCAGCCAACCACGCAGCGCATTAAAAACACGACGCTCTTCCATAGTATGGATATAGGTCATGGCAACCATTAAGAACAGGAACAATTCAGTATATTCAAGCAGATTATGGCGAATCATTACTGATACTGTATGATGAAGATCAGTATCAGTTTGCATGGCGTATATAGCGGCAATCATTGCCCAAATAATGCCTGCTGCTATTAGCACGGGTTTGCATTTGCTCAGTTGAATTGCTTCTTCAGCCACGACCAAAAGATAAGCAAGTACAAATACAATCAGCGAGGCATAACCAATCCAGTGACCAGTTAAATCTAATAATGGCAGGTTTGTAGTGGCAAATGAATTAGGGGAGAACCCCATGAGCAACAAGCCAAAAAATAGCGGTATTACAGCTATGTGGCTTGATTTTAGGCTTGTCAGCAAAGCGTGCTTGCTCCTTATGCGACTGTTTCTTAAGTTTAATAGATAATAAGATAATAGTACCGTCAATCTAAGCTAAAGAAAAGTTTTTATTTAAGTCGTAGCTTGATAAAGACCTCTAGCAGCATCTTCAATTAAGTCAAACACATGGTCAAAGCCACGTTGACCGCCAAAATAAGGATCAGGCACATCCTGCTCGCTACGTTTAAGCGCATAATCCAAAAACAAGGCTATTTTGTAGTGATGTGCCTGAGGGCTTGCTGCTAACAGCAATTGGTAATGATCGTTATCCATTGCCAGAATGTGATCAAAATAGGCAAAATCTTCCTGTGTTACTTTACGCGCACGAATGGTGGATAAATCTACACCGCGTTTTTTCGCGGTGCTTTGCGCGCGCGGGTCAGGCGGCTCATTGACATGGTAGGCATGGGTGCCAGCAGAATCAACTAAAAAACGATCAGCTGCATTCAGATCAGCAATTACCTTATTAAACACACCCTCAGCGGTAGGTGAGCGACATATATTGCCTGTGCACACGAATAATATTTTGATTGGTTTCATAACTTTAACTTCTTATCACACTTAAGGTTTTATTCTATGGTGCTATCAATTATCGGTCAATAATTGTGGTATCTTGATCGCTTACATTGTCTTCTCTAATCTTTATTATTCTAAAGTCTAATATATGGTGTAGTTAGTTTTAATGAAAGGTTGTAATAAATTCTTCATAGTTTTTATCTGTAATATCATCAGCTGGACAATAGATTTTTGTATTCGGACAAATAAATAGACCATCTTTATTAAAACTGCCGTTACAAGCAAAAATACAGCCATGAAAAGTTTTTACTTAAAGTCTATAAGGTTAGCTGTAACGCCATAATGTTGTATTTCTGTCAATATTTCAAACTGGCTTATAATTAGTAGGAAAATATTTTTTAGCAATTTCTTTTATTTTTTGCTCCAATTTTTTAAATACATATTCAAGTCGTTACGTCTATGGATTTTATTTGATACTAGTTTTATATTAAAGATGACCTTAGTAAGCATACCCAATGCTTGCTTAATGTATTTTATGACAATTACTCTCAACTGGATAGATATTATTAGGTGGGAATGAAGATGAAAGATTTTGTTAGTTTTTCACCCAATTTGCTGGCATGTTACTGCCATTATTATCTGAACTCTTTAGTCTGGATACGATCGTAAATTAATTTAGGACCTCACCGGGTATTTTGCTTTTTGGATGGTGTCTTCCAACCCACCGTTTTGGTAGCATAGAGAGAAAGAATCAGTAAATATCAATGGTTAGTCATCTGCTACGGTGACAATTTAATAATGGCCTGCAAAACTTTTTAATATCCTTGTTAGGACAGGTAGATTATATTGTTAAAGCGACAATATTATAGCAACAATTAACAGTGATACGCATGATGATGACCTAGGCGAAAGCGCTATTGATAACACTATCAGAGCACTAGGTAGTAATGATTGCTTAAGTGGTCGGGTAGGTGACGAAGCTTAACTGGCGCTGATGGTGGTGACACCCTAGTAGTTGACACAGATGATGACGTGTATGTACTTGCTAATGGATTTGGTCAAGATACCATCAATAATCAGTTGGAGATAGGCAATTGGTACAAACATGTCAATTACCAGCTTAATAGTATTGAAGCAGGCACATCTGCTTTGTTAAACAACAATGTAGATCAGTTAGTCAAGGTCATGGCTGCCTATATGTACTATTAGGAGTAGCTCAAGTCATTTCGCAGCAAACCAAAGATGATCTAAAACATTATTAGCCAATACTTGGATGTAAAGCTACTTGGCTTGGCATCCTGCTTAAGCTAAAAGGAATTATTTTGGCTCTTTTTGTTTAGTTACACTTTATCTGCTTTCTTGCTTTAAGCAAAAAATAGGCTACTGGCATTAAACTCATAGGCGTTTTAACTTATTAAATGTCTGTTCAGCGATTGCCAGTGCTTTATCAGTATTATCTGCTAACACGTTAAAGTGACCCATTTTACGCCCTTGTCGTGCCTCTTTTTTGCCATATAAGTGTAATTTGTTTTGGGGTTGCGATAGCAACACTTGCCAGTTTGGCTCGGTATTACCCCATATACACCCGAGGAGGTTAATCATCACGACAGGCGACATTAACTTGCAGCTACCAGCGGCCAGACCGCATAACATTCTGATCTGTTGTTCAAACTGCGAACTCTGACAGGCATCTAAGGTAAAATGACCAGAATTATGAGGGCGGGGCGCGATTTCATTGACTAGAATATCGCCATCTGTGGCAATAAAAAACTCTACTGCCATTACGCCAACATAATGTAAACCATCGGCGATGGTATTCGCTATGTTAATAATAGTATCAGCTTGCTGATCCGGAATACTGCTGGGTACAGCAGAAGAATGGAGAATACCATTTACGTGTACATTTTCAGCAATAGGGAAATTACTAATCTTACCCGATTTGCTTCGTGCAAGCACTGCTGATACTTCATGTGCAAGATCAATACGCTGTTCCAGTAAACAGGCAACACTGCCCAGCGACTTAAATGCATGCTTTATGTCGCTGGCGTGCTGACAGACAATCTGGCCCTTGCCATCATAGCCTAGTCTAGCTGTTTTTAAGATTGCGGGGAATACAAACGTATCAGTGATAGTATCAATATCAGTATTGGAGTTAATAGCAACATAAGGCGTGACTTTAATATTTAAGGATTGAACAAACTGTTTTTCAGTGAGCCGATTTTGTGTTTTTGCCAGTGATGTTGATGACGGATGTACTGTTGTTCTTTCTTCAAGAAAGGATAAGGTGGTTGCTGGAATATTTTCAAATTCAGTGGTAATCGCATCACAGCTTTCAGCAAACTGAGCAAGCGCATCTTTATCAGTGTATGCTGCACAGGTGTGACGATTGGCAATGATGCCAGCAGGGCTTTTTTTATCTGGATCCAGTACGATCACATTATAGCCCATAGTGCGGGCTTTTGTAGTAAACATGCTGGCAAGTTGGCCCCCTCCTAACATGCCAAGCGTCGCACCAGGGAGTATTGGATTCGTTAATGCCATGAGATGGTTACGTGACAGGCGGCAGCGTCATTGTTAATACTTTTTCTTTAAGTTTAAGTCTGAATTGCGCTAACTTGTCTGCCAGCACTTTATCTGTTGTTGCTAATTGAGCAATTGCAAATAAAGCAGCATTAGCAGCACCTGCTTCACCAATAGCAAATGTTGCCACAGGCACGCCTTTTGGCATTTGTACTATAGATAGTAATGAGTCTTGGCCTTTGAGACATGTTGAGGGCACAGGCACACCAAGTACAGGCACCGTGGTATTAGCAGCCAGCATACCCGGCAGATGAGCGCTACCGCCGGCACCAGCGATAATAGCGGTTAAGCCCCTTTGTTCAGCAGTGGTTGCATAATTGGTCAAAAGATCAGGCGTGCGATGGGCTGATACTATTTTGGTTTCAAAGTTGACAGCAAAAGCATTAAGCTCATCAGCGGCTTTTTGCATCACAGACCAGTCACTGTGACTGCCCATGGCAATGCCGACGACAGGTTTATTCATACATCTATCCGCATAAGTCTTGTAAACGGCAAGCCATTGTAGCCATTTTACTGGATTTAGGGAAGTAGAATAGGCGTTAGATCAACAATGTAAGACGATGAGAAGATTGAATAACAAGCGATCAATAGCTATAATAATGGACTGGGTTTTGTCATATTGCGTTTTAAAAACAGTGCTTTTCTGTTATAGCTGGCAGGATAGGTAGAGACGCTGCTAACCTTAATTTATGAAGGTGCTTCATGAGTCTGTCAATACACACACAACAGGGCATGCACAGACCTGAATTTGAAAAAGATAACTGTGGTTTTGGCCTGATTGCCCAAATGGATGGTAAGGTCAGCCATTGGCTGGTTGAAACGGCTATAGAGTCGCTGGGTAATCTCACGCATCGGGGGGCAATAGGTGCTGATGGCAAGACTGGCGATGGATGCGGCCTATTAATGGCGAAACCAGACAGTTTTTTTCGTACCATTGCGGAAGAGTTAGGACTGTCATTAGCTGATAACTATGCTGTGGGTACGGTATTTTTATCACGTGCTCATGCTACAGCAGAAAAGAATCAGGATATAGTCAGCGAAAAGTTAACGCGCCAGGGCCTTAATGTATTGGGATGGCGTGATATACCTGTGGATGTACAATCTGCCTGTGGTGAAGAGGCAATGGGTTCAATGCCGATCATGCGACAGGTATTTATCAATGCCGCCGCTGGTATGGATGAAGACACATTTGAACGCCATTTATATGTTGCCCGGCGTCTGGCAGAAAAGGCAGTGACTTATGATGACGCGTTTTATATTCCATCATTATCATCAAGGGTTATTTTATATAAGGGCTTGGTAATGCCCAAGTATTTGCCTGTCTTTTATCAGGATTTACATGATCAGCGCTTGGAAACATCTATCTGCGTTTTTCATCAGCGTTTTTCTACCAACACAACGCCACAATGGCGATTGGCACAGCCATTTCGTTATCTGGCACATAACGGTGAAATTAACACGATTGAAGGTAATAGAAACTGGGCGTTAGCGCGTGGTGCCAAGTTTTCGACACCACTGATTGCTGATATGGATGATGTTTGCCCATTAGTGAGTGGTACAGGTTCTGATTCATCTAGTTTGGATAACATGTTGGAAGCATTAATGCTGGGCGGTATTGATATATTTCGTTCTATGAGGCTGTTGATTCCACCTGCTTGGCAACATTCAGTCACGATGGATGCCAGCCTGCGCGCATTTTATAATTTTAATTCTATGCACATGGAGCCATGGGATGGTCCTGCTGGTGTTGTATTGACAGACGGTCGTTATGCCGCATGTACACTAGATCGTAATGGTTTGCGACCAGCACGTTACGTCATTACCAAAGATCGCCACATCACCTTAGCATCAGAAGTAGGTGTTTATGGCTATAAACCTGAACAGGTGCAAGCAAAAGGGCGGTTAAAACCTGGCGAAATGTTAGCCATAGATACTAAAAACGGTGAGCTGTTGCTATCAGAGACGATTGATAATGCGCTTAAAAATGCCTGTCCTTATAAGAAGTGGCTTGACGATAATTTACAGCGTTTGAGCAATGTTGTTATTAACACGCCGCCTGCAATGGATAACCAGCAATTTGCTGTGTATGAGAAATTATTTCAGGTCACTTTTGAGGAACGTGATCAGGTCATTCGCGTGTTGGCCGAAGCAGGGCAGGAGGCAGTAGGATCAATGGGTGATGATACTCCGTTGCCTGTATTATCTCAAAAAGCAAGGTCATTATTTGATTATTTCCGCCAGCAATTTGCCCAGGTGACTAATCCGCCGATTGATTCATTGCGGGAAAGTATTGTTATGTCTCTAGAAACATGTTTTGGTCGTGAACGTAATATATTTGAGCAAAGTGAAATGCACGCTGTGCGTCTGGTGGTAGATTCACCCATCTTGTCAGAAGATTGTTTTGGGCAATTGATAGCTAAAGGTCAAGATGATGATTATAAAGTAACCAGACTATCACTGAATTATAGTATTGGAACAGGTTTAGAAACTGCGATTGATGATATTTGTCAGCAGGCAGAATCAGCGGTGCGATCAGGTACTGTCATTATTGTATTATCAGATCGTGATATTACCAAAAGTAGGCAGACTATCCATGCTCTGTTAGCAACGGGTGCAGTCCATCATCACTTAATTGGGCAGGGCTTACGCTGTGATGCCAACATTGTCGTTGAGACAGCAACAGCACGTGACCCGCATCATTTTGCAGTGTTAATTGGTTATGGCGCTACGGCTGTTTATCCCTATCTTGCTTACGCATGTTTGCAAAATATGATCAACATTAATGTGATCAAAAATAGCGATTATGTCACGGCATGTACTAATTTTTGTAAGGGCATCAATAAAGGCTTGTTCAAGGTGACTTCTAAAATGGGTATTTCCACCATTACAAGTTACCGCGGTGCACAGTTGTATGAAATTGTCGGGCTGCATGAATCGGTGGTGGAGAAATGCTTTAAGGGCACAACAAGCCGCATTAGTGGCACTGGTTTTGAGCAGCTACAGGCGGAGCAATATTCCTTAACGGCACATGCGTGGAATAAACGTAAGCAACGTCATACAGGCGGATTGCTCAAGTATATCCATGGTGGTGAGTACCATGCTTATAACCCAGATGTGATTGGCGCGCTGCAAAAGGCAGTACAGGGGGGTAGCTATGATGATTATAAAAAATATGCTGCATTAGTTAATGATAGACCTGTAACAGTGTTGCGCGATTTACTGAAGTTAAAATTGGTAAAAAGCCCGTTACCATTAGATTATATTGAAGACGTGGATAATATTTTGACACGTTTTGATAGTGCCGGTATGTCACTAGGTGCGCTATCACCTGAAGCACATCAAGCGTTGGCGACAGGCATGAATCGCTTAGGCGGTCGTTCAAATTCTGGAGAGGGCGGCGAAGATCCGGCGCGGTACGGCACAGAACGTGTATCAAAAATAAAGCAGATTGCCTCTGGCCGTTTTGGGGTAACGCCCCACTATCTGGTTAATGCCGAAGTGTTGCAAATTAAAATTGCACAGGGTGCCAAACCAGGAGAAGGCGGTCAGTTGCCCGGCGCTAAAGTTAATCAGACCATTGCTACATTGCGCCACTCAATTCCTGGCGTTACTTTAATTTCGCCGCCTCCTCATCATGATATTTATTCAATTGAGGATTTGGCGCAACTCATTTTTGACTTAAAGCAGGTCAATCCCGATGCGTTAGTATCAGTCAAGTTGGTATCAGAGGCAGGGGTGGGTACGGTTGCCGCTGGCGTGGCAAAAGCCTACGCCGACTTGATTACTGTTTCTGGCTATGATGGCGGTACTGCGGCCAGCCCACTGACATCGGTTAAATATACTGGCGCACCATGGGAGCTTGGTTTGAGTGAGGTACATCAAACGCTGCGTGCTAATAATTTGCGTAATAAAGTACGTTTGCAGACTGACGGCGGCTTAAAGACTGGGCTGGATGTAGTTAAGGCGGCCATTTTGGGTGCAGAAAGTTTTGCTTTTGGTACGGGGCCAATGGTTGCATTAGGCTGTAAATTTCTGCGTATCTGTCATTTGAATAACTGCGCGACTGGTGTAGCAACACAAAACAGTACGTTGCGTGACAGACACTTTATTGGTCTACCACAAATGGTGATGAACTATTTTCAGTTTGTGGCGCGTGAAACGCAGGAGTGGCTAGCTTTATTAGGTGTGTCCAGTATTGCCGATTTGATTGGTCGTACTGATCTACTGGGGATTGTGTCGGGTGTTACTGATAAACAGTGTAAGATTAATTTGCAACCATTGCTGTCAACACACGGTATTCCAGAAGATAGGCCGCAATTTTGCGTGGCACCTAAAAACAAACCCTATGATAAAGGTGAATTAGCAGAACAGATGGTTAGCGATATGCAAGAGGCAATTGTGCGTAGGCAAGGTGGTTACTTCAGCTACAATGTGCGTAACATACATCGGTCAATAGGCGCACGTATTTCTGGTGAAATTGCTCGTCATCACGGTAATTACGGCATGATTGACAAGCCATTGACAGTCCAGTTTACTGGCACAGCAGGGCAAAGTTTTGGTGTGTGGAATGCTGGCGGGTTAGAAATGCGTTTAGAAGGCGATGCTAATGACTATGTTGGTAAGGGCATGGCAGCTGGCAAGCTTATCGTTTATCCTCCAGCGGAAAGTAGCTTTGCCAGTCAAAAAAACAGTATCATAGGCAATACTTGCCTTTATGGTGCAACAGGCGGATATTTATATGCTGCTGGACGAGCAGGTGAGCGTTTTGCTGTGCGCAACTCTGGGGCAGTTGCCGTGGTTGAAGGTGTTGGTGATCATGGCTGTGAATACATGACAGGCGGTGTTGTTGCTGTGTTAGGTGAATCGGGCCTCAACTTTGGTGCTGGTATGACTGGTGGATTTGCTTATGTATTGGATAGCAATGATACATTTTCACGGCGATATAATCCTGAGTTGGTTGAGCTGATTCGGGTTGATCGTGATCTGCTGACCGCACATGCCTTATATTTGCAAGGCATGATTGAAGACCATGTTCGCGCGACAAACAGCGCGTGGGGGCATCAATTATTGGACACGCTTACCCAACGGTTGAGGCAATTCTGGCTAGTTAAACCAAAGAGTGCAGCCATAGAGGATATGCTTGAACAGGTTAATAAAGTGAAAGCAGCTTAACCCCTCAATAGGGTAGATATAAATAGCATGGCAAAAAATAATTTTCAGTTTTTAGATATTGGTCGCGTTGATCCTGAAAAGCAGGATGCTGCCGATCGCATTCAGCAGTTTGGTGAAATTTATGGTCAGTTTGATCAAAAAATAGCGGCACAGCAATCTCATCGCTGTTTGGAGTGCGGTAATCCTTACTGTGAATGGAAATGCCCCGTTCACAATTATATTCCTAATTGGTTAAAATTGGTCAGCGAAGGTAATTTGTTTGAAGCAGCAAAACTATCACATGAAACAAATACGCTACCCGAGATTTGTGGTCGCGTGTGTCCTCAGGACAGGTTATGTGAGGGTGCATGCACGTTAAATGATGGCTTCGGCGCGGTTACCATCGGTTCGGTGGAAAAATATATTACTGATACGGCGCTGGATCAGGGCTGGAGGCCAGACTTATCTGATATTACTGATACAGGTAAGCGCGTTGCTATTATTGGCGCTGGTCCAGCAGGATTGGGATGTGCTGATGTGTTGATTCGTAATGGTGTTAAGCCTATTGTTTATGATAAATATCCGGAAATTGGTGGCTTACTGACTTTTGGTATTCCAGAATTCAAACTTGAAAAAGCGGTGGTAAAGCGTCGTCGTCAGGTACTTGAATCAATGGGAATTGAATTTATATTAAGCACCGAAATTGGCCAGGATATTGCCTTTGAAAAATTACTGGATAAATATGATGCTATTTTTCTCGGTATGGGTGCTTATACTTATATGAAGGGTGGCTTTCGTGGTGAGAATAAGCTTGGTATGTATAAAGCGTTGCCGTATCTGGTAGCTAATAATAAGTTGTTGCTTGCGCTTAAACCTGATGATTATGTTAATTTTGCTGGCAAAAGAGTAGTGGTACTAGGCGGTGGTGATACGGCGATGGATTGCAATCGTACAGCTATTCGGCAACATGCAGCCAGTGTAAAGTGCGTATATCGGCGCGATGAAGCTAATATGCCTGGATCACGCCGTGAAGTAAATAATGCCAGAGAAGAAGGCGTTGAATTTTTATGGAATCGCCAACCGATAGAGGTGATAGGTAATGATAAAGTAACTGGGATTAAAGTTGTCACCACAGCATTGGGCGAACCAGATGAAAATGGTCGCCGCCTCCCAGAGCCAGTACCAGATAGTGAAGAAGTTATCTTTGCTGACGCGATTATTATTGCTTTCGGTTTCAGGCCAAGTCCAGCACCCTGGTTTGCTGAATTTAGCATAGCTATTGATGATATAGGTCGGGTAATTGCGCCTGAAGATGGCATACATCCTTTTCAGACAAACAACCAGAAAATATTTGCCGGTGGCGACATGGTCCGCGGATCTGATCTAGTTGTTACTGCTGTTTATGAAGGTCGGCAAGCCGCAGAAGGTATATTGGACTATTTGGAAGTCTAGCAGGCATACGCTTTGTTTACGACTGTTTTTGCATGTCTCTTGCATAATAACAAGCAAGCAGGGTTTTGCGTTGACTGAACTAAAAAATGATCGGTATTTAAAGGCTTTATTGCGCCAGCCAGTTGACAAAACCCCCGTTTGGGTCATGCGCCAAGCAGGGCGTTATTTGCCAGAATATCGCAAATTGCGCGCGACTGCTGGTAGCTTCATGGCATTGTGCAGTACACCTGAATTGGCGTGTGAAGTAACATTGCAGCCATTGCGTCGTTTTGATTTAGATGCCGCTATTATTTTTTCTGATATTTTAACTATTCCTGATGCTATGGGCCTGGAATTACATTTTATTGATGGCGTGGGGCCAAAATTTGCCCGTGTTGTTGACAGTCCCAGAGCCATTGCCAATCTGACTGTTCCTGATATGGAAGATAGTTTGGGTTATGTCATGGATGCAGTACGGTTGACCCATCGCGAAATTGATGGCACCGTCCCGTTAATTGGCTTTAGCGGTAGCCCATGGACGTTAGCATGTTATATGGTTGAAGGTGGCTCAAGTAAACTGTTTACCAAAGCGAAAGCCATGATGTTTGATGCCCCAGAGCAGATGCATGCATTGCTTGACGTGTTGGCGCAATCTGTTATTGCTTATCTGAATGGGCAAATTTTGGCTGGGGCACAATCAGTTATGCTGTTTGATACTTGGGGTGGCATATTAAGCACATCAAACTATCAGCAATTTTCATTAGCGTATATGCAAAAAATTGTTGCAGGGTTAACTCGCAAGCACCATGATCGCCCTGTTCCTGTTACTTTGTTTACTAAGGGCGGCGGCCAATGGTTGGAGCTAATGGCAGATACTGGCGTAGATGCTGTTGGACTTGACTGGACAACTGATCTGGGTTCAGCGCGTCAGCGTATCGGTGATAAGGTAGCATTGCAGGGTAATATGGATCCTTGCGTTTTACACGCATCAACAGATCGTATTGAGCAAGAAGTGGACACCATATTAGCTAAGTTTGGTCAGGGCAAAACAGGGCACGTATTTAATTTAGGTCATGGTATTCATCCAACGATTGTGCCAGAAAAAATGGCACGAATGATTAAATTTGTACATAAACTTAGTGCACAATATCATCAGTAGAATACATATTGCCAGCAAGTAGGCCGCAAGAAATCAACGGCGTAAGTTCACCATAAAAGGTGAAGGATCACCTGTACCTGAGCGTGCGACATTTGGCACACCATCAACAAACTCAACGACAGTAGTTGGTTCAGCACCACAGAAACCACCATCAATCACCAAATCAACCTGCTTGCCAATGCGGCGGCTAATAGTATCAGCATCAGTCAGTGGCATATCATCAAAAGGCATGATAAGCGTACTACTCATAAGCGGTTCATCAAGCTTTTTCAGCAGGTTAAGCGCAATATTATTATCAGGAATACGCAGACCAATCGTCTTGCGTTTGGCATGTTGCAGGCGGCGTGGCACTTCTTTGGTCGCAGGCAGAATAAAAGTATATGGACCCGGGGTATGCGCTTTTATTGCCCGATATACACTATTATTTATTCTGGCATAGATTGATATTTCTGATAAATCTAGACATACCAAAGTGAAGTTGTGCTTGGTATCAAGTTGGCGAATATAGCGAATTTTATCTATTGCTGTTTTGTCGCCCAAGCGACAGCCCAAAGCATAGCCAGAATCAGTAGGATAGACTATGAGCCCACCACCATTAATTATCCTACACGCTTGATTAATGAGTCGTTGTTGTGGGTTATCAGGATGAATATGAAATAGTTGGCTCATATTGATTCACCATTTTGCTGATGTGGTTTAACTTTACTGCATAACAACATTGCTCTCTTATCCATTTCAATAGATCATGTATGCATCTTGATTGATTAAAATGTAAAACCTATTGCATAGTATAGTACGGCTTGGGCTATCTATCTAGCCATCAAAGACCTACCTTAACAGCCCCTAGTTATACATTTTGTGCTGTTTCGTGAAAGTTGTTTATGTAAAGTAAAATTTATCAGGTATATTGATTTATTTTACGTTAGAATAACTGTTTTTTGTATAATGCGTTCAATGAAATGATATGAAACTATTTTTTGAGTTTCTGCCTGTTATTTTTTTCTTTATTGCCTACAAGTTTGGTGGCGGCATCTACCATTTCAATGGTCAGCAATACGATATTGAAGGTATTTATGTAGCAACGGCCGTCATTATTATTGCTTCAATATTACAATTGACTCTCACCTGGATTTTTACCAGACGTGTTGAAAAAATCCATTTAGTTACCCTGGTGTTAATACTGATTCTAGGTGGTGCAACATTGTGGCTGCAGAATCCTGACTTTATCAAATGGAAGCCGACCGTTGTCAACTGGTTATTTGCGTTTGTATTTATTGTTGTACATGCTTTTACCAGCAAGTCGTTACCTGAGCGCCTAATGGGTGAGCATGCGCAATTACCTGATTTTGCTTGGCTACGATTAAATATCGCCTGGGTATTATTTTTTATTGGCTCGGGCATAGCTAATCTTTATGTAGCTTTTAATTTTTCTGAATCAGCATGGGTGAATTTCAAATTATTTGGCCTGCTTGGTCTGACGGTAGTATTTATTGTTGGTCAGGCAATTTATCTGGTCAGGTATGCTATGGTAAAATCCAGCAAGGATGAAGGCGCTTAGAAGTCTATGCTATATGCTATTATTAGTGAAGACGTACAAGCTAGCCTTGGTCTGCGTATGAAGGTTAGAGAACACCATCTTGCCCGTCTGAACGAATTGCAGCGGCAGGGGCGTTTGCTATTAGCTGGTCCTCACCCTGCTATTGACGGTGTAAACCCTGGTAAAGCTGGGTTTACTGGTAGTCTAGTGGTGGCTGAATTCAGTGATTTAGAGCAAGCACAAATGTGGGCAGATACCGATCCTTATTTTATCTCAGGGGTGTATGAAAGGGTGGTTGTCAAACCGTTTAAGCAGGTACTACCATGACTGATAAGGTAATAAGCAGGCTGGAAGAAGCATTGGCGTGCCTTAAGCCGATTTCTCTGGTTATTCGCGATGACAGCGAGATGCATGCAGGTCATGCAGGCAATAGTGGCGGCGGACACTATACCATTACCATTATTAGCAAACAGTTTGCCGGTTTGCCGCTTATTAAGCGCCATCGTCTGGTTTATGGTGCGGCCAAATCAATGATGACCACTGATATTCATGCGCTGAGTATTGACGCCAAAACGCCGGATGAAATCCGATTAGGTTGAGTAGCTTTAGGCATTGAATGAAAATATGGTCACTGGAATGAAAAGACTATAAGAATGCCTAATTAATGATCTTGTTATAACTTAACTAATCGTTTATTGAGTAAATATCTAGATTATCTGTATCCTGTATTTTCAGCTTAAATGTAATGACCTTTAAGTAGTTGGTTTCTTGCATCAGGTCTGCCTTTGTCAGCGGATGATCCTTTAGCCAGCCTTTCGGCAGTATTAGTGTTGCCCCTTTTTCTGCTGGCACTAATGTTACCAGCGTATCTGTTTTTTCACTACGGCCACGGTTAAATACCATTACTAGACGTAAAATAATCGTTAATTTCTGCACTTTTGCCTGTAACTCATCTGGCAGATTCTTGATGTGTTTTTTAGGAAATTTTCGGCGCTGTCCACGGACAATCGTTGCCAACACCTGCTGTTCCTGTCGCGAAAAACCAAGCAAATCTGCGTGATTAATCAGGTAAGCTGAATGTTTGTGAAATTCATTATGAGAAATAATCAGACCCACTTCATGCAGTTTTGCTGCCCAGCATAAGCAGCTTAAGTCTCGTTCAGTATCTAATTGCCATGTTTTTGCAACCTGGTTAAATAACCGCGCGCTCATTGTGGTCACCCGTGTGGCATGGACATCATCAACATGATAGCGTTTTGCCATTGATAGCACGGTTCTGTCGCGCTCGTCTTCATGACGAAGTCGACCCAATAAATCATACAGCAGGCCCTCGCGCAAAGCGCAGTCTGATACAACCATCTGCTTAATGTTTAAGCGGGTAAATGCTGCCTGCAAAATTGCTACACCAGCTGGCAGCATTGGTCGGCGATCGCTACCGAGTCCAGCTAACTTTAATTTATCAGTATGACCAGCGGCAATCATTGCACCGGTTACTTTTTTAAGTGCTGAAAGCGTAATCATGCCCTCATTTGACCAGCGATTTTCTTTGGCAATATTGGCAATACAGCGAACAGTACCTGATGTACCAACGACCTCATACCAGCCTATTTTTTTGTAGGGACGCTGAATAGAACGCAGTCTTGATTCGGCGGCAAGAATGGCAGTATTGATATGAGATTCATTTAAGTTACCATCAGCAAAAAACTGCTGTGAAAAACTTACACAACCCATTTCTAGGCTTTCACGATACAAGCTAGTAAACCTTTCACCAATGATAAACTCAGTGCTGCCGCCACCAATATCCATTACTAATCGTTTAGAATCATCAAATGCTAGGCCGTGAGCAACACCAAGATAAATCAGCCGTGCTTCTTCTTCACCTGCGATGATTTCAATCGGAAGGCCCAGAGCGATTCGTGCTTTTCGCAGAAATGATTGACTGTTTTTAGCCAAGCGTAGGGTATTGGTGCCGACGACGCGCACATTTTCTGAGGGCAGTTTTTTGATGCGGTCACCGAAGCGTCTAAGGCACATAGTTGCCCTTATTTGCGCTTCTTTTGTTAGTAGATTATGCTTATTCAGGCCAGCGCGCAACTGTATCATTTCACGCAGGCGATCAATGATTTGAAAATGACCATCGTGCAAACGGGCAATAATCATGTGGAAACTGTTGGAGCCTAAATCAATGGCAGCCAAGGTGGTCTGTTCAGATTCTATCATCATGTCAACAAACCTTGCATTAACTACATTTACTGTTGCTGTGATAGCAAAATATAGTTATCAATAAAATGTCACTTTGCCAGAGGGCACAGTTTTCATCCATATGCGCCAGTTGGTATTCAGTTTGTCTATACCGCCATCGTAGTGCTCGTTAATAAAATCTACCGCATCAAAACTAGCAAACGGCTGGCAATAATTTACTGCCAAACGATCAAGCATATATCTTAATAATTCCCGTCCCTGTGGTTGAGTCATTAAGTAAAATATCAATGACCAGTCAATGGCATAGTTTAAGCTGATGTTATTCGGGTGCTGCCATTCTTTAACTGTTTGCTTAAGGTGATCTGTCAGTGGCGGTAAATGGCTGTAACGTAATAGTTGTAGATGCTCATCATTAGTGGAAAATATATAGGTCTGCTGACCATTAATAGACATGTTTTCAAAAAACTCGGCCAGACCTTCAGATAACCAGATAGGTACGTCACCAAACATATTGCTTAATATAGCGTGGGTAGATTCGTGCAGGGTTACACGGATCATCTCGTGTTCATTTTCATATGCCAATATGGTCGCCTCGTTAAGTTTCGGGCTGTAAAATCCGACTATGTTCTCATTATTGGGCATCACATCGCGACGATATTGTTGGAAGCCATTTTCATTGCTGATAAATTTCAGCTTTAGTTGTACCTTTCTAAGTTGGGCAACTTTTACAGTGTCACGTAGGGTTTTGTATACTTTAGTCACGCCAGCCTGAATGTTGTTGCGGAAAAAGGCAGGCAAGGTTGCAAGACGGGTGTCTAAAGATAAGTCAAAAAAGTTATCAAAGAACATTTCTTTAATTTGTAAGTTTGTGTAGTCTTTTGTTGGCGGTCTGTCACCAATCTTTAGCTGGTTATTGCTGTCACGCCACTGATAAATCCGATAAGTAGTGGGAGTCACCGTGTTTGACTTACTGCAAAAATCAGGGTTGTGACCAAACAGGCGAGACAAGCTAGGTTCGCCAGAACTATCGAGCTCAGGCGGCAATAATGATTTTGGCAACTTTATACCTAATTGCTGTAGCGGGCGAGTGGTCACTTTATACCAGTCATTTAAGTGTGATCGCTGGCGATCGTTGGCAATAAAGCCAAAGAAAAGTGCAAATACAATAATGAACAGTAGCAGTATGCGTAATAGTTTTTTCATGTAACTTATCTGAATGTTTTTACAGTTTTATCAAAAAACACTTGAATCTATATAGTTTCCATAACTACTAATTCTAACAGGATTAGCAATGAATGTAATTGTCTTATAGCTAGCTTTAGGTGACAGATTACCAAAATCAGCGTTCATGCATTTTAATTGGCAAGTAGATAAGAAAACAGGCAATTAAACTTGACTTACAGGTACGAATTTCAGCACAATACGCGGCTGATAAGCGCTTGATGAATTTGAACTTTCTTAGATGACAGTAACAATTGAGGTTGACAATTTAGCTAAACATTTTGGCGCGATTAAAGCCGTAGATGGCGTATCGTTTATTGCCAATAGAGGCGAAGTGCTTGGCTTTTTAGGGCCGAACGGTGCTGGCAAGTCAACTACCATGAAAATGATCACCGGCTTTTTAGCCCCAACCTATGGCACGGTAAGGGTGTGTGGGCATGATGTACTAACTGATCCTATCGCTGTTAAGGCAAGTTTGGGTTATTTACCAGAAGGGGCATCAGCTTATGCTGATATGACCCCTGACAATTTTCTTAAGTTTATTGCTGATATTCGCGGCTTGTCTGGCAAAGCCAAACAACGCGCTGTTGATATAGCTGCTGAACGTGCGCGGATTATGCACGTTTGTTATCAGCCAATTGATACCTTATCAAAAGGCTACAAGCGTCGGGTAGGTCTGGCACAAGCTATTTTGCACGATCCGCCAGTCTTAATTATGGACGAGCCAACCGATGGTCTGGACCCTAACCAAAAACATGAAGTGCACACACTGATTAGTGAGATGGCGCAGGATAAGACGATTATTATCTCAACCCATATTCTGGAAGAAGTCCATGCCTTATGTCAGCGCAACGTGCTGATTGCAGAGGGTAAGATACAGTTTGATGGTGCTTCATACGAACTTGAAGCGATGTCACGCTATCATAATGCGGTATGTGTAGTAGTGGCTGATACCCAAGATGAGATGGCGTCATCATTTATCAAGACACTTGATTTTGTTGCTGACGTAGATGTAATGACCACTAGGCGAGGTTTGCGGGTATACCCACACGATAAAAAGCAGATAACTTTAGCGTTATCTCAGGCAATCCGTGATCGTGGCTGGCAGATTGATTCGCTATATGCTGAACAGGGACGTTTAGATGAAGCGTTTCGGGCTATCACCATAACAAACTTAAATGGATTGTCCGATGAAGATGATTAATATTTGGTTCATTATGAAGCGTGAGCTTGATGGTTATTTTGCTACGCCTATTGCCTATGTATTTATTATCATATTTTTATTATTGACTGGCTTTACCACCTTCTTTGTTGGTGATTTTTTTACTCGCAGAGAGGCTGATCTATACCCATTTTTTTCTCTTCATCCATGGATATACATATTGTTAATTCCAGCTATTTCAATGCGCTTATGGTCAGAAGAGCGCAAAAGCGGCTCCATTGAGCTATTGATGACTTTGCCGATTTCGGTATTTGAAGCAGTCATTGGCAAGTTTTTGGCAGCATGGGCCTTTACTGGCTTAGCCTTAATGCTGAACTTTCCATTGTGGTTGACGGTGAATTACTTAGGCGCACCTGATAACGGCGTTATTTTTACTGGATTTGTTGGTAGTTTTTTGATGGCAGGTGGTTTTTTGGCTATTGGTGCCTGCCTTTCGGCGCTGACCAAAAATCAGGTGATTGCCTTTGTATTAAGCCTGATTGTCAGTCTGGCTTTTGTATTGAGTGGCTATGGCATTGTGCTAGACTTTTTTAGTGGTTGGGCGCCTGCCGTATTAATTGAAGCGGTTAGCTCCTTTAGTTTTCTGACTCATTTTGACGCTATTTCTAAAGGGGTGATTGATGTGCGTGATATTGCCTATTTTGTATCATTCATTATGTTGTGGTTGTTTGCTAATGCAGTGATTGTGCAGGTGTACAAAGCTGATTAAAGTGCAGGTTAAATGAATAAACAGTTATTATCAACAACCGGATTAGTACTCGCTGTTATTTTGTTTATTGCGTTTAATGTGGTGGTAAACGGTAATTTTAAATCATTACGTGTTGATTTAACTGAAGATAATTTATACACCTTATCTCAAGGCTCACTGAATATTATTGCGGCGCTACCCGATATCATTACCTTACAACTTTATTATACTGAAAAGGTGGCGCAGGAGTTGCCTGGGTTAAAATCATATGGTCAAAGGGTGCAGGAACTCTTGGCAGAATATCAGCGTAGGTCCAATGGTAAAATCAGGGTGAAAATAATTAACCCTAAGCCTTTTTCTGATGATGAACATCGTGCTAGGCGCTATGGCTTGCAGGCGGTGCCTATTGACGGGAAAGCCCATCCGCTTTATTTTGGCTTGGCTGGTACCAATTTACTTGATGGCATAGATGTCATTGCTTTTTTTCAGCCAGAAAAGGAAGATGTGCTTGAGCATGACATCACCAAGCTGATTTATAAGCTATCCAGCGCAGGCAGAAAATCAGTAGGCATATTGAGTGCATTGGCTATTGATGGTGATAATTACGATCCGATAAAAGGAGGGCTGTCCTCCTCAGCGGGTGGTAACGCACCCTGGGCGGTCATGGCTGAATTGCGCCAATTGTTTAATGTAACAACATTGCCAAATAATATCCATCGTATCCCATCATCTATTGATGTACTCATCATCGTGCATCCTAAGCAGTTTGCCAAAAGTACGCTGTATGCTGTTGATCAATATGTGTTGGGCGGTGGCAAGTTGATTAGCTTTGTTGATCCTTATGCTGAAAGTGACGTACCAGAAAAAGATACCAATAATCCGATGGCAGCTGTGGTCTATTCCCGTAGCTCTAATATGCCTGATTTATTCAAGGCATGGGGGTTTGCCCGTGCCAGTGCCGATGTGGTTGCTGATCGTAAAACGGCAATTAAGGTAGATTTTGGTGCCAGAGTCAGTAATAAGCCGATTGATTATGTGCTGTGGCAGTCGATTACTGATAATCAATTAAACAAACAACAGGCGGTGACCAGTCAGTTAAAAAGGATAGAAGTGGCGACACCAGGCTATTTTAGGCAACTTGAAGGGGCGACCACCACTTTAATTCCGTTAATTTCATCCAGCAATGAAGCCATGCTAGTTGATAAGCGTGTGGTGCAATTTCGCAATGATCCGTTGGCACTTTTGACTAAATATCAGTCAGGTACACTTAAGTATCCTATTGCTGTTCGGGTTACTGGCGTGGCTAAATCGGCTTTTCCTCAAGGGGTAAAAGATCAGTTAGCACCCAAACATCTGGCCGAATCCAGTCAGGATATTGATGTGATTGCTATTGCTGATGTTGATATGTTGCAGGATAAATTCTGGGTACAGGTACAAGATTTTTATGATCAGCAGATTACTTACAGCACGTCAAACAATGTTGATTTTTTGATCAATGCAATTGATGACATGTCTGGTGAAAAAAGCTTGATCAGTGTACGTTCTCGTGGCGGATTTTCTAGGCCATTTGATCGGGTTGTTGCCCTAGAGCGGCAGGCAGAAAAGCGTTACCGCACTCAGGAGCGTGCGTTGCAGAAAACGCTGGATGATGCCAAGCAGCGTATTGCCAGAATGCAGGCCGAGCGCAGCGGTAGCGGTGATAGATTGCTTAATGTTGAGCAGGAAAAGGAAATTGCTGAGTTCAGGATAACAATTGATAAAACCACACAGCAATTACGCGAAGTTCAGGGAAATCTACGTAAAGACATTGATGCATTACATACCCAATTAAAATTTTTTAATATTGGTCTAGTGCCAATAATAGTTGCATTGCTTGCCGTGTTCACTGGTTGGCTGCGTATTCGCAAGCGCACCAAAGGCCGCAAATTGCCGTCACGGGCTTAAATGACGATGAAAAAAATAAATAGTTTAACTGTTTTGCTAATGATTACTATGGTGATGGTTGTGCTCATGCTAGTAACTATTCAAAAGCCTGAGACTGCCGATAAAAATACAGGCTTATTGTTTCCTGATTTATTAGCGCAGTTAAATAAGGTTGATACAGTTTATTTTAAAAGTTCACAGAATGAATTTACCTTGATTAAAAAGGGAGAAGACTGGTTTGTTAAGGAGCATTGGGGGTATCCGGCTGACTTTAATCTGGTCAAGCGTACCTTGATTGATATTGCTGAAACCAAAGTCTTAGAGCGCAAAACTAGCAACCTTGACCAGTATGCAGTGCTTGGCGTTGAAGGTGCGGCAGAAGGCGGCGCATCACTGCAAATTATTATGGCAGAAGGTAACGGGCACATAGCCGGCTTGTTACTAGGTAATGAACGCGAGATCAGTCAGCAAATCGGCGTGCGTCAGTTTTATGTGCGCAAAAGTGATTCAGAGCAGGCGTGGCTGGCAGAAGGGTATCTTAATATCAATCGGGTAATGCTAGGCTGGATTGATAGTAATGTGGTTGATATTGCCCGTGAACGCATTGCCAAAGTCAATATTACTCAGCCTAACGGTGATACAGCAACGATTATCAATCTCGGACAAAAAGATGCTTTTGGCACGCCTGTTATGCGCGATAAAACTGTCTTTAAGTATCAGCAGTTAGGCTATGATATTGCTGGTACTGTATTTCAGTTAACACTGGAGAATGTGCAGCCTGTTAATCAGTTTTCTCGTGGTGATGCTGAAGTGGTCATTGCTGAGTTTATTACCTTTGATGGCCTTAAGATCATCACTAATACCTCATTTAATGATGGCCACTATTATACTACTTTACGCGCTGAAAGTGACACATCAATGATGGCTGATGTGCCGCCTGATATTCAAAAATTGGATGTGCTGAAAACACTAGAAGGGGTAGCGCAAGAAATAGTTAGTATCAATCAGAGGCTAGGTGATTGGGTTTATCAGGTGGGCGGCTTTGTTGGTACTAATATGATGCGTGCTAAAAGTGATATTGTCACCAGCAAAGAGAATACTATTCCTATGCCGCCTGATCTGACTGGTACCCAATAAGTATAATCATCAACAAAGCTCATTTTAATAATTTTCTGTTGTAGTTTCCTCTCTCACCCCGAAAGGGTATAATCCATGGCGCTATTTAACATGATTCTTTATGGTTGTAGTTTCCTCTCTCACCCCGAAAGGGTATAATCAAATGCGCACGACCAATGCCAGTGTACTCGTTGTAGTTTCCTCTCTCACCCCGAAAGGGTATAATAGGCTCTCATTAACCCTCTGAATTTTATGTAAAACATAAAGTTTAGGGGGTTTAATTTTTAGTTTAAAACAGCAATATTTGATCACTGGTTACTCGCTTTTCCTGAAAACTTAAGTTTCCTACCAGCAGTTTCATATTCGCAAATTGCTTCTCTGAAACCTCCAAACAACGGATTGATCCTTCACTGGGCAGGTTGTATTTTAATCGTTGTAAATGTTTTTTAGCATCTTCACCGTTATTGGTAATACGGCTGTATACTGACCACTGGAGCATATCGTAGCCATCTTTGAGCAGAAAGCGGCGGAACACCGTGTATGCCTTTTTTCTAGCTTTAGTGGTAGTTGGCAGGTCAAAAAATACAATTAACCGCATAAAACGTCGTGTCTCCTTACTCATGATAATCGGTTAATTCAAATCTGACTTGACGTGATGAGTGAGCAGCCAGCCATAGCATTTTATTTTTGGGCGATTCACAGGCAACGGCAAAGTTCTGTACAGCCATTTCAATATTGGCTAACACCGTGCCAGTATCAGTATTTTGGTTGTTGCCAATATCCTCACCCAAAAAGCGGACCAATAGGGCTTTGTCTTTACTAGTCAGACTACGTTTGGGTTCTTTGGCGAAATGGCGATACACCCAGTGATCAAAAAGCGGACGGTAAGGCTCTATTAAGTCATCAGCCAGATTAAAGGCATTTTGCTCATTGTGATGAAATAAGCCAATAGCTGGATGTAAGCCAGACCCACTAACCTGCCGGGCAATACAGGCCCTGATGATGGCATAGCCATAGTTTAACGCAGCATTAAACAGACTGTCTTCACGGCGTTTTAGTGTTGTGTGCTTCAGTAATGAACTAAAATATGCCCGTGCTGCCTGTGCTTCGCAATTATCAGGGTCGCCAGAGCGCACTTTGCCTGCCAGTCTATCCAACTGCTTGACTGCTATACTATGATGACAACGGCGCAGAGTTTCAGTCTGATTAATAATTTTCTGGCGTACAATCTGCTGATGCCAGCGTTTGGTTACTGGGCGTGATAGGGCCAGCTGGGCACGCAAACGGCGCAGACCGCGATGGTATTGCAAGTATGGCATGAAAATACCGCTGGGCAAATGCTGTTTATCCACCACCAGTACTGCAATGCCTTCTTCAGCTAATGTGCACAACAAGGGCTGGCTGACTGTGATTTGTGGGTTATCTAGCACCAGCGCACTGATGTCTTCCACGGGGATATGAGCGGTCTGTTGTTCGTTGCTTAAGCTGATGCAAAACTGGTTATGCTTTAGTGATAAATAGGCTGGCTGTGTCACTACCACACTGCGCCAACCCATAGTTAAATAGTTTGCCCTTTGCGAAGTGGCTGGCGTTGTTCGGGCTTGGCTTTGTATAAGTTTCCTAATATATCCACATGGTATTTTTGCAATTGGGCGGTTTTGATACCAAGACTTCGGTGTAAGCCAGGATTTTTAATCTCATTTTCTGATTTGTTCTTATCAGTGCCTTTTTGGGGATTGCGGTCGTGTTCATAAATATTAATTTTACCACCTGCAATATCAAAAGTTTGATAATAGCCAGCAATCGTTTGCTTGTTTGATTTGGTGAGTTTTACCCAATCATTTTTATGGAGACTAAATAAAAATTGGTAACTTTCATCCATTATCTTACGACTGGGTTCTGCTTTCTTGGGTAGGGTATCCCTCACTCTATATGATACATAGATTGGCACACCATAATGCTTGCCTTTGTTATCTTGAAATACATCTAAACGAATCATGCTATCCTTATTGGCAATACCACTGCGCACGGGAATGCCATTTTTACCTTCTTTTTTATTAAGCAATTTAACGTGATGTATAGGCGGGCCTTGCTTGTCCTTTTTGCCTGCCGGCATATACAGGGTAGACTCCTTTAATTGCTGTTGATCTAACAGGTCATGATTGCGGCTTTGTTGTTTTTTGAGTGCGTCAGATTTGTCTTGAGAAGGTTTTGATTTTCCCGATGATGAGCTAGATTTTAAGTCATCCCATTCCGCTTTATGTTGTTTCTTAAGGTCTTCTTTTTCTTGCTTGTGCTTGGCGTCTCTGTTAGCTTTATTAGTCAACCATTTTTCAAGCGCCTGCCTCAAACCTTGATTGCGTTTGTCGTTAATGCCCGCAATATTATCTATATCGTTTAGTTTTAGTTTGTCTATGGGTGTTTTGAGTGCTGAGTAATAAACAGGCAGTCCCTTATCGTTAATTAGTTGGTGAACATCAGACACTGTCACTCTGGCGCGAATAGTTTCTTGATGAGCTGCACCTAATTTGCGTCGGCTAAGCGCGCGCGAAACTCGCACTTGTTCTAATCTTGTCAGCACATCATTGCGAAAGTTATCCCAAGGACGAGGAAAGTAATTGTCCAGTTGCCGCAAGCGGGCTATATCAAAAATCTCCCCAGTTTCGGTGTCGCTGTAGTTGTTTCGCACACACTTTAATTCATCCCTTTTGGAATATTCGGCGATACGCTTAATCATGCTACGGTTGGTGGCAGCAATTACCGCAGCGTCCATCGCGTGGTGTAAATCACCATCTGAGCGGTTTTTATTAAAGCCCCAGCGGGTGCGCATTAGACCAGTCACACCACCGCTTAATACGACACAGCGATCCTGCTTGCCATCTGGTTTTTCTCCTGCCCAGATGATGTTTTGCTCAATCATCTCTTTGAGAACACGGCCCACATATTGGGTGTCTTTCAGGTTACGTTCGCTAAAGTCTTTTGATCCTTCACCAAAATCTTTGCATAAATAACGCCAGCGTTTGGCTTGACGAATTTTAGGGTTACTTTTAACCCAGTTTTCAAAATTGTGCCAGCGTTCGGATTGTTCATCTTTGCCCATATACTCAAATGGGGTATGGTTACCTTTATTTTGGTTTTCATGGATGAGCACCAGCGCTTTATTGTTTTGGCTGTTATCATAGCTGCGGCTGTAGGGCAGGATATGATCGACTTGCACATAGCCTGTCTCGGGCAGACGCTTTAAGTCAATGGCTTTTTGGCTATAAGCACACTTACCATCTTGCTCACGATACAGACGATATTTTGATAGATCATCTTTTTGTGGTGCTGTGTTAAAGTGCTCTTGGTATTTTTGAATAGCCTCGTCTTTTTGCTGGCGAAACTCTTTTTGACCTTGTTCAATTTCTTTGCGTTCTTTGTAAGGCTTGTTTAACTCGCGCCCCATTTCAATATGTATGGCAGCAGGCTTGCCATATTCTTTAATAATGGCATTGATAAGCTTACGCGCTTGATTGAGCGAACGCAAGACTACTGGGTTACGAATTTGGTTTTTATCAGGTGCGGGAATCTTGCCCGTTTTGTTGCGGTTTTGTGGTTTAACTGAGTGGTGATAACCCGTCTCTTGGCAAGCCTTATCATAAGTCAAGCCTTGTTTTTCCATAAAAGGTAGGATTTTATGCAATACTTTCAGCGATAGATGATGATAGGTACTAAACTCACAGTCTAGCACTGCTTCAATTACTTCAGCTTCAATACCTGCTTCTTGTAGCTGTTCTTTGATGCTACTGTCATCACGATAAGTGGTGAGCACCTTACCAATAGTATCTAATCGTTCACGGTTTTGCTTATCTTGCTGCCATTGCGGTTCAAGCTCTGCTTCTTTATAGGCTTTACGCAAGGTATGGAAGGCTTTGGCTTCAAAAATTTTGCCGTCTTCTGCCTTTTTAGTATCCTCTTTGGTGAGTTCGTATCGTGTGTTGTGATTTTCGTCTTTTTTCTTAGTTTTGCTGTAACTTACTAGATTACATTGGTATTGTTCATTGAGTCCCAGATGTTTTTTGATTTGAGTAAAATTGACACTGGCTTGCTCAAATGGCAGAATTTTGTAGCTGCCGTTTTTCATCTAAGGTCAGCGGTCGCCTTTCACCGGTCAAGCCAATTTTCATATTATTGAGCTTATCGTACCAGATAAACCGTTCAGCACTGTGACAAGCTTTAGCTGCGCGATATTCACTCGGTTCAAAGGTACACTTACCTACCATTTGCGCGATTTGATCGCCGGCAAAAGTCGGCCGGCGCGCCATGAGTAATTTATCTACTGCACTTAAGAATTGAGCACTCGTATGTCGATTACATTGCTCACGCTGGTGCTCAAACAGTCGTTTCAGTTCAGTTTGCAAATCAGCGCGGTCAACTGTATTGCGGTAGCTACCGCCCTTATTGCGTTTAGCCTCATAAAAGTCATCATCTTTATAAAACATCTCGCCAATGGTGCGATAGTTTTTAGCTTCCATTTTTTTCTTATTAGTGCTCACGCCGCTAAGCATCTTGCCAATATCTTTATCTTTGAGCTCACTTTTGCGGTTAGATTGAAAGCCGCGGTGCTTCACAATGTGGTATAGCACCGTAGCCCATTCTTTTTTGTCCAGCAGACGATCCAAGCCTTCACTTCTGAGTTGCCAAGGGGATATGTTCAGTCTAAAGGCATCAGGCTTAGCATGATCAATTAAACCTTCGCGTTTTAACAATCGGCATAGTCTTAACAGCCGATGTGCGCGGCGGCGCAAGCGACGGCGTGATGAACGTGCTTCGCGGCGGATGAGATTAAGCGACTCGCCATCTTTGGCATTTTCCGCCTTATCAAAGGTGCGAACGTGTAAGCCAAGTATTTTATTATCAGTTAGCAATGCAGCCCCTACTGAGGCAATGCCAAGATCAAGACCGAGCGTATAATTTTTTTCTTGCATGATGCGTTTAATTCCTGTATACTAAGCTTTAAGTGCTTATTATACACTTTCGGGGTGAGAGCCGTTACTACAATAAGGAAAGCATCTTTATGATGCTGCACCGAATCCGCCCGAACCGCTGTTTCAGGTTGTCCCTGCTGCATGTTCGGGCTTTTTTATATCCGTTTATAAACAGTTTATATTGGCTAGATTCCAACGTTTAAGACAGTATCCTTGATATTGGGTGAATTAAGGGAGAGCAAAATGAATATTTTAGTGCTGCAACATATCAACATTGAAGATCCTGGCTATATCAAGGATTTGATGCTGGCAGACGGTTTTAATTTAACAACTATTGAATTAGATGAAGGCCAAAAAATACCGGATGATTTAACTGGCTTTGATGCTATGTTGTGCATGGGTGGGCCTATGGATACCCATATGGAAGACAGCTATCCCTGGCTAGTTGCAGAAAAGCAAAAAATTGCCCATTTTGTTACCGTTTTAGAAAAGCCATTTTTAGGATTTTGTCTTGGCGCGCAACTTTTAGGTGAAGTATTGGGTGGCCGTATTGTTAAGTCTAGATTGCCTGAGATAGGTGTACTTGATATAACGATGGCAGATGAAGCAAATGATGATTTTTTATTTGCTGATTTTGCTGGCAAATTAAAAGTATTACAGTGGCATTCTTATGAAGTATCTGCTTTAGACAATGATGTTACTATTTTAGCTAGTTCACCCGTCACTCAATATCAAGTTTTTCGTTATAAAGAACATGCTTACGGTATCCAGTTCCATATAGAGGTAAGAGAAGACACGGTTAGGCAATGGTCACAGGTACCTGAATATAAAAAAGCGCTGGAAGATACGATTGGCGCTGACGGTTTGCCCAAACTTGAGAAAGCGCATATGGCTAATATTGCCAGTATCAATCAATACTGTAATAAGTTATATCAGCAATTTAAAAAACTCATCAATCATGCCGCTTAAACAGTATACTTATCCTGTATGCTACTGACTATAAAGCGCTGCTTTAACTTTAAGGACATTGCTTTTGAGGTGGTTTAAGTTGATGGTGCCAATCATCACGCTGGTTACCGCGGGGTGGTGGTAAATAAAATTAAAATTAGTTTGTAGGTTAATTGTCTGGGTAGATGCTAGGTGGCCGCTGGCAAGAGCTTTTTTGATAAAAATACCCTTGTTGGTTAATGTCGCTTTATCAAGCACTGTTTGTTCATCCTGATAGTTAATATGATAAGCAACCATGACTAGATCAGCATCATTTAAAGCCAGTAGGCCGCCTGCTACTGTTTTGGTTGATATGCCAACTGCCCTGATAAGACCCTGTTTTTTAAGTGTGTTTAATGTTTCCAGTGCACCATGCTTATTGATAACTGCTTCATCGTTACCATCAGAGTGGATCAGGACAATATCCAGCACAGTGCGCTTTAAATTTTTTAAGCTTTGCTTAACGCTGGCAGTGATATAGTCAGGGCTAAAATTATAAGATGATTGTCCTGTTTTCGGATCAAATATTTCACCCGCTTTAGTGGCGATGACAAAATCGTGTGGTTGTTGTGATAACAGCTTACCTAAACGTTTTTCACTATTGCCGTAGGCAGGGGCGGTATCAAGCAGATTAATGCCTGAATCCCATGCTGTATGGAGTAGCGTTAATACCTCATAGTCATCTGGAATGGTAAAGCCTTCAGGATATTTAACGGCGGTATCGCGACCAATTTTTACTGTACCTAATCCTAATGGTGAGACTGACACCCCAGTTTGGGCAATTTGTTTGCGATCATTTAAGTGTATTGTCATTGAAAGGCGTTATTCCACAAAGGTTGTCCCATTTTTGCCGGTGGTAGTGGCATGAAAAAAGCATGCTTTTGCGCATGTAGCTTGTGTTCGGTCAGTCTGGTAATGACCTTATCAGCAAGATTAGGCGCTAGGGCAAGTTTGGTGGGCCAGGCAATATGCACATTGTTGCTTGACTTAATAAAAGCAGTATCAGGTCGTGTTAGTTTAAATTGTTTTGGTTCGGCACGGTTAACTACATGCGTTGCCCATTCAAGTTCAGGTAGCTTAAGCCACGGCAGAATATCAGCTAATAACTGTTGTGTATTGCGGGTAACTTCAATAGCAGATTGACCAACGCCTTGTTCGGCAATATCGCCACCAATATACCAGATAATATTGCCATCTTCTGCTATGTGGCTGGTAATTGTCGCCACCGGTTTTGAGCCTGATCCTAAGTTATGCGCATACAGCTTTGGCAGTGGCTGCTGGCTATTTTTCGCTTTGCATAGCACCATGTGCAGTGGCCTGATTTGCATGACTGGTTTGTTGATGCCAAGCTTTTCCATCAGCGTTTGATTACCTTCTCCAGCGGTAAGCACAAAGTGTTGGGCGCGGATTTGTATATTGCTACCCAGTGCTACTGCTTGTAAGCCCGCTTTATTTTGTTGCCAGGCAATTTTACTGCCTTCTGCTATGTGTATGATACGGTGCTGCCATGGTTCAGCAAGGCTTGCCAGTACACTGGTGACATCCAGCACAGGTTCATCAAGCTGGTATAGCGCGCCTTTGAATTTAGCATGTTGAAATATTGCCGGTCGGTCAGTTTTGGTAATTGCCTTTATGCGACCACGCAACTTTTTGCTGGCAAAAAATGCCAGCATTTTTGCTGATAACTGCCCTGTTGACCACAGCAGTTGATGGCGACTGAGTACATTGGCCCCAGTTAAGTCAGTATCACCTTTGCCAGCAAGACAGGCTTGCCAGCGTGCAGGCATTGTGCTAATCGCCTGACTTGCGTTAGATAAAATACCATTTAATGCGTATTTAACACCGCCATGAATAATGCCCTGAGCACTCAAAGTTTGGCCACTGCCAATAGTTTTGTGTTCCAGCAATAAGGCATTAAAGCCCATCTGGTTAAGACGATTGTGCAGCCACAAGCCAGCAATGCCTGCACCAATAATAACGACATCAGCAGTGATCTGCTGCATAACCGATACCTTAATTATAATGTTCGTCTATGGCTTCGCACAGCCAGTGACCGACAATCATATAACCTTCCTGTATTCTTGCAGTCTCATCCGATGGTATACAGATACAATGATCTGTCAGTCCAATAAGTTGTCCTCCGCCTTGACCAGTAAAAGCGTAAGTCAGGCAACTACATTTGTTGGCAGTTTTAATGCCATTGATAACATTGTCGCTATTGCCTGATGTTGATAACCCAATGGCAATATCGCCCTCTTTTGCCAATGCCTGAATTTGACGGTCAAATAAAGTAGCAAAACTATAGTCATTACCATGTGCGGTGATGATTGATGTGTCGGTTGTCAGCGCAATAGCAGCTAAGGGTGCACGTTCTTTACGGTAGCGCACAACAAACTCTGCTGCCAGATGCTGTGCATCAGCAGCACTACCGCCATTACCAAAAAAGAGTATTTTATTGCCAGTGTTCAGGCACTCTATAATGCTGTTGACGAGCGCATTTACTTGCGATTCAAGAGAAGATAGCTTTATAGCCATATTATGATGGCGCGTCAGCGTTGAATTAAATGACATTATGTTACCCCTTGATGGGCAATTAAGCATATTTACTGGTGTTTTGTTAGGCTAGTGTAGCAAAATACATTAATAACAAAAACAATCTATTTATCTTTATGCCAAATACCATCCAGTTTTTGCGAACAGACCTTGCTAGCCTATGGCAGGGAGAAGATATTTTTGCCGTGGTGCAGCGGTTAAAGGGTGAGATATTTCGCCATAAGGAGGGCAGACAGACATTAAGATTTATTTTGGCAGATAAGTTTTTTTTTGTTAAGCGACATCAAGGTATTGGCTGGCTGGAAATCATTAAAAGTATTTTGCAATGGCGTATACCAGTCATCAGTGCTAAAAACGAATGGCAAGCTATTCAATTTCTTCAGTCTTATGGTATTGATACCTTAACGATAGCAGGATACGGAGAACGTGGCATCAATCCAGCAAAAAAACAGTCATTTCTGATTACAGACGAAATGATAGATACCATGAGTCTTGAGTATCTTGGCAGGCAATGGCGGCAATATCCGCCCAGCTATGCCAGCAAGAAACTGTTAATTGATAAATTGGCAGTGATTGCCAAAGTGATGCATGAAAATGGTATGAATCATCGTGATTTTTATCTGTGTCACTTCTTATTAGATAAGTCGTTTGCTGAGCATAATACAATCAAATCTGATACACGATTATTTTTAATTGATTTGCATCGCGCCCAGATTCGGCAGAAAACGCCAACAAGATGGATCATAAAAGATTTAGGCGGATTGCTGTTTTCGGCGCTTGGTGTGCCATTAACCCAGCGTGATTTATGGCGATTTATGATGGTTTATTCTGGACTGCCTTTACGTGAACTTTTGACCAAACATAGTCAATTTTGGATTAATGTGCAAAAGCGTGCTAATAATATGCAGAAATAATATTATGCTAGATAATACTACAAACAGTCAGCTTAATGCGTTTTTTCAGGGTAAAAATATTAATATGCCGGTTGATTTAATTATTAGTGATCGGCATTATCAGTGTACAGAGGTATTGCGCTTATTGCCAAAAAAAAGACTGGTGGTAAAAGCGCAGGATGATAATGGCAATCAGCAGGTTATTAAGCTATTTGCTAAACAGAAAAAAGGTAGGATCGGGTTTAGCCAAGAGCAGCGGGGATACCAATTAGCAAAGTGCACCGACGTTAATGTACCGCAGTTAATAATTGCATCAACTATTGCGCCAGCTTGCTATGCTATTGTTTATCAGTATTTGAAGAATAGTCAATCTTTTACTGATGACAAAAAAACACTTGCGCTTTATGGTGATGCGTTGATTACCATGGCGGCCATGCTGCATAAAGCTGGGATTTATCAAGCAGATTTTCATCTAAATAATATACTCATTGTTGCCGAAACTTTGTATCTTATTGATTTTTCCGCTATTAAGCAGCAGGGAATGTATTTAGATAAGTTCACCAGTCTTGCTAATTTGGCGATGTTGGTCGCGCAGTTTAAACCTTGCGAGCAGCAGCTACTCATTGATCGCTTGCCACAATATTACAAACTACGAGCATGGCAGTTTAATGCTGATGAAGATAAGCAATTTAATGTCTATGTACACAAAGCCTGGCACAGGCGTAAAGCTAACTATTTAAGTAAAAAGTTTCGTGATTGCTCAATGACAGCATACCGTAAAATATGCTGGCTGGAATATGGTTTTTGTCGCGATTTTTTTAATCAGGCAGGTGAGTCTTTTATCAAAAATATTGATCTTATTATGGCAACTGGGCAGGTATTAAAAGCAGGCAATTCCACCACTATTGTTGCTGTAGAGTATGCTGATAAAAAGTTGGTTATAAAGCGATACAATATTAAGGGGTTTTATCATTTTTTATCACGGTGTTGCCGCCGCAGTCGTGCTGCTGTTTCTTGGCGCAACAGCAATTTATTACAACTATTGGGTATCGCTACGCCCAAGTCGCTTGGCTTTATTGAAAAGCGGATTGGCTGGTTTAGATCAGCAGCTTATCTGGTCAGTGAAAAAAGTGATGGTAAGACCATAGCAATCGTGTTTGGTGACAGACTGCCTACTGATAGTGAACAGTATCAACTTAGAAATATATTCACCATGCTTAAAAAATATCACATCAGCCATGGCGACTTAAAAGCGAGTAATTTACTTGTCAATAACAAGGGCAGAATTGAGTTAATTGATCTAGACGCAATGAAGGAACATGCAACTAAGAGCAATTTTTTGCGTGCATTTGATAAAGATAAAAATCGTTTTTGTCGCAATTGGCAGAAGCCAGCATTAGCTCAATTATGCCGCGATATTATTTCCTGATGTTAGATTTAAAGGTGTCTTTTTTCATTAAACTTAAGAGTAATATTTTGAGTTTAGATATTTTTAACAAGGCACGCTTATCAAGCTTAACTGCTTTCAGGTAATATCTCTGCGCTAAAGAATAAGCTCCGGCACGATAAGCCAATCCTGTTAAAGACAGGCATCTTTTCAGCAAATATTGATGCCTGTAAGCCATGAAATTAGTTGGCAGAATTTTGGCATCAAACACTACATCAACCATATCAGTGCCAATAGCGTGGGCATGGTCAAAGCTGTGGCGCAGGCTGTCATCATGTTTGTGAATTCTAACCATTGGCTTTTGTACCAATACCGTGTCAAACAGCGCTAATATTTGACTATACATGGGAATATCCTCGGTACTGCGCAATTTTTGTGGAAACTGTAATTGACTAAAAACGCTGCGATGAAGACAATAGCTGCCAGCAGATATAGATAGTTGCTTAAATAAATAGGCATAAAATAAAGATTCTCTGGTAGTTTTTAACCTAGTATTAGTTTTGCGTTCACGGATGTAACCAGCTTTATCTATTGATTGGTGTTCGCCAATAATAAATTGTTTATTGGGGTAGGCTAGAATAGCTTCACGATAGTAGTGTAATGAATGAGATATCAGTTCATCATCAGCATCAAGAAAAATCAGGTATTCACCGCTGCTGTTATTTACCCCAGCATTGCGTGACGTTGCTAACCCCTTATTATCCTGATAAAAATAACTGATGCTGTCATTGTCTTCTAGTAGTGGCTTGATGACTTCTTTGGTGTTGTCATCAGAGCCGTCGTCAATGACAATGATTTCAAAATCATCACCAGCCTGATTTAGACATGAGTTAACTGCTCTTGGCAGATATTCAGCATAATTATAGCTAGGTATGATAATGCTAAAAAGACAGGTTGACACGTATGGCCCTCGTTAAGTGTTATCTTAAGTGAACAACAGATGTTAATGATAACGTGCGCCATCGTAATACAACAAGGTACAATTTAACTGTGCTTAACGTGTTAGAGGTTTTGTTTTGAAACTTGCTGTCTGCTTATATAAGTATTTTCCTTTTGGCGGCTTAGCCCGTGATTGCCTCCATATTACAATGATTTGCCGTGATCGTGGCTATGATATTGATATATATACAATGGCCTGGCAGGGAGATATTCCCGCAGGGCTTAACATTAACACTATTCCGTTTCGGGGGTGGACAAATCACGGTAGGATTGCTTCATTTATAAACACAGTTTCGCCGATATTGGTCTCAGGAAGATATGATTTAGTGATCGGATTTAATAAAATGCCGGGATTAGATTTATATTATGCATCAGACCCGTGTTATCTTGACCGGGCAAAAAGTAAGCCTGCTTATTTTATACAAAAATTGAGTCGGCGTATGCAGTTTTATATCAAATGCGAACGCGCTGTATTTGGCAAGCAAAGCAAGACCGTATCTTTGTTGCTTAGCGATGGGCAGCGCGATTTATTCAGGCTGAATTATGGTACACCGGATAATCGTCTGTTGATGTTGCCACCAGGTATTGATAAAAGCAGAAAGCGTCCAGATAATTGGTTTGAGATTAGGTCAAGATTGCGTCATCAGTTTGGTATTGGGGGTGATGATACGCTGTTGTTAATGATTGGCACTGCATTTAAAACCAAGGGCGTTGATCGTGCTATCTCTGCACTGGCAACACTGCCGATCAGTATGCAAATAAAAACACAGTTATTGATTATTGGTGATGGTAATGCTAAGCCTTACCAAAAAATGGCCCGCCACTACCAATTGGAAAAACAGGTACAGTTTCTTGGTGGACGTACAGATGTGCCTGATTTTTTATTAGCAGCGGATATTTTGTTGCATCCTGCCAGAAAAGAAAACACGGGCACGGTTATTTTAGAGGCAATGGTAGCTGGCTTGCCAGTATTGGTAACCGGCGTTTGTGGGTACGCTGCGCATGTGAAGAACGCTGATGCAGGCATAGTTTTACCTGCACTTTTTAAACAAAGCATACTCAATGCCCAGCTTTATGAGATGTTACTGGGTGATAAAGTTAATTGGTCAAATAATGCATTGAAATATGCAGACACAGCAGATCTGTATGGTACGCCAGAGAAGGTCGTTGACATTATTGACAGGCTGGTTGTAGCACGGCGCTTGTAAATGTTTCCATTTTTTAAGACATGGCACATTTTGTCGGCAGCAAACAAGTCTGCTGTTACATCTTATTTTCCTTCACTGGACGCCATATTTAAATTAGATGGCAAGATTATATCCAGAAGTGAACAAAGTGAAATATTTGTCCAAAAAATTGCTGGTAATACTTATTTTATTAAACGGTATTTTTGCTCAAAGGGTCTTGCTAGTTGGTTTGGATGGTCACGTTTTCATTTAGAAGTAAAAAATCAACAATGGTTTAGTCAGATAGGTATTCCTGCCGCTCAGATTATTTTATATGGCGAAGAACGCCTTTTATTGAAAACGCTGCGTGGCGTATTAATAACAAAGGGTATTGTCAATTGCAGAGAGCTATCAGCCATTGCAGGCAACGCGCCGGACAATTTTCGCCAAACATATTGGCGTAATGAGATACTATATCAAATTGCTGATATTGTGGCAGCCTTGCACCGCAAGCGTTTTTGCCATAATGATTTACATTGGCGAAATATATTAGTGGAGCAGTATGTTGATGGTAAGCCAACGGTTTATTTGATAGATTGTCCGTCAGGTAAAAAACTTATCTGGCCATTGTTAGGCTATCGCAAATGTAAGGACCTTGCCAGTCTGGATAAGCTGGCACCAAGTTATTTGAGCCGTACCCAGAGGCTGCGATTTTTGCTAAGATACTGTGGGGTTAAGAGCTTAACGCAAAAGGAAAAACATACTATACGTACAGTGCTACGCCATAAAGAAAACAGAATAAAACGCAAAATGAAAGAAAAGAGTAAATGGCTATAGTGTTAATGTAGCCATAAATCTATTCCAGCGACGAATAATCTTTTTTCTGGCTAAAAAGTGAATATAATTGCAGATGGGGATAAAATCGGCATTGCCTATATTATCAATAATAACCAGTTTACCTTTGCCTGCTTGAGCGCGTTGGTACAGAATGTTTTTTGGCTTTAGCTTCATTGGGATAATGGCGTATTTCAGCAGGTAGTTTTTTAGTTCAGACAAAGTGGATATTAAATTATTGGCGCGCTGCTCAGTAAAATAATCATCAACTAGATAATGTTCTAATGTGTTGGATATATTGCCATCATGATCACGAATTAAATCAAATAGTGCACCTGATCCCAAGTTGGTATCAATGTTTCCATAGAATTTTGGTAACAGTTCCCAACTGATATGTCGTCTCTGCAGCAATTTGTAATAGTGTTGTTCGCGTTTTGTTTCTTGATTGTCACCATAGGTCACCACTTTAATGCACAAATGATCATGATCAGGATGGACAAAGCATTCACGATGCAACCCCTTACCAAATTTTTTATCAGGGTCAAGCAGGATCATTGTTTGGTAATCAGTAGGTCTTCCATAGCCAGATACTCAAGATCAGAGCCGTAGAACATATTAAGCGCATCAGCCGGGCTACACACCATAGGCTCACCCCGGCGGTTAAGCGACGTGTTAAGCAAAATTCCATTGCCGGTTAATTTTTCCATTTCTTTTAACAATGCATAATATCTTGGATTAGTAGCTTGAGTGACAATTTGTGCCCTTGCAGTACCATCTTCATGTACAACCTCTGGAATACGGATGCGCCAATCATCAGCAACATCAAAAGTAAATGTCATAAAAGGGCTGGGATGGTCTGTTTGTAGTATTTCTACAGCGATCGTATCTAAAATGCTGGGGCAGAAGGGTCGCCAACGTTCACGGTATTTTATTTGTGCATTGATTTTGTCGGCAACACCAGGGTGACTAGGGTTGCCGAGAATGCTACGGTTGCCTAATGCACGAGGGCCGAATTCCATCCGACCCTGGAACCATGATACTGGGTTGCCAGCATGGATAATTTCAGCAGTCCGTCTAACAATATCATCTAGTTTTTTCCAGATTACGTTTCTAGAGTAAGCAGTGCATGCTTCAATGCATTGCGCTGTAGTATAGCTTGGGCCAAGGTATACATGATCCATTTTTTCAACAGGTATGTCCATTTTTTGCGAGACATAGCTAGCGGCACCAATGGCAGTACCAGCATCACTGGCGGCAGGCTGAACAAAAAGTTCTTTGACTCCTGGTAGCGCGATAATACGCTGATTGAGTTTGACATTTAACGCAACACCACCAGCAAAGCACACTTTGCCCGTTTCTTTGATGATATTACCCAAATAATAATCAATCAGATATAACGCAGTTTTTTCCAATAAATCTTGGATGCTGGCTGCATAATCAACGTAAGGATCATCAATATCATCACCAGCACGTATCGGGCCAAGCCAGTCAATTAACTGGCGGGAGAAGAAATGACCTTTGCCTTCTTTCTTGTATCGCCTTAAACCGACAGTATTGATAAGTTTGTTATTAACTTTAAATTGACCATTACCATAGGTAATCAGACGAGAAAAATCAAAACGTTTCGCACTACCGTAAGGCGCCATGCCCATCACCTTAAATTCACCGTCCAGCATGTCAAATCCAAGTAACTCAGTCAGCGCACCATACATGCCACCAAGTGAATCGGGATCGTAGAATTCCTTAATTTTATGAATTTTGCCATGTTCACCGTAACCAAAAAATGTGGTGGTATACTCACCTTTACCATCAATACCAATAATGGCTGTTTTTTCACTGAAACCACTAAGATGATAGGCGCTACTGGCATGAGCGAGATGATGTTCTACCGCCATAAATTTAACGCGTCTGCTATTTATACCAAGTCTATCAAGCATTTTCATTACGTTACGATAATTACGCCAGTAACGTCGGTTGCCATTAAATAATGCTGTTAACGCGCGATCAGGTGCATACCAGTGACGCTTGGCATAATGCCAGCGAGCCGGTGATGTAAGGCTAATTTGGGCATAGGGAAACGCGACAATATCAACATGATCAGGCTTAATGTTGCCCTGCTTAAGGCAAAAACTTGCTGCTTGCAAAGGCAGTTTGCCTTTGGCATGTTTATCACGCAGAAAACGTTCTTCTTCTGCGGCAGCAACCAATGTACCATCAATATACAGCGCGGCCGAGGCATCGTGACTGACTGCACCAGATAGGCCTAATATGATCATATGGTTAAGATTTCTTCTGTTAACTTTTCAAGCTTAGGTATTTTAGTATAACAAGTGGCGATTGATGTGGGTTATTCGTGTTTGCGCCGTGCTCTTTTTTCTACTGATTTGATTAGTGTTTTTGATCTGGTAGAAAGCTTTTTTTCTTGTGTATATGCCTTAAATAGTGCTATCTGATCCTGCGTTAACCAGTGTCCAGCATGTTTGTGCAGTGTATAAATATCCCTGAACATGGCCCGTTTTTTGCACAGGCGCCACTTTAATTTCTCCAGATCAATTATTCTAATATCCCATGATGTGCCAACTGGTTTAACAAAAATATGTTTTGGATAACAGCAATTATGTTGAAAATGATGGTGATGTAGCGACCGTAATGTATTGGCGATAGCCATCAACAATTTACGTTTATGCGCAATATTGCGCACTAAATCACCAGACGGCAATAGCTTGTTAGAAGAAAGTGGGACGTAACCGGTTAAGGCTTTTGTAATCAAGATGGCTTGTAGTTTGCCATGGCTAATACGCTTAGCAAAAAATACTGGTTCAACAGTGGGTAGGTTATATTTTTTCATACGCAAGATATTGCAAAACTCACGCTGTAACGTTGGTATGCCTCGCAATGGGTGGCATACTGTTTTAGTAGCATGATTTTCCTGACGTTTGATAAATATGCTGGTGTTGTCTTGTCTAGTAGTTAAATCAATGTTGACGACTCCGCTCCAGCCGCCACGGCACCTATTAGGCTGTTCAAACCAACTAGTTTTTAACTGCCATATTGCATCAAAACTTCCCAGGTGATTATCAGTTAAGCGTGTTTGCCACTCTTTATGCCAGTAAGCTTCATCCATCAGCTAGTTCGGTAGTGTCCTATAAATGCACACTTCACCACTGCGCTTCCTCCCCTGGCAATATATTTGCACTAATTTCATGTTGGTCAATAGTGCGTCTACTTGTGTGTCTTTGCGTTTTTTAAATATAATTAAGTGGTCATAGCGTTGATAGTTTTTTCGTATATTTTCAATACTGTCATTATAGTTTATTTTTGCTCCTGCTTGCCGACTTTGATAGTAATATTCAATTATGTTGTTATTAGTCAACACAGCGCTATTTTTGGGTAGATTATCACTGGCCCATATCGCCACCTCTTTGAGGTATGGCTTAGGGCGTGAACTGGTTGTTCCATCAATCAAGTTAGCTAAGAATACGGTACCGACGATACCAAGCAATAGTTTATTATTCGATATCCATGCCTGTTCTATCATCTGCGTTAATCTTGGCAACATAAGCAGCAATAGACTGATTAATATCGTCATGGTATAGCGTGTTGATATAAAATAATGCGAAAATACAAATACTATTAATGGTATTGTACTGAGCGCTACTAAGTAACGAATTAATCCTTGATAGGGCGAAGTATATATTGGCTGGCCTTGCCAACAACTGATTATAAAAAGGCCAATATAGCTAAATGACATTGCTTTTATGATTTTAAATACCAGCATAGAAACAAGACTAGCACTAAGTATAAGTGTGCTGTATTTGGCTGCATTAGGGTCAAGCACTTGAGTTGCTATTATTGATACTCTGTCATTAAACTCGACTGATATATTAGACATCATCAATAGTATATGCTTGGCTTTGAAGAATATATCTGGTATTTCTGTACTAACCAGCATTGCTGGAATAACACCAATAATCAGTAAATAATTGAGCTGGATATAGCGGATAAAAGCTGTTTTGGGTGTATGTAGAATAAACAAATACAGCGGTAACCCAAGCACAATAACGATACCTTCTATGCGAAACAGAAAAGCAGTAACAACAGCCAGTTGCCAATATGTGGCATTTCTTAAGGTTGGTTTTTCAATGAATGTCATAAAGCGATATAATGCCAAACTAAAAAAAGCCCAATAACCGAAATCACGGATAATAAACTCACGGTATTCATTAAATGAATGGAAGCAGGCAAGTACAATAGCGGCAATTGCAACTTTTTTATAGTCAGGCAGTATTTTTTTACTGATTAGCAACAATGTATCAAGCAGCAGTATAAACAGTAGCCCATTGACTGCATAAGCGACGGTTTCAAAAGATAAGAATGTAGCTTTATGGATATAAGCAATCATGATGGAAAAGAAAGGCCAGGGGTTATATACGATAATTTTTGCTAGCCCAGATTCAAGATAAGCTTCAGCCGTACTTATGTAGAGTATGCCGTCATTATTTATGTTACTGCCGTAATAGGTAAATATTGACAGGCACAAGCTTGCCAGTGCAGTCAGTAAGCGAATTTGATAAAAGTGATTATCAGTAAGGTTTATTCTGTGCATGAAATTGTTTTATTAATGAGATGAATAATGTGTTCACTGTTAATATGCTGCATGCAGTTATGATGCTGTTTTGGGCATGTTTGCTGAAAACAAGGGCCGCAATCTATTTCCAGTTGCATAATACGGGCATTATCAGCCAATGGTGGTGTAAAAGTGGGCGATGTCGGACCATAAATTGCAATAAGCGGCCTATGTAATGCAGCAGCAATATGCATCAGCCCAGAATCATTAGAGACTACTATATCAGCAGTGGCAAGAAAATCAACGGCATCGCTTAATGTTGTTTTTCCGCACAGATTAAATGTATTAGATTGATAGGCCGATTTAATGCCAGCAACGATAATATTGGTGGTAGCGCAATCTGCTACCGATCCTAAAATAATTAATTGCCAGTTTTGCTCAAGTAGTCTGTTTGCTAATTCAGCGTAATGTTTTGCAGGCCAACGCTTTGCGGAACCAAACTCAGCACCTGGGCAGAAAATAAGCCGTTTTTTTGATGGCGATAAAGGTATCTCAAAAGCGGGAGAGATGGGTTTAGTCACCATACACGGCACAGCGTAGTTGGGTGCTAAGTGAGATTGATCTGCTGGATACGCTAGGGATACATAGCGTTGCACCATCATTGGCAAAGCCGTCGTATCCAATATTCGTATATCATTGATTAACCCATAGCGCATTTCACCTCGCCAGCCAGTGCGCAGCGGAATATTAGCAAACCAAGGTATCAAGGCAGACTTCCATGAATTGGGCAAAATGATAGCCTGATCATAGTGTTTGCCACGTAATTTGTACCCAAGTTTTTTGCGCACATTCCAGCCAAAAATGCCATGACCAACAGGCATAGTAATTACCTCATTAACTTCTGGCATTCGGCTGATCAAGGCCATTGTCCAGTTCATTGCGATAACATCAATAACTGTGCTGGAATTGTTAGCTTTGATTGTTTTAAACAATGATTGCGCCATCACCATATCGCCGATCCATGATGGCCCCACTATCAGGATTTTACTGATGGTTGAAGTCACAGACTAATGTAAAGCACTGTGAGTGATGTAGATGAAAAATGCCCCAGCAGCGATTAACCCAATTTGTTGGAACATTTCTGAGAGTTTGGTTTTATTGTGCAAGCCTGGAATCAGATCGGCGACAGCAATATAAATAAAGCTGGAAGCTGCTATTAGAATGACATATGGTAAAATTTGCTGCATATTGCTTAATGCAAAATAGGCAAGTAATGCGCCAGCTACGGTACCAAGACTGGACAAAATATTGTAGCAAAGCGCCTTGCTGCGACTAAAGCCGCTGTGTAGTAAAATGATAAAATCACCAAGCTCTTGCGGGACTTCATGAGTAGCAATCGCAATCGCAGTGACTATTCCTAAATGAAAATCGGTCATAAATGCAGCAGCAATTAAAATACCGTCAATAAAATTATGAATAGTATCGCCGAATAAAATCAGCGTACCAGTCACTTGTTTATAGTTTTGGCGTTTGGTAAGTAAGTGGCCGTCGCAATGATTATGATGGCAATGGCGCCATATCACCAATTTTTCCAGCAAAAAGAAGGTGAGCAAACTGAGTAATAATGTTAGACCAATATCATGAGAACTTATAGTTAATTCAGTTTCTAGAGCGTGCGGAATAAGCCCAAGAAAAGCAGTGCCAAGTAAGGCGCCAATAGCAATGCTAACCAAGTGGGGTAGCGCAATATTGCGTGCGTTATTAGTGAGCAGCAGGACGGTTGATGCCAGTAAAATACCTAGCAAACTACCGATCAGACTAAAAGTAATAATCCAGAACAGTAATATCATAGTAATTAAATGTAATTCCGCACCCGAATTATACCCTATCTATCTTCGTGCCATATCATTGTTGCCATGCGACCAGTTTTGCTATTGCGTCGATAAGAGAAGAAACGCTGGCTATCAGTGGCGGTACAAAAACTACCACCAAAAATTGCTGTTATCCCTACACTATGTAGACGCTGCTTTGCAAGCAAATAAATGTTAGCTAGATAACTATTGGCTGATGTTGCTTGAAATGCCAGACTTGCCTTTGACGAATGTTGGTAAAATACCTTATAAGTATCAGTACCAACTTCAAATTGGGACGGTCCAATGGCCGGCCCTAGCCATGCAATTATATCTTGGCGTTTGCTAATAAATTCAGCGGCAGCTTTTTCAAGAATGCCCGCCGCCAACCCCCGCCACCCGGCATGAATAGCCGCTATAGTATTATCGTAACGGTCGCACAGTAATATTGGCAAGCAGTCAGCAGTCATAATTGCGCATACATGGTTAGCTTGTCGACTAATAATGGCGTCCGCTTTGCATTTTTTGTGCCAATCACTGCTATTGATGACATTTGTACCGTGCATTTGTTTTAGCCAACGAGGATATTCGGGCAAGGCGGTAAATTTAGCGATACGGCATCTGTTTTTATTAACCAGATCGGGGTCATCGCCAACATCATCACTTAAATTGAGTGCGTCATAAGGTGGCGGACTTACCCCGCCAATACGGGTTGAACTAAATGCTTTTATGTTATTTGGTGCTGGCCATTCAGGAATGATGATAGCGCTAGACATGGGGTATGTTTAGATAAGTGCACCATTCGTTAAATAATTGCTCATCCAATGAAGCGACAGTAGAGCAAGACGCTACTTCGTTGACAATAGGTTTTCCGCCTTCAAGTGTGCATACGTGTCCGCCAGCTTCACTGAGAATCAATACAGCGGCAGCATAATCCCACAATTGCTGTTTTTTGTGTAAATAAAGGTGAGCACGACCACTTGCTATCCAGCACAGCTCCAAGGCAATTGATCCTAAATTGCGTTGCGATCCATAAGGCAAATCAGTCACTAATTGCATAGCTAGGCTAGCAGGAAGTCGCTTGAAATCAATTAGGGCAGTGGCACGGTTTAGCGGTAAGCCGAAAGAACGTGCATGCAATGGCCTACCATTGAGCGTGGCCCCCTGATTTAACTGTGCGGAAAAACATTCTTCCCGAACAGGATCATACACAACACCCAAGGTAACTCGGCCATTGTCAATGAGTGCTAATGATACTGAAAAACAGGGCAGCCCAGTGGCAAAATTACTACTGCCGTCAATAGGGTCAAGGCACCAGAGCAGTTTTTCCGATGATAATAATTGCTGCTGCTGCTTTATTGGCATTTCTTCACCCAATAAAGTAATATCTGGCCAAATCTTCTGCAGATCACTGGTAAGCCTATTTTGCATTGCAATATCAGTGTCAGTGACAATGCTGCCATCAGCTTTATATTGGTATGTCGTGCTATTAAAGCGAGGTAATATTTCTGCTTTACTTGCAGTAATAACAATATCTCTAAGTTGCGTCAGGTTAACGTCCATCAGGGTAATTATAGTCTTATTATGCCAGCGTTGACTAATTCACTGTAAACTAATGGTATGACCATCAAATAAATTAGGAAGATATGACTATTTCCAGATTTTATTGTTCTGAGCTTGGTGCTACTGGTGATTTGATTGAGCTGTCACCATCAGTTCATCATCATGTAATCCATGTGCTCCGGCTAAAACAAGGTACACTGTTGCAGCTTTTTGATGGTCAAGGCATGGAGTATGAGGCTGTATTGACAGAAACCACTAGGCGACGTTCAAAAGTTATATTGGGTGCGCCTGTCAATCACTATTGTGAATCGCCGCTCAATATCAAGTTGTTGCAGGCAATTTGCCGAGGTGATCGTATGGATTATGCCTTGCAAAAAGCGATAGAGCTTGGTGTGAATACCATCATACCGGTGATAACAGCGCGCTGTAATATCCGTTATTCAAAACAATATGCTGATAGACGATTAATCCATTGGCGAGGCATTATTATCAGCGCATGCGAGCAAAGTGGGCGCAATATATTGCCTGAGCTGACTAATATCATGACATTGTATGAGGCGTTCGTGAATAATACAGCAGCATGTCGTCTGCTGCTAACACCACATGCACAAACAGACTTCTCTGCTGTCAGACAGGAAAACAGTATTACATTACTGATTGGTCCTGAAGGTGGTTTGAGTGAATCAGAGATTGAGCAGGCCATTATGTTTAACTATAAATCAGTCAGGCTTGGTCCGAGGGTGTTACGGACAGAAACAGCAACTGTCGCTGCATTGACAGCAATACAAACATTATGGGGAGATTTACGATGATAGCTGATGGTCCTATGTCACTATTTTGGTTTTTGCTGTTACTTATGACGGTCTATGCAGTTAAATGAATATTGTTGAAGCGCTGCATTACGGGGAGTCATTATTGACAGTAGCAGATAGTCCACAACTGGACAGTCAACATCTGCTTTGCCATGTGCTGGGTTGCCGCCCCACATATTTGCATACATGGCCGGATAAAATCATGACCGATGAGCAGCAGGCAGGGTTTAAACAATTGATTGCACAGCGTAAGAAAGGCCAACCTGTGGCATATTTGGTTGGTCAGTGTGGTTTCTGGACGTTGGACCTCAAAGTTACTGCAGATACCTTGATTCCTCGGCCAGATACTGAATTATTAGTTTCGTTGGCATTGGAAAAAATGCAGCCTGACATGATAGTGGCCGATTTAGGAACAGGTAGCGGTGCTGTTGCTTTGGCAATAGCGGCAGAGCGTCCGATGAATAACGTTTTTGCTATGGATTGTTGCCTGCAAGCTATCAATGTTGCTCAGTATAATGCTGAATATAACCATATTGCTAATGTAATATTCTGGCAAGGCAATTGGCTTAGCGCTGTCAGGGATAATGGTATTGATATGGTAGTCAGTAATCCACCTTATATCAAAGAAGGCGATTGGCATTTATCGCAAGGCGATGTCCGTTTCGAACCTTTAGGCGCGTTAGCTTCAGGCACTGATGGCTTGATGGATATTCGCCGCATTATCAAACAAGCACGGCGCTGTTTAAAACCATCTGGCTGGCTGTTAATTGAGCATGGCTATCAGCAAGCAGATGCAGTGCAGGCGGCGTTTGTTGAAAGTGGTTTTATTGCTGTTAAGTCATATCAGGATTTTGGTGGCAACGACCGGGTAGTTGCTGGACAATTAACTGTATAATTACAGGGTGCTTGTTGGAAGGAATAATGATGAAAGATGAACAATTATTACGTTACAGCCGGCATATTCTGTTGCCCCAGATAGATGTTGCTGGTCAGCAAGCTTTATTAAGCAGTCATGTTCTGGTTGTCGGTCTGGGCGGCTTAGGATCGCCAGTAGCGTTATACTTGACCGCTGCCGGTATTGGTCATCTGACGTTGGTGGATGATGACAAGGTTGAATTGTCTAATTTGCCGAGGCAGATTTTATATGGCGAACATGATATTGGCAACTGCAAAGCGACATCAGCGGCAGCAAAATTGCACACATTAAATAGCGATTGTCAGATTGATGTTCACACAACGCGATTAACGGGTAATGCGTTATATGAAGACATTGTCAGTGCTGATGTGGTAGTTGATTGCAGCGATAATTTTGCTACCCGTTTTTTACTAAACGAGGCGACACAGGCATTGCATAAACCGCTTGTATCAGGTGCAGCTATTCGTCTGGAAGGACAAGTTACAGTTTATGATGCCCGAGAAACAGAAAACGCTTGTTACCGTTGTATTTATCAGGATACTGGCGAGATAGAGCAGACATGTTCGGAGACTGGGGTAATATCACCCCTTTTGGGTATTATTGGTAGCATACAGGCTGTTGAAACAGTAAAAATTTTGACAGGCATCGGTGAAACATTGGCAGGTAGATTAATGGTGTTAGATGCCTCATCTATGTCTTGGCGTACTATTACATTGCGGCAAAATCCGGATTGTCCTGTCTGTAACAGGGCAACAATAAAGTCAATAAAATGAGTGAAACGGTAAATAATAAATCATTAGAATACGCTGTTGAAATCGCATTGCAACGTGCCAGATCGCTTGGCGCAAGTGAAGCTGAAGCATTAGCAAATCATAGTAAAGGTCTATCTGTTACCGTAAGGCAGGGCGATACTGAAATTATAGAGCATAATAATGATAAAAGCTTGGCAGTGACAGTGTATTTTGGTCACAGCAAGGGATCGGTGAGCACCTCAAATCTTACGATGAATGCCATTATTGACGGGGTTAAGGTAGCTTGCGATATTGCTAAGAATACTGAGGAAGATCACTCTTTAGGGTTAGCGGATAAAGCGTTGATGGCAACACGTTTACCGGAATTATCTTTGTTTCATCAATGTGATACAGATATTGATCGCTCAGTTTCCTTAGCTTGTGCCTGCGAACAAGCAGGTTTCGCTGTTGACAGGGGGATAACCAATTCAGAAGGTGCAGCTTTTTCCAGCCATCAGGGTGCGCGCGTTTATGCTAACTCCCATGGTTTCGTCGGCAGTATAGCCGGCACCACTTATAGCCTGTCCTGCACGTTGATTGCTAATGATGAAAAAGGCATGCAGCGTGATTATTGGTACGATATTGCTAGAGATGTCAATGATTTAGCATCAGCGGCAACTATTGGTCAGCACGCAGCACACAATGTTTTACGTCGCTGCAATCCGAAAGCAGTAACAGCAGGTTCCTATCCTATTATTTTTGCAGCAGCGATTGCGCCTCACATTTTCAAACAATTAATTAACGCTATCTGTGGTAGCGCGCTGTATCGTAATGCATCTTTTCTACTTGATCATCTTGGTGAGAAAATTTTTCCTGATTTTATCCATATTCATGAGCAGCCACATTTATTGAAAGGATTAGGTAGTGCTGCTTTTGATGCTGAGGGCGTAGCAACCAGAGCTCATGATATTGTGCTTGATGGCGTATTGCAGAGCTATGTACTAGATAGCTATTCAGCACGAAAATTAGCGATGAAAACTACTGCTAATGCTGGTGGTGTACATAATCTGACTATTGATAGTGGAAAGCTCGGCTTTGACAGCCTGATCAAACAAATGAATAGTGGTATCTTGGTCACAGAAACTATGGGCATGGGGACTAATATCGTAACTGGCGATTATTCACAGGGAGCAAGTGGGTTTTGGGTAGAAAATGGCACGATCCAACATCCGATTGATGGCTTTACCATTGCTGGCAATCTGGCAGATATGTTCAGCGGTATTCAAGCGATAGCCAATGATATTGATACCCGCGGCAATATTCGCACAGGGTCAGTGTTGATTGATAGTATGCAGGTAGCGGGCTAGTATGCTTGGTAGTCAGTAGTCAGTAGTCAGTAGTCAGTAGTCAGTAGTCAGTAGTCAGTAGTCAGTAGTCAGTAATCAGTAGTCAGTAGCCAATTAATATCCATTAGCAAAATAGTAACGTGCCTGTTCGCTGTCTTTTTTGATCTGTTCCGTCAATGCAGCAAGGTTAGCAAATTTTTGTTCATCTCGCAATTTATGCAAAAAATGTACCTGCACGCGTTCACCGTAAATATTGCGATCAAAATCAAATAAATGTACTTCCAGCAATGTATTATCAGTGCTTATTGTTGGTCTTAAACCAACATTAGCCACTCCTTGAACTGGTTCACCTTCAATGCCAAACAATTGCACAGCATATACACCGCTTAGAGGTACATTGTATCTATGCAGATGAATATTAGCTGTTGGGAAACCTATTGATCTGCCGCGTTTATCGCCGTGTGCTACTCGTCCGCTGATGCGATAGGGTCGTCCAAGTAATTTTTCAGCAAGCATCAGGTTGCCCGACTTTAATGCCTGACGGATTCGTGTGCTGCTTACCCGTATTTTATCAACACTAAATGTATGCATGTTTACAACATGAAAACCGTATATACTCCCTGCTTGTTTAAGCATGGCAAGATTACCTTGTCGTGCTTTACCAAATTTAAAGTCATCACCCACTACCAGGTATTTTATGTTGAGTCCTATTACCAGTAGATGCTGAATAAAATCCTCTGCTGACATATTGGACAGTTTTTTATTAAATGGCAGTACACATAGTGTGTCAATTGAATAGCTTTTCAGTGCCTCTGCTTTTTCGCGAAAACGGTTAAGGCGTGCTGGTGCTTTATCTGAGGCAAAAAATTCATTTGGTTGCGGCTCGAACATAATGATAACAACAGGCAACCCGAGAGTGCTACCTTTCATTGCCAGTTGATTAATTACTGCCTGGTGACCTAAATGTACACCATCAAAGTTACCAATAGTAGCAACGCAGGATACAGGGTTTTTTGCCAGATTATGTAAGCCACGAATAATTGTTTTCATAAGCAACAATTATTTTATCTTAAAGCATCAACAGCGTAACGGTTAAATAAAAAATAATTCAGCAATAAGTTAATGCGCATAGCAAATAAAATTGTTAATTCGTCCCTATATTTATGTTTACAATTAGACAATCAGGTATAATCTTTAATTAATTTACAGGGCTGGAGACTAGCGTGGCAAGAGCAAAAAAGGCAGGTTATGAAGCAGCGGTGACTCAATTGGAATCATTGGTCAAGCAGCTTGAACAAGGCGATATTACCCTCGAAGAATCACTTAGTCTTTACGAAAAAGGTGTGTTGTTAACTCGTGATTGTCAGAAATCTCTACAAGCGGCTGAACAAAAGGTACGTATGTTACTAAAGCAAGATGGTCAGCAGGAAGAGTTGATAGATTTTAGTGATCGTGGGTCTTAACTTGTGACTGCCAGCTTTATTCTTGTTGATTGGATGAATCAGCATAAGGCTCGAGTTGAGAATGTACTCGCCAGCAGAATACCGAATACAGGCAACAAAAGTGACGGTACATCAACACAACTTATTGACGCTATGCGCTACGCCACTCTAAATGGTGGCAAGCGTTTGCGTGCTTTGCTTGCTTATGCAGCAGGTGAAGCGTTACATGCTGATTTGTCTTTACTTGATATACCAGCTAGTGCTGTGGAAATGGTCCATGCCTATTCATTAGTGCATGATGATATGCCAATAATAGATGACGATGATCTTCGCCGTGATCTGCCTGCCTGCCACAAAGCGTATAATGAGGCAACAGCATTATTGGTTGGTGATGCCTTACAAAGTTTGGCATTTGAAACGCTATGTGATGATGCACTTTCTTATTATCAGACAAGAAAAATGGTAAAAATACTGGCGTACCAATCGGGTTTAGCCGGTATGGTGGGTGGTCAGGCAATTGATATTGAATCTGTAAGCAAATCGTTCACTATTTCTGCGTTACAGGATATGTATACACTCAAAACGGGTGCTTTAATTCGTGCCAGTGTTAGTTTGGGTGCGTTAGCATCAGAATCGGTGGAGGAAGCTACTTTGGTTGAATTAGATATTTACGCCTGTTGTATTGGTCTTGCCTTCCAAATCTATGATGATATTCTGGATGTTGTTGCTGATACTGACACGTTAGGGGAAATGCAAGGGGCAAATATTGCGTTAAATAAGCCAACCTATCCCGCGCTATTGGGCATAGATAATGCCAGAAAAAAAGCAGAAGATTTGATTGCACAGGCGTTGACTGCATTACATAATATACCTTATGACACACAAATTCTTGCTGAACTAGCACGATTTGTTGTGCAAAGATCTCACTAATTTTAAATCATAAGAAATGGATAGTTTGCTTGATCAGATTAACAGTCCTGATGACTTAAGGCAGCTTGATAAAAAGCAATTGCCGCAACTGGCTGAAGAAATACGCATGCTAATTATTGACAGTGTGCAACAGACTGGTGGTCATATAGCATCAAATCTTGGTGTTGTTGAGCTTACACTGGCGCTACATTATGTATTCGACACCCCTAATGATCGTCTTATCTGGGATGTAGGTCACCAGAGTTACGCCCATAAAATTATTACTGGTCGCCGCGATAGTATGAGTACCATGCGTCAATTTGGGGGGTTATCTGGTTTTCCCAAGCGTAGTGAGAGCGAGTATGATGCTTTCGGCGTTGGTCATTCAAGCACATCAATTAGTGCGGCATTAGGCATGGCTATTGTTGCCCAGATTAATGATAATACGCGCCGTGCTGTTGCGGTTATTGGCGATGGTGCGCTTACTGCTGGTCAAGCCTATGAAGCATTGGATCATGCTGGTGATTTGCGCACTAATTTGCTGGTTATTCTTAATGATAACGAAATGTCCATTTCTAAAAATGTTGGTGGTATGTCAAATTATCTGGCCCGTCTGCTTTCTGGCAAAGTCTATACTTCGGCGCGTGAAGGCAGCAAACGGGTTTTGGAAAAGATTCCTTCTGCATGGGAGTTTGTTCGTCGTACTGAAGAGCATGTCAAAGGTATGGTTATTCCCGGTACATTATTTGAGGAAATGGGCTTCAATTATATTGGTCCGATTGATGGGCATGATCTTGATACGTTGATTGCCACGCTTATCAACCTGCGCAAACAAAAAGGACCGCAGTTTTTGCATGTTGTCACCAAAAAAGGCAAAGGTTACCAGCCAGCGGAACAGCAACCATGCCAGTATCATGGTGTTAGCCCTGCAGGTAGTGCTTCACCTGCCTTAAGTTACACTCAGGTGTTTAGTGACTGGCTATGTGACATGGCAAAAGAGTCGCAAGCGCTAATTGGTATTACGCCAGCGATGGCTGATGGATCGGGGTTAAACGCATTTGCTAAAGACTACCCTGAACGCTATTTTGATGTTGGTATTGCTGAGCAACATGCTGTTACTTTGGCTGCAGGTATGGCTTGTGAAGACAAAAAACCAGTTGTTGCCATTTACTCTACTTTTCTGCAACGTGGTTATGATCAACTTATCCATGATGTTGCCTTGCAGAATCTACCAGTTTTATTTGCTATTGATCGCGGTGGGCTTGTGGGTGCTGATGGTGCGACCCATGCAGGTAGTTTTGATCTAAGTTATCTACGCTGTATTCCTAATATAGTCATTATGACACCTGCTGATGAGAATGAGTGTCGGCAAATGTTAACAACGGGGTATCAATATCACGGCCCGAGTGCCGTACGTTATCCTCGCGGCGCGGGTGCTGGTGTGGTAGTGCAACCAGCATTAACTGCGCTACCTGTTGGTAGAGCAGAGGTAAAGAGGCGCGGTGAAAAGACGGCAATACTGGCGTTTGGCTCTATGTTGACATCATCGCTTGAGGCTGCCGAAAAACTGCATGCAACGGTTGTTAACATGCGTTTTGTTAAGCCTTTGGACGAAAAGTGCATTGCAGAGATAGCCGGCAGCCATGAGTTGATCGTAACGATTGAAGAAAATGCTGTTCTAGGTGGTGCTGGCAGTGGCGTTAATGAATATCTGCATACCATTGGTAATAGTGCATCAGTGATTAATCTTGGCTTGCCTGATAAATTTCTTGACCATGGCAAACAACAACATTTGCTTGGTCTGTGTGATCTTAATGCAGCAGGCATAATCAATGCTGTCAACAGCCATTTTTCTATAGTTGATCAACATTGATCAATTCTCAGTATAATAGCCACATTATGGGTGCTACTTATACCTTAAAAGTTGTTGCTGATTTTGCATCAGCGCATACCTTACGTGATTACCCAGGCGATTGTAGCCGTATGCACGGACATAACTGGAAATTAGAAGTAGATGTAACTGCTATTGCGTTAAATGAGCATGGTATGGGCATGGACTTTAAAATAATTAAAGCTGCTGCCCGCAAGCTGGCAAAAACACTTGATCATTGTTATCTTAACGATATTTCACCATTCGATATGGTCAACCCTACAGCAGAAAATATTGCCCGCTATTTTTACCAGCATCTTACTACCATGCTGAATACAGATACAGCAAAAATATCAGGCGTTACCCTATGGGAAACTGATCGCGCTTGTGTTCATTATAACGAGGGTAATTAATATGATTGACAGTAACAAAACAGCTTATGGTCATGAGATAGAAGATGTACAGAATGCCTCTGACAAACGCCAGCTTGCTATTGATAAAGTGGGCATCAAGGATATTCAGCACCCGATTAAAATCAGTGATCGTTCAAAAGGCGAGCAACACACGATTGCTAATTTCAATATGTATGTCAACTTGCCTCACCAATTTAAAGGCACCCATATGTCCCGTTTTGTCGAAATTTTAAACCAATATGAAAGCGAAATAACGGTGACATCGTTTCGTACCATGCTGAGTGAAATGACAGCACGTTTGCAGGCTAAGTCAGGGTATATTGAAATGGAGTTTCCTTATTTTATTTGCAAAGAGGCACCTATCAGTAAGGTAAAAAGCCTGATGAACTATCAAGCGAGTTTTATCGGTCAGATAAATGGTGATACAACTGATGTTATTGTTAAAGTTGTTATACCAGTTACAAGTTTGTGCCCTTGTTCAAAGCGTATTTCAGATTATGGTGCCCATAATCAACGTTCGCATGTCACTATTACGGTGCGTGTTGATAGCTTTATCTGGATTGAAGACTTAATTGATCTGGTTGAAGAAGAGGCATCATGTGAAATTTTTGGCCTGTTAAAGCGCCCTGATGAAAAGTTTGTTACTGAAAAGGCCTATGATAATCCAAAATTTGTTGAGGATATTGTTCGTGATATTGCTGCTCGTTTTAATGAAGATGATCGCATTAATGCCTATATTGTTGAATCGGAAAACTTTGAATCAATTCACAACCATTCTGCCTATGCCCTTATTACCAAGGGTTTTAGCTGATTAAGGTAAGCTTAGATAACGGATTGTAAAGTGAGGAAAATATGAATGGGGTCTGGTGCAGTGATGCTATTAGCTGATTTCCTTTCGATTACTTTAATACTGATTCATTTATTAATTATGATAATTATGGTAGTTACCAGCAGATGATAGATAAAATCATAGAACTGGATAACGATGATACAAAATACAAATCTTTCCTAGAGCAATCCTACGGTTCATATTTTGATATAGCCGAAAAGAAAGGACAGTGAGCATTCGCAAGCAAAATTCGTTTGATTCTTGACAGATAGATAGTAAGTTTTTTCGTGGGATAGTAATCAGTGAACTGTCTTCATTGGCCTTAGTATATGCAGAGGTATTCGCATGGCTGTATAAAAATGACACTGCCTCAGTGACTAAATGATCTTTTCTTAGTATCTGAAAATTTTCTCTTTTTTGTCTTATTTTTAACCACCCATCTAGCAGATAATTCATCAGGCGAATCACAATGTTTGTATTATGAAAAATTATCGCCGTACGCTTTGCGTCATTATTATGCTGTGCATTTATTGGAAAATGGGTATGATATTCGGACTATTCAGGGCTAAAATTTGAATACAGTTTTATCATTATTGTGATAATGCGATTCTAAATAATTTAACAATCCACTAGCGGTATTGATGAAAAATATTAATAAATTATGGCGAACCAAAAATTATCTCGCTGCCTTAGCTATTGCATTGATCGCCTTATTTTGGATGAACAGTCGTCCGACAAACAGTCTGGATCATTTGCAAACAGGGCCAAGACTATCCGAACCCAATCTGACTAAGGTACAGGTAGCACGCTTACAAACCAAGCCATATCAATTAAAAGTACATCTTAGTGCCAGGACCGAGCCTAATCGTATAGTTGATCTAAAAGCCGAACTGGAAGGGCGCATTACCCGCTTGCCGCTGGAAAAAGGCAGCATGGTCAAAACTGACGATGTCGTCTGTGAGCTGGCTATTGAAGATCGGCAACAACGGGTAAATGAAGCTAAATCTGCCTTGCAGCATGCATGGCTAGAGTATGAAGGAGCGCAGCAATTAAATCGCGATGGTCTTGGATCAGAAGTGGCCACCGCTGCCAGTCAGGCAAAATTGCAAAGGGCCACGGCCATCTTAGAGAAGGCAAAAGTTGATCTCGCCAATATCAATATTCGTGCTCCTTTCGCTGGCATATTGGATACCCGTCCAGTTGAGTTAGGTGAATACATGCAAAAGGGAGACGTGTGTGCCCGTGTGATTGATCTTAATCCGATGGTGCTGAAAGGCAGAGTATCGGAAAGCGATGTCATCATGCTTGGCAGCGGCAACACTGCCAAAGCTACACTGCACAGTGGTCAGAAGGTGATCGGCAGGATTCGTTATATTGGTCGCGAGCCCGATCAGATTACTCGCACTTTTCCGCTAGAAATCACGATTGATAATGCTGGCGGGCAGCTATTAGCAGGCATGACTGCTAAGGTGGAACTACCACTGACAGAAATGCCAGCTTATCATGTGCGTTCTTCTTTACTGACACTGGACGATAACGGAAGCCTTGGATTACATATCGTTGATGAGCAGCAAATCGTCCGCTTTTATCCAGTCACTATTATTGGCAGCGACCATAACGGCATCTGGCTAACCGGTATACCTGATGGCAGTCTCTTGATTACGATGGGGCAGGAATACGTTAGTCCTGGAGAGAAAGTAAACTATATGCTTGACCAGCCGCTAGATAATATTTCTGAGATAAATAAGGTGAACAGGTAAGTCTTAAATGAGCATTATTCGTACTGCAACTTCCCGCTCACGCAGTATCTTGTCCATTTTTTTGATGATTGTGTTAGTGGGGTTGTTTGCGCGTAACAACATACCTTTGGCGCTCAATCCAGATGTGGCAGTACCAATTGTGGTTATCTCAATATTTCAGGACGGTATTTCCCCGGAAGATGGTGATCGTCTGTTACTCAGACCCATTGAACAGGAATTACGTAACATTGAAGGGTTGAAAGAAACTAAGGGCACCGCACGTGAATCGATTGCTTACCTGCTGGCTGAGTTTGAATCAGAGGTGGATATTAACCAGGCTATCATTGATGTGCGTGAGGCAGTAGATCGGGCTAAATCAAAACTGCCACAGGAAGCCGAAGAACCCAATGTAAAAGAAGTAAATGCTGACGAGTTCCCTGCCATTGTAGTGACATTAAGAGGCGATGTACCAGAGCGCACGCTATTCCAAAATGCACAGACCCTTCAACGTGCGTTTGAAGACATTAGTTCTGTGCTGGAAGCAAATATGGTTGGTCATCGTGAGGAAATGGTAGAAATTGTCATTGATCCAGTCAAATTAGAATACTATGGTATTACCAGTAAGCAGCTTATGAATGCTGTTTTTACCAATAACATGCTGATAGCTGCCGGCGAGTTTGACAATAGCTATGGGCGCTTTTCTATTAAAGCACCTGGTCTGATTGAAAGTACCGCTGATGTATATAACATTCCGGTTAAGTCAACCTCTGATGGCGCGATCACTCTAGCAGACATTACCAAGGTTCGTCGTACTTTCAAAGACCCATCCAGATTCACTTCAGTAAACGGTGATAATGCCATAGCGATAGAAGTTAAAAAACGTAACGGTGCTAGCCAGATTGAGGTATCGCAAGCAGTACGTAATATTGTTAATGAACATGCTACCACTATTCCTAAAAATATCATCATTGAATATGTGCTTGACCAATCGCAAGTCACTATGGACATGGTATCGGAGATGCAGGGCAATATTGTCACTGCTATGGTTTTAGTGATGATCATTGTAGTGGCTGCACTAGGTCTGCGTTCTGGTTTTCTGGTTGGTGTTGGTATACCGTTTTCTCTGTTATTCTCTATAATCATTCTGTTCTATCAGAATTTTTCGTTTAACGGTATGGTGATGTTTGCCATGATACTGGCGCTAGGCATGCTAATTGATGGTGTTATTGTTATTACTGAATATGCAGATCGTAAAATGGTCGAAGGCTTAAGCGCTACCAGTGCTTATCAGGCTTCAGTAAAACGCATGTTCTGGCCAGTAGTTGCATCTACTGCTACTACACTGGCAGCATTTTTACCCTTAATGTTCTGGCCTGGAGTAGCTGGCGACTTTATGGGGTATCTACCTGTTACTGTTTTTACTGTGTTGGCAGGTTCGCTACTTTACACATTGTTGTTTGCCCCAGTAGCAGGATCGCTGATAGGTGGTGGCAATAAACAAACGGCTATTAGCCAATATTTGAGAAAACTGGAAACCGATCCGCCGGAAACTCTTGACGGTATAACCGGCCAATATGCCAGAATGCTTGCCTGGCTGATGCGTGCGCCAATTATCGTTGCTATGATTAGTCTGTTTGGCGTATTCATGATCTTTAAGTTTTATGGTCAATATAACAGTGGAATAGCGTTTTTTACTGAAACAGAAGAAAAATACGGTCAGGTAGCTGTGCGTGCCCAAGGTAATTTATCGGTTAATGAGGTGCGTGATATTATTCAGCAGGTTGAGCAATTAGTGATGTCTGTACCCGGTGTTCTATCTACTTATTCATCTTCTGGTACTGACAGCACCCAGAGCGGTGGGCCTCGTCCACCCGCTAAAGATCAGATTGGCACATTGCTGGTTGAACTAGATGAACCTGAAAATCTGAATAAAACAACACTTGCGGTATTTGCTGACATTAATCAGTACGCCAATGTTATCCCTGGCGTTATTGTCTCTGCCAATCCATTTAGCAATGGACCGCCAATTGGCAAACCCATTCAGATACAACTTGCATCTCACAATAAGGATAAACTCAAAGCAGCCACTGCCAAACTATCTCGTTATCTGGCAGAACATGTTGCCGGCTTGCGTGATGTGACTGACACCACGCCATTGCCCGGGATTGAATGGGAAATGCAGGTTGATCGGACATTGGCAGCCCAAATGGGCACTAATATTGTGGAAGTGGGGCGCGCGTTACAGCTCTTGACTAATGGTATTAAGCTGGGGGAATATCGTCCTAACGATGCCAACAGAGAAGTTGATATTCGCCTGCGGTACCCTGATAGTGAGCGTGGTATGACAGCATTGGATAATTTACGTATTAACACCGAATCTGGCCCAGTGCCAATAGCTAATTTTGTCAAGCGGGTATCTACCCACAGAATTGATAAAATCACCCGTGTTAACGGTATTCAGGTCATGAATGTGCGTGCTGATGTACAACCTAGCGTACTTGCTGACAACAAAATCAGGGAAATTAAAGCTTGGCTTGCAACAATCAATATTGATCCTGAAGTCACGATTAAGTTTCGTGGTGCCAATGAAGAGCAGGAAAAGTCAAAAGCCTTTCTGTCAGTTGCTTTCTCACTGGCACTGTTTTTGATGTTTATCATGCTAGTCACTCAATTTAACAGCTTCTATCAGGCGTTACTAATTTTATCATCAGTAGTTATGTCTATTGCTGGTGTACTGCTGGGGCTGTTATTGACGGGTGGTGTATTCAGCACTATTCTAACTGGTGCAGGCATTGTAGCACTGGCAGGTATCGTGGTTAACAATAATATCGTATTGATTGATACTTATAATCACCTAAGCCGATCTGCCACTAAGCTGACACCCGAGCAAATAGCAATAAGAACCTGCGCCCAACGCTTACGACCAGTGTTTTTAACCACTTCCACCACCATTTTAGGGCTGATGCCAATGGCAAGCGCTGTCAGTATTGATATTATTAATCGTAATGTTGTAGTGAATGGTCTTATTGTGTCTGGTTTTCAACCATTAGCTTCAGCAGTTGTTCATGGCTTGTTATTTGCTACCTTACTGACCCTGATTATCACCCCAGTAATGTTGGTGTTGCCTAGCCGCATTGTCCGGTTGCTAAAATATGCTGTAAAGTAAATAGCATGAGCAGCTGGTAACTTGAGCTAAAATTATAATCTCTTTATTGACAGTGCATGATGTTGGTGTTTATCAAATACATGTTTATTTTTACGACCACGATCAGCTAATCCATGACAGATCCTTAAATAATAAGGCTTAATACTGACTTAACTATCGGAAGTTAATAGCGTTACTTAAGACAATTTGGTAACTCTATGGAGAGTTTACGGTTGGCACCATTCCGCCAATGTGTTTATCCATGCTGGATGATCATTTAAGCAAGGAATAAAGGTAAATGACTTGCCACCCGCTGACTGAAAAATTTCTTGTCCGCCTATCGCGATTTCTTCCAGCGTTTCTAGGCAATCAGTGACAAATGCCGGGCAGATAATAAGCAGGTTGCTGACTCCTGAGGTCGCTAATTTGCGTAAGGTATTTTCTGTGCTTGGTTCCAGCCATTTTGCTCTGCCCAGACGCGACTGGAAGGCAATGGAATATTGCGATGATTTAAGCCCTGCTTTATCAGCAAAGCAGGCTGTTGTGCGGAATACATGATAGCGATAGCAGCAATTTTTATGATCATCGTTATCCCCTTGACAGCACATACCCTCTTTAAATTGATAACCGCTTGGATGGTAGTTAGCAAGATGTGATTCAGGCAGGCCGTGATAACTGAATAAAATATGATCATAGCGCTTATCAAGGTAAAGCTGGGCACTTTTGACTAAAGCGTGAATATAATCAGGATGATCATAAAAAGGCGGAAAAACGGTTAAGTTAACGGGCAATTTATGTTTTTTGATAACAATTTGTGCTTCATGAATAGAGGTGGTTACCGTGCTATCAGCATAGTGCGGATAAAGTGGCATGAATAAAATCTCGCTTATGTCTTGTTGCTGAGCAAGATGCAACATCTGTTCACCAATGCTTGGCTCACCATAACGCATGGCCATGCCAACGGGCATATCAAGTTCCGCTTGCAATTTTGTTTGCAGGCGTTTTGATAACACAATCAGGGGTGATCCCTCTTTTGTCCAGATTTTTTTGTATGCCTTAGCGGATTGCGCCGGCCGAAAGGGTAGCACAAACAAACCAACAATTAACCGCCTTATCAGCCAGGGCAGTTGAATGACATGCCTATCCATTAAAAACTGATTTAAGTAGCGGCGAACAGCTTTACTATCAGGTTGACAAGGTGAGCCTAAATTAGCTAATAATACTGCGCGTTTGTTCATGGCGTTATCAGGGTCAATAAAAAGATTAGTTAACCCGACACTGTTACCTGTGTTTACCCAGCATCATCCGCAAAAGTAAGTGCATCGTTTTGCCATAAGGTGGTTTCATGTATTTAGTGCTGGGGCGTGCTGCTTGCTGCATGATAGGACGCAATTTTGATAATTCCAAAAACCCTTCATGCGCATGGTATTGACCCATGCCGCTTGTGCCTATACCACCAAAGGGCAAGTCGTGCTGGGCAACATGCATCATGACATCATTGATACATACACCGCCAGAAAGTATATTGTTAATGATTTTGTCTTGCAATGTTTTATTATGACTGAATAAATATAAAGCCAGTGGTCTCTCCCTCTGGTTAATAAAGTCAATCACTTCATCAATATTCTGGTAAGTACGAATTGGTAGAATAGGACCAAAAATTTCATCCTGCATCATTGTCATGTCAGTATTGCCACCGATCACCAGATAAGGAGGTATTTTTTTCAGATCGGCATCAGCATTATCACCTGATAAATTAATAATTTCAGCACCTTGCCTGCGCGCATCATCTAGGCCGGCCAGCAGGCGCTCATAGGCTTGTCTATCAATAATTGAAGTAAAATCGTTGTTATGCAACAGATCAGGATAGTGTGCCAATGCGACGGTTTTGGCATGATCAATAAACGCATCTACTTTATTTTTAGGTACAAATAGATAATCAGGTGCTACGCAGGTTTGTCCAGCGTTATACAGCTTGCCTTGCAAAATCCTTTCACAGGCAAGCTCTAGATCAAAATCTTCAGCTACAATGCAGGGCGATTTGCCACCCAGTTCCAGTGTAACTGGTGTGAGAAATTGTGCTGCTTTTTGCATGACCTGTCGCCCAACTGCGGCAGAACCAGTAAAAACAAGATGATCATAGGGCACATTGGTAAACTCTTTGGCGCTCACCCCGGGCAAAATGGTAACAGTGTCCTTGTCGAATATCTGGGCAGTGAGCTCGGCTATTAGTCCACATAAAGTTTGCGAGTGGGTGGCCATTTTGATCATTACTCGATTACCAGCAGCCAGCGCACTGGTCAGCGGACTGATGCACAAAAATAAAGGGTAATTCCACGGCGAGATGATACCTACTAACCCTTTGGGTTGAGGGAATACCTTGTTTTTGGCACCGAAAAACCACAAGGATGTTTTGCGTTTTTCTGCTTTCATCCATCGTTTCAAGTGTTTGCGTGTATATTTTATTCCATCAACTAGGCCAAACAGTTCCAACATTTTGGTTTCATAGACAGAGCGGTTGCCAAAATCCTCATTAATAGCGTCAGCAATAGCTTTACTGTTGTCTTTGAGTAAGTTTTCCAGTTTTTGCAAATTGGCGTAACGTTCTTGATAATCCGGATAGGGATTAGCAAGATAGGCAGTCTTTTGTAATTGGTAGACTTTTTTAGTTGTAGTTACCTCAATGATATTTGTCATTATATTACCTTAGAATGTTTGTTTGAGACAGTTTTACTACGGCAGACAGTCGTTTACGCCAATTTCTTTCAGTTTGGAGCAGGAATAAATGGTGGCATAATCACCGCTCCAGGTCAACACTATCAACAATTTTGCCTGTCAATGTAAAGATAAACATCTGTAAAAATTACAATGTTTAACTTAAATGAGTATTATTTGCATTAATCTATTGAAATATCGTAGAGATAATGACCTACATGCTGATAGCATTAGTGTAGTTCACCATACTGAATGGTTTTTTACCCAAAAATAGGTAGGTAGCATGAAAAATTTACTTTTGGTTTTATTTACTTATAATTTAGTGTTAGCAGCTGTATCAGTTGCCTTTGCTGACGATCATACTGATAATCGAAATGCGCTAACTGATGTTATCGTAGTTGGCAGTAAGACCGGTACTAACCGTCAGGATTTAGCTACCAGCGTTGGCTATTTTGGCCATGAACGCCTTGAGGTGGAGCCCATAGTCAACATTGATGATGTGTTTACCCGATCTGCTAATGTCAGTTTGGGTACTGCATCGAATGCACTGGCTTCTATATTGGTCGATCAGGTTGCTATGGGGGTTAATTAAGGATTTGCAGACATTGCTTTAAGCGGATCAACGTTGGATTTGGCAACAAGGTGGCTGGCAATCGCTTGTGCCACCACAGCAACTGGCGCGTAAGCAGATTGGTAGCCATATAATTGACAGCGTTAATATTAATGTGTCAGGTGATGATAGTCTTGCTAACAGCTACTTTTTTGATGCTGAATCCGGTTTTGAGCGCAGCGTTAAGGATAATAGTATACGTTGACAGGTTTAACTTAAATAAATAGCTATTACTGATCTTAAGTTTAAGGTGACGTAATAGCAAGCTTTTTAATGTTAGCTAGAGAGCACATGAACAAAATTTTTAATAATATACTGAAAAGTATTTTTCTGTTATTAGGCCTGCTTATTGTGTGGCGGTCGCCGGTTAATGGTTGGAGTTCGTTGGTTTGGTTGGCAGGCACTATTATTATGACTGTTATCCGCAAACCTCATATAGAGACCAATACTAAGAATATTATTGCTCAATCGTATCAAACTACAACCGAAAAACTGTTTGGTTATGGTGTTTGTTGGCTCTCTATTATTACCGCTATTGTAACTTAGTTTTGGGTTGTTAGGTTTTGCCAATTATGGGTTGCCAATGTAGGCTAATGTAGTGGGCGTAATGGTGCTTATGATTGGGCTATGGCTTTTTACCGTAGTCATCTTGATCTTGGTCGCAACTAGAGCGTCATGCTTGAAATTCGCAAGGGACATTATTTAGTTAACTCAGGGGTCTATAAACGTATCCGTCATCCTATGTATGCCGCTATCTTTCTTATTTTTGCTGCTCAAATGCTATTGATTCAAAATTATATTGCCGGCTCGGGCGGTATTCTCACCTTTGCACTGATGTACATCATACGCATACCCAAAGAGGAAGCCAATTATGCGGGCACGTTTTAGTGAAGAATATGCTATCTATTGTCGCCGCACTGGTAGAATCTTGCCGAGGCTTATTGCTTATGATTGAGTGTAGCATGGTCTTGGGATACTTGTTTGTATTACTATATTTATCAAGGGAGGCTTAAACAAAATCAGATAATTTAATGAACTTTTAGCTTTATTATTAGTCTGACATTCGCAACAGGATCCTGTAGTGTATAAAATACTGTTAGATGTTCGTTCTTAATTATTAGGCATGCTAGTTTTTGCTGGATGTGCTAGCATGGCAACAAATTTTTATAACAGTCTCTACGGTAAAAGTGTGGCAAGTATGGTGCAGATCTGCTTAGATTTGCAGCAGTATGGGCTTTTACTAGGAATTAGTTGGCGTTGGTCGGGATAACATCATTACGATTTGAAAGTGAACACGTTTTATATTCTGAGCGTAGTAATGTCAATTATCCACTTGAACTAACTTGTATCGTTATTGATAATGACCAGAAATACCTATTTTCCTTTTATAAAAGAGTTACCCAATTCACGCTGGCAGTTGGTTGAATAATGTACATGACAGCAGGTTAATTCATTTATAATCAAGAAATATTAAATAAACGGGGGCTTTCCAATGAAGTTATCAATTCTTTCAGCCATTATCATGCTGTTCCTAACAGCCTGTGCAAGCACTTCGGACATAGAAAGACTACAGGGGTATATTGATTCAGTGCAGGCAGCCGCTGATTCTGCATTATCTACTGCAAGTAGCGCACAAAGCGCTGCAGATGAAGCAGCTCGGCTGGCGGATGAAGCCAATATCAACGCAAGTAGCGCACAAAGCGCTGCACATGAAGCACGAAACACTGCCAATAATGCCCAAGATGATGTATATGGCTTGACCGAAAGTTTGATTACCAGTCTGCAAAGCTTTCAAGAGCGAACAGATACGTCAGATCAGAACAAGGATGACGACAGATACCTCCGTCTCAGATAATGCACAATCGGGGCTACAGTAGGCCAATGACATAAAACAGATAGCATATACTGGCGATGCTTATAGCAGCAATTAGATTGATGACCAGACCTTGCCTTATCATATCGCTAATTTGAATTCTGTCTGTACCAAAGACAATGGCATTTGGCGGCGTTGCCACTGGTAGCATAAACGCGCAACTGGTAGCCATTGCCGCTGGCAACATCAGAACCGTCGGATTCATTTCGTTGCTGATGGCAGCTGTTGCCAGGATTGGCATCAGTAGGGTGGCGGTGGCGGTATTGCTGGTAATTTCAGTGAGAAAGGTAATACATAGTACCAGTGTCAGTAACAGTAAAAAGATAGGTAACGTGGTTAAATCTGACATGGCATTACCAATGGCTGCACTTAAACCAACACTAGTAAATGCTTTGGCAATCGCAATACCGCTGGCAAATAGAATCAACACACCCCAGTGGATAGTGTTAGCATATTGCCAGTTCAGTAGTTTACTGTCTTCACCATCGCTGATCATAAACAGTGCCAGCACTGCCATTAGCGCAACCGAACCATAACTGGCATGAGGTAACCACTGCCCCCAACCACCATAAGGATGTTTCAGGGTAATCCAGGCCAGAGCAGTAATTGCAAACACTGTCAGCACACGTTTTTCCGGCAGCCGCCAGCAACCAAGTTTGGGCAATATCAGTTGATTTTTACCATTTAAGTGGCGGCTTAACCATATAGCGGTTACAGGTATCAGTACCACAACTATCGGAATAGTTAATGCCATCCAGCCCAAAAAGCTGACTTCGTTACCAGTGGTGCTTTGGTAAATACCCATCATAACGACATTAGTGGGTGTACCAATAGGTGTACCTAAACCACCTATGCTGGCAGCATAGGCAATGCCAAGTAGTATGGCTACTACCAGTGGCCGATTTTGGGTTTTTTCCAGTATTGCCATAGCGACTGGCAACAACATCAGGGTGGTAGCTGTGTTAGATATCCACATGGATAAAACTGCGGATGCCGCCATAAATCCTAATACCAGACGACGTTCAGAGCTACCACCAAATAAACGCACCATAGTCAGAGCAATACGGACATGCGCACCGCTTTTTTCCATTGCTTTTGACAGCATGGCACCACCCAGCAACAGCAGAATCAGTGGATGACCATAAGACGAAGCTACCTGTGCTGGAGTTAGTAGTCCCAGTAGCGGGAACAGCGCCAACGGAATCAGTGAGGTAGCTGGAATAGGAATCGCTTCAAGCATCCACCACAGGGCGCATATTAAGGTCATCCCACCAACTAGACAGGCATTGATTGGCCAGCCTGCAACAAACATTCGCTCACCAAGCAAGACAGCGAGCAACGGTGCCAGCCATAAAATATGCCGCTTCATTATTGCTATACATATGCGAAATGTTTGCATTTGCCTGCCTATGCTACACGGTGAACTTTATGCAAGCAACTTACCGTGCAAGTGACCTAAGTCAGGGGTGCCTAGCTTTTTGTGTAGTGTAGATTATAATTACCCATACTATTGTAGTAGGTATTTAAGGTACTATATTTACCTTTAAAGTTACCTTTTTGGATAAAAACTGAATATGGGATTCATGATCGTTGTTGGTAGCTAAGCCTTGTATCAGTCTGTCTATTTGCTGTTTAACAGTTGGGAATAGCTATGTACATTGCCAGTGCGAATCACTATGAACAGCCCGATACCAAGTCATCGCATGATTTTACCTATAGCGCCTTGCGCTACTTGGTTATCAGGCACTAAGCTATGAATATCTGACAACAGAAGGACGCTATAGGCAGGCATACTGGCTTGTTTGTGCGATTAATAATTATTGGGAAAATTCAGGTTGGGCGACAACATTATCTGGTGGGTGCTTTTGTGTTGCTGGCCATGATACCAAACCATAGGCAGCTCTAGTGGTGATTTTAGCCTCCGTAGCTCAGATGGATAGAGCATCCCCCTCCTAAGGGGAAGGTCGTGCGTTCAAATCGCGCCGGGGGCACCACACACTTTATTTACCTAGATATATAAGGTAACATCAGCTTCGCTGGCAAATTCTAGGTATGTGGTAGCACCACCAGCAATAACACCATCAATAAAGTCTTTGGGATTAGCATCAAACAGATCAGCAGTCATTTGACAGGCAATAAGCTCAACCCCTGATTGAATGCAGATATCACGCAACTTGGCTACGCTAGCCACGCCTTTTTTCTTTAATTTACGCCTCATCATCCAGGTAGCGAACCATTCCAGTCCTGGTAGTATTTGCACGATGCTTGGTACAGGTATTGGCATGGGCATGGCAGGATTACCCAACGGTGATACTTTTAGTGCTAGGTTTCTATTGAGTAGCCCCAGACCATAAAAAGTGAAGAATATTTTCACTTCAAAGTCAAGTGCGACCGCAGTAGATGCAAGCAGAAAAGGTGGATAAGCACCGTCCAGTGAGCCTTTACTGGCAATAATTGCGAGTTTCTTAGCCATAACTTAACTCCCTTTTTCAATAATAAAATGCAACTCATTATCGCGTTTATATTGTGAAATTAACAGGTTGCCAGTCATGTTGGCAAAGGCAGGAATATCCTGTTTAGCACCTATATCAGTGGCGATAAGATGGAGGCGCTGACCAGCAGTCATTGACAATAACGATTTACGCACTTTGAGTACTGGTAATGGGCAGTTTAAGCCGCAAGCGTCAAGTTCTAAATCAAAGTTAGCCATATTATTTACTCATTTAACACCTTAATGTGTAATGATACACTAATTAAAGAAGGTAATTGTTTTCGGTGAAACTTATAACATTGATTAGCGGTCTATCAGCCATGGTGAAGATTATCGTGTTGGGGCTAACTATCTGGACGTTAAGTTTTGCGCAAACGTCAGATATTCTTTTGCCCGATATTGGCGACAGTGCTGGTGCATTATTATCGCCACAAGAGGAATACCGGATTGGCCAGTCATTTTATTGGCATATGCAACAATCAATGGATTTGATTGACGATCCGGAAATAAATGGTTACCTGCAATCAGTAGGCTATCGCATTGTTGCCGCTAGTGATTCTCCAAGTCTGCAGTTTACCTTTTTTATGGTGCCAGCGGCATCAGTGAACGCATTTGCAGCGCCAGGAGGCTTTATTGGTGTGCATAGTGGTCTGTTACTTGCTGCCCAGACAGAAGATGAGTTGGCATCTGTGTTGGCGCATGAAGTGACTCATGTTACCCAACGACACTTGTTACGTAGTTTTGAGCGATCTAGGCAATTGATAGCGCCGACGGCAGCTGCAATGATTATGGGTGCGTTATTAGGTTCGCCAGCTACTATAATGGCGGCACAGGCGGGCAATATGCAAACGCAAATAAATTTTACCCGATCAAATGAGGCTGAAGCTGATAATTTAGGCATGTTAGCCCTGGTGAGAGCTGGATTTGATCCGACAGCTATGCCAGCATTTTTTGAGCGTTTGCAGAAGATTGACCGATTTTATGCTAGTGGTGCCGCCCCAGAGTTTTTGCGTACCCATCCAATAACGACATCTCGTATCGCTGATGCACGTGGGCGAGCGACAAACTACTCTAAAAAAACACTATCAAACAATAGCCTACAATTTTATTTAATGCGGGAAAAATTGCGAGTGATGCTGGCGACCAATTTATCGCAATTAAAACTGTATTATAGTGACAAGCTAGCAACAGGAAACAGCCTGAACGAAACAGCGACTCGATATGGTTACAGTCTTGCCTTGATGGCATCAGGAGATTATGCTGAGGCCAGAAACATATTATCTTCACTTATTGAGCAGGATAGTGATTGTTTGAGCTATCAGCTTGCATTGGCAGATATTGAAATTGCCGTCGGTCAATTAGAGACGGCGTTGGCGATCTATCAGGATAATCAGACCCTGTATCCTGATGATCAGGTATTGACACTTAAGCAGGTGAGTCTGTTGCTGCTGACAAATTTGCCGCAACAAGCCACATCTTTATTGTTAGGGCAACTGGAATTAGGTAATGTATCAGGTAATTTGTACAAGTTATTAGCGCAGGCTAAAAATGATATGGGTGAAAAAAGCCAGTCTCATAGTTGGTTGGCCGAGTATTATTACCATTCGGGTCGTCTGGATCAGGCACTGGACCAGTTGTATTTAGCAGCACAGTTTGTTGAAGGGGATGAATACCAATTAGCAAAAATTACTGCTAGATTGCGTGCTATGGAAAGTATGTTGATGGCAATGAGAGCCGAGGATGGTTGAAACAGTTCAGCAGCGTAGAGCACTGTTAAAGCATGTTGTATCAGCATCAACATTAGCGTTAGTTGCTACCAGCGGCTTGTTATTGCCACGAAGATTATTGGCAATGACTTATTGGCCAACAGATGCCTTTAATGCTGAAACAGTTGAAGATGTCCTATTGGCATTGTTAGGGCAAGCAGAGATTGCTGATGATATTGCGCTACGATTTAAGGTAGGCTCACCACCAAGTTATGCAGTTAATGGTGCTAAAGTGCCTATCGAAATACATAGCGAGTTAACTGGTATTGAGCGTATCGTAGTAATTGTCGAAAAAAACCCATTGCCGTTGGCAATGATCTTGGATGTGACTCCAGCAATTAAATTGCCCTTCAAAAGCATGATTAGGGTCAGTGAAGATTCTTTAGTTTTGGCTGTTGTTCGTGCTAATAGTAAATTATATAAGACTACTCGGTTTGTTGAAGTTGATATTGGAGGCTGTGGTTAGTGGGTTTGCCGTCAAAAGATCGTATTCGTGCCAAGTTAAAATCAGGTAACACCACAGTGCGTTTGCTACTAGCCCATCCTATGCATACTGGTCATGCTGAAAATGACGCTGGTGATTTAATTCCCGCCCATTTTATTCAGGACATCCGTTGTTGGCGAAACGATGAGGAGGTACTGACCATTAAATGTGGTACAGCAACAGCGCGTAATCCTTATTTTTCGTTCTATTTAGCAGGTGGTATCTTAGGCGATAATATTACTATTCGTTGGGTGGATAACGCTGGCAAAAATGGTAAGGCGACAACGGTCGTTATATGAGCCTGAGGCTTAAAGTAAATTTATTTTTTGCCATATTATTAGTAACATCATTGTTAGCTAGTACAGGTGCACTTATTTCAAATGCGCGTCAGTCGGTAAAAACTGAAGTTGAAGATGCGATGGCATCAGCAGCACGCCTTATCATGGTTTCCCTAGGCACAACAATTAATAGAAACATTGGTGTGTATGATCATCTGCAAGACATGATCAAAGAATTAAGCAAAATACGCAGCTTGAATATTTTGTTATTTGATTCTGAACGATTGTTATTTGAAGGTGAACCTAAAGCTGCGGAACTGGCTTTCCCACCAGCCTGGTTTATCAAGTTGTTATCTCCTGATGTAAAACCGTTATCAAAACAGTTTGGCAATGGTCGTATAGTTATTTATCCAGCACCTATCCATGAGATTAGCGAAACATGGCTGGATATCCGCGATATTTTGGTATTGGGCATAGCAATATTTATATTAGTTGGTTTATTGCTATATCAGGGTGTTGGTCGACTGTTGAAACCATTGGAGCATGTGTTAACGGCGCTGGCAGGTTTTGAGCGTGGCGATTTATATCTGCGCTTACCCCGATTCTCGCTGATGGAAATGGACAGAATCGGCCAGATGTTTAATCGTATGGGGCGAAATCTGGAACTCAGCATTGAAGAAAATAGTCGGTTAGCGGTGTTGGTTCAACAGGCAGGTGATGCTATTTTGTCACTGGATCACACTGGCCATATCAGCTTTTTTAATAATGCGGCAGAACAACTATTCAGTGAATATTCTACTAATTTATTAGGGGAAGAGCTGGCAAATTTGGGCTTTATAAGCCGCCGTCAGAAGATTGCTGATATTGTCGAAAAATGTGATACAGTGGATAATTTGGAGGTTGAATTAATGCAGTCTGATCAGGTTATATCGTTGCTATTTTCGACAGTACCGTTAATCGACGTTAACAAAGTTGTGCGAGGGGTGATTTGTACATTACGCGATATTACTGAGCATAAAAAGGCTGAAATTGCTGCAACTAAGTTGCATGAATCAAGGTTATTGGCCCAACATATCACTGATGCTCAGGATGCTGAACGCCGCCACTTAGCACAAGAACTACATGATGAATTAGGTCAATGTTTAACCGCAATTAAAACTGATGCAGTGTTGATCCGTAACCGCATTGCAAAGTCTGAGCCAAAAGTTTTTTCCAGTGCACAAGCAATTATTGATGTGGCAAGCCATATATATGATCTTGTTCATAACATGATTACTCGATTAAGACCAAGCCCGCTTGATGATTTGGGTCTTCTGTCAACTCTGCAGCAAACTGTGACTGAATGGCAACAGCGTCAGCCAGATATTAAGTTTGATTTAATCGTAAGTGGTTTGCTAGATAATCTCAATGAGACGATAAATATGACCGTATTTCGAGTGGTGCAGGAATCTATTACTAATGCTGTGCGACATGCTGACGCATCATATATATCAATATCCGTTGCCAATGAACAAAAGGGTGAACAGGGGCACCAGTTGGCGATTGATATATGTGATGATGGTAAGGGTATGCAAGTGGAAGATTTTCATGCAGATGTTGATTTTGGGTTACTGGGTATGCGTGAGCGTACCCATAGTCTTGGTGGGCGCTTTCAGTTAGAAAGCACGCCTGGCACAGGGCTTGCAATACACATAACCTTACCCCTGACTGATGAAGAGCAGCATGGGCATTAATACCACAACAGTATTATTGGTAGATGATCATGATCTGGTACGCGCTGGTTTTCGGCGGCTATTGGAAGATGAAGGCAAGTTCACTGTTATTGATGAAGTAAGCAGTGGTGAGCAGGCAATAAAGCAGTACATAGAGCATCAACCAGATGTTGTTATAATGGATATTTCAATGCCGGGTATTGGCGGCATTGGCGCAATTGAACGCATTATTGCACATGACTCAGAGGCGCGTATTTTAGTGCTGAGTGTACATGAAGACAGTGTGTTTACCACACGCGCACTCCAGGCTGGTGCTAAGGGGTTTGTGCCAAAACGTAGCGCTCCCGAAGAAATGATTAAAGCATTAGCGCAGGTTGCTGCAGGGCGGATGTATATTGATTCTGCTGTTGCTCAGCAGATTGCAATGCAGAAATTGCAGAACTCAGACAATATTCTAGATGCGCTTAGTCGGCGGGAGTTTGATGTATTCTGCTTGTTGGCAGAAGGAAAAACCGTTAATGAAATTGCTGATACTTTGAGTTTAAGCCCCAAAACAGTCGGGACCCACTATACAAACATCAAACAGAAGCTGGGGGTGTCCAATGCTGCTGAATTGGCAAGGCTAGCTATTCGTAGCGGATTATTGGATGCCTGATAATTACCTTAAGGATAATCCTGAGAAAAGTCAGGCTTTTTTCTCTAATACTGATGATATTAAGAAGCTTAGTATAATAACCTCAAGACTAGTTTAGGCGCTAGTTGTTTTTTTAAGGAGGATAAGTTATGTGGACTAAACCAGAATACTCAGATATGCGTTTCGGTTTTGAAGTTACCATGTATATTTGCAACCGTTAATTTGCAATATCTGAAAAACAACAAAGCTCCGTGGCTTAAATAGCGCGGGGCTTTTTATGTTAGCCTCTATCAAATTGGGCGTATCGTCCAACCTGAGCATTTTTATAATCTGTCTGTAAGGTTATCTGCTGCGCAAAAGCTGATTGATCATTTATTTATATCTGTATATTTGCTACTATAATTAAAACACTTGAGGCTGTGCAAAGGCTCAAGCTTGCCAAATACGTGCAACCAAAACCGAAAAACCAATGGAATTTGTGCCATATTTAAGGAAACAGTATGAGAGCTGAACAAAGAGTGCTGACTGATAAGGCGCGGCTGATTGAAGCTTTAGCAGAAAAGTTTGTTGCCGCCGCGCACGGTGCAATTTTTGAGCGCGGCGTGTTTCATGTTGCATTGGCTGGCGGCTCTACACCAAAAGGTTTGTATCAAAAATTAGCGACTTCACCTTATGCTGAGCAGATTAACTGGGAGTCGGTTCATTTGTTCTTTGGTGATGAACGTTGTGTACTTCCAACCGATGATGACAGCAATTTTAAGATGGTGCGTGAGGCAATGATTGATCACGTTGCTATCCCCGAGCAAAATGTACACCGTATGCCTACAGAAAGTGGTGTAGCTGATGACATTGCCCTTGAATATGCACATACGATGAAAGCGGTGTTAGGCGCATCTCCGCTAGATTTGGTTTTATTGGGTTTGGGTGCAGATGGTCACGTTGCATCACTGTTTCCTGGCACAGATGCGTTACATGTTACGGCAACAATGACAACGAGCGTGTATATTGAAAAATTGGCATCGTGGCGCGTGACCATGACATATCCAGTTATCAATAATGCCAGACAGGTGGTAATACTGATAGCTGGTGAAGCTAAAGCCAGCATTGTAAACGCTGTTAACAAAGACGCAGTACACGGTCTTCCCGTGCAGCGATTGGCACCTCAGCATGACTATTACTGGTATCTGGATGCGCTGGCTGCTAAAAGTGCATGAATAGTTGACCTATTGATGACAGGCAGGCATTGATTTTAATGGTAATATGGTTAAGCTCAGGCTATTTGCATTGAACCATTGTATAATTATGTAACCATGACCGCAGAGAAAACGAAACACAACATTACGGTAGATGTTGAGACCAGCTACCTTGAGCGAGAATCTTCTCCTGAAAAGGCACGCTACCTTTTTGCCTACACGGTTACGATCAGAAATGCAGGCTTTGGGGCTGCTCGTTTATTGTCACGATACTGGAAAATTACTGGCGGCAATGGCTATGAGCAAGAGGTAGAAGGAGACGGTGTTATTGGTATTCACCCTTATTTATCACCAGATCAAGCGTTTTGTTACAGCAGCAGTGCCATGCTGGATACGCCTGTAGGTATGATGCAGGGCTACTATAATATGGTTGATGATAATGGTGAGCGATTTAAGGTTGATATTCCAGCATTTACTTTGGCCGTACCGCAATCATTACACTAGATGAATCACAAGTATAGCCAGCAGTTTTTCGGTGCGTTGTTTGGCGACAACATCGTCAACTATGTATTCAACAAGGAAAGGAAGCGTGACGATACACTCAATTCTTAAATTTAAGAGCAATTATTAAGGGCGTCAACAGCAGATACTAAAATATGTTTTTTATTTTTAATCTATAAAGACTTAAGAGGATAAGCGATCTTGGTTCTTTCAACAGCATAGATAGTCCTGCCACACATACTAAACTCAGTCCTGAGTAGATAAAGCACTGTATTAAACCATAACTGCTATCCCACAGCAGATAGCCGATGCTGTACACAGTTATAACAATTAAGTAAATGAGTCCCATGCTTGGTGAAAATCGTAATTCAGGAATATGTTTGATGCTAGTATAGGTCAATATACATGACAAATATAAAAAAGTAGCAAAACTTGCATATACTGCACCTATCGCACCATAGTGCTGAATGAGTATATAATTTAAGGGTATGTTCAACAGAACTGCGCCAAAATTAAAATACGCTGCCTTTTTAATAAAAGATCTGTCTTGCAAGATACATATGCTCATAAGAAAGCTAGAATGAGTAAACAGGTACAGCCCGATTGCTAATAAAAATGCGTATTTGAAAGAATCAATAAAATCCTCGCCTGCGTAATAGATGACAAACGGCTCACCATAGACAATAAAGCCCATCATAAACGGCAATAAAAAGATTGGCATTATTATAGATAATCTATTAAGCGTCATTTTTTTGAATACGCTATCATGTTCACGCATGGATTTTGCTATAAATGACCTAAACAAGCCTAAAACGGGACCCATTATAAATAATATTACAGCATTAGACATAACGCCTGCCAGCGTATAGATACTTAGTACATCTTTATCTAAATAACGGATAATAAAAAATCTGTCAGTAAATGTTATTAGTATCCACAATGTTCCGTTTATTGTTATTATTATTCCGGTTGGGATAATTTCCTTTAGTAAAGAAAGTTTCAAGCGAAAAATATTTAATTTGCGGTAGATGATCCAGCCAGCCGACACAATAATTAATATTGCGAAAATAGGATATAAAGACATAATCTGATAAATACTTAACTGGAAAAAATAGGCACATAGACAGATCGCGGTCCCTGAGACAGCATTTAAAATTGTCAACAGGTAATATGACTTCAGATACAAAAAACTCATCAGCAGATTGTGCATCAAACTAGCTAATGGAGTTATAAATGCTATCAGCATAATTAAGGGTATATATTTATCATCAATATTAAAATCAAAAATATGACTGTAAGCCATTACAGCAAAGAGGGTTATTGGTACGATAGAGAAAAATGTTCTGGTAATTATGCCTGTGTATAGTAGTTCAGCGCTTTTGTATTTTTGTGATTGCACAGGAACATATGTTTCCAGATACCCATAAATGCCCATAGTGCTCACAGTACCCAGAAAATAAGCAAAACTCGTGATATAGTTAAAATAACCGTAGTTTTCTATGCCTAAGTAACGGGTAAACAAAGGCGTGACAAATGTTATATTGATAATAGCGAGTATCTTTAGAGGAAAATTGCCTTTTATAGACTGTATAACATACTTAAGCATAATTTATTCCATAGTAACTAAAAGCCCATTAGAAACCTGCAGAAGGCCAATTTTGTTCAGCACTGCTTTAACTAGCAAAGAATCAAATACTAAAAAATGATACTGTATTTTCTATTTGATTGAGTTGATATAGATATTAGATATTTACGTAGATTAACGGAGGATTATTCTCAGTGTTTGAACGATTATTCCTAATTGTCAGTCTTATAAATAAAGGTTTAGTATAGCTGGTGTTGGCGTAAGTTAGCAATTTTTTAATTTATGAAGGAGGCATTCACTATGTGGACTAAACCAGAATACTCAGATATGCGTTTCGGTTTTGAAGTTACCATGTATATTTGTAACTGCTAATATCTGTTTTTAGACGAGTATCTGGGGCTGGACGTTTGTTTGACCCAGTATTTTTTTATTGTGTATTGCAGCTAAAGTCAGTGCTCGCTGTATTTTAGATGGTGGAGAAATAGTTTTGTTTATACATGTATTAGGTTCAGGTGCTGGCGGTGGTTTTCCGCAGTGGAATTGTAATTGCGTTAACTGCAAAGGTATGCGTGATGGTACGATAACAGCAACCCCTCGCACCCAATCATCAATTGCTATCAGTGCAAATAGCGTAGATTGGATTTTATTTAACGCATCACCAGATATTAAAAAACAATTGGATGATTTCCCTGCTATTCAGCCTGGCAGGTCAGTAAGAGATACAGCAATTACCGCAATCGTGCTCACAGATGCCCAGATTGATCATGTAACTGGTATGCTGACATTGCGTGAACATATTGCCCCATGGGAGATATATACCACCGAAGCGGTACGGCAGGACTTAACCACTGGTTTTCCAGTATTTACCATTTTGGGACATTTTCGTGGTATTAATCATCATGAAATAGCAACAGATCAGTCTGCGTTTACTATCCCGAGTGCAGCAGATATTGAGTTTACTGCAGTGCCATTATTAAGTGAGGCACCCCCTTATTCGCCGCACCGTGGCAATACTGTACCAGGGGATAATATTGGCATGTATGTTAAAGATATGCGTAGCGGTAAAAGTTTATTTTATGCGCCCGGATTGGGTGTTGCTGAAGATCACGTAATCGGCTATATGCGTGATGCAGATTGTGTGCTAGTAGATGGTACAGTGTGGACCGATGATGAAATGGCAAATGAGGGTATCAGTGACAAGCGTGCCAGTGAAATGGGCCACCTTGATCAATCTAGCGAAGGCGGCATTATGAGTATTCTTAATATGCTTGAAAAGCCACGCAAGATATTAATTCATATCAATAACACTAACCCTATTCTCAATGAGAATTCACTGCAACGATATTTGCTGAATAAAACAGGTATAGAGCTAGCTTATGATGGTATGGCTATTGAGTTGTGAATCAGAGATGAGCAATAGAAGGACAAGATAATGGCAGTTGATACACCATGGTCACGCGACCAGTTTGAACGAAAATTACGTGCCAAGGAGGATCTCTATCATATAAGGCATCCTCTGCATGTGAAGATGCACTCTGGAGGGATGACCAGAGCGCAAGTACAGGGGTGGGTAGCCAATCGTTTTTATTATCAAACAGCAATCCCAATGAAAGATGCAGCTATTATGGCAAATTGTCCAGAACCGGATGTGAGACGACACTGGGTGCAACGCATAATGGATCATGATGGCTTTGAAGATGCAGAAGGCGGCATTGAGGCGTGGTTGCAATTGGGTGAATCAGTTGGCTTAACGCGTCAAGAATTATGGTCTGAGCAGCATGTATTACCGGGCGTACGTTTTGCTGTTGATGCCTATGTTAATTTTGCGCGCCGCTCGTCATGGCAGGAAGCTGCCAGTTCCTCATTGACAGAAATGTTTGCGCCTAAAATTCATCAAGCGAGACTAGACAATTGGCCGGATGTTTATCCATGGATTGAGGAAAGAGGCTATCGTTATTTTCGCAAACGGTTGAGTGAAGCTCGCCGTGATGTAGAGTATGGCTTGAGTATCACTCTAGATTATTATAAAACTCGTGAACAGCAGGAACATGCCTTAACAATACTTCAGTTCAAACTGGATGTGTTGTGGACTATGTGTGATACGATGTGGATGGCATATGTAGAGAAACGTCCGCCTTATACTTTTGAGGTTGAGTTATGAGCAAGCCAATATTCACACCTGATAGTATCCCAGTATTGGCGCTTGGCTACCGCTTTCAATGGGAACCAGCCCAAGATTGTAATGTATTGCTGTATCCTGAAGGCATGGTTAAGCTGAATGACACTGCAGGTGAGATATTACAACGCATTAGCGAAAAAAAACAAACAGTCAGCGCGCTTATCGCTGAGCTAAAAACTGCCTTTAACGGTGCTGATTTAGATGATGATGTATATAGATTTCTAGAGGAGGCATATAGTAATGACTGGATCAGAGCAGAATAAATCACTAGGTAGTATTGGTAGATCAGTTGATAGAGCTGGTGAGCAGATTCGTCAACCACTGTGGTTATTGGCTGAGCTGACCTACGCCTGTCCATTGCAATGCCCTTATTGTTCTAATCCGGTTGACTTTGCTAACATTAAAAATGAGCTCAACACTGAGCAGTGGTTGGATGTGTTTCGTCAGGCACGTTCTATGGGCGCAACCCAGCTTGGCCTTTCTGGTGGCGAGCCATTAACGCGACCAGATTTGATTGAACTCATTACCGAAGCAAGAAAAATGGGGTTTTATACCAATCTGATTACCTCAGGGTTAGGGATGAACGCAGCAAAAGTGGCTGCCTTTAAACAGGCAGGCTTAGACCATATTCAAGTCAGTTTTCAGGCAAGTTCGGAAGATTTAAATAACCTAATTGCTGGCACAGATTCCTTTCAGCATAAGATTGAAATGGCAAAGGCAGTGAAGGCGCATGGCTATCCGATGGTGCTTTGTTTTGTAACCCACCGGCAGAATATTGAAAAGATGGCCGAGATTTTAGATTTAGCCATTACGTTAGAGGCTGATTATGTTGAATTAGCGACAACTCAGTACTATGGTTGGGCGCTACATAATCGCGACCAATTAATGCCATTAAAGGAACAATTAATTGCAGCAGAAACTGTTGCTCATCGTTATCAGCAGGCGCAAAAAGGCAAGATGAAAATATATTATGTGGTGCCCGATTATTTTGAAGATCGTCCTAAAGCATGTATGAATGGCTGGGGTAATGTATTTTTGACAATTGCGCCTGATGGTACCGCGTTACCCTGTCATGCCGCCCGTGAATTACCAGGTATGGAGCTGCCTAATGTCAGAGATATGACGATCGCTGAGATCTGGAACGGTTCCAATGATTTTAACCGCTTCCGCGGTTTTGACTGGATGACCGAACCTTGTCGCTCTTGTGATGAAAAAGAAAAAGATTTTGGTGGTTGTCGCTGTCAGGCTTATATGCTGACTGGTAATGCTGCTAATACTGATCCGGTGTGCAACAAGTCACCTAATCGTCATATTGTTGATGATGCACTTATGGCAGGACGTATTGAAGCAGAAAAACCGATTATTGCACAAAAGCCATTGATGTTTCGTAATCCGAAAAACTCTAAAAAAATTAGCAGGTTATAATTATTTATGGCGATAATATGCGGATACTTTAATGTCTGATATTGTTATTCGCACAGATAGCTTGAGCAAACATTATGGTCAGACTATAGCAGTCAATGGCCTTAATTTGAGCATTAAATCTAGCCAGTGTTATGGTTTGCTAGGCCCTAATGGCGCTGGTAAAAGCACCACTATTCATATGTTAACTACCATGACAGCAGCGACCTCTGGAGATGCGTGGGTTGTTGATCGGCACGTCTGTGATGATCCGGTAGCAATTCGTGCCGCGGTCGGTTTGGTCTTTCAGGATTCAGCGCTTGACAGGATGATGACCATTGATGAGAACTTGCAATTTGCTGCCGCTATGTATGACCTATCACCTAATATAGCAGATCAGCGCATTAATGAATTAATGACTGTATTTGGCTTGGAGAAAAAACGGCATGTACAGTTAGTGACCTTGTCAGGGGGTCAGCGGCGGGCAGTTGACATTGCTCGTGGGGTACTACATAGACCGAAAATATTATTTTTAGATGAACCTACCGTTGGCCTGGATTTACCTAATCGGCGAGCGATCTGGCGTTTTATTGAGCAATTAAGGCGTGAAGAAGGACTAACGGTATTTTTAACTACCCATTATCTGGAGGAGGCAGTAGCTTGTGACCATGTTGATTTTATTCAGTATGGTGCATTGCAACAGGGTGGGTCACCAGCCGATCTTATTCAGCGATTGTCAACCTACATATTGGAAATTGATACGCCTGATCCAGAGAATATATCGGCGCTATTGTCGCCTCTATTTGGTTTGCCTATACGGGAATATGAGCATCTCAGCTTTAAGATCACTAAAGATGATGTTGATTTTTCCGGCTTGCAGAACACATTGAGTGATCGTGTTGTTTCCATGAAATGGCGTCAGCCTAATTTGAATGATGTCTATTTGTGGCAGTTTTGTAACCCAGCAGTTGAAACAGCATGAGCCTAAGACCAATTAAAGCGGTTGTAGGTAGGGAGATGAGCAGATTGTTTCGTCAGCGTGCGCGTTTAGTGAGTGCTATGGTGCGACCTATGATCTGGCTACTGGTTATTGGTAGTGGTGTTAGCAGTATGTTGGTCAATCAGCAGCAGGCAGGCGGTTATCTGTTGTTTCTGGTACCTGGTATAGTAGCAATGACTTTGTTATTTGCCTCGTTGTTATCAGCATTAACGCTTGTCTATGACAAAGAATTTGGGATAATAAGATTGATGATGATAGCGCCAATAGCGCATTACTGGATTGTATTATCCAAGTTGATAGCAGCAGTACTGATCGCGATGGTACAAACTATATTGCTACTTGTAATGCTTCTTGTAATCGGGCTTATTAATATAAAGATACTATTGCTGATGATTTTGCCAGCATTATTGACTGCGATATCCTGTGCTGCAATAGGTGGCCTCATTGCAGTTTATTCAAAAAGCATTGATAATTTTGCGGTGATTATGAATGTATTTATTTTTCCAATATTTTTTCTCAGTGGCGCGCTATATCCAGTCAATCAGTTACCGGCTTATATGCATGTCGTAGTGGCTATCAATCCATTCAGTTACGGCGTTGATTTGCTTAAACATACTGTTGCTGGTATCAATACTGATTTTTCTATCATAGTCGATGTGGTCGTATTGACTATTTTTTCGGCGACTGCCATTGTTGTGGCCTGTTGGCAATTTTCGCGCGAATCTGTACATGAGCCGCTTTTTCG